>CAWETR010000001.1:0-83579 GCA_963811975.1 uncultured Alphaproteobacteria bacterium
GCGTGCGGAGACGGGTCCAGCCTGTCAGCACCTCCCCGAAAATCGGACACTGACGGAAGCTGGTCTCCAACGGAGAGGAGGTGCAGGCATGTCGCGCGCTCGGCATTATGGCTTTGTGTTTTTCAGGTGGGAGTTACAGTTCATTGATAAAGCACATTACGCCAGAGTATCCGGCGACGGGGGAATACCATTCCCGAATTGGAGCCGGCTATGAGCCAGGTACAAGTCGAACAGAAAAGCTACCAGATGCCGCCGCAGGATGGCTTTACCGTCGCACACTTTCTCACCGTCGCCGACGTCGAGCGATCGCTCCGATTTTATGAAACGATCTTCGATAGTCCGCATCCTGAGCAGAGGCGATAGCAAGGGCGCGCCGGGTTACATCCGGATCGCGAACACGTGGCTCATCGTCAACGTCGGGGGCGGCCCGACACCCGACAAACCAACGGTAACGCTCAGCGTGCCCGCCAACCCCAATTCATCAGCAGCTTTATGAACATCCGCGTTGCCGATATTCAAGCGTGCTATGAACTATGGCGAAGCGAGGAGCCGAGTTCATCACCGAGCCAAAGGACAAATACGGCGAGACGCGCTGCTACATTCGCGATCCTGACGGTTACATTATAGAAGTTGGGCAAAGCAAGCCGGACTTCACTTACGGCTAACGGAACGGCACATGAAAAAATCTGTGATGACAGCATTCACTCCCGCAACGTGAGGTATCGGAGGACGGCCCCTCATCGGCCGCCGCAGGTGGCGAGGGCGCGCATGTCGTGGCGGCGCCGCACTATCGACGTGCGCTGGACGCGCGCAGAAGGGGAGCCGACTATCCACTCCCACTTCCCATCACAGAAGATCTCCCGCTCACGGCTCGATCACCCAATAAGGCAAACCGGCCTTTTCACGCTCTTTGAGACCGCGCGCGGCAGCAGCCGATTCGCGATTAACGATTTTGCGCAAATCCAGGATCGCCTTGGGTTCGTCAAAAACGTAGGAATGGCCGCTCAACCGCGCGTCGATCAATTCAACGCCATTGACCACAAGATGCTCGCTCCGCCGCTCCCGGCGCGCGGCCAACCGTGATAGCTCTGCGAAATCAGGATCGCACGGTCGTACTCGGACGCGTAGAGCGTGCGGATCACGCCAAGCTTGCACGCGACCGACCGCTTGGCGCCATAAAAAGGGAGTTTGAAATTGGCTGTGGAAACCCGCGCCGTCGGCGGAAGGCCGCGGGCGTCGTCGGCAAGGGGAAGGATTTGCGGTGAGCGGACGTTGGGCGCGCAAATGCGCGCCTCCCGCCGGCAGCAAGCCAGGCAGAGCCGCCGAGCGTCAATAACGCGTCACAACCGGCTCATGGGTCGTGGCGACAATGGGCGCCGAAGCGCTCAGGACCCCGCCGACCGCAGTGAACGGCAAGGTCAGCACTTCATTGACGGCGTCGGCAGACGGAGCGGCGGCGCTGACGAGGATCGGCGCGTGGACAAAACCCATCTGGCCGGCGTAGCTCGCCTCGCACCATCCACGGTAGCAGCGAGTTCACGTCGATCACCGCATTAGCCGGGACGACCTCGATCACAGCGGCTTGGTGCGTCGCGTGGGTCCGCATGGCCATCGGCGAACTCGCCATCACGTCGAAGGCGAAAGCCGAACTCGCTGTGGCCGCCATGGCGACGCCGGCGAGGATAGGAAGGATGCTGGAAGACATCTTTATCTCCTCTCAACTTCAGCATTACGGGGTCAGGCGTAGGGTTCGGAGCAAGACGAGCCCTCGCTGCTGAAGAACTCCCGCAAACACGCCTTTCTCAAGTCGAAAACGGACACCTCCCACATCGCCCCGATCGGCAAATCATTGAAAACGTCTATTTCGACGTTCGACCAGTTCGCGCGTGCGGGGCATTTTCGGGGAAGCAACTGCCCATTTTTCAGCAGCAGCAAGCCAATGCCTCATTGCCGGGTTGGTTCCCGTGTAACGCTGAATTGAGATCACAGCCTTGAAATGCAGGCCTAGGCGTGAGCGTAAGGCGAAATGAATGACCCGCGCCGTCGCATGGCCCATTCGGCGTCGGTCGGTTTTTCCCCACCATCGGCGCGGCTATCGCCGCCTATCTCAACAGCTTCGATGTCGATGAGTACAACCGCGACATTTGGCAATACGGGCGAAGTTGATCATCGCCCCTCCTCCCTGCTCTGGGCTCTCCGGCGGCGCCAGTGCTTATGGTTTCGTTGTCTTTCCCCATCTCTTGCTTCCAGACTCAGGCGCTCTTCCGAGACCAGGCGATCGAGATAGACGAACACGCCATTGATTGCATTGACGTTGCTATCCTCGAGTTTGCCCTCAACGGTATCGAGCGGAGACGCCCGACCACAGCATCGATCCGGGCCCGGATGGCGTCGAGTTCATCGAGGCTGGACACAGCGCGGATAGAAGTCGATCACCGCAGGCACACGTTCCAACAAGTCTGGATGCGACGAGCCCTTTGAAAACCCTAGGAACCGCCACAAGCCCAGCAATGCCCAGAGCAACGCGCCTGCGACCATCGGACCGAATACAGCCAGTCCAGGTAACGCTCCATGACGGCACAGGGCGCGACAACTTCCTTGGGCAGGGGCGACGCGTCCCTGGTGAAATAGCCGGACGCCCGGCTCTTGCCGGTATCGATCAAGTCTTCTGGAACGCCCTTGAACGCCATTCCGATGGCGTTATTCCGCCCCACCGACGAAAAGCGCGGACGAAATTGCCATGCGATGAAAAGGACAAGGCCGCGGCGACGTCGCCGATCGGGAGGTCGGTGAGCGCGAGAAGTTCCTGCGCCAGGCGAAAACGCGCTTCATCGCGGATGGCGATGAACGACGTGCCTTCGTCGAAAAGACGCCGGTTGAGCATGCGCGGATGGATCTCCACCCGTTTCGCGATGGCATCGAGCGTGAATTCGCCCTGCATCAGGAGCGGCTTCATACAGTGACGCAAAAGCGCGGCCGGGTTGACCGCATCCTTCTGCATCAGCGCTCCATTGGCCTGACTAGCTGGCGTATCTGGTCGCGTCCGCATGCGGGTTGGACAGTTTCAGGTCCGAACGCGAAAGGATCACGCAGGATTGGTACTGATCGAAAAGCGCCTTCGACTTCAGGATCCGTTCGTAAAGGACCGGATCGGCAGGGGGTCGATGGCAGAAATGGATTTCGACGGGGTTCGCCTTTCCGCCTGTCAGCGCGCGCACGAGATTTGCGCCGACGGCCATGGTGAAGTCATAAGCCTGTTTCGCGCCTGGGGAATGGCGATCGTAAATCCCAAATCCGAGCGTGACGCTGCCATCAATCGGATAGGAATAAGCGGTTGCGCCGCGCGAAAAGCCTACCTGGACGCGGATAAAGTCTCGGATGGCGTCGCCAAGCGTCGGCGCGACATGCATGACCTGTCCGATCGGCCCAAGCGATAGGTGATCACGGCGGGCGCCAAGCATCAGCCCGAAATGCTCCAGACCGGTCACCCGCTCACAATTCGCGAGCAGTTGCATTGCCTCGGCGAAGGAAATCATGGCGTCGGGCGTCAGATCGTCCGGAGCGATTGACAATCCCGCGCAGGCGTCACGCGGATCGACGCCGAGTTCGCGCAGCAGTTTCGGCGCACCCGAAAGCCCGGCGACCCTTTGCAAGGGAAGACCAGTCATTTGCATCTTTTTTCGCCGTCATGTCGTGAAAAGATAAACGGTCGATTTTCGATTGCTATAACATCGCGCCGCTAAGCCAACCAATAGTGGTGGCGAAAACATTTAATCTGAAACTTCGGGGATCGGAGAGACGGAAATGACAATTTCGAGGCGCGCTGTTTCGATGGGGCTCGGCGTTCTGGGCGCAAGCCCCGCTCTCACATCGGCGCACGCAGAAGGCGTATTCAGCGATCTGGTCGGCGACGTCGAGGATTTTCGCGCGGCGTCGGAGGCTTATATCTACGGCTATCCGCTGGTGACGATGGAAATGACCCGCCGTGTCATGACCAATATCGCCTCCACCGAGGCCTCTCGTGCGCCGATGGGGCAGTTCGTGCGCTTGAGGAGCTATCCCGACGCGAGCTATCGCGACGTCACCGCGCCCAACGCAGACACTCTCTATACCACCGCCTGGCTGGAGGTCGGCAAGGAGCCTTGGATTCTCAGCCTTCCCGATATGAAGGGGCGCTACTTCCTGTTCCCGATGCTCGACGGCTGGACGGATGTGTTTCAGGTTCCTGGAACGCGCACCACCGGAACCGGCGCGCAAACTTACGCCATAACCGGGCCGGGCTGGAAGGGAACGCTGCCCGCGGGCGTCGTCGAATACAAGTCGCCGACCGCGCTGGTCTGGCTTCTGGGCCGCATCTATTGCACTGGAACGCCCGAGGATTACGCCGCCGTTCACGCCCTTCAGGACGCATGCAAGATTTATCCGCTCAGCGCCTGGGGCAAGGACTGGACTCCGCCGGCTGCCAAGGCCGACGCCGCGATCGACATGAAGACGGCGGTGCGCGACCAGGTCAACGCGCTCAGCGGCGTCGACTATTTCCGGCTACTGGCGGAACTGCTCAAGACCAATCCGCCGACAGCCGCCGACGCCCCGATCCTGCCCAAACTCGCGCAGGTTGGCGTCGTTCCCGGCAAGGATTTCGATCCGTCCGCCGCCGACCCGGCCATCCTCAATCGCGTGCCGAAGATCAGCTTCAGCCGCATCATGCTGCATTTCGTCACGGGGCCCGAGATCCAGAACGTCAACGGCTGGCGCTTCACGACCAAGACCGGCCTGTACGGAACCGATTACATCCAGCGCGCGCTCGTCACCGCGATCGGCCTTGGCGCCAACCGACCCGAGGACGCGGTCTACCCGACCTCTCTCAAAACGGGCGGCGGCTTGCTGGCGCGCAAATATGACGGCGCCAACAAATATGTGATGCATTTCCCGAAGGGCCAGTTGCCGCCGGTGAAGGGCTTCTGGTCGCTGACCATGTATGACGAGAATTATTTCTTCGTCGCCAATCCGATCAACCGCTATTCGATCAGCGCCCGGCAGAATCTCAAGGCGAACGCCGACGGCTCCATCGATCTCTATATCCAGCACAACTCGCCGGGCCGGACAAGGAATCGAACTGGCTTCCCGCACCTGCGGGCAAGTTCGTGTTGATGCTTCGCATGTACTGGCCGAACCCCAAAGCCCCGTCGATCCTCGACGGAAGCTGGACGATCCCGCCCGTCAAGACCACAACATAGACCCGTTCCGGAGATTGACCCGGCGGCAAATCCATGGGCGCCGCCAAATACAGCACTGCCCATGACGTCCTCACTTCAATGGAGCAAACCAATGAAACGCTGGCCTACCCTCGCAGCTCTTGCGGTTTTCACGCTTGCTGAATTCGCCGCCGTCACGGCTCTCACCGTTGCGCCCGCCGAGGCCGTCGTTTGCGCGCGCGGTGTTTATCGCGCGGGTTGCGCCGGGCCGCGCGGCGCTGTCGTTGCTCCGCGGCGCCCGGTCGTCCGCCGTCCCGTTGGCGCGGTGCGGGTCGTTCGCTGATCCCCATAGGGCCTTCGATTTCGCCGTCGGACTGCGTGCCGTTCAGTTTTTGCCGGGCGCACGAAGCTTGGGAGCATCGTCCGCTATCTCGGTACAGAAGTGGATGACGCCCTCCGGATTTTTGAGCAGGCTGAGGCGTGAAAGGATTGCTTGCGGCGCCGCCAAACGGCGGCGGCGCAACTCGACCGCAGGGCATCGCGCGCAACGAGATTCAACGATGATCACGCTTTATTCCTACCCTTCGCTTTTCGGCGTGGTCGACAACAATGGCTATGGCTTGAAGGTCTTCGTCTTTTTGCGTCTCGCAGACCTGCCCTTCGCCCATGAACATCTGTTCGACGCTTCATCGGCCCCGCGCGCGCAGCTGCCCTATCTTGTCGACGATGGCGAAACCATCGGCGACAGCGAAACGATCATCGCCCACCTGATCCGCAAATATGGCCTGACGATCGACGCCGCCCTGGGCGCGCGAGAGCGAGATCTGAGTCTACTCGTGACGCGGCTGCTCGATGACCTTTATTGGGTGATGTCCTATTCGCGCTGGAAAGACGAACGCTACTGGCCGGCCTTCCGCTCGGCGCTCCTGAGGGAACACCCCAACCTGACCGAGGAGGGACTGGCGAATGCCCGGGAATTCAATTTCCAGCGCTATTACTTCCAGGGAATCGGCCGGTACGAGCCGGAAGCGGCCTACCAGCGCGGCCTTGCCGATCTGGGCGTCCTCGCCGACCTCATTCCGGAGCGCGCGTTCATCCACGGCGTAAGGCCGACGAGCGTCGACGCGGCCGTCTATGGCTTTATCGCCAATATCCATTTTTACGACATCGACACGCCGCTCAAGCAATTCGTTTCCGCGCGGCCGAATCTCGTGCGTCACTGCGTGACGCTCCATGAGGCCGTCATGCGGGCGCCCGCCGGAGAGGCGCCCCGCTGACCGGGCGCGCGGACCTATCTCGTCTGGCGGCGGCGTTTGGCGGCCGAAGACAAGGGATGTCCTGCATTGTTCGATCCGGCTTAGAATGGCCTGCGTAGAACTTGTCCCGACCGATCGATCGAGAGAGAACGTGGCGCGACGAATCGAAAATCCATATTATTCCGGGGCGACGAGTGACCATTTCGACGGCCTGCGCTTCCGCAACGTGGATAACATCGAAACGGATCGCGAATTTCGTGCATTCTTGCGGTGGAAGCTGAAGGAAAGAGCCGCTGCGTGGCCGAAGTCGGTCCCGGTGCGGCAGGCTGTTCCGAACGATCGCGTCGCCGGATTGCGCGCCACGATTGTCGGCCACGCGAGCGTGCTGGTCCAGGCGGGCGGTCGCAACGTCCTCACCGACCCCGTATGGTCGGACAGGGCCAGCCCATTTTCGTTCGCTGGCCCTCGGCGCGTATCGGCGCCCGGAATCGCTTTCGAAGATTTGCCGCCGATCGACGTCGTGATGCTCAGTCACAATCATTACGACCATATGGACATCGCAACTCTCCGCCGCCTCCATGCCGAGCACAATCCGCTGATTGTGACGCCGCTTGGCAACGACGCAATCTTGCGCCGCGCGATTCCCCACGTGCGGGTGGCGGCCGGCGACTGGTGGGACCGCGTTGACATCGGCAAGGGAGGCGAAGTCATTATCGTGCCGGCCCACCACTGGTCGGCGCGTGGACGCGGCGACAGGCGCATGGCGCTCTGGTCCGGATTCATCCTGCGCACGAGCGGCGGCAGCGCTTATTTTGCGGGCGACACCGGTTATGGCGATGGGCGCATTTTCAAAGAGATGCGGCGGCGGATCGGCAGGCCCGATCTGGCGTTGATCCCCATCGGCGCCTACGCGCCGCGCTGGTTCATGAGCGCGCAGCACATCGATCCGAACGAGGCGGTCCGGATCATGGAGGATCTCGAAGCCGTTTGCGCCGTCGGGATCCACTGGGGCGTTTTCCAACTGACCGACGAACGCCGCAACGAGCCGCCGGAACTGCTTCTCGACGCCCTCGGGCGCCGAGGGATCGACGAAAATCTGTTCCCCGCGGGGGAGCCCGGACTGCATTACGACCCGGGATGAAAAATCGCTTTGTCACGACCGACGAAGGCCGGCTTTGCGCCCATTACGGTCATTGCCCGCGAGAGAACCAACCTTTTAACGTTTGCCGGCTTACAAGCCCGTCGCCCGCCGCAACGCATCGTTGATTCGCTCCTGCCAACCCGGCCCATCCTCTTGAAAATGGGCAATCAGATCGCTGTCGAGCTTGATCGACACCAATTCCTTGGAGACCGGAACGCCGCCTTTTCTTTGCGCGCGGACGGGCTCGGCTGCTGGTGGCGTCGCTGGTTTAAACACAGCTTCTGCTAAGGACAAGGCGTCGGTCGGTCGATACCGGCTCGGTGGTTTGGTCATGCGAATTCTTCCATTGAGCTTCTAACCGATTTTGCTCAGCCCGCCCCCAAAAGCAATGGGAATCGAAGGCAAAGGTAACGATAGCGGGCGCCTGGCGGCTGAGGACCGGAACGAGAAGACGCTTACGCCGCAAACCTTGATGATGCGCGACAGAAGCACCGGACCAGGACGTTTGACGGCAGGAGCGCGTAAATCACGAGCCCATGCAGCTGTTTTCGGCGTCTTGAGCGCTTTTCGGCTGCGGCTCATGACTTTTCGGGCGGTCGCGCGGCAGCGCGCCGTCTGCCCGCGCCTTCAGATAGACATAGATGTCGCTGATGTAGCACATGACGTTCTTGTCGAGTCCCAGCGACGGCATCACCTTTTCCTGGCCCGCGCCGAGATCTTTCTTGCCTTGCGCGACGATCGTCTGGAAGTCGTCGAACTTCATTGACTTGACGGCATCGACCAGCGCGGGGCCTTCGGTCGAGCCCATGCCGTCGGGCCCGTGGCAGCGCAGGCATTCCGATGAGTATCGGATGTAGCCCGAGAAGGTGTGCCAATCGACTTTCCCGTCGGGATCGATCTTGTAAGTCGGCGTGCCGCTGGCGTCGAAATATTGGCCGTCCTTGTTGCTCGCGGGATTTTGGCTGGCCGCGTGAGTGGATGCAGCAAAGCCTGCGGCGAAGAGTGTCGCCGTCGCCGCGACGACAGCGCTGGACAGGACGGGATTGCGTTTCACATCGGGCTCCCGCTGATCGAAAACGCTCAGGGTCAATCGCGCTTTGAATGCGCGTGAGTCTAACGGCCGAAAAAAGCATTTGTTTCAGCCGGAGCGGTGTCGCGCGACTGCGACGGCGCAAGAGCAATCCGCCTGGATCGCCGGGAACATGTTCCGGTCTTTTGCGTTCCCGTCGCAGAATTCCTCGCCCGATCCGGAAAGCGACCTGCGCCAATGGCGCAGGTCGCGTCTTGTCAAGTCGCGCCTTGTCTTGGGCGTCGCCTTCGGACAGGCATCAAGGAGAGCCCCTTGGTCGTCGCGCGCCATCGCGATTTCACCTTGAATTTCGGGCCGCAGCATCCCGCGGCGCATGGCGTGTTGCGCCTTGTGCTGGAGCTCGACGGCGAGGTCGTGCGCCACGTCGATCCGCACATCGGCCTCCTGCATCGCGGCACGGAAAAGCTGATCGAATCCAAGACCTACCTGCAGGCCCTGCCCTATTTCGACCGGCTCGATTATGTCGCGCCGATAAAATCAGGAACATGCCTTTTGCCTCGCCGCCGAAAGGCTTCTCGGGATCACGCCCCCTCGGCGCGCGCAAATCGTCCGTGTGCTGTATTGCGAAATCGGCCGTCTGCTGTCGCATCTTCTGAACATCACCACGCAAGCGCTTGAGTCGGAGCCTTGACGCCGCCGCTCTGGGGGTTTGAAGAGCGCGAAAAGCTGATGGTCTTCTATGAGCGCGCGTCCGGCGCGCGCATGCACGCCAATTATTTCCGCATCGGCGGCGTTCATCAGGACCTGCCGCCGGCGCTGATCGACGATATCGAGGCGTTCTGCGAACCGTTCCTGAAAGTGTGCGACGATTTCGACGATCTGCTCACCGAGAACCGGATTTTCAAACAACGCAATGTCGGAATTGCGTGATCGATCTGGACACGCCTGGCGTCTCGGCTTTTCCGGCGTGATGGTGCGCTCGGCGGGAGCGGCGTGGGATTTGCGCAAGGCGCAACCCTACGAGAATTACGACGAGTTCAATTTCGACGTTCCCGTCGCCAAGAATGGCGACTGCTATGACCGCTATCTTGTCCGGATGCAGGAAATGCGTCAGTCGACGCGGATCATGCGCCAATGCGTCGCCATGCTGCGCCGCCCCGACGGTCAAGGTCCCATCATGCATCCCGACGCCAAGGTCGCGCCGCCACGCCGCGCTGAAATGAAGAGGTCGATGGAGGCGACCATCGAGCAGTTCAATCATTACACCGAGGGCGTCCACGTTCCCGCAGGCGAGGTCTATGCCGCAGTGGAGGCGCCAAAGGGCGAGTTCGGCGTCTATCTGGTAGCCAATTCCTCGAGCAAGCCTTACAAATGCAAGGTTCGCGCGCCGTCGTTCGCGCATCTGGCGGCGACCGATCGCCTCTCCTGCGGCCATCGGCTCGCCGACGTCGCCGCGATTGTCGGCTCGCTCGACATCGTCTTCGGCGAAATCGATCGGTAGGCGGCCGGGCGACCCTTCCCAAGGCGCGGAACAAGTCGCCGGCCCATCGGTTGTTCGCTCGAGACGGAACCACTTCCCGCCATCCAAAGGGTTCCAGCGTGACGCCGCGAGCAATCTGGAAGGGATATCTGCAGCTGGGCGCAGTGACCTGTCCCGTCGCGCTCTATACGGCGGCCTCGACCTCCGACCGCATCGTCTTCAATACCGTCAATCGGGCGACCGGACATCGCGTCCGGCGCGAGTTTGTCGACAGCGAAACGGGCGACCCGGTTGAAAAGGACGATCAGGTCAAGGGCTACGAAGCCGAGAAGGATCAATATATCGTGCTGGAGGCGGACGAGATCGCTGCAGCGGCGGTCAAGAGCGACAAGACCCTCGACGTCGCCGCTTTTGTCGCCGCTTCCGACATCGACGAGGCCTTTCTCGACAAGCCCTATTACCTCGCGCCCGCCGACAGGACCGGTGACGAAATTTTCGTGGTCCTGCGCGACGGGCTTCGTGACCGCGATGCTGTCGCGGTCGCCCATGCCGTGCTGTTTCGCCGCCTTCGCGCTCTGCTCATTCGTCCGCACGGCGCCGGGTTGATCGCGACGACGCTGCATTTCGATTACGAGGTTCGTTCGGCGGCGGAGGTCTTCGCAGCATCCCGGATTTACGCATCAAGACGGAAATGCTGGATCTCGCCCGGCACATCATCGAGACCAAGCAGGGCGCCTTCGATCCCGCCGATTATCAGGACCGTTATGAAGCCGCGCTGGCGGAACTGGTCAAGGCCAAGCTCGAAGGCCGAACCATCGCCGCGCCCAAAAAACAGAAGCCTCGCCCGGCTCTCGACCTGATGCAGGCCTTGCGTGACAGCGCCGGCCCGGCGCCGAAAAGCCGGTCCCGCTCCCAAGCCTCCAAGCCCGCCAGCGCCGTCCGCAGAAAGCCCGCAACGGCGCGCGCAGGCCGCCGCAAAGCGAGTTAACGCATGGCGCTGGACACTTATCGCCACAAACGCGATTTCGCCAGGACGCCCGAGCCGCGCGGGCGAGCCCGGCGTTCGGTCAGCCAGCAATTCGTCGTGCAGAAACACGACGCCCGGCGCCTTCACTACGACCTGCGCCTGGAGCTCGACGGCGTCCTGAAAAGCTGGGCCGTCACCAAAGGGCCGAGCCTCGTGCCCGGCGAGAAGCGGTTGGCGGTCGCCGTCGAGGACCATCCGCTCGACTATGGCGATTTCGAAGGAACGATCCCCAAGGGCGAATATGGCGGCGGCACGGTCATCGTCTGGGACAAGGGCTCATGGCGTCCCTTGCACGATCCCGCGAAGAGCCTCGCCAAGGGCCATCTCGATTTCGAGCTTTCCGGCGAAAAGCTGAAAGGCCGCTGGCATCTCGTCCGCATGGCGCGCAAGCCGCGCGAGAAGCACGACAACTGGCTGCTGATCAAGGGCGACGACGAAGCGGCGCGCACGCCGCAGGATGCGGACATCCTGGTCGAGCGGCCCGAGTCCGCCAAGACCGGCCGCTCGCTGGCCGAAGTCGCCGGAAATCCGCCCGCGCCGGTCAATCCGGCGAAATGCAAGGGAGCCCGGAAGGCCGCGCTGCCACGCTTTGTCGAGCCCGCGCTGGCGTCGCTGACCGCCAGGCCGCCGGCGGGCGCGCGCTGGCTGCACGAGATCAAGTTCGACGGCTACCGCATCCAGGCGCGGATCGAGAACGGACGCATCGCGCTGTTGACCCGCAGCGGCCACGACTGGACGGAAAAATTCGGCGAACGGCGCGCCTGCGGCGTTGCGGGCGCTGCCGGTCAAGACCGCCCTGCTCGACGGCGAGCTTGTCGTCGAGAACGCAGGCGTTTCCGATTTTTCGGCGCTGCAATCCGACCTCGCCGAAGGCCGCGACGAGCGTTTCCTGCTCTATCTTTTCGATGCCCTTCACCTTGACGGTTACGACCTCCGCGACGCTCCGCTGCTTCAGCGCAAGTCCTTGCTCGAAAGCCTTCTCGCCGGCGCCGCGGACGACGGTCCTTTGCGCTTCAGCCAGCATCTCGACGAAGATGGAGACGCGATCCTGCGCCATGTCTGCCGCCTCGGGCTTGAGGGAATCGTCTCGAAATTGCGCGAGGCGCCCTATCGCTCCGGGCGCAGCAAAAGCTGGAGCAAGTCCAAATGCGCGTCGCGACAGGAATTCGTGATCGGCGGCTATGTCGTCTCGACGACGTCGCGCCGCGCCGATCGGTTCGCTGGCGCTCGGCGTTTACGACAAGGGCGCGCTCCACTACGTTGGCCGGGTCGGAACCGGCTTTACGGCGGCGATGGCCGAGGCCCTGTTTCGACGGCTCGAGCCGCTGCAGTCGCCAGAGCGCCCTTTGCCGAAAAACTCAATGCTGACCAGGCGCGTCAATTGCGCCCCGTGAAGCCGGAGCTCGTCGCCGAAGTGGATTTTCGCGCCTGGACGGCGGACGGTCACCTCCGGCACGCCTCTTTTCGCGGCCTTCGCGAGGACAAGCCGGCGGCGGCGATCGTGCGCGAGACGGAAGCGGCGCCCGAGCCGCCAGAGCTGGAGCGCAGCACAGTGAAACTCACCCACCCCGACCGCCTCTACTGGCCTGAAGCCGGCGTCACCAAGGAAGGCCTCGCCGATTATTATTCCGACGCCTGGCCGCGAATGGCGCCCTTCATTGTCGGCCGAGCGCTGGCCGTGCTGCGATGTCCGGATGGAATCACGGGCCAGATGTTTTTCCAGAAGCACATCTGGAAGGGCGCGGGCGCGGGAATTGCCACGCTGCGCGACCCCCGCGAGCCGGGCGAAACCCTGATCGGCGTCAGCGATCTCGACGGGCTGCTGGCGCTGGCGCAAGGCGCCGCGCTCGAAATCCATCCGTGGGGATCGACCGCCAAGGATTGGGAGCGGCCCGATATTCTGGTGATGGATCTCGATCCCGGCGACGGCGTCGCATGGGACCAGGTCATCGCCGCAGCGCGCGAGATCCGCGAAAGATTGCGGCTCGCCGGCCTTTGCGGATTTGTCAAGACCTCCGGCGGCAAGGGGCTTCATGTCGCCGCGCCGTTGCGCCCGCACGCCGAATGGCCCGAGGTCAAGGCCTTCGCCAAGGCGATGGCCAATTCCATGTCCGCCGACAGCCCGGACCTGTTCGTGTCGACGGTGACCAAGGCGCGGCGCGGCGGCAAGATTTTCATCGATTATCTGCGAAACCAGCGCGGCGCGACGGCCATCGCGCCCTACAGCCCCCGCGCTCGTCCGGGCGCGCCCGTTTCGATGCCGCTCGACTGGGACGAGTTGAGTGCGGCGATCGGGCCGGCCCATTTCACCATCGCCAATGCTCCGAAGCGGCTGAGCCTGCCCGGCGCGATTCCCTGGGCCGCGTTTCGCGAGGAAGCGCGCCCCCTCGGCCAGACCCCGAAACGCAAGAAGTCGGCGCGATCACCGTGACTTCGCGATCATCGTGACTTGGGTGGCCGGGCCTCGGAGCGCAGGCTTTGACGCAGCGCATCCATCATGTTGATCACTTTGCCTGTTTTCGCCGGGGTCCCGGCTGGCGGCTTTTTGGCGAGACGCGCGCTCCCCTTGCGTTTCGCCGTCAGCATCTCCAGCAATTTTTCCTGCATCGGATCGCGCGCAAGGTCTGCATTCCACGAGGCGCTTTTCTGCTCGATCAATTGCTCGACGAGCGCGAGCGCCTGCGGGTCGGACTTGACCGCATCGATCGCGCCGAAGACATCCTTGTCGTCACGGACTTCATCGTTATAGCGCAAGGTCCAGACGACGATTTCCTTGTCGAGCGGCTTCAGCATCACGGGCCGCTCGCGGCGATACAGGACGAGGCGGGAAAGACCGGCCATTGCGGCCGCCTTCATCGCATCCCGGATCACCGCGAAGGCTTCCTCGCCGACCGGATCGTCGGGCGTGAGATAATGCGCCCGGTCGAACCAGATCGGATCGACGCTGGCAGCCGGAACGAAACGCTCGATGTCGATCGTTCGCGTGCTCTCGAGCGCGACGCTGTCCAACTCGTCATCCTCCATGAGGACGAATTCGTCCTCGGCCTTCGCATATCCCTTGACGAGCTTGTCCTCGTCGACGGGAGCGCCGTCGCCTGAATCGACATAACGGCTGATCACGCGGTTTCCGGTCTTTCGATTCAGCACATGGAAGCGGACCTTGGCATTCTCCGTCGTCGCCGGCGTCATCGCGACCGGACACGTCACCAGCGACAGCTTCAGATAGCCTTTCCAGAAGGGACGCGTGGGCATGGCGTTGTCTCGACGGCGCATTGGCGCGGCCTGATGGCGTTTCGTTACGACATGAGCCTTCGCACTTCCCGAATGAGATCGGCGTCGCTGAAGGGCTTGTTCACCAGTGTGGAATTCACGATGGGCCGAGGGAAGATTGTCTCGCCCGAATGCCGTCACGAACATGAAAGGGATGCGACGACTTGCGAGAATATCCGCGACGTCGTCAACGCGGCCGCCCTCCAGATTGACGTCGAGCAGCGCGCCGTCCATATCCACGGCGCGCGCCAGGGAGCAAGCTTCATCGAACGACCCGACGGGACCGATCACCTCGTGCCCCTCGTCGCTCAACAGGCTCTCGATATGCGCCGCGACGAAGAACTCGTCTTCGATCACCAGAAAACGTGACATTGCGCTGGCTCCGTCGGACAGCCGGTGAGTGAAGCCGTCTTGGTCGTGACCGAAGGCTCGCGACCGACGCCGGGTTGGGCGCCAGGTTCATTGCAACAACTGTGAGCGCCGATCATCGTTCCATTTTTAGCACAAGCGCCAGCATTCCGGTTGCATTTCTGCCGAAATATACGGAACTTTGCCCAAAAGCCGACGTTCACCTCCACCAACCCGCAGTGGAGGATTCCATGGCTGACAAGACACTCAATGATCTGTTCTTCGACAACCTGAAGGACATCTATTTCGCCGAACGCCAGATTTTGAAAAACCTGCCGAAAATGGCGAAAGCGGCGCAATCCACAGAACTGAGAAACGCCTTCCTGAAACATCGCGAGGAGACCGAAGGCCAGATCGAACGATTGCAGCAGATCTTCGAAATGCTGGGGAAGCGCGCGCAAGGAAAGACCTGCGAGGCGATCAACGGCATCCTCGAGGAGGGCGAGGAGACCATCGAGGACTACAAGGACAGCAAGGCGCTCGACGCGGGTCTGGTCGCCGGCGGGCAGGCGGTCGAACATTACGAAATGGCGCGTTACGGCGCACTGAAAAACTGGGCGATGCAGCTCGGCATGAAGGATGCGGCCAACCTTCTCGACGAAACTCTGCAGGAGGAGAAAAAGACCGACGCCCTGCTGACAAAGCTGGCCGAGACGCAGGTCAACCGCAAGGCCGCCTGACAAAAGGAAAGGCCGGAGCGCCGCCGCTCCGGCTTTTTTTTCAGACCCCGTCGGCCGCCAGCTCGAAGGTGATGACTTCGAAATGCGCAAGCTGGGCCTGGCCGAACGCGGTCGAGATCGCCACATCGGCTGCGTCCCGGCCGCGGCACATGACGACGCGGCCGATGCGCGGATGATTGTGGCGCGCGTCGAACGTGAACCAGCGGCCATCGAGAAACACTTCGAACCAGGCGCTGAAATCCATGGGATTGGGATCGATCGGCACGCCGATGTCGCCAAGATAGCCGGCGCAATAGCGCGCCGGAATATTGACGCAACGGCAAAGCGCAATGGCGAGATGAGCGAAGTCGCGGCATACCCCGACGCCCTCGTGCAGGGAATCGCTGGCGCAGCGGGTCGCGCGCGCGTCCGCATAGCTGAAGCGAATTTGCGCATGGACGTAATCGCAGATCGCCTGGACGCGCCGGTAGCCGCCGGTAATGGCGCCGAATTTCGCCCACGCGAAATCCGCGAGCTTGTCGCTGTCGCAATAGCGGCTCGAAACAAGATACAGCAGCACATCGTCGGGCATTCGCGCGACCGGCATGAGCTCGGTGTCCGGCGGGGTCTCTTCCGGCCGGCCGGAATCATGAATGACGAAGCGGTTCCTGAATGCGACCAGACCGGGGGGGACGACAAGGCGCGTGACCCGGTTGCCGTAGAGGTCGAGATAGGCGCTCGTCGCAAGCGGGGGAGAGGAAACGATCATGTCGGGCGAACGCAGATCCGGCTCGCGCGACGGATGAACGTTGAGCTGGAGCAACATTGGCGTCAGCGCGGGACATTGAAACGCAATCTCGAAGCCTGCCTCGATCAGCATAGGCGCCTCACGTGTTGGCGCTGTCGTGGGCGCTGCACTGTCCGACATCTGAAAAACGGACTGGCGCCTTTCAGGTTCCGGGCGCGCGTTTGCGTCCGTTTGCAAACCGACGTCGCGGACGCCGGCTGGAACCATCGCCGAGACTCCGGCGTTGCGCAACATTCCAGCGTCAAGGCGACAGAAATCCGCATCAAGCGAGGCTCGATGGCTATGACAGAACCAACGGTCAACCGGCGCCGTTTTCTCGAAGTTTCCGCCGCGGCGCCGCTCGCGCGGCTCGGCATGGGACGCGCCTCCGCACAGACAGCGGCCGGGACCACGGACGCCAGCGCCTCGCTTTCGACCGTTCCGGTGTCGCTGGTGGTCAATCATCAACGGCGCCAGCTGGAGCTCGATCCACGCACCACTTTGCTGGATGCGCTGCGCGAACAACTCGGCCTCACCGGCGCGAAAAAGGGGTGCGACCACGGCCAGTGCGGCGCCTGCACCGTCCATGTCGACGGCAGGCGGGTCCTGTCCTGCCTGACGCTCGCGGCGTCGGTCAGGCCGAGCGCCGTCACCACCATCGAAGGACTCGCGGCCGAGGACGGCGCGCTGCATCCGATGCAGCAGGCCTTCATCGATCATGACGCTTTCCAGTGCGGCTATTGCACGCCGGGACAGATCATGTCGGCCGTCGCCTGCGTCGACGAAGGGCCATGCCGGCGACGACGACGAAATCCGCGAATACATGAGCGGAAATCTGTGCCGCTGCGCCGCCTATCCCAACATCGTCGCCGCGATCCGGCAGGCCCGGACGGCCGGCGCCTCCGATCAGGCAGGAGCAAGGGCTGATGCGTCCGTTCGCTTATCGAACAGCGCCGGACGACGCTGCCGCGTCGACGGCCGTGCACGTCCTCGGCAACCCGGCGCGCAGTTATCTCGCCGGCGGCACGACCTTGCTCGACCTGATGAAGCTCGACGTCATGCGGCCGTCGAGCGCTGATCGACATCAACGCCCTGGCAGGCGAACTCGGCGGCAATCGAAGCATGTCCCCGGCGGCCTGCGGCTGGGCGCGCTGGCGCGGATGGCGGACGTCGCCGACCACCCGGCGTGCGCCGGGACTATCCCGTCATCGCCCAATCGCTGAGCTCGCCGCCAGTCCGCAATTGCGCAACATGGCGACGCTCGGCGGCAATGTCCTGCAACGCACGCGCTGCACCTATTTCCGCGATCCCGGCTGGGCCAATGCAACAAGCGCAACCCCGGCTCGCGGCTGCGCGGCGATGAACGGATTCAACCGCAAGCACGCGGTGCTCGGCGTCAGCGACCAGTGCATCGCGACCTATCCGGGCGATTTCGCGCAGGCGCTGATCGCGCTCGACGCCATCGTGCGACGTCGCTCGGGCCTGACGGCACGCGAACGCATGCGTCCTTCTGCGCTTCACCGCCCGCCGGGCGAGCACGCCGGACATCGAGACGAGCTTGCGGCCCGACGAGCTGATCACGGCCTTCGACATTCCCGCAGGCCGTGGACGCGCCGTTCGCGTCTACGTGAAGGTCCGCGACCGCGAGTCCTACGAGTTCGCGCTCGCCTCGGCGGCGGTGGCGCTCGACTTGCTCGACGGATCCGTCGCGACGGCGCGCATCGCGCTCGGCGGCGTCGCGACCACCCCATGGCGCGCGCACGAGGCGGAGGCCGTGCTGCGCGGCCAAGGTCCGCTCGCCCGCTCCGTCGCCAGCGCAGCCGCGGACGCCGCCTTCGCCAGGCGCGCAGCCGCGCGACGACAATCGCTTCAAGATCGCGCTCGGCAAGCGGACGCTGGTGCGGGCGCTCGTCGAGGCCGCGGCGATGGAGATTTGATGATGCAGGTGTGCAGATCGGACCCGCCAGCGAACATCGCCGCACGGCGTCGCGCGGCTCGACGGGCGCCTCAAGGTCACGGGCGCGGCGCGCTATGCCGCCGACATGCCCGTCGCCAATCCGGCCTTCGCGCTGTCTCGTGACCAGCGCCGATCGCCAAGGGCGCCATCACGGCGATCGACCTCGACGCCGCGCGCGCCGTGCCCGGCGTGCTCGATATCCTCACCTACGAGAACGCGGGCGACGCCATTCGAGCCAGGCAAATTCTTCGCGCAGGGCGGCTTTCGGCACGCACGATCGAGCCGCTGGCGTCGGACCGAAGATCTAGCATGACGGCCAGATCGTCGCGGTCGTCGTCGCCGACAGCTTCGAGGCGGCGCGCGAGGGCGCGCACTGGCTCGACATGAGTTTCGTCGCGAGCAAAGCCCGACCGCGACCTTCGACAGCGCCGGGCACACGGAAGACCATCGCCGCGAAGGTCGTCCTCGGAGCACGAGGACCCGCAGGTCGGCGACGCCGAGCCGGCCTTCGCCGCCGCCGACGTCACCGTCGACGCGCTCTATGCGACGCCGACGCAGCACCACAATCCGATCGAACTGTTCACCACGATGTGCGTCTGGGACGACGACCAAGCTGACCGTCTACGAAGCCGAGCCAATACGTCTACGGCATTCGAGAACGGGCGTCGCCGAGCAGCTCGGCATCGACGCCGGACAACATCCGCGTGATCCGCCCTATGTCGGCGGCGCCTTCGGCTCGCAAGGGATCGCTGACGCCGCGCACCGCCTTGATCGCCCTCGCGGCGCGGCGCCTGCGGCCGCCCGGTCAAGCTGGTCGGCGACGCCGCGCGCAAGGTTTCACCATCGCGACCTACCGCGCCGAAACCCGCCACCACGTCCGGCTCGGCGCGAGCCGCGACGGCAAGCTGCATCGCCTGATCCCATGAAGGCTGGGAGGTGACCTCGCGGCCCGACGCCTACATGGTCGCGGGCACCGACGCCACGACGCGGCATCTACGCTTGCCCGAATGTCGCAACCAAGGTGAACGATCGTGCACGCCGATCGCAACACGCCGGGCTTCATGCGTTCGCCGCCGGAAGTGCCCTACATGTTCGCGCTCGAAAGCGCGATGGACGAACTCGCGGTCGCGCTGAAGCATGGACCCGATCGAACTGCGCCGCATCAACGACACCATGAAGTCGAGCCGATCAGCGGCCTGCCGCTACACAAGCCGCGTCGCTGATGCAGTGCTTCGACGACGCGGCGGAGCGCTTCGGCTGGTCGCACGCAATCCGCCGAGCCGGGCTCGATGCGCGACGGCGACTGGCTGATCGGCTGGGGCTGCGCCACGACGCTCTATCCGACGCAGATGGCGCCCGCGGCGGCGCGCGTCTACGCTGATGGCGCGACGGCCAGGCGCGGGTGCAGATCGGCGCGCACGAGATCGGCAACGGGGCCTATACCGTCATCGGCATGATCGCGGCCGAAAAGCTCGGGCTGCCGGTCGAAAACGTCATGGTCGAGCTGGGCGACACCGAACTGCCGCCCGCGCCCGTCGCCGGCGGCTCCAACACCACCGCCAGCGTTTGCAACGTCGTCGCCAAGGCCTGCGAGGACATTCGCCGGCGAACTCGCGGCGGCGGCCGTCGCCGACGGGGCGGGGCCGTTTGCCGGAGCGGCGCCGGACAGCCTTTTGCTTTCGCGGGCGAAAGCTGCGCGCGGCGCGGGGAGCGTCCGAGGATCTCGACCGCGCGGTGCGCCGCATCGCCAACGAGGCGGTCGAAGCCTATGCCGAAAACGTCCCGCGAGGCGCCAAGCCCAACGGCGTGGAGATGCTCTACAAAGGGCGCCAGAATATCGTCGGCGGCGCCAAAATGAAGGACCGCATTCAATTCGCCTTCGGGGCAGAATTCGTCGAAGTCCGCGTGCACAAGCTGACCCGGGAAATTCGCGTTCCGCGCGTCGTCGGCGCCTTTGCGGCGGGCCGTATCGTCAACCCGCTGACGGCGCGCAGCCAACTGATGGGAGGGCTGATCTGGGGCGTCTCGTCGGCGCTGTTCGAGGCCACGGACATCGACCGCGAAACCGCCCGCTATGTGAATACGGACCTCGCCGATTATCTCATTCCCGTCAACGCCGATGCACGGGAGGTGGAGGTTCTGCTGTTGCCGGAGCAGGATTCGCTGGTGAACGAGCTCGGCGTCAAGGGCCTCGGCGAACTCGGCAATGTCGGGACCAACGCGGCGGTCGCCAATGCGCTCTATCACGCGACGGGCGTGCGGGTGCGCGAGCTTCCGATCAGGCTCGAGGACCTCCTGCCGGCGTAGCGCGCGTTCACGCCGTGGCCATCGTCGGGTGCATGCGGTCGGCGGCGATCGAGACGAAGATCGCCAGTCCCTCCGGTTTCCACTCGCGTTTGATCTGCCCGTTCAGCCGTCCCTCGACCGTCGCCTTGACGAGCTTGGAGCCGAAGCCGTCGGCGCTGTCAGGGACGCTCACCCTGGGGCCGCCGATCTCCTGCCAGTCGACGATGAAGCGGCCGTCATGCTGGGCGCAGGTGATTTCGACCCGGCCGTCCGGCGCGGACAAGGCGCCATATTTGGCGGCGTTGGTGGCGAATTCGTTGATCAGCAAGGCGAAGCTCGTGAGCGCTTCTCCCGCGACCGGCGCGTCGCAACAATCCACTTTGATCCGGGGGCGATCGGCGGAGCCGTTCTGATAGGGCGCGACCACCGTCTCGATCAGGGCCTGCAGCGTCGTCGCCCTGTCGGCCTCGCGGGGGTTGTCGGACAAGCATGGGAATCGTGAGTTCGTGAGCGCGCGCCAGGGCGCGCAACCGTTCCGACACCGACTGCGCCAGTTGCGGCGCGGAAGCGGCGTTGCGGGCGCTCAGATTGACGATGCTGCCCGCAAGCGAGAACAGGTTCTTGATGCGGTGATTCATTTCCGCGATGAGCAGGCGCTGCTGTTTTTCGGCGCGCCGTTTGGCGGTGATGTCGCGGGCGATTTTCGAGGCGCCGGTAATGCGTCCGGCGCGATTCCTGATGGGCGACACCGTCAGGTCGATGTCGACGAGGGCGCCGTCCTTGCGGCGGCGGATCGTTTCGTAATGTTCGATGCGCTCGCCGCGTCGCAGCCGCGCCAGAATGCCAGGCTCCTCGTCATGGCGATCCTCGGGAATGAGCATGGTGATCGGACGCCCGATGGCTTCCTCCGCCGTATAGCCGAACAGGCGCTCGGCGCCCGCGGTTCCAGTCGGTGATGACCGCGTCGAGATCCTTGGCGATGATGGCGTCGTCGGACAATTCGACAATGGCGGCAAAGCGCTGCTTCGTCTGTTCGATGAGGGCGCGCTCGGTGAAATCGACCATGAGGCAGACAGCGCCGGCGGGCGCTCCCTGCTCGTCCGGCAGCGGCGACGCGAAGGCCAGGAAAGGAATGCGGCGGCCATCCGAACGCTCGCCAATCGCTTCGACGCCACGAATGGCGACGCCATCCTTAAGCGCAAGCGCCACCGGAGTCTCGTCCTGCGCCATGGCCGCGCCATCGGGCCAGTAAAGCGTCCAGACCCCCGGCATTTCGCTCGTTCCCGCTTCCGGGACAATTCCCCACATCGCGGCCGCCGCGTCGTTGAAACACGTGATGCGGCCCTGCGCATCGGTGGCGTAGACCGCTTCGGACAGCGCCCGAAGGAGTATGGGCAACATGAGCCGCTCGCTTCCTTGCTGGTCGCCCGTGACGGCGTCCGTGCAAACCGGTGCGGGCACGTTCCTGATGATACGATCGGAGACTCCCGACACGACAAGCGGTCGGTTCGGTTAACGAAACGCTCGAGTTCGAAGTCGGTTCCGCGCGGCAAAGCTTTTAAAACAAAAGAGGGAGCCTCCTCGCGGGGCTCCCTCGAAAGCAGGTTACCTGTTCTTGTGGCTCTGCTCGCCCGCCTTGACGTGTTGCTCATGGGAGCCGCCTTGACCGCCCTGCGGCGAGGAGCCCGAACCGGAGCCTGCGTTCTTGTGGCTCTGCTCGCCTGCCTTGACGTGCTGCTCGTGGGAGCCGCCCTGGGAGCCACCCGGACGAGGAGCCCGAACCGGCGTTCTTGTGGCTCTGCTCGCCCGCCTTGACATGCTGCTCATGTGAGCCGCCCTGCGAACCCGAGCCCCTGTGGTCGTTCTGGTTTCCAGCCATGTTGTACTCCTGATTTTTGCGACGGCAGCGGGACGCGCCGCCGTCCCGCAACAACGCGCCCTGAAAATGCAAGTTCCGACAATGAACAATAAAATCAAACAGATTTGGCGTAATACAAATTTAAATAGACACAAGCGCGGCTATAATTCGCAAAATATGTCACAAATATTGTGTTGATTTGTTATTAATACGATAATTTTTGTTGGTGAATAGCTAAGTTTTCGTCCATTATTGGCCAGCTAAGCCTCAGGAGACTGTTCTCGCGTCGCGCAGCTGAGGTAGTCGGCGCCAATCTGGCTCGCGGATTTCGATGCCCATCAGCTCCATCAGCCGCTGGCGGGCGCGATTGACGCGGCTCTTGATCGTTCCGACCGCGCAACCGCAAACCGCCGCCGCCTCGTCGTAGGAGACGCCGGAGGCGCCGACCAGCAGCAGGGCTTCGCGCTGGTCGGCGGTGAGCTGCTCGATCGCCTTTTTCAGATCCTCGAGGTCCAGATGGCCTTCCTGTTCGGGATGCGCGACCAGACGCGCCGCCTGGAACCCGTCGGCGTCCTGAACTTCCCGCCGTGACTTGCGATAATCGGAATAGACGATGTTGCGCATGATCGTGAACAGCCAGGCGCGGATGGACGTATCCGGCCCGAACCGGTCCGCCGCCGCCCAGGCCTTGATCAGGGTTTCCTGGACGAGATCGTCGGCGCGATCCGGACGGCCTGTGAAAGACAGCGCGAAAAATCGCAATTGCCCCACTTCGGCGAGCAACGCCGCCTTGAATTGAGCGGTGGGGGCCTCATTCATGACTGCCTCATTCTGATCCGGGCGGGGTGACGCGCTGGCTGATTCAGGACTTCGTCTCAAGACCTGGGCAAATCCGGTCCCGCATCGTCCAGCCGATCTGCGAGCTTCAGCCGATCGAGCAGCCTGGTCACGCGCGCAGGAACAGGTTGGCGCACCGTTTCGGCAAACAAGCGTTGCAGTTGAATGCCCATCTGGATTTGCATTTCCGCGTCGATTGCTGGATTTCTCACGAGAAACCCTTGAGTATTTTTTATTTTCTCTCGCCGCATGTTCAATAATCTGACCCAGATCTAAGCCGGACGCCGGATGACGCCATTTCGACTACTCAACGCCTCGATACCATCCCTGTTCCCATTTTTAATGTTCTCAGGAACTTCCTGCGTTCCCGCCACGTTGGTTCATTTGAATTCCCTGATCGTCCGTTTCAAAACACCGGAGATCTCGCCATGACAATTTCCGCGATCATCGCTCGGCAAATTCCGTATCTGCGGCGCTACGCCCGCGCCGTGAGCGGAAGCCAGTCGAGCGGCGACGCCTATGTGGTCGCGATGCTTGAGGCGATCATCGAAGACCCGTCGCTGTTTGATCAGGATTGCGACCCCAGAACCGCCGTGTACAAGGCCTTTTCCCGCATCTGGAACGCCATGCCGCTGAATGGCTCCCACAAGGACGCCACAACCGCGGAACGCCAACTCGAAACGCTCACGCCCATGCCGCGACAAGCCTTCCTGCTCACCGCGGTCGAAGGCTTTACGCCCGAGGAGGGCGCCGAGGTCCTCGAAGTCGGGACGCGGGAATTTTCGAAGCTGATCGAGGACGCCGGCCGCGAAATCAGCGCACAGACGGCGACCTCCGTCCTGATCATCGAGGACGAACCGATCATCGCGATGGATCTCGAACGCCTCGCCACCGATCTCGGCCATTCGGTCGTGGGAAACGCCCGGACGCGCGAAGAGGCGGTGCGGATGGCGCGCAGCGCGCGGCCCGGCCTCGTGCTCGCCGACATCAGGCTCGCCGACGGCAGCTCCGGCCTCGATGCGGTGCGCGACATCCTCAACTCGTTCGAGGTGCCCGTCATCTTCATCACCGCCTATCTCGAGAGCCTGCTGACCGGCGAACGGCCCGAGCCCACCTTCCTGATCATCAAGCCCATCGAGGAAGACATGGTCCGCGCCGTCATCAGCCAGGCCCTGTTCTTCGACGCCAAGGCGTCCCGCGGAACCGCGACGCGACCGCCGCGCGAGCGCGAAGTCCTGATCGACCGGCCCTGAAGACGCCCTGAACGAACAGCAACAAGCAGTATAAGCCAATATTTTTTGCGCCAAATTCGGGCGGAACATTTCATCACTTAAGCCGTTACCTCGAAATACATTAAGATGTGCCCAGCGCGATAAATGTCGTCAGGCATATCGACACCCCTATACAAGGATACCAATCATGAAACGCATTGCCGCATTGAGCGTCATGACGCTTTTTTCGCTGACCGGACTGGCCGCCGCTCAAATGAAAGCGCCGGCGATGCACGCCGCAGCCGCCGACGCCATGACCGTGAGCGAACAGGGCCGCGACAACGTCCTCGCCAGCAAGCTGGTCGGCGCGACGCGTCTATTCGCCCAGCGACGAAAAGGTCGGCGACATCCAGTATCTGGTGATCAACAAGGCGGGCAAGGTGGAGGCGATCGTCGTCGGCATCGGCGGGTTCCTCGGCATCGACAAGAAGGATGTCGCTTTGACGTTCAATTCGCTCAATGTCTCCTATGACGCCGACAATTCGGTCCGCAAAATAACCGCGAATGTGACCAAGGATGCGCTGAAGGCCGCGCCGGCTTACGTCTTCCTCAAGAAATCGTGAGGCGTGCGCCTCCCCGATTCATGTTTTGATGAGGCGTGCAGAATGGCCGGCATGGAATGAACAATCTCGACCTCGGCGTCATCGGAAACTGCGCTGTCGCGGCGCTGATCGACCAGGACGCCCGGGTCGTCTGGTATTGCCTGCCGCGCTTTGACGGCGACCCGGTCTTCCACGGGCTGATGGGGGCGCCGAAAGACGCCCCCGACGATGGCGTTTTCGCGATCGAACTGGACGACCATGTCCGCAGCGAACAGCGCTATGTCGAAAACACCGCCGTGCTGCAGACGGAGCTGCACGGACGGCAGGGCTCGCTTCGCATCACGGATTTCGCGCCCCGCCTGTTCTGGCGGGACCGCCTGTTCTATCCGCAGGCCATCGTGCGAAGGATTACAGCCGATCTCGGGCAGCCCGCGCATAAAAATCCGGCTGCGCCCGCGGTTCGACTATGGCGCCACCGCCCCGATCCGCACCTATGGCTCGCACCACATCCGCTATGTCGGGCCGAATGCGACCTTGCGCCTGACCACCGATGCGCCGATCGATTTCATTCGCGACGAAACCTCCTTCAATCTGCGCGGGCCGCTCGAGCTCATTCTCGGACCCGACGAGACCCTTCAGGAGGGCATCGCCGAGACCGCGTCGCGACTGGAGGAGCGCACGCTCGATTACTGGCGCAACTGGACGCATCGGCTGGCGATTCCATTCGAATGGCAGGAGGCGGTCATCCGCGCGGCGCTGACCCTGAAGCTTTGCACCTATGAGCCGACCGGAGCGATTGTCGCCGCGCTGACCACGAGCATTCCCGAAGGCCCGGGCACGGAACGCAACTGGGATTATCGCTTCTGCTGGCTGCGCGACGCCTATTTCGTCGTCCGCGCGCTCAACCGCCTCGCCGCCATCCGCAAGATGGAGAATTACTTTCGCTGGCTGATGAATGTCGTCGCCTCGCTGCAGGAAACCGAAATCCAGCCCGTCTACGGGATCGGCCTGGAGAGCGACCTGTCGGAGCGGATCATTCCGGGCCTGCCCGGCTACCGCAACATGGGTCCGGTTCGCGTCGGCAACCAGGCCTATGAACATTCGCAGCACGACAATTGCGGCAACGTCATCCTCGGCGTTGCGCAGATGTTCCTCGACCGGCGCCTGCTGTCGCCGCCCGACCACGCGGATTTCCTGCGTCTGGAAGACCTCGGCCGCAAGGCGTTGCGCCTCTATGACAAGCCCGACGCCGGCATGTGGGAATATCGCACGCGCGCCAGCATCCACACCACCTCCAGCCTGATGTGCTGGGCGGCCGCGGACCGGCTGGCGCGGATCGCGGTTTATATCGGCGAGACGCGCCGCGCCGACGAATGGCGCACCCACGCCGACCATATCAAGCAGGTCATTCTCGAACGCGCGTGGTCGCACAAGCGCCAGTGTTTCGTCGAATCCTTCGACGGCGAATATCTCGACGCCGGCGTCCTGCTGATGACCGAGGTCGGCTTCATCGACGCGCGCGACCCGCGCATGGTCTCGACCATGAAGCAGCTGGAAAAAGGTCTTGCGCGCGGACCGCACATGATGCGCTACGAGGCGGCCGACGATTTCGGCAAGCCCGGAACCGCGTTCAACACCTGCTCGTTCTGGCGCATCGACGCCCTGGCGCGCATGGGCCGCGTCGAGGAGGCGCGCGAGTATTTCGAGGAGCTGCTCAAACTTCGCAACCGGCACGGCCTGATGTCGGAGGATATCGATCCGGCCACCGGAGAAATGTGGGGCAATTATCCGCAGACCTATTCGCTCGTCGGCATCGTCAATTGCGCCGTGCGCCTGTCGCGCCCCTGGGAGGCCATCATCTAGCGCGCGCCCGGCTGGATCGCGCGGGCCTTGCAATAGGCGTCCAGACCGGCTGCCGAGCCTCCGCCGGGCGGCGAGCGCGACATAGCTGTCCGGCCTCAGCAGATAAAGCCCATCGCGCGCCAGTCCCGCTTTCCCATATTCCGCTCGCCAGTCGAAAACATGCAACGGAATCTGGCGTCCGGAACACCAGGCCGCGACTCCGGCGCCGGCGGCGCCATAGACGTGGACCTGCCAGTTCATGGCCGCAAGCGGAGTCGAAATTGTCCGTCCCGCCGACCGGCGCCCAGGGCAGCCGGTCGCCGCCGTGGACGCGCCCCGCCACGCCCTGGCTCAACGGCCCTCCCCGATAATCCAGGCTGATCTGCGAGACGGTCCGAAACAGGAATTCGCGAACGCTCTCGAACGCCATCGCTCCTGGAATGAGCAAGGGCGCCAAGCGCGTGCGCAGGACGTCGGCGAGCGCTCCCTCGGCCGTAACGAAACTGAACACACGATCGGTGGTCGCCACGAGGCGCCGGGCGAAGCCGATCCGCTCGGCCTCGTAGCTGTCGAGCAAGCTGTCCGGCGCACGCGCGCCCAGCACCGCAGCAAGCTTCCAGGCGAGGTTGATCGCGTCGCCGATCCCGGTGTTCATGCCCTGCCCGCCGGCGGGGCTGTGGATGTGCGCGGCGTCGCCGAGCAGGAAGACGCGGCCCTTGCGAAAATGGTCGGTCACGCGGTGATGCACGTGATAGGTCGAGAACCAGTTCACCTTCAGGATCTGCACCTTGAGGTTCGTGATCGCCCGCGCGCTGACGTCCGAAAACTGGAGCCCGTCGGGATGGCTGGCGCGGTCGCCGCGCACGGCGCCAATCAGTCGCGCGCGGCCTTTTCCGGCCAGCGGAAACACCGCGAGGAAATCCGCCTCGTCGAGATCGACATGCAGCTCGCCGTTGACCGCAGGCCCGGCCGCCTCGACATCGGCGACATAGAAAACCTGCCGGTACGTCCCTCCGGGAAATCCCGTGCCGATCGTCTCGCGCACGATCGAACGCGCGCCGTCGCATGCCGGCGAGGTAGCTCGCTTCGCAATCCTCTTCGCCGGTCGTCGCCTGCAGGCGGGCGCTGACACGATCGCCCCTGTCGGTGAAGCCCAACAGTTCGGTTCGCCGCTCGACGACAATTCCAAGCGCCTGCAATCGCTCGATCAGAAGCCGCTCGTGCTGATCCTGCGGAAAGATTTCCAGAAACGAATAGGGCGTCAGGCCCGCTCCGATCGAGTTCGAACGGCAGGCGGGCCGCCACGTCGCCGCTGACCCAGAGATTGACCGCCGGAACCTTGTGGCCTTCCGCCACCACCCGATCGGCGAGGTCGAGCTGCCGATAAAGCTCGAGCGTCCGCGCCTGGATCGCCAGCGCCCGCGACGTCGTGCCGGGTTCGGCGGTCTTGTCGACAATGCGAACCTCGACGCCGAGCTTTGCAAGCCACAACGCCAGCACCAGGCCTGTCGGTCCTGCGCCGACAATCAGAACGTCGCAGCCCATCGCTCCCCCTCCGCCCCGATCAGCGGCTTCTGCGTTCGCGGTTCCGAGCCAGCCAGCGGCGCGCCGGTCCGGTTCGGCAAACTCCACGTGGTCTTGCGCAGGATGGGCTGGCGGTCCTGATGAACCGCATCAGCGTCAGACGGCATTTCATCGGCGCAAAATGGAGAAACAAATCCGTTCCCGTTCCCTTGAACTGTTCTCAGGGTTGCCCGCTGCCGCCGGCGGAGCCGTAGACCTGGCCCGTGGCGTAACTCGCGTCGGCGGCGGCGAGTTGCACATAGATAGAGGCCAGTTCGGCCGGCTGGCCGGGGCGGCCGAGCGGCGTCTGTCCGCCGAATTTCTCCAGCTTCTCCATCGTCGCGCCGCCCGACACCTGCAGCGGCGTCCAGATCGGGCCCGGAGCGACGCCGTTGACGCGAATGCCCTTCGACGCAAGCTGCTTGGCCAGCGACTTCACGTAATTCATCGTCGCGGCCTTGGTCTGCGCGTAATCGTAGAGATCGGGCGACGGGTCATAGGCCTGTTCCGACGTGGTGCCGATGATGGCCGATCCCGGCGGCATGTGCGGCAGCGCGGCCTTGATGAGCCAGAACGGCGCATAGATGTTGGTCTTCATCGTCGCGTCGAAATCGTCCGTGGAGACGTCCAGGATGGACGCGCGCGCCTGCTGGCGCCCGGCGTTGTTGACCAGAATGTCGAGCCCGCCCAGTCCGCGCACGGCCTCGTCGATCAACGTTTTGCAAAACGCCTCGTCGCGGAGATCGCCGGGAATCGCCAGCCCCTTGCGGCCCTCCGCCTTGATCAGCGCCATCACTTCCTGCGCGTCGGATTCCTCGGTCGGAAAATAATTGATCGCGACATCCGCGCCCTCGCGGGCGTAGGCGATGGCGGCCGCGCGGCCCATGCCGGAATCGCCGCCGGTGATCAGCGCCTTGCGACCCGCCAGCCGGCCCGAGCCCTTGTAAGATTGTTCGCCGTGGTCGGGTTTCGGATTCATCTTCGAGGCGAGGCCCGGCCACACCTGCTGCTGTCGTTGGAAGGGCGGCGCCGGAAATTTCCCGGTCGGATTTTGCAGCGCTTCCGAAGCGGCGTCCGAAGCGCCTTGCCGTTGCTGCGCGAAGACCGGCGCGGCGGACGAGGCGGCGATGGTCGCGCCGGCCGCGCCGACGATGTGACGTCGTGAAAGGGAGTCCATCCTTGTCTCCTGATCGAGTCTTCCGGGAAACGCGCGCTCATCGAATTTGTTTCGCGGCGCCGATCCCGCTTTTTTCCGTTCATTTGTCGCCCGGCAGGATCGCGCTCAGCGCCTGTCGCGCGGTCTGTTTCAGCAGCGATCCCTCGCGTTCGTCGCCCTTCATCAGCATGGCCATGAAATTGCGCGCCTGCTGCACGCTGATATGAGGCGGCAGCGGCGGAACCTCGGGATCGGTCTTCACTTCGAGCACGACGGGAATGTCGGCCGCCAGCGCCTCGTCCCAGGCCGCGCCGACCTTATCGGGATCGTCGACATAAAGGCCCTTGAAGCCGATGAGCTCGCCGAATTTGTGATAGGGCACATTCGGAATTTGCTGTGAGGCGACGAATTTCGGGTCGCCCTCCATGACCCGCTGCTCCCAGGTGACCTGGTTGAGGTCCTCGTTGTTGAAAACGCAGACGATCCATTGCGGTTCGGCCATAAATCGCGGTATTTGGCGACGGTGATCAGTTCGGCCATGTTACTCATCTGCATGGCGCCGTCGCCGACGAGCGCGATCACCGGCCTGTCCGGATGGGCGAATTTCGCCGCGATCGCATAGGGGACCGCCGCGCCCATCGAGGCCAGGCCGCCGGAGAGCGACGCCATCATGCCGCGCCGGATTTTCAGATCGCGCGCATACCAATTGGCGCAGGAGCCGGAATCGCTCGTGAGAATGACGTTGTCAGGCAGGCGCGGCGAAAGCTCCCACGTGACGCGCTGCGGGTTGACCGGGTTGGCCTTCGCATAGGCCCGCTGCTCCAGCGCCTTCCACGAGTCGGCGACGAAGCCCTCGACCTCGGCGACGCCACGAGCGATCCGTCCTTTGCGTGTAGCAGCGGCAGCAAGCGCCCTGAGCGTCTCCTTGGCGTCGCCGACGAGATTGACCTCCATCGGATAGCGCATCGACAGCATGTCGGCCTCGATGTCGATCTGAACGCCGCGCGCCTGTCCCTCTTTCGGCAGGAACTCGGAATAGGGAAAACCCGAACCGATCATCAGAAGCGTGTCGCATTCCGTCATCAGCTTGTAGCTGGCCTGGCGTTCCGAGCAGGCCGATCGAACCGGTCACCCACGGCAGATCGTCCGGTAGCGCCGCCTTGCCGAGCAGCGCCTTGGCGCAACCGGCGCCGAGCTTGTCCGCGACGGCGATGACTTCGTCGGTCGCCCGCAGCGCGCCCGCGCCGACGAGCATGGCGACTTTGCTCGCCCGCGTTCAGGACATCGGCGGCGCGCACGAAGATCCGCTTCGATAGGGCATGATCTTCGGCGCGCTGATAGCCGACGCCGGACAGAACGGCGCCATGCTTTCGCGGCGGTTCGTGCATAGGCCATGTCCTGAAGGTCGTTGGGAAAGATCAGGGCCGCGACTTTGCGCTCGCCGAGCGCGGTGCGTACGGCGCGATCGATCAGGTGCCGAACCTGGCGCCGGACGCTGACGCCATGCTCGACATAAGCGCCGGCGACATCCTTGAACATGCTGAATGAAGATCGATCTCCTGCTGGTAGTGCGCGCCCAGCGCGGTCCGCGCCTGCTGGCCGACAATGGCGAGCACGGGCTGATGATCGAGCCGCGCATCGTAAAGGCCCGTCAGCAGATGCGACGCGCCCGGCCGGAGGTCGCGATGCAGACGCCGAGCTCGCCGGTGAATTTCGCATAGGCCGCTGGCCATGAAGGCGGCCATCTCCTCATGGCGCGCCTGGATGAACTCGATCTTGTCCGTCCGCCCGGTTCATCGCGCCGAACACGCCGTTGATGCCGTCGCCCGGATAGCCGAAAATTTTGCGAACGCCCCAGGCATGCAGGCGCTCGACGATGAAATCGCCGACAGTCGTGCTCATGGCTTTCCTCGCAGGCTTAAGGATGGCTTTTCCTCGCAGGCTTAAGGAACGACGGCGTTGGCGCGCGGGGGCGGCGCCGTCGGCTCCGGGGCCGGATCGATCACCGGCGCCTCGCTCGGCGTCGGAATATGGGGGATTTCAGCCGGCGGCCGTTCCGCCGGTCGCGGCGGCGCCTGCGCCGGGTCCGGCATCGGAAACGGTCCCGGCGGCGACGGCATCGGATCCGGAATGGGCGAAGGACCGGGGGGCTGTGGCCTCGGGGTCGGAATTCGGGCGGCGGCGATGCGGGATCGTTCCCCGCGGAGCGCCAGGTGCAGGGGTCCATTCTTCCTCCTTGGAAACCCTGCCCAACGCCAAACTGCCATCAAAGTTCCGGATCGGCGGCAAGCGATCCCGATCAGATTTCCTTCATGACCTGGGCGTAAGCGAGCAGCGCGAACAACGCCGTTCCGCCGATAATATTGCCGATCAGCACGGGCGCCGCGAACTGCACGAGCATGTCGACGAGACCGAGGCTGCCGTGGATGAGCAGCAGGAACGCTTCGACGCTTCCGGCGACGATATGCATCAATCCGCAGGCGGCGATCAGCCAGGTCATCATGGTGATAACGTGGAATTGCGCGGCTTCGGCGCCCGGCAGCATCCAGACCATGGCGGCCATCAGAAAGCCGGCGGCGATCGCCCGGGACAAGGAGTCCGACCAGCCATGATGCAGAATATGCGCGCTGATGGTCAACATCTGCTGCTTCAACTCGGGCCCGAGCACCGGCGTCGCGTCGAAGAAGAAAGCGGCGCACAAGGCGCCCGCCATATTGGCCAGGAATACGATGCTCCACAGACGAGCCAGTTTCGCGAAGGCGCCGAACGTGAAATTGGCCAGCACCGGCAGGACCACGGTGATCGTGTTTTCGGTGAACAATTGCTGCCGCGACAGGATCACCACGATGAAGCCGACACAATAGCCGAAATCGGCGAGCAGAGGCCGCCACGACGCCTCGGGCAGGCGCATCTGCAGCACCGACTGGGCGAGAAGCGACAGGCTGATCGACAGGCCGGCGGCGAAGCCGGACCACCACAGCGAAATGGCCGGACGCGCCATTTCCTCCTCGCCGAGTTTCCGAACTACCGCATAGATGACGGGCGTGCGCGGACTTGACCGGTCCTCGATGTCGCGGACTTCCGACGGACGGCTGACCGCCTGGCCTTCGCCGCCGGCGCCATCGTTTTCGTTTCGGATTTCCGCTTCGCTCTGGTCCATCGAGGCAGCAACGCGACGTGAGGAAACGGGTTCCTTTGCCGCGCGGCGCCAGAGCCTTTGACGGAGCGGGGAACCTCCCGCCCCATTCGCGCATTGGTCCCGCATTCGGCGGACTCTTCGGACGCAGCAGCCGTGACATCTCATCCGATCGCGCGCGCGAAAATCGTCGCCCTGACATGCGCTGGCCTGCCGCTTGCGGGATGCGAAGGCGTGCTCGATCCACGCGGCCCCGTGGGCCTTTCGGAACGGCTCATCCTGCTGGATTCGCTGGCGATCATGCTCGCCATCATCGTGCCCGTCATTATCGCCACGCTCGGATTCGCGTGGTGGTTCCGCGCCGGGAACGCGAAGGCGACCTACCGGCCGGACTGGGCGTTTTCGGGCACGCTGGAGCTGATTGTCTGGGCCATTCCGGCGCTCGTGATCACTTTCCTCGGCGGCATCGCCTGGTTTGGATCGCACGCGCTAGATCCGTATCGGCCGCTGCGCTCGGCCGCGAAGCCCGTCGAGGTCGAGGTCATCTCGCTCGACTGGAAATGGCTGTTCCTTTATCCGGACGAGGGCGTCGCGACCGTGAACGAACTTGTCATTCCGGTCGGTTCGCCGGTGCATTTCCGGCTGACCTCGTCGGGCGTGATGAACAGTTTTTTCGTCCCGCAACTGGGTAGCCAGATCTACACCATGGCCGGCATGACGACGCAGTTGAGCTTGCAGGCCGATGACCCTGGCGAAACCCGCGGCCTGTCCGCGCAATTCAGTGGCCAGGGCTTCGCCGATATGCGCTTCACCGTGCGCGCGCTGCCGGCGGAGCTCTACGCGCGATGGCTCGCCAAAGCGAAGAGCGCGGGACCGACGCTCGACAAAGCCGCCTATGCCGCGCTCGTCCAGCCGGGCGTGACCGCGCCCGCGACGAGCTACGGGTCGCTCACGCCAAACCTGTTCGACTCGATTGTCAATGAAAGCGAGCCCGCGCCCGCCCTCCCCGAGGGTCCCGGCGGCCGCGACGCGCCACCGCGCGAGAAAGGACCTTGATGTTGGGCAAGCTGAGCTGGTCCGCGATTTCATTCGACCAACCGATCCCGCTGGCGGCGTCGCTGATCGTCGCCACCATGATGCTCGCGGTCCTGACGTGGATCACAGTGAAGGGCTACTGGCCCTTTCTCTGGCGCGACTGGATCACGTCGGTCGACCACAAGCGGATCGGAATCATGTATTGCGCGCTGGCGATGCTGATGCTGGTGCGCGGGTTCATCGACGCGATCATGATGCGCGCGCAACAGGCGATGGCTTATCACGCGCCCGGCTATCTGACCCCGGAGCATTTCGACCAGATTTTCTCCGCGCACGGGACCATAATGGTCTTTTTCGTCGGCATGCCGTTCATCGTCGGCCTGATGAATTTCGCGGTTCCGTTGCAGCTCGGAATCCGCGACGTGGCCTTTCCGACTCTCAATTCCGTCAGCCTGTGGCTCACCGCGTCGGCCGTGCTGCTGGTCAACCTGTCGCTGTTCGTCGGCGAATTCGCGCAGACCGGCTGGCTGGTCTATCCTCCGCTTTCAGAGATCAAATATTCGCCCGGCGTCGGCGTCGATTATTATCTCTGGGCGATCCAGATTTCCGGCGTCGGCTCGTTGCTGACAGGGGTCAATTTCGTCACCACGATCCTGAAGATGCGCGCGCCCGGCATGAACCTGATGCGCATGCCGATCTTCTGCTGGACGGCGCTGGCCGCGAACCTGCTGATCGTCGCCGCCTTCCCGATCCTGACGGCGACTTTGGCGATGCTGCTGCTCGACCGCTATCTCGGCTTCCATTTCTTCACGGTGGACGCCGGCGGCAACGCGATGATGTTCGTCAATCTCGTCTGGGCGTGGGGACATCCCGAGGTCTATATTTTGATCCTGCCGGCGTTCGGAATTTTCTCGGAAGTGATCTCGACCTTTTCGGGCAAGACGCTGTTTGGCTATCGCTCGATGGTCGTCGCAACGATGGCGATCTGCGTGCTTTCCTTCATGGTGTGGCTGCATCACTTTTTCACCATGGGCGCCGGCGCCGACGTCAACGGCTTTTTCGGATTGATGACGATGATCATCGCCGTGCCGACCGGCGTGAAAATCTTCAACTGGCTGTTCACGATCTAGGGCGGACGCATTCGCTTCGGCACGCCGATGCTGTGGAGCCTCGCCTTCATGGTCACCTTCGCCATCGGCGGCATGACCGGCGTGCTGCTCGCCGTGCCGCCCGCCGATTTCGTGCTGCACAACATCGCTGTTTCTGGTCGCGCATTTTCACAACGTGCTGATTGGCGGCGTGCTGTTCGGCGCCTTCGCCGGCTATGCCTACTGGTTCCCAAAGGCGTTCGGCTTCCGGCTCGACGAGCGGCTCGGCACAGCCGCTTTCTGGTTCTGGATCGTCGGCTTCTACGTCGCCTTCATGCCGCTTTATGTGCTGGGCCTCGAGGGAATGACCCGGCGCATGCAGCATTACGACGTCGCGGAATGGCGGCCCTGGCTGATCGTCGCCGCCTGCGGCGCCCTGCTGATCCTCGCGGGCATCCTGTGCCAGGCCGCGCAACTCGCGGTCAGCATCCGCCGACGCGACGCGCTGCGCGACGGCGCCGACGATCCCTGGAACGGCCGCACGCTCGAATGGAGCGTCCCCTCGCCGCCGCCGGTCTTCAATTTCGCGGTGCTGCCCCGTGTCGCCGACACCGACGCATGGTGGCGCGTCAAACAGGACGCGCCCGCGCAAAAGAAATGGGCGGAGGCGCCCGAGTATCGGCCGGTCGAGGCGCCGCGCAACAGCCCGACCGGTGTCATCACCGCCTTTTTCGCCAGCGCGACCGGCTTCGCACTGATCTGGCGGATCTGGTGGCTCGCAGGTCTTGGACTGTTCGGCGCGTTCGCGACCTTCGTCGTTTTCGCCTGGCGCGATCAGGCCGAGGACCTCATTTCCGCGGGCGAACTGGCCGAGGCCGACCGGCGTCGCCGAGCCATGCGCATCGCGCCGGTCGATCGGGGCGGGCCGGGCTCCGCCGCCGAGGAACCCCATTCCAAGCCTGCGCAGGAGTTCAAGGGGCCCGCCTCCAGACGCATTGTCGTCGGTTATGGCTTCTGGATTTTCCTGCTGTCGGACTTCGTGATGTTTTCCGCCTTCTACGCGGCTTTCGCGGTGCTGTCCCACGCGACGGCGGCCGGGCCGACGGCGCGCGATCTGTTCGACCTGAAGCGCGTCGCGCTCGAAACCGGCCTTCTGCTGTTGTCGAGTTTTACCTGCGGCATGGCGGCGCTCGCGACTAGCGCGCGCAACATGGCGTGGACGCAGGCCGGCTACCTGGTCACGGGTCTGCTCGGGCTCGGATTCCTGATCCTCGAAGGCAATGAATTCGCGAGGATGCTGGCGGACGGCGCCGGGCCGCAACGCAGCGCCTTTCTCTCCGCGTTCTTCGCACTCGTCGGCCTGCACGGGCTGCATGTGACCATCGGGCTGTTATGGCTCGGGACGATGATGGCGCAGGTCTGGACCAAGCGATTTCGCGCCGACATCCTGCGGCGCGGCCTGTGTTTCGCGCTGTTCTGGCACGCGCTCGACATTATCTGGGTCGGCATTTTCACCAACGTCTATCTGCTGGAGACAAGTCCATGAGCGACCCGCACGCTGAAGGCGAATGGGGCGTCGACGCCGCGCCGGGCGACCGGGAGGACGCTCACGACCTCGCAACGCGCCTTCGCAATTATGTCATCGGGCTGGCGCTCGCGGCCGGGCTGACGATCGCGTCGTTCTGGGTCGCCAGCGGCACGAGCCTGATCTACCGCCCGGGCGTGCCGATGGCGCTGGCTGCGCTGGCGGTGGCGCAGATGGGCGTCCATCTCGCATTCTTCCTGCACGTCACCACCGGACCCGACAACGTCAACAATGCGCTGGCGTTGGCCTTCGGCGTCCTGATCGTCGGCATTGTCATCGCCGGATCGCTGTGGATCATGGTTCATCTCAACGCCAACATGGGTGCGGCGGGCGTCATGATGAACATGCCGACCCAACCGTGAAGGCGGGCAAACAAAAAAAGCGCGCCGCACAGGCGGCGCGCCGGGAACGGATAGGCCGTTCGACGAAAGAAGCGTCAATCGACCAGACGCGAACGCAGACGCGTATATTCCTCGTCGGTGATGGTCTTGGCCGCCTTGAGCTGCTCGAGCTTGGTGAGTTCGTCGGCGACGCTGTAGCCGACGAAGCGCCGCATGTCGTCTCGCGCCTGCTTGACGTCCTGCACGCGGCGTTCGGCCATGCCGCGGCCCTGGAAGATCAGATAGGCGAGCACGCCAAGATAGGGCACGAAGATCAGCGCGATGATCCAGATCGCCTTGATCCAGCCGGAGACGTCATGGCGGCGGAAGAGATCGCCGATCACATTGATCAGGATCCAGATCCACATGATGAAGAGGAAAATAGTGACCGCGTCGGCCAGAAAGTTCCAGAAATTGAATCCGCCTTCGAAAAGCATGGGCAAAGTCCTTCCAGTGCTCGAATTCATGTCGCCGCCGCTTTGATCATAAGCTTGAACGCCGGCGGCGCCAAAGTTGCTGTTTTCTAGCCTGTGCCGCCGCCAAGAACAAGCTGCACGCTGTTTTATGGCCGCCCGGCGCCGCGGCACAGCCTTAATGATGCCTTTACCATGTGGCGTCAAAGCTGACCCGTAATTCTGGACCCCAACCAGCCCAGACGAAAGCCAATATGGGATATTTGCACCCGCCGCCCGGCGACGCGCCGGTGATCGTGATGAAGGACGTCGGCGGCGACGTCCGCGAATACAGCGCCATGACCACCGCCTATATCCGAGACCGGACCGCGAGGTGCGGCTGCACGAATGCCGTTCGGCCTGCACGCTCGCGCTCGCGGTGCCCAATGTCTGCGTCTATCCCGACAGCGTGCTGCGATTTCACAAGGCCTACAATCCCGATCACGCGCGCGACCAACGAGGACGTCTCGAACGCGATGATGTCGGCCTATCCGCCGGCCGTGCGTCAACGTCTGGGCCTGCTGACGCGCCAGTACAAGGTCGCTGACCGGCTCGGAGCTGATCCGCCTCGGCGTTCGCGATTGCAACGCGCCGCAGCAGCCGAGCGTGCTGGTGGCGCGCGCGATCCCGCGGGACGGCCCGGCCGAAAACCCGCTCTCCAACGCTTTCGGCGGCCTGCGTCGGGCCTCGGCTCGACGCCGAATTCCCGCCTATAGCGGCTATGGCGCGCCGGTCCAGGTCCAGCGTGTCCAGGTTCAGCACGATCAAGCGTCCAGCTCGCCGAGGCGGCGCCGCCTGCCGGCGAGATCCCGCGCTCCGACGCGCCTCCGCCGAGGCCGCCGAGGTCGCGCCGGTTCCGCCGCCGCGCCCGGCGGAACTCGCCCCGCCGCCCGCGCAGGCCGCCCATGGCGAAGACGCGCCGCCTGTCGCTCCGACGCCGCCGGCCGCGCCCGAGCCGCCATTCCGCGCCGCTCGCACCCGCCGCGCCGCCGTCGGCGAAGGCTTCGCACTGGGGCGCGCCGATCAGGGGCGCCGCGCCCGTGCTGGCGACCGCGCGCTTTGCGCCCTATCCCTATCGCCTGACGCGCAAGGGCTGAAACCGTCCGGTCAAAACAGGCTCAGCTGCACGGCCGCCGCCTGCGGCCGCACGAAAAGATCGGTGCGCAGCTTCGGCTTTCTGCTTGCTGAGGCCGATTTTGTCGCTGGCCATTTCAAAGCGCCGGCCGATCATCCAGGCATAGGGGCCGGTTCCGGTCATGCGCTTGCCCCAGGCCGAATCGTAAATCTTGCCCTCGCGGGTCGAGCGCAGCAGCGCCATGCACCTTGCGATATTTGTCCGGGATAATGTTCGAGCAGCCAGTTGGCGAACAGATCCTGCGTCTCCAGCGGCAGACGCAGCAGGATATAGCCGGCCTCGCGCGCGCCCAATTGGCATGGGCGCGGGTGAGGATCGCCTCGATCTCGTGATCGGTGACGCCGGGAATGACCGGCGCGACCATGACCGCCGTCGGAACGCCGGCGGCGGTGAGTTTCTCGATCGCGTCAAGCCGGCGCTGCGGCGTCGAGGCGCGCGGCTCCATCGCCCGCGCCAGTTCGCGGTCGAGCGTCGTCACCGACAGCGCGACCTTGACCAGGCCCTTGGCCGCCATCGGCGCCAGAAGTCGAGATCGCGCAGGACCAGCGCCGATTTGGTGACGATGGCGACCGGATGATTGGCCTCGGCCAGAACTTCCAGGATCGCGCGCATGACGCCATGCTCGCGCTCGATCGGCTGGTAGGGATCGGTATTGGTTCCGATCGCGATGACTTTCGGCTGGTAATTGGCGCGCGGACAATTCGCGCCGCAGCAGTCTGCGCGGCGTCGTCCTTGACGATCAGGCGGCTCTCGAAATCGAGGCCCGGCGACAGGCCGAGATAAGCGTGGGTCGGCCGCGCGAAACAATAGACGCAGCCATGCTCGCAGCCGCGATAGGGATTGATCGAACGGTCGAAGGAAATGTCCGGCGAATCATTGCGCGTGATGAGGGTTTTCGGCTTTTCATGCGTGACTGCGTCTTGAACGGCGGCAATCGTCGAGCGAGCCCCAGCCGTCGTCGATCTCGGCGCGCTGGAAAAGTCTCGAAACGCCCGGAGAGATTGCTCGCGGCCGCGCGGCCGCGGCGCCGCGCGGGGGCGACCGGGCGCTCTCATCAGGAACAGCACCCGGACATGAAGCGGGAGGTTGAGCCGCAAGGGAGCGAAAGAGCCATCGTCGCCTCTTTTCGCGAACAAGCCGAGGGAGAACAAAAACGATACATGGAACATTTAGTGAACATTAACGCTTTGTCAAGACGCTTGCCAAAGGCGGGAAAACGAGTAAAGGCGTCAACATGGTCATGGCCGTCGTCCTCTCCCCCTCCCTCGGCGCCGCCGCCCCGGCTTCGCGCGCGGCGGAAGCCGTCGCGCGCAGCCTGGCGCGCTGGTGCGCGCCACGGTGGAAGGCGTGTTGCGCGAGGTGGTGATCGTCGGCTCGGTCGAGGACGAACTGGCCGAGATCGCCGACCACGCCGGCTGCGCGCTGATCGAGACCCGCACCGCGGCGGAAGGCCTGGCCCGCGCCGCCGCGCAGACGCGCAGCCAGATCGCTTTCGTCCTGAAGGGCGGCTTCACTCCCCAGAGCGGCTTCGTCGAGGAGGCCGGCGACCTTCTGCTCGACGGCGCCGATTTTCGCGGCGCGCTGCTCGGCGCGCGCCCGACAGCCTGATGACGCGCCTGGCGCCGGGCCTGGCCGAGCCCGTCGGCGTCTTCGCCTTTTGCTCGGAATTGCGCGAACTCGCGCCGCGCGACCTGAACCAGTTGATCCGGCGGCTGAAAATCCGCCATACCCTCGGCTCGCGCGCCCAAAAAGTGGTCTGAGCGGCGGCGAAAGGCCAGAAACTGGCGGGATCCGCGCATTGCTGCTTTCCCCGGGCAGGCGGATCGACTAAAGTCTGCGCCAACATTTTCAATGAAAACAACAGCTGCCGCGCTTTAGCCAAGGGATGACGAATGACGTCCGAGACGATCTCCCAGACGCCGCCCGCATCTTCAATGTCGTTCTGATCAAGCCGTCCCATTACGACGATGACGGCTATCCGATCCAATGGTTCCGCTCGGCCATTCCGTCCAACACGCTGGCCTGCCTGAACGGCCTTGCCAGGACGCCGCGCAGCGCGAGGTGCTCGGCGACGACGTCGAGATCCGCCTGCACACATATCGACGAGACCAATCGCCGCGTTCGGCCCGACGCAGATCATCACGATGATCCGCCGAGAAGGCGGCCGAAGCGCTGATCTGGCTGGTCGGCGTGCAGTCGAACCAGTTTCCGCGCGCCGTCGATCTCGCCCGACCGTTCTTGCGAAGCCGGCCTGCCGGTCTGCATCGGCGGCTTCCACGTCTCGGGCTGCATCGCGATGCTGCCGGAAATGCCGGCCGGAAATCCGCGAGGCGCAGGAGCTATGGGCATCTCGCTCTTCGCCGGCGAGTCCGAGGACCGCCGGCTCGACGACTGCTGCGCGACGCCTGCAACGGCCAGCTCAAGCCGCTCTACAATTACATGGACGAGCTGCCGCTCGCTCGAAGGCGAGCCGCCGCCGTTCCTGCCGCGCAAGCGCGTGCGCCGCACCATCGGGCAAGCTGTCGAGCATCGATCTCGGCCGCGGCTGCCCCTACCAGTGCTCGTTCTGCACCATCATCAACGTGCAGGGCCGCAAGAGCCGCTATCCGCATCGCCGACGATCTCGAACGCATCGTGCGCGAGAACTACGCCCAGGGCATCAAGCGCTTCTTCATCACCGACGACAATTTCGCGCGCAACCAGCGAATGGGAGCCGCTGTTCGACCGCATGATCAAGCTGCGCGAGGACGAGGGCATGACATATCGGCTTCACCATCCAGGTCGATACGCTCTGCCACAAGATTCCGAATTTCATCGAGAAGGCGACGCGCGCCGGCGTCCGCCGCGTCTTCATCGGGCTGGAGAACATCAATCCGGACAATCTGATCGCCGCCAAGAAGCGGCAGAACAAGATCACCGAATACCGCGAGATGCTGCAGAAATGGCGCAACCACGGCGCGCATCACCTATGCCGGCTATATCCTCGGCTTCCCGGCCGACACCAAGGAATCGATCCTGCGCGACATCGAGATCATCAAGCGCGAATTGCCGATCGACATTCTCGAATTCTTCTTCCTCACGCCGCTGCCGGGCTCGGAAGACCACAAGGTGCTGCTCGGCGCAAGGGCGTCTGGATGGACCCGGACATGAACAAATACGACCTCAACCACCGCGTCACGCATCATGCGCAAAATGTCGGACGCGGAATGGGAGGAGGCCTATCGCGCCGCCTGGGACGCGTATCTACACGCCCGAGCACATCAACACGATCCTGCGCCGCTCCGCGCCTGTCCGAACGGCCTGCGCCGAGCACGTCGCTGTCGACCATGCTGCTGGTTCCACCTCATGATCATATTCGAGGGCGTGCATCCGCTCGAAGGCGGCGCGCTGCGGCTGAAATTCCGCCGCGACCGCCGCCCCGGCATGAAGCTGGAAAACCCGCTGATCTTCTATCCGCGCTATGGCTTCGAGACCGTTGCGCAAGGCCATGCGGCTACTGGCTGACGATCCGCAAGTTCCGCAAGTTCCAGCAGGACGTCGTCGAGGCGCCGGACCGCGAGACCTATACCGACATCGGCCATCGCCGACGAGCAGCGCCGAGGAATTCGAGGACATGGCGCTCTATCACGCCACGTCCGGCGGCGAGAGCGGCGCTGGCCCGCAAGGCGCGCGACGAGACCATCCGCAAGAGCGCGCACCTGCCCGCCGCGGAATAAGACAATCTCGCGCATGATCGACTTGCGCGATAACAGCCTCGACGCGGAAGCCGTGCGCGAGGCGCTTGGGCTCGCGCCGCATCCCGAAGGCGGCGCCTATTGCGAACTCTGGCGCGACGCGCCGCAAGACGGCGGGCGCGGCGCCGCGACCAGCATCCTGTTCCTGCTGGCGGCCGGGCGAAAGGTCGCACTGGCATCGCGTGGACGCAGCCGAACTCTGGCTCTGGCAGGCGGGCGCGCCGCTGAGCAGGCTTCAGCGTCATGCGAGCGGTGCGAAGCATCCGCCGAGCCAACGGTCCACCTCGGCCCTCGGTCCTGGGCGCCGGCGAAATGTTGCCAGGGAATCGTTCCGGCCGGCAGCCTGGCAAGCGGCCGAAAGCCTCGGCGCGCTGGACGCTGGTCTCCTGCGTCGTGGCCCCGGCTTTCACCTTTTCAGGCTTTGAGCTGGCGCCGCCCGGCTGGTCGCCGGGCCGGTAAGGTCAATTGGCGAAAGTATTGCAGGACGAGACCTTGCCCGACTGCAATCCGCGCTCCAGCCACTCCACGCGCTGCGCGGAGGAGCCGTGGGTGAAGGAATCCGGCACCGCAAAGCCGCGCGAGGATTGCTGCAGCCGGTCGTCGCCGATCGCCTGGGCGGTCTTGATCGCCTTTTCGACGTCGCCCTGCTCGATCAACTGCCATTTCTGGTTGGCGTTGGCCGCCCAGACGCCGGCGAGGCAATCGGCCTGCAATTCGATGCGCACCGAAATGGCGTTGGCTTGCGCCTTGGAGGAGCGCTGCTGCGCCGCCTGCGCCTTGGGCAGAATCCCGAGCAGATCCTGAATGTGATGGCCCATTTCATGGGAGATGACATAGGCGTAGGCGAAATCGCCGCCGCCGCCGAAGCGGCTCTGCATGTCCTTGAAGAAGGACGTGTCGAGATAGATTTTCTTGTCGAGCGGGCAATAGAAAGGCCCCATCGCCGATTGCGCCGTGCCGCAGGCGGATTGCGTCGCGCCGTTGAACAGCACGATCGGCGCCGGCTTGAATTTCACGCCCGTCTGCGCCGGGCAGCACCTCTTTCCAGACGTCCTCGTTCTCGGCGAGGACGGCGGCGACGAAACGGCCGATCTGGTCCTTGGGCGCGCCCGCCTCGACCGGCAGGCGCCGCCTGCTGCTGGCTTGGCCGTCACCTTGGAGACCATTTCGGCGCCGCCGATCAGCAGGCGCGGATCGATGCCGAAAGCATAGCCGAGCAGCCCAAGAACGATCATCGCGCCGAGGCCGAGATGGCCCGATGAGCCCGCCGCCGCCGGCGTATTGATCGCTCGCCGCGGCGATCCTCGACATAGTCGGACTGGCGAGATTCTTCCCATTTCATCGCGTGTCGTCTCCAGAATGGCGCGGGACTCGTTCTAGCAGGCCCATCTGATTTTGGGGAGAGCGTCAAAGCCTGTCTTTCGGCCGCATCCTCCCCGGCGCCCGGCCCTCATTCATAGGCGACGCTGAGGCCCAGCCGGTCGAACGCGTCGTCGATCGCCTCAAGGATTCTCTGCAATTCGGCCATTTCGATCTCGGTCTCGTCGTCCGGGCGCGTCCCAGCACATGAGATCGTCGAGACTGACGGTGAAATCCGCCGCCTCCTCGGCGTTGGGCGGCGGCGGCGACGGCAATATGGTGCGGGTGCGCCCACGCCACACCACGCGAATGGCGCCCTCGGTCAACTCCACCTCCGGCTTGTCGCCGCGCTTCTTGCTCATCCGTGCCCTCCCCGATGCGCCGCCGTCACAGCGTGCCGTATCATGAACCGATCCGCGCGCCAGACAAGTCCGAACTCGATGTAAGCGCGCGCGCAGGCCTCGGCTTTTCGCATCACGCTCGGCAGGGCGGCGATGCGCATCTGCGTCTCGTCGAGCCAGCGGCAACCTTCCGGCGCCTCGGCTCCCGCAGGCGCGGCCCCGACGAAAACCGTCAGGTTCAAGGCGAAATGGGTGAAGACGTGGTTGATTTCGCCGGCCAGGCTCCAGGCTACGCCGCGGCAAGGGCGCGGCTTTGTCCGCATGGCGCGCGGCCCAGTCCTCGGCCCGGTCGGCGCGCCAGTCGCTGCCGCAGAATTCCACCATGCCGCCGAGCAGGCCGCGCGGCGGCCTTGTGCGCGCAAGCACCGCGCCGTCGGGCCGGCGCAGGTAATAAGCCGCGCCGCGCCGCTGCGGGCGCGGTTTTTTGAGCGGCTTGCGCGGATAGGACTCCGGGATTTCCCGGGCGTGCGCCGCGCAATCGGCTTGCAAGCGGGCACGCATCGCAATCGGGATTGCGCGGCGTGCAAAGGGTCGCGCCAAGGTCCATACCGGCCTGGGCGAAATCGCCGGCGCGTTTTTGCGGCGTCAATGTCTCCGACCAGCGCGGCGATCGCAACTTTTTGGCCGCAGGCAGCGGCGTCTCCAGCGCCAGCAGCCGCGAGCGCGACGCGCTCGATATTGCCGTCGATCACGATGGCGCGGCGCCCGAAGGCGATGGCCGCGACCGCCGCCGCCGTATAGGGGCCGATCCCCGGCAAGGCCCGCAACTCCGCCTCGCTGGACGGAAAGCGTCCGCCGTGAAGCGCGACGATTTTCTGGGCGCAGGCGTGCAGGTTGCGGGCGCGCGAATAATAGCCAAGTCCCGCCCAGGCCTGCATGACCTCCTCGGCAGGCGCCGCGGCGAGCGCCGTCACACTTGGGCCAGCGCGCCAGGAATTTGCGGTAATAATCGCGCCACGGCCGCGACCGTGGTCTGTTGCAGCATGATTTCCGACAGCCACACCGCATAAGGGTCGGGCTTTTCGCCCGGCGCGGCGCGCCAGGGCAACACGCGACGGTTGCAGGTCATACCAGGCCAGCAGTTTTTTCGCGCGCTCGTCACCTGCGGCTCGTCGGGTTGTTTTTCGGGCTTGCTTTTCGCGCATGGCCGAATTCCAAAATGGCGCATGGCGCCGCAAAAAAAATACTCAAAACCCGTCCCGCTCGCCGATCTGGTGGGCGGCGCGGTCGATCCGGTCCTGGCCAAACAGGGGTTTGGCCAATCCAGCCTCATTCTGCACTGGGACGACATCGTCGGCGAGCGCTTTGCCGCCTGCAGCGAGCCGATCAAGCTGCAATGGCCGCCTCGCCCGGCCCAACGCCAGCCGACGCCGGCGATGGAGCCCGCGACCCTGATCTTGCGGGTCTCCGGCGGCATGGCGCATTGAAATCCAGCACATGGCGCCACAATTGGTCGAGCGCGTCAACGCCCATCTCGGCTGGCGGGCGATCGGACGGCTGGCGATCCGCCAGGGGCCGCTGAAACGCGCCGCCGGCAAGGCGAATCGCCCCGCCCGACGCCCAGGCGCTGGCGCAGGCGCAGGCAGGCGACGGAGGGCGTCGAGGACGAGGCCCTGCGCAAGGCGCTGATTCTGCTGGGCGCACGCGCCTTGCGCGGCCCGGCGGGCGAGGACTGTGATTTCACGCCAGCTCTTGTTTTGACGCTCTTATTCTGCGACTACGAACTCCGCTTGCGCGCGAGCCCGATCCGTCGTTAAGCTTTTGCGGTTCGGCCCGCGACCCTGTATGAAAAGCGCATCTTCCCCTGTCAGGATCGATGACATGTCCGCTACCCGCTTGAGCGTTCACTCGCCGTGGTCTTTCTGTTTGCCGGCGGCGCGCTGGCGCTGAGGCCGCGCGCCTTTCGCCGCGCATGCGCAGCAAACGCGCCGACGCGGCCGTCAAGGCGCCGCTCGATCTGCTGATGGCCGAACAGCCCCTGCCCGACCTCTGGATGGGCGATCCCAAGGCGCCGGTCACGATCATCGAATACGCCTCGATGACCTGCAGCCATTGCGCCGATTCAACACCAAGACTTTCCCGCTGACTCAAGGCCAAATATATCGACAACGGCAAAGTGCGCTTTGTCTTGCGCGAATTTCCGCTCGATCCGCTCGCCGCCGCCGGCGCCATGCTGGCCCGCTGCTCGGGCGACAAGCGCGAGGCGCTGGTCGAACTGCTGTTCCAGCAGCGAAGCCAATTGGGCCTTTGTGAACGATCCGCTCGAAGCCTTGCAGAATGCGTCAAGCAGACCGGCATGGGCAAGACCCAGTTCGAGGCCTGCCTCAACGACCAGGGCCTGTTCGACAAGGTCAGCGCGGAACGCGATCATGGCCGCGCAAGAAATTCAAGGTCAACGCGACGCCGACCTTCTTCATCAATGGCGACAAGAAGTCCGGCGAAATTCCGCCGCAAGCGCTCGACGCAACCCTTGCGCCTTATCTGAAATAAGGAAGACAGCCGCCTCATGCGTTATCTGCCGCTCAGTTCCGACGACCGTTTCGACATGCTCGCGCGAATCGGCGTCGAAACGATCGACGACCTTTTCGCCGACGCCCCGCGCGACGCCCTGCTCAAGGCGCCGCTCGACCTTCCGCTTCGCAAGAGCGAGCTGGAGGTCGAGCGCCGCCTTGGCCGTCTGGCGGCCAAAAATCGTCGCGGCGAGCGAAGGTCCGCTTTTTCGTCGGCGCCGGCGCTTACAAGCATCATGTGCCGGCCAGCGTCGATCATCTGATCCAGCGCTCGGAATTCCTGACCAGCTATACGCCCTACCAGCCGGAAATCTCGCAGGGAACGCTCCAGGTCCTGTTCGAGTTCCAGACCCAGGTCGCCAATCTGACCGGCATGGATGTCGCCAACGCCTCGATGTATGACGGCTCGACCGCGACCGCCGAAGCGATCCTGATGGCCCATCGCGTGACCCGGCGCCGCAAGGCTCTGGTTTCCGGCGGCGTTGCATCCGCATTACGCCGCGACCGTCGCGCACCCTGTCGGAAATGGCCGAGGACGAGATCGCCATCCTGCCGCCCGACCCGCAAGCGCCGAGGAAGACCTGATCGCGGCGCTCGACGACAGCCTGTCCTGCGTCGTCGTGCAAAATCCGGATTTTTTCGGAAATTTGCGCGATCTTCGCCCGCTCGCCGAGGCCTGCCGCGCCAAGGGCGTGTTGCTCATCGCCGTGGTCACGGAAATTTTCTCGCTCGGCCTGGTCGAGGCTCCGGGCGCCATGGGCGCCGATATTGTCGTCGGCGAGGGCCAGTCGATCGGCAATGGCCTGAATTTCGGCGGCCCCTATGTCGGCCTGTTCGCCGCCAGCGAAAAATACCTGCGCCAGATGCCCGGCCGCCTCTGCGGCCAGACGGTCGACTCCGACGGGCGGCGCGGCTTCGTGCTGACGCTTTCGACCCGCGAGCAGCATATCCGCCGCGAAAAGGCGACCTCGAACATCTGCACCAATTCCGGCCTCTGCGCGCTCGCCTTTTCGATCCATCTGTCGCTGCTCGGCGAGACCGGGCTGAAACAGCTGGCGCTGATCAATCACGCCAATGCCGTGGCTCTGGCCGAGGCGGTGGAGGCGTTCCAGGCGTGGAAGTGCTGAATCGCAGCTTCTTCAACGAATTCACCCTGCGCGTGAAGGGCTCGGCGGCGGAGCTGGTCGAGCGACATGGCCGAAACGCGGCGTGCTGGGCGGCGTTCCCGTCTCGCGCCTGCTGCCGCGCGCCGGGCTCGACGACCTGCTGCTGGTCGCGTCGAGCGAAATCAACAGCGACGAGGATCGCGCCGCCTTCCTCGAAGCGCTGAAAGGGGAGATCCGCGCATGAACCGCGAAGGCCGCCCCACCAGGGCTGAAGTCGTGACGCCGCAGGTTTCGCCAGACCTTCACCGGCAATCGCGCCCTCCAGATCCACGAAGCGCTGATTTTCGAAACCGGCCGCGACGGATTTCACCGGCGTCGATCTCGACGCGCCCGCGCCGTTCAAGCCGCGCCTTGGCGGGCTCGAGCGCAAGAGCGACATCGGCTTGCCCGGCCTGTCCGAGCCCGAGGCGATGCGCCATTACGTGCGGCTGTCGCAGAAGAATTACGCCATCGACATGGGACCCTATCCGCTCGGCTCCTGCACGATGAAGCACAATCCGCGCCTCAACGAGAAAATGGCGCGGCTGCCGGGCTTTGCGGACGTCCATCCGCTGCAGCCGGTCTCGACCGTGCAGGGCGCGCTGGCGCTGATGGAGGAACTGGCCGACTGGCTGCTCAAGCTCACCAACATGGAGGCCGTGGCGCTGTCGCCCAAGGCGGGCGCCCATGGCGAAATGTGCGGCATGATGGCGATCAAGGCCGCCATTTCCGCGCGCGGCGAAGCCGCGACCCGCAAGGTCGTGCTGGCGCCGGAATCGGCCCACGGCACCAATCCGGCCACCGCCGCCGCGCTGGGCTTTTCGGTCCGCGTCGTGCCCGCCGGGCCGGACGGTCTGGTCCATCCCGACGCGGTCGCCGCGGCGCTCGGCCCCGACGTCGCCGCGATCATGCTCACCAACCCCAACACCTGCGGGCTGTTCGAGCGCGATATCGTCGAGATCGCGCGGCTGGTCCACGAGGCCGGGGCCTATTTCTATTGCGACGGGGCCAATTTCAACGCCATCGTCGGCAAGGTGCGGCCGGGCGACCTCGGCGTCGACGCCATGCACATCAACCTGCACAAGACCTTTTCGACGCCGCACGGCGGCGGCGGCCCGGGCTCCGGCCCGGTGGTGCTGTCGAGCCGCCTCGCGCCGTTCGCGCCGGTTCCCTTCCTCAAGCGCGAGGGCGACAGGCTCACTCTGGTCGAGGATACGGACGGCACGCAAAGCTTCGGCCGCATGACCGCCTTCCACGGCCAGATGGGCATGTTCGTGCGCGCGCTCGCCTATATCCTGTCCCACGGCGCGGACGGTTTGGCGAAGGCGTCGGAAGACGCCGTGCTCGCCGGCCAATTTCGTCCGGGTGGGCCTGAGCGACCTGATGTCGGCGCCCTTCGGCGACCGCATCTGCATGCACGAGGCCCTGTTCGACGACCGCTGGCTCAAGGACACCGGCATCACCACGCTCGATTTCGCCAAGGCGATGATCGACGAGGGTTTTCACCCGATGACGATCTATTTCCCGCTGGTCGTCCACGGCGCCATGCTGATCGAGCCGACCGAATCGGAATTGCTGGTCTCGCTGACCTTTTTCCTCGCGACCCTGCGCGATCTGGCGTTCCGGGCGCTGCGCGGCGAAACCGACGCCTTCCTCGGCGCGCCTCATTACGCCCCGCGCAAGAGGCTCGACGAGACCCAGGCCGCGCGCAGGCCGGTGCTGCGCTGGACCCCGCCCAAGCCCGTCGAGGAATGAGGCGGAAGCCTGCTTTTCCCCAGCTTTCGCGGCGGCTGCGCTTGATTCAGCCGGGCTTCTGGCGCCTTGTTCCAATCTGGGAAAGGCGCGCTGCGCCCGAATGTGACGCCGAGCTGATGCGAGGGGCGCCGGCCATGGCCGGCGAGAAAAAGCGTAAATACATGAAATTCGACAAGCTGCGACTGACCGGCTTCAAAAGTTTCGTGGAGCCGACCGATTTCGTGATCAGCCCCGGCCTTACCGGCGTCGTGGGGCCGAACGGCTGCGGCAAGTCCAATCTCGTCGAGGCCCTGCGCTGGGTCATGGGCGAGAATTCCTACAAGCAGATGCGCGCCGCCGGCATGGACGACGTCATCTTCTCCGGCTCCGGCTCGCGCCCGTCGCGCAACCATGCCGAAGTCGCGCTGGTGCTCGACAACAGCGCCCGCTCCGCGCCCGCCGTCTTCAACGATTCCGACATTCTCGAAATCACCCGCCGCATCGAGCGCGAACAGGGCTCGACCTATCGCGTCAACGGCCGCGAGGTGCGCGCCCGCGACGTGCAATTGCTGTTCGCCGACGCCTCGTCGGGCGCGCGCTCGCCGGCCATGGTGCGGCAGGGCCAGATCGGCGAGATCATCGCCGCCAAGCCGCAGGCCCGCCGCCGCATCCTCGAAGAAGCCGCCGGCATCGGCGGCCTGCATTCCCGCCGCCACGAGGCCGAATTGCGCCTCAAGGGCGCGGAGGAAAACCTCCTCCGTCTCGACGACGTGATGACCCAGATCGGGTCGCAGGCCGAATCGCTGCGCCGTCAGGCCCGGCAGGCCACCCGCTACCGGGCGCTGGCCGCCGAAATCCGCCGCCACGAAGCCCTGATCGCCCTGATCGCGTTCCGCGAGGCCGCGCACGAGGCCGAGGAGGCGCAGCGCCAGTTCGAGTCCAATGTGGTGCGATGTCGCCGAGCGCACCCGCCAGCAGGCCGAGGCCGCCCGCGCCCAGGCGGTCGCCGCGCATTCCATGCCGTTCCTGCGCGACGCCGAAGCCCAGGCCGCCGCCGCCCTGCAACGCCTCGTTCTGGCGCGCGAAACGCTGGATGGCGAGGAAAAGCGCGCCGCCGAGCGCAAGATCGAGATGGAGCGGCGCATCGCGCAGGCCGCCGGCGACCTCGCCCGCGAACGCGCCCATTTCGAGGACGCAGCGGCGACCATGGCCCGCCTCGAGGCCGAGGAAGAGGAACTCGCCGGCGCCGGCGAGGCCGAGGCCGATCTGGTCGAAGAGGCCCGGCTGCGCTGCGAACAGGCGGAAGAAACGCTGCGCGCCTCCGAACAGGCGCTCGAACAGGCGCAGGACGCCTTCGCCAACGCCGAGGCGCAGCGCAACGCCCTCGCCGAGGCGGCGCGGCGCGAGGAACAGGCCTTGCTGCGCTTCGAGGCGGAGCTGTCGCGGATCGAGGACGACATCGCGGCATTGCGCGACAGCGCCGAAAACGATGCCGAACTCGCCGAATCGCTCGCCGAGGCCGAGCGCCTGATGGACGCGGCCGCGCAAGCCGAGGAAGAGGCGATCGCCGCCGAATCCGCGCTCGCGCTCGCCCGCGACGAGGAGAAGTTTTTTACGCGGCCCGCTGGCCGAGGCCGACCGCACGGCGCAAAAGCTCGAAACCGAGGCCGGGACGCTGGCCAAACTGCTGCAGACCAGCGCCGCCGGCGGCTGGCCCGCCGTGCTGGAGCGCATCGTCGTCGCCAAGGGCTTTGAGGCCGCGCTCGGCGCGGCGCTCGGCGACGACCTCGAAGCCTCGGACGACGACGGCGCGCCGACCCACTGGAGCGTCACGCAGAGCGGCGGCGATCCGGCTCTGCCCGCCGGGGCCCGCCCGCTGACCGAATGGGTCAGCGCCCCGCCCGCGCTGTACCGCCGCCTCGCCCAGATCGGACTGGTTTCGCGCGAGTCCGGGCCGATCCTGCGCCAGCACCTGAAAACCGGCCAGCGCCTGGTCTCGGTCGAGGGCGACCTGTGGCGCTGGGACGGCTTTACCCAGGCCGCCGAGGCGCCCTCGCCCGCCGCGCGGCGGCTCGCCGAGAAAAACCGGCTCGGCGATCTCGAGATCGAAGCCGAGGCGGCGCGCGAGGCGGCCGAGGCGCTTCGCGACAAGATGGAAGCCGTTCAGGCCAGCGTCGCCGAGGCCGCCGAGGCCGACCAGCGCGCGCGGCAGGCCGCCCGGCTGACGCAGAAGGCGCTGGCCGAGGCCCGCGAGAACGCCAACGCCGCCGAACGCCGGCAGGCCAATTTCCTGTCGCGCCTCGCCAATCTCGACGATTCCCGCAAGCGCGCGGAAGAGCTGCGCGACGAGGCGCGCGAGCGGCTGATCGATTCGCGCGAGGCGCTCGACAATGTCGCCGAGCCCGCGACGCTGGCGGGCGAGCGCGATTCCGCCCGCGCCGCCAACGCCCTCGACCGCGCCGAGGCCGCCGAGGCCCGCGCCGCCCTGCAGGCCTTTTCGCGCGAGGCCGAGACGCGGCTGCGCCGCCGCGAGGCCATCGCGCCGCGAGAAGAAAGGCTGGCTCGACCGCCGCGCCCGCTCGCAATTCCAGACCGAGGAAATCGAGTTCCGCCTCGCCGAGGCTCAGGAGGAGCTGGCGAAACTCGAGGACGCGCCCGACGAATTCCTGCTGCAGCGCCGCACCCTCGCCGGAAAGATCGAGGAGGCCGAGACTGCGCTGAAAGGCGCCGCCGATTCGCGCGCCGAGGGCGAAACCGCTCTGGCCGAGGCCGACCGCGCCGCCCGCGCGGCGCTCGACGCCATGGGCGCGGCGCGCGAAATCCGCGCCCGCCTCGAAGCCCAGGCCGAAGCCGCAAAGACCCGGCTGCAGATTTTGCTGCGCGACATCGCCGAGCAACTGAACTGCCCGCCGCAGGGCCTGCCGGCGCTGGCCGGGCTGGCGGAAGGCGACGACCTTCCCGCCATGGACGGCGTCAGCGCGCGGCTCGCCAGCCTGAAACAGGACCGCGAGCGGCTCGGCGGCGTCAATCTGCGCGCCGAGGAGGAACTCGCGACGGTCGAGGCCGAACAGGCCAAGCTGATCGCCGAGCGCGACGACCTCGCCGAGGCGATCCGCAAGTTGCGCACGGCCATCGGCGCGCTCAACAAGGAGGGCCGCGAGCGCCTGCTCGACGCCTTCGCCCGCGTCGACGCCCATTTCCGCGACCTGTTCTCGCTGCTGTTCGGCGGCGGCTCGGCCGAGCTTCAGCTGGTCGAATCGGACGATCCGCTCGAAGCCGGGCTGGAAATCCTCGCCAAGCCGCCGGGCAAGAAGCCCGCGACCATGACGCTGCTGTCGGGCGGCGAGCAGGCCCTGACCGCCATGTCGCTGATTTTCGCGGTGTTCCTGACCAATCCGGCGCCGATCTGCGTGCTCGACGAGGTCGACGCCCCGCTCGACGATTCCAATGTCGAGCGCTTCTGCGACCTGCTCGACGACATGGCCCGCAAGACCGACACGCGCTTCATCACCATCACCCACAATCCGATCACCATGGCGCGGATGGACCGCCTGTTCGGCGTCACCCAGGCCGAGCGCGGCGTGTCGCAGCTGGTGTCGGTGGAGCTGGAGCAGGCCGAGCGCCTGCTGGAGGCGAGCTAGCGTGAGGATCGTTCCGGCCGGGTTTGCCAGCCTTTTCCTGTTGGGACTGACGGCCGCCGGGGCGCGCCGACGATGCGGCGCCCCCGGTCGACAAGAGCGGCTACACCCTCTTCAACCCGACGCCTCCCGACGCCATGCGCGCCTTCGAGCCGGAACGGCCCGCCAAAATTCTCAATCCCTTTACCGTCGACGCCGGCCATTTCCAGATCGAAAGCGATTTTCTCAATTACGTCCACGCCAATGACGCGGGCCTCGACACCCAGTTTTTCCAGACGCGCCGATCCGACCGTCAAGCTCGGCCTCACCAATTCGATCGATTTCGAAATCGTCTTCAACGCCTACCAGAATGCGACCACGCGCAACGATCGGACCGGAGAAATCGTCGCCAGCGCCCGCGGTTTCGGCGACACGGTGCTGAAGGCCAAGTTCAATCTGGTCGGCAATGACGGCGGGACCTTCGCGATGGCTGTCGTGCCTTACGTCAAGCTTCCCTCGGCGGCGCCGGGTCTCGGCAACAACGTCGTGGAAGGCGGCGTCGCTTTGCCCGCGCAGATCAATCTGCCGGCCGACTTCGCCCTCGCCCTGCAGACAGAAGTCGACTCCCTGAAGGACGCAAACGATGCCCGGCACTATGCCAATTTCGTCAACATCGCCAATCTCAGCCATGCCTTGCCCTTCATCAGCAAGGACCTGACCGCCTCGATCGAATTCTTTTCCTCTGTGGGAACCGACGCGTTTACGCCCGCCGGTCTACACGTTCGACGTGGGTCTGGCCTATCTGGTCCTGGCGAATGTCCAGCTCGACGCGGGCGCCAATTTCGGCCTCACCAAATCGTCCCCGGATCTGAACCTCTATACCGGGATCACCGCCCGTTTCTGAACTCGCGCGGGGCGGTTCCGGCTCTAGGCCTCGTCCAGCCGCGATTCGATTCGCCGGTCCGGGACCAGCCACATCGCCGCGACGCCGACATAGATCAGGCAGCCGAGCCAGGGGCGAAACAGGCGCCGGCGATGCCGACGACATAGCCGGCAATCGAGATCTTGCCCTTGAAATCATTGCCGATCGCGCGATGCAGCAGGGTTTCGTCCTCATGCGCCCGCAGCAGCATGACGACGAGGATGGAATAGGCGACCGCCGAGCCGAGCAGCACGATGCCATAGAGCGCCACCGGATCGCGCGCGAAATGGCTGTCGCTGGCCCAGGCGGTGACGAAAGGCAGCAGCGAAAGCCAGAACAGCAGATGGAGATTGGCCCAGAGAATGCCGCCATTCACCTTTTCGACGACGGCGAACAGGTGATGGTGGTTGTTCCAGTAGATCGCGACATAGACAAAGCTCAGCACATAGGCCAGGAACGTCGGCCAGAGCGGCAGCAATGCCGGGAAATCGTCGCCATGCGGGGCCTTCAGCTCCAGCACCATGATGGTCACGATAATGGCGAGCACGCCATCGGAAAACGCCTTCAGCCGCTCGCTCGTCACGCCTGTCCTCCCGCCCGCTCGCCGCTCGAGTTTAGCGGATCGGGAGGGGCGAACAAGCCTGCCCGGGCGGCGTGCGGAAATCGGGTCATCTGCGACCTTAGGAGACAGCGCCAAAAAATCGCTTTTTCCTATTTTATTTCAATGCGTTATTTGTGTCATAGAAAAGCCGCGCTTGTCTTGACACAGCGCAGGCGCGTCAATATGGTGCGCCCGGTTCAAGTAGGGTGGGATGTGTCGCATCCCGCAGGTCCGGCTCCTCATCGAGCCTCGTCCGGACATCTCCTGCAATTCGTGGCGGCTGCGATGAGAAAAGCGGCGCCTGCCCTGACCGGCGCCGGCGGCGCTGGAGTTTGGGGCAAGAGATGCAGGACAGGCCGGACGATTCCGAAGAACTGAGGGCGCGGCTCGCCAAATTGTCGAGCGACCTTCAGGCGCAGCGCGAAGCCGGCCGCAAGGACGGCGAGCGCAAGGCGGAAGCGGATCTGACCGACAAGGGCCTTGGGCAGGCGATGAGCCTCGGCTTTCGCGTGCTGGCGGAATTTGTGGCCGCGACCGTCGTCGGCGCCCTGATCGGGTGGCAACTCGACGCATGGTTCGGCACCAGCCCGTTCCTGCTGATCCTGTTCCTGGGATTTGGCGTGGCGGCGGGCTTCTGGAACGTCTATCGCCTCGCGGTCGCGCCGCAGGGGCGACGCGGCCCCTGAAGGCCGTGATCTCGAAGGCAAGCGGGTCATCCCGCATAAAGTGAAGGGCAGAACATGTCGGAAGCTGGTCCCGCGATTGATCCGATCCACCAATTCCACATCAACGTCATCCAGCCCCTGAGCATCGGCGGAATCGACGCCTCCTTCACCAACGTCTCGCTGTTCATGGTGATCATCCTGGCGCTGATCGCCTTCCTGATGATCGCGGGCACCGCTGGCGAGCGCATCGTTCCGAACCGGATCCAGACGCTGGCGGAAATGTCCTATGAATTCGTGGCGAGCACGGTTCGCCAGACCGCCGGCGACGCCGGCATGAAATTCTTCCCCTTCGTGTTCTCGGTCTTCATGTTCGTGTTCTTCTCGAACATCATCGGCCTGGTGCCCTACACCTTCACCGTCACCAGCCAGATCATCGTCACGTTCGCGTTCGCCGCCTTCATCATCCTGCTGGTGCTGGCCTATGGCTTCTACAAGAACGGCATGCACTTCCTGAACCTGTTCGTTCCGTCGGGCGTCTCGCCGATCCTGCTGCCCTTCATCGTCCTGATCGAGATCATCTCCTTCGCCTCGCGGCCGATCTCGCTCTCGGTTCGTCTTTTCGCCAACATGCTCGCGGGCCACATCACGCTCAAGGTGTTCGGCGGCTTCGTGACCCTGCTGCTCGGCGCCGGCGTCTACGCGCTTCTCGCGCCGCTGCCGCTCATCGGCATCGTCCTGCTGACCGCCTTCGAGCTGCTGGTCGCTTTCCTTCAGGCGTATGTGTTCGCCATCCTCACTTGCGTCTATCTCAACGACGCAATTCACCCGGGCCACTGATAAAACATCCAACAACAAATGGTCGCCCTTTAAAATCGAATGGAGTTCTAAGATGGATCCTGTTGCAGCTAAATACGTCGGCGCCGGTCTCGCCGCCATCGGCATGGGCGCCGCCGCTATCGGCGTCGGCACGATTTTCGGTAACTTCCTCTCCGGCGCGCTGCGCAATCCGTCCGCCGCCGACGGCCAGTTCGGCCGCGCGTTCATCGGCGCCGCGCTCGCCGAAGGTCTGGGCATTTTCGCGTTCCTCGTCGCGATCATCCTGCTCTTCGTGAAGTAATTCGTTCATTTAACTTGGCGCGCCGGGCCTTCGGCCGGCGCGCCTTTTGTCCCGTCAAATTAGGATCGACCCATGGCTCACGACGTTGAAGGGCATCAAGCCGGAACCGAGGTTCCTGGCGGTCCCGCGCAGGAAGGGGGCTCTTTCCCGCCCTTCGACCCCAACAATTTCGCGGCGGAGCTCATCTGGCTGGCGATCACGTTCGGCACGATTTACCTGCTGATGTCCCGGATTGCGCTGCCGCGCGTCGCCAAGATCCTCGCGGCCCGCAAGGACAAGATCGATTCCGACCTCGCCACCGCCGCCAAGGCGCAGGAAGACGCGGCCGCCGCCGCCGCCGCGCATGAAAAGACGCTGGCCGCCGCCAAGGCCAAGGCGCAGGATCTCGGCAACGCCGCCCACGCCGAATTCAAGGCGCAGGCCGACGCCCGCCGCGCCACGCTCGAAGCCGAGCTGAACGGCCAGATCGCCTCCGCCGAAGCGCAGATCGCCTCGACCAAGACCGCCGCCATGGCCAATGTCGATTCCATCGCGACCGAGACGGCCCAGGCCATCCTGCAACACATCACCGGCAAGCCGGCCGATCCCGCCGCCGTCTCGGCCGCGATCGCCGCGCTGAAGAGCTGAAGGAGCGAACATGCTTGACGCTGAATTTTTCGTCGCCCTCGGCTTTGTCATCTTCGTGGTGCTGCTCGGCTATCTCGGCGTGCACACCAAGCTCGCCGGCGCGCTCGACGGCCGCATCGACAAGATCAAGAGCGAACTGGCCGAGGCCGCGCGCCTGCGCGCCGAAGCCCAGGCCCTGATGCAGAGCTTCGCGGCCAAGACCGCCGAAGCCGAAGCCCAGGCCGCCTCCATCGTCGCCCAGGCCAAGGCCGAAGCCGAAGCCATGTCGAAAGAGGCCCAGGCGCGGATCGAGGAATATGTCGCCCGCCGCACCAAGCAGGCGCAGGAAAAGATCGCCCAGGCCGAAGCCCAGGCGACCGCCGACGTGCGCTCCGCCGCCGCCGACGCCGCCGTCAAGGCCGCCGAAACCGTGCTGAAGTCCAGCGCCGGCGGCGCGCAAGGCTCGTCCTTCGTCGAGCAGGGCATCGCCAGCGTCAAGGCGCTGATGAACTGACCCGACGCCAAAGCGCAAAATTCGACAAGCCGGGGCTCGCGCTCCGGCTTTTTCTTTCCTTCGCTGCATTGCGGCAAATAGTTTCAGAATTCACGCCAGTTGTAACATTAAATATCAAGCAACCCCGCCGCAGAGCTCTGGCTTTCCCATATAAATCGTGCTTTTGTGCGCCGGCGGCATAGACCTGCGCTTCGTTCATTTTTGATTCGAGCGGCGCCATCCGGCCGCGAAATGACAGAGCGTGGGAACAGTCCCGACAATTTTTTGCCTGCGCATTCGTACCCAGCAGCGCGGCGCGACTTAAGGGGTGAAACATGAAAAAATTCGCAATCTGCCTGGCTCTCGGAATGGCTCTGGCGCCGACCGCCGGTTCGGCCCAGATCATGATCGACACCACCAAGATCAGCTGCGGCGAACTCACCGCGATGGCGCCGGCGGACGTCGACATGGTCGCCGCCTGGTTCAGCGGCTGGTTCAACCAGAAGGCGGGCTATACGTTCGTCGATCTCGAAGCCTTCCATCGCAACACCGCCAATGTCCTGAAGTTCTGCGCGGCGCATCCGAAGGACCAGCTGTTCGGCGTGCTCCAGGCGTCCGTCAATCAGATGCAGAAGAAGCAGTAATCGGCATCCAGCCATCCGGAGAAAGACTATGAAGACCAAGCTGATTCTCGCGGCGGCGATGCTCGCCGTCACCGTTCCCGCCAAGGCGCAGGTCGTGCTCGACATGAACCTCATCACCTGCGGCCAGTTCCGCGCCCTGCCCGACGCCGACAAGCTGATGATCTCGTCCTGGATGGGCGGCTTCTACAGCTCGACCAAGAACCTGACCACGATCGATTCGCGCTACGTGAAGCGCAATCACGAAGTGATCGGCAAGTATTGCGCCGAGCATCCGGCCGACAAGCTGCTCGACGTGGTCATGAAGGAAGCTCACTGATCGCGCTTCCGGCTCCTCTGGGCGCCGACTTGATTTTTGGCCCCCCGGACTTCGGCCGGGGGGCTTTTCGTTGCGCTGCTCACCCGGTGTTGCGCAGGCCCGCGGCGATGCCGTTGATGGCGATGAGAATTCCCACCCGCGCCTTGTGGTCGATCAGGCCCGCGCGCCAGCGCCGCAGCAGTTCGGCCTGCAAATAATTGAGCGGCGCGATATAGGCGAACCGGTGCGAGATCGAGCGCGCCAGCGCGGGATTGTCGGCGAGCCGCTGGGTCTGCCCGGTGGCGATGTCCAGCGCCGCAACCGTGCGGCTCCATTCGGCCTCGATCACCGCCGAAATCGCCGCGGCCCGCGTCCGGTCCGGAACCAGATCGGCATAGCGCCGCGCAATTTCCAGGTCGGCCTTGGCCAGCACCATGTCCATGTTGGACAGCAGCGTGCGGAAGAACGGCCATTCCTCGTTCATCCGGCGCAGCAGCGCCTTCCGGGCCGCGCCATCCTCGCGCAGAAAACCCTCGACCGCCGCGCCGAAGCCGAACCAGCCCGGCAAGCGCCACCCGGCTCTGGCCCCAGGAAAACCCCCAGGGAATCGCGCGCAGATCCTCGATGCGCCGGGTCGCCTTGCGCGAGGCCGGACGCGAGCCGATGTTCAGCTCGGCGATTTCCGCGATCGGCGTCGCCGCATAGAAATAATCGACGAAACCCGGCGTCTCGTAGACGAGACCGCGATAGGCCGCCATCGAGCGGCGCGACAGCTCCTCCGCCGCCTCCAGAAATTCGTCCGGCGCCTTTTCGCCGTCCACCAGCAGGCTCGCTTCGAGATTGGCCGCCATCAGGGTTTCGAGATTGCGCCGGCCGATGTCCGGATTGGCGTATTTGGCGTTGATGACTTCGCCTTGCTCGGTCAGGCGGAACTGGCCGCGCACGGTGCCCGGCGGCTGGGCGAGGATCGCCTGGTAGGACGGGCCGCCGCCGCGCCCCACCGCGCCGCCGCGGCCGTGGAACAGGCGCAGGCTCAGGCCCGGCAGCGAATCGAACAGGGCGGCCAGCGCCGTCGAGGCGCGGTAGAGCTCCCAGTTCGAGGTCAGATAGCCGCCGTCCTTGTTGGAATCGGAATAGCCCAGCATCACGTCCTGCACGCCGCTGGAGCGCCGGATCAGGTCGGCTATTCCCGGCAAGGCGTAGAAGGCGCGCATGATCGGCTCGGCGGCGCGCAGATCCTCGATGGTTTCGAACAAAGGCGTGACGATCAGCTCGAGGCGCGCCGAATCGCGCTCGGTCTCATGCAGCGTGCCATGCAGCAGGCCGCATTCCTTTTGCAGCACCATCACTTCGAGCAGGTCGCTGACGCTTTCGGTATGGCTGATGATGTAATGGCGAATGGCCGCCGCGCCGAATTTTTCGCGCGCGATCCGCGCCGTGTCGAACACGGCGAGTTCGCTGCGAAGCCCCTCGGAATAAGCGATGTTCGGGGCGCGCAGCGGACGCGGGTCCGCCAGCAGCTTGAGCAGCAGCGCGACGCGCTCGTCCTCGGACAAAGCCGAATAATCGGGCGCGATCCGCACCGCCGCGCAGCAATTCCCCGAGCACGGCCTCGTGCTGGTCGGAGCTCTGGCGCAGGTCGGTCGTCGCCATGTGGAATCCGAACACATCCACGGCGCGGATCAGCCGCGCCAGCCGACCGCCGGCCAAAGCGGCGCCGTGATGGGCGAGCAGGAACTCGCGCACGATGGCGAGATCGCGCTGCAGTTCGTCGGGACGGTCGTAGGGGACGCCCGGCGCCACCGCGTGCCGCATGGCCTCGCCGCCGGTCAGGACGGTCAGCGTGCCGGCGAGGCGGGCATAAACGCCGATCAGAGCGCAACGATAGAGTTCGTCGGCGCGGTGCGGATTGCGGTCGCCCGACGCCTCGGCCAAGGCCTCCAGCGCCGGCGAGCAATCGACCAGCGTCCGCGACATCGACAGTTCCGCGCCGAGCAGATGAACCTCGACCAGATGATGGCGCAGGATCGTCTCGGCGTGGAGCTTCACCGTCGCGTCCAGCGTTTGCGCATCGACATTGGGATTGCCGTCGCGGTCGCCGCCGATCCAGTTGCCCATGCGGAAGAACGGCGCGACGGGACGCCCGAGCCGGCGCTCCAGATCCTCGTAAAGCGCGGGAATTTCGCGCAGGAAGGTCGAGCGGTAATAGAGCAGGACATTGTCGATCTCGTCGCGCACGGTCAGGCTCGCCGTGCGCAGGATGCGGGTCTGCCAGAGCTGCGACGACGCGGGCGTGCAATTGCGCCTCGTTGTCGCGCAGCTCCGCCTCGTTGCGGCAATGCTCCCGCGCGGCGAGCAAGGCGGCGATTCCGCGCTCGGCGTCGAGCGTGCTGCGACGCTGCACCTCGGTCGGATGCGCCGTCAGCACCGGGGAGACATAGGAATGGCGCAAGGTCTCCTCGATGCGCTCGGGGGCGACCCCCGCCGCCGCGAGGCGTTCGAAACTGTGGGCGAGGCCGCCGGGCTGGGTCCGCGGCTCGTGCGCCGCGCGACGGCGCAGGAAATGGCGGTCTTCGGCGATATTGGCGAGGTGCGAGAAATAGGCGAAGGCGCGGATGACCGACACCGTTTCCGCCGGCGTCAGGCCTTGCAGCAGCGCGTCGAGCTCGCGACCGGCCTGCGGATCGGCCTTGCGCTGGCCCGCGACCGAAAGCCGGCGGATTTTCTCGATTTTCTCGAAAACGTCCTCGCCTTCCTGCTGGCGCACGGCGTCGCCGAGGATCTGCCCCAGCAGGCGAATGTCCTCGTAGAGCGGCTGCTGCTTTTCCGTCTCGTCCCGCGCCGCGATTGCTTCCGTCATGATTGTCTCCGCTCCTGTCGGCGCCCTCATCACCAGATCGACGCCGGCGACGCCTGCTGCAAATATTCGGCGATTCGCGCCCGGGTCGAGGCGGTGGCCCCGGCGGGAAGCGCATCGAGCGGAAAGAAGCCCGATTCCACGATTTCCCAGTTCGGCGCCGGGGGCTGGCCTGGCGGACGCCCGGCGCCAGATAGAGCGCGACATGGTCGCGGCGCGAATGGCGCGGGTTGAAATAGAATCCGATCAGCCGCGGCGTCCTCGTCGGTGACGAGCCCGCCCTCCTCCTCGAGCTCCCGAAGCAGGGAATCGATGGCCGTCTCGCCGCGCTCCACGGCGCCGCCCGGCAGGTGAAAGCCCGGAACATAGGTGTGGCGCACCAGGAAGACGCGTCCCGCCTCGTCCAGCGCGATCGCGCGCACGCCCAGCGTCATCGGGCGCTGCACGAGGCCCGCGACGCGCTGCCCCTGCCGAATGATTTTTTGCCAGAACAGGATTTCGGACATGAAAACGCCTCGACTGGATTCAACCCCGAAATCGAACTATAGCTTTGACGCGTCCGCGAAGTGAAATCATGCGTCGCGGCAAAAAGCGCGCGCCGCCATTTTTCCGCGCGCGGTCGCACAGTCGGAGCAAGCGATGAGTTTGAAGAACTTTTCCGACCTCACGCAGCGCGAAGTCCTGGCCATCGCCATCGCCTCCGAAGAAGAAGATAACCGAATTTACGCCAGTTTCGCAGAAGAACTCGTCGACCGCTATCCGGCGACGGCGAAAGTCTTTCAGGAAATGGCGGCCGAGGAAGACGAACATCGCCTCCGCCTGCTGGAAATCTATCAGGCGCGCTTCGGCGACAAGCTTCCGGCCATCCGCCGCGAGGACGTCAAGGGCTTTTACAGCCGGCGCCCGACCTGGCTCGTCAAGAACCTGCCGCTGGACACAATCCGCCGCCAGGCCGAGGCGATGGAGGAGGATTCGCAGCGCTTTTACCTCAAGGCCGCCGCCGCCTCGCAGGATGTGGGCGTGCGCAAGCTGCTCGGCGATCTCGCCACCGTCGAAAAGAGCCACGGCGAACGGGCCAACGCGCTCGCCGAAGCGATCCTCACCGAAAGCGCGCGCGCGGCGGAAGGGCGCACGGCGCACAAATTCTTCGTGCTGCAATATGTCCAGCCCGGCCTCGCGGGGCTGATGGACGGCTCGGTTTCGACGCTGGCGCCCTTGTTTGCCGCCGCCTTCGCCACCCAGAACAACTGGAGCACGTTTCTGGTCGGGCTCGCGGCCTCGCTCGGCGCCGGCATCAGCATGGCTTTCGCCGAAGCCCTGTCCGACGACGGCTCGGTGACCGGACGCGGCGCGCCGGTCATTCGCGGCGCGGTCTGCGGCCTGATGACTACGGCGGGCGGCCTCGGCCACAGCCTGCCCTTCCTGGTGCCCGATTCCTGGCCGCACGCCTTCTGGACCGCGACGACGATCGCGGGCGTCGTGGTCTTTTTCGAACTCTGGGCCATCGCCTATATCAGGGCGCGCTACATGGACACGCCGCTGCTCAAGGCGGTCGCGCAGATCGTCGTCGGCGGCGCCATCGTGCTGGCGGTCGGCATCCTCATCGGCGCCGCGTGAGAGCCCAACCCATGTTCCGTCTCGCTCACCTCTCCGACGCCCATATCGGCCCGCTGCCGCGCCCCAAATGGCGCGAGCTCATCGGCAAGCGCGCGACGGGCTACATCAACTGGCGACGCGGCCGCAGCCGCGCCCATGACATGGACGCCCTCGGCCTGCTCGTCGACGATCTGCGCGCCCATCGCCCCGACCACGTCGCCATGACCGGCGACATCTGCAACATCGGCCTGCCGGCGGAGTTTCCGCTCGCCGCGCAATGGCTGAACACGCTGGGCGCGCCGCACGACGTCAGCCTCGCGCCCGGCAACCACGACGCCTATCTGCGCTCCAGCGTGCCCCTGCTGGCGCGCGACCTCAGCCCGTGGATGAGCGACGACGGCGGCGCGCCCGGGTTTCCCTTCCTGCGCCGTCGCGACGGAGTCGCGATCATCGGCCTGTGCAGCGGCGTGCCCACCCTGCCCTTCGTCGCCGCCGGGCGGCTCGGCCGCGACCAGATCGCGCGGTTCGCCGACATCCTGCGCCAGACGCGCGACGACATGCGGGTCGTCCTGCTGCATCATCCGCCCGTGGACGGCGGCGGCAGCATCCGCAATCTCGCGGACCATCGCGCGCTGGCGGACATTCTGGCGCGCGAAGGCGCCGAACTCGTGCTGCACGGCCACAGCCATTCGATTTCGAGAAAAAGCCTGCCCGGCCCGCGCGGCCCGATTCCGGTGCTGGGGATCTGCTCGGCGTCGTCGATCGGCCGCAATCCCCGCCGACGCGCGGCCTATCACCTGATCGACATCGATTCTGAAAGTCGGCGCATGACCATCGCCACGCGGCAACTCGACGCGTCAGGTCAATTCCACGGAATTGCCGCCTAGCGAATTCGCGGTTCTACCAGAGAACCTTCGGCAGGCGCCGCTTCCAGCGCTCGCCGCGCGGAAGGCTGTTGGCGGCCTCGACGCGGTCGCCATGCGTGACATGCGGCGTCGGCCCGGGCGCTGACGATAGGAGCGCGGACGATACGGGCCGAGGCGCAAACGCCGGCACGACTTCCGACGCGGTTGCCGGAGGGGTCGCCGCCGGCTTCCTGGGCGCGCGAGCGGCCGCACGGGGCTTCGCCTCGACGCGGGGCTCCTTCGTGGCCGGAACACTGGCCGCGCTCGCGCTTTTGGGCGGCCGCCCGCGCGGACGCCGCGGCGTCAGAGTCGCGACAAGGCGGGTTGGGGTTCGGGTTGGGAGATCTCGGACACGGGATCGAGGCTGACGGCAGGCTCGATCGCCTCCAGAATGCGGCGCGGCGGCGGAGCGTCCGCCACCGGCGGAGTCAGCCGCTGCTGCGGCGCGTCCTGCGTCGGACTTGCCTCGATTTTGTGCGACGCGGCGCCCAAAACCTTGACAACGGCGCCTTTGCGGGCGCGCTTGACTTCGACAGTGAAAGTCTTGTGCGGACGGCGCACCCGTCGTTCTCCATGCATAGGGTAATACGAATCAATTTACTGTGTTGACTTTAAGGCAAAATATTTCCGTTAGATAGCGGCGTTGCTCGCCCAAGATCTTGTTCAGACGAAAAAAACCCAAAAAAAAACCTTCGGCGTCGCCGGGGCGTCGCATTGCCGCCTTCATGGCCCTGTCGTTTTGACGGCCTAAGAATTGCTTAGAATTCTGTCCTGACCGCGAGGGGTAGCGCCATGACGAAGGTCGTTTTTTACCAGAAGACGAATTCCGACAAGCACCGCGAGCAGAAAGCCATGCTCGCCGCCGCCGGCTATGAGGTCGACGTGCGCGATTTGACGGGGGAACATTGGACGCCCGCCGGATTGCGCGCCTATTTCGCGGAACGGCCGGTGCCGGAATGGTTTGATTCCTCCGCGCCGCAGGTCGTCTCCGGCGAGATCGACCCGTCGCAGTCCAATCCGCAACAAGCGCTGGTGATGCTCTCGATCAACCCGGCGCTGATCAACGGACCGCTCGTCAAGATCAACGGGCGTTGCGCTTCGGGCCTCGACAATGCGGAACTGAAACATTTCATCGCCACGCCGCGCGGCGGCAAGCCGGGCTCCGGCAGGCAATTGCCGGCAAGCTGGGACGCGGGCGAATGAAACCGGCTGCGAAAGGCATTTCGTCGAGGCTCAGGTCTCGACGAAAGCCTTTTCGATGACATAGGAGGCCGGGTCGCCGCTCGAGCCTTCGCGGAAGCCGCGCTCTTCCAGCATGCGCACGAGGTCGCGCAGCAGGCCGGGGCTGCCGCAGATCATCACGCGGTCATTGGCGGGGTCCAGCGGCGGCTGGCCGATATCCGCGAACAGCTTGCCGTTTTCAATCAGATCGGTGGCGCGGCCCTGATAGCGATAGGGCTCGCGGGTCACGGTCGGATAATGGATGAGCTTTTCGCGCACGATTTCGCCGAAGAACTCGTTCTCGCGGGCCGCTTCGACGATGTCGAGGCCATATTGCAGTTCGGCGACTTCGCGGCAGCCGTGGATCAGGATCAGGTTGTCGTAGAGGTCATAGACCTCCGGATCCTTGATGATGCTGGAGAAGGGCGCGATGCCGGTGCCGGTCGAGAACATGTAGAGACGCTTGCCCGGCAGCAGGCTCGACTGGACCAGGGTGCCGGTCGGCTTGCGGCCGACGAGCACGGTGTCGCCGACCTTGAGATGCTGGAGGCGCGAGGTGAGCGGGCCGTCCGGCACCTTGATCGAGAAGAATTCGAGATCGTCCTCGTAATTGGCGCTGGCCATGGAATAGGCGCGCAGCAGCGGCTTGCCCTCCACTTCGAGGCCGATCATGGCGAACTGGCCGTTGACGAAGCGAAAATGCGGATCGCGCGTGGTGCGGAAGCGGAACAGCCTGTCCGTATAATGCTGGACTTCGAGAACGGTCTCGCGATTGAAGGCGCCGCCGCTTTTCTTCTTGGGCGCGGCCTCCGCGGGCGGAGCCGTCACGGTCTCATTGTCAGCGGCATTGCTCATCCTGGCCAATCTCCGTGCAAGTCCAACGCCGAAAACGCCTGTCAGGCAGGAAAGCGGCGCCGGGCCTCGATATCAAACCGATCCGCGAGAGCGATCACGCCTCGCCGGGATCATTTCGCGCCTGGGCTCAAATCGCGAGGCGCAACCGCCGTCAAGCCGAGCATCATACGCGTTCGGCCCGGCAAAAAAAACGCCAGGCCAGCCTGTAAGGCCGTTTCCTAACGCGGCGCGGCCGGATTGGCAATGCCGATTCCGGGATCCCTGTCATATAAGGAAAATTCGCCACCACGCGAGGGCGCGGGAGGACGTTTCCATCGCGGGCCGGGCTGCGGCCCGAGCGTTTCGTCCCCCTGCCCGCTCAGCTGCGCAGGCCGGGCGCCTCGTGGCCGGTGCGCGCGACATATTCAGTATAGCCGCCGCCATATTGGTGGACGCCCTCGTCCGACAGCTCCAGCACGCGATTGGACAGAGCCGCCAGGAAATGCCGGTCATGCGAAACGAACAGCATGGCGCCCTCATATTGCGACAGCGCGTTGATGAGCATTTCCTTGGTCAGCAGGTCGAGATGGTTGGTCGGCTCGTCGAGCACCAGGAAATTCGGCGGATCGTAAAGCATTTTCGCCATGACCAGCCGCGCCTTCTCGCCGCCCGAGAGCACCCGGCATCTTTTTTCCACGTCGTCGCCGGAAAAGCCGAAACACCCGGCCAGCGAGCGCAAGGAGCCCTGCCCCGCCTGCGGGAACGAATTCTCCAGCGACTCGAACACCGTTTCCTCGCCGTCCAGCAGGTCCATGGCGTGCTGCGCGAAATAGGCCATCTTCACGGTGCCGCCCGACCGCCACCGAACCGCCGTCCGGCTGCGAGGCGCCCGCCACCAGCTTGAGCAGCGTCGATTTTCCGGCGCCGTTGACGCCCAGCACGCACCAGCGCTCCTTGCGCCGCACCTGGAAATCCAGCCCCGCATAGATGCTGCGGGCGCCATAGGACTTGTCGACGGCCTTCAGGCTGACGACGTCCTCGCCGGAACGCGGCGCCGGCGGGAAATCGAACGCAATGGTCTGGCGACGGCGCGGCGGCTCCACTTTTTCGATCTTCTCGAGCTTCTTGACCCGGCTTTGCACCTGCGACGCGTGCGAGGCGCGGGCCTTGAACCGCTCGATGAACTTGATTTCCTTGGCGAGCATCGCCTGCTGGCGCTCGAACTGGGCCTGCTGCTGCTTCTCGTTCAGGGCGCGCTGCTGCTCGTAGAATTCGTAATCGCCGGAATAGGTGGTCAGGCCGCCGCCGTCGATCTCGACGATCTTCTTCACGATGCGGTTCATGAATTCGCGGTCATGCGAGGTCATCAGCACGGCGCCGTCGTAGTTTTTCAGGAATTCTTCCAGCCAGATCAGGCTTTCGAGGTCCAGATGGTTGCTCGGCTCGTCGAGCAGCATGGCGTCGGGGCGCATCAGGAGAATGCGGGCGAGCGCCACGCGCATCTTCCAGCCGCCCGACAACGCCCCGACGTCGCCGTCCATCATCTCCTGCGAGAAGCTCGAGCCGGCCAGGATTTCGCGCGCGCGGCCGTCGAGCGCATAGCCGTCCAGCTCCTCGAAGCGCCCCTGGACTTCGCCGTAGCGTTCGATGATGGCGTCCATGTCGTCGGCGCGATCGGGATCGGCCATGGCGGCTTCGAGCTCGCGCAGTTCGGCCGCCACTTCGCTCACCGGACCGGCGCCGTCCATCACCTCGGCCACCGCGCTGCGGCCGGCCATGTCGCCGACGTCCTGGTTGAAATAGCCGATGGTGACGCCGCGATCGACGCCCACCTGGCCTTCGTCGGGGTCCTCCTGTCCGGTGATCATCCGGAACAGGGTCGTCTTTCCGGCCCCGTTGGGACCGACGAGGCCGACCTTCTCGCCCTTCAGGAGCGCCGCCGAGGCCTCGATGAAGATGAGGTGGTTGCCATTCTGCTTGCTGATGTTGTCGAGACGAATCATGCGCGGGACGCCTGTGGGAGTTCGGGCGTCCTTAGGCCAAGGCGCGCGCCTGCGGAAGAAAATTCCGAACTTTTTTGCCCGCCGCGAGCGCGGCGGCCGGCCCGGATCAAGCCCAGCTCAGGACGAACGCGCCGGCGGCGAGGGCAATGACCAGCGCGGCCACGATCCAGTGCCGGGCGGTCCAGTTGTGCATGATCATCGGTCATTCATCCCCTGAAAACACCGCGTGATCGCGTCGCGCCGGCGCTGAAGGCCCGATCTATAGCTTCCCGGTGGAAACTTGGCGAGCCCCGCCGGCGTGAGCAAAACGAATGGCGCAACGCAATGCTGGCGAAACCTTTTTGCGCCGAAGGCGTTCGAGAGTCTCCGATGCTCAGACTTGTGAGGCGGCATGCACGAGCGGTCCGAGGAGACCAGCGCGACGGTGCAGACGCGAGACGACCCGACCGCGAGCGACGCGCGCCCCGGCGGGACCCCACGAGAAAACCCGGGCGAGACTCAAAGTCGGACCCGAGGCGAAACGTCCGGGCGGGACGATGCCCCGCAAGCGCCCGAAGACGCCGGGCGGCCGCAAGGAAACGCGGATCGAACCGACGACGAGAGCGGCGCCGGAAAGGGAATCGGCCCAGTCCTGCGCCGCCACAGGTTCGCGGCCGCGGGCGGTGCGATCGTTTTGCTGGCGGCGCTGGTCGCTGCTTTGCTCTGGTATCTCGACGCGCGCCATTTCGAGGTCACCGACGACGCCTTTGTCGATGGCCGGCCAGTCGCCATGAGCCCGGAAGTGACCGGCAACATCGTCAACGTTCCGGTTACGGACAACCAGACGGTGAGCGTCGGCGACCTGCTGGCGGAAATCGACCCGCGCGACTACATCGCCGCCGTGCAGCAGGCCCAGGCGCAGATCAAGCAGGCGCAGGCAAGCGTCGCCAATTCGAACGCGCAGATCGACGTGCAGAAAGACCAGGTCGATCAGGCCGAGAACCAGCTCAAGGAGGCGGAGGCCAGCCTGAGCTTCTCGCGAGACCAGGATGCGCGTGCGCAGGATCTCGTGCGCAAGGGCGCGGGCACCGTCCAGGCCGCGCAACAGACCGCTTCCGATCTGCGGTCGAAGCTCGCAGCCGTCAGCGCCGCCAGGGCGGCCCTGGCGGCAGGCCAGGGACAGATCGGAGCGCTGGAGGCGCAGGTCCGCAACGGCCAGGCCCAGATCGAGCAGGCGCAGGCCCAATTGGCCAAGGCCCAGGCCGACCTGAGCCGGACCAAACTGCATGCCACGGTCGACGGCCGAGTGACGCGGCTGACGGCGGCCGTCGGCGCGGCCGGCGACGCCCGGGCAGGCGCTGATGATCCTGGTGCCCAACGATCTGTGGGTCACCGCCAATTACAAGGAAACCCAACTCGCCGACATGCGGCCCGGCCAGCCCGTGCAAATCGAGATCGACGCCTATGGCCGCACCTTTCGTGGCAGGGTCGCCAGTATCCAGTCCGGGTCGGGCACGGCGTTCAGCCTGCTGCCGGCGGAGAACGCCACCGGCAATTACGTCAAGGTGGTGCAGCGCGTTCCGGTGAAAATCGTGTTCGACGCCCGTCCGGATGTGCAGATCGGCCCCGGCATGTCGGTCGAGCCAAGCGTCAGGGTGCGCTGAACGTGGCTTCCGAAAAAGACCAGACCGCCGGCTCCGAATATGGAGGGACCAATCCCTATCTGATCGCTGTGCTGGTCTCGGTCGCGACCTTCATGGAAGTTCTCGACACGACGATCGCCAATGTCGCCCTGCGCTACATTTCGGGAGGGCTCGCCGTCAGCCCCGACGAGGCGGCGTGGGTGGTCACGACCTATCTCGTGGCCAACGCCATCGTGCTGTGCGCATCGAGCTGGCTGGTTGAGATATTCGGCCGCAAGCGCTTTTTCATGGCGTGCACGGCCCTCTTCACCGTCAGTTCCGCCTGCTGCGGCTTTGCGTGGAACCTTCAGTCGCTGCTGGTGTTCCGGCTGTTCCAGGGGCTTGCGGGCGGCGGCATGACGCCGGTGGCGCAATCAATTCTTGCTGCCGCCTTTCCGCCGATCAAAGGGCGCGCGGATTCGCGATCTACGGGATCGCGGTCGTGCTCGCGCCGGCGATCGGCCCCACGCTCGGCGGCTGGCTCAGCGACAACTGGTCCTGGCACTGGTGCTTCCTGATCAATGTGCCCGTCGGCCTGGCGTCGCTCGCCGCGGTCGCGCTGTTTCTTCCGTCCTCGCCTGAAAGGAAAAAGCAGCGCGAGGCGATGCGGAGGACCGGCGAAGTCCGGTTCGACCTGGCCGGCTTCATTCTGGTGTCGATGTTCCTCGGCGGCGTTGGAGCTGGTTCTCGACCGGGGCCAGGAATATGATTGGTTCGGCTCGACGTTCATCGTCGACATTCGGCCTGCGTCTCGGGCTCGGGTTGCTGCTTTTCATCCCGTGGGAGCTGTCGCGCAAGGACCCGCTGATCGACCTGCGGCTGCTCGTCAGCCGGCAGTTTGGAACCTGCTTCCTGATCATGCTGTGCATGGGCGCGCGTGCTGATCGCGACGACCCAGATTCCTGCCGCAATTGCTGCAGGAGGATTTTGGCTACAACGCCACGGTCGCGGGCCTCGCGCTTCGCCCGGCGGCCTGGTGACGATGTGCGTTTTCGCCATCCTGGGCAGGCTCGATTTCGTCGAACCGAAATACGCCATCGCGCTCGGCGGATTCATCGTGGCCTGTCGGCGATGGTCGATCTGACGTCGCCTCTACGGCGGCCTCGAATTCGGCTTTTTCGCCTGGTCGCGCATCTATCTCGGCATTGGCCTGCCGCTGGTCTTCAATTTCGTGACGACCGCGTCCTACACCGACCTGCCGCCCGCCAAGACCGACCAGGCCTCGTCGCTGATCAATGTCGCGCGCAATCTCGGCGGTTCGATCGGCGTGTCGATGGCGCAGACGATTCTCGCGCGACGTGAGCAGTTTCATCAGGCGCGGCTCGCCGGCCATGTCGGAAACTGGAACCCGGCCTATCATCAGACCCTGCAGCAGGCGCAGTCCTATTTCCAGACGCGGCCGCTCGAGGGCGAAGGCGCTGGAGCCGCCCGCAGCGCGCTCGCCTGGATCGGCCAGCAGGTGCAGGCGCAGGCCAGCCTCTGGGCCTATATCGACGTGTTCTTTTCGCTGGCGCTGGTCGGCTTGATGATCTCGGTCTTCGCCTTGACGCTGAAGCCGAGCAAGACCGGGTCCGTGACGGCGTAAGGGCGGCCCGGCCTTCTCATACCTCGATCAGCCGCGCCAGATGGCTGCGCAACTCTTCGGCGTCCACCGGCTTGTGCAGGATGGCGAAGCCGCTAGCCTCGATTTCGGCGATGCGCTCCTTCCCGGTGTCGCCGGTCAGCACCAGAGTGGGAATGGCTCGACCGGCCCGGCGTTGGATTTCCCTGGCAGTCTCGATGCCGGAAAGGCCCTTGCCCAGGCGCTGGTCGGTGACGATCGCATCGAAACGTGCGTTTTCGTTGTCGGCAACAGCGAGCGCAGCGTCGCTGGAAATGGCGAGGAAGGTCTCGTAACCGAGCTGGTTGAGCACGATTTCAAGGCCGTGGAGGACAATCGAATTGTCCTCCACGATCAGGACGCGGCCACCGGGGTCGTCGACCGTCGTGCGGTCCTCGTCGATCGGATTCGCATCGTGATGCAGCGGGAAGGACAGCGAGAAGCGAGACCCACGCCCCACTCTCGACTTGACCTCGACCTTCGTTCCCAGCAGCTCGGCGAGCGATGGACGATGGCCAGTCCCAGGCCGAGGCCTTGTTCCAGATTGCGGCCGGGATTGTCCAGTTGATGGAATTCCTCGAAAATGTCCGCAAGCTTGTCCTCGGGGATGCCGACGCCGGTGTCGATGACGTCGATCCGGGCAAATCCGGCCCGGCGTCTCACGCCCAGCAGGACGCCTCCCGTCCGCGTATAGCGGAGCGCGTTCTCGAGCAGGTTACGCAATGCGCGCCCCAAAAGGGCGGGGTCGGTGCGCGCGTGCAATTCCTGCGGGACGCAGCGCAATTTGAGCGCCATGCTGGCGGCTTTCGGCTCGTATTCGGCCGTCAATTTGCTGATGATCTCGCCTAGGTCGACGCATTCGATGGCGGGCGCCACCACGCCGGCGTCAAGGCGTGAAATGTCGAGAACGCTGTTCAACAGGCCGTGCAGGCCATCGACCGCCGCCCGCATCATCCGGGCGACCTCGACGGCTTTCGGCTGGCCGGCGACCTGCCGCTCGATCACGGACAACAGCAGCATCAGCGATTGCACGGGCTGGCGCAGATCGTGGCTGGCCGCGGCGAGGAACCTGGACTTGGCCTGATCGGCGCGTTCGGCCTCGGCCTTGGCGACGGCGAGCGCGCGGGTTCCCTCGACCTGCGCCGTGATATCGCGAAACGTCGCCGCGGTGTATCGCCCGAACGGCGCGACCAGATTGCGGAAATGTCCCTGGATGCCGTCGGCGTCATAATCGAGGACATATTCCTGCGTTCGCCCGCTCTCGATAATTCGGCCATGCTTTTCGATCAGGCCCCCGGGGGCTTTTGCGCCCGGCAAGGTTTCGCTCAGCAGCCGTCCCTCCATCTGCTCCGGCGTGCTGCGGCAGAATTGCGCCGCCATCGGATTGACGTAGATCACCTTGAGATCGACGACCCGGCCGTCGTCGTCCTTGACCGGCTCATAAATGACGAAGGCGTCGAGCGAGGCCTCCTGTGCGGCACGGAACCGCATTTCGCTTTCCATCAATTGCTGGTCGGCGCGTTTCTGCTGGGTGATGTCGAGATTGATGCCGGACATTCGCAAGGGAGTTCCGTCAGCGGCATAATCGAGCTTGCCCAACGCCGCGACCCAGCGAAGCTCGCCTGACGGCAGCACGACGCGATATTGCGTCCGGTATTCCGTCGCTTGCCGTCGGATGAGATCGCGGATCAGGCGCTCGGTCGGCTCGCGATCGTCGGCATGCAGGCACTCGCGCCAGATTTCGTATCGCGCCAGCCCCTTTTCAGGATCGCGCCCGTACATTTCATAGGCTTCCGGCGACCAGATGAGTTCGTTGGTCACGATGTTCCATTGCCAAGCCGCCGCTTTCGCCCCGCTCAGCGCGAGACGAAGGCGCTCGTCGCTTTCCTTCAGCGCCAGTTCGGAGCGCTTGCGCTCGGTGACGTCCAGATTGGTCCCGATCACCCATACCGCCTGCCCCGTCGCATTCGCGCGGATCGTCTCAACGGCCTGAATGAAGCGGATTTCTCCATTGTCCTGTCGCCGCAAGCGGAATTCACGACGATTGATCCCGCCCTCGCTCGCATGGCTGCGCAACAATTCTTCTTGCTCGGCCAGATCTTCCGGCAGGACCGCCGCGGCCCAGATATCGTAGGTGACGAACCCGTCCGGCGTCGGTGGAATGCCATAAATCGAGAACATCTGGTGATCCCACCGGATGGCGTTGGTTTTGATGTTCCATTCCCAGATGCCGACGCCCGTCGCCTCGATGGCCAGCTGCACGCGTTGCTGGTTTTCGCGCAACGAATCGTCGGAAATGCTCAAGGCTTCGCTTGCGTCTCGTGCGTTTTTACTTTCCTCGCCGCTTTGCTCCGCAGTCATGCCGCGCTCCCGAGATCGCCCCGACCGATTTGGCGTTTGACGATAACACCTGCTCCGTGACGAATGGTAAGGCCATTTCCCAAGCCCGCATTGATCCATGGCGCCAATTCCGCTAAGCCTGCATCCACTAGAAGCGGGATTTCATGTCGAGCGTCGTTGCAAGCTTCAGCTTTGCCGTTTTTCACGACGGGTCGGGCAACCTTAAGCTGGTCTCACGATCCATGATCTTTAAATTGCAGTAAAAAGCATGCCTCACATAGTTCATATTATCGATGATGACCCGGTTGTCTGCCATTCCATCAGACTCCTGCTCGAGACAGAAGGACTCGAAACGCGGACCTATTTCAACGCACTCGACTTTCTCGATGCGGTCGGACCCGACGATTGCGGATGCGTCGTCACCGATGTTCGCCTTCCGGGTATGAGCGGCGTCGAACTTTTGACGCATATTGCGGCGCGACGACTGAATTTGCCGGTCATCGTCATCACCGGCCAGGCCGATGTCCCGCTGGCCGTGCGCGCGATGAAACAGGGCGCCGTCGATTTCATGGAAAAGCCTTTCCGCGACGCGACGCTAATCGCCTCCGTTCGCAAGGCGCTGCAACGCAATTTCGTTTCTCCCGAACAGGGCGCTGCCAAACAAGAAATCCGGGCACGACTGGCGACCCTGACCTCCCGCGAGCGCGATGTGCTGGACGGGCTGATCAATGGCAAGTCGAACAAGAGCATCGCCCAGGAACTGGGCATCAGCTTCCGGACGGTCGAGATCTACCGCGCCAATCTGATGAAGAAAACGCAGGCGGGCAGCCTGCCCGAACTGGTGCGCATGGCGATGTCGGTCGCCAATCCGTCCTGAGCGTGGGCTCTGCGCTGCGCGCCGCCTGGACGTTACGCGGCGGTTTTCGCGCGCTGGCGCCCGGGAAATGAGCGGGCGGTCGCGGCGCCGACCAGAATGAGCACCTCGCCCGATTGATCGGTGACGACAATGCGCCCGCCTGTCATGTCGCTGCGGCGGGCGAAATCGGCGATCTCCGCCCACACCGCGCGCAATTCGCGATGGGCGGCCGAATGGACGGCCAGGATAGAGCCGTCGTCCTTCAGCAATTTGAAAAAATATTGCTCCACGGCGCCAGCCCTTGCTCGCTCGGTGAAAACTCTCCAATTCGCCTGAAGTTCATTCTGAAGGGTTCCGGCATCGGCGCAAGTCGAAGGACTGACTTGCGCCGATGCCCGGGGGGCCAAAAAGATGCGCTTTATTCTGCTGCTTGAAGCTTTTTGGCGACCGAGAGCGTTTTCGCCGGGGCTTTGGTCTGTTCGACGCCGCCGGTGATGGATTTGACCGTGTCGCGGGACAGATCGACGAACAGGTCGCGGATCTTCTGCGACCGCGCGATCGTCGCATCATAGGACGCCTGCGCGTGGTCGGTCTGGATCTGGATCAGATCGCTGGCGTTTTTGGCGCTCGCGAGCTTGTTCAGGAAAGCGGCCTGCGCCTGTATCGAGGCCGCGGTCATGTCCTGGACTTCATTGGCGATCTTGCTGGCGTTTCCGGCAAATTTGCCGGCCAGCGCCGCCACATTGTCAAATTGCGTCTTGAAAACGGACTGGAGATCGGAATTGAGGGCCATGGATTCCTCCGAATGACGACGCTCGCTCCAGGGTGCTCGCATCCTGGAGGCGCCGACGTTTCAACTACCAGCCGCGCCCGCTTTCGGTAAGATCGCAATCGCCCTTAAGGGGTTTCCCTAGTAAAGGAAGCTTGCGAGCGAGCCGGAACCGCCGAGCCCTCGCTTGTTCAGGCCTTCACACTCTTCGAGCGCTTCGACCCGCCGGACCCGTTGAGCGCGACCGCCTGCCGGACAAGGGTTTTGAACGCCGCCGCATCGACCTCCTCGCCTTCGTGGATGTCGATCGCGCGGCGCACGTTCCCCTCGAGACTTGCATTGAAGAGCCTGGCCGGATCGTCCAGCGACGCTCCCTTGGCGAAGGTCAGCTTCACGACCTTGCGATAGGATTCGCCCGTGCAGAGGATCCCGTTCATGCGACCAGACCGGCGTGCCCCGCCACTTCCATTCCTCGACGACGTCCGGAACCGCCTCCTTGATGAGGGCGCGCATCCTGGCGAGCGTCTCGCCGCGCCAGTCGTCGAGCTCGGCGATTCTCTGCGAGATGAGCTCAGCGGCCGATTGGCCTTCGCGCCCGTCGTTCATGGATTCATCCCGGAGGCTCTTTTGTGGCGCGGCCGCGCCGGGGCAGGCCGGAGCGACAGGCCTGATGCGCCTCGTTCCGGCCGGTATGCCATCACATCTCGTGATAATGATGGTGGTGATAGTGGTGATGATAATGGTGCTCAGGAGCGCCCACCACGCCCTTGACGCCGCCGACAACGCCGCCCGTCACTCCACCGACCACGCCGCCAACCGCCGCGCCAACCGGACCGGCGGCGCGCCCACCTTGAGCCGCGCCTCGCTCGCCACCCTCGATAACGCCCTGAGCCTGTGCGGCGAGAGGCGTCAAAAGAACGATGGAAAGGCCAAAAAGACCAGCAGCTCTGCTCAACCGGGTTTTCATCGCAAAACTCCATTCGCTTGCCGTGCAACGTGCACATGCCGCCTCAAGAAACGCGCCGACCACCAGGCAGGGTTCCGAAAAAGTCCTCGACTTATCTGCGGGCGAAGCGGATTTCTTCCCGGCAATGGGGTGTCGGGCTTCCTTTCCGGCGGATCGGGAACGCTCGACAAACATTTCGGTTATCTTCCCGTGCGAAGCGGCCCTTTCATCGACGAGGCGCTCATGAACGGCAAACTGAAATGGGTCAGCGGATCCATTCTCGCCATCGGCGCCGTCGCCCTGGGCCTGATCTACACCCATTTCGACGAGGTGGTTCCCATCGTGGCGATGGGCGTCAATTATTTTCGCTACCTGGCTGCGCCAAAGGGAACGATCGTCGTTGAAAACGCGAACGCCGGTGGCATTCCAAAAGCACCCAAACCCACGGAGCTCCACGGCGGGGGCGACACCGATTGGCCAAGCTACAACAAGACGCTGGCGTCGGAGCGCTTTTCGGCGCTGGACCAGATCACGGCGGCAAACGTCGGCAATCTGAAAGTGCTCTGCACCTTCGACACCGGCCAATATACCGGCTTCAATACCGGATTGCTCGAAGTGCAGGGATCGCTCGTCTTCACGACTGAATATGATATTTTCTCCATCAATCCCAATGATTGCAGGCAGAACTGGCGCGTTCACGAGGATTACACGCCCGCGACCGCGCAGGGCGTGAGCCGCGGCCCCGCCTATCTTGACGGCAAGCTGTTTCGAGGCACGCAGGACGGACGGGTGCTGGCCTATGATTTCAAAACCGGCAAGCGGCTCTGGGAAACCTCCATCGCCGATCCGGCGAAGGGCGAAAGCGCGCCGGCGGCGCCGATCGCCTGGAATGGGCTCGTCTTCATCGGCAATGCGGGCGGCGACATCAAGGGCGTCAAGGGCCGCATGTATGCGCTGGACGCCAGCACGGGAAAGATCGTCTGGGAATTCTATCTCGTTCCGAAATCGCCCGGCGATCCCGAGCGCGGGCCGCAGGCAAAGTCTCCGCTCGACGCTTCGACCTGGAAGACTCCCAGCGGGTCGCCGATCACGGGCGGCGCGACCTGGACCTCCTATACGATCGATCCCGAAAAGGGTCTGCTCTACGTGCCCGGCGGCAATCCGGCGCCGGATTTCGGAGCGGACATGCGCGAGGGCGAAAATCTCTATTCGGGCTCGGTCGTCGTGCTCGACGCCACGGAGCGGCGCCTACAAGACCCATTTCAAGATCGTGCCGAAGGACTGGCACGACTGGGACATGTCGACGGCGCCCGTACTAATCGAGTCAGCCGGCGGCAAAAACCTGATGCTTGTCGCCCCGAAGGACGGGCATCTCTATGCCTTCGATCTCGCGGACGGGAAAATGCTCTACCGCAATCCGATGACCAGGGTCGACAATGCCGAGGCCGAATTCACGCCCGGCAAGCCGGTGCATTATTGCCCGGGCTCGATCGGCGGCGCGGAGTGGAACGGGCCGGCTTATGACCCGACGGAACAATCTTGTCATGGTGGGGGAAGTGGAATGGTGCTCGACCGCGACGGTGCAGACAAAGCAAGAGATGGAAGCGACTCCGCTGGGACGGCCCTGGTCCGGCGAAGCGTCGCGGAACCCTTACAATCTCTGGGGCAAGCAGGATCCCGTCGTTCGATTGGGCCGGCTGGGTCACCGCGGTCGACGCCGATAGCGGCCAATGGCGCTGGCGGGCAAAAACCAATTATCCGATCCAGAGCGGCATGACGCCGACGGCGGGCGGCATCGTTTTCTTCGGCGACATGGGCGGCAATTTTTATGCGCTCGACGCCGATGACGGCCATGAATTGTGGGGTCAAAAAATCGGCGGCGCCATTGGCGGCGGCGTCATCACCTACAGGACGGGCAACGCGCAACACGTCGCCGTCGCCACGGGATTGACCGAGGTGCTGTGGCCCACGGAAATCACGACGGCAAAAGTCTCCATTCTCGGTCTGGCCGCGCCGGCGCCGATAAGTCGAGCCGCTTCTGACGATCACTCCGCCGTCCCCAGGCGCGGCGATGGTCTATTCGGTTGATGCGCCGGTTCCGCTGGCTCCCCCGATTTGGGCCAGCTCTAGAGAGCATCACGAACGCTTCGGGCTCCGCAGTCACTACGCGGCGCCTTGATATGGAATTAGGCGCGCACCGCAGCACGCGCATCCATGCAGTCGTCGTGTAAGCGTGTCTCGCTACTCCTTCACGCTTGCTAGACGATCTCGGGGGGCCGGCCGGATGTACGCCGGCCCCTTTTTTATAAGGAAAACGGCAGCGGAACACCGTGCGGATAGGGAACCGGCTACGGAAATGGCACCGCCTCAGGCGAGTGCCCTGATTTTCCCGGTTGTTCTATCAGAATGGCGGAGGCAATGTCCGCCCAACCGCGTAAATGGATATCGTGTGAGGGCCGCTATCGGCGGCTTCCGGTCATACGCCTAAGGTCTGGTTCGTGAGAGCGGACCGAGACGCGACGGCAAGGATGCGCCACTCCGGACGCGACGATTTTCCTGAATTAGCTCTACAAAGCGGTCCTCGTCTTCAGAGAAACCCGGCAGTCCCCCCTGCAAATCCTGACTGGGCGTCATGAATCCATTTTTAGCTTGCGCGACCAATTGAGGCGTTAGCGCAGCTAAGGGTGTTGTGCCAATATTCAAAACGTATAGCGCATTCCTCCGTTCAGAACCCAGCCCCGGGTTCCGCCGCCGCTCACGCCATCCTGCCAGGCGAGGTCGCCATAGACGAACAGATTGTGGCTGATCATTCCGGTGGCCCCGCCGCCAACCTGGAGGGACGTGCCAAAACGCCCGGTGAGGAATGGCGTCGAACCGATCGTCACCGCCTCGCCTCCGCCAATTCCTTGCATCACGTTGGCCTTGAGATAGGGCGTGACCAGATCGCCTAGCGGCGAGACGAACGGCCTGATCAGGCGCGCGCCGCCGCGAAACACGCCCTGATCGGGGCTGCCGAGACGCGCCGTGACGCCATCGATATCGGTCTAGTGAAGCGAAATTGAGGTTCTGGTAGACGAACTGCGCCTGCGGCTCGAGCGTCAAGCCCTGCCATCCGAGAGGAATTGGATAGCCTGCCTCCAGCGAACCGGAGAACGACGATCCGCTCATATTGACGCAGCGGCGCCGCGAGCGTTGGTTGAAATCGTGCCGTTGAAAAAACCGCCAGAGAGTACGGCGTCAACATACCAGCCGGCGGCGGACTGCCAGGTCAGCGTGCCGGCGAACGTATAGGTGTTGAACAGGCCGCTGCTGACGCCGTCGAGCGCCTGAGGCTGGAACCATAATTGGCCAAGCGTGGCGGCGAAACCGACCCGCAGCGTACCGCTGGCGTCGTGACGGGCGATATAATTGCCGCCAAGCTGGGTGGCCGCATAGCTCTGCGGCGAATTGTAGCCAAAGTTTCCGAAACTCCGGTCGGACGAATAATTGAAAACGCCGCCGTAGCCGCGGACGAAGACCTCGCCATCCTGGCTGACGCCATGGGTCTGGTCGTCGCGGATTTCGCCGAGGCGCCGATGCAGGCTGTCGAGATCCTGGAAGCCGCTGTTGAAGAGCGCCGTCGGCAGGCTGATGTAGGCTGGAACCTGCGGCGCCACTTCCGGACGCGAATCGGGCGGCGTCACCGGATCGGTCGGCGGAACCGGCCCTTCCGGAGAAACGTAAACATTCTCGAGCCGATAATCCCAATGGGGGCCGACATAGCCGACAAGGCTTTGCGTCACCGACGCGCTGCCGTTCGGCGAACCCGGCCCATAGGCGTAGAGCTGATATTGATACGGCGTGTTGCCGGTGACATAGCCGCCCGCCAGCGTGAAAGCGCCGACGGAAGAGGCGCTCGCGACCTGGATGATCGAGATGCCGTGATTGGCGCTCGGACGTCTCGGCGCCGGTGAAAGCGCCAATGCCAAAAGCATTGATCACGACGGACGTGCTGCCCTCGGCATTGCCGAAAACAAGGAACCGGTCGGTCGACTGGTTCGACAGCGGACCGCCTTCATTCAACAGGGTATTGATCTTGACGACGCCAGCGCCGCCGCCGGTTCCATAATCGCCCTTGACGGCGAGGACATTGCCGACGCCCGCGCCGCCGATATCGGCAACGCCCGCGTTTTCGAAATTGCCGCCGATCGTGAACGTTCCGTTCGGGCCGCCGTTGAACGCCCGAACAGCATTGGCGACCGCGACCGTTCCCGAACTGGTGACGTCGCCCGCGACGCCGCCATAGCCGCCCAGCGTGGCGCCGGCCGCCGACCGTCACGGGACCGCCGCCAGACGAGGGACGCATTTGGATGCGCCGCGTCGCCAATGGCGAGCACGCCAGCAGCGACGTCCGTCGGGCCGCCATAAGGATTGACCGCGTCCAGGATGGTCGTGCCGGTCCCGATCTGGCTGACGCCGCCCGTTCCCGAAATGATTCCCGGAAACGTCACGACGTCTGAGCGGTCGAACGCCAGCGTCGCCATTGTCGGCGACATTGCCGACGATGCTGCCGGACGTCCCGCCGTTGCCGAGTTGCAGCGTTCCGGCGGAGATCGTGGTTCCGCCCGAATAGGTGTTGGCGGCGGTCAGGATGGTCGTTCCCGAGCCGATTTGCGTCAGCGCGCCCGTTCCCGAAACAACGCCGGCGAAAGTCGAAACGTCGGAGCGGTCGAACGCCAGCGTTCCGTTGTCGGCGACATTGCCGACGATGCTGCCGCTGGCCCCGCCGTTGCCGAGCTGCAGCGTTCCACTCGAAATCGTGGTGCCGCCGGCATAGGTGTTGGCGCCGGTCAGGATGACATTGCCGGTGGACGCCGTGCTGTCCGCCACCGTCAAGCCTCCGGCTCCGGTGACGCCTTGCGAAATCGTTGTCTGGAAGCCGTTGGAATCGATGGTTCCACCGCCGGGCAGGCCATTGTTCGGGCCATTGAGCACAATCGGACGCGCGCCGGAGAGGTCGAAGCTGGCGAGCAGTCTCAGCGCGCCGCCATTGAACGTCAGCGGGCCTGTCGTGGCGCCGAGCGCGCTGTCGGCGCCGACCGCGATGGCGCCCTGGTTGAAGTTCGTGCCGCCCGAATACGTGTTGACCCCGGTCAAGGTCAGCGTTCCGATGCCGATCTTGGTCAGGACGCCCGTCCCCACGATCGAGCCCGTATAGGTTCCGTCGTTGGTCTGGGTTGCGTTGGGCGCGACCTGGTTGATCAACAGGACGCCATTATCGGTAATGACGCCCTGGCCGCCGATCGGGTTCGGCAGGCTTTGCGCCCGGGCCTCCAGCGTGCCGGCCGGATCGATCAGAACGGTGCCGTTGAAGTTGGTGTTGTTGCCCGTCAGCCAGAGCGTGCCGCCGAAGACGGTGACGGCCAGCGGTGCCGAGCCGCCGTTGTTGCCGACCGAGCCGGTGAGGATCCAGGTCCCGGCGCCGGTCTTGTTCATCGTCTGGAAATTGGTGACATAGCCCGGCATCGAGTCCGACGACGTCGCCGAGGCGTTGAGCGTAATCAGGTTATTGCCGCCGCCGCCATCCATGTTGCCGGTGACGGCCGAGCCAGGATTGAGCGTCATCGTATCGTTGCCGCTGCCGAAAATTAGATTGCCGTTGACCCTGGCCCCCGTCTCATTGATGAAATCCAGGCCGACCCACTGGCTGGCGCCGATGGCCTGGGCTGTCGGGTCGTAACCCGTGGCGCCGGGACGGACGACCTGGATGATCCCGTAGTTATCGACAACATTTCGCGGGCTGGACGCGGTCGTATTGGCGTTCTGAAACCAGATCGCGGTGCTCGCGCCGCCCTGGATCAGTCCGTAATTAATGATCGTATTGCCCGCGCCGTAGGGATTGATCGCCTCGGACGTGCCCTGCGTGTTGGTCGTGATGACGGACGCGCCTGCCTTGATCAGGATGCTGCTGTTGTTGTTGACGTCGATCGTATTGGGGCCGTCGCTATATTGCCCGTTGCCGCTGTTCCCGGTTGATTGGACGAGCGCGCCCGAATTGATCACGATGCTGGCGTTGTTGCCGAGGCTGATCGAATTGTCGTTCGGGACAACGATCTGCGCGTTAGCGCCAACGGTGACATTGATGTAGTTGGCGCCAGGCCCCTGGCCGACCCGTGACGATTGAGCGCTGCTGGAATCACACGTCACGATGGTTGGAGCGCCCGATGTGCCGGGAACGAGCGTGCCCGACGCGCTGCAAGAGGCCAGCGCGGGCTGCGTCGCCGCTGCGAAAATCAATTCACCGATTGTGCCCGCCAAAAAAGCGAGCAGACGCGCCGGCAGGAGGCGTGTGCGGGACGATTGATGACGCTCGCGACGCATTTCCTGGTAGCGTTCGAAATCCATTCGCCCCTCTTCAAAAACGAATCATTTAAAATATGTTAATCAGACAGGATGCATAGAGAATGTTTGTGAGCGATCAATCAACCCCATCATTGGCGTCATGTTTAAAGAAGCGTGAGGGTCGTGATTAAATTGTTACAGATGCCGCGCCGGCAGCCCGCTGGCAGCGCGCCCGGCGCCCAAGAAATCCGCCGTCGTCGCACCCTGAAGCAGGCGGATGGCTTCCGCCGTGGAGCGAAAGCGCACTTCACGCCCGGGACAGATTTGCTGGGTGCTGTCGGGCGAAAGGCGTGACATCACCCAACAGTCTGGGCCATAATACGCGTGGCAAATTCAAATTCCCTGTCGAATTTTGGCTGCTTCTGCGCGATCGACGTCTTTGGCATGCCGGCTTTGGCGAGTCCGCGTTCTCGCCGCTTTTGCCCGCTCTCGTCAGGCGCTCCGGTTAAACCGGCGTATCGCGCCACAGCTTTTCGGTCTCGTAACGGGCGCAAGAACACTTCCTGGACCAGCATATCCGCAGTTTCCGCGCCGACGCCCACCACGCGCGTCAGTTCCTGGATCATTGCGGTTCGCGGCTCACCAGGTTTTTGTCGGAGTCGGTCGGCGCGCGTCGCCTCAATCTCCTTGATCTGCTGTCGCGCGAAACGCAAACGTTCGATCTCGCGGCGCAATTCAGCCAAAGTGTTTTCCGGAATGGTCGTGCCTTCCGGCGTGCGGAGCGCCTCCAGCGTTTCGACCGATTGAGCTATGCTCATCTTGAACCCGCGAATGCCGAGCCGGGCAAGATTGCTCTTGATCCGGTTGACGATGCGCGTGCACTCGCGAATTACGTTCTCGCGTTCTCGTCCCGGCCGCTTTGCATCCTCGTCCTCCTGCGTGGGGATCGCGGCCATGCTGCAATGGTTTGGTTCGCCGCGCAGCCAGCCGAGGAAAGCGCGCTTGAGCAACTCTGTGTCGAGGCGATCTGTCTTCGCGCGACGATGCTCGCGCGAGACTGGAACGCTCGACGCATGAATGACATAGGCTTCGATTCCTCGATCGCGAAGCCACCGGGCGAGCCAGAAGCCATCGCGCCCGGACTCGTACGCGATGACGATTCGCTCGATCGAGCATCCCGCCCGCATCGCCTCGTTGCGCCAACGATGCAGGAGATCGAGAAGGTGGCCATGGTCGACCGCCAGCTTCTTCAGCGGCTGACGCTCAATGCCGGGCACGATGCCCGCGACCAGCCAGCTCGACTGGCTCATCTCAACCACGGCGATCAGCGTTGAACTTTGCGCAAGAGTCGTTCGCGACCGGCTCATGTCGTCTGGCGTTCGCATGAGGCGCTCCTTCGTTGGTGGGCGCAACGATGATGCCAGCTCGCCGTCGCGCGGCCCATAGCATCT
>CAWETR010000002.1:0-66922 GCA_963811975.1 uncultured Alphaproteobacteria bacterium
GCCGCAACGCGCCCCATTCAGCGAAAGAAAGCTCAATAAACCTCGAAACGACAAATGGAAAGTGTTTGTGGACATTTCCACCGCCGCATCGCGCGGTGAGAGAAATCAGCGCGTCGTCTTGAGCAGATTGTCGAGTTTTTTCTTGTCGTCAGGGGCGGCCGGCGCGGCGTCCGTCTTGTTCGGGCGCACGGGAGGCGCGGGCGGCGAGGGCGTGGACGGCGCGGCTTTCGGCTCGGAATCGCTTTCCGGCGGCGGCGTGTCGTCGCTGGCGGCGGGTTGCTTGGGCTTTTTGAACTTCGCCAGCAGGCCGTCGGGATCGTCGGGCAGCAGCGCGAGCAGCTGGTCGCTGGTCGCCTTCAGCAGCGGCAGGCTGCGGGAATTGGCCAGCCATTGGTTGCGCAGCGCGACGCCGGAACTGGCGGAAGGATTGGCGGCGTCGGGCGCCAGCCAGTTGAAGAAGATGAAGGCGATGGCGCAAAGCAGCAGGCCGCGCACGGCGCCGAACAGGAAGCCGAGCGAACGGTCCAGCGCGCCGATCTTGGAATCGAGAATCGCGTCGGAGATCCGGATCGTGATGAAGGACACGATGATCAGGGCGACGAAGAAGATCGCGGCGCCGGCCGCATAGGGGCGCAGCGCCTCCTTGGCGATGAAGACCGGCGAGGCGGGGTCGGCCAGCTTGGGCACCAGCAGCGGGTAGAAATAGACCGCCGCCGCCGCCGCCGCGCCCCACGAGAAGATCGCCATCACCTCGCGGGTGAAGCCGCGCACCGTGGCGAGCAGAGCCGAAACCAGGACAACGGCGAGCAGACCAAGGTCAAGATAAGACGGCATTCGGCGCCTCGAACAGGGATGACTTTAATCTCCGGCCGCGCGACCGGAGCGAAGAGGGGAGGTTCCGCCATCTTTCTTCGCGCCAGCTTATAACGAATGCAGGCTCCGGCGTCGATAGGCTAGCCGGCGGCGCGCGCGGCGCGCGGCGCCGCGACATTGCGGCCAAGCGCGGCGATATCGGCGATGGCTTCGCCGATATGGCGGATCGGATGCAGGGCCATGCCCGCGGTCTTGCCGGCGGCCTCGCCCTCCTTCGGCCCCTGCGGGGCGACGGCGCGGGAAAAGCCCAGTTTCGCGGCCTCCTTGAGCCGCAGATTGGCGTGCGGCGCCGGGCGGATCGCCCCGGACAGGCCGACCTCGCCGAAAAACACCATGTCCTGCGGCAGGACCGCGCCGGTGAGCGAGGAGACCAGAGCGGCGGCGGCGGCAAGGTCGGCGGCAGGCTCTGAAATTTTCACGCCGCCGGCGACGTTGAGATAGATGTCGTGCTGGCCGAGGCGCACCCGGCCATGCGTTTCGAGCACGGCGACCAGCATCGACAGGCAATTCGGGTCCCAGCCGACGACGGCGCGGCGCGGCGTGCCGAGCGCGCTCGGCGCGACCAGCGCCTGGATTTCGACCAGCACCGGGCGCGTGCCCTCCATGCCGGCGAACACCGCCGCGCCGGGCGCGGAGCCGTCGCGGCCCGCGAGGAAGAGCGCCGACGGATTGCCGACTTCCGACAGGCCCGCGCCGGTCATTTCGAACACGCCGATTTCGTCGGTCGGGCCGAAGCGGTTCTTCACATTGCGCAGGATGCGGAAATGATGCGAGCCGTCGCCCTCGAAGGAGGCGACGGCGTCGACCATATGCTCGACGACGCGCGGCCCGGCGATCTGCCCGTCCTTGGTGACATGGCCGACGAGAATCACGCAGGCCCCGGACAGCTTGGCGAAGCGGATCAGCGCCTGCGCGGCGCAGCGCACCTGGGTCACGGTTCCGGGCGTCGCCTCGGCGGTTTCGGTCCACATGGTCTGGATCGAATCGATCACCACCAGCGCCGGGCGCCGGCCGGCCGAGAGCGTGGCGATGATGTCCTCGACGGAGGTTTCCGCGGCCAGCTCGACCGGAGCGTCGGCAAGGCCCAGCCGCTCGGCGCGCAGCCGCACCTGGGCCGTCGCCTCTTCGCCGGAAATATAGACCACGCGCTCGCCGCGCCGGGCCAGCGCGGCGCAGGCCTGGATGAGCAGGGTGGATTTGCCGATGCCGGGTTCGCCGCCGATCAGCAGGACCGAGCCGGGCACGAAACCGCCGCCGGTGACGCGGTCGAGTTCGGACAGGCCGCGACAGCAGGCGCGGGGCCGGCTTCGCGTCGCCGGTCAGGCCCTCGAGCGCGAAGACGCGGCCCTTCTTGGCGCCGCGGGCGGCGAGCGCGCCGATGCCCGCCGAGGGCGCTTCCTCGACCAGCGAATTCCATTCGTTGCAGGCTTCGCATTTGCCCTGCCAGCGCAGGGCGACCGCGCCGCAATTCTGGCAGATGAAGGAGGTGCGCGCCTTGGCCAAGGGAAAATCCGAACGCAGGAATCAAAAGGAAAGATGAGAACAATTATAGAACATAATGCGGCGGGCTTGTCCAGCGGCGGCGGATTCGGAGCCAATCATTCCGGCAGCGCGACCAGCGTGATGTCAGGAGCGGCGGCGTTGGAAATCTGGATGACGACCTTCTGGCCCGCCAGCCGGAATTTCAGGGATTTGCGAATGTGCGGGCAGTCTTTCGCGCCGCTGAAGGCGAGGGGCTTGGCGACGGCGCCGTCCTCGATCACGTCGATCCAGGCGGCGTCCGACAGGCTGATCCGGTAGAGGCCCGGCGCCGGCGCCGGCCAGTTCGACGACGGCGCCGAAGGTGTCGGGCCGTGGGGCGCGTTCGGGCGGCAGCGGAAAATGGATCTTGTCCGTCGGCGCGAGGCTGATTTTCGCGGCCGCCCCGGCGCGCAGGGCGCCGCCGTCCGCGATGGCGGCCGGACCGGGAGCCGCGAGCGCGGCCTGATCCTGCGCGATGTCCCATTTGAACGCCGCGCATCCCGAGGGCTCTTCCGCCCGGGCGGCGCCGGCGAGCGCCAGCGCGGCGAAACCAATGGCGCGGATTGCGGCCTTGCGTGACATCATGGCTCAGCCTTCGGACGAGGATTCTTCGGCGACCGCCTGTTCCAGAGCGTCCTCGGACCTGACATAGTCACGGTGGAAGCGGGCGCCAAGGCGGGTCAGGATCTCGTAGCCGATCGTGCCCATTTCCGTGGCGAGCCCGTCGACGCTGATGTTGGGGCCGAGAATCTCGACCCGGTCGCCGCGGCGCAGCGGCCCGATCTCGCTGATGTCGACGATCGAGAGGTCCATCGAGATGCGTCCGACGATCGGGCAATAATGGCCGCCGGCATAGACCTCGACGCCGATCGGCCCTTCGGCGCCGCTGCGCAGGAAGCCGTCGGCGTAACCGAGATTGATGGTCGCGAGCCGCCGCCGCGACGGCGCCGTCCAGCGGGCGTTGTAGCCGGCGGTTTCGCCGGCCGCCACGTCGCGCACCTGAAGCACCGGCGCCGAAAGGCCGACCACGCGGCGCATCGGATTGTCGCTGCCCGGCGTCGGATTGCCGCCGTACAGCGCATAGCCCGGGCGGCACAGGTCGAGGAAGGGCGCTTCTTCGAGGAACATGCCGGAACTGTTGCACAGCGAGGCGGCCATCGGCGGCAATTGCGCGCAGGCGCGCTCGAAACGCTCGATCTGCATGCGGTTGCGCGGCGCCGACAGGTCTTCGGCGGAGATGAAATGGCTCATCGCCAGAACTGGCGTGAAGGAGTCCGTCAGGACGCGGGCGCGCGGCAGGTCGCGCGCGGGCAGCCCGAGCCGGTTCATGCCGGTGTCAATATGGATCGCGGCGGGATGGGGCGCGCCGTCGGCGGCGCAGAACTCGGCCCATTCCGTCGATTTCCGGCAGCGAACCCAGCACCGGAATGAGCTGCGAGGCCGCATAGAACGGCGCGGCGGACGGGGCGAGGCCGTTGAGGATGAAGATGCGCGCCTGCGACGCGGCGTCGTGAACCGCGTCGCACACGACCTGGCGCAAAATCTCGCCTTCGCGCAGATGGGCGACGAAGAAGGTCTTGCAGCCCTCCTCGAGCAGCGCCCGCGCGACCGGCGCGATCCCGAGGCCATAGGCGTCCGCCTTGACCACCGCGGCGCATTCCGCGCCCCGCGCGCGATCGGCGAGGCGGCGCCAGTTCTCCGCCAGGGCGCCGAGATCGACGGTCAGGATCGACTGGCCCATCGTCCGGGCCTCGTCGATTCCCTGGGGATCGGCCCCCTTCAGCATGAAAAATCCTCACATATGGGCGGGAAGATGATCGTCCTGCGCCAGATCGCTGAACCGAGTGTATTCGCCCTCGAAGGCCAGCTCCACCGTGCCGGTCGGGCCGTGGCGCTGCTTGCCGATGATCACCTCGGCCTTGCCGTGGGCGCGCTCCATTTCGCCCTGCCAGTTGATGAATTCCGGCGTGCCTTCGCGCGGCTGCTTGTTCTTCAGGTAATATTCCTCGCGATACACGAACAGCACCACGTCGGCGTCCTGCTCGATCGAGCCGGATTCGCGCAGGTCGGACAATTGCGGCCGCTTGTCGTCGCGCGATTCGACCTGACGCGACAATTGCGACAGGGCGATGATCGGCACATTCAATTCCTTCGCCAGCGCCTTCATGCCGGTGGTGATTTCGGTCAGCTCCTGCACGCGGTTGTCGCCGCGCGAGCGCGAGCCGGACAGCAGCTGCAGATAATCCACCACCAGCAGGTCCAGCCCGCGCTGGCGCTTCAGGCGCCGCGCGCGCGCCGTGAGCTGGGCGATGGAAATGCCGCCGGTATGGTCAATGTAGAACGGAATGCTCTGCATGTCCCGCGCGGCCTGGGTGATGCGGTGGAACTCGGATTCGGTGATGTCGCCGCGGCGGATCTTGTAGCCGGGCACTTCGGCCTGTTCGGCGATGATGCGGGTGGCGAGCTGTTCCGACGACATTTCCAGCGAGAAGAAGCCGACGATGCCGCCATTGGCGGTGGTGACGGTTCCGTCCGGCTGCGGCTCGCCGCGATAGGAGCGCGCCACATTGAAGGCGATATTGGTGGCCAGCGCGGTCTTGCCCATGCCCGGGCGTCCCGCGACGATGATCAGATCGGACGGCTGCAGGCCGCCCATCATCTTGTCGAGGTCGTGCATGCCGCTGGCGACGCCCGACAGGCCGCCCTCGCGCTCCCAGGCCGGGCGGCCATGTCCACGGCGCTGGTCAAGCGCTTCGGCGAAGCGGTGGAAGCCGCCTTCGTAGCGTCCGGTCTCGGCGATGGCGTAGAGCTTGCGCTCGGCCTCCTCGATCTGGATGCGCGGGCTGGAATCCACCCCCGCGTCGTAGGCGGTGTTGACGACGTCCTCGCCGATGGAGATCAGGTCGCGGCGCAAGGCGAGATCATGGATGGCGTGGCCGAAATCCACCGCATTGATGATCGTGGTCGCTTCCGCCGCCAGCCGCGCCAGATATTGCGGCACGGTCATGCCGCCGAGATCCTGCTCGCCCAGGAAGGTCTTGAGCGTGACCGGGGTCGCGAGCTTGCCGGCGCGGATCAGCTGGCCGGCGATCTCGTAGATGCGCCGGTGCAGCTCCTCGGCGAAATGCTCGGGCTTGAGAAAGTCGGAGACGCGGTCGAAGGAATCGTTGTTGACGAGAATCGCCGCCCAGCAGCGCCTGCTCCGCCTCGATATTGGCGGGCGGGCTGCGGAAACTGGTCTCGGGGGCGGCGACCGTCATCAAGGGGCGGTCGAATTTCTTTTCCAAAGCGGCCATCGCAGCGCCATTCCTGACGCGAGGCCTGCGCCGCCGCGTCGAATCAAAACGAATTATCGGATTTGTGCGACGGGTTACGCAATCGCCGAGTTGTTGTGCCACGGCGGCGCGCGGAAGAAATCAAGGATTCGTTAAACCGGACGCCTTGTCCTCGCTGTCCACACCGATTTGACGAAAATGCGGCGGAATTGCGAAAAGGCTTGACCGCGCCGCCGGCGCCACGCCCCAAAACAAAGCCGGGCGGGATTGCTCCCGCCCGGCCGGTGTTGCTGGGAATTTCGAGAATCACATCTCGACGTCGCCGGCCTCGGCCAGCGCCGCGCCGACTTCGAGGCCGAGATCGGCCATCGAGGTCTCTTCGCGCACGACGGCCGATTCGCCCTTGGCCTGACGCTCGGCCTCTTCGGCGGAGCGGGCGACGTTGACGGTGATCTCGACGTCGACTTCCGGATGCAGGTGCACCGGGGTCTTGTGCAGGCCGAGCGTCTTGATCGGCGTATGCAGCACGATCTGGTGGCGTTCGACGGTGAAGCCGCCGGCGGTGGCCGCCTCGGCGATGTCGCGGGTGGCGACCGAGCCGTAGAGCTGGCCGGATTCGCCGGCCTGGCGCAGGATCACGAACACCTGGCCGTTCAGCTTCTCGGCGACCGTCCTGGGCTTCGCCCTTGCGCTCGAGGTTGCGGGCTTCGAGCTGGGCGCGCTGGCCGTCGAAATGCTTCTTGTTGGCTTCGGTGGCGCGCAGGGCCTTGCCGCGCGGCAGCAGGAAGTTGCGGGCGTAGCCGTCGCGCACGCGGACGACTTCGCCCATCTGGCCGAGCTTGGCGACACGTTCGAGCAGGATGACTTGCATGGTGTGAACTCCTTTTGGATCAGCTTTTCAAGGGAATGGAGCGCGCCTTGCGGGCGCGAAGCGAGAAGGCGGAATCGATCAGGCCGAACAGCGCCATGAAGACGACCGACCACGGTTCGAGCACGAGCGCGGCGGCATAGAGGCCGGAGAGCCAGGCGCCGCGGAACCGCGACGTCGCGGGTGAGGCCGTGCAGCGCGGCGAAGCCTTGCAGGGCCAGTCCGAAGCCGGCGGCGGCGGCGACGATTCCGGCGACCGCGCCGAGCGGGCCGCCGCTGAAGACAGGCCGGCGGCGAGCAGGAAGATCGGCGCGACGATGCGCGGCAGGGACAGCGTCTCGGGAAGCGGGGGCCAGGGCCGGCGCAGGCGCCCGGAAATCTCGATGGTGCGCGCCGCGAGCCACAGATTGACCGCGAGCAGCAGGGTTTGCGAGGCGGCGACGCCGGCGGGCGCGCTCAGGATCAGCACCCGCTTGATCGTATCCGCGTCGAGGTCGGCCGAAACCGGCCGCAGGCTCTCGACGAGCGGCGTCGAGTTCCGTGCTGAAACGCGTCAGCACGGCGGTCAGGGCGGCCTCGAAGCCGTGATAATGGAGGACGAGCACGGCGACGCCGAGACCGGCGATGGCGATGGCCAGCGCGATGATCGCCGCGAGCAGTTCGCCGGGCGCGGCGAAGCGCGGCGCGGGCGACGACGGATCGCGCGAGGGCGCGGAGACCTGAAGCAGAGCGGCGAGATCAGGCGCCGGAGCGCCGAAGCCCAGGAAATAGCCGAGGCCGAAGGGCAGTTGGGCGGCGGCGACAGCAACGCCGCGCCGGCGAGCGACCCGAGCAGGGCGGCGGGAAAGGAAAAGCCGGCGGCGCCGATGATCAGCGGCAGGGCCGAAATAGGCGAGCGCCATCGAGAGGCTGGAGCCTCGCGTCGAAACGACGAAAAGAAGGGCGCTGGCGAGGCCGGCCCCGAAACCGACGGCGCGGTCGGGCCAATTGGCCGGCGGATGGTTGTCGTTCATGTCCTTGCTGTCCCGCAGAGCAGTGCGGTTAGAGACGGATCAGAGCCCGCCCCAACGAATGGGCGCCGCGCGAATTTCTTCGCGCGGCGCAAGATGAAATCAGACGATCACGTAGGGCAGCAGGCCCAGGAAGCGGGCGCGCTTGATGGCCTGGGCCAGTTCGCGCTGCTTCTTCGCCGAGACGGCGGTGATGCGCGAGGGCACGATCTTGCCGCGCTCGGAAATGTAGCGCGACAGCAGGCGGGTGTCCTTGTAGTCGATCTTCGGCGCGTTCGGCCCGGTGAACGGGCAGGTCTTGCGGCGGCGGAAGAACGGACGGCGCGTGGGAGCCGGCGGCGGCGGTGGTCATCAGAACTGCCCTCCTTCGGCGTTGTCATCACGGCGCGGACGCGGACCGCGGCCGCTCGGCGAGCGACCCGGACGGTCGCCGCGATCGCCGCGATCGCCACGGTCGCCGCGATCGTCGTCGTCGCGCTTGCGCAGCATGGCGGACGGGCCGTCTTCCAGCGCTTCGACGCGGATCGTCAGGGAGCGCAGGATGTCTTCGTTGATCGACCACTGGCGCTCGACCTCGGCCAGAGCGGCCGGCGGGAGCGTCGAGGTTGATCAGGGTGAAATGCGCCTTGCGGTTCTTCTTGATCCGGTAGGCGAGGGACTTGACGCCCCAATATTCGACCTTGCCGACCGTGCCGCCGAGACTGGTGACGGTGGTCTTGAACTGCTCGGTGAGGGCCTCCGCCTGCTGGGCGGTGAGGTCCTGGCGAGCAAGGAAAACATGCTCGTAAAGAGCCATGGGATTGCCTTTCTCTTGATTGAACCATTGCCTTCGCCTTGCCGGAGCCGCAGCTGGCGCTGGCCTCATCCTCTTCGGCGCGGAGCCCTTCGAGCCCGGAGAAAGGCTCGACGGAAACATTTCGAAGGCGGGAACACGGGAAGACGGCTAAAGCCTGCCGGACAAACCGGTCTTCCGTTCAGCCCCCGGCCGAGGGACGAAGCGCGCCTTATAACGGGAAATTTCCGCGGATCAAGCGAAAAGCGCCGAAACGCCGGGCTTTTGCGCGCGCCGCCTTGACAGGCGCGGCAGGCGGCGCCATTGCCGACATCGATTTGACGCAAAACGAGGCAGAGTCGCACGTGACGGTCGCATTTCTCTTTCCGGGCCAGGGCTCGCAGGCCATCGGCATGGGCAAGGCTCTTCCGACGCCTTTCCGGCGTCCCGCGCGGTGTTCGAGGAGGTCGACGCGGCGCTCGGCGAGAAGCTCTCACCCTGATGTTCGAGGGCGATCCGGCGCGAATTGCACCCTCACCGACAACGCCCAGCCGGCCCTGATGGCCGTCAGTCCTCGCCGCCTTGCGCGTGCTCGAGGCCGAGAAGGGCGTGAAGCTCGCCCGCGACGCCGAATTCGTGGCCGGCCATTCGCTCGGCGAATATTCCGCGCTCGCCGCCGCCGGCGCGCTTCACGCTCGCCGACGCCGCGCGTCTGCTGCGCCTGCGCGGCCAGGCCATGCAGAAGGCCGTGCCGGTGGGCGAGGGCGCCATGGCCGCCCTGCTCGGCGCCGAGCTCGGAGCTGGCGGCGAAGATCGCCGCCGAGGCCAGCGCGGCGGCCGGAAGTCTGCGAAGTCGCCAACGACAATGGCGGCGGGCCAGATCGTGATTTCCGGCGCCAAGACGGCGATCGACCGCGCGATCGAGATCGCCAAGGACAAACGGCGTCAAGCGCGCCATGCTGCTGCCGGTGTCCGCGCCCTTCCATTGCGCGCTGATGCAGCCGGCCGCCGATGCCATGGCGCGAAGCGCTGGCCAAGATCGCGATCGTCGCGCCGGTCGTGCCGGTGGTCGCCAATGTCATGGCCGCGCCGGTCACGCGACCCGGCCGAAATCCGCAAGCTTGCTGGTGGAGCAGGTGACCGGCACCGTGCGCTGGCGCGAATGCATGGGCTATATGCACGGCACGGGCGTCGACCGCTTCGTCGAAATCGGCGCGGGCAAGGTGCTGACCGGGCTGGTCAAGCGCATCGACAAGGGCGCCGCGGTCGCTGCGATGTCGGCGATCGCCCGCCGACGTCGAAGCGCTTCTTCGATGACGGCTTAAGTCGACTTGAGACGCGTGAGTTCTTCGATGTTCGATCTGAACATCCGGCAAGACCGCGCTCGTCACCGGCGCCACGCGGCGGCATCGGCGGCGCCATCGCCCGGGCCTGCATGAGCAGGGCGCGACCGTGGTGCTGTCCGGCACGCGCCGCGAGGCGCTGGAGAGCTCGCCGGCCGAACTGGGCGAGGCGCGTCCATCGTCGCGCCCTGCAATCTCTCCGACAAGGACTCGGTCGAAAGCTCGTGCCGGAGGCCGAGGCGCTCGCTCGGCCCGCTCGACATCCTGGTCAACAATGCCGGCATGACCCGCGACAGCCTGTTCCTGCGCATGAAGGACGAGGACTGGGAGACGGTGCTGACGGTCAACCTCACCGCCGCCTTCCGCCTGTCGCGCGCCGTGCTGCGGGGCATGATGAAGAGCCGCTGGGGCCGCATCGTCAACATCACTTCGATCGTCGGCGTCACCGGCAATCCCGGCCAGGCCAATTACGCCGCCTCCAAGGCCGGGCATGATCGGCATGACCAAGTCGCTCGCCGCCGAGGTCGCCACCCGCAACATGACCGTCAATGCGTGGCGCCGGGCTTCATCGCCAGCGCCGATGACCGACGTGCTGACACGACAAGCAGAAGGAAGCCATCATGGCGACGATTCCCGCCGGCCGTCTGGGGCAGGGCGACGAAATCGCCGCCGCCGTGCGTCTATCTGGCCAGTCGACGAAGCCGCCTACGTCACCGGCCAGACCATGCATGTCAACGGCGGAATGGCAATGATTTGAAATACTTGCGTCACAGGGTCGCGCACGGCCCGTTTTAGCGGCCTATGGGGCTCTCGCAATCGTGACGGAAGTATGTTAGCAACGCCTCGGTTTGTGCGTTCCAACGTGTGAAATTTCGCCCCGGGCAGAAATTTTCGCGTCGGCGGATTCGTCACTCCCAAGCGCGCCTCGGCCTCATTCAGGCGCGCCGTCAGTTCAAGATAACGAGGAAACTAAAGATGAGCGATGTCGCCGAGCGCGTGAAGAAGATTGTGATCGAACATCTCGGCGTGGATGCCGACAAGGTCGTCGACAGCGCCAATTTCATCGACGATCTGGGCGCCGATTCAGCTCGACACGGTCGAGCTGGTCATGGCGTTCGAGGAAGAATTCGGCGTCGAAATTCCCGACGACGCCGCCGAGACCATCGTGACGGTCGGCGACGCCGTGAAGTTCCTGGAAAAGGCCACGGCTCAGGGCTGATTTCGGCTCGTGAGGATTTTCGCGCGCGTTCGGCCTGGCGTCGGGCGCGCGCGATTGGCATTAGAGGCGTCGGACCGATCCGGCGCGATCGTCTGGTCTGTACGCGCCGGTGCACGCTGCGTCCGAGCGTCGTGAGCAAAGCCCGAGGGAGCTGATGCGCAGGGTCGTCGTTACGGGATTGGGCATGGTGTCGCCGCTGGCCTGCGGCGTCGAGGAGACCTGGACGCGCCTGCTGGCCAGCGAAAGCGGCGCCGGCCGGATCGAGGGGTTCGAGGCCTCGCGATCTTGCCTGTCAGATCGCCATGCAGGTGCCGCGCGAGCGACGGCGCATGACGCGTTCAATCCGGACGACTGGATGGAGCCCAAGGAGCAGCGCAAGGTCGACGATTTCATCATTTTCGGCGTGGCCGCCGCCACGCAGGCGCTCAAGGACGCCAACTGGGCGCCCAAGACCTATCGAGGACCAGATCGAGACCGGCGTGCTGATCGGCTCGGGCATCGGCGGCCTCGGCGGCATTTACGAGACCACGCTGGTCCTGCACGAAAAAGGCCCGCGCCGCGTGTCGCCCTTCTTCATTCCCGGACGGCTGATCAATCTGATCGGCGGCTATGTCTCGATCATGCACGGGCTCAAGGGCCCGAATCATGCGGTCGTCACCGCCTGCTCGACCGGCGCCCACGCCATCGGCGACGCGGCCCGTCTGATCATGCTCGGCGACGCCGAGGTCATGGTCGCGGGCGGGGCGGAATCGGCCTGCAACCGCATCGGAATCGCCGGCTTCGCGGCCTGCAAGGCGCTCGCCACCTCCTTCAACGACAATCCCAAGGCGGCCTCGCGCCCCTATGACCGGGACCGCGACGGCTTCGTCATGGGCGAGGGCGCCGGCTGCGTGGTGCTGGAATCGCTGGAGCACGCCCAGGCGCGCGGCGCGCGAATCTATGGCGAAATCATCGGCTATGGCATGTCCGGCGACGCCTATCACATCACCGCCCCGGCCGAGGACGGCGACGGCGCCTTCCGCTGCATGCAATCGGCGCATCAAGCGCGCCGGAATCACCGCCGCCGACATCGATTACGTCAACGCCCACGGCACCTCGACGCATGGCGGACGGCATCGAACTGGCGCGCGGTGGAGCGGGTCGTCGGCAATGCGGCCAGCAAGATCTCGATGTCCTCGACCAAGATCTCGATCGGCCATCTGCTCGGCGCCGCCGGCGCGGTGGAGGCGATCTTCTCGATCCTGGCGATGCGCGACCAGATCGCGCCGCCGACGCTCAATCTCGACAATCCGGCCTTCGAAACGGCCATCGACCTCGTGCCGCACAAGGCGCGCAAGAGGGAAATCAATACGGTCCTGTCGAATTCCTTCGGCTTCGGCGGAACCAACGCATCGCTCGTGATGCGGCGGTTTTCCTGAGCGATCCTGAATTTGCCATAAATTAAAGCAAACTGCGCATTATGGTTTGCCGCGCGAGCGGCGGTCGAACCTTCGCCGCGCGAGCGGGACAAGTGCAAGGCGCGTCAAAGGCATGAGCGACGAACCGCAGGACGCCGAGACCGGCATCCAGGAAGAGCCCCAGGCGGCTCGAACGGAACGCGCGGGCGCAAGCCTGTTCGGCCGGCGCGGCGCCTTGAGCCCGTCCGAGGCGCTGCATCCGGAAGACGCCCCTCCGCCGCCGCCTGAAAAGAAGCGCAAGACCTCGCGCCTCGGCGCCTTGTCCGGCTTCCTGACCTTTCTGCTCGCCGCCGCCTTTCTGGCCGGCATCGGCGCGATCTTCGCCGACCGCGCCGTTCGCGCGCCCGGCCCCCTGGCGGCCGACAAGGTCGTCTATATCCAGCAGGGCTCGGATTCGGACCAGATCATCGAGGAATTGCAGACCCAGGGCGTGATCGACAGCCCGTTCCTGTTCACGCTGACCCTGTTCCTGGAGGGCGCGCGGTCGAAGCTCAAGGCGGGCGAATATCTGTTCAAGCAGAACGCCTCGCTGCAGGACGTGATCGACACGATCGTCTCCGGCAAGGCGATTTTGCATTCGCTGACGATTCCGGAAGGGCTGACCAGCCAGCAGATCGTGGAGCGCCTGCGCGACAGCGATCTTCTGGCGGGCGATATCCGCGAAATTCCGCGCGAAGGGGCCCTGCTGCCGGAAACCTACAAGTTCCAGCGCGGCGACAGCCGCGACAAGCTGCTGCAGAAAATGGTCCACGACCAGAAGGCGCTGCTCGACGAAATCTGGCGCCGCCGCGCGACCGACCTGCCGATCTCCTCGCCTTATGAAATGGTGACGCTGGCCTCGATCGTCGAGAAGGAGACCGGCAAGGCCGACGAGCGGCCGCGCGTCGCCGCCGTCTTCATCAACCGGCTGCGCAAGCACATGCGGCTGCAATCCGACCCGACCATCGTCTATGGCCTCGTCGGCGGGCAGGGGCCGCTCGGCGCGGCCGATAACCCGCACCGACATCGACACGGCCTCGGCCTACAACACCTATGTCATCGACGGACTGCCGCCCGGCCCCATCGCCAATCCCGGCCGCGCGGCGCTCGAAGCCGTCGCCAATCCGTCGCGCACGCAGGACCTTTATTTCGTCGCGGACGGAACCGGCGGCCATGTGTTTTCCGACAGCCTCGATTCGCATAATCGCAACGTGCAGCACTGGCGCCAGATCGAGCAGACCAACAAGGCGAAGGCTCCGGCAGGAGCTCGCCCCCGCAGGCGCGCCTCAGGCGATGCCGCCGGCGGCAGCGCCGTCTCCGGCCGCCGCGCCAGCCCGCGACAACCACACCGACAACGCCGCGCCGCGCCGATATTACGGCTTTGCGCCCACGGCGCCGGAATTCTCCGTCCGCCATGAAGCCCGCGCGCCTTTGCCGCCACACCTTCGTCCCGATGCCGCCCTGATCTCGCGCGTCGGCCCCGTGCTGCCCGGCGCGCCGGCGGCGCCGACGCGGCTGGTCGATTACGTCCCGGCCCAGGGCGCAGGCGCGCAATATGCGACCGGGCTCGGCGATGTCCAGCTCGGCGGGATCACCCGGGCCGAGAACGACCTCGACGGCCCCGCCGAAGACGTCAACGCGCCCTCCGGTGCCGCGCGGGCGGACGGCCGTCGCCGCGGCGGACCTCGACGGTCCGGCGGCGCCGGTCGAAGCCAGCCCGATCGGCAACGCCAACGGCGTCGCCAATGCCGCGCCGAACGGCAAGCCGCGCATCTACGACGCCTCCGAGGGCACCGCGATCGACCCGCTGCTGAACAAGAGCTGGGATCTCAACAGTCCGAAAACCGTCGACTTGCCGCCCACGAAATCGCCCGGCTCTTCGAAGGGCGGGAACTAGCCTTTTCCAACCGGGCGTTGACGCCGAGTTTTGCTGGGTTTCAACCGGCGAATCCTGCTATAGGCGAAAGAACCGCAGGGCCGCGTCCGGCCCTCCGACTGCGGCGCCGACGGGATTTCAGCATGACGATTTCCAGTATGACGGGTTTTGCCAGGGAGGCGGGCTTTTCGGCCTCCTATCGCTGGAGCTGGGAAATCAAGACCGTCAACTCCAAGGGGCTCGACCTTCGCCTGCGCCTCCCGCCGGGCTTCGATATTCTCGACAAGCCGGTGCGCTCCGCCATTTCCGGCGCCCTGAACCGGGGCGCCTGCTACGCCAATCTCACGGTCGTTCGCGAAAGCCCGGCCGTGTCGGCGCGGCTCAACCGCGACCTGCTGATTCACCTGATGAACTCGCTTGCCGTCATCAAGAGGCCGGACGGCATCGGCCCCGTGACGCTCGACGGGCTTCTGAACGTTCGCGGCGTCATCGAAACCGTCGAAACGGAAGACGACGAAGCCGCGCAGGCCGCCGCGCAGGCCGATATTCTCGCGGGCCTCGACCGGACGTTGCGGCAATTGTGCTCGATGCGGGCCGGCGAGGGCGCGACGCTGGCGGCCTTCCTCAACCAGAGGCTCGACCGCATCGGCGATCTCGCCCAGGCCGCCGATCTCTGTCCCGCGCGCCAGCCCGCCGCGGTGCGCGAGCGGCTGCGCGCCGCGCTCGCCCTGATCGCCGAAACGGGGCGTTTCGACGAGGGCCGCCTGCATCAGGAAGCCGTGCTGATGGCCGCCAAGGCCGACGTCCGCGAGGAGCTGGACCGGCTGGCGTCGCATGTCTCCGCCGCCCGCAAATTGCTGGCCGAAGGCGGCGCGGTCGGGCGCCGGCTCGATTTTCTGGCGCAGGAGTTCGGACGCGAGACCAATACGCTTTGCGCGAAATCCAATGACCCCGCCTTGACGACGATCGGCTTGGAATTGAAGGTCGAAGTGGAGCAATTGCGCGAACAGGCGCAAAATATCGAGTGAACGAATGGAAACGGAAGGGAAGGCGCGTCCGGGCAAGCGCCGCGGGTTGATGCTCATTCTGTCGTCGCCCTCGGGCGCCGGCAAGACGACGCTCACGCGCATGCTGCTGCAGAAGCAGGAGCTCGATCTAACGCTGTCGATCTCGCTGACGACGCGCAAGCGCCGCTCCAGCGAAGCCGACGGCATCCACTATCATTTCATCGACCATGCGGAATTCGCGCGCCGCCGCGACGCCGGCGAATTGCTGGAGCATGCCGAGGTCCACGGCAATTTCTACGGCACCCCGCGCGAAAAGGTCGAGGCGATCCTGGCGCAGGGCCGGGACGTGCTGTTCGATATCGATTATCAGGGCGCGCGGCAGGTTCGCGAGAAAATGCCCCGCGACGTGGTCACGATCTTCGTGCTGCCGCCGTCGATGCGTGAATTGCGCGCCCGTCTCGAACGCCGCGCCGAAGACAGCCAGGAAACCATCGCGCATCGGCTCGACAACGCCCGGCACGAAATCAGCCGGTGGTCCGATTACGATTACGTCCTGATCAACGACGACATCCAGAAGACCTTCGACGACCTGCTGGCGATCGTGCGCGCCGAACGGCAGCGCCGTCCGCGCGTCACGGCGGCCATCGAGGATTTCGTCGCCGGCCTGCTGCGGGAACAGGTCTAGGCGTCCCGCCACGGCGCAGCTTATGCGCGGGCTCGGGCTCTGCTAAACTCGGCGCGGCCGCAAGCCCGCGCCTTGCTGGCCCAGAACTGGAGGCTCGGCATGAGCGCCGCGAAAGAACGAGAACCCGCCGAACAACGCGACCGAGTCCGAGGCGTCGCCTCCGGTCGCCGAGGCGTTGCACGCCGTGCAGAAGGCGATGGAAGACCTCGCCGCCCTGCTCGGCGCCGACTCGGCCGCGACCCTCGACGCCATCAGGCAGGCGGGCGACGCCAGCCGCGCAGCGCAGGATCTGGGCCGTGAAAAGCTCGACGATCTCAGCGCGGCGGTGCGCCGCAATCCGCTCGGCTGGCTCGCCGCCGCCGCCGGGGCTGGCCTGGTCGTCGGCCTTTGGCGCAATCGGAGGCGGTCATGAGCGGATTTTTCGCGGCGCTGGGACTCGAGACCGCCGTTCTGTCCCGCCATTTCAGGCTGTTCGCCCTTGCCGCCCTCGTCGGCGCGGCGCTGGTGATCATGGCGACGGGCTTCCTGGCTTTCGCCGCCTATCTCGCTTTGCTCGACCATCTCGCGCCCTGGCTGGCGGCGCTGGCGGTCGCGGGCGGGGCGCTCGTGGCGGGCGCGATCCTGCTCGTCGTCGCCGTCAAGGCGTTCGGGCGCGCATCGCGATCAGGTCCAGGTCGCGGTCCAGTCCAACACTCTGGTTCGGGCGGCGCCGTTCGTGGCGCAGTTCACGGTCCGCAATCCGCGCCTCGTCGCCGGCGTCGCGGCGGCTGCGGCGGCGGTTATCGCGCTGCTGCGCGCGCTGGGCGACAAGAAGCCCCGGGCTTAAGGCCGGCGCTTCGCATAGGCGCGGGCGAGAGCGCAGAAGCCCGACGACGTCGATCTCTTCCGCCCGGCGGGTCGGCTCGACGCCGGCTTCGTCCAGCAGAGGCGCGGGATCGCCGACTCCTGGCAGGCTTTTCAGGGATTGGCGCAACATCTTGCGCCTTTGCCCGAAGGCCGCGAGCGTGACCGCCTCCAGCGCCTTCACGTCACACGGAATCGGTTCGGCGCGCGGCCGCAGTTCGACCACGCTCGACATGATCTTGGGCGGCGGCGTGAAGGCCGAGGGCGGCACGTCGAACAGAATTCGCGTCGTGCAGCGCCAGTTGGCGAGCACGCCCAGCCGGCCGTAATCGGCGCGCTCGCGCGGCGTCGCAACGATGCGCTCCGCGACCTCGCGCTGGAACATCAGCACCAGCCGGTCATAGAACGGCGGCCAGGACCCGAGCGTCAGCCAGTTCGCCAGCAACGGCGTGCCGATATTATAGGGCAGGTTGGCGCAGATGCGGACGTCGCCGGCGAGTCCGCGCTCCGCCAGAAAGGCGGGATAGTCGAGCGCCATGGCGTCGCCCGGAACGATCTCGAGCCGGCCCGGATAGGCCTGCGCGATTTCCTCCAGCGCGGCGAGGCAGCGCTCGTCGCGCTCGACCGCGATCACCTTTTTCGCGCCATGGGCGAGCAGGGCGCGGGTCAGTCCGCCGGGGCCGGGTCCGATCTCCAGCACGCTGGCGTCTTCCAGCGGGCCCGCCGCGCGGGCGATCCGGCCGGTGAGATTGAGGTCGAACAGGAAGTTCTGGCCGAGCGATTTTTTCGCCGCGAGGCCATGTTTGGCGACGATCTCGCGCAAGGGCGGCAGGGTGTCGCTCATGCGCGCGCCCGCGCCATTCGGGCGGCGAGCGCCACGGCCTCCGCGAGGCTGGTCGTCCGCGCGGCGCCGGTCCCCGCGATGGCGAAGGCGGTGCCATGATCGGGCGACGTGCGGATGAAAGGCAGGCCGAGCGTGACGTTGACGCCGCTGTCGAAGGCGAGCGTTTTCAGCGGAATCAGCGCCTGGTCGTGATAGGCGCAGATGGCGACGTCATAGGTCGCGCGCGCTTCGGCGTGAAACATCGTGTCGGCGGGCAGGGGGCCGCGAACGTCATGGCCCTGCGCCGCCAGCCGCGCCACCGCGGGCGCGATGATGTCGATGTCCTCGCGGCCCAGCGCGCCGTCCTCGCCCGCATGCGGATTGAGCCCCGCGAAAACCAGGCGCGGCCGCGCGAGTCCGAAATCGCGCCGGCAGGATTCGATGACGATGGTCGCGATCTCGACCAGATCCTCGGTGGCGAGCAGGGAGGGAACCATTGCCAGCGGCACGTGGATGGTCGCCGGCACGACGGCGAGTTCGCGCGACCACAGCATCATCACCGGCCGGCTTTCACCGCCATAAAGTTCGCGGGCCAATTGGCCGAGATATTCGGTATGCCCGGGATGGGCAAAGCCCGCGCGATACAGCACGGATTTGGCGATCGGGTTGGTGACGACGGCGCTCGCGCGCCCGGCGTGGACCAGGGCGACGGCGCGGGCGATCGCCTCGATCGTCGCGGGCGCGTCGGCAGGGTCGGGCCGTCCCGGCTCGCCGATGACACGGGCCTCCAGGGGAACGACCGGCAACGCCGACGGAAAAACCGCGCGCGCCTGTTCAGGCTCGGTTTCCGCGATCTCGACCGCGAGGCCAAGCCTTGCCGCCCGTCGCCGCAGCAGGTCGGGATCGGCGAGGACGAAAAACGCCTCGCCGTTTCCTCGAGTCCGGTTGTAGAGCGCGAGACTGATGTCCGGCCCGATTCCGGAAGGGTCGCCCTGGGTCAGGCAAAGCGGCGGCGCGGTCCCGAAAGTGGTGGTCATTGCCCCTTCTTGACGATCACCGCGTGGCCGCGCATCTCCTCGTAGAGCTTTTGCGCCTGGGCCTTGACGATGCGCTGCATGATCTTCTGCTGGGCGAGATCCTTCGCGGCGTCGCTGTCGGCGGCCTTGCGCGAGCAGACGGCGATCGCCACGAGGCCCGTCGAGTCGCGGCTGGGCGGCGTCAGATGGCCCGGCGGCGTCTTGTCGAGAAGCTCGGTCAGCTGCTCGCCGAGCTGGGACGAGGTCCGGGTGATCGGCTCGCGCACCACGAACTCGCCTGACGCGGTCGCGATCTTCATGCCGGAATCGCAATCGGTGAACCGGGCGCGCAGGCCTTCCATCTTCTTGGCGGCTTCGCCGATGGCGGCCGGGCTGGCCGTGTTCGACAGGATCAGGACGACCTGACGCAGCGTGTAGGACTTTTCATTGGCGAGTTTCTTGTCGCTCGCGAGTTCGGCGTCGAGATCGCGCCTTGCTGACTTCGACGGCGCGGTTGCGCGCGCGGGCATAAAGGTCGAACGCCTGCTGGATCGAGAAGAAATTCTCGACATGCTTCTGATCGACATGCGCCGCCTGGATGCGCTGCGACATCACCGGCAAGGTCATGTGGCCCTTTTCGGCGTAATAATTCAGCGTCGGACCCAATTCGCTCGCCCGAGACGTGGATGCCGTATTTATTGACTTCTCCGGCTTTGACGCGGGTTTCGATCATGCTGTCGAGCGCGGCGGAGGGCGAGGACGGCTGGCCGATGGCGCGCAGCAGCTTTTCGCGTTCGGCGAGATCGAGCGTGGTGATGGGGTCGCCGTTGACGGTGCCGACGATGGCCTGCGCGCGCGCGCCCGCGACCGGCAAGACCGCCAGAAAGCCCAGCAACGCCAGCGCAATGAGACGCGACCTGTCGCCAAAAAACCGCTTAACCCTGTTGTTCATTCCTGCGATCCGTTTCAGCCAGCGAGTTTTGGACGCGACGCGGCGCCGTCGAAGGGCCCGCGTCGCGTCGCGAAGTAATTCAGCCTGTCCCATCGCCGAAAATTGCGGCGGCATTCTGGAGACGGGAAGCTGAGCCATACAGGTTTTTCAAGATTTTCGCCAGATCGTGGCGAAAGCCGGGAAGGACGCGGCTGGGGATCGATCCCGGGCGTCAGTTGTAGCGGACGCCATCCTGGATCTGCGACGCGCCGAGAGCGATCGGCGCCTTGATGTCGCCGAGCGTGCGCAGGTCGATGGTCAGCAGCACGGTCTGGTTGCGCGTATAGATCGGCGGATTGCCGTAATTGTCGGAGATCGCGTTCGAATAGTTGAGCATCAGCTTGGTGCAGTCGTCGTTATAGCCGAGGCCAAGGCCCCAGGTCGCGATCGAGAAGACCGGCTGCGCCGTGGGCAGGTAGGCCGGATAATAATAATGACGGCTCAGGTCGAAATTGATGCTGCCCGAGACGAAATAATGCTCGACGACGTCATAGCGCGTGCTGAACTGCAGACCCTCGCGCCGATAGATATAGCCGATCAGCGGTTGCTGCGTGTAATTGGCGATATTGCGCGGTGAAATCGACCGGGCCGTAATGGGCGTGGGCCGTGACGTCGAGATGCTGAACCTCCCAGGTCGACTCGTCGAAGCGGGCCTTGGCCACGATGCTGTAATTGGTGTTCGGCGAATAGCTCACGCGCGCGACATAATCGGACATCGGGGTATTGAGGCCGGATTGGAGACCGATATTGGCGGCGTCCGGCGTGTCGTAGGAATTCACGCCGGCGACCTGCGCCGATTGGCCGAACATGGCGTTCAGATAGCCGTTCTTGTTCATGTCGAGCGTGAATTGCGCGCCGTAATTGGCGCGCACGCCGGTTTCGAAACCGGTCATAGCCGGAATATTTGTTCCATTCGAACAGGTTGGAATCGTCGAACACCAGGCTCTGGGCGTCCATGTTGACGAGGGTATTGGAAAGCTGGGTGTTCGGACGGGCGATGATCTGGGCGATCGGCTCGATGACCAGCGAGCCGAGCGGCGTGCGCGTCAGCAATGGATAGCGCCACTCGAGGCCGACGCCCGGCATGACGGAGCCTCGGCCCTGATTGTTGTAGGGGAAGAAATTGCTCTGGTAGGCGTTGGCGATCGTGTCCGAGCCAAAGGTCGCGGAGCCGGAGGTCGAATAATCGAGATAATTGCCGTTGGCGCGCAGGAAAGCGAAGGGCGTGAACACTTCGCCGATCGGATCGATGTATTTGCGCTGCCATGACAATTCGACGGTGCCGCTGGTGTAGGCTGCCGCCGATGCCGCGCACCAGGCACGAGCCCGGATTGTAATCGGCCTTGTTGGTGACCGGATTCACGCAGACGGGATGCAGGCCATAGAGATTGTCGAGCGAGATGGCGCCGACCTGCTGGTAGGAGGCGAGCGCCGCCGACGAGCTGGTCAGATTGGCGTCGATGGTGATCTGGCCGCCGATCCCATAGGTCTTTTCGGGAGCGAGATCGATGGCCTTGTTATAGTCCCAGATCGGCCAGACGGCGGCGAGCTGCGGCTGGTAGTCGAAATTCGCCATGCCCTGGAAAGAGAATCCGCGCAGGTCGAAATAGCCGCGGTCGCCCTGTCCGTTCAGATAGACGGTCGAGGAGGTCTCGCGGAAGAAATTGCCGCTCAGAACCGGATTGGGCAGGCCATAGTCGTTCAGGAACCACTTGTCCGAGACGCGGGCGACGTCCCAGCCGAATTTCCAGTTCTGGCTCAGCCAGATCGCGCCTTGCGAGGTCACTTCGCCGCGATTGGTCTGGTTGCCCGCGCCCTACGGCTGGGCCGCGAAAACGCTGTCGTCCTGCTGATGGATGCCGGTCGCCTGGATGTAGTAATAGCCGTTTTCCAGCCGGTGACGGAATTCGATGTCGCCGAGGAAGCCCTGCTTCGACAGGTAGCTCGGCGTGATGGTCATATCCATGTTCGGCGAGATGACCCAGAAATAGGGCGTGCCGAAGCCAAAGCCGGTGGTGGACCGGTAACTGATTTTCGGCGCCAGGAAGCCCGATTGCCGCGTCACGCTCGGGTCGGCCATGGACAGGAACGGCAGATATGCGATCGGAAGTCCGTAGAGCTCGAAGGTCGCGCCTTCGTAATAGAGCATCTGCTCGTTGTTCTTGTGGACGACCCTGCGCGCGCGCAGGCGCCACAGGGGCGCGCGCTCGGGATGTTCGGCGCAGCTCGGGCAGGCGGTATAGGTGCCCTTGTGGAAGACGGTCGTGTCCGCGTCGATCTTTTCCGAGCGTGTCGCGCTGAAATGGGTCTTTTCCTTGGTGTCGGCGCGCACCGAGTCGACGAAGCCCTGCTTGAAGTCTCCGGTCAGCTCCATCCTGTCGGCGTGGGTCACCGTGCCGTCGGAATCGGTGAGTTTGACCGAGCCCTCCGCCAGCACACGGCCGGTGTCCTTGAAATAGGTGACGCGGTCGGCTTCCAGGATCTTGCCCTGATTATAGATCTGGGCGTCGCCCTCGGCGGTGACGGAATGGGCCTTGTCGTCATAGACGACGCTGTTGGCCTCGACGACCATCGGCCCCTTCTTGTTGGCGGAGCCGGAGAAGCGATCGTTCAGTGTCTGCGCGGCCGCATCCCGAAGGGAGGCGGGAAGCCCGACGAAAAGGACGAGGCCGGTCGCGACCGCCGAGAAAACGCCGACACGAATCGCGCGCGAGACTCCACGTGCGGGCGCGGCGGCGCCCGCAGCAGAAAAACCGCGGCGCAGGGCTGCCCGGCGAATCTGACGGCTGGGAAAGCGCGCCTTCATCAACCGTCCTCGCGATTCAAAAGTGTCAGCACGCCCAACATATTCGCTACGACTGCGGGCGACCAAGCCGCAACGGGCGCGCTGAGCACCCCCGCGCCGCCAAGGTCGGAGACCAGTTTCGTCGCGACATAAAGCACGAAGCCGGCGCCGACGCCACCCAAAACAAGGACGCCGACGCCGCCCATCCGCGACAGCTTGAGCGAAAAGGAGGCGGCGATCAGCACCATGGCGGCGAGAAGGGCCGGCAAGGCGAGAAGGGACTGAAAACGCAAACGATACCCCACTGCATCCAGACCGGCGCCTTCTGTGTCGTCCACCACGCGGGGGAGCGACCAGAACGGCACCGACTCAGGCGTCATGAAACTCTGCACCACCTGGCTCGGCAGCAGGTTAGTCCTGAGATGGTAAACATCCGCTCTCCGGGGCTCTACCCCGGGGGCGGTCATAATGACATGGTTGAGCCGCCATTCCCCGTCGCCCATCTCGGCGTCGTCGGCGTCGACCCGCTCCAGGAACTTTCCGTTCGGATCGAACACGAAGGCGGAGACCCCCGCCAGATGCAGGCCTTTGTTGGATGACGTCTCCGCGCGCAGGATGGATTGGCCGTCCACGCTTTTCTGGCGAATCCACATCGCCGTGATGCTGACGAGATATTTGTTCTTGAAGAGCCCGGTCTCGATTTCGTCGGCGCGCTGCTTCATCAGGGCCGAAGCGGGATTGTAGACGCCAACCGCGAGCAGGCCGATCGCCAGCGCCGCCACGATCGGCGGGGTGAGGAACTGCCAGACCGAAACGCCGGCGGCGCGCGCCACCACCAGTTCAAGCCGGCGCGTGAGGGTGATGAACGAGGCCATCGCGCCGAACAGCACCGCGAAGGGCAGGATCTGCTCCGAAATCGTCGGCGTGTGCAACAGCGACAGCATGGCGACCAGAAGGGCGCTCGCGTTGGGGTTGTCGCCGGTGCGGCGCAGCATCTCCACGAAGTCCACCATGTAGATCAGGGCGAAAATCGTGAAAAAGACCGCGGCGACGCTTTTGACGAAGCGTGATCCGATATAGAGGCCGAGCGTGCGTCCGATCATTCAGGCCGCCGCCAGGTCGACGCGCGGGCGCCCGAAGGGACGCGGCAGCGCGTAGCGGAAAGCATAGAGCGCGGCCAGGACGCAGCCGGCAAGCGGCAGCGCATAGGCCAGGACAACCCCCGATGGCGACCGCGCCATCATCGCCGAGGCGCCGAATCCGCCGACCCGCATCAGCAGCGCCGCGGCGACCGCTGCCGTGATGGCCGCGCCGCGATTCTGGCGGGTGGTGCGTGGCGCGCCCAACGCGGCGAAGGCGATCATTCCCATCGCAAGAGCGTAGAGCGGCGCGACGAAACGCTCGTGAAGCTCCGCGCGAAACCGGCCCTCGTTTTCCTTCACATAGGATTCGGCCGTGGAATAATTCAGCATGTCGGATGTGGTGCGCTCGCGCGGCCGCAGCGGAGCGCCGTCGGCGCGCGAGCCGAAATGGCTCAGGTCGAGGGCGTAGGAATCGAACACGATCATGGCAGGCGTTTCCGAGCCCTTGTCCTGGCGCTGGATCGTGCCGGTTTCCAGAACGAGATAATTCTGGTCGCCGACCTTCGAGGCGATGCCGGTCTCGGCGAGATAGACGTTGCTCTGCCCTTCCTCGCGCCGGTCGAGCATGAAGATGCCCAGCAGCGCGCCGCTCGGCCCGCGTTCGCGATAATGGAAGTAAAGGTCCGGCTCGACGATGTTGAAGGCGCCCGGGCGCACGATTCGGGTCAGGAAGTCCGACTGCACCTCGGTGAGCGCATCGCGCAGGGCGCGGAAGCTCCAGGGCATGGCCCAGATCGACATGAAGGCGGAAAACAGCGCGACCGCCACGATCAGGGCGGCGAACGGGCGAAACAGCTGGAAGGGCGAGTGGCCGGACGAAGCCGCCACCACCAGTTCGCTGTCGCCATTGAGCTTGTTGAGGGAAAACAGCGTCGCGATGAACAGCGAGATCGGCGAGATGACCATCAGCAGCGAGGGAATGATCAGGCCGGTGACATGAAAGAACACGATCAGGGATTGGCCCTTGGTCGTCATCAGGTCGAAGTCCTTCATGGCCTGCGTGAGCCAGATCACCGCCGTGAGAACCCCCAGCGCGACCAGGAAGGCCGAGCCGGCGATTTTCAGGATATAGCGTTCGAGCAGCGGCATTTATGGCTTTCGGTCCCGGCTTTCGCCCCGACATAGATCAAATCCGGCCGCGTCGCAAAGCGCGGCAGCGGGACAATATTCGCGCCACGATGGCGTTTCCAAGGCCAAGCGCCGCGCCGCCGCCAAAAGGCGCCGGGAGAGCGCGAACTTTCTCCGGCGCCGTGACATTTTGAAAACAGTGCGCATTGACCCGTTTCGGCGCGCCGTCGCATAGTGGCTCGACTCTTCCCCGCCGCCCGGTTTTTTCGCCCGGCGGGGCGTTCCCGAACATTTTCATGAGGCGTCCATGTCCGAATCCGTCACGCTCAGCGCCCTGACCATTGCCGAGGCGATGGCCGCGCCGCCCGAAGCCGGCGGCGCCGTGCTGGTTGTTTTCGCCGATGGCGCGCTCGCCCTCGGCGCGGCGACCGCCGCCGCGCTCGGCGAGGCGGCAGGCCCTTGTCCCGCGCGCGGCCGAAGCGTCGGCGTTCAAGGGCAAGATCGGCTCGGCCCTCGATATCCTGGCCCCGGCCGGCCTTGCGGCGCACAGGCTGCTCGTGCTCGGGACGGCGCCGGAAAAGGATGGCGCGACAACGGATTATCTGCGCCTCGGCGGTCTGGCGGTCGCCAAGCTCGGCAAGGCGAAGAACGCCCGAATCCTGTTCGATTTCGCGACGCCGCCCGAGGATTTCGCCGCCGCGGCGGCCGATTTCGCGCTGGGCCTGCGCCTGCGCGGCTATAAATTCGACCAGTTCAAGACCAAGAAGGACAAGAAGGACGAGCCTGAAAACGGCGCCCCGCTCGCGATCCGCATCGCCGGCGCGGAAACCGGGCCGCTGGAAACGGCCATCGCCACGACGGCGGGGCTCGCGGACGGCGTCGATCTCGCCCGCACGCTCGTCAACCTGCCGCCGAACCTGCTCTATCCGGAAAGCTTCGCGGAGAAGGCCAGCGAACTGCGACAAGCTCGGCGTCGATGTCGAGATCCTCGACGTCCCGGCGCTGGAGGCGCTGGGGATGCGCGCGCTTCTCGGCGTGGGGCAGGGCTCCCGCCGGCCGAGCCGCGTCGTGATCATGCGCTGGAACGGGGCGGCTTCCGGCGCGCAGCCGGTCGCCTTCGTCGGCAAGGGCGTCTGTTTCGATTCGGGCGGCATTTCGCTGCAAGCCCGGCGCGGGCATGGAGGACATGAAGGGCGACATGGCGGGCGCCGCCTGCGTCGTCGGCCTGATGCACGCCCTGGCCTCGCGCAAGGCGAAGGTCAACGCCATCGGCGCCATCGGGCTGGTCGAGAACATGCCCGGCGGCGGCGCGCAGCGTCCCGGCGACATCGTCGCCGCCATGTCCGGCACGACCATCGAGATCATCAACACCGACGCCGAAGGCCGCCTCGTGCTCGCCGACGTGCTCTGGCATGTGCAGAACGCCTACAAGCCCGCCTTCATGGTCGATCTCGCGACTCTCACCGGCGCGATTCTCGTCGCGCTCGGGCAGGAATACGCCGGCTTGTTCAGCAATAACGACGAACTGGCCCAGCGCCTGACCGAAGCCGGGACCAAGACCGGCGAGAAGGTCTGGCGGATGCCGATGGGCGCGGTTTACGACAAGCTGATCGAGTCCAAGTTCGCCGACATCAAGAACACCGGCGGACGCCATGCCGGCTCGATCTCGGCGGCGCAATTCCTTCAGCGTTTCGTCAACGATACGCCCTGGGCCCATCTCGACATTGCCGGAACCGGCATGTCGGCGCCGACCGGCGACCTCAACCAGAGCTGGGGCTCGGGCTGGGGCGTCCGCCTGCTGGACCGGCTGGTGAAGGATCATTACGAAAGCTGATGACGGAGTTCTGGTTCTACCAGTTGCAGAAACGCACGCTCGACGAGGCGCTTCCCGCGCTTGTCGAGCGCACGCTGCAGCGCGGCTGGCGCGCCGTCGTGCAGGCGCGCACGCCGCAGCGGCTGACGGCGGTCGACGACCTGCTCTGGACCTCGACCGACGATTCCTTCGTGCCGCACGGCTCGCAGGCGGACGGCGATCCCGAAATGCAGCCGGTCTGGCTGACCTGCGCCGACGACAATCCCAACGGCGCCCAGGTTCGCTTTCTCATCGAGGGCGCCGAGGCCGAACCCTTCCTGGCCTCCGGATATGAACGCCTCATCCTGCTGTTCGACGGCCGCGACGATCTGTCGCTCGCCGCCGCCCGAGAGCAATGGCGGATCCTGCGCCAGGCCGAGGCCACGCTCTCCTATTGGCAGGAGACGGAGGAGGGCGGCTGGCGCAAACAGGCCTGAGCGCCGCGAGGCTGCGCAGCTTTCGCCCCATTTCCGCCAAAATGTCGGAGCCATTCTGAACAAACGTTCACAATTCCGTGAACCGATCCGGCGTCCCGGGTCGAGAATTCCCCTGCTACGTCAGGCGTCCGGCTCTCGGCGCCTTACAAAAGGTTAACTATTTGACTCAACCTTTTGGCAATGTTCACGGCGCAATGTGGCGAAAGATGTCGTTTTACGCCAAAACCGCTTCCGCTTCGACGCGCGCCCGCCGTCTCGCCCCGCGGGGCGTTGCCGGCCGCGCCGGAATAAGGATCCTTGGCCTGTGATCAAGACGCCCGTTCGCTCCCTCGCGCTTCTCGCCGCCGCGCGCCGCGAAATCCGCGCGAAAGCCGGCTCCTCTCGTTGCGCTGGCCGGCGTCGTCGCCATGGCGGGCTGCGCCCAGTCGCCCCAGCAGATGGCCGCTCGTCACAGCAAGGAATATTTCCCCGAGAGCATCTACGGACGCGCCAGCCCGCGCGTCGTCGCCGACGGCGAAGCGGTGCCGAAGGGCGGCGGACAATATCTGGTCGGCAACGCCTATACGGTCGCCGGGAAAACCTATGTGCCGAGCGAGCGGAAATACGCCGCCGTCGGCCTTGCGTCCTGGTACGGCGACGCCTTCCACGGCCGCCGCACCGCCAATGGCGAGATTTACGACCGCAATGGCATCACGGCGGCGCATCCGACCATGCCGCTGCCCAGCTATGCGCGCGTGACCAATCTGCGCAACCAGCATTCGATCATCGTGCGCGTGAACGATCGCGGCCCCTATCACGGCGGCCGCGTCATGGACCTTTCGGCCCGCGCCGCCGAGGCGCTCGAATACAAGGCGATCGGCACCACCAAGATCAAGGTCGAATATATCGGCCGCGCCGCGCTTTCAGGCTCCGACGACCGCAAATTGCTCGCGACGCTGCGTGTGGACGGCGAGCCTGCGCAATTGGGCGATTTCGCCTATTCGCCGACGCGTCTGGCCGAGCAGCGCGAGCTTCCGCCCGCCGCCGCGCCGGACCGCGCCAGCCAGCGCACGGCGCTGGAAGAGCAGATCGACGCCCAGCGCGAAACGCTTTCGCGTCCGGCCCGCTCTCGCGAAAGCGACGCCGAAGCCGCAACGCCGCCGCTGCCGCCGCAGCGCCTCGCGCTGGCCGAGCCGGATGAGGGTTCCGCCGCTCCGCTGCCGAAAAACCCGCCGCTGCCGCCCCAGCGTCCGTTCGATCTCGGCACGATTCCCGGCGCCGACGTTCCGGTTTCCGTCGCGCGGCGCTGACGCCGCCGCAGGGTGAAAGCCGGCGTCCGCGTCCGCCGCTTATCGGTTGGTTTCGCGCGGCTCCCGCGCTAAGCTGAAGCGGCTTCGCGGCGCCGCCGCGGAAAATTCGGGAGCCTGCCGGCTCGAACAGCGAAGAGGCGTTCGTGCTTTCGCGTCCCTGGCCTTGCCTTCTCCATCTGATCCTCGCCTTGCCCCTGGTCGCCGCATTGGCGGGCTTGCCCGCGCGCGCGCAGAACATCACGACGACCGCGCCGCACGCCGTCGTCATGGATGCGGACACCCAGACGGTGCTGTTCGAGAAGGGCGCCGACGACCCGGTTCCGCCGGCCTCGTTGGCCAAGCTGATGACCGCCGAGCTGGTGTTTCGCGACCTGAAAAAAGGCTCGATCACCCTCGACACGCCGTTCTACATCTCGGAGCGCGCCTGGAAGACTGGGCAGAGCGGGGGCTCGATGTTCGCCCGCGTCAACACCAATATCCGCGTCGAGGATCTGCTGCGCGGGCTGATCGTGCAGTCCGGCAACGATGCGGCGATCGCGCTGGCCGAAGGATTGGGCGGGTCGGAAGAGAATTTCGCGGCCATGATGAATGTCCGCGCCGCCGAACTGGGCATGAGCAAGTCGCATTTCACCGATTCCTGGGGCGGCGCCAATCCGGCCCAGGTGGTCTCGGCGCGCGACATGGCGACATTGGCGGAGCACCTGATCAAGACCTATCCGGAATTTTATCATTATTTCGGGGAAAAAGAGTTCACCTGGTCCAAGATCCGCCAGCTCAATCGCAATCCGATCCTGTTCCTCGACGTCAATGGCGACGGCCTCAAGGTCGGCAACGAGAAGGATGGCGAGTTCAATATCGTCGGCTCGGCGGTCTTCAGCGGTCAGCGCCTGATCGTGGTGATCATGGGCGCCAAGACCGCCAAGGACCGCGCCGAAGAAGCGCGCCGCCTGTTCAACTGGGGCTTTCACGGCTTCGACGCCCGGACGATCTTCGACGCCAACGAAGAGGTGGGCACGGCGAAGGTCTATGGCGGGGTCACGACCGAGGTTCCGCTGGTGTCGGATGCGCCGGTTCGGGTGATGATCCCGCGCGGCTCGCCCGAAAAGCTGAGCGGCAAGATCGTCTATGTCGGCCCGCTGATCGCGCCGGTCGCCGCCGGCCAGACCGTGGCGCGGCTCAAGATTTCGCATGGCGGCACGCTTGCGCTCGACATCCCGCTGAAGACCGGCGAAGCCGTGGAGCAGGGGCCTCTGTTGCAGCGCGCCAAGGACGCCGCTGTCGAACTCGGGCTGCAGCTGTTCCACAAGGGGCTTGCGACCGCGATGCATTCGCTGGAGAAGAAATCCGCGTCCAAGGAGCCGGCCCCCGCGACTCCAGCGCCTTGAACGGCCGCATTTTCGCGTTAAGACATTTTGAATTCGCGGCCGTCAGGGCCGTCGGACCATGATTTCGGGAAGCAGGCGCCCTTGCGCAACGGTCGGTTCATCACTTTCGAAGGCGGCGAAGGCGCCGGCAAGTCGACCCAGATCCGTCGTCTCGCCACGCGGTTGCGCGACCATGTGCGGGAGGTCGTGGTCACGCGCGAGCCGGGCGGCACGCCGCTCGCCGAGAAATTGCGCGGTCTGATTCTGGCCGGCAAGGCGCGCGATTTCGGCGCGATGGGCGAAGCCCTGCTGTTTTCCGCCGCCCGGATCGACCATATCGACCGGTTGATCCGCCCGGCGCTCGCGCGCGGCGCTGTAGTGCTGTGCGACCGCTTCGCCGATTTCGACCCGCGCCTATCAGGGCGCGCGCGGCGGCGCGGAAGACAGCATGCTGGCGACACTGGAGCGGGTGACGCTCGCGGGCGTCCAGCCCGACCTCACCTTCATTCTCGATATCGCGCCGGAAGCCGGGATGGAGCGGGCGCGGCGGAGGCGCGGGCAGGCCGACGTCGACCGTTTCGAAGCCGAGGACATCGGCTTCCACGCGCAATTGCGTGAGAAATTTCTCGAAATCGCCCGAGCCGAGCTCGGCCGCTGCCGCGTGATCGAGGCGTCGCGGCCGGAAGACGAGGTCGCCGCGGCGATCTGGGCGGCGTGCGCCGAAAAATGGCCGGCGCTCGCCTCGGATCAGAAGCAATGGGCGTGAAGGCGGCAGACGACTCGCCGCCAGAAAGCGACCGTTTCGCCCCGGCGCCGCATCCGCGCGACACTTTTGCGCTTTTCGGCCACGAGCAGGCGGAAGCCGAGTTTCTCGACGCCTACCGCGCCGGGCGCATGCCGCAGGCCTGGATCATCGGCGGGCCGCCGGGAATCGGCAAGGCGACGCTCGCCTGGCGCGTGGCGCGCTTCATCGCGGCCCATCCCGATCCTGCCGCGCCGGCGGTCCAGCAGGCGAAAAATCTCGCTGTCGATCCGGACCATCCCGCCGCCCGGAAACTGTCGGCGTTGTCCTTCGGCGATCTCGCCTTGCTGCGGCGGCAATGGAGCGAAAAGACCAAGAAACATGCGACGCGCATCACGGTCGACGACGTCCGCCACGCGATCCACCTGTTCGAACAGGCGGCGGGCGAGGGCGGCTGGCGCATGGCGATCATCGACAGCGCCGACGACCTCAATCTGAACAGCGCCAACGCCTTGCTCAAGCTGATCGAGGAGCCGCCGCCGCGCTGCCTTTTCCTGCTGATCGCGCATCGCCCCGGCCGCCTCCTGCCGACCATCCGTTCGCGGTGCCGGACTCTGATGCTGCAAAGCCTCGCGCCGCCGGCGCTCGACGCCGCCGTGCGCGAAGCGCTCGACGCCTCGGGGCAACAGGCGTCCGGAGCCCTCCCTCGCCAAAGCCTGCGCCCGCGCGGAAGGGTCCGTGCATGAGGCGCTGCGCCTGCTTGCGGCCGACGAGAGCGCGGTGGACGATCTGATGGAGCAGATTCTGGCCGACCTGCCGCGTGTGAAATGGCGGATCGCCCACCGCATCGCCGATTCCGTCTCGGGGCGCGGCGGCGAAACCGAATTCGAGGCCTTCCTGCGCGCGATCTTCGACTGGCTCGGCGCATCGCTGCGCCGGAATCCGGGGCTTGGCCCGCGCGCCTTGGCGCCTTATGCGGAGGCCTGGGAATTCCTGGAGCGCGAGACGCGCGACCTGGAGATCTACAATCTGGACAAGAGGGCTTTCGTGATCATCGTGTTCTCCCGACTCGCGGAAGCCGAGCGCGCCGCCCGCGCCGCGCTCGCCTGAGGATCCCATGACCGAACATTTCGGCTACCGGCTCATCGCCCGGGACGGCGGCGCGCGCGTCGGCGAAATCGCCACGCCGCGCGGAAACATCCGCACGCCGGCTTTCATGCCGGTCGGCACCGCCGCGACCGTCAAGGCGATGTATCCCGAGCAGGTGAGGGCGCTCGGCGCCGATATCGTGCTCGGCAACACCTATCACCTGATGCTGCGCCCGGGCGCGGAGCGGGTCGCTGCGCTTGGCGGCCTGCACAAATTCATGAACTGGCCGCATCCGATCCTCACCGACAGCGGCGGTTTCCAGGTCATGTCGCTGGCCAAGCTGCGCAAGCTCGACGAGAACGGCGTCACGTTCCAGTCGCATATCGACGGCGCGAAACATGTGCTGACGCCGGAACGCTCGATGGAAATCCAGCGCCTGCTGGGGTCGGACATCCAGATGCAGTTCGACGAATGCGTCAAGCTGCCCTGTTCGCCGCAGGAGGCCGAGCGCGCCATGCGGCTGTCGCTGCGCTGGGCCGAGCGCTCGCGCAAGGCGTTCGGCGAGCAGAAGGGCCGCGCCTGTTTCGGCATCGTGCAGGGCGGCGCGGAGCAGGATCTGCGCATCGAGAGCGCGCGGGCGCTGGCCGATATGGATTTCCACGGCATGGCGGTCGGCGGCCTCGCGGTGGGCGAGCCGCAGGCGGTGATGCTGGCGATGATCGAGACGGTCATGCCGCATCTGCCCGAGGACAAGCCGCATTACCTGATGGGCGTCGGCTCGCCCGACGACCTGATCGAAGCGGTCGCGCGCGGGATCGACATGTTCGATTGCGTCATGCCGACCCGCGCCGGGCGCCACGGCCTGGCCTATACGCGCTGGGGCAAGATCAACCTGCGCAACGCCCGTCACGCCGAAGACCCGCGTCCGCTCGACCCGCATTCGTCCTGTCCGGCGGCGCGCGACTATTCGCGCGCCTATCTGCATCATCTCGTCCGCTGCCAGGAAATTTTGGGCATGATGCTGCTGACCTGGGTCAATCTGGCCTATTATCAGGAGCTGATGGCCGGCGCGCGCGCGGCGATCGCCGAAGGGCGTTTCGCTGATTATCGGTTGCAGGTGAAGGCGGATTGGGAGCGCGGCGGCGAGCCGGATTTAACACATCCTCAAGGCGCGGATTAACGCATCGGCTCAGCAAGAGGGCGTGCCAAAATAAAAGAGCGGAAAGACATCTGTGTCTTTCCGCTCCGCCTCACCTTGTCCTCTTTCATATCGAAGAAGCTGTAAAGCCATCCCCCGCGCCTTTTCGGCGCAATTTTCCGATACGAAAGGTCCTCCCACGACTTGGACAGCAAGCTTCAGGCCATTTCTGGCTCGGCCTCCATTTGGAGTGCGGCGCTACGTTAATCGAAGCATTTGACCTTGTCATCAGCCGAACTTGCTATTTTTCAAAAAATTATCGTCATCAGGACACCGATTCTGACCTATTTTTGCTCTTTTTCGACCTCGGGCGGCGTTTCGCGTCTTTCCGCCGAAAAAACCGCTCCTTGCTTCGTCGGGAGGCTTGCCTTAATCGGAACGTCTCGGACGGGACCCTTTCCATGACTCTTCTGCACGACGAAATCCGCCAGCACCACGACAAGGTTCTCATTGTCGATTTCGGCTCGCAGGTGACCCAGCTCATCGCGCGCCGCGTGCGCGAGGCGGGCGTCTATTGCGAGATCGCGCCGTTCCAGTCGGCGGAAAAGGCCTTCGACGCCATCAAGCCCAAAGCCGTGATCCTGTCCGGCGGCCCGGCCTCCGTCACCGAGCCCGGCTCGCCCCGCGCGCCGCAGAAAATTTTCGACTCCGGCCTGCCGATCCTCGCCATCTGCTATGGCCAGCAGACCATCGCCGCCCAGCTTGGCGGCGCGGTGGAGGGCGGCCATCACGCCGAGTTCGGCCGCGCCAATGTCGACGATCGTCGAGCCGAGCGCCTTGTTCGACGGCGTCTGGGAGATCGGCGGCTCTTATCAGGTCTGGATGAGCCACGGCGACCGCGTCACCAGCCTGCCGGAAGGCTTCACCGTCAAGGCCCTGAGCGAAAACGCGCCTTTCGCCGTCGCCTCCGACGAAAAGCGCAAGATCTTCACCACGCAGTTCCATCCCGAAGTGGTGCATACGCCGGACGGCGCCAAGCTGCTGGCCAATTTCGTCCACAAGGTCGCCGGCCTGAAATCCGACTGGACCATGGCGGCGTTTCGCGGCGAGGCCATCAAGGCGATCCGCGACCAGGTCGGGCAGGGCAGGGTTCTGTGCGGCCTCTCCGGCGGCGTCGATTCGGCCGTCGCCGCCGTGCTGATCCACGAGGCCATCGGCGACCGGCTCACCTGCGTCTTCGTCGATCACGGCCTGCTGCGCATGGGCGAGGCCGAAGAGGTCGTGACCCTGTTCCGCGACCATTACAACATCCCGCTGGTCCACGTTCAGGCGCAGGACCTGTTCATCGGCGCGCTGGAAGGCGAGGCCGATCCCGAGACCAAGCGCAAGACCATCGGCCGCCTGTTCATCGAGACCTTCGAGGCCGAGGCGAAGAAGATCGCCGAGGACGGTCGCGGCGCGCCGGAATTCCTGGCGCAGGGCACGCTCTATCCGGACGTGATCGAAAGCGTCTCCTTCACCGGCGGCCCGTCGGTGACGATCAAGAGCCACCACAATGTCGGCGGCCTGCCGGCGCGCATGAACATGAAGCTGGTCGAGCCGCTGCGCGAATTGTTCAAGGACGAGGTGAGGGCGCTGGGCCGCGAACTCGGCCTGCCCGAAGCCTTCGTCGGCCGCCATCCGTTCCCCGGCCCCGGCCTCGCCATCCGCTGCCCCGGCGGCGTGACCCGCGAAAAGCTCGAAATCCTGCGCAAGGCCGATGCGGTCTATCTCGACGAAATCCGCAAGGCCGGGCTTTATGACCAGATCTGGCAGGCCTTCGCCGTGCTGCTGCCGGTCCGCACCGTCGGCGTGATGGGCGACGGCCGCACCTACGACCATGTCTGCGCCCTGCGCGCCGTGACCTCGGTCGACGGCATGACGGCCGATTTCTTCCCCTATGACATGAATTTTCTCGGCCGCGCCGCGACCCGGATCATCAACGAGGTCAAGGGCGTCAACCGCGTCGTCTACGACGTGACGTCGAAGCCGCCCGGCACGATCGAGTGGGAATAGCCACGAGGCGTTCGGCGACATGACCAAGAGCAAAGCCGACGATCCGCTTTTCTCGGCCTTGCTGGCGCAGGCGCGCCTCCGCAACCCTGACGTTCGGGCCGGCGCCATGTTCGGCAGTCCGGCGGTTTTCGTCGGCCGCAAGATGGCCGCCTGCGTGCTGGACGGCAAGATCGGCCTGCGCGTCCCCGCCGCCTTGGCGAGCGCCAGCCTGCTTGAGGGACGCGCCGGATCCTTTCGGCCCTATGGCAAGGCCCCGATGCGGGAATGGATCGAGATCGACGGCGCAGCGCTGGTCGAGCAGGGCGACCTGCTGACGGAGGCCATCGCCTTCGCGGGCAAGAACAATCTCGCCAAATAAAGAGAACCGGCCGGACCGGCCTGCCGAGCCGGAACTTTTGCAGCCGTCGCCTTCCTTTATCGAGACCGCGCAGCAAGAACAATCTCGCCAAATAAATCGCGGACTTGCTGGCCGCCGCGCCGCGCAGTCCGCCGCCCGCATGGTGGGGATGCGTCAGGGAAAGTCCGGCGCAAACCCCAACAAAGGAATTTGGCGCATGAAATACATGATCACCTGGACCGAGCGCCCGCAGGGATCGCCGACGGATTACGAGAATGCCCAGAAGCGCATCCTCGAGGTTTTCCTGCAATGGAAAGCGCCCGCCAATTTCAAGATCGAGTTGTTCGTCATCCGCGTCGGCGACTGGGGCGGCTACATGATGGTGGACTGCGACGATCCGCTGACCGTGCACAAGTTCAGCTCGATGCTGCCGTCCTTCGTGTTCGAGGCGCGGCCCGTCGTGCCGGTCATGGATGCCGTGCGGGTGGAACAGGAAGCGATGGCCTTCCGCGACTCGCTCGACGCCAGAAAGGCAGCCTACGGCCGCTCCTGCCGTCTCCCCGCACCGGGCGCCGGCGCGGGAGTTCGAAATCTCATTTCCAGACAGCGCTGCCCGTCGCCGCGTCATGGCGGCCATCCAAAACAGGAGGCACTGATGAACGCCTTTACCTTTCCGACCGTCGAAACCGCGCTCCCCGATGCGCGTCCCTTGCTCGAGGGCCCGCCGAAACAGCTCGGCTTCCTGCCGAATCTCCTCGCCGGACTGTCGAATTCGCCGGAAACCCTGGCCAGCTATCTCGACCTGGCGAAGCATTTTTCCAAGGTGGGCCTGACCGGGATCGAAATGCAGACCGTCCTGGTGGTCGCCAGCGTCGAAAACGCCTGCGCCTATTGCGTGGCGGCCCACTCGACCTTCGCGACCAACATGAAGATCGATCCGGCGGTGCTGACGGCGCTTCGCAAGGGCGCCGAACCGCCGGATGCGAAGCTCGCCGCGCTGGCGACGTTTGTGCGCGCTCTGATCCGCAGCAAAGGTCATGTCACCGAAGCCGAGATCGAGCGATTCACCGCAGCCGGCTATACGCGCGAGCAGGGTCTCGGAATCCTGATCGGCGTCGCGATGAAGACCATCGGAAATCTTGGCCAATCATTTCATGAAGACGCCTCTGGACGAGCAATTCGCCGCCCAGCGATGGGAAAAATAGCGCGCTGTCCAACGCCACTCTCGCCCCTGACCGGCCCGGACCAGCCCCCGCGGCGCGGAACTTTTGCCGGCGCCAGTCGTTGAGGCTTCGCTCCTCGACGCGCTTCGATGGCGTGCTTCGGGATGCGCGCAACGTCGCGAACGGAGGGCAAGCCCCATGTCCTTGAAGACTCAATTCCGAGGCGCCGGATTTCACCGCCGAAACGACGCAGGGCCGGATCCATTTTCACGACTGGATCGGCGACGGCTGGGCCATCCTGTTTTCGCATCCCAAGGATTTCACCCCGGTCTGCACCACCGAGCTCGGCTACATGGCCGGGCTGAAGCCGGAATTCGACAAAAGGAACACCAAGATCATCGGGCTCAGCGTCGATCCGGTCGACAACCATTCGCGCTGGGCGAAGGACATCGAAGAGACGCAGGGACACGCGGTCACCTATCCGATGATCGGCGATCCCGAGCTCAAGATCGCCACGGCCTATGACATGCTGCCCGAAGGGGCGGGGACCAGCGCGGACGGGCGCACCGCCGCCGACAACGCCACGGTCCGCTCGGTCTTCGTCATCGGCCCCGACAAGAAGATCAAGGCGACGCTGACCTATCCGATGAGCACCGGGCGCAATTTCGACGAGGTGCTGCGTCTGCTCGATTCCTGCCAGCTGACGGCGAAACACTCTGTGGCGACGCCCGTGAACTGGCGGCCGGGCGAGGACGTCATCATCCCGCCTTCGGTGTCCGACGAACAGGCGAAACAGAAATATCCGGGCGGCTGGAAGACCCTGAAGCCCTATCTGCGGGTGGTCGCCCAGCCGAAAGGCTGACGAGGGGCGTGGAGCGGGGACCATGATGTTCGAAACCTTCGCCGCCGGCGGCTGCAAATCCTATGTCGTGGGATGCGAGGCCAATCGCGCGGCGGCGCTGATCGATCCCGAAATCTCGCTGGTCGACTGCTATATCGGCCACGCCGCCCAGCATGGCCTGCACATCCGCTATATCATCGACACCCATACCCACGCCGACCATTTCTCCGCCAGCCGCGAACTGGCCAAAACTCCTGTCCGCGCCCGTCGTCATGCACCGGCTCAGCCCGACGCCGCACGCCGACCTGAGGCTCGACGACGGCGACATGCTGATCCTCGGCGACCTCCGGCTGAAGGCCCTGCATACGCCGGGGCATACGCGCGATTCGATGTGCCTTGTCATGGACGACCGGGTCTTGACCGGCGACACGCTGCTGATCGGCGGCACGGGCCGGACCGACCTGCCGACCGGCGATCCGCACGCGCTTTACGAGAGCCTGTTCGGAAAGCTTTTGAAGCTGCCGCCGGACACGCTCGTTTTTCCCGCCCATGACTACAAAGGGCTCGGCCATTCGACCATCGGCGCCGAAATCGCCGGCAATCCGCGCCTGCAAAAGACGGAGCGCGCCGCCTTCGTCGAGATGATGGAAAAGCTCGACCTCGCGGCGCCGACCCATCTCACCGAGGCCCTGCGCACCAATATGAGCGGCGGCAAATCCGTCGCCCAATTGCTGGCGGAGGCGGGGGCCAGGATTCCGTTCATGTCGCTGGCCGAGCTGAACGCCCGGCTCGGCGGCAACAGCCGCGATCTGGTGGTGCTCGACCTGCGCGAGCGCGACGCCTTCAGTGCGGGCCACATTCCCGGCGCCAAACATTTGCCGCGCGGCCAGCTGGAGTTGCGGGTCAACGTGGAATTGCCCGACCCGACCCTGCGGGTCCTGACCACCTGCGAATTCGGCAAGATCTCGACGCTCGCCGCCGCGACCTTGCGCGAACTCGGCTATGGGCGGGTCGCCGCGCTCGACGGCGGCATCAAGGCCTGGCGTGACGCCGGCTATCCGATGGAGAACTAGCGGCTCATTGTCGCTGCGCGCGCGAGCGCAGAATTAACCTCCACGGTGGCGCCGATGCAACAATGTGCGCGGCGGCCTTCTGGCGGCGGTCCGGTCCTTCCTCGCGCCGAGGATTTTCTGCGCTTTGCAAGAGGAATACCACGACATTTCAAGTATCTCAGCAGTACTTTTGCGAGTCGCAGGCGTTCGCGCGGGCGCGCAAAATCCTTTCCGCAGGCATGGCGGTTTCCGGCTTTCCCGGCCAGGGCCTTCGCCGTCTCCGCAAGGCCGTCGCGCATTGGCCTCCGATCACATTTTCGTGTAGCGTTCGCCGTTCAATGTTCCGTCGAAGGTCAAAGGCGGGCAGGGCGCCGGAACGGACCTCGCCGCCGAAAGGAATTTGTTTTGCGTCAGCAGGCACACTCGCGTCGCGTCGACCGGAAGCTTCATCTCAAGGCCTGGAGCCATCTGCGCGTCCTGCTGGCGGTTCTGCTGTTCCCGGCGATGCTCGCCGCCTGTTCGCGCCCCGGCGTCAATGCAATGGTCCCGGTGACGGCGCAGGCGCCCGGCGCGACCGAGCACACCATTCTCATCGCCACGACGCGGACGCGCTCGGCGGTTCCCGGCGCGATGTTCAGCGGCGAACGCGCCCGCGAACTCGATTACGCCCAGGCCGTCGTCAGCGTGCCGCCGACCCATGTGCCGAGCCGGATCGAATGGCCGTCGCAGCCGCCCGGCAATCCGCAGACCGATTTCGTCACGCGCGAATCGGTCTATCTCGACAGCGAAAAGGAATTCGTCGCCTCGCTGAACCAGCAGCTTGCGCAACGGCCCGTCGGCCATCGCACCGTGGTGCTGTTCGTGCACGGTTACAATACCCTGTTTCCCGAAGGCCTTTACCGGCTCGCGCAGGTGGCGCACGACGCCAATGCTCATGGCGTGCCGGTCTATTTCAGCTGGGCCTCGCGCGGCGAATTGCTCGGCTATGTCTACGACCAGAACAGTGCGACGGCCGCGCGCGACGGTCTTGAGCATCTGTTGCAATTGCTCGCCCGGAGCAATGCCGAACATATCAACATTATCGCGCATTCGATGGGCAATTGGGTGACCGTGGAAGCCTTCCGGGGCATCAAGATCTCCGGGGAGGCCAAGAGCATTGCGCCGAAACTCGGCACCATCGTGCTGGCGTCGCCGGATATCGACATCGACGTGTTCCGTTCGCAGATGCAGCGGATCGGCGTTCCGAAAAAGCCGTTCCTGGTCGTCCTTTCGCGCGACGATCGCGCCTTGGCGGCGTCGCGGCTGATTGCCGGCAACGAGCAGCGCCTCGGCGATTACAAGAACGCCGCCGACTTGACGCAAATATGGCGCGGTGGTCGTCGATCTGAGCGACCTGAAGGGCCAGGATTCGTTCAATCACGACAAATTCGCCGAACTCGCCCAAATGGCGCCGCAACTCAAGGAAGTGCTGGCGCAGGGCGTCGGCCATAAGGAAGCCGTCGACGAAGTCAATCCCGTGCAGAACGCGCCCGGCGTCGTCAAGACCGTGTTGACGCTTCCGTTCTGCCGTGGTCGCCGCCGCCGATCGTCATCATCTCGCGCGCGGGTCAGTAGAACAGCGCGCCCGACGCGCGGGCAGGGCCGAAACGATGGATCTGGCGCTCACCGAGCAATTGGTCGGGACCCTGGAAAGCGTCGAGCGCATGCGCTTCGCGCCGATCGCCTCGCAGGCGCTCGCGCCGGCCTTTCTGCTCTCGGCCTGCGCGGCGGTGCTGTCCTTGCTGATGAACCGCCTGTGGCGCATCCTCGACAAGTACCGCGCGCTCGATGGCGACCGTTCGACCCCGAAATCAGGCAGAACGCCTCCCGGCTGCTCGCCCGCGCGCGCCTGATTTACCGCGCGATTCACTCGACCATCGGCTCGGCGCTGGCGATCGCGGCGGTCGTCGTCGTCGTCTTCATCAATACGCTGTTCGGCATGGCGCACGAATGGGGATCGGTGCTATTGTTCCTGCTGGCGTTCGGCCTGTTCGCGCACGCCTTCCTGTGCCTGTTGCGCGAAGTTCGCATCGCGATGCTCGAATTCGGCAATCTTCTGATTCGGACGAGGCCAATCGCAAACCGCCAGAATGAGACCCGAAGCGGACCGTCTCGCCCCAGCAACCGAAGTTCCATAATATTGATTATGCGAATCGACGGATATCCATCGAGGCGCACCGCTTCGGCCCCTCCTCGCTTCTCACGAAATTGTGATCGCGGCCGAATGGCCGCGCCAAAGCGCAGGACGGAATATAAAAATCGCTAAAGCGCCAGCTTTTTGGTCATTCTTGTCGCGATTTGCGGCGGATTGAATTTAGCCAGCACGGGGCGTTTGCTGCTAAAAGACTATTGCGCGGGCTCTGGACTAAAAAAACCACACACCATCGGCTGGCGTTTCCGTACGGTCAATTACGGCCGGAACGGGAGCTTGGCGACGTACGGCTTAACTCTGGGCCGGGCGCCCTGAATGACATGAGGCGGAGTACTAAAGGCGGACATGAGCAAAGGTAAAGATTTCCGAGGACCCCGGAAGCGCGGTTTTGATGATGATGGGCCCTCACCTTACGACACCCCGCGCACATTTCGACAGCCCCGTCAGTCGTTCGACCGTCCGCCCATGGGCGGTGGTTTCGGCGGCGAATTTGCCCCGCCGCCCGCAGGCGGCTTCACCGCCGCGAATTCAGTCGACGCGGTCGTGAAATGGTTCAAGTCGGACAAGGGCTTCGGCTTCGTCGAACTCTCCAACGGCAGCGGAGACGCGTTCCTCCATATCGGAGCGCTCCAGTCGGCCGGCTTTGAATCGGTTCCTCCCGGCGCCAAGCTGAAGGTCGTTGTCGCCAATGGCGTCAAGGGCCAGCAGGTCACCCGCGTGCTGGAAGTCGACACCGCCGGCGCCGCCGAGCGCGCGCCGCAACGCACGTTCGACCAGTCGCGGCCTCCGCCGCAGCGTCGCGCGCCTGACCTCTCCAACGCCGTGGAAATCCAGGGCGCGGTCAAGTGGTTCGATGGCGCCAAGGGCTTCGGCTTCGTCCAGGCCAATGACGGCGGGAAGGACGTGTTCGTCCATATCTCGATCCTCGGCCAGGCCGGGATTTCGCAACTGCCCGAAGGCCAGCCGGTGACCATGAAGGTCGTCGACACGCAGAAGGGCCGCGAAGCGGTCGCCATTTCGCTCGCCTGAGCCTTGGCCCATCAGACACAATCAAGAGCAGGGCGGCGCCCTGCTCTTTTCTTTTCTGGCGTCCATTTTGGGCGGATCTCAACGGGAACGTCCCATGCAATCTTCGCGCGACATCTCCCGCCTGCTTGAAATCATGGCGGCCCTGCGCACGCCCAAGACCGGCTGCGCCTGGGACCTGGCGCAGGATTTCAAAAGCATCGCGCCTTACGCGATCGAAGAAGCCTGCGAAGTCGTCGACGCGATCGAGCGCGAGGATTTCGTCGATCTGTGCGACGAACTGGGCGATCTCCTGCTCCAGGTGGTGTTTCACGCCCGCATGGCGCAGGAACGCGACCTGTTCGATTTCGGCGGCGTCGTCGAGGCGATCACCCAGAAAATGATCCGCCGCCATCCCCATGTCTTCGGCGAGCCGGAAGCGCGGACGCCGGAAGCCGTGGAAGGCGTCTGGGCCGAGATCAAGGCGCAGGAAAAAGCCGAAAAGGCGGCGGCGCGCCGGGAGGCCGGTTTGCCCGAACAGGCCCGGCAGGGCTATCTCGCCGACGTTCCCGTCGCCCTGCCCGCCTTGACCCGCGCGATCAAATTGCAGGACAAGGCGTCGAAGGTCGGATTCGACTGGAACGACGCCCGGCTGGTGCTGGCGAAGATCCGCGAAGAATGCGACGAGGTCGAGGAGGCCCTCGATCGCGGCGACAAGGCTCATGTCGCCAGCGAAATCGGCGACGTTCTGTTCGCCGTCGCCAATCTCGCGCGCCACGTCAAGGCCGATCCCGAAACCGCCCTGCGCGGTTGCAACGCCAAATTCGAGCGGCGCTTCCATCATATCGAGCGCGAATTGCAGCGACGCGGCAAGGCGCTCGGCGAAGTCTCGCTGGACGAGATGGATGCGCTCTGGGACGAAGCCAAGGCGCTGGAAACGACCTGAGTTCAGGCGGGCTTGCGCAACACGGCCCGCCAATGGCGGCTGGGCGTCATCCCCGGCGGAATGTCTTCCAGCTTTTCCAGCACAAGGCCGCACTCGGAAAAAGCCTCGATGTCGCGAGCGGGCGAGCGGCCAGGGCGGCCCGTCGATGTCCTGCCCCTCGTCGCGCGCGCGGCAGATCACCAGCAGCCGGCCGCCCGGCTTGACCAGATCGGCCAGAGCCTTGCGCGCGTCGGGCAGAATGTTCGCCGGCAGGGCCTGCAGCGTATAGGTTTCATGGACCAGGTCGAAGGCGCCGCGCCATTCCGGCGGCGGCGCGAACAGGTCGGCGGCGCGAAATTCGATGCCGCTGTCCGGAAAGCGGTCCTGCGCCCATTCCGCGGCGCGCGGCACGAGATCGAAAGCGGTGACCGTGGCGCCCTGCTCCGCCAAGGCGGCGGCGTTGTCGCCGAGCCCGCATCCGACATCGAGCGCTGACAGGCCGCGAAGCTCAGGTTGGCCGGCGAGCCAGTCGAGCAGCAGCGGATTGGCGACAAGATGGCCCCACGGCACGTTGACCGGATCGCCCTCGGACAGCGCGTAAACCGCCTCGAACCATTCGCGCCTTTTCGGATCTTTCAGCGCTTCGCCCGGCTTTTTGGCCGGGTCGATGGCGTCGAGCCGCTGCCGCGCCGCGGCGCGCCTTGCGGCCTGTTCCGGGTCGAGCGGATCGAAAGGTTGGGGCTTGTCGGCCACGACGCGCTCCTATTCCTCGGTCGCAGCCTCGTCCTCGCCGTCGCCGTTTTCGACTTCGCCGATCCGCTCGACCGAGACGACCTTTTCCGACTCCGCCGTGTTGAACACGATGACGCCCTGCGTCCCGCGCCCGACGACGCGAATGCCCTGCGACCGGGCAGCGGATGAGCTGGCCGCCGTCGGTGACCAGCATGATCTGGTCGTTCGGCTCGACCGGCATGGAGGCGACGAGTTCGCCATTGCGCGGATTGACGGCCATGGCGACGATGCCTTTGCCGCCGCGTCCCGTGACGCGATATTCGTAGGACGAGGTGCGCTTGCCATAGCCGTTGGCGGAGATGGTCAGGATGAACTGCTCGGCCTGCTCCATGCGCCGATAGGCTTCGGAATCGAGCGTCGTCGCCGTTCTCGCCGCCCTCCTCCGCTCGTCGCCTCGACCTCCGTCCTCGACCGATCGGCCTCCTCGGCCGACGCCGCCCGGCGCATTTTCAGGAACGCCGCGCGCTCGGCCGGCGTCGCCTCGACATGGGTCAGGATCGACAGGGCGATGACCTGATCGCCCTCGCCGAGGTTGATTCCGCGCACGCCCATGGAATCGCGGCCCTTGAACACGCGCACGTCCGTCACGGCGAAGCGGATGCACTGGCCTTTGGCGGTGGTCAGCAGGACGTCCTGATCCTCCTGGCAGATCTGGACGTCCACGATGCCTTCGCCCGGATCGAGCTTCATCGCGATCTTGCCGGCGCGATTGACCTGCGCGAAATCCGACAATTTGTTGCGGCGGACCGTGCCGCGCGTGGTGGCGAACATCACGTCCAGCGCAGCCCATGCCGCTTCGTCCTCCGGCAGCGCCATGATCGAGGTGATGCGTTCGCCCTGCTCCAGCGGGAGCATGTTGACCAGAGCCTTGCCGCGCGCCTGCGGCGCCGCCAGCGGCAGCCGCCAGACCTTTTCCTTGTAGACCTGGCCGAGCGACGAGAAGAACAGCACCGGCGCATGGGTCGAGGCGACGAACAGCCGCTGGACGAAATCCTCCTCGCGGGTCTGCATCCCGGAGCGGCCCTTGCCGCCGCGCCGCTGGGCGCGATAGGTCGAGAGCGGGACGCGCTTGATGTAGCCGGCGTGCGAGACCGTGACGACCATGTCCTCGCGCTGGATGAGATCCTCATCCATCATGTCGCCATCGACATCGAGAATCTGCGTGCGGCGCGGCACGGCATGGGCCGTCTTCACCGCCAGCATTTCGTCCTTGACGATGCCGAACAGCCTTTCCCGCGAGCGCAGGATTTCGAGATATTCCGCGATCTCGAGGGCGAGCTTGTTCAGGTTTTCGGCGATTTCGTCGCGGCCGAGCGCGGTCAGGCGCTGCAGGCGCAGGTCGAGGATGGCGCGCGCCTGCGCCTCGGACAGGCGGCAATTGCCCTCGTCGTCGATGGAATGGCGGGGGTCGGCGATCAGCGCGACCAGCGGCGCCATGTCGTGCGCCGGCCAGAGACGGCCCATCAGGGCCTCGCGCGCGGCGGCGGCGTCCGCGGAGGTGCGGATCAGGCGGATCACCTCGTCGATATTGGCGACCGCAATGGCGAGGCCGACCTGGATATGGGCGCCGTCGCGCGCCTTGTTGAGCAGGAATTTGGTGCGCCGGCTGACGACCTCCTCGCGGAAATCGATGAACGCCTTCAGGCAATCGATCAGGTTGAGGCTTTCGGGGCGTCCGCCGTTCAGCGCGATCATATTGGCGCCGAAGGAGCTTTGCAGCGCGGTGAACCGGTACAGCTGGTTCAGCACGACATCGGCGACCGCGTCGCGCTTGATCTCGATGACGATGCGCATGCCTTCGCGGTCGGATTCGTCGCGCAGGTCGGAAATGCCCTCGAGGCGCTTGTCGCGCACCAGTTCGGCGATCTTCTCGATCAGCGTCGCCTTGTTCACCTGATAGGGAATTTCGGTGAAGACGATCGCCTCGCGATCCTTGCGCAAGGTCTCGATGGTCGCGACGCCGCGAATGAGGATCGAGCCGCGGCTGGTCTCATAGGCCTGCCGGATGCCGGCGCGGCCCATGATGCTGCCGCCGGTGGGGAAATCCGGCCCCGGCACGATCTCCATCACTTCCGGTAGCGTCATGTCCGGCCGGTCGATCAGCGCTACGCAGGCGTCGATGACCTCGCCGAGATTGTGCGGCGGAATATTGGTCGCCATGCCGACGGCGATGCCGCCGGCGCCATTGACCAGAAGATTGGGAAAGCGCGCCGGCAGGACGGCGGGCTCGCGCTCCTTGCCGTCGTAATTGGGCTGGAAATCGACCGTGTCGGAATCGATGTCCTCGATCAGGGCCAGCGCCGAGCGGGCCAGCCGCGATTCCGTGTAACGCATGGCGGCGGCGCGGTCGCCGTCCACCGAGCCGAAATTGCCCTGCCCGTCGATCAGCGGAAGGCTCATCGAGAACGGCTGGGCCATGCGCACCAGCGCGTCATAGATCGCCTGGTCGCCATGCGGGTGATATTTACCCATCACCTCGCCGACGATGCGGGCGGATTTGACGTAGGGTCGATCGGGAAGAAAGTTGTTTTCCTGCGCCGAATGCAGGATGCGGCGGTGCACCGGCTTGAGGCCGTCGCGGACGTCCGGCAGCGCGCGGCTCACGATCACGCTCATCGCGTAAGCGAGATAGGAGCTTTTCATTTCGTCGGTGATGGACACCGGACGGATGTCCGAGGCAGGCGGAACCGGAGTGTCGTCGTTTTGATCGGCCAAAATGCGCTCGCGTGCTGATGAAAAAAGAGCCCGCTCTTTCTAGGCGATTCTTGCCGTAAACGCCAGTTTGGCGGCCTGCGCCGCAGGCGTTAATTGACTAATCAAAACAGTCTGTTGGAACGATTATGACCAGCGGCTGAAAACACCGGGGAATAAATTCGTCACATTGGGCCGCCTGAAGCCGCGGCGACCGGAGCGCGGAGCAAAAACCCCGCGCCCTTTGGAAGGCGTGAGTTGCGTTCGGACGGGTGAGGCCCCGGTCTCAGAACGGAATGTCGTCGTCGAGCGAATCCGAGGCCCGGCCGCCCAAGCCGCCCGCGCCGCCGCCGAAGCCGCCAGAACCGCCGGAAGCCGGCGCACGCTCCATCGGGGACTGCCGGCCGAAGCTGCCGCCGGAGGCGCCGCCGTAAGCGGAATCCTCGCCGCCCCTGCTCCGGCTGTCGAGCAGCGTCAGTTCGCCGCGGAACCGCTGCAGCACGACCTCGGTGGTCTTGCGCTGGTTGCCTTCCTTGTCGGTGAATTCGCGGGTCTGGAGCTGGCCTTCGAGATAGACCTTCGCGCCCTTCTTGCAATATTGCTCGGCGATCTTGCCGAGATTTTCATTGAAAATCACGACGTTGTGCCATTCGGTGCGATCCTTGCGCTCGCCGGTGGCCTTGTCGCGCCAGGATTCGGTCGTCGCGAGCGAGAAGGTCACGACAGGATCGCCCGATCCCATGCGGCGCACTTCCGGGTCGCGGCCCAGATTGCCGATCAAGATCACCTTGTTGACGCTGCCCGACATCTGTAACACTCCCCATTCTGGCCGGACGCATCCTATACGCCTGGAAAATTTCCCGCGCCCGTCAAAATCTCTTTTCCACAGCGCCGCTCATGTTCTGTATATGTTCTAGCGCGCTGGCGCGAATCGTGCAACCCTTCAACGGTGAAATCCGGCGAAAAGGTCATTAAATAGGGCCTGCCGCGTCCACGACCCGGGCGGCGCGCCATTGGAAAGTGATGATGGATTCCAGCTCCGCCAAGCCGAAAAAGCCCCGCAAAGCCCCTGCCCCGGCCAAATCCCCTGCTCCGCCCAAGGCCGCCAAACCAGCGGTCCGGGCGGCAACGGCCGCCTTGTCCAAAGCGGCCAGGCGCGGACAAGGCGCCAAGAACCAGCGCCGAGGACGCCGCCTACCGGATCGGCGAAGGCCGCGTCATTTCGCTGCGCGGGGCGCGCGAGCATAATCTGAAGAACGTCGACCTCACGATTCCGCGCGACAAGCTGGTGGTGTTCACCGGCCTGTCCGGCTCCGGCAAGTCGTCGCTCGCCTTCGACACGATCTATGCCGAGGGGCAGCGACGCTATGTCGAGAGCCTCTCGGCCTATGCCCGGCAATTTCTGGAGATGATGCAGAAGCCGGACGTGGATCATATCGACGGCCTGTCGCCGGCCATTTCCATCGAGCAGAAGACGACCTCGAAAAACCCGCGCTCGACCGTCGGCACCGTCACGGAAATCAACGATTACATGCGCCTGCTGTGGGCGCGCGTCGGCATTCCCTATTCGCCCGCGACCGGCCTGCCGATCGAGAGCCAGACCGTGAGCCAGATGGTGGACCGCGTTCTGGCCTTGCCCGAGCGCACGCGGCTCTATCTGCTCGCCCCGGTCGCGCGCGGCCGCAAGGGCGAATATCGCAAGGAAATCGCCGAATACATGAAGCGCGGCTTCCAGCGCCTCAAGATCGACGGCCAGTTCTACGACATCGCCGACGCCCCCGCGCTGGACAAGAAATTCAAGCACGACATCGACGTGGTGGTGGACCGCATCGTCGTGCGCGCGGACATTTCCGCGCGGCTGGCGGAAAGTTTCGAGACCGCGCTCGAACTGGCCGACGGCATCGCCGTGGCGGAATTCGCGGAAGCGCGGCGAGCGGCAAGGAAACGTGAAAGAGCCGGAGCGCATCGTCTTCTCGTCGAAATTCTCCTGCCCGGTTTCCGGCTTCTCGATCCCGGAGATCGAGCCTCGGCTGTTCTCCTTCAACAATCCGTTCGGCGCCTGCCCGAAATGCGGCGGCATCGGCTCGGAGCAGAAGGTCGATCCCGACCTGATCGTGCCCAATCCGGAACTGACCCTGCGCAAGGGCGCCATCGCGCCCTGGGCCAAGTCGCCCTCGCCCTATTACGCGCAGACGCTGGAGGCGCTCGGCAAGGCCTTCAAGTTCCGCATGGAGGACCGCTGGTCGAAGCTTCCCGAAGTCGCCCGGAACATCATCCTGTATGGCTCCGGCGGCCAGGAGCTGCTGTTCTCCTATGCCGACGGCATTCGCGCCTATGAGGTGAAAAAGCCGTTCGAGGGCGTCATCCGCAATCTCGAGCGGCGCTATCTCGAGACCGAAAGCGAATGGGCGCGCGAGGAAATCTCGCGCTACATGGCGGCGAAGCCCTGCGACGCCTGCAACGGCTTCCGCCTCAAGCCCGAGGCTCTGGCGGTCAAGATCGACCACCGGCATATCGGCGAGATTTCCGAGCTTTCGGTGCGCGAGGCGGCGGCCTGGTTCAAGGCTCTGCCGGAAAAACTCGACGCCAAGAGGCAGGAAATCGCCTCGCGCATCCTGCGCGAGATCGACGAGCGGCTGCGGTTCCTGATCGACGTCGGGCTCGACTATCTCACCCTGTCGCGCGGCTCGGGCAGCCTGTCGGGCGGCGAAAGCCAGCGCATCCGGCTGGCCTCGCAGATCGGCTCGGGCCTCACCGGCGTGCTCTATGTGCTGGACGAGCCCTCCATCGGGCTGCACCAGCGCGACAACGCCCGGCTGCTGGAAACCCTGCGGCGGCTGCGCGACCTCGGCAATTCGGTCATCGTGGTGGAGCATGACGAGGACGCCATCCTCACCGCCGATTATGTCGTCGACGTCGGCCCCGGCGCCGGCGTCCACGGCGGCGAGATCGTGGCGCAGGGAACCCCGGCGGACATCCTGGCCGACAAGAACTCCCTCACCGGCGCCTATCTCACCGGCCGCATGCAGGTCGCGACGCCGAAAAAGCGCCGCAAGCCGGACGCGGGACGCAAGCTGCGGCTGGTCGGCGCGCGCGGCAACAATCTGCGCAATGTCACGGTGGACATTCCGCTCGGCCTGTTCACCTGCATCACCGGCGTTTCCGGCGGCGGCAAATCGACCCTGATCGTCGATACGCTCTACAAGGCGGTGGCGCGGCGGCTCAACGGCGCGCTGGAGCACCCTGCCCCGTTCGACTCGCTCGAAGGGCTGGAGCTGATCGACAAGGTCATCGACATCGACCAGTCGCCGATCGGCCGCACGCCGCGCTCCAATCCGGCGACCTATATCGGCGCCTTCACGCCGATCCGCGACTGGTTCGCGGGCCTGCCCGAAGCCAAGGCGCGCGGCTACGGCCCCGGACGCTTCTCGTTCAATGTCAAAGGCGGGCGCTGCGAGGCCTGCCAGGGCGACGGCGTCATCAAGATCGAAATGCACTTCCTGCCCGACGTCTACGTCACCTGCGACGTCTGCAAGGGCAAGCGCTACGACCGCGAGACGCTCGAAGTCCGCTATCGCGACAAGAGCATCGCCGACGTGCTCGACATGACGGTCGAGGAAGCCGCCGAACTGTTCAAGGCCGTGCCCTCGATCCGCGACAAGATGAAGACGCTGGCGCGGGTTGGGCTCGGCTATGTCAAGGTCGGGCCAGCAGGCGACGACGCTCTCGGGCGGCGAGGCGCAGCGCGTCAAACTGTCCAAGGAATTGTCGCGCCGCTCGACCGGGCGCACGCTCTATATCCTCGACGAGCCGACCACCGGCCTGCATTTCCACGACGTCAAGAAGCTGCTGGAAGTGCTGCACGAACTGGTGGACCAGGGCAACAGCGTCGTGGTGATCGAGCACAATCTCGAAGTCGTCAAGACGGCGGACTGGGTGATCGACATGGGGCCGGAAGGCGGCGACGGCGGCGGACAGATCGTCGCCCAGGGGCCGCCCGAAGCGATCTTGCGCGAGCCGGCCTCCTATACCGGCAAATTCCTCAAGGAAGTGCTGGAGCGCCGGCCGTCTGGCGTCGCGGCGGCGGAATGACCTCCGCCCCGCCTCTCTCCTGCCTCCGTATTAACCGAAAGGTCGGGGCGCCAATCTTTCGCGCGCGCGATTATGTTCAGGCGTGAAATTTCCTGACAAATCCGTTTCTTGAGCCATGCAAAATTGAAATGCTGCTTTGCAAAAAAGTCGGTTCACTTATGCTGCAGTTGCGCAGACAGTTGGTTCTCAGACGAACGGTTCCGTGGCCCAGAACTCGGGCCGAACGCGTGCCATCGACAGTTTACTGAACGGCGCGGACATCCCCCGTTCAATATCGCGCCCGCCGGTTCCTCCCCCCGGCGGGCGCTTTTTCTTTTTAAAAGCAATGGCTCAAGGGACGGAGATCAACGCCGCGCCGACCAGTCGCCGCTCGCCGAGCAGGATATTATAGGTCTGGCAGGCCGCGCTGGTGCTCATCGGGTCGCACGATATGCCCAGATTGCGCAGCTTCTGGCGCAAGGCCGGCGGTATCGGCGCAATCGAGCGGCCACAACCGAACAGCATCAACTCCACCGATCCGCGCGGCAGAGCGAACAAAGGCGCGAGGGAAGCCTCATCGACCTCGGCAAAGGTTTCCGGAGCAAAAGCGCGAATTCCGTCGGGCAGCGCCAGCAGCGAGCCGCGATGCGACATGCCGCCGAACTGGAAGCCGCCCGCCCCGATGCTGTCGATCGGGTAGCGGCCCGGCAGAAAGCCGTCGTATTTGCGCTCGATCGCCAAGTCAGGCGCTCGACAGCGGCCGCGCCCCGGTCTTGGCGCCGACATTGGCGACATCCTCGGCGCTGGAGCGCGATTCGTTGCGCAGGCCGAGATAGATCAGCGTCGGCGAGCAGATGAAGATCGAGGAATAGGTGGCGACGAAAATGCCCCACATCATCGCCAGCGAGAACGAGCGGATCACCTGGCCGCCGAACACGACCAGCGACAGCAGCGCCAGGAACACCGTGGTGGCGGTCATCAAGGTGCGCGGCAGCACCGCATTGATCGACAGGTCGATCAGCTGGTCCGTCGGCATCTTCTTGTATTTGCGCATGTTTTCGCGGATGCGGTCGAGCACCACCACGGTTTCGTTCAGCGAATAGCCGACGATGGTCAGGATGGCCGCGATCGAGGTCGTGTTGAATTCGAGCTGGGTGATCGAGAAGAAGCCGACCGTCAGCAGCAGATCGTGCATGGTCGCGATGATCGCGGCGATGGCGAACTGCCATTCGAAGCGGAACCACAGATAGGCCAGCACCGCGAAGATCGAGATGACCACGCCGAGCGTGCCCTGCTGCACCAGTTCGCCCGAAACGCGCGGGCCGACCACCTCGATGCGGCGGAATTCATAGGAATCGCCGAGCGCCGTCTTGACCTTCTCGACCGCCGCCTGCTGCGCCGAATCGCCGCCCGGCTGCATGCCGAAGCGGATCGAGGCGTCGGCGGGCGTGCCGAAGCCCTGCACTTCGAGATCGCCGAGGCCGAGGTGGTCGGACAGGTCGCGGATATAGGACAGATCGGCGGTTCCCGACCGGGCCTGCACCTCCATCAGCGTGCCGCCGGAAAAGTCGATGCCGAAATTCATGCCCACGACGAGGAACAGCACGACCGAAATGATCGAAAGCACCGCCGAAAAGGGATAGGACACGCGCCGGAAGCGCATGAACGGGAATTTGGTGTTTTCGGGCGCGAGGCGCAGGAGCTTCATCGTCAAGGACCCGTTCAGATCGGCAGCTTGGTCGGTCGCGCGTAACGATACCACAAAGCGATCATCATCCGCGTCATGGTCACGGCGGTGACGATGGTGGTGAGAATGCCGAGCGCGAGCGAGACCGCGAAGCCGCGCACCGGGCCCGAGCCCAGGAAATAGAGGATCGCCGCGACCACGAACATGGTGACGTTGGAATCGACGATGGTCGCGAAGGCGCGGTTGAAGCCGGCGTCGAGCGCCGAGATCAGCGAGCGCCCGGCGTGGGATTCCTCGCGGATGCGCTCGTAGATCAGCACGTTGGAATCGACCGCCATGCCGATGGTCAGCACGATGCCGGCGATGCCCGGCAGCGTCAAAGTCGCGCGCAGCAGCACGAGCGCGGCGAAGATGAACGGAGATATGGATCAGCAAGCGCGATATTGGCGAAGATGCCGAACACGCCATAGGTGATCAGCATGTAGGTCACGACCAGAGCGGCGGCCCAATAGGCGGCGCGCTTGCCGGCGTCGATCGAATCCTGGCCGAGGCCGGGGCCGACGGTGCGCTCCTCGACGATGTTCAGCTTGGCGGGCAGCGCGCCCGCGCGCAGCAGGATGGCGAGATTGTTGGCCTGCTCCGACGCTGAAGCGCCCGGAAATCTGGCCCGAGCCGCCGGTGATCGGCCCGAGGATGCGCGGCGCCGAAATGACCTTGTTGTCGAGCACGATGGCGAAGGGCCGCCCGACATTGGCCGAGGTCACCTGGCCGAATTTCTGGCCGCCGCGAATGTTGAAGCGGAAATTGACGACCGGCTCGCCGTTGCGCGAATCAAAGCCCGGCTGGGCGTCGGTCGAGATCCTCGCCCTGCACCATGACCTGCTTTTCGACCGGCAGCTTGCCGGGCTGGTCGGTCTGGTCGAGCATGTCGACGTCGGCCGGATTGGCGCCCGGCTCGCCGACGAGGCGGAATTCCAGCTTGGCGGTGGTGCCGACGATGTCCTTCAGGCGATTGGTGTCCTGCAGGCCCGGCACCTCGACGAGGATGCGGTCCGAGCCCTGGCGCTGGATGTTCGGCTCGGTGGTGCCGAGGCCGTTGACGCGGCGGTTGAGGACTTCGATCGTCTGCTCGACCGCGCGCTTGACCTTGGAATCGATCGCGCCATCGGTGAGGTTCAGCTTGAGCAGGCCGTCGCCGGCGTCGGTGATGTCGAGGCCGGAGCCGCCCGGGCCGGCGGAAAGCTGCACCAGCCCGTAAAGCTTGGGCATGATGCGCGCGCGCTCGGCGGCGTCGGGGATGCGGACCTGCACGCCGCGCGTGTTGATGCCGATGCCGCCGGAAATCGCGATCTTCTCGTCGCGCAGCAGGCGGCGCAAGTCGTCGCGCAGATTGCCGACCATCGAGCGGATGACGTCGCCGCGGTCGACTTCATAGAGCAGATGCGCGCCGCCCTGGAGGTCGAGGCCGAGCACGATGGCGTTGGGCTGCAGCCACGACGGCAGCACGCCCGCGAGGCGCGCGCGATTGTCTGGCCCGATCATGCTGGGAAGGCAGATCAGGATGGCGATAAGGGTCGCGGCGACGGTGACGACGACTTTCCAGGGGGCAAAACGCATCATAGCGGGCGGCTATTCCGTACTTTGAGGCCGTCAGGCGCTGTCCTTGACCGGCTCGCCCTTGGCGCGCACTTCCAGAATGGCCGAGCGGCTCTGGCGCACGCGGACGTTCGGGGCGATCTCGATCTCGATCTCGCTGTCGTCGACGGTCTTGGTGACCTTGCCGATCAGGCCGCCAGTGGTGACGACCGTGTCGCCGCGGCGAATGTTCGAGATCATGTCCTGCTGCGCCTTGGCGCGCTGCTGCTGCGGCCGCAAGATCAGGAAATACATGATGATGAGGATGATGCCGAACGGCGCCAGCTGCATCAGGAAGTCGGCGCCGGCCGGCGCGCCCGTCGCCGGCCTGCGCGAAGGCCGGGGTGATGAAATTCATGTCACGCTTCCGCTTTGCGGGCGCCTGGGCCGCCGGGATCCAAAATCGCGCCGGACTATAGCGGCTGCAAAGCTGAAAGCAATCGCCGCGGCGGGGAAAGCCTTGAGTTCTTTGCCGCGCGGCCCTAAACCGCCCGCAGAACGACCGGACCGAGGCCGATGACCCTTTCGCAGACCCCCAATCTCGACCAGCCTGCTCGCGCGCATCGCCGAGGCGCTGGAGCGCATGAGCCCGCCGCCGCCGCCGCCGGCCGGATTTTGCCGCCGCCGACGCTTTCGTCTGGCGGGCGGAAACCCGGACGCTGGCGCCGGTGAACAAGGTGAGCCGCGTCGATCTCGCCTTGTTGCGCGGCGTCGATTTCCTGCGCGACCAGCTGCTCGGCAACACCGAGCGCTTTTCGCGCGGGCTTGCCGGCCAACAATGTGCTGCTCTGGGGCGCGCGCGGCATGGGCAAGTCGTCGCTGGTCAAGGCCGCCCACGCCGAGGTCAACGCCCGCCTCGCCGGGACGCCGCGGCTTTGCGGGACTGAAGCTGGTCGAAATCCACCGCGAGGATATCGAATCGCTGCCCGAACTGATGGGCCTGCTGCGCGACGCCGACACTCGCTTCATCGTCTTTTGCGACGATCTTTCGTTCGACGGCGGCGACGCGTCCTATAAATCGCTCAAGGCGGCGCTGGAAGGCGGCGTCGAAGGCCGTCCGGCCAATGTGCTGTTCTACGCGACCTCGAACCGCCGCCACCTGCTGCCGCGCGACATGGTGGACAACGAGCGCTCCACCGCGATCAATCCCGGCGAGGCGGTCGAGGAAAAGGTCTCGCTGTCCGACCGTTTCGGCCTCTGGCTCGGCTTCCACAAATGCAGCCAGGACGATTATCTCGCCATGGTCTTCGCCTATGTCCGCCATTACGGGCTCGAGGCGCCGGAAGACCAGATTCGCGCCGAGGCGCTGGAATGGGCGATCACCCGCGCCTCGCGCTCGGGCCGCGCGGCGTTCCAATATATCCAGGATCTCGCCGGCCGGCTCGGCAAGCCCCTGCTGACCCTGAAGGTCGCCGCTCGACTAGCTTTTGGCGGGCTTGATCGCGCTCAGCCGCGCCAGCAGGCTCGACGCGTGCTTTCGCCGCGTCTGGCGCAAAGCGTCGATTTCCTTGCACAGGCGCGGCTCCATCGCGGCGCGCATCGCCGCTTGATGCGCGGCGGCCCGGTCCTTCAGCGCCTCGCGCTCATCGGGCGAGGCGCCGGCCTCGGCAAGCAGGGCCTCGTAAAAGGCCGCGAATCCGGGCAGAAGCCCCTCGTCCCCGCCGATCAGGCGCCGGAGCCGCTCGGCTTCCGCCAGACGCGCCTTGACCCGTTCGCGGTGGCGGCGTTGCTTCTCCGCGCCGGTCAAGGCGGTTGAGCCCAGCTTCCTCATGTCGCGGCTGAAAAGTCGATTCGGATCATCCCCCAAATTACGCCGCCGATCGAAGCGCAGGCAATGATTCAGCGCCAAATCCCGGAGCCTCTTCCCGAGTCCGCTCGCGCTAACGAAATAGGAACATTTTTATTGCAGAACCAAGCGCGAACATCTAAAGTACGTTCATGATTTGTCTTGGCTGATTCTCGAATTGGCGGAGGGAATTCCAAAGTCCGCAATGCTCAACGCCATGGCTCACAAGGCGGGACGAGGCGCACCATGCTCACCAAGAAACAAAGCGAACTGCTGCGCTACATTCACGAACGCCTCAAGGAGACCGGCGTGCCGCCCTCCTTCGATGAGATGAAAGACGCGCTCGACCTGCGCTCGAAATCGGGCATTCACCGCCTCATCATGGCGCTGGAGGAACGCGGGTTCATCCGCCGCCTGCCCAACCGGGCGCGCGCGCTCGAGGTTCTGCGCCTGCCCGAATCCTCGACGCCGGCGACGCCGCGCGCCGGGCGGTTCGCGCCCAGCGTCATCGAGGGCAATCTCGGCAAGTCGCGGCCGGTCGCCGCCGGCGATCGGGCGACGCGAACCAGATCGTGGCCATTCCGGTCATGGGCCGCATCGCGGCCGGCACGCCGATTTCGGCGCTGCAATCCCGCTCGCATTCGATCGCGCTGCCGCCCGACCTGCTGTCCGGCGGCGAGCATTACGCGCTGGAAGTGCGCGGCGAATTCGATGATCGAAGCCGGAATTCTCGACGGCGATACGGTCGTCATCAAGAAGCAGGACACCGCTGAATCCGGCGATATCGTCGTCGCGCTGATCGACGACGAGGAGGCGACCCTGAAACGCCTGCGCAAGCGCGGCGCCTCCATCGCGCTGGAAGCCGCCAATCCCGCTTACGAGACCCGCATTTTCGGGCCGGACCGCGTCAGCATCCAGGGCAAGCTGATCAGCCTCGTGCGCAAATATTGAGTTCTGCGCCGGATCTGCGCAGCTTCCGTTAAGCTTGCGAAATCGCCTATCGTCCGCGACATGGCGCGAAGAAGCGGGAGCTGGCCATGAACCCGCGAAGCAACTGACCGAGAAAATCCTCGATATCAAGACGTGAAAGGCAATTGTCCTGGCGGCGCATTGTCGAAGCCATCGGCGGCATGTCGGATGTCCTGATCGTCGGCGCGCTGCTCGGCCAGATGCGGCTCCCCGAAGGCCTCGCGGCCAAGGCGGCGACGTTTCTGGGTCTGACGAAAGCGGAAGAACTGATGCTTTCCGAGGTCCCGATGCGCGGCCAGCACGTCCCGATGCCGCCGACCGATCCCCTGCTCTATCGCTTCTATGAATTGATCATGGTCAACGGGCCGGCGTGGAAGGAATTGATCCAGGAGGAATTCGGCGACGAAATCATGTCCGCGATCGATTTCGACATGTCGATCGAGCGCCAGCCTCGATCCCAAGGGCGATCGCGTCAAGATCGCGATGTCGGGCAAATTCCTGCCCTTCAAATATTATGGCGCGGGACCCGACACGCCGCCCAACGGCGCGAAATCGGGCTAGCCGCGGGCGTCAGTCCTCCGGCGCGTCGGTCCGCGCATCGACCGCTTCCGCGAACTCCCGTTTTCGTTCGGGCGAACTCCGCAGCTCGGGGGCGCGGCGCCCGCGACCAGGGCCGGTCCTCGCCGGGCGCGCGCGCCGTGTTCCAGGTGACGCCCTGCGGCCCGAAGGCGCAGGGTCGCGGCGCCGGTCTCGGCCAGTTTGCCGCGGTCGAGCAGGATGTCGGGCGCGCAGGACCGCGGCGCGTAGAGCGGCGAAATCACGACCTGGGCCCGCGCGCAATCCTCGTGGAACGCGGAGGATCGAGCACCAGAGCGGCCGTTGCGCCGTTGCGCAGGACGCCCACGCAGCCCAGCGCGTCGCAGCGCCCCGCCTTCTCGGTCTCGGCCGCCGTCCGGAGGTCGGCGTCGGCGCGCAGCCATTGCTCGGAGGCGAAGGAATCGCTTCTCTTGCCGAGCATGGTCAAGCTGCCGTCGGCGTCGCGCAACGCCGCGACGTCGCCGTTCGGCGCGACCGCAAGGTCGAAACGCGCGCCGCTCGCCGCGCCCAGCAGGCCGACCGCCAGCAGCGGCAAGGCGGTCAGCTTCATCGGCCACGACCGCCACAGCACGGCGGACAGCACGGCGAGCGCCAGGCAGGCGATCGACCAGGGCGCGAAAGCCGGCAACGCCAAAGTCGCGCCGGGCGCGCTCCGATCCAGCGCGCGACCGTCATGATCATCGCGATGCCGCGCCGAGATAGGACCAGACCCAGCCGTCGAGCCCGAAGGGATAGAGCAGCGAGCCGAGCAGCGCGGCGGGAACCGCGAAAAGCTCGATCATCGCGAGGGTGAGCGGATTGCCGATCAGCACGTAAGGGCTGACTTCATGGAAATCATAGGCCATGAAGGAGGCGGTGGCCGAGGTCGCGCAGAAGGTCGCGACAAGGGCGACCGCCGCGCCCGCGCCGCATAGGCGAGCGCGCCGAAACCGAGCCGCGGCGCCGACGATCCACAGCACCGGCTCCGTCGCCGCGAGGAGATAGAAGATCGCGCCGGCGCCGGCCGCGGGGCCAGCCAGAGAAAAGGCCGCGGCAGTCCCATTCTGCTCCATGCCGGCAGCCGACGGCGCAGCGCGGCCAGAGCGCGCCGCGGAGACCGTCCGCGCGCCGGCGGCGAAAGCCTGTCCGTCAGCCTCCTTCGCCATCGCCTTTGCCGGCCCCTCGGGCAGCGACGCCATGCGATTCCTCTTTTTCTGCCGCTGGGGCCCATGCTACACGAACGCGCCGCCGCAATGCCACGTCCTTTGCGCCTCAATCCCCGCGCCGCATCAGGTTTTCTCGACATGTCCGAATCCGTCGTCACCCGTTTCGCCCCCTCGCCCACCGGCTATCTGCATATCGGAGGCGCGCGCACCGCTCTGTTCAACTGGCTGCTGCCCGCCAGACCGGCGGCAGAATGCTGCTGCGAATCGAAGACACCGACCGCGAACGGTCGACCGATTCCGCCATCGCCGCGATCATCGACGGCATGAAATGGCTGGGCCTGGACTGGGACGGCGAGACGATCTTCCAGTTCGCCCGCGCCGACCGGCATCGCGAGGTCGCCGAGCAGATGCTGGCCAGCGGCGCCGCCTATAAATGCTATGCGAGCCCGGACGAACTCGACGAGATGCGCGAACTCGCCCGCAAGGAAGGCCGCCCGCCGCGCTATGACGGCCGCTGGCGCGAGCTCGGCGGAACCGAGGCCGAGGCCAAGGCGATCGCCGAGGGCCGCAAGCCCGTCGTGCGGCTCAAGGCGCCGCGCGAGGGCGAGACGGTCATCGAGGACAAGGTGCAGGGACGCGTCACCTTCCCCAACAAGGATCTCGACGATCTCGTGCTGCTGCGGTCCGATTCGACCCCGACCTATATGCTGGCGGTGGTGGTCGACGATCACGACATGGGCGTGACCCAGATCATCCGCGGCGACGATCATCTGACCAACGCCGCGCGCCAGACGCACATCTATCAGGCCATGGGCTGGGACATCCCCGCCTTCGCGCATATTCCGCTGATCCACGGCCCCGACGGCGCGAAAATGTCGAAGCGCCACGGCGCGCTCGGCGTCGACGCCTACCGGGCGCTGGGCTATCTGCCGGAAGCGCTGCGCAATTATCTGGCGCGACTCGGCTGGAGCCAGGGCGACCGCGAATTCTTCTCGACGCCGGAGCTGGTCGAGGCCTTTTCGCTGGCGCAGGTGCACCGTTCGCCGGCGCGCTTCGATTACGCCAAGCTGGAAAACATGAACGGCCAGTACATGCGGGCGATGGACGATTCCGCGCTGCTGGACCAGCTCGTCGCCTCCCTGCCCTATCTGCCCAACGGCCCGGCGATGGCGGCCCAGCTCGACGACGCGAAGAAGGCGCAGCTCGCGCGGGCGATGGCGGGCCTGAAGGAACGCGCCAAGACGCTGATCGAACTCGCCGACGGCGCGCAATTCCTGTTCGCCCAGCGCCCGCTCGCCTATGACGAGAAGGCGCGCGAGCTGCTCGGCGAGGCGGGCCGCGCCCATCTCGCGGCGCTTGCTGCCGAAACTCGCCGCGCTGCCGGATTGGACGGCCGCCGCCGCCGAGGCCGCCGTGCGCGACTATGTCGCCGAGAGCGGCGCGAAGCTCGGCCAGGTCGCGCAGCCCTTGCGCGCGGCGCTCACGGGGCGCGCGACCTCGCCGCGGAATTTTCGATGTGCTGGAAACGCTTGGCCGCGAGGAGAGCCTCGGCCGCATCGCGACGCGGCGGCCTGACGTCCCGGCCGCGCTCGGCGCGACCAACGTTTAAGTTGCACTCATCTTGAACCTGCCTCCACAATGGGCTAGTCATTTGCAGCGCACAATTTTCACGCGTTTCCGCCGTATTTCGTCCGTCAAATCAGGGCGGGCGGACGGCGGCGCGCGGTCTGCAGCGTCAGAGAGAAGGCGAAGTCTCATGAGCGAAACGGGCAAGTTTATATTTGGCGACAAGACCGTGGAAATGCCGATCAAGCACGGCTCGATCGGTCCGGCGGTCGCCGATATCGCCAAATTGTACGGCCAGACCGGCATGTTCACCTACGACCCCGGCTTCACCTCGACCGCGAGCTGCGAATCCAAGATCACCTATATCGACGGCGATGAGGGCGTTCTGCTCTATCGCGGCTACCCGATCGAACAGCTCGCCGAACACGGCGACTTCCTGGAGACCTGCTACCTGCTGCTGTACGGCGAACTGCCGACCGCCAGCCAGAAGGCCGATTTCGACTACCGCATCACGCGCCACACCATGGTGCACGAGCAGATGGCGAAGTTCTTCTCCGGCTTCCGCCGCGACGCCCATCCGATGGCGGTCATGGTCGCCTCGGTCGGCGCGCTCGTCGGCCTTCTATCACGACTTCGACCGATATTTCGGACCCGCAGCAGCGCGTGATCGCCACCATGCGCATCATCGCCAAGATGCCGACGATGGCCGCCATGGCCTACAAATACAGCATCGGCCAGCCGTTCATCTATCCCAAGAACGACCTCGACTACACGTCGAACTTCCTGCGCATGTGCTTCGCGCGTTCCCTGCGAGGAATACAAGGTCAATCCGATCCTGTCGCGCGCGCTCGACCGCATCTTCATCCTGCACGCCGACCACGAGCAGAACGCCTCGACCTCGACCGTGCGTCTCGCCGGCTCCTCCGGCGCCAATCCCTTCGCCTGCATCGCCGCCGGCATCGCCTGCCTGTGGGGCCCCGCCCACGGCGGCGCCAACGAAGCCGCGCTGAAGATGCTGTCGCGAGATCGGCTCGGTCGAGAATATTCCGAAATATATCGCCAAGGCCAAGGACAAGAACGATCCGTTCCGCCTGATGGGCTTCGGCCATCGCGTCTACAAGAACTACGACCCGCGCGCCAAGATCATGGCAGAAGACCTGCCATGAAGTGCTCAACGAGCTCGGCATCAAGGACGATCCGCTGCTCGACGTCGCGATGGAGCTGGAGCGCATCGCGCTGCACGACGATTATTTCGTCGAGAAGAAGCTCTATCCGAACATCGACTTCTATTCGGGCATCACCCTCAAGGCGATGGGCTTCCCGGTCGTCGATGTTCACCGTGCTGTTCGCGCTGGCCCGCACCGTCGGCTGGATCGCGCAGTGGAAGGAAATGATCGAGGACCCGAGCCAGAAGATCGGCCGTCCGCGCCAGCTCTATACCGGCGCCCCGCAGCGCGAATATGTGAAGATCGGGCTCGCGTTGATCCTTCGCATCCGGAAAACCGGCTCCGCGTCCCGCGCTCGCGCGCGGCGGCGCGGGCCGCCTCTGTCGCCGCCCTCCTCTGGCTCAGCCTCGGGGGCGGCTTCGCTTTTGCGCAGGCCAACAATGTCGAGGAAGGCGGTCTCGTCGAAAAGCGCGGCGAGCCCGCGCCGATCGACGACAAGGCCTTCGATTGCGACGCGTTCAAGCGGCTGATCGGCTTTGCCGGCGACGGTTTCATGGCCGTCCGCGGCGCCGATGCGCGGCGAACGCGATGCGCTGGCGACCTATGGCGTCAGCGAAACACCTGTTCGGCGCCTGCGAGATCGTCGACAAGAAGAAGGCCGGCGAGATCATCTATTCCTGCCAGGCCGACAAGCTGAGCCTTGCCGACATCAAGGCGACCGTCGAGGCCTGTCTCGGCGACAAGGCGTTCGCCTATGCGGGGAACGAAAACCCCAATACGCCCTTCCTGAGCTATAGTCCGCGGCTCGGCGACGCCCGTGCGCGCGTCGTCGCCTTGACCACGTTCGGCAAGAGCACGCTCGCGATCATGAAGGCGCGCTGAGCGCTTTTCGCTTATCTGACATCAGGTTGCGGCGACAAGTTCGCAAATCGCCTGAGCTGCGCGCTCGCTCGGCTTCTGTCCCTCGGCGATGGCGATCCGCTCGCGCAACAGGCCCAGCGCGGCAAGCTGGCGGCGCCGTTCCGGACTGTCCTCGACGATTTCGGCAAGCCGCGCCGCGAGCAGCGGGCCGTTGGCCTCGTCCTGCAAATATTCCGGATAGGCTTTTTCGCCGATGATCAGGTTGGGCAGCGACACCATGCTCACCTGGATGAGCCGGCGCGCGAAGAATTCTTCGACCTTGGGAATGCGATAGGCCACGATCGCCGGCGTTCGCGACAAGGCGAGTTCCAGCGCCACGGTGCCCGAGGCCGTCAGCGCCGCGCGGGCGGCGCGAAACGCGGCATATTTCTCGGATTCGTCCACGACGACGCGCGGCTTGACCGGCCAGCCCGCGATCATGTCGCGGACCGTGCCCGCCACGCTCGGCGCGGTGGGCAGGATGTAGTCGAGGCCGGGATGCGCCTGATCGAGCCGCGCGATGGCGTCGCCGAACGGGCCGCCCATGCGAAGCACGACCGAGGCGCGCGACCCCGGAAGAACCAGGACCGGGCCGCTCTTCTTGGCTTCGTCGTCACCCTGAAGCAGCGCCTGCCGTTCGATCAGCGGATGGCCGATATAGAGGCAGCGCGGGCCGCCGAGCCGGACATGGGCCTCCGGTTCGAACGGAAAGATCGCCAGGATCAGATCGACATAGGCCCGCATCCGCTTGGCGCGGCCCGGCCGCCAGGCCCAGACGGTCGGACCGACGTAATTCACGATCTTCAAGCCGGGCAGGACCTTGCGGACCCTGCGGGCGACGCGATGGGTGAAATCGGGGCTGTCGATCAGCACCAGCGCGTCCGGACGCGCCGCGATCACGGCTTTCGCGGTCTGGTCGATCCGCTTCAGCAAATTGCGCAGATTGGCGAGCACCGGCAGCACGCCCATCAGGGAAATCTCGTCCATCGGAAACAGGCTGACAAAATTCTCGGCGCCCATGGCGTCGCCGCCGACGCCCGAAATCTGCACATCGGGGACGCGCGCGCGCAGAGCGCGAATCAACCCCTGCCCGAGCTGGTCGCCCGACGGTTCGCCCGCGATCATGAAGACTTTCACGCTTCGCCCCCCGGCGTGAAGCCATACAGGAACAGACCCGCCTGCTCCGCCTGCGCGGCCACCGCCGCGCGATCGAGAATGAGCACCTTGCCCGCTTCGACCGCGATGCCCGACAGACCCGCCTTCGCGGCCGACGCGACCGTCTCCGGCCCCATGGCCGGAAGATCGACCCGGAGGTCCTGGCCCGCCTTCGGCGCCTTGATCAGCAGCCCGGCGGGCCGCTTGGCGCGCCAGCGCCCCCGGTCCCGCAGTTCGGCGACGCGCACCAGCATGGCGTCGGTGCCCTCGGCGGCCTCGAGCGCGATGATCCGGCGATGGAACAACACCAGCGCCTGGCCGCAGTCGAAGGCCGAGAGCGCTGTCAGGCAGTCGTGGCCGTAGGCGAGATCCTCGGCCAGGTCCTTCGGAAACGGCAAACAATTCATCGGCCCCGGCGCGGCCAGCAGTTCGGGCGCGAGCGTGTCGACGCCGATCACCCGCAGGCCCTCGCCCTCGATCAGGCGAATCACGCCCTTCAGCGCGTGGTCGTCGCCGCCCTTCATCAGGCGATAAATCTCGGGCAGCCGCTTGATCGCGCCCCAGTCGAGGCGAAGATCGGAGAACTCGGGCCGCCCCAGCCCGCCGATCAGGCAGACATCCTTGATGTCGCGCGCCGCGATCTCGCGAAACGCCGCGCCGAGCTGGCCGACGCTGAGCCAGACATGGGGGAAGTCCTCGATCGCTTCGCTGGCCAGTCCCTTCAGGCCGAGCATGAAAACCTCGAGCCCGCGCTGCCTTGCGCCGCGCGAGCCGCGACAAGAGGAAACGCGCCGTTGCCGCAGATCAGCGCGACCCGTCCGCTCACGGCGAAATCCGCTCCAGTTCGGGCATGCACAAGGCGCGGTCGCCGCCGGCGCGGATGAATTCGACGATCATCATCACCTCGGCGTTGTCGGCGAATTCCTCGGCGACGTCCTCGACGCGCTCTTTCAAGGTGCCTTCCGGCGCGAACAGGGCGCGATAGGCGCGGCGCAGGTCGTGAATGGCCTCGCGGCCGAAGTTGCGCCGCTTCAGGCCGACGAGATTGAGGCCCATCAGGAAGCCGCGGCTGCCGAAGGCCAGGCCGAACGGGATCAGATCGGCGCCGATGCCCGTCATGCCGCTGACAAAGGAATGCGCGCCGACGCGGGCATATTGGACGATGGCCGAGCCGCCGCCGCAGATCACGAAGTCGTCGACGGTGACATGGCCGGCAATCATGACATTGTTGGAAAAGACGCAGTCATTGCCGATGATGCTGTCATGGCCGACATGGGAATTGGCGAGAAAGAAGCAGCGGTCGCCGACGATGGTCGCCGAACGGCCCGTCACCGTGCCGGGATTCATGGTGACGCCCTCGCGGATCACGCAATCGGCGCCGATCGTCAGGGTCGTGTCCTCGCCTCTATATTTCAGATCCTGCGGCTCGTAGCCGATCGAGGCGAAGGGATAGATTTTCGCGCGCGGGCCGATCGTCGTATGGCCGTTGACGACGGCGTGCGATTTGAGCATGACGCCGTCGCCCAGCGTCACATGGGGGCCGATATGGCAGAACGGTCCGATTTCGACTCCGTCGCCCAGTCTGGCGCCGTCCTCGACGATCGAAGTGGGATGAATGGACATGGATCAGCCTTGCTTGTCAGCCGCGTCGCTCAGGATCATGGCGCTGATCTCGGCCTCGGCCACCAGGGCGCCGTCGACCATCGCCTTGCCCTGGTACCACCAGATGTTGCGCCGCTGATTGATGCGGGTCATGTGGAACTCCACCCGGTCGCCCGGCACGACCGGCTTGCGGAACTTGGCCTTGTCGATGGTCATGAAATAGACCAGCGGCGGCTTGGCGCCGCCGAGCGCGCGAATTGACGCAAAGCGCGCCCGCGGTCTGCGCCATGGCCTCGATCAGCAGCACGCCCGGAAAGACGGGGCGGTCGGGAAAATGGCCGGTGAATTGCGGCTCGTTGATCGTGACGTTCTTGATGCCGACGCCGAATTCGTCGCCGCGCGCCTCGACGATGCGGTCGACGAGAAGAAAAGGATAACGATGCGGCAATAATTGCATCAACCGCTGGATATCGATCGTCTCCAAAGTGCTGCCCTGGTCCGACATCTCGTGTTCCATAATGATCAAGCTATGCGATAGCGACTGCCCGCTTTAACGCCACATCGGCGCCGAAAGCCAGCGCAAAAGTTCATTCCGCGCGGCCCTTGCCGCGGCTTTTCGTCATCCTGTCGACGCGCTGCCACGCCCTTCAGCCAGTCCGCGCATTCTTGGCGGGCGAGCCGCCGACCTTGGCGCCTGGCTCGACGTCGCGCCATGACGCCGGATTGCGCCGCGATCTGCGCGCCCATGCCGATGCGCAGATGGCCGGTGATGCCCGCCTGCCCGCCGGCGACGACGAAATCGCCGAGTTCGGTCGAGCCGGAAATGCCGACCTGGCTGACGATGACGCAATGGCGGCCGATCACGACATTATGGGCGATCTGCACCAGATTATCGATCTTGGTGCCCTCGCCGATGATCGTGTCGCGATTGGCGCCGCGGTCGATGGTGCTGTTGGCGCCGATCTCGACATCGTCCTGGATGATGACGCGGCCGACCTGCGGCACCTTCTGGTGGCCGCGCGGGCTCATGCGCGAAGCCGAAACCGTCCTGGCCGATCCGCACGCCCGGATGAATGATGACCCGGTCGCCGATCAAGGCGTTGCAGACCGTCGCGCCCGCGCCGATCGCGCTCGTCGCGGCCGATCCGCACCTTGGGGCCGATCACCGCATTGGGGCCGATGACCGCGCCTTCCGCCGATTTCGGCGTGCGGTCCGATCACCGCGCCGGGATCGACGATGACATTCGCTTCCAGCCGCGCCGACGGATGGACATTGGCGCCCGGCGAAACGCCGTGGCTGTCGAACAGCGAACCGGGACGCGCGGCGTCCGGGTAGAGCCGCGCCGTGACCGTGGCGCAGGCGCGATAGGGTTCGCGCACGACCAGAGCGGCGACGCCCTCGGGCACGCGTCGGCATAGCGCTCGCCGACCAGGCAGGCGGTCGCCCGCGTCCTGGCGAGCTGGTCGACATATTTCGGGTTGTCGAGAAAGACCAGATCGCCCGGACGCGCCCGATCCAGCGGCGCGACATCCACGATGGTCTGGCCGAGATCGACCTCGCCGACGGGCTTCGCGCCCGTCCATTCGACGATTTCAGCGAGCGTCGGCGCTACCGCGCGACGAAAGAATTTAATTTCGTCCATTTCGACGCTCCCCATTTTCAAGGAGATGGATGTCCCCAATGGAAAAGGGCGCGGCTTGCGGCCGCGCCCTCGAAACTCCGTGTCGGCCGCTTAGAACTGGGTGCCGCCCGTGAAGCTGAACGCCTGGGTGACGTCGGTATTGGCCTTCGACAGCACGAAGGAATAGTTGAAGCGGATCGGACCCATCGGCGAGGCCCAGATCAGGCCGAGACCCACCGCCGAGCGGACGATCGAATTGTTGCTGCCCACGACGATACAAGCCGACTGCTGAACCGGATACCCCCGATGAAGGTCGTCTTCGCCGCGCCCGTCGGCGTATGGTTGTTCATGTAGGAGCAGGACAGGGACTGCGCCGAATTATAGCCGAGATAGGTCCCGAAATTGGTCGAGCCCTGGTAGTTCCAGAGGCTGCCGGCGTCGAAATAGACGGCGCCCTTCAGGCCGATATCCCTGGGCAGGCCCCAGATCGGGAACTGCGCCTCGACCGAAGCGCCCCAATATTCGGTGCCGCCGAGCGCGTTGCCGTTATTGTTGGTGGTCGAGTTGCTGATGTCGCGCGGGCCGATGCCGCCCGGCGCGAAGCCGCGGACGAGACTGGGACCGAGGTTGAAGTTGTCGACGATGCGCAGCGGCTGGCTGCCGGTGTTCAACAGATCGCCGGCCTGCAAGTGCATCATGCCGACGATGTCGTCGAAATAGAGCTCGTGAAAACCATGCAATCGAACGTGGTGCGCAGGAAGTCCGAATCGCCGCCGAGGCCAGCGAAATCTTGCTTCAATTCGGCGCGGATGCCGAGATGCGGATCGCGCGGGTTGTCGAGGGTATTGTAGGCCAGCGTATAGCCGATCATCGAGGTCAGCCAGTTGCCCTGCGACTGCTTCAGCGCCAGCGACGCTTCACCATTGGTCAAGCAGCTGTTCCACGGCGTCACGGGCGTCAGGTTATAGCCCGGCGTGACGCCCCAGAGCGGGTAGGTACAGTCGTTGTACGGCTCGCTCGACGAGTTCGGGATCGTGAGCTGCGAATTATAGAGCGTATAGCGCGGCGCGATCGTCAGGTCGTCGGTCAGCGGAATGCCGAAGCGAATGGTGCCGCCAGTGACCCAATTGGAATAATAGGCGTAGGTCGAGGCTTCCGACACCTTCGAATAGAGATCGAAGCCGGCCGCGATGCGGTTGTCGAGGAAGAAGGGCTCGGTATAGTTGAGCTTGATGCCCCTGCTGTACTGGCCGGCGGAGATGGCGAGGCCGGATGTAATCGCCCCGGCCGAGGAAGTTGCTCTGCGTGACCGAAACTTCAGCGATGAAGCCCTGGGTCGTGGAATAGCCGCCCGAAACCGAGAACGAACCGGTGGACTGCTCCTCGACGTCCACGTCGACGATGACGCGGTCGGCCGCCGAGCCAGGCTCGCTGGTGATCTTGACCTTCTTGAAGAAGCCGAGCGAATTCAGGCGGCGCTCCGCCCCGTCGATCAGCACCTTGTT
>CAWETR010000003.1:0-35353 GCA_963811975.1 uncultured Alphaproteobacteria bacterium
CACGGGGCGAGCGACCTCGCCGGGAATTTTCGATGTGCTGGAAACGCTTGGCCGCGAGGAGAGCCTCGGCCGCATCGCCGACGCGGCGGCCTGACAGTCCCGGCCGCGCTCGGCGCGACCAACGTTTAAGATGCTCTCATCTTGAACCTGCCTCCACAATGGGCTAGTCATTTGCAGCGCACAATTTTCACGCGTTTCCGCCGTATTTCGTCCGTCAAATCAGGGCGGGCGGAGCGGCGGCGCGCGGTCTGCAGCGTCAGAGAGAAGGCGAGTTCTCATGAGCGAAACGGGCAAGTTTATATTTGGCGACAAGACCGTGGAAATGCCGATCAAGCACGGCTCGATCGGTCCGGCGGTCGCGGATATCGCCAAATTGTACGGCCAGACCGGCATGTTCACCTACGATCCCGGTTTCACCTCACGGCGAGCTGCGAATCGCAAGATCACCTATATCGACGGCGATGAAGGCGTCCTTCTCTACCGCGGCTACCCGATCGAACAGCTCGCCGAACACGGCGACTTCCTGGAAAGCTGCTACCTGCTGCTCTACGGCGAATTGCCGACGCCAGCCCAAAAGGCCGATTTCGACTATCGCATCACGCGCCACACGATGGTGCACGAACAGTGGCGCATTCTTCCCGGGCTTCCGCCGCGACGCCCACCCGATGGCGGTCATGGTCGGCTGCGGTCGGCGCGCTGTCGGCCTTCTATCACGACTCGACCGATATTTCGCGATCCGGCGCAGCGCATGATCGCCTCCATGCGCATGATTGCCAAGATGCCGACGCATGGCCGCCATGGCCTACAAATATCGGATCGGCCAGCCCTTCGTCTATCCCAAGAACGATCTCGGCTACACGGCGAATTTCCTGCGCATGTGCTTCGGCGTGCCCTGCGAGGAATACAAGGTCAACCCGATCCTGTCGCGCGCGCTCGACCGCATCTTCATCCTGCACGCCGACCATGAGCAGAACGCCTCGACCTCGACCGTGCGGCTGGCCGGATCGTCCGGCGCCAATCCCTTCGCCTGCATCGCCGCCGGCATCGCCTGCCTGTGGGGCCCGGCGCACGGCGGCGCCAACGAGGCCGCGCTCAACATGCTGCGCGAGATCGGCACGGTCGAGAGGATCCCGGAATATATCGACCGGGCCAAGGACAAGAACGATCCGTTCCGCCTGATGGGCTTCGGCCACCGCGTCTACAAGAACTACGATCCGCGCGCCAAGATCATGGCAGAAGACCTGCCACGAAGTGCTGAAGGAACTCGGCATCAAGGACGATCCGCTGCTCGACGTCGCGATGGAGCTGGAGCGCGTCGCCCTGCACGACGAATATTTCATCGAGAAGAAGCTGTATCCGAACGTCGATTTCTATTCGGGCATCACCCTCAAGGCGATCGGCTTCCCGACCTCGATGTTCACCGTGCTGTTCGCCGTCGCCCGCACCGTCGGCTGGATCGCGCAGTGGAAGGAAATGATCGAGGACCCGAGCCAGAAGATCGGCCGTCCGCGCCAGCTCTACACCGGCGCGCCGCAGCGCGATTATGTGAAGATCGGCTCCCGTTGATCCTTCGTACCCGAAAACTTCCGGCTTCCGCGATTCGCGCGCGGGGGCGCGGGCCGCCTCTGTCGCCGCCCTCCTCTGGCTCAGCCTCGGGGGCGGCTCCGCTTTTGCGCAGGCCAACAATGTCGAGAAAGGCGGTCTCGTCGAAAAGCGCGGCGAGCCTGCGCCGATCGACGACAAGGCCTTCGATTGCGACGCGTTCAAGCGGTTGATCGGCTTTTCGGGCGATGGTTTCATGGCCGTCCGGGCGCGATGCGCGGCGAACGCGACGCTCTGGCAACCTATGGCGTCAGCGAAGACTGTTCGGCGCCTGCGAGATCGTCGACAAGAAGAAGGCCGGCGAGATCATCTATTCCTGCAAGGCCGACAAGCTGAACCTTGCCGATATCAAGGCGACCATCGAGGCCTGTCTCGGCGACAAGGCGTTCGCCTTCGCGGGGAACGAAAACCCCAATACGCCCTTCCTGAGCTATAGTCCGCGTCTCGGCGATGCCCGTGCGCGCGTCGTCGCCTTGACCACATTCGGCAAGAGCACGCTCGCGATCATGAAGGCCCACTGAGCGTTTTACGCTTACACGACCTCAGGTTGCGGCGACAAGTTCACAGATCGCCTGAGCTGCGCGCTCGCTCGGCTTCTGTCCCTCGGCGATGGCGATCCGCTCGCGCAACAGGCCCAGCGCGGCAAGCTGGCGGCGCCGTTCCGGACTATCCTCGACGATTTCGGCAAGCCGCGCCGCGAGCAGCGGGCCGTTGGCCTCGTCCTGCAAATATTCCGGATAGGCTTTTTCGCCGATGATCAGGTTGGGGAGCGACACCATGCTCACCTGGATGAGCCGGCGCGCGAAGAATTCTTCGACCTTGGGAATGCGATAGGCCACGATTGCCGGCGTTCGCGACAAGGCGAGCTCCAGCGCCACGGTGCCGGAGGCCGTCAGCGCCGCGCGGGCGCGCGCGAAACGCGGAATATTTCTCCGAATCGTCCACGACGACGCGCGGCTTGACCGGCCAGCCCGCGATCATGTCGCGGACCGTGCCCGCCACGCTCGGCGCGGTGGGCAGGATGTAGTCGAGGCCGGGATGCGCCTGATCGAGCCGCGCAATGGCGTCGCCGAACGGGCCGCCCATGCGAAGCACGACCGAGGCGCGCGACCCCGGAAGAACCAGGACCGGGCCGCTCTCTTGGCTTCGTCGTCACCCTGAAGCAGCCCCTGCCGTTCGATCAGCGGATGGCCGATGTAGAGGCAGCGCGGGCCGCCGAGCCGGACATGGGCCTCCGGTTCGAACGGAAAGATCGCCAGGATCAGATCGACATAGGCCCGCATCCGCTTGGCGCGGCCCGGACGCCAGGCCCAGACGGTCGGACCGACGTAATTCACGATCTTCAAGCCGGGCAGGACCTTGCGGACCCTGCGGGCGACGCGATGGGTGAAGTCGGGGCTGTCGATCAGCACCAGCGCGTCCGGACGCGCCGCGATCACCGCTTTCGCGGTCTGGTCGATCCGCTTCAGCAAATTGCGCAGGTTGGCGAGCACCGGCAGCACGCCCATGAGGGAAATCTCGTCCATCGGAAACAGGCTGACAAAATTCTCGGCGCCCATGGCGTCGCCGCCGACGCCCGAAATCTGCACATCCGGCACGCGGGCGCGCAGAGCGCGAATCAACCCCTGCCCGAGCTGGTCGCCCGACGGTTCGCCCGCGATCATGAAGACTTTCACGCTTCGCCCCCCGGCGTGAAGCCATAGAGGAACAAACCCGCTTGTTCCGCCTGCGCGGCCACCGCCGCGCGATCGAGAATGAGCACTTTGCCCGCTTCGACCGCGATGCCCAACAGACCCGCCTTCGCGGCCGCCGCGACCGTCTCCGGCCCCATGGCCGGCAGATCGACCCGGAGGTCCTGGCCCGCCTTCGGCGCCTTGATCAGCAGCCCGGCAGGCCGCTTGGCGCGCCAGCGCCCCCGGTCCCGCAGCTCGGCGACGCGAACCAGCATGGCGTCGGTGCCCTCGGCGGCCTCGAGCGCGATGATCCGGCGATGGAACAACACCAGCGCCTGGCCGCAGTCGAAGGCTGAGAGCGCTGTCAGGCAGTCGTGGCCGTAGGCGAGATCCTCGGCTAGATCCTTCGGAAACGGCAAACGATTCATCGGCCCCGGCGCGGCCAGCAGTTCGGGCGCCAGCGTGTCGACGCCGATCACCCGCAGGCCTTCGCCCTCGATCAGGCGAATCACGCCCTTCAGCGCGTGGTCGTCGCCGCCCTTCATCAGGCGATAAATCTCGGGCAGCCGCTTGATCGCGCCCCAGTCGAGGCGAAGATCGGAGAACTCGGGGCGCCCCAGCCCGCCGATCAGGCAGACATCCTTGATGTCGCGCGCCGCGATCTCGCGAAACGCCGCTCCGAGCTGCCCGACGCTGAGCCAGACATGGGGGAAGTCCTCGATCGCTTCGCTGGCCAGTCCCTTCAGGCCGAGGATGAAAACCTCGAGCCCGCGCTGCTTTGCGGCGCGAGCCGCGACAAGAGGAAACGCGCCGTTGCCGCAGATCAGCGCGACCCGTTCGCTCACGGCGAAATCCGCTCCAGTTCGGGCATGCACAAGGCGCGGTCGCCGCCGGCCCGGATGAATTCGACGATCATCATCACCTCGGCGTTGTCGGCGAATTCCTCGGCGACGTCCTCGACGCGCTCTTTCAAGGTGCCTTCCGGGGCAAACAGGGCGCGATAGGCGCGGCGTAGATCGTGAATGGCCTCGCGGCCGAAGTTACGACGCTTGAGACCGACGAGATTGAGGCCCATCAGGAAGCCGCGGCTGCCGAAGGCGAGCCCGAACGGGATCAGATCCGCGCCGATGCCCGTCATGCCGCTGACAAAGGAATGCGCGCCGACGCGGGCATATTGGACGATGGCCGAGCCGCCGCCGCAGATCACGAAGTCGTCGACGGTGACATGGCCGGCAATCATGACATTGTTGGAAAAGACGCAGTCATTGCCGATGATGCTGTCATGGCCGACGTGCGAATTGGCGAGAAAGAAGCAGCGGTCGCCGACGATGGTCGCCGAACGGCCCGTCACCGTGCCTGGATTCATGGTGACGCCCTCGCGGATCACGCAATCGGCGCCGATCGTCAAGGTGGTGTCTTCGCCTCGATATTTCAGATCCTGCGGCTCGTAGCCGATCGAGGCGAAGGGATAGATTTTGGCGCGCGGGCCAATCGTCGTATGGCCGTTGACGACGGCGTGCGACTTGAGCATGACGCCGTCGCCCAGCGTCACATGGGGGCCGATATGGCAGAACGGTCCGATTGCGACTCCGTCGCCCAGTCTGGCGCCGTCCTCGACGATCGAAGTGGGATGAATGGACATGGATCAGCCTTGCTTGTCAGCCGCGTCGCTCAGGATCATGGCGCTGATCTCGGCCTCGGCCACCAGGGCGCCGTCGACCATCGCCTTGCCCTGGTACCACCAGATGTTGCGCCGCTGATTGATGCGGGTCATGTGGAACTCCACCCGGTCGCCCGGCACGACCGGCTTGCGGAATTTGGCCTTGTCGATGGTCATGAAATAGACCAGCGGCGGCTTGGCGCCGCCAAGGCGCGAATTGACGCAAAGCGCGCCAGCGGTCTGCGCCATCGCCTCGATCAGCAGCACGCCCGGAAAGACGGGCCGATCGGGAAAATGGCCGGTGAATTGCGGCTCGTTGATCGTGACGTTCTTGATGCCGACGCCGAATTCGTCGCCGCGCGCCTCGACGATGCGGTCGACGAGGAGAAAAGGATAGCGATGCGGCAATAATTGCATCAACCGCTGGATATCGATCGTCTCCAAAGTGCTGCCCTGGTCCGACATCTCGTGTTCCATAATGATTAAGCTATGCGATAGGACTGCCCGCTTTAACGCCACATTGGCGCCGAAAGCCAGCGTAAAAATTCATTCCGCGCGGCCCTTGCCGCGGCTTTTCGTCATCCTGTCGACCGCTGCCACGCCCTTCAGCCAGTCGCGCGCATTCTTTGCCGGCGAGCCGCCGACCTTGGCGCCCGGATCGACGTCGGCCATGACGCCGGATTGCGCCGCGATCTGCGCGCCCATGCCGATGCGCAGATGGCCCGTGAGTCCCGCCTGCCCGCCGGCGACGACGAAATCGCCGAGTTCGGTCGAGCCGGAAATGCCGACCTGGCTGACGATGACGCAATGGCGGCCGATCACGACATTATGGGCGATCTGCACCAGATTATCGATTTTCGAGCCTTCGCCGATGATCGTGTCGCGATTGGCGCCGCGGTCGATGGTGCTGTTGGCGCCGATCTCGACATCGTCCTGAATGATGACGCGGCCGACCTGCGGCACCTTCTGGTGCCCGCGCGGGCTCATGGCGAAGCCGAATCCGTCCTGGCCGATCCGGACACCGGGATGAATGATGACGCGGTCGCCGATCAGGGCGTTGGAGACCGTCGCGCCCGCTCCCACCGCGCTCGAGCGGCCGATCCTCACCTTGGGCCCGATCACCGCATTGGGGCCGATGACCGCGCCTTCGCCGATTTCGGCGTGCGGCCCGATCACCGCGCCGGGATCGACAATGACATTGGCCTCGAGCCGCGCCAGCGGATGGACATTGGCGCCGGGTGAAACGCCGTGGCTGTCGAACAGCGATCCGGGCCGCGCGGCGTCGGGGTAGAGCCGCGCCGTGACGATGGCGCAGGCGCGATAGGGCTCGCGCACGACCAGAGCTGCGACGCCCTTCGGCACGAGCTCGGCATGGCGCTCGCCGACGAGGCAGGCGGTCGCCCGCGTGCCGGAAAGCTGGTCGACATATTTCGGGTTGTCGAGGAAGACCAGGTCCCCCGGACGCGCCCGGTCGAGCGGCGCGACATCCACAATGGTCTGGCCGAGATCGACCTCGCCGGCGGGCGTCGCGCCCGTCCATTCGACGATCTCAGCGAGCGTCGGCGTTGCCGCGCGACGAAAGAATTTGATTTCGTCCATTTCGACGCTCCCCATTTGTCAAGGAGATGGATGTCCCCAATGGAAAAGGGCGCGGCTTGCGGCCGCGCCCTCGAAACTCCGTGTCGGCCGCTTAGAACTGGGTGCCGCCCGTGAAGCTGAACGCCTGCGTCACGTCGGTATTGGCCTTCGACAGCACGAAGGAATAGTTGAAGCGGATCGGACCCATCGGCGAGGCCCAGATCAGGCCGAGACCCACCGCCGAGCGGACCAGCGAATTGTTGCTGCCCACGTCGATACAAGCCGATTGCTGGACCGGATATCCCGCGATGAAGGTCGTCTTGGGCGCGCCCGTCGGCGTATGGTTGTTCATGTAGGTGCAGGACAGGGCCTGCGCCGAATTATAGCCGAGATAGGTCCCGAAATTGGTCGTGCCCTGGTAATTCCAGAGGCTGCCGGCGTCGAAATAGACGGCGCCCTTCAGGCCGATATCCCTGGGCAGGCCCCAGATCGGGAACTGCGCCTCGACCGAAGCGCCCCAATATTGGGTGCCGCCAAGGGCGTTGCCGTTATTGTTGGTGGTCGAGTTGCTGATGTCGCGCGGGCCGATGCCGCCCGGCGCGAAGCCGCGAACGAGGCTCGGACCGAGATTGAAGTTGTCGACGATGCGCAGCGGCTGGCTGCCGGTGTTCAACAGATCGCCCGCCTGCAAGTGCATCATGCCGACGATGTCGTCGAAATAGAGCTCGTGATAACCGCGGATATCGACCGTGGTGCGCAGGAAGTCCGAATTGCCGCCGAGGCCGGCGAAGTCCTGCTTCAGTTCGGCGCGGATGCCGAGATGCGGATCGCGCGGATTGTCGAGCGTATTATAGGCCAGCGTATAGCCGATCATCGAGGTCAGCCAGTTGCCCTGCGACTGCTTCAGCGCCAGCGAAGCTTCGCCGTTGGTCAAGCAGCTGTTCCACGGCGTGACAGGCGTCAGATTGTAGCCCGGCGTGACGCCCCAGAGCGGGTAGGAACAGTCGTTGTAGGGCTGGCTCGACGAGTTCGGGATCGTGAGCTGCGAATTATAGAGCGTATAGCGCGGGGCGATCGTCAGGTCGTCGGTCAGCGGAATGCCGAAGCGAATGGTGCCGCCCGTGACCCAGTTCGAATAATAGGCGTAGGTCGAGGCTTCCGACACCTTCGAATAGAGATCGAAGCCGGCCGCGATGCGGTTGTCGAGGAAGAAGGGCTCGGTATAGTTGAGCTCGACGCCCCTGCTGTACTGGCCCGCGGAGATCGCGAGCCGGATGTAATCGCCGCGGCCGAGGAAGTTGCTCTGCGTGACCGAAACTTCAGCGATGAAGCCCTGGGTCGTGGAATAGCCGCCCGAAACCGAGAACGAACCGGTGGACTGCTCCTCGACGTCCACGTCGACAATGACGCGATCGGCTGCCGTGCCAGGCTCGCTGGTGATCTTGACCTTCTTGAAGAAGCCGAGCGAATTCAGGCGGCGCTCGGCCCGGTCGATCAGCACCTTGTTGTAGGCGTCGCCTTCGCCGATATCGAATTCGCGACGGATCACGTAATCGCGCGTCGCGGTGTTGCCGCGGACATTGATGCGCTCGATATAGACCCGCGGTCCTTCCTCGACCACGAACACGACCGAGACGGTGTGATTGGCCGCATCCTTGTCGCCACGCGGACGGACTTCCGTGAAGGCGTAGCCCATTTTCTGGACTTCCTTCGTCATCCGGACGGTGGTGTTCTGGACCAGGTCGCCGTTGTAGACGTCGCCGACATGGAAGCCGATCGCCGACTGCAGGGCGGCGTCGGAAACGCCGTTCAGATGGGATTCCACGCTGACCGAGCCAACCCGGTAAACCCCGCCTTCTTCAACGCTGATGGTGACGATATAGCCGCCCGCGACCGGATCATAGACGCGGATCGACGCCCACGACGCGGAAGTCGGCATAGCCGTTCTTGAGGTAGAAGCGACGGATCGCCTCGGCGTCCTTCGCCAGACGATCGGGATCGAAGACGTCGGAGGTCTTGAAGAACGACAGGAAGTTCATTTCCGTCGAGTCCATCAAGCTCATCAGGCGACCGCTCGAAAAGGCCTGGTTTCCGACGAAGCGGATTTCCTTGATGCCGGTCTTCTCGCCTTCGTTGACGTCGTAGACGACGTCGACGGTGCCGTTCGGCGTCTCGACGGTGCGAACGCTGACCGTGGCGGCGTTGCGGCCGGCGCGGCGATAGACGTCCGCGATGCGCTGGACGTCGGCGTCCGCGGCGGCCTGGCTGAAGGCCCCGTGATTCTTCAGCTGGATCTCTTTTTCGAGATCCTCGGACTTGACCTTGCTGTTGCCGACGAAAACGACGTGGTTGATCATCGGTCGAGTTCTCGACCACCCGCACCACGAGCGCGGAGCCGCGATGGCTGACCTGCACGTCGGAGAAATAACCGCTGCTATACAGCTTCTTCACGGCGTCATTGGCGTCGCTGCCCACGAAATAGGACCGGATCGTCTCCGAATCGACGCGATGATTACCCTCAACCACGATGGTTTCGGCCAACGCATGGGTCGGAGCCGCAAGCGTGCCCATCACCAGCGCGACCGCCAATGCGGACCGACCCTTAAGACCTTGGCGAAACTTCATTGAAACCCGGTCCCCGTGAACTCCTGACCACCTGCGAGGAACTCCCGCCGGTGGAGGCCGAAATCAAACAACTCGGCCTAACTCCAGACTTCGATTGGATAACACAAACCAAGCCTGTCCGATGTGACTCTGCTTCTACAAGGTTTATGGAATCCTGCAAATGCCTAACGCCTGGTGTCCCGTTTTTTTACGATGGCGTGGCCCGCAAGCCACGTTTTTGCTTCACATTTCCGCCGCAATCCCAGAAGAGACCGCATGGAAACGCCCGTTGCTTACCGCGACGGGCGTATCTGTTCCATTAACGTCGGGCGCTATTCGTTCGGACTTCAGCCCAGGTTGAGCCACTGGCGCGTGATGCGGACCAGGTCGTTGTAGGTCGCGACCAGCATCAGTGCCGCCACGAAGGCCAGGCCGATCCGGAACCCGAACTCCTGCGCGCGCTGCGTCAGGGCCCTGCCCCGCGCCGCCTCGAAGGCGTAGTAAAGCAGATGTCCGCCGTCGAGCAGGGGCACGGGCAGCAGGTTCAGCAGCCCGATCGAGATCGAGAGAATCGCCGCGAGGTTGAACAGCGGCCAGATGCCCGCTTTCGCGACTTCGCCGGACACTTCGGCGATGCGGATCGGGCCCGACAATTGTTCCGGCGATTCCCGGCCGATGACCAGGCCGCCCAGATAGGAGCCGGTGCGGTCGATCACGTACCAGGTCTCGCGCACGGCTTCGACGAAGGCGCCCGGCAAGCTGTAGGTCGCCGTCCGCCAGTCTTCCGGCGCGCCGCCGGCGGCCACGCCGAGCACGCCGCCGCGGCTGATTCCAAACGGCGTCTTGGTGTCCTTGCGCTCCGGCGTCGCGTCGATGGCGACGTCCTTGCCGTCGCGCTGGACCACGAAACGCAGCGGCATGTCGCCCGACGCGTTCACGATGCGCTGCATCTCGGTGAAGCTGTCGATCGCCTTCCCGTCGATGGAGACGACCAGGTCGCCCTTCTGGAAGCCGGCCGCCGCCGCGCGTCCTCCGGCGATCACGCTGTCGACGCGCGGGGTCAGGACCGGCCGCCCCTCCACGCGGAACAAAGCCGTGAAGATCAGGATGGCGAGGACGAAATTGGCCAGCGGCCCGGCCGCGACGACGGCGGCGCGCTTCCAGACCTTCTGCGCGAAGAAGGTCACCGCGCGTTCGGATTCGGGCATTTTCGCCGTGGTCTCGAAATCGGGCTCGCTCGCGCCGTTGGCGTCGCCGTGGAAACGGACATAGCCGCCGAGCGGCAAGGCCGCGAGGCGCCAGCGCGTTCCGTGCTTGTCGATGAAATGCGCGAGTTCCGGCCCGAATCCCATCGAAAAGGCGTCGACCTTGATCCCGCAGAGCCGGCCAACGACGAAATGGCCGAATTCGTGGAAGAACACCACGAGGCTGAGCACGAAGAGGAAGGGCACGAGATAGGATCCCAATGTCCAGAGCCAATGAAATAAAGCCATGACCTACTCCGCCCCGCGCGGCGGACTGCGAGTGTCCACTCGCCGCGGGCATGGTTACTATTTCGTTACCATGCCGCATCGCGATTTAATGGCCAAGCCCGGCAAGCCTCGCGCGGGATCTTTCTCTCACAATATGGTCAACGGCCAGAGCGGCCTCAACGTCGGACGGCGTCCGGGCGGCGCCTTCCTTGTCGAAGATCTCGCAAATCGCTTCAACATGTGCTGCTATTTCATTGAACGCTATGCGCTTCTCAAGAAACGCCGCGACCATGATTTCGTTCGCGGCGTTCAGGATGTTCGGCATGGCGCCGCCGGCGGCGAGCGCGGACATCGCCACCCGCAAGGCGGGAAAGCGATCGAAATCCGGCTTTTCGAAAGTTAACGCGCCGATCGCGGCGAGATCAAGACGGCGGGCCTGGGTCGGCGACGCGGTCAGGCCAGCCGAGGCAATGCGCGATCGGAACCTTCATGTCCGGCACGGCCATGCCGGCGGTCACCGCGCCGTCCGAGAAGGAGACGAGGCCATGGACGATGGATTGCGGATGCACGAGGACGTCGAGCTTGTTCGCATCGATGCCGAAAATGTGCAGCGCCTCGATCAGTTCGAGTCCCTTGTTCATCAGGCTGGCGGAATCGACCGTCACCTTGGGACCCATGGCCCAGTTCGGATGGGCGAGCGCCTGCTCCGGCGTGGCGGCGGCGATCTGCTCGGCGCTCCAGGTCCGGAACGGGCCGCCCGAGGCGGTCAGCCACATTTTTTCGATGGTCCTGGCGCTTTCGCCGCCGAGCGCCTGGAAAATGGCGTTGTGCTCGGAATCCATCGGCAGGACGCGAACGCCCTTCTCCCGCGCCTTGCGCATGAAAGGTTCGCCGGCGCAGACCAGGCATTCCTTGTTGGCGAGGGCGACGTCGCGCCCCGCCTCGACGGCGGCATAGGTCGGGAGGACGCCGGCCGCGCCCGCGATGGCGCCGACGACGAGGTCGGATTCCATGCTGGCGGCTTCCCTCATCGCCTCCGGCCCGGCGCCGGCCGCGATATTGGTCCCGGCCAGTTCGGCCTTCAGTTCGGCATAGGCGGCGACATCCGCGATCGCCGCGAATTTCGCGCCCAGCGACCGCGCGACCCGGGCCAGGTTCCTGGCGTCGCGCCCGCCCGCGACCGCGACGGTCTCGAAGGCGCCGGGAGCGCCGAGGATCACCGCCTCGGTCGAGCGGCCGATCGAGCCGGTGGCGCCGAGAATGGTCAGTTTGCGGGGTTTGACGGAAGGCGCGGGTACGGGGACGACGGTCATTCGAATCCTATTGCCAATAGAGCAAACCGGCCGCCGCGCTCGGCAAACCGCGCGCTACGCCGAACAGGGCGGCGAAGATCGCCGCCGCGATAAAACCATCGAGCCTGTCCATGACGCCGCCGTGGCCGGGAATGAGCCGGCTCGAATCCTTGACGCCGAATCGGCGCTTGATCCAGGATTCGAACAGGTCGCCGCCCTGCGCCAGCGCGCCTGCGACGAGGCCGAGCAGGAAGACCGGAAGCAGCGGCGACTGCACGTTGGGCCAGAAATGGGCGACGAGCGCGCCGAGGCTCGCGCCGCAGACAATGCCGATTCCGAAGCCGGACCAGGTCTTGCCGGGCGAGATGCGCGGCGCGAGCTTCGGGCCGCCGATCAGGCGGCCGCCGAAATAGGCGCCGACGTCGGTGCCCCAGACTACGGCGAAAAGCCAGCCGATCGCACAGATTCCGAAGAACGGCGCGTGCCGCAGCGCCAGCGTCGCAAACAGCAGCCCGCCCGCATAGAACAGGCCGGACCCGGCCCAGAGCAGCGCGCCCGGCCCCGCCGCCCAGGCGCAAAAGGCCGCCGAGATCAGCAGAATCACGAACGCCAGTTCGACCTGACCGATGTGAAGCAGCGCGGCGGCGGCGCAGAGAGCGAGTCCTCCGCCGAAAAATCGCAGCCAGGGCAGCGGCGCCCCGATCAGCCGCTGCCATTCCCAGTGCACGGCCAGCGCGGCGACCAGCCAGTAGAGGACGAAAAGCCAGCCGCCCGCAAACAGCGACCCGACCGCCGTCACGACCAGCACGAGGGCCGACGCCGCGCGCACGCCGAGATCGTCGAGATGATGCCGGGACATCAGGCCGGGCGTCGCCGTCTGGCGCGATTCCGCCGAATCGTTCCTATTCATGAGCGGGCCGCCAGAACATCATGACGCCGACTTCACTTTGGTCACGCAGGCGCCGACGCCGCCGAAGCGCCGTTCGCGGGCGCGAAAACTTTCGATCGCCTGCTCGAACGCCGGCCGGTCGAAATCCGGCCAGCAGATCGGCAGGAACACCAGTTCGCTATAGGCGGATTGCCACATCAGGAAATTCGAGAGGCGCATTTCGCCCGAAGTCCGGATGATGAGGTCGGGATCCGGCGTCCCGGCGGTATGAAGGCGCGCGGCGAAGCCCGCCTCGTCGATATCCTCGGGTCGCAGCACGCCCGACGCCACGTCGCGCGCCAACGACCGCGCCGCCTCGACGATTTCCCGCCGCGAGCCGTAATTGAAGGCGACGATCAGGTCGAGCTTGGCGTTGCGCCGGGTGCGCTGCTCGGCCTCGTCGAGCAGGTCCACGATATCGGGCTTGAGATTGTCGCGCTCGCCGATGACCCGGACCCGCACGCCGGATTCCTGCAGCGTCATCAGGTCGTTGCGGATGAAAAGCTTCAGCAGCCCCATCAGTTCGGCGACTTCCTGCGGCGGACGCGCCCAGTTCTCGCTGGAGAAGCTGTAGACGGTGAGATAGCGGACGCCGAGATCGCTCGCGGCGCGCACGGCCCGGCGCAAGGCCTCGACCCCGCGGCGGTGGCCTTCGAAGCGCGGCAGGCCGCGGGCCGCGGCCCAGCGGCCATTGCCGTCCATGATGATTCCGACGTGCAGCCCTTCGGACTCAGCCGCGCCTGCCAGGCCGGGGACGCCGCTGATTGTCTGCTTTTCGCTCATCGAGCTCCGTCCGTTGCCCCAAACCGCGCGTGGTCCCGCCCGCGCCGACGCCGGGTTGATCGGGTTCTCGGCGCTCGTCGTTCCGTTGACGCCTTATTGCCTTACACCATCCGCGGCGACCTTGTGACCCGTCAAAGGTCGCTGCGCGCGGCAAACTGACGCCAGCGTCAACCTTCCGGCCTTAGCACAAAAGTCGGCCGGAAACGACGTCCGGTCCACGCAGGGCGTCTCAGACCTGCATGATTTCCTTTTCCTTGCTCGCCAGCAGCGCGTCGATCTCGACGATGACGGCGTCGGTCGCCTTCTGCACCTCGGTCTCGTGGCGCTTTTCGTCGTCCTCGCTGATCGCCTTGTCCTTGACCAGCTTCTTCAGGATATCCATGCCGTCGCGGCGGACATGGCGCACGGCGACGCGGGATTCCTCGGCATATTTATGCGCGAGCTTGGCGAGCTCCTTGCGGCGCTGCTCGTTGAGCTCGGGAATGCGAATGCGCAGGATCTGGCCTTCGACGGTCGGCGACAGGCCGAGATTGGCGTCGCGGATCGCCTTGTCGACCGGGCCGACCATGCCCTTGTCCCAGACCTGCACCGCGAGCGCGCGGGATTCCGGCACCGAAATGGTGGCGACCTGGTTGATCGGCATGGACTGGCCGTAGGCTTCGACCGTGACCGGCTCCAGCAAGGCGGCGGATGCGCGGCCGGTGCGCAGGCCCCCGAGTTCGTGCTTCAGCGCCTGGACCGCGCCCTGCATGCGCCGTTTGATTTCCGCCAGATCGAATTGAGCGCTCATGAAATCACCTGTTGTTCGCTGCGCCGGAGGCGCCTTGTTCTTGCCGGCCTCTCGGTCCGCCGCCGGCGCGTGCGCCAATCACGGGACGACGAGGGTCGACTTGCCCTGGCCGGACAGCGCCGCGGTAATGGCGCGCGGCGAGGCAAGGGAAAAGACGATTATCGGAATACGGTTCTCTCTCGCAAGAGCAAAGGCGGCAGTATCCATCACGGCGAGGTTTTTGGCGATCGCTTCGTCATGGGTCAGGTGGTCGAAGCGCGTCGCGTGGGGATCCTTTTTCGGATCGGCCGAATAGATTCCGTCGACCTGGGTCGCCTTCATGATGGCGTCGCAGGACAGTTCCGCCCCGCGCAGGGCCGCGCCGGTGTCGGTGGTGAAAAAGGGATTGCCGGTGCCGCCGGCCAGAATGACGACGCGGCCCTTGCCGAGATGATGCAGCGCCGCCTGGCGCGAATAGGGCTGGCAGACCGAGGGCATCGGCACGGCGGAAAGCGCGCGCGCGGGCCGGCCGATCTTTTCGAGCGCGAATTCGATGGCCAGCGCGTTCATCACTGTCGCCAGCATGCCGATGGAATCGGCGCGGGCGCGCTCGATGCCCTTGTCGGCGCCCTGGATGCCGCGGAAGAAGTTGCCGCCCCCGACCACAACGGCGATCTCGACGCCAAGCTCGGCCGCCGCGTCGAGGTCCTCGGCGATCCGCTCAAGCGTGCCGGAATCGAGGCCGTGGGTCTGCGCGCCCTGCAGCGCCTCGCCCGACAGCTTCACGACCACGCGTTTCCATCTCGGCTGTCCTGTCGAAGCGTTCCCCGGCGAAGCGTTCATGGAGGCCCCCTTGCGCAAGCCGCGATTCGAGCGGTCGGATCAAGCTTCTAGGGTCAAAACCGGTTCCTCGCAACGGCGCGGCGCGCCTGGCAGGCTTTCTTTACCGCCGCGCCCTATGCTGGCGGGATCCCTGCCCTGCCCGGAACGCCATGACCTTCGCGCGAACGCCCTCCGAAATCCGATTGCTGGCCGGCCTCTCTCCCGCTGCTTCGGCCGGCGGCGTCGAATTCGCGCCCGCTGCTGCGGCGCTGCTGCTTTTTGCCTTGACCCTCGTCACGCCCGCCGTCCTCAACGACGGCGACACTTTCTGGCACATCGCGGCGGGCGAGTGGATCCTCGCCCATCGCGCCGTTCCCGCCGTCGATCCCTTCACCTTTTCGTTCGCCGGCGCGCCGTGGACCGCCCATGAATGGCTGTCGGAGGTTCTGCTGGCGCTCGGTTTCCGGCTGGGCGGCTGGAGCGGTGTCGTCGTCCTGACGGCGGCGGCGATCGCGGCGACGGCGTTCCTGTTCTGCGGCGGCTGGCGCGCGATCTCGACGGAATCGCCCTTGTCGTCGTCGCTGTGCTCGGCCTCGGCCTGCTGCCCGGCAGCCTGCTGGCCCGGCCGCATATCCTCGCTTTGCCCGTGCTCGCCTGCTGGGCGGCCGCCTGTTCGCCGCCTGCGACGGCAATCGCGCGCCGTCGCTGGCGCTGCTGCCGCTGATGACGCTCTGGACCAATCTGCACGGCAGCTTCGTGTTCGGCCTCGCCTTGCTCGGACCCTTCGCGCTGGAGGCCGTTCTGGCGGCTCCGGCGGACAGAAGGATCGCCGCCGTACGCGGCTGGCTGATGTTCGGCCTGCTGGCTGTCGGCGCGGCGTTGCTCAATCCGCGCGGCGTCGAGGCGCTGCTGTTTCCCGTCAAGCTGATGGGCCTGAAAAGCCTAGCGGGGGTCGGCGAATGGCGCCCGGAAGCGTTCGACCATATCGGCCCGCTCGAAATCGCTCTCCTCGCTTTGCTCGGCTTCGCACTGCATCGTCCGATCCGCGTGGCGCCGGTTCGGCTGGCGCTGCTGGTCGTCCTGATCCACATGGCCTTGCACCATACCCGGCACGCCATGGTCCTTGGCCTGATCGCGCCGATGATCCTCGCCCGGCCGATCGCCGGGGCCATCGAGCTAAAAAGAGCCGCTCCGCTCGCCCTGTCCCGCGCGCAGGTCGCCCTCGTTCTGGCGATTTTCGTCGCTCTGGCGGGCTTGCGCCTCGCCGCGCCGATCACGCGCGAGGATGGCCCGATGGCGCCGATTGCGGCGCTGGCGGCCGTTCCCGCCGAGTTGCGCGAAAAGCCCGGTGCTCAATCATTATGATTTCGGCGGCTATCTCATTTTCATCGGTGTCCGGCCGTATGTCGACGGCCGCACCGATCTGTTCGGCGACGCCTTCCTCGACAATTTCGACCGCATCGCCGCCGCCGAGCCCAAGGCTCTGGACGAGGCGCTGGTGAAAAACGGCATCGCCTGGACGCTGTTCCAGCCCTCCTCGCCCGTCGCGCGGGCGCTTGACGCGCGGCCGGGATGGGTCCGGCTCTACAAGGACGATTACGCGGTCGTCCATGTCCGCCGGGACGCCCTGCCCCTCGACCTCCGCAAATGAAAAAGGCGGCCACGAGGGCCGCCTTTCGCAATAATGGTCGGGGAGATCAGGCTTCGCCGGACACCGCCGCCGCGACTTCCGCCGCGAAATCGGATTCCTGCTTCTCGATGCCCTCGCCGAGCGCATAGCGCACGAAGCCCTTCAGCGCCACCGGAGCGCCGACGGTCTTGGCGGCTTCCGCCACCGCCTGCGACACGGTCTTGGCATTGTCGTGGATGAAGGGCTGCTCGAGCAGCGTGACTTCCTTGAAATAGGTCTTGAGGCCGGATTCGACGATCTTTTCCAGCACATGCGCGGGCTTGCCGGCGTTCTTGTCGCGCAGCACGTTCTTTTCGCGCTCCAGCACGGCCGGGTCGATGGCGGCGGCGTCCAGCGCCAGCGGGCTGGCGGCGGCGACGTGCATGGCGATCTTGCGGCCGAGCTCGGTCAGCTGGTCCTTGTCGCCGGTCGATTCCAGCGCGACGATGACGCCGATCTTGCCGACGCCTTCGCTGATCGCGTTATGGATGTACTGGCCGATCACGCCCTGCGAGACATTGAGCGACGCGACGCGGCGCAGGGTCATGTTCTCGCCGATGGTGGCGATGGCGTTGGAGATCGCGTCGGCGACCGTGCCGGCGCCGCCCGGATAATGCTGGTTCTTGAGCGCCTCGACGTCGGACTCGCCCTTTTCCACCGCGACCAGCGCAATGGTCTTGACGAGCGCCTGGAACTCCTCGTTGCGGGCGACGAAATCGGTTTCCGAATTGACTTCGACCACCACGCCGTTCTCGCCATGCACCGCAACGCCGACCAGGCCTTCCGCGGCGACGCGGCCGGACTTCTTGGCGGCCTTGGAGAGGCCCTTCTTGCGCAGCCAGTCGACGGCGGCTTCGATGTCGCCGCCGGTTTCGTTGAGCGCGCCCTTGCAATCCATCATGCCCGCGCCGGTCTTTTCGCGCAGGTCCTTCACCATTGCGGCGGTGATATTGGCCATGGGAACGTTTCCTTCAGGGTTTGGGCCGGCGCTTGAGCGCCCATGCCTTTATGAAAATCGGGAAAATGTGAAGAATCGAAGACAGGGGTCCGGTCAAACGGACGGCGCGCCAGGCGTGACCCGGCGCGCCGCATATAACCCTGCCGAAGCGGAAGCCTTAGCCGGCGATCAGGCCGCGCGCCTGCTCGACCCAACCGGCGACCTTGCCGTTCAGCTTGAGATCGGCGTCGACCTTCTTGACGTCGTCCTCGGTCATCGCCGCGAACTGCCAGTAATGGAACAGGCCGGCTTCGTTGAGCTTCTTCTCGACCTGCGGGCCGACGCCCGCGAACTTCGACAGGTCGTCCGGGGCGCCGCGCGGCGCCGTGAGCAGTTCGAACTGCTCGGCCGGGGTTTCGGCGGAGACTTCGGCTTCGGTCGGCAGTTCGGCGACGGCCGGCTCCTCGAAGGCGCCGGTGTCGACGCCGAGCGAGCCCTGGCTGCGGGAAATGCCGTCGAGGGCGGCGCGGGCGATCAGGTCGCAATAGAGCGCGATGGCGCGGCCGGCGTCGTCATTGCCGGGGATCGGGAAGGTGATGCCGTCCGGATCGCAATTGGTGTCGAGGATCGCGGCGACCGGAATGTGAAGGCGGGCCGCCTCCTTGATCGCCAGCTGCTCCTTGTTGGTGTCGATGACGAAGATCAGGTCCGGGACGCCGCCCATGTCCTTGATGCCGCCGAGCGCCTTTTCCAGCTTTTCGCGCTCGCGCGACAGCATCAGGCGCTCTTTCTTGGTCAGGCCGGAGGCGCCGGCGCCGAGCTGGTCGTCGAGCTTGCGCAGGCGCTGGATCGAGGCCGAAATGGTCTTCCAGTTGGTGAGCATGCCGCCCAGCCAGCGGGAATTGATGTAATATTGCGCGGAACGCTTGGCGGCGTCGGCGATCTGCTCCTGCGCCTGGCGCTTGGTGCCGACGAACAGCACGCGGCCGCCCTTGGCGACCGTGTCCGACACGGCCTTCAGGGCCTGGTGCAGCAGCGGCACGGTCTGGGCGAGGTCGATGACGTGGATGTTGTTGCGGGTGCCGAAGATATAGGGGGCCATCTTCGGGTTCCAGCGGTGCGACTGGTGACCGAAATGGGCGCCGACTTCGAGCAGGCCGCGCATGGAAAAATCAGGAATCGCCATAAGTCATATTCTCCGGTTAGACCTCCGCGAATTTTTGGGCCCTGGGGCCACCGGAGCGAAACCTTGAAACAGGCCCGCTTTGAATTCGCGTGTGGGATGGACGGCCCTCCTAACTCAGCGGAGGCCGTTTGGCAAGGCGGATTTCGATAATGGCGCCGCTCAGTGCGGATCCTTCGGGGGATCCTTGGGGCGATCCTGCGTCTCGTCGGCCCGCCGGCCGATATAGCGCACGCTCAAGGGGTAGCCGGGAACGGCCGCGGCCATGGTTTTGGTGAAATGCATCGGGGTGCAGGCCTTGATGGCGTCGAGAATCGACGCACGCACGACATCGGGCTTCGCGCCCTCCGGCGCCTTGACGTAAGTGATCCGCGGCGTCCCCCGAACCATGCCGTTTCCGCCGAAGCCGAACCGGATCGTGACCTCGACGGTCTCTCCCTTCGCGGGAAGCGGCGGCGCCCAGCATTTCGCCAGTTCCCGCGCCGCCTGCACGGGCCTGCCGATCGGCGACGACGAGCGCGCATCGTCGGACCCGGGGCGGTCCGACAGCGCCTTGTCGACGGTGATCGTCATGCCTTGCGGCAAGGTGGGCGCCGGCAGGGGCGCATAGGGTTCCTGGCGCCGCGATGGATGAATCGACGGGACCGGAAACGACGGCGTGACATTATTGACCCCCGGCGGCGGGGGCAGTTGGGGAATGTCCGGCTGCCCGGGAACCCCGCGCCGCGCGTTGTTGTCCAGCAGCTGGGCTCGCGCCGGCCGCGAGGACAATGCAGCCGCGGCGGCCAGGAGAACCACAATCGTCGTGAAGCAAATCCGGGTCATGGCTCCATCCGGCTTCATGCCGCGCACCCAATCAACGCACGCGGCCTCATACCAGTTCAACCTCGGCCACGCCGGGAATCGCCTTGATCGCGCTGGACGCCTGCGGATTGATCGGATAGCGGCCGGGAAGCTTGATCTCGACCTCGCGCTCCGGCGCGTCGAGCCGCAGCACCAGGATCACGTCGCCTTCCGGCTTGCCCTTCAGCTTTTCCGACAGTTTCGGCAGCGGCGCGACGTCGCGCAGGATGATCCGCAGGCCCTTCTGGATGCGCGCCGCCGCCTCGTCGAGCTTTTCGACCATGGTGATGCGCGCGCGCACGTCCTCGCCCTCGAGATTCGCCTGCAGCGTGACCAGCACGCAGGCGCCCTTCTCGAGCAGGTCGCGATATTGGTTGAGGCCTTCCTGGAACAGGATCGCCTCATATTGGCCGGTGGGATCGGACAGGGTCACGATGCCCATCTTGTTGCCCGATTTGGTGCGCCGCTCGGCGCGGTCGAGCACGGTCGCGGCGAGGCGGTCGGCGACGGCGCCCTGCTTCACGCTGCGCGCGAAAGGCGCCCAGCTCATGACCTTCAGCCGCTCCAGCACCTTCTGGTAGGCGTCGAGCGGATGGCCGGAGATGAAGAAGCCGATGGCCTCGAATTCGCGGCGCAGCCGCTCTTCCGCGCGACCAGTTCTCGTAATGGGTCAGCCGCAGGGCCTCCGGTTCGCCCGCGCCGAACAGCCCGCTCTGGCCCGCGAGATGATCGTCCTGCGCGCGGTTGGCGAGGCCGAGAATCGGCTCGACGGCGGCGAAGGCCCGGGCGCGGTCGCGCTCCAGCTCGTCGAAGGCGCCCGGCCGCGGCCAGCGCCTCGAGAACCTTCTTGTTGACCTCGCGCGGATTGAGCCGCGTCGCCAGACTCCGACAGATCGCGAAACGGCGTCTTGCCGCGCGCATTGACCAGCGCCTTCGCCTGCCCCTCGCCGACGCCCTTGATGGCGGACAGCGCGTAGCGGATGGTCAGCGCGCCCTCGGCATCGCGATGGACCTCGAAATCGACGCCGGAGAGAATTGATCGAGGGCGGCTCGACCTTGATGCCGAGGCGGCTGCGCCTCGTTGCGGAATTCGGCCAGCTTGTCGGTGTTGCTCTTGTCGAGCGTCATCGAGGCGGCGAGGAATTCGACCGGATAATTCGCCTTGAACCAGGCGGTCTGATAGGCGATCAGCGCATAGGCCGCCGCATGGCTCTTGTTGAAGCCGTAATCGGCGAATTTCGCCAGCAGGTCGAAGATTTCGTCGGCCTTGGCCTTGTCGATGCCGCGCTCGACCGCGCCGTCGACGAAACGGGCGCGCTGCGCGTCCATTTCGGCCTTGATCTTCTTGCCCATGGCGCGGCGCAGCATGTCGGCTTCGCCGAGCGAATAGCCCGACAGGATCTGCGGCGATCTGCATCACCTGTTCCTGATAGATGATGACGCCGAAGGTCTCCTTGAGCACGGCCTCGATCTTGGGATGGAGGTAGTCGGCGTCCTCCTCGCCGAGCTTGACCGCGCAATAGGTCGGGATATTGGCCATCGGGCCGGGACGATAGAGCGCGACCAGCGCGATGATGTCCTCGAAACGGTCGGCGCGCATTTCGGCCAGCGCCTTGCGCATGCCCGCGCTTTCCAGCTGGAACACGCCGACCGTCTCGCCGCGCCCGAGCAGTTCGAAGGTTTTCGGGTCGTCGAGCGGGATATGTCGACAGGTCGACCTCGATATCGCGCTGATTCAGCAATTGCACGCAGGTCGAGAGCGTGGTGAGGGTCTTCAGGCCGAGGAAGTCGAATTTGACCAGGCCCGCCGGCTCGACCCATTTCATATTGAATTGGGTCGCCGGCATGTCGGATTTCGGATCGCGATAGAGCGGCGTCAACTGGTCGAGCGGCCGGTCGCCGATGACGATGCCCGCCGCATGGGTCGAGGCGTTGGAATAGAGCCCCTCAAGCTTCTGCGCGATCTCCAGCAATTGCCGCACGCGCGGATCTGCTGCAGCCGCTTCCTGCAGGCGCGGCTCGGTGTCGATCGCCTGTTTCAGCGAGACCGGCGCGGCGGGGTTCTGCGGCACCATCTTGGCGAGCTTGTCGACGAGGCCGAGCGGCATTTCCAGCACCCGCCCGACATTGCGCAGCACGCCGCGCGCCAGGAACGAGCCGAAGGTGATGATCTGGGCGACGCGGTCCCGGCCGTAGCGGCTCGCGGACATAGGCGATGACCTCGTCGCGCCGGCTCTGGCAGAAGTCGATGTCGAAATCGGGCATCGAGACGCGTTCCGGGTTCAGGAAGCGCTCGAACAGCAGGGAAAAGCGGATCGGATCGAGATCGGTGATGGTCAGGGCGTAGGCGACCAGCGAGCCCGCGCCCGAGCCGCGGCCCGGCCCGACCGGAATCCCCTCCCCCTTGGCCCATTTGATGAAGTCCGAGACGATGAGGAAATAGCCCGGAAACTTCATGCCCTCGATGATCGACAATTCGAATTCGAGCCGCTGCCGGTAATCGTCCTCGCTGTGGCCCGGCGCCGGGCCATGGGCGGCGAGGCGCGCGCGCGAGGCCCGACACCGCCTGGGCGCGCAATTCCGCCGCCTCGTCGGTGCCCTTCGCGTGAAATTGGGCAGGATCGGCTTGCGCGTGCGCGGCCGGTAGGAGCAGCGCAGCGCGATTTCGACGCTGTTGCGCGTCGCCTCCGGCAGGTCGGCGAACAGGGCGACCATTTCCGCCCGGGTCTTGAAGCGGTGCTCGGGGGTCAGCTTGCGCCGGTTGTCCTGGCTGACGACCGCCCCGTCGGAAATGCACATCAGCGCGTCATGCGCTTCATAATCGGCGGCTCGCCGCGAAATAGGGCTCGTTGGTCGCAACCAGCGGCAGTTCCTCGCGATAGGCCATGTCGAGCAGCAAGGGCTCGACCTGCTGCTCGCGTTCCAGCCCGTGCCTTTGCAGTTCGATATAGAACCGGCCCGGATAGAGCGGCGCCAGCGCGCCCAGCCGCGCCCAGGCGACATCCGGCTTGTCCAGCGCGAAGGCGCGGTCGAGCGGGCCGTTCGGGCCGCCGCTCAGCGCGATCAGCCCCTCGCTCGCAGCCGCGAGCTGGGCGAGCCCGACATGCGGACTGTCGCCCGAATCGGTCTCCAGCCAGGCCTGCGACGTCAGCCGCATCAGGTTGGAATAGCCTCGCTCGGTCTGGGCGAGCAGGACGATGTTGCCGCGCCCGGCGTCCGTCGCCAGAATTTCGCCGCGCGAGCGCAAGGCTTCGGCATCGCCGAATTCGACAGTGAGCTGGCAGCCCGGCGATCGGCTGCACGCCATCCTTGGCGAATTTTTCGGAGAGTTCGAGCGCGCCGAACAGATTATTGACGTCGGTGACCGCGACCGCCGGCATTTCGTCCGCCATGGCCAGCTTGAGCAGCTTGCCGAGCGGGATCGCGCCTTCCCGCAGCGAAAACGCGGTATGGACGTGCAAATGGACGAATCCGACCTTCGCGATCGTCTCGTCGATCATTGCGCTTCTCCCGCTGTCGGTCATTCGTCCAGCCTATCCGAGCGTCCAGCCTAGCCAACAACGCCGCCTTTGTCCGCCCCGATGCGGAATCGGCGCCCAGCTTTGCGCCCGCCCGGCCCGAATTTCGACAAATTCCGAACAATATCCGGTGGATAACCGCCACTTTCTGATGTTCGTGTTATATTCTTTATTCGTTCCAAAGAGCGTATTTTCCGCAAAAAATTGTGTTCCGAAACACGTTGGTGGAAAAACAAAGACTTAGAAAATCAAAACCTGTGGAAAAGCTGCGCCTATCCTTGTGGATAATATAACGCTGAGAACATCGCGCTTGACGGTCAAGCCGCTGAAATTGCGGCATTTCATGGGCTGTCGCGTCAACGCGGACGCCAAAAGGCCTACCGCCAGGTTGCAGATCAGGTCGTTTCAACCAGAAGGCCATTGCGCAGGGTCAGGCGCCGGTCCATCCGCGCCGCGAGTTCGAGATTATGGGTGGCGATCAGCGCCGACAGGCCAGTGGCGCGGACCAGCGCCATCAGCGCCGCGAAGACGTGATCCGCCGTTTCGGGGTCGAGGTTGCCGGTCGGCTCGTCGGCCAGGAGCAGCGCGGGGGCGTTGGCGACGGCGCGGGCGATGGCGACGCGTTGCTGCTCGCCGCCCGACATTTCCGACGGCCGGTGATTGGCGCGCGCCGCGAGGCCGAGATAATCGAGCAGGTCGAGCGCGCGGCGGCGCGCCTCCGCCTTCGACAGGCCGGCGATCATCTGCGGCGTCATCACGTTTTCCGCCGCCGTGAACTCCGGCAACAGGTGATGGAACTGATAGACGAAGCCGATCCGGGTGCGGCGCAGCCCGGTGCGCTGCGAATCGTTCAGGCCGATGGTCGACTGGCCCTCGATCTCCACCTCGCCGGCGTCCGGACGCTCCAGCAGCCCGGCGATATGGAGAAGGGTTGATTTGCCCGCGCCCGACGGCGCCACCAGAGCGGCGGCCTGATGCGGCCAAAGCTCGGCGTCGGCCCCGCGCAAAATATCGAGGAAGCCGTCGCCCTCGCGATAGCGACGCACCACGCCGGTCAGCCTGAGCGTCGGACGGATCGCCTCATTCATGGCGCAGGGCCTCTACCGGATCGAGCCGCGCCGCGCGCCACGCCGGATAGAGCGTGGCGAGGAAGGACAGGCACAGGGTCAGGATCGCGACGCCGGCCACCTCATGCGGGTCGAGGGACGAAGGCAGTTGCGACAGATGATAGATGTCGGCGGGAAACAGATTGAGATCGAACACGCGGTTGACGAAGGAGCGGATGTTCTCCAGCCGCAGCGCCAGGGCCACGCCCAGCACCGTGCCGAGGACCGCGCCCGTCGCGCCAATGGACAGGCCGGTCAGGATGAAGATCCGCAGGATCGAGGCGCGCGTCGCCCCCATCGTGCGCAGGATCGCGATGTCGCGGCCCTTGTCCTTCACCAGCAGGATCAGGCCCTGGACGATCAGCAGCGAGGCGACGGCGACGATGATCGCCAGAATCAGGAAGATCGCGTCGCTTTCGACCTTGAGGACGTCGAAGAAGCTTTTGTAGCGCTGCCGCCAGTCGGTCAGCATGATTGGACGGGTGACGGTCTGCACGATGGCCATGCGGACGTCGTCGACCTTGTCGGGATGTTCGACGAAGCCCTCGATGATGTTGACCTCGTTGGGCCGGTCGAAGAAGGCCTGCGCCTCGGCGAGCGGAAGGAAGACGATGAGCTGGTCGAAATCGAACAGGCCGGACTGGAAAATCGCCTTGACCGGATAGGCCTTGAGGCGGGGCGTGATCCCGAACGGCGTCTGCGCGCCGCGCGCTGTGAGGATCGAGACCTTGTCGCCCACTTGCACGCCCAGCACCTCGGCCATGCGCTGGCCGAGCACCACGCCGATTTCGTCGTCGAAATGTTCGAGCGTTCCCTGCTTCACATTGCCGACGATGCCCGGAAGACGCTTGAGGTCGGCTTCCGTGACGCCGCGCACCAGCGCCCCGGTCTGCTGCTGCTGCGAGGAAATGCCCGCCGCGTTCTCGACCATGGGAAAGGCGAGCGTGACGCCGGGGATTTTTTCGAGCTGGGCGGTGACCTCGCGGTAATCGGTCAGCGGCGTGTCGACCGGCTGGACGAAAATATGGCCGTTGACGCCGATCAGCTTGGAAATCATCTCGTCGCGCATGCCGTTCATCACCGACATCACCACGATCAGCGCCATCACGCCGACGGCGATGCCGGTGATCGAGAGGCCGGCGATCGCGGAGGGCAGCCAGCGGCTCCGGCGCGAGCGCATGTAGCGCAGCGCCAGCATCCGCTCGTAAGCCCCGAAAGGCCCCGGCCCTGCGGCGGCCGCGCCAGCAGTCGCGGACTCCGCGGCCCCTGCGCCCCGGCGCGTGAAAAAAGAGCTCAATTGGGTCATCGGATCCCGAGGCGGAGGCAAAGGCGAGCGGTGGCGCCCGATGCGGCGAGGGCGCCGGATTCGGCGCAATTTCTCCGCAGATAGACCGGAATTGCGCGCAAAAAAAGACCCCTCGCAACAGGGCCCTGCGCAAACGCGCGCCGGCCCGCCATCAACCCGAACCCCATACGCGGACATCGCGCGCAAAGCCGGAAACGGAACCCGCGGAGGGTTTTGCCGATTCGGCCGCCCCGACAAGGCTTTTCACGACGGGGCGCAGGGCCAAATGGTTAACGCGATTATACGGTCAATTGAGTTAATGCCCAAACCGGACGGCAATTCGCACGTGCGATTGTTCCCCGCGTAATGCTGGGAGCCAGAAGTGTCAGACCCCCGTTTTTTTGAATTGACCCAGATGCCTTTGAAGCAGCGCGCGGCGCGCATCGCGGAATTGTTCGCCGAGGGAGGCGAGGACAATTCGCCTGCGCCGAGCCGCGCCCAGAGGCGCGCGGCCCGCGAGCAGGCGCTGGCGGAAAAGCCCTTGCGCGCGCTGTCGCGCAGGCTGCGCGGCGCGCTCCACTGGCTAAGCCCCCATCATCTGCCCGGCGCGGTCGTCGCCGTGACGCGCATGATCCACGACTGGATGGCTGACGGCGGCATGCCCTCGGCGAGCCGGGCGGCGCGCGCGCCGGTCGGCTTCTGCGGCCGCGCCGCGTCGCTTGCCCCGGAATATCTGATCGACGCCTATGCGCGCGGCCTGACGCTGCGCAATTTCCTGGGCGTGGCGACCTTGTGGGCCCCGCCGAGCCGGACCGTGCTGCGCCCCTGGGATTTTCCGCGCGCGATCGCGGAAAACCGCGTGGGCGGGGATCGCGTCAGCCTCGACGAAGGGTTCGACAGGTGCTGGCGGCCTGCGCCGCCGTGGAGCCCGCTTATTGGCGCAATCCCGCGCTCGAAATGGCGCTGGGCGATCTGTATGACGCCGGCTTCGCCCATTCTCTGGAAGTGCGCGCCCACGACGGCGGCCTGATCGGCGGCCTGATCGGCGTCGCGGCGGGCGGGGTGTTCACGATCGAGCGAATTTTCGCGCGCGACCAGGAAGCCCTCGCCCACGCCCTCAATAATCTCGCCTTTCAGCTGCAACGCTGGAATTTCGCCCTGATCGACGTCAAGAGCCCGTCGAAACTGGCGACGCGGCTGCAATGCACGACCATCAGCCGGGCTCATTACAATGCGGAGCTCGCGAGCAACGCCTGCGGCGGGCGCCACGGACGCTGGCGAATCGCCGAGGACCTGCGGCCGCTGGTGCGCCGCCTCGGCGAAATCGTCCGTCAAGATCGTCGCGAGCGCCTGAGGCGCGGAACTCGAAGTCACCCGGCGCGGCGCAGGACCACGGCATAAAAGCCGTCGGTTCCGTGGCGGGACGGGCTGAGACGCAGGCCGGGGCCATGCGGTGACGCCGCGCCTTCCAGCGAATTCGAGCCCGGCGCGCGACAGGGTTTCGGCAGCCGGTTCGGCCGAGAAATCCGGATGCGCGGCCAGGAAGTCCGCGACGCGATCCTCGTTCTCCTCGCACAGCAGCGAGCAGGTGACGTAAACGACCCGCCCGCCGGGCTTCACATAGCGAGCGGCGCGGGCAAGCACCTCATCCTGCGCCTTGATCCTTTGTTCGAGCGCGCCCGGCCGGATGCGCCATTTCGCATCCGGATTGCGCCGCCATGTGCCGATTCCGGTGCAGGGCGCGTCGACCAGCACGAGATCGCAGGCGTCCGCGAGATCGCCGACCGGGTCGTGCGCCGGGCCGCGCGGCGCGCGGACCTGCACATTGCGCACCCCTGCCCGGTCCAGCCGCGCGAAAATCGGCGTCAGCCGCCGCCCGTCCGAATCGGTGGCGTAGATCTGGCCGCTATTGTCCATGTCGCCCGCCAGCGCGAGGCTTTTGCCGCCGCCGCCGGCGCAAAGGTCGAGAACCTGCTCGCCCGGCGCCGCATGGGCGAGCCGGGCCGCGATCTGCGAGCCTTCATCCTGGATTTCGACGAGACCGCGCACATAGGCGGGCTCGGCGGCCAGCGCCGGGGCGCGGCCGTCCTTGCCCTGTTCAATTCGCAGGCCGAGCGGCGCGAAGCGGCAGGGCTGCGGACCGAGATGCGAAAGCTCGGCCAGAGCCTGCTCCCGCGTGGCCTTGAGGGCGTTGGCGCGCAGGTCGAGCGGGGCGCGCGCGGACAGCGCCACGCCCTCGTCCGCCGCCTGATCGCCGAAAGCCCGCGCAAAATGCGGCGCCAGCCATTCGGGAAAGTCGCCGCGAACCCAGTCCGGCGCGCCGGACAGGTCGGCGATGTCGAGCGCCGCGCGCTCCTCCTCGCTCAAGGGCGGCGGCGCATGGCCCTCGCCGCTGAACTGCGCGGCGATCTCGTGCGGGCGTGCGCCCGCGCGCCAGCAACAGCGCGCCGATCATTTCCGCGCGCGGCGTCTCGGATTTCATCAGCCAGCGCGCCGAGGCGCGGCGGCGCAGGGCGTCGTAAACCATCGAGGCGATCGCCGCCCGGTCCTTGGACCCCGCGAAGCGATGGGCGAGTCCCCAATCCTTCATCGCGTCGGCGGCGGGCGCCGGCGCGTTTCGAGATCGTCGAGAACTTCGATCGCAGCGGCGATCCAGGCGGAGGGATGCATATTGACCTTTTTCTGGCGCGAGAGCGATTCGGGCCGCAGGTCTTCAGGCCGCCGCGCGTTCACGCGACGGGTCCAGCGCCCGATCGGTGCCGAAGAGCCCTTGGCCTCTCAGAGCCCCGTCGGGTAGTTCGGGCTCTCGCGGGTGATCGCCACGTCGTGGACATGGCTTTCGCGCAGGCCCGCGCCGGTGATGCGCACGAATTGCGCGCGCGCTGCCTGGAATTCCGGGATCGTCGGCGCGCCGACATAGCCCATGGCGGCGCGCAGGCCGCCGGCGAGCTGGTGCAGGATCGGGCCGACCGGGCCGCGATAGGGCACCTGCCCCTCGATGCCTTCCGGCACGAGCTTCATCTGCGTCCTTGATGTCCTGCTGGAAATAGCGGTCGGCCGAGCCGCGCGCCATCGCGCCGACCGAGCCCATGCCGCGATAGGACTTGAACGAGCGGCCCTGGTAGAGGAACACTTCGCCGGGGCTCTCGTCGGTGCCGGCGAGCAGCGAGCCGATCATCACGCAATCTGCGCCGGCGGCGATCGCCTTGGCGAGATCGCCGGAATATTTGATGCCGCCGTCGGCGATGACCGGCACGTCGGCCTTGCGCGCCTCGGCCGCGGCTTCGAGAATGGCGGTGAGCTGCGGCACGCCGACGCCCGCGACGATGCGCGTCGTGCAGATCGAGCCGGGACCGATGCCGACCTTGATCGCGTCGGCGCCGGCGTCGATCAGCGCCTTCGCGCCCTCGGCGGTCGCGACGTTGCCGGCGATGATCGCGACCTTGTTGGAAATCGCGCTTGATGCGCGTCGACCTGGTCGAGCACGCGACTGCGAATGGCCGTGCGCGGTGTCGACGACGATGCAGTCGACGCCGGCGTCGATCAGCAGTCTCGGCGCGCTCATAGCCCTTGTCGCCGACGGTCGAGGCGGCGGCGACGCGCAGGCGTCCGGCTTCGTCCTTGCAGGCGTTCGGGTGCAGCGTCGCCTTCTCGATGTCCTTGACCGTGACGAGGCCGACGCAGCGGTAAGTCGTCGTCGACGACCAGCAGCTTTTCGATGCGGTTCTGGTGCAGCAGGCGGCGCGCCTCGTCCTTCTGCACGCCCTCGCGCACGGTGATGAGCTTCTTGGTCATGAGTTCGAGACACGGGCTGCGCGGATTGTCGGCGAAGCGCACGTCGCGGTTGGTCAGGATGCCGCACCAGCGTGCCGGGCTTGCTGTTGCCGCGCCGCGCTCGACCACGGGAATGCCGGAAATCGAGTGCCGGCTCATCAGCGCGAGCGCGTCGGCGAGCGTCTCGTCGGGGAAGATGGTGATCGGATTGACCACCATGCCGCTCTCGTAGCGCTTGACCTTGCGCACCTCCTCGGCCTGTTCCTCGGGTTCGAGATTGCGGTGGATGACGCCGATGCCGCCGGCCTGCGCCATGGCGATGGCGAGCCGCGCCTCGGTCACCGTGTCCATGGCGGAGGAGATGATCGGCAGGTTGAGCTCGATGTCGCGCGTCAGCCGGGTGCTGATCGCGACGCCGCACGGCATGAATTCGGAATGGCCGGGCCGCAGCAGCACGTCGTCAAAGGTCAGGGCTTCGGTCAGTTGTGGGAAACCGTTCATGGCCAGCTCCATCGGCGAAAAAGGCGCATGGCGCGTCGGCCATCCGAGTTGGCGGCTGCTCATAGCATTCTTTCGCCGGTTTCAAACAAATGCGCCGCGCTCGTAGACATTTTATCGGATCGCCATCGGCTAGCGCGGGGACTCGGCATGGCGATTTTTCCCGATCCGGGGCGAGGCATGAATTCCGCATGCTGCAGCGCGCGGATCGGCCACACGGCGGCCGCAGCGCGCCGCCGGATCAGGTCGCCGCATATTGATGACATCGGATAAGATAATGGCTCTAGTCCATTGAATAATCAATAACACACGATCCGGATAGCCGCCGCTCGATGAAACCGCCGCCGGATCCCGCTTCGCGTCCCTTCATCCTGACGCCGCTGATCGTCGCCTGCGCGCTGTTCATGGAAAATCTCAATTCGACCATCATCGCGACCTCGCTGCCGGCGATCGCCTCGGATCTGAAGCAGGATCCGATCGCGCTGAAACTGGCCCTGACCTCCTATCTGCTGGCGCTGGCCGTGTTCATTCCCGCGTCGGGCTGGGCGGCGGATCGCTTCGGCGCCAAGAATGTCTTTCGCGGCGCGATCGTCGTTTTCACGCTCGGTTCGATTTTCTGCGGCCTTTCGAGCACCCTGCCGCAATTCGTCGCCGCCCGGATGTTCCAGGGCTGCGGCGCGGCGATGATGACGCCGGTCGGCCGCCTGACGCTGTTCCGCGCCGTCGAGCGCAGCCAGATCGTGCGCGCAATGGCCTGGCTGACGATACCGGCGCTGATCGGCCCGATGCTCGGGCCGCCGCTGGGCGGCTTCATCTCGACCTATTTGCACTGGCGCTGGAATTTCTGGATCAATGTTCCGGTCGGGGATCGCTCGGCGTCGTGCTCGCGAGCTCTACATCGCCGACGTTCGCGAAGAAAACGTCGCCGCCTTCGACTACAAGGGGTCGTTCCTGCTCTGGCCTCGGCCTCTCCAGCCTGATCTTCGGCCTGACCGTCCTCGGGCCGGGGCTTCATCGACCGCGAGCTCAATTTCGCCTTGATGGCGGCGCGGCCTCGTTCTGGTCGCGCTCTATGTCCGCCACGCCATGACGCGCCGCCAATCCGATTCTCGACCTGCGCCTGCTGCGAATCAGAACCTATTGGGCGAGCCTCGTCGGCGGATTCCTGTTCCGGATCGGCGTCGGCGCGACGCCGTTCCTGCTGCCGCTGCTGCTTCAGCTCGGATTCGGCATGACGCCCTTCCAATCCGGATTGACGACCTTCGTCGCCACGGCGGGCGCTATGGTCATGAAGGCGACGGCGCCGACGGCGTTGAGCCATTTCGGCTTTCGCTCGACCCTCGTCTTCAATGCCCTCATCAGCGCCGCCTTCCTGGCGGGCTATGGATTGTTCACGCCCGGCACGCCACAGGCCGTGCTGCTCGTCGTCCTGTTCGTCGGCGGATTTTTCCGGTCGCTCCAGTTCACCGCCCTGAACGCCCTCGCCTATGCCGACATTTCCGCCGCCCAGATGAGCAAGGCGACGAGCCTTTCGGCGGTCGCGCAGCAATTGTCGTTATCGTCGGGCGTTTCCATCGCCGCCGCGGCGGTCGAGGCGACGCGCCGGCTGTCGTCGACCGGAGAAATCCGGTTTCACGATTTTCCGCCGGCCTTTTTTGCCGTCGCCGCGATCACGGCCTCTTCGGTCTTCGTTTTTCGGCGGCTTCCGTCGAACGCGGGCGCCTCCTTGTCCGGCCACAACCCGACCCAGGAAAGCTGAGCCTCGGCCGCACCGAGCGCTTTCGGGGGCGGCGAACCGGCGCACGCAAGAAATTTGCCGCGTTTTTCGCCGGGAAATGCTGCATTGCGAGGCGGTCAGATTACATTTTTAGCCTTCCGGGCGAGTCTAAAATTAGCCGAGACAATCGTCCCGGCCGGCGAAATCGGGTTAACGATTGGGAAGGTATATTTATCAAAATTTGTCGCGAGCCGTAGAACATCCTTCTCGCATTAAGCGCGCGACAACAAATCGTCATCGGGCTTGGCGCGAATTCTTAAGAAACGACCGGACCATTAAGGAGTCATTCGCCAGCAACAGGGAAAATTTACGCTCGACGCGGCGTCCTTAATGGAATATCAAATTTTTGTCATCGATTGTCGTTACGCCGCGTGTCCACTGGATTCCCGGCGAATACGGAGCCAGAGTGAGGCACTTTTGCAACACGGCGTCACAATCAAACTGACAGGGTTTTATTCGGCTAGCCTCGTTCGGTAAGTCGAATTATGGTCTGCCCACGATAGCGGCTTGCGGTCGTTATGGCTTTTATCAAGGAAGGAAAATTCGATGCGTCATCTTCTTCTCTCCACGGTCGCCCTTGCGGCTCTGGCGGGTTCGGCCTTCGCCGCCGATCTGCCCTCGCGCAAGGAAGCCCCGGTCTACATCGCCCCCACCCCGGCCTTCTCCTGGACCGGCTTCTACGTCGGCGCCGACATCGGCGGTTCGTTCGGTTCGACCTCGCTCCACGACAACTGGACCAACTGGAACTCGCACAGCCTCGACACCTCGGGCGTCATGGGCGGCGGCTACGTCGGCTATAACTACCAGCTGAACCAGAACTTCGTCATCGGCGTCGAAGGCGACTTCCAGGGTTCGAGCGCTTCGAACAACTGGTCGTGGGTCGGCAGCACCCTCGCTGGCGACAACAACGTCTACTCCATCAAGACCCAGCAGAACTGGCTGGCTTCGATCAACGGCCGCCTCGGCATCGCCTACGATCGCGCCCTGTTCTACGCCATCGGCGGCGCGGCCTGGGGTCAGGGTTCGGCCAGCTTCTCCGGCGTGCCGGCGGTTGCTGCCGTTCCCTTCGTCGCTTCGATCAGCAAGACCGAAACCGAGTCCGGCTTCGACGTCGGTGGCGGCGTGGAATACGCCTTCACCCCGAACTGGGTTGGCCGCGTCGAATATCGCTACTACGATTTCGGCAACTACAACCTGGTCCCGGCGGTCGCGACCTACACGCCGTTCCGCCTGGAGACCTCGGTCAACACCGTCCGCGTCGGCCTGGCTTATCTGTTCAGCGCCCCGGCTCCGGTCGTCGCCAAGTACTGAGATCCGCAAGGATCTGGGGTTCGCCCCGAAGGGAGCCCGGCCGATTGGCCGGGCTCTTTTTTTGTGCCTGCGTCGCAACAGACGATGTCGAAAGAGATTGATGAAGCCCCGTTACGGTTCCGCAGAAGCGCGAAAACCGCTCGCCAGCACATAGAGTTCGGACGAATCGGCGCGGCTGGCGTTGGGCTTGATATGCCGGACAACGGCGTAATCGCGCTTCAGGCGCGCCACCAGCTCGCCCGTCTCGCCGCCCTGGAACAATTTGCACAGGAAGTAACCGCCGGGCTTCAGCACCTCGCCCGCGAAATCCGTCGCCAGCTCCGCGAGATGGACGATCCGCAAATGATCGGTCTTCTTGTGGCCGGTGGTGTTGCCAGCCATGTCGGAAATGACGCCGTCCGCCTCGCCGCCCAGCATGGCTTTCAGCATGTCCGGCGCCTCGGGGGCCAGAAAATCCTGCACAGCGAAATCGACGCCGGCAATGGGTTCGATGTCGAGCAGGTCGATGCCGACGACCCTGCCCTGCCCCTCGAAGGATTTGACTTTTTTCGCCGCGACCTGAGCCCAGCCGCCTGGCGCAGCGCCGAGGTCGACGATGCGCTGGCCAGGCTGGAGCAGATGATATTTTTCGTCTATCTCCAGCAATTTATACGCCGCGCGGGAACGCCATCCCTCGTGTTTGGCGCGCACGACATAAGGATCGTTGAGCTGGCGTTGCAGCCAGAGCGTCGAGGACAGGGTGCGCTTGCGCGCCGTCTTGACGCGCGTCTTCAGTTCGCGGCCGCCCGGCCCGCCGCCGCTTTTGGTCGTTTTCACGTTCAACCGCCTTTTTGCGCGAGATGGACTTCCCGTAGCCGCAAATGCGCCGGATGAACAGGGCCAGGGTTAAAAAGCGGGGAATCAGAGCGTGCGGGATCAGAAGGTGAAGGAACGATCCGCCCGCATCAGCTCCAGCAGGATGCCCTCGCGCAGTCCGCGGTCGGCGATGCGAATCCTCTCGGAGGGGAAACACCGGCGAATGCCTTCGAGAATCGCGCAGCCCGCCAGGACCAGATCGGCGCGATCCGGGCCAATGCAGGAATTCTGCGAGCGCTCGCTATAAGACATGGCCCGCAGCCGGTTCATCACCGCATCGATTTCGGCGTGGGACATCCACAGCCCGTCCACCCGCCGCCGGTCATAACGCGGCAGATTGAGGTGCACGCCGGCGAGGGTCGTGACCGTTCCAGAGGTGCCGAGCAGGTGGAAACGGTTGCACCGCTCCTCTTTCGAAGCCGAGGCAAGAAATTGCTGCAATTCGGAGACGACCAGATCGGTCATGGCCGAAAATTGCGCGTAACTGACATCCGCTCCGCCAAATCGCTCCGCCAGGGTGACGACGCCCAGCTGCAACGACGTCCAATGCCGCACGCGCTCGGCGCCGGGGACGCCCGAATCCGCCGCCAGCCAGACGATTTCGGACGAGCCGCCGCCAATATCGAACAGGACCACGCTCTTGGCCGCGGTGTCGGCCAGCGAAGCGCAGCCTTCGGCCGCAAGCCGCGCCTCGGTCTCCCGGCTGATGACCTGCAGCGTCAGGCCCGTGCTTTCGCGGACTCTCTCGATGAACTCGGCGCCATTGTCGGCGGCGCGGCAGGCTTCGGTGGCGATCAGTCGGGAACGCGTGACGCCACGCGACATCGTTTATCACGGCACACCGCCAAGGCGTCGATCGTGCGTCGAATGGCGGCTTCCGAGAGCCGTCCCGTCTGGCTCAAGCCCTCGCCGAGCCGCACGATTCGCGAAAAGGCGTCGACGATGCGAAAAGTCTCGCCGAAGCGCTGGTCGGGATCGCGGAGGGGACGGGCCACCAGCAGGCGGCAATTGTTGGTGCCGAGATCGAGCGCGGCATAGGTCGCAGTACGCCGCGCCAGGGTTGGCTCGCCCGCTGAATAGCGTTGCAGACGCGCCGCCTGGCCGACAGTTTCATCAGCTCCTATCGCGTCGACTGACGGCACCCTGCCTCCCTGCGTTCCGGCCTGCTGTTACCTCAACAAGACAGCATAAAGCCCTGATAAGCTGGCCGACAAGGGCTTTGTGAGAATTGGGCCGCCTTCGCTGCAAAAGAGGGCTTTATCGAGCGCAAAACAGGGTTGCCTTCCCGACGGCTCTTCGCTATGTGAAGGCCTCGCTCGGCCCAGCGCCCAGTGGGAGATAGTTCAACGGTAGAACAGCAAACTCTGATTCCGTTAATCTTGGTTCGAATCCAGGTCTCCCAGCCACACCTCAT
>CAWETR010000004.1:0-19296 GCA_963811975.1 uncultured Alphaproteobacteria bacterium
GGCGGGCTTTGGGGCCCGCCGCTTTCTTTTTGAGCGTTGTGTGAGACTTGGCTCAGTAGTTGTAGGCGCGCTCGCCGTGATCGGAGATGTCGAGGCCTTCGCGCTCCTCGTCCGGGGTCGGACGCAGGCCGACGACCAGATCGACGACCTTGTACAGGATCGCCGAGCCGATGCCCGACCACAGCAGCGTGGTGCCCACCGCCTTGGCCTGGATGATGACCTGGGCCAGCATGTCGTAGGTCCCGGCGTTGCCGTTGGCGAAGTTGGTGTAGTCGGTCAGGCCGACGCCGCCCAGCGACGGGGCGACGAGGATGCCCGTGCCGATCGCGCCGGTGATGCCGCCGATGCAATGCACGCCGAACACGTCCAGCGCGTCGTCATAGCCGAACTTGCTCTTCACCGTGGAGACGAAGAACAGGCAGATCGGCGAGACGATCAGGCCCAGCACCAGCGAGCCCATCGGGCCGGCGAAGCCCGAAGCCGGCGTCACCGCGACAAGACCCGCGACCGCGCCCGAGATCAGGCCCAGCAGCGAGGGCTTGCCCTTGACCGCCCATTCCACGAACAGCCACGACACCGCGGCCGCAGCCGTCGCCAGCATCGTGTTGACGAAGGCCAGGGCCGTCGTGCCGGTGGCTTCGAGGTTGGAGCCGGCGTTGAAGCCGAACCAGCCCACCCACAGCAGCGAGGCGCCGATCATCGACATGGTCAGCGAATGCGGCGGCAGCGCTTCCTTGCCGTAGCCGATGCGCTTGCCGATCATGATCGCGCCCACCAGGCCCGCGATGCCGGCGTTGATGTGCACCACCGTGCCGCCCGCAAAGTCGAGCGCGCCCAGCTGGAACAGCTTGCCGGCGTCCAGGTTGACCGCGTCGAGCTTGGCCTGCGCCGCAGCCTTGGCCGCGTCGTCGGTGGCCGCCGCAAGAGCCTTGGCCGCATCGCCGATGGCGTCCGGGCCCGCCCAGTACCACACCATGTGCGCGATCGGGAAATAGATCAGCGTCACCCACAGCAGCACGAACAGCATCACCGCCGAGAATTTGATGCGCTCCGCGAAGGCGCCTACGATCAGCGCAGGCGTGATCATGGCGAAGGTCATCTGGAACACCATATAGGCCAGTTCCGGAACAACCACGCCGTTCGAGAACGTCGCCGCCGTGGCGTTGACGTCGACGCCCTTCAGGAACGCCTTGGAGAAGCCGCCGACGAAGTCGTTGAGGCCGCCGCCGTTGGTGAAGGCTTCCGAATAGCCGTAAAGCGCCCAGATCACGCCGACCATCGAGACGATGGCGAACACCTGGGTCAGCACCGACAGCATGTTCTTGGTGCGGACCAGGCCGCCGTAGAACAGGGCCAGGCCCGGAATGGACATCATCAGCACCAGCGCGCTGGAGACCAGCAGCCAGGCGGTGTCGCCCTTGTTGGGGATCGGAGCCGGCGGCGCCGCGGGCGCGGCCGCTTGCTGCGCGTAAGCCGCGCCGGCGCAAAGCGCCAGTCCGGCCAGCGCGAGGCCGAGCGTCTTAAGCCCGGTTCGGCGGGAGGGGAAGGAAAGCATTTCTTACTCCTGACAGAGGGGAAAATTCAGAGCGCGTCGGAATCGCGCTCGCCGGTGCGGATGCGGATCGCCTGCTCCAGAGGCATGACGAAGATCTTGCCGTCGCCAATCTGGCCGGTGCGCGCCGCCGCCGTGATCGTCTCGACCGTCTTGGCCACCAGCTCCGCCGCAACCGCGACCTCGATCTTCAGCTTGGGCAGAAAGCTGACCGCATATTCCGCCCCGCGGTAAATCTCCGTATGGCCCTTCTGGCGGCCATAGCCCTTCACTTCCGTCACCGTCAGGCCGTGTACGCCAACGCCCGTCAACGCGTCGCGCACCTCGTCCAGCTTGAACGGCTTGATAATAGCCATCACGATTTTCATCTGTTTTTCCCTGTTTTTCTCGCGAATGTGAAAGGTGTTCGCGTTTGAGGCGGGCGCGCCAGGCCATGAGGCCTTGCAGCACCTGCGCCGTAACAAGGAACATGCCAGAAATGCGGCTTCGTTAAGCATCTGATTAAAATGGATATTTTTGATCATTGTGGCGGAATTCGCGCGGAATTACGCCGTGAGATTAAAAATTAGGCAATCTCTCCGCGCCGAGGCGCCGCGCCGCCGCTTATTTGGTCATAATTGGGCGAAATTGGCGGAGGGCTCACGTTTAAGCCGGATCAAACCCTCCTGCGCCACGGAGGCCACCAGCGCGCCGCTGCGCGAATAAAGGGCGCCGCGGCTGAAACCCAACGCGCCAGAGGCGTTGGGACTGTCCTGCACATAAAGCATCCATTCGTCGGCGCGGAACGGCCGGTGCAGCCACAAGGCGTGATCGAGGCTCGCGGCCTGGATGTCGGGATGGAAGACCGAACGCCCGTGCGCGATCAGCGAGGTGTCGAGCAAGGTCATGTCGGACAGATAGGCGAGCGCGGCGCGGTGAATCGCCGGATCGTCCGGCAAAGCCGCCGAGGTCCGCACCCAGACTTTTTGCAAGGGGTCGGCCTTTCCGTTGCGCGATATGTAGCGGGCGGGATCGACCGGGCGCATTTCGATCGGGCGCTCGCGCTGGAAATAGCGGCGCACCGGCTCGGGCATGTGCTCGCCGAAGCGCGCGAAGAATTCGCTCTCGTCCGGCAGGTCCTCGGGCGGCGGCGCGTCGGGCGGCGCGAAGGCGTGATCCAGCGCCTCCGGTTCCGGATTGTGGAACGAGGCGGACAGCGTGAAGATGATCCGGCCGTGCTGGATCGCCGTGCAGCGCCGGGTCGCGAAGCTGCGGCCGTCGCGCAAATGCTCGACCTCATAGACGATCGGGACGGACGGATCGCCGCCGAGCAGGAAATAGCCGTGCAGCGAATGCGCGGCGGCGTGTTCGACCGTGCGCTGCGCGGCGACAAGCGCCTGGGCGATGACGAGGCCGCCGAACACGCGCTGCCAGCCGACCTGCGGGCTGCGGCCGCGAAACAGGTTTTCCTCGATTTTTTCGAGGTCGAGAATGTTCAGCAGGTCGGTGATCGCCTTGGACATCGCTGGGCCTGCGCAAATCGCAAAAAGGGCCGCCGCGACGCAGGGTCGCGGCGGAATGGTTCAGAATGGAACCCTTTTTCCGGAACCCGTCAAGCGGACCGCCGCCTCACGGATGCAGCGATTCGCCATGGAGCGCGAGGTCGAGGCCAAGCGCGCTCGTCCTCGGTCACGACGCGCAATCCCACGGCAAGATCAACGATCTTCAGGACGAACGCCGTGCCGACGACGCACCACAGCGCGTGACGACCGCCACGCCGGCGGCCTGCACGGCCAATTGACGGGCATTGCCTTCGATGAGGCCGGAAATGCCTGGCAAAGCCCTCGGTGGCGCTGACCGATGCGGTCGCAAAAACGCCCGCCAGCAGCGTGCCGAGCACGCCGCCGACGCCATGGACGCCGAACACGTCGAGAGTGTCGTCATAGCCCAGCCGCGCCTTCAAGGCGGTCGAGGTCCAGAAGCAGACGCCGCCGGCGAGCGCCCCGATGAGCACGCCCGTGCCAGGGCAGCACGTAGCCGGACGCCGGGGTGATGGTTCCCAGGCCGGCCACGGCGCCGGAAATCAGGCCCAGAACCGACGGGCGTGCCGTTATGGAGCCATTCGAGTCCCGACCACACCAGCGCGCCGGCGCAGGCGGAGAAATGCGTCGCGACGATCGCATAGACCGCGCGCGGATCCGATCCCGAGGGCCGAGCCGCCATTGAATCCGAACCAGCCGACCCAGAGCAGTCCGAGGCCAACAAAGGCCATCGACAGGTCGAACGGCGCGAGATTTTCGCGGCCGATAGCCCATGTCTCGACCCAAGCGTCAACGCCGCGACGAGGCCGGCGACGCCGGCGTTGATATGGACGACCGTGCCGCCCGCGAAATCGATCAGGCCCCATTCGGCGAGAAAGCCGCCGCCCCAGACCCAATGCGCGCTCGGAATATAGACGAGGAACAGCCAGAGCGCGCAAAACAGGCAGAAGGCGGAGAATTTCATGCGTTCCGCGGTCGCGCCGCCGACTAGCGCGCAGGTGATGATCGCGAAGGTCATCTGATAGGCGCAGAAAAGCATTTCCGGGATGGTCCTGGCGAGCCCGCTCACCGAATCGAGGCCCATGCTGGGCGAGCAGAGCCGCCGAGGCGTCGCCGATCAGCGGACCGGCGCCGCGGAATGCGAGGCTGTAGCCGAGGACGAGCCAGAGCAGCGAGACGATCGCGGTCGCGGCGAGGCTCTGGGCCATCAGCGCCAGAACATTCTTCTTGCGGACCATGCCGGCGTAGAAAAGCGCCAGTCCCGGAAGCGTCATCAACAGCACCATCGCCGTGGCGAAAGTCATGAACGCCGTGTCGGCGGGGTCTATTTTCAGATCGCCTGCGAGGGCCGGAGAGACGAAGAGGCAGCCTGCGGCGGCGGCGAGGCCCGCAACAAAAGAAAGGTTTTTCATGGATTTTTCCGAGGGAGTTCCGGCCGAAGGCGCGAGAGAGCGACGCCTCAGAGGGCGTCGTTGTCGGTCTCTCCGGTGCGGATGCGCCAGGCGCGCTCGATCGGGCTGACGAAAATCTTGCCGTCGCCGATATGGCCCGAATTGGTCGCCGCGCGGATCGCATCGACGACGGCGTCGACGCGCTCGTCCTTCACGACGATGTCGAGCCGCAATTTCGGCAGGAAGCTCACGACATATTCGGCGCCGCGATAGATTTCGGTGTGGCCCTTCTGGCGGCCATAGCCTTTGGCTTCGCAGACGGTCAGGCCGTCGATGCGCAGCTCCGTCAGCTTTTCGCGGACGTCGTCGAGCTTGAAGGGTTTGATGATGGCGGTGACAAGTTTCATGATCGGGGCCAGATGAAGATTCACGCAGAATTTGGGTGATCATCTGTGCCATTGATAGGCAACTTGCACAAGGGATCGGCAGAATCCAACCGATTGACCCTTCGTCGAACGCAAATTTTCATTATCCGTCGCGCCGGCGCGACCTCATTCGTCGATCGGGCGCGCCTCTTCCGGCAGCATGATCGGAATCCCGTCTCGAATGGGATAGGCCAATCGCGCGGCGAGCGAGACCAGTTCGTGGCGTTCGCGATCGTAGCGCAAGGTCGTCTTGGTCAGCGGACAGACCAGGATTTCCAGCAGGCGCGGATCGACGGTCGCGGCCTCGGCGGCGGACGGCGCGGGAGCGTCCTGAGGCGGGATGGCGGGAAGATCGTTCATGGCCGGTTCCTATTGCAGCGGCCGGGAGGCCCTGGTGGCGCGCGACAGCGCGATTTCGCCGAGCGCAAGCAGCAGCTCCGCCCGCGTCGCCAGATCCGGCGCCTCCAGCAATGCCTGCTTTTCCGCATGGTCGAAAGGCCCGATCATCGAAAAAATCGAGATCATGTCGGCGTCGGGCATGGATTCCACGTCCTTGCGCGCGATTTCGAGCCGCAGCGCCTGGGCGAGATCGAAGGCGACGTCGTTCAGGTCAGACCGCTGCCGGGGCGGGACCGATTCGTCAGCCGTGAAATCCTCCGCGAAATCGCCGAAATCCACCCGCGCGCGCCGATAGGGCTCGTCCGATGCGATTTCGGACAGGATGCGGAAGCGGGCGACGCCGCTGAGCACCACGAAATAGCGGCCATCGCCGGTTTCCGACAATTGCGTGATTCGTCCCGCCGCGCCGACCGGGCGCAGCGGCGACGTTTCGCCGGGCGGCGCGTCGACGCCCGACAGCGGCTGGACCATGCCGATGATCCGGTCGCCGCGCATGGCGTCGTCGAACATCGCGAGATAGCGCGGCTCGAAAATATTGAGCGGCAATTGGCCGCCCGGCAGCAGGATCGCGCCCGTCAGCGGGAAAAGCGGGATCGTCTCGGGCAGGTCCGAGGGACCCGAATAGGTCTTGTTCATTGACATGGCGAAACCGGTCACGAGAACAGGAAGGACGACAATTGCCGTCTGGCCGAGCGCGTCGTCGGATCGAGCGGCCCCCAGCTTTCGAACAGCTGCAGCAGCAACTTCCGCGCGGCGTCGTCGTTCCAGCCGCGATCGCGCTTGACGATGTTCAGCAATTCCTGCGCGGCGGCGTCGCGGCGCCCCGCCGCATTGAGCGCGACGGCAAGATCATAGCGCGCCTGATGATCGGTCGGCGCGTTTTCGACGCGCGCCAGCAGGAAAGCGAGATCGCCGACCGCGCCGGCCTGTTCCTGCAACGCCAAGGCGGCGCGCGCCGCCGCCACCGCCGGCAGCGTTGGCCTGGGCGGCCGGAATGGCGTCGAGCAGCTCTTTCGCCTCGGCCAGCGCGCCGCGCGCGATCTGGACGCGGGCGAGCCCGGCCAGCGCCCCGGCATGGTCCGGCTCGACGCGCAGGATCTGCGCGAAGGCGGCCTCGGCCGAATCGGCCTCGCCCGCGTCGAGCTGCGGCCTGCCCCTCCGCGAGCAGGGCCTCGACATCGGGGCCGGCCGGCCCGATGCAGCGCTCGATGAAGGCCTTGATCTCGCCTTCCGGCAGGGCGCCCATGAAGCCGTCGACCATCTGGCCGTTCTGGAAGGCGACCACGGCGGGAATTGACTGGATGCCGAGCTTTTCAGCGATCTGCGGAAAAGCGTCGATGTTCATCTTGGCGAGCCGGACTTTGCCGCGCAGCGACGCGACGACCTTTTCGAGAATCGGCGTCAGCTGCTTGCACGGCCCGCACCACGGGGCCCAGAAATCGATCAGCACCAGACGGCGCAGCGATTCCTCCATCACGTCGGCGCGGAAGCTTTGCAGGGTCACGTCGATGACGTCCCCCCCGGCGGCGGCGCTCTTGGTTCCGGCGGCGCCGCTATTGGGAAAGGAGATCTTTTGTTCCGCTGGCTGCATGGCGCGTCCCGTTCGTGATGGCCGCGGGGCCGAAGACCCGCGCGCGTTCCAACGGTAAAATGGCGGCTTGGCGGCGCTTTCGCAACCGCTTGCGCGCTGTCGCGCCCGAAAAGCGGGTTTTTCCACCGCATGACGAATTCGCGAAAAAGTTCGGCCAAGCCCTGTTGCAATGTCCGGGGCTTTGCGGCATATAGCCCCCACGACGCGGCTGCGTCGTCCCACGGATGCGGGTGTAGCTCAGGGGTAGAGCACAACCTTGCCAAGGTTGGGGTCGAGGGTTCGAATCCCTTCGCCCGCTCCAAAATTTCAAATCTTCAGTCGGTCCTGACGAGAGCCGCGCAAGCGGCTTTTCTCGTTTTGGACTTTTCTCGCTTGGGGCTTTCGCGCGGCGGTTGATTTCGGCGCGGCGGTTGCTATTGAACGCGCGGCGGGCGATCCTCATCGGAAGAGCCGCCGCTATCCAATTTTCGAGGGTTGCGAATGCCGATCTATGGCTATCAATGCAAAACCTGCGGCGCGTCGTTCCAGACCCTGGTGCGCTCCGGCGAAGAGCCGGCCTGCCCCTCCTGCGGCGGCGCCCAGCTTGACCAGCAATTGTCCCTGATCGCCACGCCGCAGCGCGGCGGCGACAGCGACGCCGCCCCGGCCTGTTCCAACGCCGGCGCCGGGCCGTCCTGCGCCGCCTGCCCCGGCGCCGCGATGTTCGGCTGATCGGGGGCCCGATGGCGCCGCGCGGGAGCTTTACCGGCTTCGACCGCGTCGCCGCCATCATCGGCGGCTCCTTCGCCTATTTCGCCTTGCCAATCTGGGGCTGGGGCGGCTTCGAGCCTTTTCTGCTTCATCCCGCCTTCTGGGCGCTGACCATCGTCTATTTCGGCCTCGCGGCGATCGCCTTGTTCTGCGGCGGCAATCTGTCGTCCGGCGTGCGCGAGGACCGCGACAATCGCTGGGTGCTCCCGGCCTTCGGCCTCCTCATGCTCGCCAACGGCTTTCTTCCCGCCTGGGGCGATCGGCACGGAATCCTGCCCATCGGCGGCGACGGGCTGCGCTGGCTCGGCGTGGCGCTGTTCGGGCTCGGCGGCTGGCTGCGGCTCTGGCCGGTGGTGGCGCTGGGCGACCGTTTCTCAGGCCTCGTCGCCATCCAGCCCGGCCACCGGCTCGTCACCGACGGAATCTACCGATTCATCCGCCATCCGTCCTATCTCGGCCTGTTGATCAGCTCGCTCGGCTGGTCCTTCGCCTTCCGCTCGGGATTGGGAATCATCGTCACGGCCTTGACGCTGCCGCCGCTGCTCGCCCGCGTCGAGGCCGAGGAAAGACTGCTGCAGGCGCATTTCGGCGCCGAATATGACGCCTATCGCGCCCGGACCTGGCGCATGATTCCGGGGCTCTGGTAGGCGCCGGCAAAATCGGAGTTATAATTTCCGCGATTGCGCGTTGGCGCGAAACTTCAGGAAATCGCATGAAAACCATTCTCGTCACGGGCGCCACCGCCGGATTCGGCGCCGCCTTCGCCCGCCGTTTCATCAAGGACGGCCATCGCGTGATCGCAACAGGCCGGCGTATCTGGCGCCTGAAGGAGCTCGCTGAGGAGCTCGGCCCCGCGTTGCTGCCGCTGCAACTGGACATGACCGATGTCAAGGCGGTGGATTCGTTCGTCGAGACCTTGCCGCCCGACTGGGGGGACATCGACGTTCTCGTCAACAACGCCGGCCTCGCGCTCGGGCTCGGGCCGGCCTGGCAATCCGACCTCGCCGACTGGGACCGGATGATCGCGACCAATGTCACGGGGCTGGTCCATCTCACCCGCGCCGTGCTGCCGCAGATGGTGGCGCGCAACGATGGCCTGATCATCAATCTCGGCTCGGTCGCGGGCGACTATCCCTATCCCGGCGGCCATGTCTATGGCGGCACCAAAGCCTTCGTCCTGCAATTTTCGCTGAATTTGCGCGCCGATCTCGCCGGGCTGAACGTCCGCGTGAGCAATATCGAGCCGGGCATGGTCACGGGCTCGGAATTTTCGAAAGTCCGTTTCGGCGGCGACGAGGCCAAGGCCGAGGCGGTCTATGCCGGGACGAAATCGCTGACGCCGGAGGATATCGCCGAGACCGCCGCCTGGCTGGTCTCGCTGCCCCCGCACGTCAATATCGACCGGATCGAAATGATGCCGACCTGCCAGGGCGGCGGCGCGTTCACGGTGAAGCGAGGCTGACCTGGATTGGGCGATCGCGACAATCAGTCGCCAGTCCGTCGCCGGCCAGCGTCGCTCCGCCGGCTCCCATTCGTGAGAACCGGCTTTTTCGGGATCAGATCGCGCCGTTGATCCACTTGGCGAGTTCGCCCTTCGGCGCGGCGCCGACCTTCTGCGCGGCGACCTTGCCGTCCTTGAACAGCATCAGGGTCGGGATCGAGCGGATGCCGAGCTTGCCGGCGACGGCCGGGTTTTCGTCGACATTGAGCTTCACGATCTTGACCTTGCCGGCGTAATCCTTGGCCAGCTCTTCGAGCGAGGGGCCGATCATCTTGCACGGCCCGCACCATTCCGCCCAGAAATCCACGACGACCGGCTCCGCGGACTTGATGACATCGGATTCGAAAGTGGCGTCGGTGACTTTGGCGGTGGACATGAATGCCTCTTTTGCGGCGGGAACGAATCCCTGGGCCAATGGGAAGGTGAAGCCGAAAGTAGGTAGGCGGGACCAGAGCGTCAAGCGCGCCGGCGCCGTGGTCCCTTTGCGCGCCGGCAAGGCTCAGGCCCCGCCAGGCTCACGCCGGCCAGCTTACGCCGGAAACACGCCCTTGGTGAGGAATTTCCGGGCCTTGCCGTTGCGCTGGCCTTTCGATGCGGCGCTTCCGGCGGCATTCTGGGTTCCTTGCCGGCGGCCCTCGCCCGCGCCGCCCGTGCCGGCCGGCTGCCAGTTGGGCACCAGCTGGTGCTTGCCGGGGCCGATCAGATCGGCGCGGCCCATGGCTTTCAGCGCCTCGCGCAGCATCGGCCAGTTTTCGGCGTCGTGATAGCGCAAGAACGCCTTGTGCAGGCGGCGCTGGCGCAGGCCCTTGATGGCCGGGACCGGTTCGGACGCGCCATGCCGCACGGGCTTCAGCGGATTGAAGCCGGAATGATACATCGCCGTCGCCAGCGCCATCGGCGAGGGCAGGAACGTCTGCACCTGGTCGGCGCGATATTTGTTGCGCTTGAGCCAGAGCGCGAGGTTCATCATGTCCTCGTCGCTGGTGCCGGGATGGGCGGCGATGAAATAGGGGATGAGGAAATATTCCTTCCTGGCGTCCTTGGCCGCCTTGTCGAACATCGCCTTGAACGTGTCGTAGGCGCCGATCCCCGGCTTCATCATCTTGGACAGCGGGCCGGCTTCGGTATGTTCGGGCGCGATCTTGAGATAGCCGCCGACATGATGCGCGACCAGTTCGCTGCACATAGGCCGGGCTCTTCACGGCAAGATCGTAGCGCACGCCGGAGGCCGACCATCACCTTCTTCACGCCCTTGATCTCGCGCGCCTTCCTGTAAAGCTCGATCAGGGAATCGTGGCTGGTGTCGAGGTTCTTGCAGATGTCCGGATAGACGCAGGACAGCCGGCGGCAGACGCTTTCGGTCTGCTTGTCCTTGCAGGCCATGCGATACATGTTGGCGGTCGGGCCGCCGATATCGGAAATGATCCCGGTAAAGCCTTCCGTCTTGTCGCGGATTTCCTCGATTTCCTTGAGGATCGAGTCCTGCGAGCGGCTCTGGATGATGCGGCCCTCGTGCTCGGTGATCGAGCAGAACGAACAGCCGCCAAAACAGCCGCGCATGATCGTCACCGAATGGCGGATCATCTCCCAGGCCGGGATCTTCGCCCCGTCATAGGCGGGATGCGGCGCGCGGGCGTAGGGCAGGCCATAGACCGCGTCCATTTCCGGCGTGGTCAGCGGAATCGGCGGCGCGGTGAGCCAGACCTCCTTGCCGCCGTGCTTCTGCACCAGCGGCCGGGCGTTGCCGGGATTGCTCTCGCGATGCAGCACGCGCGAGGCGCGGGCGTAGCTCTCCGGCTCGGCGACGACCTGCTCGTAACCCGGCAGCCGCACCACGACATTGTCGCCCTTGACGTGAACGCCCTCGTCGCCGTCGAGGTCCTCGGCATGGGCCTCGACGAAGTCTTCTGGCACGGCGTCGCGCATGAAGGCGAGGCCGCGAATGTCGGAGAAATCCTGCGCGACGCCCTTTTTGGCGATGCGATGGGCGACATCGACCAAAGCCCGCTCGGCGTTGCCGTAAAGCAGCAGGTCGGCCTTGGAATCCATCAGCACCGAGCGGCGGATCTTGTCGGACCAGTAATCGTAATGGGCGATGCGGCGCAGCGAGGCCTCGATGCCGCCGATCACGATGGGCGCATCCGGAAAAGCCTCGCGGCAGCGCTGGGCATAGACGATGACCGCGCGGTCGGGACGCTTGCCGCCTTCGCCATGCGGCGTGTAGCTGTCGTTATGGCGCAAGCGGCGGTCCGAGGTGTAGCGGTTGACCATCGAATCCATGTTGCCCGAGGTCACGCCGAAGAACAGATTGGGTTTTCCAAGCTGTTTGAAGGCTTCGGCGTCCTTCCAGTCCGGCTGCGAGATGATGCCGACGCGAAAGCCTTGCGCCTCCAGCAGGCGGCCGATGATCGCCATGCCGAAGCTCGGATGGTCGATATAGGCGTCGCCGGTGACCAGGATGATGTCGCAGGAATCCCAGCCTAGCGCGTCCATCTCCACCCGCGACATGGGCAGAAAGGGCGCTGTCCCGAAACGGTGCGCCCAATATTTGCGATGGGAAAACAGCGGGTTGGCCGCTTCCGCGGCAGTTTTAAGCTCGGACATGGACTCTTTGCTGGATAGGCGGTGTGACGCGGGGCGCTAAGCTTCTCGCGCCCCGTCCCGTCCGCGACGGGCTCATGCGCGCGATTTTTCTATCAATAACAATATCGGAGAAAAAAATGGCGAAATTCTTTGTGACCGTCCGTTCCGTCTCCGGCGACCAGTTCGGAGACGGCCTCGGCGCCATCCGTTACCTCATCGTGCCGGACGGCGAGGCGCCGCGCCCCTCGCATCGGGTCGGCCTGCGCGTGTGGATCGCACATATCATGGCGACGTTCCAACGCGACGCGGGAGGAAACGCCATTGGCAACGCGCTGTTTTTCGTCCACGGCTATAATAATGGCGTCAGCGATGTCGATCAGACGCATCGCGACATCGTCGCCGGGCTGGCGGGGCGACTGAAAATCACCGTGATCAGTTTCGACTGGCCCTCGGCCGACGAAACCTTCGCTTATCTCGAAGACCTGGACACGGCCAAGAAGACTGCCATCGACCTGGTCAACGCCGCCGTCAAGCCGCTGCTCGCCTCCCAAACCGAAAATTGCCGCGTCGCGATCCATGCCCTGTGCCACTCCATGGGCGCCTATGTCCTGCGCGAGGCGCTCGACCACGCCGATGACGGGATCAAGACCGGAAGCGATTGGACCTTGAACCAGCTGGTGCTGATCGGCGGCGACGTCGACGCCGAAGATTTCGTCGCGGGGAACAAGGACACCGAAAGCATGCTGGGCCATTCCTACCGGCTGACCAATTATTTCAACCGCCACGACGAAGTCCTGCAGATATCCAACGTCAAGTGGGCCGGTGTCGCACCGAGGGTCGGCCGCGTCGGGTTGCCCCCCGACGCCCCGCAAAAGACGGTCAATGTCGATTGCAGCGATCTCTATGCGTCCCTGCCCCAGCCCGACCCGGACCCGCTCGCGGTCGCGCGCTTTTCGCATAGCTGGTATTTCACGACGCCGCGCTTTTATGACGATCTCGCCCAGACGCTGTTTGGCGCCCAGGACCGCCTCGCCGTCGCCGGACGAGGCCGCGACGCCGAAGGCAATCTCAACCTGATCGTTTGAGCTAGGGGGCGTCGTCGCCCCCGGCAGCCAGCGCCGCGATCCCCTCGCGATAAGTCGGGATAGGCGAGTTCGACGCCAAGATCGCGCTTCATCCGCATATTGGAGACGCGCTTGTTCTCGCCGTAAAAGCTGCGCGCCATCGGCGTCAGCGCCGCGGCGACGAAATCCTGTTCCGGCGGCGGCGCCATGCCCAGCAGGATCGCGCCGTAGAGCACGACATCCTGCGGCGGCGCCGGTTCGTCGTCGGTGACGTTGTAAATTCCGGGCGGCGCCTCGCCGAGCAGGCAGGCGTCGATGGCGCGGGCGATGTCCTCGACATGGATGCGGTTGAAGACCTGCCCCGGCTTGACCAGCCGCTTGGCCGTCCCCTCGCGCAATTTCACCAGCACGTTGCGGCCCGGGCCGTAGATGCCGGAAAGGCGCAACACACTGACCGCCTTGCCCGTCCGTTCGCCCAGAGCGCGCCATTGCGCCTCGACGACGAGCCGCACGCGGCTGCGTTCGTTGGTCGGGCGGGTTTCCGCGCTTTCGTCGATCCAGGCGCCGCCGTGGTCGCCATAGACGCCGATGGTCGAGAGATAGACGATTTTTTTCAGGCGCGGCGCCGCGGCGATCTCGGCTTCGAGCCGCCGCAGCACCGGATCGCCCTGCGCATCGGGCCCGGCGCTGACGAGCAGCGCGTCGGCCTCCCGCAAGGCGGCGCGCAGCCGCTCATCGACCCGGTCGGAGCCGCCGTCGAAGGGCAGCGACGGTGACGCCGCGCCATAGCCTGCGGCGAGCGCTTCGTGCCAGTCACGCTGTCGAAACGCGCCACGGCATGGCTAGCGTAAAATCCGGCGGTGAAGCCGAGGCCGAAAACCAGAAGATTCACGGGGACAGCTCCCAATCCCATTCGGCGCGAACCTGAGGATCGATTTCCGCTTCGCTTCGCGCCGCCGCAAGAGTCAGAAATTTTTCGCGCGAAAGCAAACGCGCCAGAGCCCAGACCGCCATGCCGCGCACCAGGCCGGATTCATGTCCCAGACGCGCCTCCGCCAGCGGCGCCAGCGAGACATCGCCGGAATTGCCGATCGCGACCAGCACATTGCGCAGGAAGCGCGCGAAGCCGATGCGCTTGACCGGGCCGCCCGCGAATTTCGCGCGGAACGTCGTCTCGTCCAGCTCCGCCAGTTCGGCGAGCGGGGGACAGAGCAGGTCGGCGCGGGCCTGCAATTTGGCCTCGCGCGCGCCTTGCGCAAACTTGTTCCACGGGCAGACGGCGAGGCAATCGTCGCAGCCGTAGATGCGATTGCCGATCTTTTCGCGCAAACCGCGCGGGATCTGGCTCCTGGCCTCGATGGTCAGATAGGACACGCACAGCCGCGCGTCGATGCGGTAGGGCGCGTCGAGCGCGCCGGTCGGGCAGGCGTCGAGACAGGCGCGGCAGTTTCCGCAATGGTCGTCTTCGGGCTCGTCGGCCGGCAGGTCGAGCGTGGTGAAAATGCTGCCGAGGAACAGCCAGGAGCCGAACTCGCGCGAGACCAGATTGGTGTGCTTGCCCTGCCAGCCGAGTCCCGCCGCCGCCGCCAGCGGCTTTTCCATGACCGGCGCGGTGTCGACGAACACCTTGACCTCGCCGGCCTCGCCCCCATTTCTGGCGCGCGACAGCAAGGCGGCCGCCAGCAGCTTCAGCTTGCCCTTGACGACGTCGTGATAATCGCGATGGCGCGCATAGACGGAAATATTTCCCGCCGACTTCTGGGCCAGACCCGCGAGAGCGTCGCCAGCGGGGCCGTAATTCATGCCGAGCAGGATGATCGAGCGGGCCTCCGGCCACAATTGACGCGGGTCGGCGCGCCAGTCGCGCCGCTCGGCCAGCCAGTCCATGTCGCCATGGCGGCCCTGTTCGAGAAAGGTCGCGAGCGCGCGCAGGCGCGTCGGGAATGGAATCTGGCGAGGCGATCCGGCAGGCGTCGAAGCCGAGCCGGGCGGCCTCCGCGCGCAAAAAGGTCAGAAGTCGACTTCGGCGTAGATCGGATTGGTCGCCACGCCCGGCACGCGATCCGCCAGCAGCGGGCGGAAACTCGGGCGGCTTTTCAGGCGCTGATACCATGACTTGGCCGGCTCTTCCTCGTCCCAGGGCGCGTCGCCCAGGAAATCGACGCAGGAGAGATGGGCCGCCGCGGCGAGATCGGCATAGGTCATCCGGTCGCCCGCCAGCCATCTCCGCGTCGATTCCAGATAGGAAATATAGCGCAGATGATAGCGCACATTGGTTCGTGCGGCGCGCAAAACGTCCATGTCCGGCGCGCCGCCGCCGATTTCAGTGGCGGTGAAGCGCTTGTAGACCTTTTCGGTGACCAGCCAGTTGGTGACCTCGGCGAAGAATTTTTCGTTGAACCAGGCCATCAGCCGGCGCACTTCGACCCGCGCGACCGGGGACGGCGGCAGCAGGCGATGGTCGCCAAGGCGGTCGCCAAGCGTTTCGTCGAGCCATTCCGCGATCGCGGCGGCGCCGGGCACGACGAAGCCATTGTCCTCGACGAGGACCGGCGTCTGGCCCGAGGGATCGAGCATCAGGAATTCGCGACGCCGCTCGTGAACCCGTTCCTCGATCAGTTCGACCTCGACGCCATATTCGCCGAGGGCGAGGCGGACGAAGCGCGAATGCGGGCAAAGCGGATGATGATAAAGCTGGGGCATGCCTGATCTGGTTCAGCCGGTCCGACTCGACCGAGTCCGGTCGGGTTTGAACCGTATAGAAGCGACGGCGCGCGCTCACAAGAGCGCTTACAACGCCCAAGGTTAACAAATTCTGACCGAATGCGTCGCGCGCGATTCGCGCGGGCGCTACAGGCCGAGCCGATCCGCCAGCTTGTGCAATTCGTGGGTGTCGAGATAATTGGTCTGCGAAAAGCGGCGGGCCAAAGCGAAATCCCAGTGGCTCCAGCCGGGGAAGCCCTGAACCGAGCCGTCGCGGTCAAGCAACTGGATTTGCGGGGACTGGCGCAGCCGCGCGCGCAGGTCCTCTTCCTCGTTCTCGTCGAGCCAGCCTTCCAAATCCATCGGACCCAGCATGACAGTCCCTTCCGCTGGAACGAGCCGTCTTTCCGCAGCTTTGCTGCGACCGTTCATATGACAACTTGGTGACGGGGGCAAGGGAGAGCGGCCCTTGCCGGGCGCGACCTAGGCTGATGGCGTCTTTTCCGTAAACGCGCAGAGATCGGCGATGAGACAGGTCGGGCAGGCGGGCTTGCGCGCCTTGCAGACATAACGGCCGTGCAGGATCAGCCAATGATGGGCGTGGAGCAGATATTCGTCCGGCACGACGGCCAGCAGGCCCTTTTCCACCTCTTCCGGCGTCTTGCCGCGCGCCAGCGGGATTCGATTGGACACCCGGAACAGATGCGTGTCGACCGCGATGGTCTTTTCGCCGAAGGCGATGTTCATCACGACATTGGCGGTCTTGCGGCCGACGCCCGGCAGGCTGACCAGGTCCTCGCGGCTGCGCGGAACCTCGCCGCCGAACGCCTCGATCAATCGTCGCGACAGCGCGATCACATTCTTCGCCTTGGCGCGAAACAGGCCGATCGTCTTGATTTTGTCGCGCACGCCCTCCTCGCCAAGGGCCAGCATGGCCTGCGGCGTCGACGCCAGAGCGAACAGGCCTCTGGTGGCGCGGTTGACGCCGACGTCCGTCGCCTGCGCCGAAAGGACCACGGCCACCAGCAGCGTGTAGGGATTGATGTAATCGAGCTCGCCCTTGGGATGAGGATCGCGCGCCGCGAAGCGAGCGAAAATTTCGCGCACGCGCGCCGGATCGACGGCCCCTTTTTGCGTTTTCGCGCGTTTCGCTTCCGCCTGCGTCGTTTTGCCGCGCCCGGCTTTGACAGCAGGCTTCTTGATTGCAGTTTCTTGGCGCGGGCTTGCGGGCCGTTGCGGCGGCGGATTTGCTGTCTGGTTGCGTCATGGGCGAACTTAAGCGCATCGGGCGCGACGCGACAAGCGAAGGGGGCGGAGCATGGCGCAGGACGATGCGCGTGCAAGACGACGCGCGCAGCGGCGGCTCCGCTGTTCTCGACGCGCCTGCGCCCGCATCGTTCGCTGACGCGGCGCGGGATCGTGACAATCCTGGCGCTGTTCGCCGCCCTCCAGGGGCCGCTCGGACTGGCGCTCGCCCTGGGCGGGGCGTGGCCCGCGACGCTTTTTCTGGTCCTGACCTGGGCCGGGCTGGCCTTCGCCTTCATCCGCAATGCGCGGTCGGCGCTGGCTTATGAAGATCTCGAACTGAGCGCGCTGGAGCTTCGTTACGCCCGCGTCAGTCCCGCAGGCCTGCGGCGCGACTGGCGCTTCAACCCGCTCTGGGTGCGCCTTGCCGTCGAACGGCATGAGGAATTCGGCGTCGAACGGCTCGACCTGCTCTGGCGCCGGACGCGCATCGAAATCGGCGCCTGTCTGGGACGCGGCGAAAAGACGCGGCTTGCGGACGATCTGGCCTTCGCGCTGGCGCGCGCGCGGCGGGGACCACGGTTCGAGCAAGCCCCCAAATGAAAAAGGACCGCCTTGTTCAAAGCGGTCCAAGTCTCAGGGAGGAAGCGCCTGGCTTTCGCCGACGCGATGCAACGTGGCGTCACGTCACAAAAACAAGGATAAGGGCCTTTCCCGGCGCCGCTTTTGATTTGGCGCAAATTCGCGGGCCGAAAACCCGGAAAATCACGCTTTTTTTTCGCGCTCGAGCAAGGCGCGTTTCCGCTCGAGCCCCCAGCGATAGCCGGACAGGGAGCCGTTGCTGCGCAGGATGCGATGGCAGGGAATGGCGATGGCCAGAACATTGGCCGCGCAGGCCCCGGCGACGGCGCGCAAGGAGGACGGCGCGCCGATGCGCCGCGCGATCTCGGCATAGCTGACCGTCTCGCCGGCCGGGACGTCGCGCACCGCGGACCAGACGCGGCGCTGGAACTCGGTTCCGCCGATCGCCAGCGGCGGTTCGAACGCCCCCCAGGGCCGTTCCGCAAGGCCGATTGCGGCGGCCAACTCGGAGGCGAGCGCGCCGTCCCCGGCGGAAATCGCGCAGTCCGGGAAGATTTCGCCGAGATCGCGGCGCAGGCGCTCGGGATTGTCGCCGAGCAGGATCGCGCAGACGCCGGCGGGCCGGCGCGCCACCAGAACCGCCCCCAAAGAGGACTTTCCAATGGCGTAAGCTATTTCCGCGGCGGACTGGTCGCCGGACACCCTTGGAAGCTGCATGCGAGATATCCGGTCGGCCTGCGAAGAAGCGCCGAAATCGATCGATTGGGGCTAAATTACGGCTCCGGATTTATCGCCCGCGCCATGCGGCAGATCAAATCACAAATTACCCGCCCGCCACGAGTCCAGCCTCGCGACCGCCGCCTCCAGCATGGCTTGCGTCTTGGCGAAGCAGAACCGGATGTGGAAACGCAGGTCGCGGGCGCCGTAAAAGGCCGAAAGCGGGACGGCCGTGACGCCGGCCTCGGCGGTCAGGCGGCGGCAGAACGCCAGATCGTCGCCCTGGTCATCGAAGGCCTCGAAAGAAGCGATGGTGAAATAGGACCCCGCCGCGGGCTGGGCTCCAAAGCCCAGCCGGATCAGAGCGGCGTTCAGGAAATCGCGGCGCGCCTGGAGCTGGTCCCTCAAGCCGTGAAACGCCGCATCCGGCAAGCCAAGTCCGAACGCCACCGCCGCCTGCAAGGCCGGCGGCGTGGTGAAGGTCACATATTGATGGGCGCGGATGACGGGAACCAGCAATCTGGGATCGGCCATCGCATAGCCGACCTTCCAGCCGGTCAGCGAGAACGTCTTGCCCGTCGAGCCGATCCTGCACGACCCGGTCGCGGACCTCCGGCAAGGCGAAGAGACTCGCGTGGCGGCGGCCGTCAAACACCAGATGCTCGTAGACTTCGTCGGCGATGGCGACGAGACCGTGACGCAGCATGAGGTCCGCCAGGAAGCGCAACTCCCCTTCGTCGAACACCTTGCCGGCCGGATTCATCGGCGTGTTGACGACCAGCGCCCGCGTCCGGGAAGTGATGGCGGCAACAATGCGCTCGCGCGGCAGGGTCCAGTGCGGCGGCTCAAGCCGCACCGGGACCGGAACGGCGCCGGCGCGCCGGATGATCGGCCCGTAGGAATCATAGGCCGGCTCGAACACGAGCACTTCGTCGCCCGGTTCGAGCAAGGCGAGAAAGGCGTCGCAGAGCGCCTCCGTCCCGCCCGAGGTGATCAGGATTTCACGCTCCCAGTCCGCCTCGATCCCGTGAAAGCGCCGGGCGTTCTCCGCCACCGCCTGGCGCAGGGCCGGCAGGCCGAGCATGGAGGGATATTGGTGCGGGCCCTTGCGCAGCGCCTCGACGCCGGCGGCGATGACCTCCGCCGATTCCAGCCCCTCGGGAAAGCCCTGGCCGAGATTGATCGCGCCATGCTGTTCGGCAAGACGGGACATCACCTCGAAAATCGTGGCGTCGCAGGCGGCGAAAACGGAATTGACCATGGGCGCGTTCGG
>CAWETR010000005.1:0-29493 GCA_963811975.1 uncultured Alphaproteobacteria bacterium
GGGGCACCTGCGCTTTTGGTCAAGCACGAAATTAAAAAAACCCCCAAAAAATTTAAAACAGTCGTAAAAACAACATCATGCCAGCAGGGAGCGGCGCAGCAGGCTCCGCGCCGCCCGCCCCAATTGGGCCATCATTGCGCTGTCTATCTCCAGTCCCCTATGAAACTGCCTGAAAGAGAGACAGAAGCGCGGTTTATCGCTATCTGTGGCGACGCGCTTCTTCTTCTGGAGATCGGCTTCAATTGCGTTCTGTTCCCTTCGGCCTCGTCCGATCGTCACGCAGCGGCAAACGCGGTTCGTTCTTCGCCTCCATTGGCGCGGAGCCGCCGATCGACGCCCAGGGCGACCGGCTCGGGACCGATAGCCAGCGCCGCGTCTCCCCGCGCTGGCTCGCCGGCACCGCCCTGACCGGCCTGATCGGCGCGGGGCTGCTCGGCGGCGCGATTTACGCCGCCTTTGACCGCGAAGCCAATTTCGCCGAGGCGCCGACGCGGGCGATCGTCCAGCGGCGCGAGCAGGCCGAGGATTCCGGGGTCAATCCGAAGAAGGGCGACCGGATCCTCAAGGCGGTCGACATCGTCGCCGCCAAGCAGACCTTCAAGACGCCGACGGCGATCAAGGTCGGCGACAAGGAAGTGATGAAAACCCGCGCCTTCACGCGCGTCTCCACGACCCTGACTCTGACCGATACCGGACTGGGCGCCGACGTCCCCGACTTCAATCCGATGAAGCTGCTCGCCGATTCCAATAATCCGGAGCCCGATGCGCCCGAACCGGCGCCGCCGCAGGATGACGCCGAGGTCAGCTTCACCTCTGGCGATCTTTACGCCATTTCGCTCGGACCGCAGAGCGCCTCCCTCTCCCTGGACGAAGTTCGCGCGCAGGTCGCGGAGACCGAAAAGAACGCGCAGACCAGCGGGGCGAGGGCGCCGCTGCCGCTGCCGCCGCAACTGCTGCTGATGCGGACCAGCCGCGCCGCGCTCGACCCCGGCGGCCCCAGTCTGGGCTTCGGCGCGCCGAGCAGCGGCAACGCCAACTCGCCTTTTTCCGCAATCGAAGTGCGGATGGTGCCGGAGAACGTGACGATCGCGCCGCGGGAACCGGCGCCGGAGGCCGATTCCGCTTTGTCGCCCGGCGCGACGGATCGCCTGGTTTCGGTGCGGCGCGGCGAAAGCCTCGACGAAATCCTCACCGAGGCCGGCGTCGGCAAGGACGTCATCGCCAATGTGAAGGCGTCCTTCCGCGGCGCCAGCCTCGGCGACCTCCTGTCGGAGGGCCGGCGCGTCAAACTGTCTTTCGCCGAGACCGAAAAGAGCGATGCGCTCGTCCTTGCCCGCCTCGGAATCTATGACGGCGACACGCTCAAGGCCGCCGTCGCCCTGGCCGACGACGGGCGCTATCTGATGCTGGAGAAAGCCCCGGCCGAGGCCAAGAGCGCCAAGCCCGCCAGCGACGACGATTCCGAAGAGAGCGACGACGATTCCGGCGGCATGCGGCTCTACAATTCGCTTTATGAAACGGCGCTGAAACAGGAGCTTCCCGGCCCGATCATCGACCAGATGGTGCGAGTCTTCAGCAATGACGTCGATTTCCAGCGCGCGGTCGCGCCCGGCGATTCCGTCGACGCCTTCTACGAAGAAGGCGACGATGCCGAGGGCGGGCATCCCGAACTGCTCTACGCCTCGATCACCGCGCGCGGCGAAACCTACAAATATTACCGTTTCCAGTCGACCGACGACCAAAGCGTCGATTATTTCGACCAGCTCGGCCATTCGACGCGGAAATTCCTGTTGCGCAAGCCCATCGCCTCCGGCGAATTCCGCTCGGGCTTCGGCGCGCGCTATCATCCGATCCTGCATTATGTCCGGCCGCACAATGGCGTGGACTGGGCCGCGCCGATCGGGACGCCCATCTTCGCGGCCGGCAACGGGACGATCCAGAAGGCCGGCTGGGATTCCGGCTATGGGCGGCGCGTCGAGATCGAGCACGTCAACGGCTATGTGACGACCTATAATCACATGTCGGCCTTCGGCCGGGGCATCAAGGAAGGCATCCGCGTCAGCCAGGGCCAGATCGTCGGCTATCTCGGCGCGAGCGGCCTGGCGACGGGCCCGCACCTGCATTACGAAGTCATCGTCAACGGGCATTTCGTCGATCCGATGCGCGTCAAACTGGCGCGCACCCGCCAGATCGACGGCAAGGCGCTGAGCGATTTCAAACGCGAGCGCGACCGGATCGACGGTCTGATGGCCAAGGCGCCGAACGCCACGCGCGTCGCCGGGCAATAAATCCGGCGTCAGCCGCCGCGCGGGTCGGCGCCCAAGCCTGCTCCCGATGTCTGCTCCCACCCGTCCCGAGCCGAAAGGCCGCGGCGTCAGGGCCCCCGCCAGCGCCGGCGCGAGTTCCGGCAAGCCCCGTCGCGAGCGCCGGACGCCGACCAGCCGATAAAGCTGCTTGGTCGCCTCCACGACCAGCACGCCCGCGCCCGGCAGCGACAGCTGGCCGCTGACCCGTTCGATCGCGGGCGCGAGACGCAGCCAGGCCGCGCGCTGCAAGGGCGGCGTATAAAGCGCCTCGCTCCAGTAGATCGGCGAAAACAGGGTTTCGCGCATCAGGTCGAGCAGCTGCGCCCGCGAATAGGGACGGCCATGGCCGAACGGCGTCGTGTCGAGCCGCGCCCAAAGGCCCGAGCGATTCGGGGCGACGACGATCAGCCTGCCGCCCGGCGTCAGTACGCGCCAGACCTCCGACAGCAATTCGCGCGGATGTTCGGCGATTTCCAGCGCATGGGCGAGCAGGATGCGATCGACGCAGGAATCGGGCAGCGGCAGCATCGAATCGTCGATCAGGGCCGAGGCCGAAGGCCCGGAGGGCGGCCAGTTCACGACGCCCTGTTCGGCGGGCATCATCGCCAGCAGGCGCAAGCGGGCGTCCCTCGAACAATTCGAGATAGGGCGTCGCATAGCCCAGCCCGACGATGGACAGGCCCGCCACGCCATCCCAGCGCCGGTTCAGGATCGCGCCGACGAAACGGCGCGCCGTCTCGCCCAGCGGCGAGGCGTAAAAACTGCGCAAATCGGTGACATCGAGCGCCATGAGCCAAAGTCGACCAAAATCGCCGCGAGGGCAAGGCGCTTCCCGAAACAAGGCCCCTCGCATAACGTGTGTATGCCTGCGACCGCGTCTCGGTTAGATTTCGCCCGATCAGGGCAGAAGCAGGACGATCAGGAGCAGGACGGCATGGCGCTCGAATTTCATCAGTTTCTCTGTCTTTCGGACAATTTCGGCCTGCTGGCCCATGATTCCCGCCACCGGCGCGACGGCCGCGCTCGACGCGCCGGAGGCCGGCCCGATTTTCGCCGCGCTCGACGCCAAGGGCTGGACGCTGACGGACATCTGGCTCACCCACCACCATGCCGACCATATCGGCGCCGCCGGCGCGCTGAAGGAGCGCTTTCCCGGGGCTCGCGTGGTCGGCGCGGCTAAGGACGCCCACCGCCTGCCGCCGCTGGATCTCGCTGTTGGTCGACGGCGACATGCCGCGCCTGGGCGAAAGCGGGGCCATCGTGATCGAGACGCCCGGGCACACGCTCGGCCATATCGCCTATCATTTCGAGGACGACGACGTCGTCGTGGTCGGCGACACGCTGTTTTCGCTGGGCTGCGGCCGCGTGATGGAAGGAACCATGCCGATGATGCACGAGACGCTGATGCGGCTCGCCGACCTTCCCGGCGAAACCCAGGTCTATTGCGGGCATGAATACACCCAGGCCAATGCGCGTTTCGCCGTCACCGTCGATCCGGACAACGCCCTGCTCACGGAGCGCGTGCAGGAAGTCGACGACTTGCGCGCCGAAAGGCGCCTTCACCTTGCCGACGACCATCGCGCGCGAATGCGAGACCAACCCCTTTTTGCGCGCGGCCAATCCGGAGTTGCAGAAATCACTCGGTTTTGAACTGGCCGATCCTGTCAAAATTTTTACGATATTGCGGGAACGGAAGAATCGCTTCTAGAGTCTGCATGGCGCTATACGCCGAATTAACGCACGGCATTCATCATCGGCCTTTCAATTTTATGGTTGTGGAACAGCGATCGTGCAACTCGGCTATTTGACGTCCCGCTCCCTGAGAAACGCCGCCCGGCGCGGCGAGCCGGGACGGGGACGGCGATTCTGCCCCGGACCAGCGGCGCGGCGACGCTCCCGGCGACCTGTCGGCGCAACCGCCCGTCGGACCGGATCTGTACAATCCCGCCGCCGCCGGCGCCGCGCGTCCTGGCGGCGCGAAGCGCGCTGGCGCGGCTGAAGCCCGAGACCCGCAGCGCGCCCGACCCGCGCGCGATCCTCGATTCGATCGGCCAGACCGTCTACGACTGGGATCTCCACACCGACCGCATCCAATGGGGGCCGAACGCCGGCGCCGTGATCGGCGTCAAGGTGATCGAATCGATCCAGACCGGCCGCGCTTATGCCGACTGCCTCTCGCACGACAGCGAAAGCTCGCGTTTCGAGGCGATCACGCGCTCGGCGGCGACCGACGAGGGCATGGGCGTGCCGTTCCAGATCTGCTACGGGCTGGTCCCGCCCGGACAGCCCGCGCGACGCCACGATCTGGATCGAGGACACCGGCCGCTGGTTCGCCGGGCCGGACGGCAAGCCGGCGCGGGCGCACGGCCTGGTCCGCGTCATCACCGACCGCTACCAGCAGGAGCGCCAGCAGGCCCTGCGGTCGCGCTTCGATCCGCTGACCGGCGCGCTGAACCGCGCCAGCCTGCTCGAGCAGACCGCGAATTTCTTCGAGCAGGCCGCCAAGCGCGACCAATCCTTCGCCGCGCTCCTGATCGGCGTCGACAATCTGTTCGTGCTGAACCGCACCTATGGCTATGACGTCGCCGACCAGGTGATCTCCGGCCTCGCCAAGCGCCTGCGCGCGAACTGCCGCGAGCGCGACCTGCTGGCGCGCTACGCCGGCAACAAATTCGCCGTCGTGCTGGAAAATTGCGACGCCGCCGAAATGGCGGCGGCGGCCGAGCGCTTCGTCGAGGTCGCCGCCGCGGCGCCGTTCGAAACCAGCGGCGGTCCGGTGCCGCTCTCGCTGCGGGTCGGCGGCGTCGTCGCCCCGCGCAACGGCCGCGCCGCCCATGTGCTGTTCCAGCACGCCGAGGAGGCGCTCGATCTCGCCCGCCAACCCGGCGCCTCGCGCTTCCTTGCCTACGAGCCCTCGCTCGCCCGCGAAGACGCCCGGATGCGGGCGCTCAAGGTCTCGGACGAAATCGTCTGCGCGCTGAACAGCGAGCGAATCCTGATCGCCTTGCAGCCCATCGTCGAGGCGACCAGCGGCGAACCCGCGATGTACGAGGCGCTGATGCGGCTGCGGCGCTCGGACGGATCGCTGGCCGCGCCCGCCGCCGTCCTGCCGACCGCCGAAAAATCCGGCCTCATCCAGATGATCGACCAGCGCGTGCTCGAGCTCGCGCTGAAAAAGCTGCTCGAACATCCCGAGATGCGCATCGCCGTGAACATGTCCGGCCAGACGCTGCACGAGCCCGATTTCATCTCGCGGTTTCGCGCCCTGATCGGCGCGCGGCCGGAACTGGCGCGCCGCCTGACGGTCGAGCTCACCGAGACCTGCGTGATCGCGGACGCCGAAGCTACGGCACGCACCATCGCCGCGCTCAAGCAATTCGGGACCAGAGTGGCGATGGACGATTTCGGCTCCGGCCATACCTCGTTCAAGAACCTGCGCCTCCTCGACGTCGACCTGGTGAAGATCGACGGCGCTTTCGTGCAGAATTTGTCGCGCTCGGTGGACGACCGCTTCTTCGTCCGCACCCTGATCGACCTGGCCCGCCACATCGGCATTCCGATCGTCGCGGAATGGGTCGAGGACGGCGAAACCGCCAAGATCCTGCGCGACTGGGGCGTCGAGTTCCTGCAGGGCGATTATTTCGCCGCCGCTTTGGTCGCGCCGGCCGACATGGACGGCAAATTCGCCGTGGCGTGAAGCATCCGCGAAATAACGCCCCTCCTGAAACGCCGGCGGGCGCCCTCCTTGAAACGCTGGCGGCGCCCTTGCGTATGAGTCCCCAGAGACTTCATCGCAGGGAAAAGCCATGGCCTCGTTTCGCGCGCTGCTGGCGCTGTCCGCGCCTCTGTTCCTGACCCAACCCGCCGCCTCGCAGCCCTTCTTCTGGTCCAGCTGGAGCCAGGACTCGTTCGGCCGGGCCAAGGCCGAAAAGCGGCTGGTGCTGCTCGATCTCGAAGCCGTGTGGTGCCATTGGTGCCATGTGATGGAGGCCGTCACCTATGCCGACCCAAAAGTGGCGGTCCTGATCGGCGATCATTTCGTCGCGATCCGCGCGGATCAGGACGCCAGTCCGGAATTGTCCAGCCGCTACGGCGATTGGGGCTGGCCGGCCACGATCATCCTCGCCGCCGACGGAACGGAGCTCGCCAAATTGCGGGGCTTCATCGAGCCGGTCAAACTCGCCGCCTTGCTGAAAGCCTTCGTCGACGATCCGACCCCCGGCCCCTCCGCCTTCTCGATCGAGGATGTCGCGCCGGCGCCCGACGGCTTGCTCGGCGCGCCCGCCCGGGCCGCGATGAAAGAAACGGTCGATCGCAGCTTCGATTCCGCTCATGGCGGCTGGGGACGCGGCCACCGCTATATCGACGCCGACAGCCTCGATCTCGCCCTGATCCAGGCCGAAATGGGCGACGCCGATGCGGCGGCGCGGGCGCGCAAGACGCTCGACGCCGCACGCGCGCTGATCGACCCGGTCTGGGGCGGCGTCTATCAATATTCGGACAAGGACGACTGGTCCTCGCCGCATTTTGAAAAGCTCATGGCGTTCCAGGCACAATATCTGCGGCAGTACAGCCAGGCTTTTTCCCGCTGGCGCGACCCGGCTGATCTCGCTGCGGCGACGGCGATCAAGACTTACATGGCCGCGTTCCTGCGCGATCCGCAGGGCGGCTTTTACGTCAGCCAGGACGCCGATCTCGACGCGCACACCGACGGCCACGCCTTTTACGCGCTGGACGATTCCGGGCGCAGGCGCCTTGGCGTCCCGCGGATCGACAAGGCGATCTATGCCAGCGCCAACGGCGCCGCGATCAGCGGACTCGCGGCCTTCTCCGACGCTGCCGGAGACCGGCAGGCGCTCGACATGGCCGTGGAAGCAGCCCAATGGATCAAGGCTCATCGCGCGATCGAAGGCGGCGGCTTCAGCCATTCCGAACGCGAGTCCGACGGCCCTTTCCTTGCGGACAATCTGGCGATGGGACAGGCCTTCATCGACCTTTACGCCGCCACCGGCGAACGGAGCTGGCTGCAGGACGCCGCCGCGACCGGGCGTTTCATCGCCGCCCATTTCAGGGAGCCGACCGGCGGATTTACGCCCGCGACGGCCGGGGCCGTTCAGATCGGGCGCGTTGTCACGGCCGATCCGGCAGCTCGACGACCAGATCGCGGTCGCGCGCTTCATGAACCGGCTCAACCGCTACAGCGGGGACAAGGACTTCGCCGCGCTCGCGGACCATGCGATGCGCTACGCGATCGCCTCGGCGCATGGAAACCGAGCGGCCCTTGCCGGGCCTGCTGCTCGCCGACCACGAACTCAGCCACGCGCCGACTCATATCACTATCGTGGGACCGAAGGACGACGAGCGGGCGCGGGAGCTGGGCGCGCAGGCAAGGGCCTTCCCGGCGCTCTACAAGCGGCTGGACTGGTGGGACAGGCGCGAGGGTCCGCTGCCCAATCCCGACATCACTTATCCCGAGATGGACCAGCCGGCGGCTTTCGCCTGCGGCGACCGCATCTGCTCCCTGCCCGCCTTCACGGCCGCGCAACTGAAAAGCGCGGTCGAGCGCATGGCGCGGCTCGGCCAGTCCCCGAATGCGCCGGCCGTGCGCTGACGACCGGGCGACACGTCATTCCTTGGTCTTGGCGGGTCGTCCTTGGCGGGAGCGCCGTCCTTCTTGACGAGGCTGTCGATGCGCTTCTGCATTTCGGCCAGCTGCGTGCGCATGTCGTTGAGTTCGTTCGGGGTCTCGGCCGGATGGGCGGCCTTGCCGCCCTCGCCGAGCGCGGCGCCGAAGGGCGTGAACATTTCGAGCGCCTCATGGAACATCGCCATGTTCTTGCGCGCCTGTTCCTCCATCGTCTGGAACATCTGCCGCGTCGGCGTGGCCAGGGGGACCGCCAGCGGATTGGCGCTCATCGCGGCCTCGACCTGCTCGCGGAACTTCTGGCTGTCCTTGGTCAGGCGCTCGATCGAGAACTCCAGATAGCTCGGCACGAACATCTGCATGCTGTCGCCATAGAAGCGGATCAGCTGGCGCAGGAAGCGGATCGGCAGCAGGTTCTGCCCCGTCTTGCCTTCCTGTTCGAAAATGATCTGGGCGAGAACGGAGCGGGTGATGTCGTCGCCGCTCTTGGCGTCGAATACGACGAAATCCTCGCCGTGCTTCACCATGACGGCGAGATCATCCAGGGTCACGTACGCGCTGGCGCCGGTATTATAGAGACGGCGGTTTGCATATTTCTTGATGGTGACGGGTTTTTTTTCGTTGGTCATTGTCATTCCCATGCCCGGCGGCGGCGCCATGCGCAAGCCGCCCTCCCAGCCGGGCGCCAGAACAGGCCCGCGTCTCCGGCTCCCTGACGATAGCGCCCGTTTGCACAAAGGCAAAGCGACTTCTTTCGCCAATACTTGATCTCCGGCGAAGGCCCTACAACCAAAAGAGCATAGTTTGACGCGCGTGGCGCCTTGACCGCGCCCGCGCCAAAATGGTCAAACTAGCCGCCAAGTCGCCAGTCCAAATTGCGCCCACGGGGCGAACGGCGACGTTCTGGAGGATTTTGTATGTCGACCGATGTCGTGATCGTTTCCGCCGCGCGCACCGCGGTTGGTTCCTTCAGCGGAGCTTTCGCCAACGTCCCGGCCCATGAGCTGGGCGCCGCCGCCATCACCGCCGCGCTGACCCGCGCCAAGGTCGAGGCCGGCGAAGTGGACGAGGTCATCCTCGGCCAGGTTCTCTCCGCCAACCAGGGCCAGAACCCCGCCCGCCAGGCCGCGATGAAGGCCGGCATCCCGCAGGAAAAGACCGCCTGGGGCCTCAACCAGCTGTGCGGCTCGGGCCTGCGCTCCGTCGCGCTCGGCCTGCAGCAGATCGCCAATGGCGACGCCAATGTCATCGTCGCCGGCGGCATGGAAAACATGACGCTCGCCCCCCACGTCGCCTTCCTGCGCAACGGCGTGAAGATGGGCGAGCTGAAGATGCTCGACACCATGCTGCGCGACGGCCTGTTCGACGCCTTCCAGGGCTATCACATGGGCACGACGGCGGAAAACATCGCCACCAAGTTCCAGATCACCCGCGAAGAGCAGGACAAGTTCGCCACCGCCTCGCAGAACAAGGCCGAGGCCGCGAAGAAGGCCGGCAAGTTCAAGGACGAGATCGTTCCCTTCACGATTTCGACCAAGAAGGGCGACATCGTCGTCGACACGGACGAGTTCATCCGCGACGGCGTGACCTACGACCAGCTGGCCAAGCTGCGCCCCGCCTTCAGCAAGGAAGGCACGGTGACCGCCGGCAACGCCTCCGGCATCAATGACGGCGGCGCCGCCCTCGTCCTGATGACCGCCGCCGAAGCCGCCAAGCGCGGCCTGACCCCGCTGGCGCGCGTCGCCTCGTGGGCCACCGCCGGCGTCGATCCGGCCATCATGGGCACCGGCCCGATTCCCTCCGTCCGCAAGGCTCTGGCCAAGGCCGGCTGGAACATCCAGGACCTCGACCTGATCGAAGCCAACGAAGCCTTCGCGGCCCAGGCGATTTCGGTCAACAAGGAGCTCGGCTGGGATACGTCCAAGGTGAACGTCAACGGCGGCGCCATCGCCATCGGCCATCCGATCGGCGCGTCCGGCGCCCGCGTGCTCGTCACTCTGCTGCACGAAATGCAGAAGCGCGACGCCAAGAAGGGCATCGCCACCTTGTGCATCGGCGGCGGCATGGGCGTCGCCCTGGCCGTCGAGCGCTGAGCCACCAAACCATCGCACGCCGGCCGCCCCAGCCCGTCGGAAGACGGGCGTCTTCGACGCCCTGTGGCGCGGCCGGCGTTTTTCATCGCAACTCAAAAAAACCAAGGGGGAAACATGTCTCGAGTCGCTATCGTCACCGGCGGCACGCGCGGCATCGGCGCGGCCATTTCCAGGGCGCTGAAGGCGGCCGGCTACAAGGTCGCCGCCAGCTATGCGGGCAATGACGAAGCCGCCAAGGCCTTCAACGCCGAAACCGGCATCCATGTCTACAAGTGGGACGTGTCCGACTACGACGCCTGCGTCGCCGGCATCGCCAAGGTCGAGGCCGACCTCGGCCCGGTCGAGGTGCTGGTCAACAACGCCGGCATCACCAAGGACGGCATGTTCCACAAGATGACCAAGGACCAGTGGTACGGCGTCATCAACACCAACCTGAACTCGCTGTTCAACATGACCCGCCCGGTGTGGGAAGGCATGCGCGCCCGCAAGTTTGGCCGCGTCGTCTGCATCTCCTCGGTCAACGGCCAGAAGGGCCAGATGGGCCAGGTGAACTATTCCGCCGCCAAGTCCGGCGACATCGGCTTCGTCAAGGCGCTCGCCCAGGAAGGCGCCAAGGCCGGCATCACCGTCAACACCATCTGCCCGGGCTATATCGCCACCGAAATGGTCAAGGCGATCGACCCGGCCGTGGTCGAAAAGGCGATCCTGCCGCATATCCCGGTCGGCCGTCTCGGCGAGCCGGAAGAGATCGCCCGCGCGGTGGTCTTCCTCGTCGCCGACGAAGCCGGCTTCATCACCGGCTCGACCCTGTCGGCCAACGGCGGCCAGTACATGATCTGACGCATTTTCTCGCGCGGCGCTCCCGATGGGCGCCGCGCGCGAATACGACTGCACGGCCATTTCGCCGTCGCAGGAAATCGACTAGACAGCTTGGCGGTCGGGGCTTCCCCGGCCGTATTTTTTTGCGGGTTTTCACGAAAGAGCTTCCGACAATGACCTTTCGAGTTTGGGCGGTGCGCGCCGGCGGCGACAGCGAGGCCGATCCCCTGTTCATCGAGAACGGTCAGATCGCCGTCAGTTTCCGCGACGTCGACCAGGACGTCAGCGCCCTGCCCGCCCAGCGCTCGGCCTTCAAGGACGCCTTCGCCCGAAACGGCGAGGCCAAGCCGAGCGCCATTCCCGCGCAGGCCGGCCAGCTGTTCCGCTTCGTCCATGAAATGAGGATCGGAGACCGCGTGATCTATCCGCGCAAGATCGACCGGACCCTGCTGTGGGGCGAAATCGCGACGCCCTATATCTACGACCGGACCCACAATCCGGCCTTTCCGCATCGGCGCGGCGTGCGCTGGCTGGCGTCGCTGAGCCGCGACGTCTTTTCGCAAGGCGCCCTTTACGAATTGGGCTCCGTCCTGACCTTGTTCGAATTGCGCAATTTCGCCGCCGAATTCACCCGCCGCTTCGAACCGCCGTCCGGCGACGGCGCGGTGAAATCATTGGCGCTCAACGACGACGAGACCGAGGCCCGCGTCGCGCGCGACATCGCCGAGACGACCAGGGATTTCATCGCCAAGCGGATCAAGACCGATCTGAAGGGCTTTCCGCTGGAGCCCTTCGTCGCCGACCTGTTCCGCGCCATGGGCTATAACGCGCACGCCACCCGCGCCGTGCGCGACGACGGCATCGACGTGATCGCCCATCGCGACGAACTCGGCATCGAGCCGCCGATCCTGAAGATCCAGGTCAAGGCGCATGAGGGCAATGTCGGACCCGATCTGGTCAAGGCGTTCTACGCCATGGTTCATGACCGCGACGTCGGCATTTTCATCACCACGGGAGGCTATACCGTCGCCGCGCAGAATTTCGCTGGCGCCAAGGGCAATCTGAAACTGGTGGACGGCGTCGAATTCGTCGGCCTGATCGAGAAATATTACGACGGGCTCGACCTGAAATTCCGCAAGCAGATCCCGCTGCGCCGCATGCTGGTGCCGGACGTGCTGCCGAGAATCAGATTCAATCCGGCGCGACGAGCAAACGACAAAAGGCCGGCGAAACGCCGGCCTTCGACACGCTGGAAAACGGTCAGAGCTCAGTCTTCGCTGGACTTGACCGTCAGGACCTGGCGGCCGCGGTACATGCCGGTCTTCAGGTCGATGTGGTGCGGACGGCGCAGTTCGCCCGAGTCCTTGTCCTCGACATAGGTCGGGGCGGCAAGGGCGTCGGCCGAGCGGCGGAAGCCGCGCTTCATCGGCGAGGTTTTTCTTTTCGGAACAGCCATTTCAAAACTCCGGTCCGGCCGCGGCGCCCGCCGGAAACGGGGACAAGGGCGCGCGGGGAAATTCAAGAGCGCGTCTCATACAGGCAAAAACCGGAAAAGGCTAGACCGGCGGCAAAAAAAGCGCACGCCTCCGGGTCATGCCGATCCGAGTCATGCCGATTGTCCTCGCATTCGCTCCTAACCAGCCCTCAAAGGTCTCGACCTCTGCTGGCGTCACGCGAACAGATCGAGCTCGAAGGCCCCGGCGACATGGCGCGGCGCCCGGCGCGGCGCGACAAAAATCGCGTCGCCGCGCAAGGCGCAGCCCGACGCCTGCGGGTTCCCGGCGAGCCAGACCCGCGCCGCGCGCGAAATCCGCGCCACCTTGCGGGCGTCAATGGCGATCTGGGCGGCCTCGAGGCTCGGCCGCGCCTTGACCTCGACGAAGACCACCAGCCGGCCGCGGCGGGCGATCACGTCGATCTCGCCGCGCGCGGCGGCGTAGTTGCGCGCCACGATCCGGAAGAATTTGAGCCGCAGCCAGAGCGCGGCCAGCGTCTCGGCGCGCAGGCCGAAATTTCGCGCGACGTCCCGGCCTTTCATTCGCCCGTATGCCCGCCGTCCTTGCCCCCGCCGGAAAGCTCGAGCGCGCGGGCATAGACCTTTCGGCGCGGCTGGCCGGTCTCGGCGGAGACGACGCTCGCCGCGTCCTTGAGCGAAAATTTCGCCAAAGCCGCGCGGATCTTCTCGTCCAGAGCCTCGCCGTCGAGCGCCGGGGCGTCTTCGCCGGGCGGCGCCACCAGCAGCACGATTTCGCCCTTGGGCGGGCCCTCGCGCTCGTAATCCGCCGCGAGGGTGTCGAGCGCGCCGCGCCGCACCGATTCGTAATGCTTGGTCAGTTCGCGCGCCACCGCCGCCTGCCGCGGCCCGAGCACGGCCGCGAGATCGGCGAGGGTCTCGGCAATCCGGCGCGCCGATTCGAACAGCACCAGCGTGCCGGGAATGGCGGCGAGTTCGGCGATGCGGGCGCGCCGCGCCCCGCTCTTGGCGGGCAGGAAGCCCTCGAAGAAGAAGCGGTCCGTCGGCAGGCCGGCGACGACCAGCGCCGCCAGCACCGCGGACGGCCCCGGCGCCGAGGTCACCGGAATGCCCGCCGCCAGCGCCTCGCCGACCAGCTTGAAGCCGGGGTCGGACACCAGCGGCGTGCCGGCGTCGGAGATCAGCGCCAGCCGTTCGCCCTTCCGGAGCCGGGCGAGCAGGATCGGCCGCATCGTCTCGGCATTGTGCTCGTGATAGGCGACCAGCGGCGTCGAAACGCCGTAATGGGCCAGCAGGTTGCGGCTGACCCGCGTGTCTTCGGCGATCACGGCGTCGGCCGCGGCCAGCGTTCCCAAAGCCCGCAAGGTGATGTCGCGCAGATTGCCGATCGGCGTCGCCACGACATGCAGGCCGGGCGCGATGGGCTCGGCCTCGGCGCGCAGGCCGAAAGCGACGAAACTGGCGGGCGCTGTGGGGGAAGAAGGCTCGGAATGCGCCATTGGCGCGCCTTTCGTTCGATAAAAACAACAAACGTTCTGTTTACAGAACGACTTTAGAGCATTGCCAACCGGGTCGCAAGCCTGCCGCCGCGCCGGTTCCCGGCCCCTGTTGCCAGAGGCTGCGCCGATGCCGTAAGACATTCGGCGACGGATCTGTCAAGCCGTTCGCGCGCGAGGGCGCGCCAGACGCCAGCGAGCGCGCGGAGAAACTATTGCGCATGCCTGATCATGATTTTGCCGCGGCGCGGCGCTCTTTCTTGCGTTTCACTTTGCTCGGAAGCGCGGCCGCGCTGTCCGGCTGCTCGCTCACCGGGCCCGGGCCCGGGCGCCATGACGACGCCGGCGCGCCGGCTGCGCCGACGCCCGCGACCGGCGCCGACACGCTCGGAAACGGCCCGGTCAAGATCGCCCTGATCCTGCCGCTGACCCAGGGCGGCGGCCAGAGCGCCGTCGGGCTCTCCATGCGCAATGCGGCGGAGCTCGCGATTCTCGAATCCGGCGCCAATGACGTCACGATCCTGGTCAAGGACGACCGCTCCACGCCGGACGGCGCGCGCGAAGCGACGCAGGCGGCCATCGGCCAGGGCGCCGAGCTGATCCTCGGCCCGCTCTTCGCCGGCGACGTGCGCGCGGCGGCCGAAGTCGCCAAGCCCGCGGGCAAGCCAGTGATCGCCTATTCGACCGACCTGTCCACCGCCTCGCGCGGCGTCTACCTACTGTCCTTCCTGGTCGAGGATTACGTCAACCGGATCATCGATTTCGCGGCGAGCCGGGGCAAGAAATCGGTCGCCGTTCTGGCGCCGGAGAACGATTACGCCAATGTCGCCGCCGGCGCGCTGCAACAGGCCGCCGCCAAGCACGACATCCGCGTCGCGCTGATCGAGCGCTACAAGGCCGGCGCGGTTGCGGCCTCGGCGGCCAATGTCGCCGCGCTCGGCGCCCAGATCGACTGCATTTTCATCCCGGAACAGGCGAGCGCCATGCCCGACGTCGCGCGGGCGCTGACCGCCAACGGCATCGAGTCCCGCAAGATCCAGATCCTCGGCACCGGCCTGTGGAACGATGCTCGCGTTCTCAGCCTGCCGGCGCTTCAGGGCGCCTGGTTCGCCACGCCGGAAAACGCCGGGTTCGCCGCCTTCGCGCAGCGCTACCGCGCCAAATTCGGCTCCGATCCGACCCGCGTGGCTACGCTGGCCTATGATTCCGTCTCGCTTGCGGCGGCGCTTGCGCGCACGCAGGGGCCGCGGCGCTACAGCGAGGAAACCCTGACCAATCCGACCGGCTTCAACGGCGCCGACGGCGTGTTCCGCTTCAAGCCGGACGGCAGCAACGAGCGCGGCCTCGCCATCGTCCAAGATCAGCAACGGCACGACCACCGTCATCAGCCCGGCGCCGCGCTCGCTGTGATTCCATTGCGAAAACGGCCGTTTACCCGTCGTTTCGCCTGATTTTCCGCTATGATGGCGGCCAGCGAATCATCGCGCCGCGCGCGAAGCCCATTTTCGCGCCGCCCGCAACACCCAGGACCGAGGGACACCCGCATTGACAACCGCGAATGAAATGATTCCGGAGCCGAACGTGGAAGAATACGGCGCCGGATCGATCAAGGTTTTGCGCGGACTCGACGCGGTGCGCAAACGCCCCGGCATGTATATCGGCGATACCGACGACGGCTCGGGCCTGCACCACATGGTCTATGAGGTGGTGGACAACGCCATCGACGAGACGCTCGCCGGTCACGCCACTTTGGTCACGGTGACGCTCAACCCCGACGGCTCCTGCACCGTCACCGACAACGGCCGCGGCATCCCGACCGGGCTGCATCCGGAAGAAGGCGTCTCGGCGGCCGAGGTCATCATGACCCAGCTCCACGCCGGCGGAAAATTCGACCAGAACTCCTACAAGGTTTCGGGCGGCCTGCATGGCGTCGGCGTCTCGGTCGTCAACGCCTTGTCCTCGAAGCTCGACCTTCGCATCTGGCGCGACGGGCTGGAGCACGAAATCCATTTCGCCCATGGCGACGCGGTCGCGCCGCTGGTCGTGGTCGGCCCGGCGCCCCGCGACGACGGCAAGCCGAAGCGCGGCACGGAGGTGACCTTCCTGCCGAGCACCGAAACCTTCACCCATGTCGAGTTCGACTACGCCACCATCGAGCACCGGCTGCGCGAGCTGGCCTTCCTCAATTCCGGCGTGCACATCGTCCTGACTGATGCGCGCCACGCCGAGATCAAGACCGAAGACCTGTTCTACGAAGGCGGGCTGGAAGCCTTCGTGCGCTATCTCGACCGCGCCAAATCGCCGCTGCTCGCCAAGCCGGTGCAGGTGCGCGGCGAGCGCGACGGCATCACGGTCGAAGTCGCTCTGTGGTGGAACGATTCCTATCACGAGAACGTGCTGGTCTTCACCAACAACATCCCGCAGCGCGACGGCGGCACCCATCTCGCCGGCTTCCGCGCCGCGCTGACCCGGCAGGTCAATGGCTATGCCGAAAGCTCCGGCCTCGCCAAGAAGGAAAAGGTCGACCTCACCGGCGACGATTGCCGCGAGGGCCTGACCTGCGTGGTCTCGGTCAAGGTGCCGGACCCGAAATTCTCCTCGCAGACCAAGGACAAGCTGGTGTCCTCGGAAGTGCGGCCGGTCGTCGAGGGCGTCGTCAACGAGGCGCTCGGGCAATGGCTGGAGGAACATCCCGGCGAGGCGAAGACAGTCGTCGGCAAGGTGGTCGAGGCGGCCTCGGCCCGCGAGGCGGCGCGCAAGGCGCGCGAGCTGACCCGGCGCAAGGGCGCGCTGGACGTCGCCAACCTGCCCGGCAAGCTCGCCGACTGCCAGGAGCGCGACCCCGCCAAGGCCGAACTCTTCATCGTCGAGGGCGATTCGGCCGGCGGCTCGGCCAAGCAGGGCCGCGCAAGAGAGTATCAGGCGGTTCTTCCATTGCGCGGAAAAATCCTCAATGTCGAGCGCGCGCGCTTCGACAAGATGCTCTCCAGCGAGCAGATCGGCACGCTGATCACGGCGCTTGGCGCCGGCATCGGCCATGACGAGTTCAACCTCGACAAGTTGCGCTATCACAAGATCATCGTGATGACCGACGCCGACGTCGACGGCTCGCATATCCGCACGCTGCTGCTCACCTTCTTCTATCGCCAGATGCGGCCGCTGATCGAAAGCGGCTATCTCTACATCGCCCAGCCGCCGCTGTTTAAGGTCAAGCGGGGCTCGTCCGAGCAATATCTCAAGGACGAGAAGGCGATGGACGATTATCTGATCGGCAACGGCGTCGAAGGCGCGATCCTGCGGCTGCCCTCGGGCGAGGAACGCGCCGGCGGCGATCTTCGTGCTCTGGTCGAGGAGGCGCGACTGACCCGCCAGGTGCTGGCGCAATTGCACAATCGCTACAACCGCTCTGCCGTCGAACAGGCGGCGATCGCCGGCGCCCTCAAACCCATCGCCGCGATCGGCGACGAAGAGGCGGCGTCCCGCGCCAATGAAATCGCGGCGCGGCTCGACGCGCTCGCCGACGACATCGAACGCGGCTGGGAAGGCCGGATCGAAAACGGCGGCTATGTGCTGACCCGCGAGCTGCGGGGCGTGAAGCAGGCGTTGATCCTCGACCCCGGCCTGCTCGCCTCGGCGGAAGCCCGGCGCCTCGACGAACGCGCCGCCAGCCTGCGACAGACCTACGCCTCGCCCGCCTTGCTGCTGCGCCGGGGCGACGAATTCCGCATCAGCGGGCCCACCGCTCTGCTCGACGCCGTCCTCGCTGCCGGCGGCAAAGGCGTGACCCAGCAGCGCTACAAGGGTCTCGGCGAGATGAACCCGGAGCAGCTCTGGGAAACCACGCTCGACCGCAACGCCCGCTCGCTGCTCCAGGTCAAGATCAAGGAAGGCGACGAGGCCGAGGATCTGTTCGTCAAGCTGATGGGCGACGTCGTCGAGCCCCGCCGCGAATTCATCCAGGACAACGCGCTCAACGTCGCCAATCTCGACGTGTGAGCGCGGGGGGGCTGGACAGACCAGCAAATAATGAGAACCGGAAACCAATATTTGAGAAATTTCCGTAGCCGGGTCGATACGCGCAGCCGGTAATCTGAGAACCAAAAAAGCTCATAGGAGAACCAAATAGGCCGATCGCGGGAACGAAAACTGTGTTTGGCCCTGTGTTCTACCGAAAAGTATTGCATCGATTTCCGATGAGCGGGCGCGCCGGCAAGGATTTAAACGCGGTGCGGCTTAAGCCGAGACGGCCTTGGACCAGCCGTCTCAACGAATCGTACCTTGAACGCACGCCGCTTCCGGTTAGTCGGTGAACAAGCGGACGACGCCGGTCATGTTGTCTGGCCCGAACCCGCGCTCGATCGCATGCTGGAAGACGCCGCGTGCTGCGGCGATGGTTGGCGCGGCCTCTGGTGAGCCCGCCACCCGGAGCATGTATCCGAAATCCTTCTCTATCAATTCAACAGGGAATTGCGGCGCGAAATTGCCGGTGAGCATGGCATGCGACAAATTATTGGCGATCGGACTCCAAACCGGCGTACCCGCAATCGCCTCTATCGCCCGATCGGGGTCCGCACCAGATTTTTTTAGCAATCCGATCAGTTCGGCGAGCGTCGTTACCTGAACGCCAAGCAGGGCATTGGTCGCAAGTTTCACCAGCGCGCCAGAGCCGTGCGGTCCGACAAAATGGATTGAGCTTCCCATTGTTCTTAATACGGCCTTGGCGCGCTCCAAAACGGCCTCATCGCCGCCGACCAAATAAACAAGTTTGCCCGCTTCAGCCTGAGGCCGCGATCCGGACACTGGCGCCTCAAGCAGGGCAATGCCGCGCTTCGAGGCGGCTGCGCCGAGCTCGCGAACCCAGGTTGGCGTTAGCGTCGAACTCTCGATGGCCACTGCATCCGTCGCCATGCCGGCGAGCGCGCCGACGTCGGGTGCGAGCCAAGTCTCGCTCGACGCCTCATCGTCACGCACCATCGCGATCACGAAATTCGCACCGGCGACGGCTTCTCGCGGCGTGGGCGCCTGCCTTGCTCCAGCAGCTACGAGAGCCGCCGCCGCGCCAGGCGTCCTGTTCCAGACGGTCACGACGTATCCGGCTTTAAGAAGATTGGCGGCCATGCGTGATCCCATCGCGCCAAGGCCGAGTACCGTGATCTTTATCGCCATTTGAGCACCTCTCAAAAACAGACTGGAGGCTTAGCTCCACCCTGACTGATCGCGATCCGCCGTTTCGTTGACTGCGCGAGCGCGCAATGCCATTATATCCGTTGTATATGCATCTAGCGCCTTGCGCCACCCTTCAGGATCAACTGTGTTTACTGATTGTTACTGCACCCAATTCCGTCGCTCGGCCAACGCGCTGACGAGCATCTACGACGCCGCGCTGCGACCCGTCGGACTGAAGATCACGCAGTTTTCGCTCTTGCGAGCGCTTCGTCGACTGGGCGCCGCCACTTTTACCGATGTGGCCACTGAGGTCGCCCTGGACAAAACCACCATCTCGCGAAACCTTGCGATCCTCGTTCGGGAAGGCTGGGTCACGGTAGCGCAAGGGTCCGATGCGCGGATCAAAATGGCCGAACTCAGCCCGTCCGGCTCCGATCTCCTTGCCCGCGCAGAACCGTATTGGGCGATCGCCCAGCAGCAGATCGAAAAAGAACTGGCTCGTTACCTGCGCGGTCCGGCAAAGACCGATCTGCTCGATGCATTGGAGACACTCCAGGAATTGGGAGCCGGCTCGACAGAAAATACCTGATCCCTGACACCGAGGCGCGTCCTCGATCGTTATCCAGTTTTCTACCGCCTCGTCCCTTCTGCACCGTTCCCGAGAAATGGGGGACGCCCGCTAAGGGACGACAAAACCAAAATGCATGCGAAGCCTGTTGCAATAATCGATAATTGTATATACAACTATTAAGCCCGCATCGCTTGGCTCGGTGTTGACGCCAGTATGCAACGACCCCCTTCTAAAAATTGGAGCTGCCCTATGCCGACTTATGTTTGTTCCGTTCCCCCGAAAATGTTGTCCGACACCCAGAAAACGCAGATCGCGGAAGCGATCACCAGGCGTCACAGCGAGACGACGGGCGCTCCGTCGTTTTTCGTTCAGGTGCAGATCGATGAGAGCCCTGCCAAGGTCCGCTTCCTGGGCGGCTCGTCAGCCGACCATCATATTTGGATCCGCGGCGATATCCGCGCGGGCCGATCGGAAGATGTGCGTCAGCGATTGATGCTGAACATAATGAAGGATGTAAGCACCATCGCCAGGGTGAAAGAGCAGGATATCTGGGTCTACCTGTGTAATTTGGAGCCGACCGATATGGTCGAATTTGGCCATGTGCTCCCCCCACCTGGAGAAGAGCAAGCCTGGTTTGAAAGCTTGCCGGTCGAACTCCAGCAATATCTGAAAAAGCTAGGCGCGCACCCGGGAACTTTCACACTCTGACGGTGGCCCATGACGGATCGCTACGCACAGGCGAGCGCCGCCGCCCCGAATCGGAAGCGGCGGCGCAGGGCATGTCTACCATTTGGCGAACGTTATGACCGCGATTTAGGATTGGGCGCAACACGAAAAGCACAAGGCCGCCGGGGACTTCCCTCCAGGCGCGAGATGCGAACATCCCCAGGGCTGCAGTCTGGAAACGCCGCAGGGCGTCAAATTGCTCGAGCCTGGCGCCATTAAGAATTAGCCGGCTTCACCGCTATTACAGGCCTCCGCACAATTCGCCGGCTTTGCGCCAGTCTTCCCAGATCGCGCTCTGGGCGTCTTCGAGGTCGATCTTGCCCTGGCAGACGAGCGAGGAGAGGCAGGCTTCGACTTCGTCCTTTTCACGCGCCTCGTCGATCGGCTGAAGCGCCAGATTTCGCCGGTCGATAGCCGCGCCGCCGAGCGCGAGCGGGATGATGTGATCGAGTTCGTATCGATTGCGATGCTCGATGGGTTCTCCGATTGCCGCTAACAGCTCCGCCTTGATCATCTTCATTTCGGAAACGTAAGGGCGGATCGTTCGGGTCCAGCCAGTCATGCAAATCGTTTCGGCGATCGTGGCCTGCGTGACGGCGGGATTGAGCGCGGGCCGGTCCCTTTCGCCTGCAGCAACCGGCGTCGATAACAGAATGAACGCCAGGAAAATCGATCGCCTCATTGCATTCTCGCTGTTCGGGCGAATTGGACGCCACATAGACATCATCGCCTGAAAGCGGACGCCGAGAAATTGACTCGATTTCAAATGTTCGCTATTTGTTCTAATTGCTCGAGCTTGTTGCGTATCGGAGGTTCGGCTCATGTCATCGGTTCAAGGTCTCGAACGGCCATCGCGCGCGAACAGCGCGCGGATTTTCCAGTGCGCCAAAGCGCAAGCGCACATTCCGGTCCGAAATCGCCTCGTTCGCGACGCGTTGATCCAGATGGCTCTCGATCCGGACGTCACGGAATTCCGCCCGCCCGACGCTGATGGATGCAGCTTCGATTTTCGCGCGACGCGCTGCGGCGTCGAGGAACGCGTTTCCGTGCGTTCAAATGCCGACCAGGAGAACGAACCAGCAGGCAGCGACTGCTGCGACGTCGTTCTCCACGAGCCCGCCATTCTCAGCGAGCCCCGACTGAGCAGCGCCCGCCTTGTCTGGTCCTGCCGAAAGCGCTGGGTGCCGCCGGGCGATCGCGTCCGCATTCTCCATTTCTTGACGGAGAGCGGCGCTCCGCTGATCGATGTCGCACAGGCGGCGACGAGTTCGCCCGACGGCGTTGCTGCCGTCCTCGCCCTCGTCTGTCAGGATTTGCTGGAAATCGATCTGGCGCAAGCGAGCCTCGCGCCGGAATTGCTCGTTCGGCGCCGCTATCGGGCGTCATGAAGGCGCGTCAGAACCACCAAATCAATCCCGAATGCCTTTTTGGGTCTCGAATGTCTTTGGAAGGCTTTACTTGAAGGTGTGTCGTGCGCGTCGCCATCATGTCCGACTTGCATCTGGAATTCGAGCGCGGCCCGGTTCGGGGCGACGAATGGTCCGCGTTCGTCGAGCGCCGCGCTAATATCCTTTGGCATCCCCGCGTCGGACCGCTGCTCGATGAAGCGGTAGGCGTCGACCTCTTGATTTTGGCGGGCGACATCGACGTTGGCACGCGCGCAATTGCCTATGCCAACGAAGCGGCGGAATTCATCGGCGCGCCGGCCGTTTATGTCGCCGGAAATCACGAAGGTTATGACGGCACGCCATTGGACCGTCTTTTCGACGCCCTGCGTACGAAGGCGGAGGCCACTCAAGGGCGCGTGACTTTCCTTGAAAACAGTCGCGCGGAATTCGGCAACGTGCATGTCCTCGGCGCGACTCTGTGGACCGATTACGCGGCGAACGGACGCGAGAACGTGGCAACCACGATGGAAGAAGCGTTCAACAGCCTCAATGATCATGTACGCTGTCGCTTGAGGGGCGGCGGCTTCAGGCCTTTCGACGCGCGCAGGTTGCATTTCGCGAGCCGAGCTTGGCTCCGAGACGAAGTCGAAAAAATCCGCTCCAATGACCCTGAGGCCAAAATCGTCATCGTGACCCATCATGCGCCGATCATTGACGGCGCCGCGCCGGAATACCGCGGCGACATCCTATCTCCAGCCTTCGTCAGCGATCTGAGCGTCGAAATCCAAGCTTGGCGTCCCGCGCTCTGGGTATTTGGCCATACGCATTACAACGTCGACAGATTCGTTGGGTCGACGCGGGTTGTCTCGGCGCAACGCGGGTATGTCGGCGAATTCCTGGCGTCGAAAATTTTCGACCGGCGATCGTCGAAATTTGACCAGATTGGACTACTTCAAGGTTACAGGCGAAGGACCACTTTTGGGAAAATCAAAAATGCCATGCGGTGGCGTAGATGCGGATTGCCGGCGACAAATATTTGGTTCTAAATAGGCTTTTGATAACAAATAAATAGTTCCGAGCATGAGCTTTTTTGTTCAGCTTTTTGCCCGAAACCCCTGAATAAACAGGCGATGTCGAATTACAGTTTTCGTTCCCTGCAGAGCACCGTGGGGGCGTCATCGCTGCGTCGGCGGTCTTGCAAGCCATCCGTCATAAGTGAGCTTGAGGCCGGCGAGGACGATCAGGCCGAAGCCCAGCCGAATGATCGGCGCCAGCGCCTGCCGAGACGGCCGTCGCGCGCTCGTAGAGTTCGGGGCGCCAGCAGCAATGCCAAGCCGCGCAGGGCGAGGATCGCGCCGAAGAGCGAGATCAGGATCGCCGAGGCCCCGCGCCAGAACGAGTGGTTTGCGATCACGAAGATGCCGCCGAACACCATCAGCGCGCCCATGATGAAGACCAAAGCGGATTGGAAAAGAACGCGGACGCCAGCGGGACGACCTCGGGCAATTTCGCCACGATGAGTCCGGGGACGATGACGAGATAGGGGCCGAGGACGCGGGCGAAGGCGCGCGTGCGGGCTTCGGCTTCAGGCGTGGCGGCCATGACGGCTTTTCCTCACGTCGACAGGCGCACCAACGAGGCGGTCCGCCGCTTTTAATGCGCCTCGTCCCAATTGTCGGCGGCGCGGGCCTCGACCAGCAGCGGGACCGACAGATGAACGGCGGGCATGGCCGCCTGCTCCATCACCTCGCGCACGAGCTTGATCGTCGCCTCGACCTCCGCCTCCGGCGCCTCGAACACCAGTTCGTCATGGACCTGCAACAGCATTTGCGCGCGCAAGCCCGCCTGGTCGAGCGCGGCGTCCATGCGGATCATGGCGCGGCGGATGATGTCGGCGGCGGCGCCCTGGATCGGCGCGTTGATCGCGGCGCGCTCGTTGAAGGCGCGCTCCGAGGCGTTGCTCGACACGATGCGCGGGTAATGGCATTTGCGTCCGAACAGGGTGCTGACAAAGCCCTGCTCGCGGCAGCGTTTTTTGGTCGCCTCCATATAGGCGCGGATGCCGGGGAAGCGCTCGAAATAGAGCTTGATGAAGGCGCCGGCCTCCTCGCGCGAAATGCCGAGCTGGTTGGCGAGGCCGAAGGCCGAAATGCCATAGACGATGCCGAAATTGATCGCCTTGGCGCGGCGGCGGATTTCGCCCGGCATGCCCTCGACCGGCACGCCGAAAATCTCCGACGCCGTCATGGCGTGGATGTCCTTGCCTTCGGCAAAGGCCTGCTTCAGCTGCGGAATATCGGCGATATGGGCGAGCAGGCGCAGTTCGATCTGCGAATAATCCGCCGAGATCAGCTTGTGGCCCGGGCTGGCGACGAAGGCGCTGCGGATCTTGCGGCCGGCCTCGTTGCGCACCGGAATGTTCTGCAGATTCGGCTCGGACGACGACAGCCGCCCGGTGGAGGTCGCCGCCAGCGCATAGGACGTGTGGACCCGGCCCGTCGTGGGATTGATGAAACGCGGCAGGGCCTCGGCATAGGTCGAGCGCAGTTTCTGCATCTGCCGCCAGTCGAGCAGCCGCGCGGCGAGGGCGTGGCCCTGTTCGGCGAGTTCGTCGAGGACGCCCGCCGAGGTCGACCAGGCGCCGGTCGCGGTCTTCTTGCCGCCGGGCAGGCCGAACTTGCCGAACAGGATGTCGCCCAATTGCTTCGGCGAGCCGAGGTTGAAGCGTTCGCCCGCCAGTTCATGAACCTCGGCCTCGAGCCGCGCCATGTCCTGCGCGAATTCGCCAGCGAGCCGCGCGAGGATCGCCCGGTCGACGCAGATGCCGCGCCGCTCCATCCGCGCCAGCACCAGCGGCATCGGCCGCTCCAGCGTCTCGTAGACGCTCGTCATGCTCTCGGCGGCGAGGCGCGGCTGAAGCACGTTCCACAGCCGCAAGCGTGACGTCGGAATCTTCCGCCGAATATTCCGTGGCCTTGTCGAGCGCGACGCGGGCGAAGCCGATAAAGCTCTTGCCCTGGCCGGCCACCTCGCCGAACTGGATCGGCCGGTGGCCGAGAAATTTCAGCGACAGTTCGTCCATGCCGTGGCCGTTCATCCCTGCGTCCAATGTGTAGGAGGCGAGCATGGTGTCCTGCGCCGGCGCGACTTCGATGCCGTGCTGGGCGAGAACGAGCCAGTCGAACTTGACGTTCTGGGCGATCTTCGTCACCGAGGGCGCCGTCAGCAGCGGACGCAGCAGGTCGAGCGCCTCCCGCAGCGGAAGCTGGCCCGGCGCGGCGTCGCCGCCGCCGAACAGGTCTTCCGCGCCCGGCGTCTTGTGGCCCAGGGGGATGTAACACGCGCGGCCGGGCGCCAGCGCCAGCGACACGCCGACGAGATTGGCCTGCATCGGGTCGAGCGAATCGGTCTCGGTGTCGAAACAGACCGTTCCCGCCTCAAAAGCCTCGTCGATCCAGCTCTGCAGCTCCCGCAGCGACGAAACGCAGACATAGCGGCTGCGATCCACCGGCGCCGACAGGGCGGATTCCGCCCGCGCCTTGGCGAGGGCGCCGGCGGTCAGGGCGCTCGCCGCCTGGGGTTGCGCCGGAATCGGCTTCGGCCGGTTCAACCTTCGGCGCGGCGACCTCGCCATTGCGGGCGCGCCAGCCGTTGGGTCCGAGGAAGGCGGGATCGGGCTCGATCGCGCCGACATCGACATCGTAAAGCTCGCCGACGCGGCGGGTCAGCGTGGTGAACTCCATCGCCTTGAGGAAGGCGACGAGCGTCTTGCCCTCGGGCTGCGGCAGGCTCAGGTCCGCCAGCGGCGTCTGCGACCTTGACGTCGTCGACGAGCCGGACCAGCTCCTTCGACAGGCGCACCTTCTTGACGACTTCGGGATCGGTCAGCGTCTCGCGGCGCTTGTTCTGCTTGATCTCGCCCGCGCGGGCGAGCAGCGTGTCGAGATCGCCATATTCGCCGATCAATTGCGCGGCGGTCTTGACGCCGATGCCCGGCGCGCCGGGGACGTTGTCGGTCGAATCGCCGGCCAGCGCCTGAATGTCCACGACCTTTTCCGGCGGCGCGCCGAAATAGGCGACGACCTCGTCATGGCCGATGCGGCGCTCCTCGCGGTCGCCCGAGGCCGGATCGAACATCGCGACGCCGGGCTGGACCAGCTGCATCAGATCCTTGTCCGCCGAGATGATCATGACGTCCGCGCCGGCCGCCTTCGCCTGTCTGGCATAGGTCGCGATCAGGTCGTCGGCCTCGTAGACGTCCTGCTCGACCGGCTGCAGGCCGAAGGCGCGCGCCGCCTCGCGGAACAGCGGAAATTGCGGCACGAGGTCTTCGGGCGGCTCGGAGCGGTTGGCCTTGTAGGCCGGGTAGATTTCCTTGCGGAAGGAATTCTCGCTCTTGTCGAAAATGATCGCCAGATGGGTCGGCCGCACGCCCGCCGCGCCGTCGCGCACGAATTGCAGCAGTTTCGCGCAGAACAGGCGGACGGCGCCGGTCGGAAGCCGGTCGGCGCGGTAATTGTATTTCTGGTCCTGCCGGATCGACTGGAAATAGGCGCGAAAGATGAAATTCGAGCCGTCGACGAGAAAGACGTGGTCGCCGGGAGCGAGGGGACGGGGAGCGTCGGTCATGCGCTTTCTGTATCAGAGACGCGCCGCATGCGCGCGATGGAAAACATTTATACGCCAGGACAAGCGCCCTCCCAAGGGCGAAGGGCGGATCGATCGGCGCGCAAATTTGCTTTGCCCATGGGCGAGCCATGGGCTAAACAAGGCGCGAAGCACCCGTAGCTCAGCTGGATAGAGCGCTGCCCTCCGAAGGCAGAGGCCAGGGGTTCGAATCCCTTCGGGTGCGCCATTAAAATCAATACCTTAGCTGTTTTCTCGCTAAACTCGTCAAATATTCATGAAATAAAGAGCGCATGCACGGCCGTGCATGCGCCCGGACGCGTATGGACAAAATATGCCTTCGCTTCCATCGTCAGATCAAATGGTCCAGGGTTACGCGTAGAACTTATGGAACTAAGGCGCCAGCGCCGGCGCGCCGGCGGTCAAGCTGCCATTGGAGGTGGGCGCGAACCGTCGGCCATTCCAACTCGATGATGCTGTAGACGACAGTATCCCGCAAAGTCCCGTTGCGCGCCCGCTGGTGATTGCCAAAATCCCGTCGAGCTTGGCGCCGAGACGCTCGATCGCTCTCCGGCTCTGATGGTTCAAGGCGTGTGTGCGCAGCTCCACAGCGATGCAGCCGAGCGTCTCGAACGCATGGGTCAAAAGCAGCAATTTGGCTTCCGTGTTGAGGGCGGTCCTCTGTACGCTGCGCGCAAGCCAGGTGGAGCCGATTTCCACGCGAAAATGCTTCCGGTCGATCGCCATATAGGTCGTCATGCCGAAGGGCGCCCACTGACGGCGTCGAGCACCGCGAAGGGGAGCATAATCCCTCTTCCTGCAGCTTGAGGCGGCGGTCGATCTCGGCCTTCATGGCTTCCGGTTCGGCGCGCTCGTGTACCAGTGACGCCACAACTCGCCGTCCCTGACAGCCGCCGCCAGCGCCTCGCGATGCTGTTCCCCAGCGGCGCGAGGACTACATGGCGTCCCGAAAGCGTCGAAGGCTCGACGGACATCAATGACGTCAATGCAACGCTCCCCGGCCCAAACTCAGCCGGCCCAGTCCAGCCCGAACTCGGCGGCGGCGCAAGAGAAAAGGCGCAGGAACGCAGCCAGGAAGGACCGGCCGACGCCGAAGCGCCAGACGCCTCCCTCGCAGCGCCACAAGGTGATGTTGACGTGCGCCGCGGTCGTCGTCGCCGCTGCGCCGACCGGAAAGACATCCGGATGCAGGTCGAGCGGCGCGAGCTTCGCCAAGACGCGATCAATGGCGCCGCCATCCGCTTCGAGAAGGATGAGGCCGCCGCCCTGCTCGAAGGTCGACGCGGCCGGTGCCAGCGCCGCTTCGAGCCGCTGCGCCAGCCCGGTTTCCGGAGCAAGCGCGAGCCAGCGGCCCGGTCCGACTCCGATGAACTCGATTCCCCCTCCAGCGCTCCGGCGCGGTCCGTCCGTCAGGTCGACGGAAAAGGCGTCGCGGGCCTTGGCGATCACGTCCGGCAAATTGCGGCCTGCGACCAACGTACAGGCGTCCGCGGCAACGGTTTTCAAGCGAATTCCGGGCGCCCCGGGATTCCCATGACACCCGGGCGGCAGAAGCTTGCCAAGCGGCAAGGAGGCGAGAAAATCAGCCATGCGGGCGCTCTCCCTTGAATCGTAAAAGACCGGCGCGCAGATTTCGATTTCGATATCGTCGCCGCGCAATCCGTCCCAGGCGCGGACGATCTCGCCCATGCGCGCGGCCCCGCCCTTGACGAAACCAAGGCCGATCGAATGCCCAGAATCGGCGACAGGGTCGCCGAGGTCAGGTAGCCCAGATCGTTTTCCGTGAGCGGCGCGGCGCCCTTCGCCAGAACATGCGCGCCCGCACGCAACACGCACGAACGATCCACCGGACGGAAGCCGACAAAGCCCTGCCGCTGCGGGTCGGTCAGAGCGGGCCGCCGCGCCATGACGGCGCCGATGTAATCCTTCTTGGTCGAAGCCATCGGCCGAAGCCGAGATCGGAGGCCGTCGTCTGGCCATTCAGCTCCGGCCCCGAGACGTGGCCCTTCTCGATGCGCATGACCGCCAGCGCTTCGAGGCCATAAAGGTCGCGTCCCATTCGGCGCCGATCCTCAGTAGTTCGCGCGCCAGAGCCTCGCCCTTGTCGGCCGGGACCGTGATCTCGAAGCCGAGTTCGCCCGAAAACGACAGGCGGAAAACCGCGCCTTCACGCCGCCGATAACATTCGTCTCGATGGCGCCCATGACAGGGCAGGCTGGCGTTGCTGATCGCCGCCGGATCGTCGACGATCTCGCGACAAGGCCGCGCGCGCGCGGGCCGGCGATGGCGATCTGCGCCCATTGCTCGCAAACCGAGGCCGTGCGCACGTCGAGGCCCGGCCACATAACGTGCAGGCAAAATTCGAGATGCTGGCTGACCTTCGCGGCATTGGCCGTGGTGGTGGTCATGATCCAGCGATCGTCGGACAGGCGCGGTCGTGCCATCATCCATGACGAAGCCGTCCTCGCGCAGCATCACGCCATAGCGCGCCTTGCCGACCGGGAGGGTCGAAAATGTGTTGATGTAAAGGCGGTCGAGGAGCTTGCCGACGTCGGGGCCTTGCAGTTCGATCTTGCCGAAGGTCGAAACGTCGATGAGCCCGACCGAAGAGCGAACGGCTTTCACTTCACGGTCGACCGATTCTCGCCAGCCCGTCTCGCCCGTCCGCGGGAAATAGGCCGCGCGCAGCCAGGGGCCGGCCTCGACGAAAACGGCGCCGAGTTCTTCGGCCAGCGCATGGGTTGGCGTGAGCCGCGCCGGGCGGAAATCCGCGCCGCGATGATGACCGGCGAACGCGCCCAGAGCCACCGGCGACCACGGCGGGCGGAACATGGTGACGCCTGTTTCCGGGATCGACTTGTCCAGCAGTTTCGCCAGAATGGCGAGGCCCGGCACATTCGACAGCTTGCCCTGGTCAGTAGCCATGCCAGAGCGTGGTGTAGCGCTTGAGATGCTCGACCGATACGAAACCTTCCTTTTGCGCCAGCGCCGACGTCCTTGGCCGCGACGTCGTTCTGGAAATCGACGAAGGCCATGCCTTTGGAGCGTTCGACATGCCAGAAGGGCGTGAGCGAAAACGGCGCATCGCCGGCCCGCGGCAAAATCGGCGCGCTGGCGGCAAATCCCAGTTCCGATCGCGGCCTGCGCGCCCTTTTGCGCGCCA
>CAWETR010000006.1:0-14947 GCA_963811975.1 uncultured Alphaproteobacteria bacterium
CTCAGCAATTGATGTGCTGTGAAAATCCGGCGCGCTGCGTGGCGCCGTCGGTTTCCTCACTCGACAGACAATGCCCGTCGCCGGGAGTTTGAGTCGGCAATGCTGCGTCCCGTATTTCGAACGGGCCGTCGTCCCTGCCGAAAATCTTCGTCAGACCGCGCAAGCGCAAAACCAGCCTGCTTCCAAGACGCCGCACTCTGTCTAGATCGCGGATCATCAGCCGCCTCCTGTCTCTAACCCCCGCAGCATGCGCGTCGCAGGCCTGCGCTGGGAAGAAACGGAAAATACTCAAGCAGCCGGAATGCGAGGCGGCGCGCCTTCAAACAGATCCGACGACGGGCCTTTTTCGGTGATGGCGTCGAGCACGGATCGCGTATCGGCGGCCTGCCCCATGGTTTCCGCCTCGGGATCGCTCCGATCGCGAAGATTGGGATTGTCGCGACGGGATTCTTCCAGCAACTGGATGACCTTCGCGATCTTTTGCTCGCTCAGGATCGACAGCTCCAGAATGAGCATTTCCCGCTGTTGCCCCAATTGATCTTCGCGCTCCTGCGCGACGAGGATCAAGACGACCATGCACAGCGAAACCAGCGAAACCGCTTCGCTCAGCCAAAGGAAAGGCGGCGGATCGACGGCGCGGAAGCCCAGCGCGGCCAGGATCAGGTTCAGCGCGATCCAGCCGACGACGAAAAAGCTGATCAAGGCGATGAACCGGGGCCTGCCGAGAAATTTCGCCACGCGGTCGACGCCGCGTTGCACCGGCGTCGCATTCTCCAGATGTTCGGCGCGAAGCTTCGCAATCGATGAAATCGTCTCATCGATGTGAGCGGCAAAATTCTGCTGCGGGCTCTCTAATTCAACCAAAATCATCCCTCTTCGGGAGCATCCCGCCAGTCGCCGGCCAATGGTCCGTGAGCGCCGAGGCCCGATCAAGCTCCGGCGCGCCAGTGAAGGGCAGCCTCGGAATTTACTCACTGAAGAGCTGGCTTTGTCTTACGTTCAGCTACCGCCCACGAAGCCTGCGCATGCCGATCACGGACCGCCTTGATCCCCGCTCCCCAGGGAGCGGGCGGGATGTCCGGATTGCCGGTGAAGCGACTTTCAGCACTTCCGCCATCGCCCGGCGCAAGCCGTGCAACTGATCCAGCAGGTTCAGCGCCACGCCGACGCCCTCGGCGTTGACGCCCATGTCGTCGATCAGGTCGCGGATCAGTTTCGCCCGCGCCAGATCCGCTTCGGAAAAGATCGGTTCCTGCGCCGTCCGGGTTGGAATCAGCCATTCCTCTTCGATCCAGACTTCGAGGGTCGGATGGTCGATCTTGGCGCGTTCGAGAAATTCCAGCTTGGTGATGATCATGGCTGCATGTCCCGGCGTGGATCGTAATTGGCTGGCGCCCAGGAGGCGAGAAAGGCGTCCAGCTCGGCGTCCGGCTCCTTCGGCGCCATGATCTTGAGTTTGACCAGCAGATCGCCGCGCCCGTCGGCTCGGGGAACGCCCTTGCCTTTCAGCCGGAGCACCGAGCCCGTATTCGCCCCCTTCGGCGTTGTCAGCATGACCGGACCCGTCGGCGTCGGGGTCTTCACCTGCGCGCCGAGGACGGCTTCGGCGAAAGTGACCGGCAGGTCGAGATGGATATTGTCGCCGTGGCGGGAAAAGAACGGGTGCGGGTTGATCGAAATCTCCACCAGCGCGTCGCCGGCTTCGCCTTCGCCCGGCGCCGCGCCCCCTTGCCGCGCAAGCGGAGGACCTGCCCTTCATGGAGACCGGGCGGAATGACGACATCGAGCGATCCGCCTTCCGGCAGGTTGATCCGCTTGGTCGCGCCATTGACGGCGTCGAGAAAATCCACCGACAGGCGGTAGTGGGCGTCCGCTCCGCGCGCGCGCCGCGCCTGCCTCCGGAACATCTCCGCGAGAAGATCGTCCGTATCCATGAAATCCGCATAGCCCGACTGGTTCTCGTAGGGATTTCCGGCGCCTGCCCCGGCGGCGTAATCGCGGTAATATTTTTGCGGCGGCCTCTCCGCCCCCGAGGCGTCGATTTCGCCGCTGTCGAACCGCTGGCGTTTTTCCGGGTCCGACAGCAGGTCATAGGCGCTGGCGACCTCCTTGAAACGGCTCTCCGCGGCCCTGTCGCCGGGATTGAGGTCGGGATGAAGTTTCTTGGCCAGCCGATGGTAAGCCTTGCGGATGTCCGCCGGCTCCGCGTCGCGCGCCACGTCGAGAATTTCGTATGGGTCTTTCATTGGCCCTCCACCCCGGCCGTCAGGGGATTGCGCCCATCGTCACGGGCGCCGCCCGCCGCGCTCAGGATGGCCCGGAAACCGCGGGAACGGCTAGCGATATTTTCGCTGAGTACTTTCCGAGTCTGTCGTCGCAGGACCGCCGCCGCCTATCCTCCGGCGAGCGAAATAGTGGATGCAGCACAAGGCCCTCGACAATGCTCAAGCTCGGATCGACCCTCAAGGGCTACGCCATCGAAGCGACCGACGGCGAGATTGGAGCCATCGACGATTTCCTGTTCGACGACAGGAGCTGGCTGGTGCGCTGGCTGGTCGTCGAAACCGGAAACTGGCTGACAGGACGCAAGGTTCTTCTGCTTCCGGCGGCCCTTGGCAAAGCGGACCACGACCGTCGGCAACTTCCCGTCGCATTGACCCGCGCGCAAGTCGCGGCGAGCCCCGAACTGTCCGAGCACGAACCGGTGTCGACCCAGTTGGAGCGCCATCTCTACGATTATTACAATTGGCGAGCCGATTTTGGGCGACAGCGCTTTCGGCGAGAACCCGATCGCGTCCCGCTTTTCAGCGCCGCCGCTGTTCGAGTCTTCCGCGCCCGCCGGGACCACGATAAGCAAGGACGACAGCGATCCGCACCTGCGCAGCCTCGCCGCTGCCTCCGGCTATCACATCCTCGCCAGCGACGGCGCGATCGGCACGACCGCGGACAGTCTGATCGACGACGACGGCTGGGTCATTCCGTTTCTGGTGGTCGACACGGGAAACTGGTGGTCGGGCGCGCACGTGCTGATATCGCCGCATGCGGTGAAGGACATTTCATGGGCGGACCGTGAAGTTCGCCTCAACGTCACCCAGGATCAGGTCCGGACGAGTCCGCCATGGAGCCCCGTCGCGGACACCGATCCGGCCTATGAGGCGGAGCTCCACACGCATTACGACTGGCCGCGTCGTTCCTGACGGGATCTGTCGGGAGCCGGTCCGGTCAACTGATGTCGAGGCGCCGCAGCAGCGGAACTTTCACCTGGTCGACCAGCAAGGCCAGGACCATTGCAGCCCCGAGCGTCGCGGCGATCGTTCCGGCTGGCAATGGCGTCATGGCGATTCCCCAAACGGCCAGCGTCGAAGCGATCGCAATATCGGCGACCGACGAGGCGAGAAGCCAGGCGCTCGGTCGGGAGGACCACAGGCGCCGGCGTTCGCGATTGGTATAGGTCGTCGCCTGGTTGCCGAACACGATGGCGATAAAGGCCAGCGTTCTCAGCGCGTCGATGTCGAGCTTCGCGCAATAGGCGCCGAAGGCCAGGACCGACGCGCAAAAAGCCAGTTCGCCGAGTCCCCATGATGACGCCTGCGATCGTCAGGTTGCCGATCCGCCATACATTCGGCATCGGCGAGGGCCGCACATTGTCGGTCGTCAGCGACATGCCGAGGAAGTCGCCGGCGATCATGACAAGCGACCATCAGCGAGGGGGTCAGGATCGCATGGCCGGTCATGACCAGGCCGACGGCCAGGAAGAGGACCTGCATGGATTTCTTGGTAATGGAATTCAGCGCATAGCTCAGGATGCGCTGGAACGTCATGCGCCCTTCCTTGACCGCCGCGACGATTCCGCCGAGGCCCGGCCTGCGGTCAGCACCATGCCGGCGGCCGATTTCGCGACATCCGTCGCCGTCGATACGGCGATGCCGATCTGCGCCTGGCGGAGCGCCGGCGCGTCGTTGGCGCCGTCGCCGCACATGCCGACGATATGGCCGCCGTCCTCAAGGGCCTTGACGAGTTTGTACTTGTCCTCCGGCAAGACGCCGGCGAAAACGGCGAACTGCTCCGGCGCGACCCTGTCGGGGATCGCGCCAGGCGGGCAGGTTGGCCGTCGAGGCCAACCGCGCGCGCGACAATCGCCGCGGTCGCGGGGGCGTCGCCCGTCACCATGATCGTTCGCACGCCCAAAGCCTTCAGGGCGGCGATCAGCGAGGCTGAATCCTCGCGCGGCGGATCGCTGAGCGCGATCAGTCCCGCGAGGCGTAAGGCATTCGCCGGTCCGGACGCGACCGCCAGCACGCTGAAGCCCTTGTCCTCCAGCTCCTTCGCCGCCGCCGTCGCGGTCGCGGAAGGCGGCGCCAGCGTGCTCACGCTCGCGAAGGCGCCCTTGACGATATGGAGCGTGTCGCCGCGGCGTCGGCGGCCGTCGCCTCGGACCTTTTCTTCGCCGGATCGAAGGCGGTAAAGTCGACCAGCTTCGGGAGCGTCGGACACGCTCTTGCCTCGACGCGGCCGCGCGAATGGCGGCGTCCACCGGATCCTGCCCGCCCTCCGAGCTGGCGAGCGCAGCCAGGGCAAGAACATGCGCCCGGTCGAAGCCGGCCATCGCGCGGACGTCCGTCACGGTGAGCTCATTGCGCGTCAGCGTGCCGGTCTTGTCGGCGCACAGCACATCCATCGACGCGGCTTCGTCCACGGCGGAGAGACGGGTCGGAAGAACGCCGAGCCTGCCAGGTCGCGCGCGCCGAGCGCCGCAGCGAGCGTGAAAGTGGCCGGCAGCGCCACGGGGATCGACGCCAGCACGGCCGTCAGCACGAGAGGAACGATCTCGGCCAGGGGCATCTTCGAAAAAAAGAGGCATAGACGACCAGCACCACGATGACGACGCCATTGAAGGCCGCAAGGTTGCGCACGACACGCAGAACCGCCTTTTGCTGGGTGCTGACCACATGAGCCGTGCGCACCAGTTCGGCGGTGCGGCCGAATTTCGTGCGAACGCCGGTCGCCGTCACTTCCGCCACCGCCTCGCCGCGCCGCACCAGCGCCCCGCATAGGTCTGTACGCCCGGACCGGCCTCGATGGGAATCGATTCGCCGGTCAGCATGGATTGATCGAGCAGGACGCCGCCCTCGGCAAGACGGACATCGGCGGCGACGACGCCGCCGAGCGAAAGCTTCACGACATCGCCCGGAACCAGATCGGACGCGGGAATGATGGTCCAGGCGCCGTCCCGCCGCGCCGATGCGTTCAGCGCGAGCCGCGACCTCAAAGCGGCAAGCGTCGCCTGGGCGCGGCTTTCCTGGAACAGGCCGAGCGCCGCGTTGAACACCAGCAAGAGCGGCGATGATCGCCGCCTCGACATAATCGCCAAGCACGATCTGCGAGGACGATCGCCGCCTCCAGCATCCACGGCACCGGCGCCCAGAATTTCTCGATCGCCCTGCGCAGCGGATGGATCCCGGCGTCGGGAATGGCGTTGCGCCCGAAAGTCGCCAGAAGGTTGCGCGCCGCTTCGCTCGTCAAGCCGTCGAGAGCGTCGGATTTGCAGCCGGTCTCAGGCGTCGGGGGCAAACGGATTTTGACCGGGCGTTGCAACGGATGGCATCAAGGCCACCGAGATCGAGCGCCCCCATCGAAGCGAGGCGCGCCCCGGTACGCGACGGCGCCTGGGCGCCGAAACGGATGTCGATGGACAGAGGATGCGAGTCGATGGAGGCGTGCGATGTCTTCGACCCAATCGGCAATTTCCCCAAAAGTCGGACAGACAGGAAGGCCGAGCGCGAAGGACGAATCCGCGAAAACAATTCTCAGGCGCGGCTCGCCCGGTCGCGCCGTGTGGTGTGTGCGCATGATCGCCCTCCAATGGTTTGGCCGCGCGATCGGCGGGCGCTCCCGCTCGAAAGCGCGTCCGGGTTCACTTCGTCTCAGCGACAGTCTTCGACCAGACCGCAGCCAGTTCGTCGGACGCTTTCTTGAAGGACGCCTTCGCGCTCCTCCAATCCGCGGCGCTGGCCGTTTCGAGCCTGGCCGCCGCATCGCTGGTCTTGCTCCAGGCCTTGTCCAGGTCCGCCGCGGCGGCCTTCCTTGCCTCCTGGGACTCCGCCGTCGCGCTATCGGCAAATTTGTCCAGCCTGACCCGCCATACGCGAACTTCGTCCCGCGTGCTTTGCAGATAAGCGTCATGTTGAGGCGGCGACGCCTCGACCTTGGCCGTCTCGGACGAAGCGCCGGCTTCGCGCGCGACAGCGGTCGAAACAGCCGATGGGGGCGAACCCGCGACCAGGGCGACCGACGAGCATGATGGAAAAATGGCGGGATTTCATGGCGGATGTCCTTTGATCCCCGCGCGATGGCGGGGCATTTGTTTCGCATCGCCTCATTCGGGCGCAACCATTGGACAGCGCGCTCATCGTCTGACCTCGCCTCCGGCGCCGCCTTATTGACAGGCGGCGACTGCGCCTCGACTTCCGTCGAAACGTCGCTCACGCGCGAGCTGGAAAATGGCAACGTGACCATGGCGACGCGTCCGAGCGGTTCCATCGACAGTTCGAAATGCTGTTTGCTTGATGGGCGCTCGCTCATTGGGGAGCCGTATGGGATTCGACGAGCCAGAGCTGCTGATCGACGCCGCGCGAAATCTCCGTGAACAGATCGGCTGTTTCCGGATCGCCGTAAGTCGTCGCCTCGGTGATGGCGTCTCGCGTGGATTCGCCGAACGCCGCAAGGGCGCCCGACACGGCGAAGACATGGTCCTTTTCATTGCCGATTCCGAACGGATAGCGCATGAGGAAGGTGCGTTCCGTGGCGGTCTGAACGGTGCCCTGCGCTGTCCCGCCCAAACCGCCGGCGCGTTCGGCGATGAGATCCGCGTAACCCGCAGCTTCGCCGGCGACCTTGTCGAACAGGGTGTGAATGGCGATGAAGCCGGGCCCGCGCACGTTCCAATGCGCCTGCTTCATTTGCGCCTGCAGGTCGATCGCCGCGGCGAGATGCTTGTTCAGGAGCCCGACGGACTGAGCGCGGATGTTCTCGGATAAGGTGTTGCGTGTCGGCTGCATGTCAGGGTCTCCGGGTTTGGGGGAAGGCGCCGGGCGCCGCGACCGGAGCGGCCTGACGCTCGGCGACGCGCCGTGACGAAATCCTCTCGACGACATCGAACCCTAGGCGCCCGAGCGCATCGCGGCAGCGTCGGAAATTACTCACGGTCGCGTCGCAAGGGCGTAAGCGTCCGACGCGGCCCCATCCGGCTCCCGCTCACCGACGAACGTAGCGACCGCGATAGCCGAGCAAGCTGTGAATATAATCGCCGCGTTCCTGCGCCTCGGCGTCGGAGCGTGAATGCTTCATCAGTCCCTTGATCGCGCTGACGGACGCAAACCCGCGCTGGGCCAGCCAGGTTTCAACGCCGGCGACGAGGGTTCGCAGATGTTCGGGGCCATGGCGAAGCAGCGCCGTGGCGGTCATGACCGCGTCGGCGCCCGCCAGCAGATATTTGAGCACCTCATCGGCCGTCTCCACGCCCGTGCCGGCGGCGAGGCTCGCGCGCGGCAGACGGCCGCCCAGCAAAGAAGTCCAGAGCAGACCCAGACGGATTTCGATGGCGCCGCTCAAGGCGATCTCGTTGCTCCAGCGCAGGCGAGCGAGATCGATATCCGGCTGATAGAGGCGGTTGAACAGAACCAGTCCGTCGGCGCCCGCCGCGTCGAGACTTTGCGCCAAGCGCGCCGAAGGCGGCGAAAGTGGGCTGCAATTTGACCGCCAGCGGAAATCTTGACGCGGGCGCGGACGGCCTTGACCAGCGCCACGCAATCCGCCTCGGGCTCGCCGACCTGACCTCGGGACCGGACGCGATCCGGTAGATGTTGAGTTCGAGCGCGCTGGCGCCGGCCTGCTCGATCTGGCTGGCGTAATCGATCCAGCCCGACTCGGTCGTACCGTTCAGGCTGGCGATGACCGGGATATCGACGGCGGCGCGCGCCTTGGCGATCAGATCGAGATAGCCGCCGCGCCCGGATTGATAGTCGCACGGCGGCCGGAAAATAGGAACTGGCCTCCGGAGAGCTGTCGGCGCCGACGCTCGTACAGCATCTCGGCCAGCTCGCTGCTCCTGCTCGGATCTGCTCCTCGAACATCGACGGCAGGACAACGGCGCCGGCGCCAGAATCTTCCAGGCGCCGGATGCCGCCGACATCGCCCGAGAGCGGCGAGGCCGATGCGACGAGCGGGATTGCGCAAAGCGAGGCCCAGGTAGCGCGTGCTGAGATCCATGCGACGCTCCTCAGGTGTTCTCGCCCGCCGAGGCGCCGGGCGTCGGGGTGGAACCGGCTGCCGTCGCGGCTGGCGAGCGCTTCGTATTGGCGCGTATTTTTCGTCGACCGCCGGTCTGCGCGAGCCGCAAGCAGGTCTGCCGCCTCGTGCGGCCTGCTGCTGGCGCAGGCTGCGATAGCGCAATTCGTTGTAGGCATAGTCCTTGAGCGGAATGGTCGGGCGCGGCGAATCGAGCCGGAACGGCGCTTCGCCAGCCTGGCGCATGGCCGGATTGAACCGGAACAGCGGCCAATAGCCGCTGGCGGCCGCCAGATCCTGTTGCGCGCATTCCGTAGCGCAGATCGAATGCCGTGGGCGATGCAATGGCTATAGGCGAGGATCAGCGAGGGCCCGTCATAGGCCTCGGCCTCGCGGAAGGCCAGCAGAGTTTGCTGCGGATTGGCGCCCATCGCCACCTGCGCGACATAGACATTGCCATAGGCGATGGCCTGCAGGGCGAGGTCCTTGCGCGCGACGCGCTTGCCGGCGGCGGCGAATTTGGCGACCGCGCCGAGCGGCGTGGCCTTGGACGCCTGGCCGCCGGTATTGGAATAGACCTCGGTGTCGAGCACGAGCACGTTGACGTCGCGCCCGCTGGCCAGCACATGATCGAGGCCGCCATAGCCGATGTCATAGGCCCAGCCGTCGCCGCCGACGAGCCAGATGCTGCGGCGAACGAGATGATCGACCACCGAAAGGAGATCGCGCGCCGCGGGCTCGTCGCCCAAGTCGCGGCAGCCGTCGCGTCAGTTCGGCGACGCGCCCGCGCTGCGCGCGGATTTCCGATTCGCGGATTTGCGGCGCCGTCAGAATCGCCTCGACCAGATCGGCGCGCCAAGCTGCGGCGCCAGCTCGCGCAGCAGGCGCACGGCCAGCGCCGACATGCATGTCGGCGGCCAGGCGGAAGCCAAGGCCGAATTCGGCATTGTCCTCGAACAGCGAGTTCGACCAGGCGGGGCCGCGTCCTTCGCTGTTTTCGGTCCAGGGCGTGACCGGCAGGTTGCCGCCATAGATCGACGAGCAGCCGGTCGCGTTGGCGATCATGCAGCGCGGTCGCCGAACAGCTGGGACAGCAGCTTGCAGATAGGGCGTCTCGCCGCAGCCGGCGCAGGCGCCGGAGAACTCAAACAGGGGCTCGAGAAACTGGATGCCGCGCACATTGGCGAAATCGACCCGGGCGCGATCGTTGACCGGCAGGGTTTCGAAGAAGGCGATATTGGCCCGCTCGGCGCTCGAGCAGCGGCGCCTTGGCGGCCATGTTGATCGCTTTGCGTGCCGGGTTGCGCTCGGGCTGTGCGCCGGGCAGGCCTCGACACAAAGGCCGCAGCCGGTGCAATCCTCGACATAGAATTGCAGGGTGAAGCGGACTGTCGGGATAGCCGCGCGCGTTGACCGGCGCCGATTTGAAGTTCGCGGGCGCGGCCGGCCGAGCTGGTCTGCGGCGATCGTAAATATCTCGCGCGGATGACGCGAGTGCGGGCAGACGAAGCCGCATTGGCCGCACTGGATGCACAGGTCGGGGTCCCAGACCGGCACGTCATCGGCGATGTTGCGCTTTTCCCAGGCGGCGGTGCCGGACGGAAAGGTGCCGTCGACCGGCATCAGCGCTGACCGGCAATGCGTCGCCGCGCCCGGCCATGATCCGGCGGTGAACTTCTGCACGAAATCCGGCGCCGATCGGCGGACACGATCGGCGGGCGCTCGAAAGCGCTGGTCGCCGGCTTGCGGACCGTCGACCTCGTGCAGATGGGCAAGCGTCTGATCGACGGCGGCGAAATTCTGCGCGACGACGTCGCCGCCCTTGCGGCCGTAGGTTTTTCGGATCATGTCCTTGATGCGCGCGATGGCCTCGTCGCGCGGCAGCACGCCGGAGATCGCGAAGAAGCAGGTCTGCAGCACCGTGTTGATCCGGCCGCCAAGCCCGGCGTCGCGGGCGACCTTGCGAGGCATCAATGACGAAAAAGCGCAGGCTCTTGTCGATGATCTGCTGCTGGACCGAGCGCGGCAGGTGGTCCCAGACTTCGCTCGGCCGCATGGGGGCAGTTGAGCAGAAAGGTCGCGCCCGGGCGCGGCGAGCTGCAGGACGTCTGACGCGCTCAAGAAAGTCGAACTGGTGGCAGGCGACGAAACTCGCCGCTGCGATGAGATAGGGGGCACTGGATCGGCTGCGGCCCGAAGCGCAGATGCGAAACCGTCTGAGCGCCGGATTTGTGCGAATCATAGACGAAATAGCCCTGCGCGTAACGAGTCCGGCGTCTTCGGCGAGGATTTTGACGCTGTTCTTGTTGGCGCCGACCGTTCCGTCGGCACCCAGCCCATAGAACACGGCGCGCACCACGTCGTCCGGCTCGATCGAGAATTGCCGGATCGACGTCAAGGCTGGTGCGCGAAACATCGTCGATGATGCCGACGGTGAAGCCGTTCCTGCGGCTCGCGGCTTGGCCAGTTCGTCGAAAACGGCCTTGACCATCGCCGGGCGTGAAATCCTTCGACGACAGGCCATAGCGCCCGCCGATCACGCGCGGCATGGTCGTGCGCCGACCGTCGGCGACGGCTTGCGCGAGGGTGGTGACGACATCGAGATAGAGCGGCTCGCCGCGCGCGCCCGGCTCCTTGGTGCGTTCGAGCACGGCGACGGCATCGGCACGTGTCGGGCAGAGCCGCCAGGAAATGCTCGGCGGAGAAGGGCCGGTAAGAGGCGCACTTGCAGAACGCCGCAGTTTGCGCCGCCCATCGGCCATTCAGAGCGCGCGGCGGTCTCCCGCGCGGTCTCGGCGCGCCGAGCCCATCAGCGACGATGACTTGTTCGGCATCGGCGGCGCCGTCATAGTCGAACAGGTGATAGTGTCGGCCGGTCAATCTCGGCGAAGCGCGCCATCCGCCTGTCGACGATCGCCGGCAGCGGCGCAGTAGAACGGGTTGACGGTTTCGCGCGCCTGGAAGAACGTGTCGGGATTCTGCGCCGTGCCGCGCATGAACGGGCGCTCCGGGCGTCAGCGCGCGGCCGCGGTGCGCGCGGACGAGATCGTCGCTGATCATCGCCCGGATGTCGTCGTCTCGATAGAGCGTGAGCTTGTTGACTTCATGCGAGGTGCGGAAGCCGTCGAAGAAATGCAGGAAGGGAATCGCGGCTCTCGAGCGTCGCCGCCTGGGCGATCAGCGCCAGATCATGCGCCTCCTGCACGGAGGCCGACGAAAGCAGGGCGAAGCCCGTCGGAGCGGATCGCCATCACGTCGGAATGGTCGCCGAAGATCGACAGGGCCTGCGTCGCGACCGAGCGCGCGCGCGACATGGAACACGGTCGGCGTCAGCTCGCCGGCGATCTTGAACATGTTGGGGATCATCAGCAGCAGGCCCTGCGACGCCGTGAAGGTCGTCGTCAGCGCGCCCGATTGCAGCGCGCCATGCACCGCGCCAGCGGCGCCGCCCTCGCTCTGCATCTCCTGCACGACCGGGACGTTGCCCCAGATATTGTCGAGGCCTTGCGAGGCCCATTCGTCGGCGAGTTCGGCCATGGTCGAGGACGGCGTGATCGGATAGATCGCGCAGACTTCGTTGACGCGATAGGCGACATGGGCGACGGCCGTATTGCCGTCCATGGTCGTGGTTTTCGGGCGGCTGCACGGTCATGCTAGCCTTCATTGGTCCGCCGGGCGGTTCGGGGATCATTTCGATCGCGTGGCACGGGCATTGTTCGAAGCAGACCGCGCAGCCGGTGCAGCGGTCGAAGTCGAAGCGGTAGCGCCGGCCGGGCCCAAGCTTGACGATGGCGTGCTCGCGGGCAGGCGGCGTAGCACTGATCGCACTCGAAGCAATTGCCGCAGGAAAGGCAGCGCCTGCGCTTCGTGAGCGGCGCCTCGCCTGCGTCAGGCCGGCGGTGATTTCCGCAAAGTCCCGGCCATCCGTTGGCGCGGCCTGGCGCTCGCCTTGCAGCGATGGCGCCGCGTCGCTGTAGATCGGCAGATGGAGCATGTCGAACGTTGCGCAGGATGCCGTGGCGCGGCGCTGGCACAGCGTCTGGCGCTGCAAATAGGCGTCGATGTGACTGGCGCGGCCTTTTGCCATGGCCGACGGCCGCCGTGACGGTGCGCTCCCGGGACCATGTCGCCGCCCGCAAAGAAGCCGGGAAATGCCCGTCATCATGTCGGGTCCGACGGTCACGGTTCCGTCCGCCTGGCATTCGACCCCGGGCATGGTCTTCGAGGAAATCGCTGTCGGTCTGCTGGCCGAGCGCGAGCACGACCGCATCGGCTTCGAGCGTGTTCGAATCTGCCCGGTAGGCTGCGGCCGGCCGTGCGGCATCGAGTTGCATCACCTCGACGGTGAGATCGGCCTCGATCGATCGTCCTTGATGCTGGTCAGCCATCGGATTTTGACGCCTTCGGCCAAAGCCTCGTCGGCTTCGAAAGTCATGCGCCGGCATGTGCGCGCGGTCGCGACGATAGACGATCAGCGGGTCTTCGGCGCCGAGCCGCTTGGCGGTGCGTGCGGCGTCCATCGCCGTATTGCCGCCGCCGTAAACGACGACCCGACGGCCGAGCCGCGGCGCCTCGCCGCTGTCGACCTTGCGCAGAAGAGATGACCGCGTCGAGGACCGTTTTGGCGTCGCGCGCCGGGATGTCGACCCGCTTGCCGATATGCGCGCCGATCGCGACGAAGGCCGCGTCAAAGGCGCCCGCCTTCTTGTCGTCGAGCGAGGTCCTCGACCTTGTGGTTCGAGGATGATCTTGACGCCCATGGCTTCGATGCGGCGCGATTTCGCGTCATCAGATCGCGCGCGGCAGCCGATAGGCAGGGATGCCGAAATGCAGCATGCCGCCGGGCAGCGGGCCGGCCTCGCGGATTTCGACTGCATGGCCGCGCCGCGCGAGATGGTAGGCGGCCGACAGTCCGCTAGGCCCGGCGCCGACCACGAGGACGCGCTTGCCCGCTCGGGGGCCGCCGGCTGGCAGCGGCCAGTTCTCGACCGCGCGCCAGGTCGCCGAGAAAGCGTTCGACGGCATGGATGCTGACCGCGCTGTCGAGCTCGACCGCGGTTGCAGCTGCGTCTCGCAGGGATGGTAGCAGACGCGGCCGTGGACGCCGGGCAACGGATTATCGCGAGGACCAGCTTCCCAGGCCTCGCCGATAGTGGCCAGCCTGCGCCAGAGCGAGCCAGGCCTGAATGTTCTCGCCGGCCGGGCAGGCATCGTTGCAGGGCGGCATGCAGATCGACATAGACCGGCCGCTGCTCGCGGACGGGGCCGGTCCCCTTTTCGCGCAGCAGGTCGATGATCGGGGTAAAATCCGATTGTCGGGCGGTCATTTGCGTACTTGCTCCCCGGCTTGCGGTCCTGTGGCTTGCGGGCGCGCGCGCTTCCGGTCTCGCGCAGGAAGAGGGTCAGAACAAAAGAGAGAACGATCGCTCACCTAGATGAAGTCGGCGTCGTGAAAGTTGTCGAGAGTAAGCGGCTTCGCCGCCGGAAAGCCGCATCAGGGCAAGTCCGAACACGGGCGCCAGGAAAGCGCTCAGGCTAAGACGAGGAAATTCATCGCGCCCGTCGTGCTGCCCTTCACGTTATCCGGATCGGCTTCCTCGATCATCGCATAAGGGATCATGGCGGCGCCCGAGCCGACGCCAAACAGGAGACCGCCGACGTAGCGCGGAAGGAAGGCGCTGAAACAGGCGATGCCGACTCCCGAAATCAGCATCAGCGCAATGCCGAAGATCAGCACGGGGTTGCGAAGACCGATGCGGTCCGCGATATAGCCGAGCAGCGGCGCCCTATTACCCAGCCAGCGGAACCATCGAGTTTCGCGCGACCGCTTCCGACGTCGCGAGACGATAACCTGATGCAGGAACGGAACGCCCAGATCATGTCGCCGATCGTCGTCGGCATGAACAGCAGGCCGCCAATCATGCCGCAGAGACAGGATTGCGGGTTGGTCAGAACGATCTTGTAGGGCGCGAACATGGTCCAGATCGAGCCGTCCGATTTTTCGTGGCGGCGGGGTGACAACCAGCATGAACACGGCCAGCGCCGCGAGCGCGCCGCCCGCATAGAACCAGAAGGACTGCCAGCCGATCAGGCCATGCACCAGCGGGCCGACCGCGAACTGCCGGTGGAGCCGCCGAGCATGCCGGCAAGCTGCGTGACGCCAACGGCGGTCGCCAGCCATTTCGCCGAGAAACCGTGGACGGCGAGATAAACGGCGCCGGCGAAGGCGAAGGCCGAGCCAGCGCCCTGCAGCAGCCGTCCGCCTTCCACACTGGTCATTGCCCCGAACCCGAAAAAAATACCGCCAGTCGCGGTGGCCAGAACGCCGATGAAGATCGGCAGCTCTCGCCAAACCGATCCAGGGATGCGCCGGAGACAAGCGCGAAGCCGGCATAGGTGTAATAATACATTCCGAGCAGCGCGCTGACGCCCAGCGTCGTGAGGCCGAAGGCCGCCGTCAATCCGGGATCATCACGCCAGGCGCGGAACGCAGGGCGTACTGCAGGAAATAAAAGACCAGGCAAAGCCCCCAGGCGAAGAGGTAGGCCCTGCGTCGCTGGAGCGGCTTTCTCGTCCCATCCGCGACGGCTGGCGGCGGAGTCAGGGCTGCACTGGTTCGAAAAATCTCGGACTCTGTCGCATGGTGCCGCTCCTCGGGGGC
>CAWETR010000007.1:0-45970 GCA_963811975.1 uncultured Alphaproteobacteria bacterium
CGCAGGTCGCGCTGAGCTTCGCTCTGCCCTTCGCGCTGGCGCCGCTGGTCTGGTTCACGGGCTCACGAAAGGTCATGGGCCCGCTCGTCGCGGCGCGCGCGACCACCTGGGCCGCCGCCGCGCTGGCGATCGGCCTGAGCCTGCTGAACCTCAAGCTGATCGCGGACGCGCTGTCGGGTTAAGCCAGCATTTTCAGGGCGGCCGACATTTTCTCCAGCCGGGCCACCGCCAGTCTCGCGGCGCTCCTGCTGTTCCTCGACCACCTCTTCAGGCGCGCGGCGCAGGAAATCGGCGTTGCCGAGCTTGGCGTCGATCTTGGCGATCTCCTTCTGCTCGGCGGCGACGCCCTTTTCCAGCCGCGCCCGTTCGGCGGCGAAGTCGATCACCCCGGCCAGCGGCAGCGCCAGCACGGTGCCGCGCGCGACCACCTGGACCGATTGCGGCGGCGCCTTGGCGACGAAATCGATCTCCGACAGACGCGCCATCCGCATGATCGTCGCGGACCAGCGCTCGGCGCGGCTCCTGTCGTCGTCCGAGGCGCCGACCAGCGCCAGCGGAATTTGCGCGCCCGCCGGCACGTTCATTTCCGCGCGCACCGAGCGGACCTGCGACACGACGTCGACCACCCAGCCGACTTCGGCCTCGGCGCTCGGCATCCTCCAGCCCGCGCAGATCGGGCCACAAAGCCAGCACGAGCATGGATTCGCGCGGGAAATCCTGGCCGCGAATGGTCCAGATTTCCTCGGTGAGGAACGGCATGAAAGGATGAAGCAGCTTGCAGATCTGGTCGAGCACGAAGGCGACCGTATCGCGCGTCTCGGTCTTGCCGGCGCCGTCGGGGCCCTGCAGCAGCGGCTTGGCCAGCTCCAGATGCCAGTCGCAGAAAATGTTCCAGACGAAGCGATAGGCCGCCTGCGCCGCCTCGTTGAACTTGTACTGGCCCAGAGCCGTCTCGACCTCGGCCACCGCGCGCGCGGTCTCGCCGATGATCCAGCGGTTCAGCACTTCGCGAACCCGGGTCGGATCGAAGCCCAGCCGTCCCCGGCACTCGTTCATCTCCGCGAAACGCGAGGCGTTCCACAGCTTGGTCGCGAAATTGCGATAGCCCTCGACGCGCGAGGTCGCGAGCTTGATGTCGCGCCCCTGCGCCGCCATGGCGGCGAGCGTGAAGCGCAAGGCGTCGGCGCCATAGGTGTCGATCAGCTGCAGGGGGTCGATGACGTTCCCCTTGGACTTCGACATTTTCGCGCCCTTCTCGTCGCGCACCAGCGCGTGGAGATAGACGTGGCGGAACGGAACCTTGTGCTGGAACTGCAGCCCGAACATCATCATCCGGGCGACCCAGAAGAAGATGATGTCGAAGCCGGTGACCAGCACGTCGGTCGGATAGCGCGCGGCGAGATCGTTGTTCTCTTCCGGCCAGCCGAGCGTGGACATCGGCCACAGCCCCGACGAGAACCAGGTGTCGAGCACGTCGTCGTCGCGGGTCAGCAGGCCCTCCGCCCGGTCCGGGTCGTTGGCGATCGCCTCGGCCTCGGCATCGCTGTAGATCTCGCGGGTGACGGCGTCGGCGAGCGCGTCGGCCAGCGCCTCCTCTTCGGTCTCGGCGACATAGACCTCGCCCCAGGGCGAGTACCACGCCGGAATCTGGTGTCCCCACCACAATTGGCGCGAGATGCACCACGGCTGGATGTTCTCCAGCCAGTCGAAATAGGTCTTTTCCCAGTTTTTCGGCACGAAGCTGGTTTCGCCCGAGCGCACCGCCGCGAGCGCGGGGCCGGCCAGGGTCTTGGCGTCGACATACCATTGGTCGGTGAGCCAGGGCTCGATCACCACGCCCGAGCGGTCGCCATGCGGAACCTGATGCTCGTGCGCTTCGATGGTCTCGACCAGCCCGCGCGCCTCCATGGCGGCGAGCACCGCCTTGCGCGCCTCTTCGCGGCTCAGGCCATGCAGGCTGTCCAGCGTCTCGGAGAGATCGTCGTTCTCGATCACGCCTTCCAGGAAGGCCTCGTTCTCGCGCAGGAGAATGCGCGCCTCGGCGTCGAGAATGTTGATCAGCGGCAGCTTGTGGCGGGCGCCGACCTCGAAATCGTTGAAGTCATGGGCGGGGGTGATTTTCACCGCGCCGGACCCCTTTTCCGGGTCGGAATAGGAATCCGCGACGATGGGAATCAGGCGGCCGACCAGCGGCAGGCGCACGAAGCGGCCGTGCAGGTGGAGATAGCGCTCATCCTCGGGATGGACCGCGACCGCGCTGTCGCCGAGCATGGTTTCGGGGCGGGTGGTCGCCACGACGATATATTCGCCGGTCGCCCGGCCGTTTTCGTCGGCCAGCGGATATTTGAAATGCCAGAGCGAGCCCTTGACCGGCTGCGAGACGACCTCGATGTCCGACACCGCCGTGAGCAGTTTCGGATCCCAGTTGACCAGGCGCTTGTCCTTGTAGATCAGCCCGGCGCGATAGAGGTCGACGAAGGCCTTGAGCACCGCGCGCGACGAGCCCGGGTCCATGGTGAAGCGCTCGCGCGACCAGTCGCAGGACGCGCCGAGGCGCTTGAGCTGGTTGACGATGGCGCCGCCCAATTCCGCCTTCCACTCCCAGACCTTTTCCAGAAAGGCCTCGCGGCCGAGATCGCGGCGGCCCGGCTCGCCGGCGGCGGCGAGGCGGCGCTCGACCACCATCTGGGTCGCGATGCCGGCGTGATCCGTGCCCGGCTGCCACAGCACGTTCTTGCCGCGCATCCGCTCGTAGCGGCAGAGAATGTCCTGCAGGGTGTTGTTGAGCGCGTGGCCCATATGCAGCGAGCCGGTGACGTTCGGCGGCGGAATGACGATCGTGAACGGCGTCGCCGCCGCGCGTTCCGGACGATCGGCGCGAAACGCGCCCGCCGCTTCCCAATCGGCCGCGATGCGGCTTTCCACGGAGGCGGGGTCGAAAGTCTTTTCCATCATGGGCTGAAAACCGGATTCGGACGGGATGAGATTGGCCCGCAACAAAACCGAGCGCAGCGCGCAAGTCAATGAAATTGGAATTTTTGGGAAATTGAGTTTTCGGCTCGCCGAGGCGTCCTCAGCCGCGTCCGCGCGCGATCCGCTCGATTTCCGCGCGCACCAGACGCTCGACGACGATGGGGAGATTGTCGTCCAGCCAGGACTTGAGCATCGGACGCAACATCTCCCGCGCCACGCGCTCGATCATCTCGGGGTCGCGCATCATCAGGCTTTCGGCCAAGGCCTCGAACGACGCCCCGATCCGCGCGCCGGTGGAGGCCGACAGCAAGGGCTGGTCCGGCGTCTCGACGGCTTGAGGCGAGGGTTGCGCGACCGGTTGGGGCGCAGGAATGCGGCGCGGCGCCGGCCGGGGCGGCGGCGTTTCCGCCTCCACAGCCACAGGGGCCGGCGGCGGCTTCGACCGGGGCGGGCTCCGGCGCGATCTCGGCGACGGGGGCCGTTTCAGGCGCGACCACGGGGATCTCCGCTTTGACCGCGGCTTTCGCCGGGGACGGCGCAGCTTTCAGCCGGGCTTCCGCCAGGCTGGAGACGATGGAGGTCAGCGGCACGACCGCGGCGCCCTGCGTCGGCGCGGCCTTCGGCGCCTCAGGCGTCACGGGCGCAGCCCTTCGGCTCGATCGGCTTCGGCTCGACGGCTTTCGGCTCCAAAACGTTCGGCTCGATTACTTTCGGCTCCAGAACCTGGGGCTCGGGCGCGGGCGCTGGCTCCGCTTTCGCGGCGACGGGCGCAGGCTGCGAGGGCGCGGCGGGTCTGGTGTGAGCCGGAAGGGTGATTCGCGCGACGGGCTCTGCGCTCTTGACGGATTCCGCGCCTTTGGCCGCACCCGAAGGATCGGGAGCCTTGGGGCCCCTGGCCGACTGGTCGGGCGACGAGCTGTGCGCGGGCGGTTCGGAAGGCGCGAAATCCCGCAATTTGAGCGCCGGCGCCTTCGGCGCTTCGTACGGATGGGCGGGAGCGGCGCGCGGCGCCGGCGGCCTGAACGCGGACATCGCGGGACGGTCCGGCGCCGAAGCCGCGTCGCCGCCGCGGAAAAGCCGCTGGCCAAGACCCAGAAAAGCATCGGCGGCCGAGGCCGCAGGCGACGGCGCGACGGACGATGGCTGCGCTTGAGCCGGCGGCGCTGTGCGGCGCGCTTGCGGCGCGGCGGCGGCGCGCGCCGAGCGGCTCAACGGCAAGGCGTCGTCATCGGCGATGATTCGGCGGATCGATGCGAGAATGTCGTCCATGGACGGCTCCGCCGCGACCGGCTCGGAGTTCGGAACGCTGGAGGGAGACGGGCCGTTGGATGCGGTCATGACCTTGGACGCTCGGATGCGAATCGGGAACATCCTAAATTGCGCCCGCCGGTCAGGGCGCGCAAGACAGGATCGCGGCTTCCGCTTGGCAGCACACCACTTTTTTCAGGCGCTGGTTCAGCGGCCGTCCGGCGTGCTCAGGCCGAAGAAGCGGTTCTTGGTCTGGTCGTAATGATGGTTGGGATCATAGGCCGAGACGCCAAGGCCAAGATTGGCCGCCGTCAACCGGCCGATCGCCGCCATGACCGCATAGGAGCTGACCACGCGGTCGTGCTGCGCCTGGACCAGCTGCACGCGCGTATTGAGCAGGGTCTGCTCCTGATTGAGCACGTCGAGCGTGGTGCGCTGGCCGACCTTGGCCTCCTCGCGCACGCCGGTCAGCGCGATTTCCGCCGCCTTGACCGCCGTCTGGAACGAGGCGATCGCGGCGCGGGACGACTGAAGCTGGCCCCAGCGGCTGACAATGTCGGAGCGGGTCTGGTAGCGGTCGGTTTCCACGGCCAGGCGCGCCTGGCTCAATTTTTCCTTGGCCTGCCGCACCGCGGCGTATTCGGCGCCGCCCTGATAGATCGGCACGTTCAGCACGCCGACCACCGAGGCGGTATAGAGGCCGTAACCCGGATAGCCCGAGGTGTCGTTCGAATTCTGAACCTGCGCCTGGACGCCGACTTGCGGCAGCAGCGCGCCTTCGGCGATCTTGACCGCGTCTTCGGCGACGTCGACCTGATGCAGCGCGCCGACGATCGACGGGTTTTCCGAAAGGCCGGTCGCGACCGCGAGGTCGAGCGTGGGCGGCAGCAATTTCTCGATCGGCTGCGCCGGCGACAATTGCGTGGGCTGGACGCCGATCACGCGCCGGTAGTTGGCGACGCTCGCCTCGAGCACAGCCTGGGCGACCGCGACATCCGCCCGGCCGGTCGCCAGCGACGCTTCCGCCTGCGCGACGTCGGTGCGGGTCACTTCGCCGACCTGAAAGCGGTCACGGGTCTGCTGAAGCTGGACTTCGAGCACCTTGACGTTGCTGCGACGCAGGCCGAGCACGGCCGTGTCGCGCAGGACGTCCATGTAATAGGTCGCCGCCTGCTGAAGCGTCAGGATTTCCTGGCCGCGCAGGCTTTCCCGCGCCGCCAGCACGCCGGATTCGGCCTGGTCGACCGAGTTCGGCGTCCGCATGCCGTCAAACACGGTCTGCGTCACGGTCACCGATGCGGACGAGGGATTGGCGACAAATTTCTGATTGCTGCCGGCCTGGCCAAAGGTGTTGTTGGAGCGCGTGAACTGATGGCCGAGCGTGCCCTGCGCATTCGCCTTGGGCAGCCAGCCCGCCTTGGCCTGCGGCACCGCTTCGTCCTGCGCGCGCACCGCGGCGCGGGCCTGGTTCACGTCGGGATTGTTGGAATAGGCGCGCCCCAGGGCGCCCGACATGGTTTCCGCCGCAGCCGGGCTCAGCCCGAACGCAAAAGTCACCAACGTCAAACCGACAATCGAGGATGGCCGCAAGTTCTTGGTCCCTAAACTCATGCCTCGCCCGCGGGAAAAACCGCGGAGGCAAGCCAGCCAGCAAGGCGAAAGAAGCCAGCATGATTCGGAGCAGAAAGTTAAGGAAGTAAACCTCCTCGTCAACCGCTCGCGGCGCCAGATTTACCGCATTGGCGTGACCTTTGACACTATTTGACGCAAATATCGGCAGAGTGCGCCTCAAAAGCCACAGCCCCTGAGGGCCGCGTCTAGAAAACGAATTCGGGAGGCCGGGAAAAGGCCGCCAGCGCGCCGGCCGCGCCGTCGAACAGGATGCGCGGGCTGAACTGGTCGCCGCTGCGCTTGTAGAGCGTCGCCTTGCCGATTCGCGCGCCCGGACGCTCCGAGACGATCGCGACCAGCCGCCCGTTCTCCGCGACCTGCCCGAACAGGGCGCCGAAGTCGCCCTGGCTCACGCCATCGACGATGATCGCGTCGAAAGGCCCGTAGCCCGGAGCGCCGGACGCCAGCGGGCCGTTGAGCGCCTTGGCGTTGGCAAGGCCCAGCGTTTCGAAATTGGCCTTGGCGCGCGCGGAAAAGGCTTCGTCGTCGTCGAGGCTCACGACCGAGCCGACCAGCCCCGCGACCAAGGCGGCGGCATAGCCCGTGGCGCCCGCGACGACCAGCACGCGCTCGCCCTCGCGCAGCCGCGTCTCCTTCAGCAGGCGGGCGAGAATCAGCGGCGCGGTCATTTCGCGCGGGGGCGTGCCCGGCAAGCGGCAGGCAGGCGTCGGAATAGGCGAGGCTGACCTGGGCCGGATCGACGAAAATTTCGCGGGGAACCTCCCGCATCCGCTCCTGGACGCCGAGATCCGACACGTCAAAGGTGCGAATCTGCCGTTCGACCATGGTTTCCCGCAGCGCGGCGGAAGACGCAAATTGCTGATTCTGCATGGTTTGCCCGTCATCAATCCGGCGAGGGCCAGCGAAAGCCCCGGCCTAAGTCCAGCCTTTCCGGCTTTATAAGCGGGGCGCTCGGCGCTGTCCACTTCGCCAAAAGGCCTCCCGAACACCTTTGCCAGCGGCCCTCGCGGCGCATATTTTGGCTTTCGCACAAAGGGGGATGGCCAAGTGGACGACTCGCCGACCGAACATTTCGAACACGCCGAGCATGCGGAACATGTCGCCCTTCTCGGCGACCGCCGCCTGACGCTCGTCTCGATCACCATCGCCATCCTCGCCGTGCTGGCGGCCGCCGTCGGCAGCCTCGAAACCATCGAGACCTCCGCGACCATGGGCGCCAAGAACGATTCGGGTGCTCATGCAGGCCAAGGCGAGCGATTCCTGGGCCTTCTACCAGGCCAAGAGCATGAAGCAGAACCTTTACGTCGCCCTGTCGGAGATGGCGGGCGCCAAAGCCCAGGAGTTCGCGGACAAGGCGCGCCGCTACGCCGACGAGCAGAAGGAAATCGAGGCCCAGGCCAAGGCCTATGAAGCCAAGGCCCAGGCCGCGATGGAAGGCAGCGAAGTCCACGAGAAGCGCCACCACATCCTGACCTTCGCCGTCACCCTGCTGCATATCTCCATCGCGGTGGCGACCATCGCCATCATCCTGCGCGGCATGATGTGGCCCTGGCGCACCGCGATCGCGCTCGGCGCGGCCGGGTCGCTGGCCGCCGCTTTCGCCTATTTGAGTTGAAAATGGGGCGCGGCTCCCAAAAAAGTCACGATTGCAATCCAATGTGGCCGCGCAATTTCGTATTGAAAACCGGCGGCGGGCGACTGGAATCGCCCGCCGCTCCTGTTTATGGTCGCGGCTTCCTTTGCCGGTCGCGGCCGAAGAAGCCCGCGTGACGAAAAGAGCGTTCATGGCCGAAAAGATTTTCGAGCTTCATCTGATCAAGCCCTCGCATTACGACGACGACGGCTACGTCATCCAGTGGTACCGCTCCGCCATTCCCTCCAACAGCCTCGCGGCGTTGAACGGGCTTGCCGCCGATTGCGCGCGCCGCCACGCCCTCGGCCCGGACGTGAAGATCCAGATTTTCGCCTATGACGAGACCAACGCCCGCATCCGCCCCGAAAAGATCGCGCAATCGATCAAGCGCGGGCGGGCCAGGGCCTGGCCTGTCTCGTCGGCGTGCAGTCGAACCAGTTTCCCCGCGCCCTCGACCTGGCGCGGCGGCTGCGCGCGGGCGGCGCCCCGACCGCCATCGGCGGCTTCCATGTCTCGGGCTGCCTCGCCATGCTCCCGGAATTCCGGCGGACATTCGCGAAATGCAGGATCTCGGCGTCAGCCTGTTCGCCGGCGAGGCCGAGGGCCGGTTCGACGACGTGCTGCGCGACGCCATGAACGGCGCGCTCAAGCCACTCTACAATTACATGGACGACCTGCCGAGCGTCGAGGACACGCCGACGCCCTTCCTGCCGCCGGAAGTCGTCAGCCGCACCACCGGCGCGGTCACCAGTTTCGACGCCGGGCGCGGCTGCCCGTTCCAGTGCTCGTTCTGCACCATCATCAACGTGCAGGGCCGCAAGTCGCGCCATCGCAGCGCCGACGACGTCGAGCGCATCATCCGCGAGAACCTCGCCGTCGGCATCCACAGCTTCTTCATCACCGACGACAATTTCGCCCGCAACAAGAACTGGGAGCCGATCTTCGACCGGCTGATCGAGCTGCGCGACTCGGGCCTGAACTTCAGCTTCATCATCCAGGTCGACACGCTCTGCCACCGGATTCCCAACTTCATCCCCAAGGCGGCGCGCGCCGGGGTCAAGCGCGTGTTCATCGGCCTCGAGAACATCAATCCGGCCAATCTCGTCAGCGCCAAGAAGAAGCAGAACCGCATCGCCGAATATCGCGTCATGCTGCTGGAGTGGAAGCGCGCGGGCTGCTTCACCTATGCCGGCTACATCCTGGGCTTCCCCGCCGACACGCCGGAATCGATCCGCCGCGACATCGCCATCATCCAGCGCGAACTGCCGCTCGACATGCTGGAATTCTTCTTCCTGACGCCCCTGCCCGGCTCGGAAGACCATCAGCGCCTGTACAAGACCGGGGTTCCGATGGACCCCGACATGAACAAATACGACCTCGAACACGCCGTGACCGCCCATCCGAAAATGAGCAAGGCGGAATGGGAGGCGATCTATCACGAGGCCTGGGAGCTCTATTACTCGCCCGCCCATATGGAGACGATCATGCGGCGCGCGGCCGCGGTCGGCACGTCGCCCGGCAAGGCTTTGTTCCTGCTGATCTGGTTCTGGGCCGCCGTAAAGGTGGAAAAGGTCCATCCGCTGCAGGGCGGCTATCTGCGCCGCAGGGTCCGGCGCGACCGGCGCCCCGGCATGGCGCTGGAAAATCCGCTGGTGTTCTATCCGCGCCTCGTCGCCACCCATATCGTCAACCACATCCGCGTCGGCGGGCTGGCGTTGAGGCTGTGGAAGCTGCGGCGCGAACTACGCCACGATCCGAACGCGCGCAACTACACGGATCTGGCGCTGACGACGCCGACCGACGCCGATCTCGACGATCTGGAAATGTTCAACAACAGCGATTCCTCGCGCGCCGCCGGCGACAAGGCCAAGGCGCAGGTGGCCAAGCACCACACCGCCGCTGAATGATCCCCAGCGCGGCGCTGCGATCAGGCGCCGCTGAATGAACCCAAGGTGCGGCGCCTGAAATCAGGCGCGGCTGTCCTTGCGGAGAGCAATTCAGCGTCCAGTACAGGCCGCCGCGTCGACGCCACGCGCGAAAATCGCCAGCAATATATTGGGCGTCAAAACAAGAACCGCGCCGAGACCCAACGCGTAAATCGAGAAAACCCGAACCGAAAAAGCAGCGTCGCTCTTCATTTTTCGCCTTGTGATCCACTAAAGACTTTGACCCGGAATACGCAAGTCGCGGCGAGCCCCGGCGCAGGTTCTCACCGGTGACTTTTTGAATATCAGCTTTTCAGCCGTGGCGTTGCACTGGCTGTAATAGCCGCCGCCCTTCTGGATCCATTTCAGGCCGCCATTGCCGCCCGACGCCTTGTTGGCGTTGTACTGGTCGAGGCAGGTGTGCATGACTCGCCTTGCCGGGCGACTGGTCCTTGTAGGTCGGGCTGACCGCGGTCGGGAACATCGCGGCCGCCGCCGGCGGCCGGCATGGCCGCGGGCTTGGCGCGGCCTTGGGCTTGGCCGGAGCGGCCGTCGTCGTGCCGGAGCGGCGGGCGCGGCGGCGCCGCCGGAGCCGCGGCGGCGGGCTCGGCCTTCAGCTCGGCGCGACATTTCGAGGAAAATTGCAGATAGGTCAGGCCGCCGGTCGTGTTGGCGGCCTTGGCCGCCTGCCACTTGTCGGCGCATTGCTTCATCGCCGATTCTTGCGCATGGGCGGATCCGAACCCGACAAGCGCCAACGCGCCGGCGAGCATGAGGGCGGAACGGATAGACATGGACGGCTCCCCAGAAGACCGGCTCCCGCGACAGGCGGCGCCGGATTAAGGCCAAGCTTCCGAACTTTTTTCGTCCCCGTCAATGCGGAGAGGCCGCACAAGGTCGTGAAATTCCGGGCCGAAAAGCCTGCGAAAGCATCGGATTTCTAGCGCGCGCCCGGCTGAACGGAGGCTGAACGGGCCGACAAGAACAAAACCGGGGCTCAAGGCCCCGGTTGGAAGGTTTTCAGTTAACTGTTCAGCTGATCTTGGCGGAGACGATCTTGTCGGGATCGCGCACCGGCTCGCCGCGCTTGATCTTGTCGACATTCTCCATGCCGGAGATCACTTCGCCCCAGACCGTATATTGCCTGTCGAGGAAGCGGGCGTCGTTGAAGCAGATGAAGAACTGCGAATTGGCCGAATCGGGGCTGGCCGCGCGGGCCATCGAGGCCGTGCCGCGCACGTGCGGCGCGGCGTTGAACTCGGCCTTCAGGTTCGGATATTTCGAGCCGCCGGTGCCGGTGCCGTGGGGGCAGCCGGTCTGGGCCATGAAGCCCTCGATCACGCGGTGAAAGACGATTCCGTCGTAAAAGCCTTCGCCGACCAGCTTCTTGATATGGGCGACGTGATTGGGCGCGAGATCGGGGCGCAAGCGGATCACCACCTCGCCCTTGGTGGTTTCCAGCGTCAACAGATTGCCTTCGTCGGACATGGGATTTCCTGTCTTGGTTTGAAGAACTGAAGGATTATTTCGCGTCGGAGCCAAGCTTCATGCTGATGATCTTGTCCGGATTTTCCGGCGGCTCGCCGCGCTTGATCTTGTCGACGAAGTCCATGCCGGAAATCACCTCGCCCCAGACGGTATATTGGCCGTCGAGGAAGGGCGCCGGCGCGAAGCAGATGAAGAATTGCGAATTGGCGGAATTGGGCGATTGCGAGCGCGCCATGCCGACCGTGCCGCGCGTGAAGGTCTCCTTGGAGAATTCCGCCGGAATGTTGGGCAGGTCGGAGCCGCCCATGCCGGTGCCGGTCGGGTCGCCGGTCTGGGCCATGAAGCCGTCGATCACGCGATGGAACACGAGGCCGTTGAAGAAGCCGCGCTGCACCAGCGCCTTGATCTGCGCGACATGCTTGGGCGCGAGATCGGGGCGCAGGCGGATGACGACCGTCCCGTCCTTGAGCTGCATGTAGAGCAGGTTGGACGGGTCGTCGGCCGCGCGCGCGGCGCCGCTCGCGACGATGCGCGCCCGCGGCGCCGAGGCAGGGAGGCGAAATGCCGGCGGTTGAGCGGCCGGGCGCGAAGATCGTTCATGAAAGCTCCTTCAAAACTCCGCCGTCAGATCCGTGGACGCCGCCTTCCGGCGCAGGGCCTCGACGACGACGGGCGGCGCGAAAGCCGAAACATCCCCGCCCATCAGCGCGACCTGACGGACCAGAGTCGCGGTTATATGCCGCACATTGAGGCCGGCGGGAACAAAAACCGTCTGGACTTCGGGGGCCATGACGCCGTTCATGCCGGCCATCGACATTTCGTAGTCGAGGTCGGTGCCGTCGCGCAGGCCGCGGATGATGAGGCCGGCGCCGACTTCGCGCGCCGCCTCGACCGCCAGGCCCGCGAAGGTGACGACCGACAATTCGCAATGCTGGGCCGCCGCCTCCGCCGTGCAGACCTGCGCGATCATGCTCGCGCGCTCCTGCGCGGTGAACAGCGGCGCCTTGCCGGGATGCACGCCGATGGCCACGACCAGCCGGTCGCACAGCCGCGAGGCGGCGCGGATGACATCGACATGGCCGTTGGTGACGGGATCGAAGGAGCCCGTATAGAGCGCGACACGTTGCATCCCGCATTGCTAGCGAAAGCTGGCCCTTCGCGCAACGCCGCAGGGCGTCGGAGGCGGCTGAACTTTCGGCTCGCCGCTCACGACAACGCGAATTGACCAGATGTCGCCTGTTGCTTACCGTTCTCCAGGTTGCATGGGGATGGAGTTCCCCAAAACCGCCTTTCCGGGCTGATGACTCCTGCCGCGCGGTTGCTGCGGTGGGTTGGCGCGCCAGATATTCGCTCTCGCCTGCCGCATGCCCTCGCGCCTCACAGGAAAGGCGTCGCGATGGGACAAGTCTGGCTCGCCTCCGCGCTCTGGCTCGGTCTGCTCTGCTCGCGTCGATCATTTCGATCCGCATCGCCATTTCGGTGGCGCTGATCGAAATCATGGTCGGGGTCGCCGCCGGCAACACGATCGGTCTCCCGCTCAACGAATGGGTCAATTTTCTCGCCGGGTTCGGCGCGATCCTGCTGACCTTTCTGGCCGGGACAGAGATCGACGCCCGCGTCGTGCGCAAGCATTTCCGGTCCAGCATGTCGATCGGGGTGATGGGCTTCTTCGCGCCCTATCTCGGCGTGCTGTTTACGCGCATTACCTGATCACTGGCCCTGGGACCAGGCGCAGATCGCCGCCATTTCGCTTTCGACCACATCCGTCGCCGTTGTCTACGCTGTCATGGTTGAGACCGGCTTCAATCGAACCGAGATCGGCAAGATCATTCTCGCCGCCTGTTTCATCAACGACCTCGGCACGGTGCTGGCGCTCGGCGTGGTGTTCGCGCATTACGATTGGAAACTGGCTTGGTTGTTTGGCGCGCGCCACGGCGCTCGTGCTGTGGATGCTGCCGAAATTCGCGCCGTGGTTTTTCGAAAGCGTCGGCCATCGCGTCAGCGAGCCCGAGACCAAATTCGTCGCCGTGATCCTGTTCGGGCTCGGCGGGCTGTCGAGCCTCGTCAGGCAGCGAGGCGGTGCTGCCCGCCTATCTCGTCGGCATGGCGCTGGCGCCCGCCTTCATGGCCGATAGGGAATTGCCGCACCGCATGCGCATCATCGCCTTCACGATCCTGACGCCGTTCTATTTTCTGAAGGCCGGATCGCTGGTAGATTACTGAGCGGTGGTCGAAGCCGGCAGGCTTTATCGGTGTGTTGCTCTGGCGATCAAGATGGTCGACCAAATACGGCGGCATCCGGCCGCTGACCAGCGTATTTCAGCTTTAATAAGGCGCGAGGGCATGTACATCAACGCTGCTGATGTCGACGGGGCTGACGTTCGGCACCATTTGGGCGTTGTTCGGCCTGACCAACCACATCATCAACCAGCGGCCAATATACCATTCTGGTCACTGCCGTGATCGGCAGCGCGGTGGTTCCGACGCTGATCGCCCAGCGGTGGTTTCAACCCTCAGCGGCGCCGATGGACGAAGAATGCGGGGCGACGCCGGAGGCGGCCACGGAGGGCTAGATGTTTCGCAAGATGCTGATTGCCAACGACGGCTCCAAAGGCGGCGAACATGCGCTGGCCTTCGCGATCGACCTCGCGCGCCGCCTCGACCTCGCCCTGCACATGGTTTGCGTCGAAGAACTGCCGCGGTTTCCCGCGAGCGTCGACGAGGTCATCGAGGCAGCAAGGCGCCGACGAGCGGATTTTCGATGGCGTGATTGATCGCGCCCGGGCCAAAGCCGCCGGGAAAAACGTTACGCTGGATGCCCAAGTCATCGCAGGCCACCCGGTGTCGAGCATCGTCGAATTCATCCGCCAGGGCGGCTACGACCTGCTCGTGATCGGCTCTATGGGTATTCCCATTCCGCGCTTTACAACCGGGTCATCGGCAGCACGACGGACCGGCTTGTCGAGCTCGCGCCCTGTACGGTGATGGTGATCAAGTGAGGCTGCGGGCATCGCCGGGCAAGATAGCGTTCCCGTCCCGGGCCGGTCGGGTGTAGAATGTCCGCAAGGGAGGGCGTGCAATGGTCCGGCTCGCCGAATTGTCATCCGAAAACCCCGATCCGCGGCGGCGCGAGCCCGCGGCGGCGCCGAAACTGCAACTCTGCGCGCTGCTTCCGGAAGTCGAGACCGCGACCTCGTGCCTGCAATGCGCATTGGCCGCGGCGCGGGGCTTCGAGGCGGCGATCCTGGCGGTTCACGTCGGGTTCGACCCTCGCAACGCCAGCGCCTCCGCCGAAGAGATCGAGATCCAGCAATTGCGGGACATTTATGAAGGCGCTCCGCAGGTCCGCGTCGCCCGGATCAAGGCGGCGCTGGACGATTTCCTGTCGACCCGGCGCGACGCCCCGCCGATCCAGTGGAAAGACGACGAGGGCGACATCGGCGCCTGCGTCGTCAGCGAATCCCGCGCGGCGGATCTCATCGTCATCGCCCGCCCCGTCCATCTCGACGCCAGCGACGCGATGCACAGCGCCCTGTTCGACGTGCGGCGTCTCGTGCTCGTCGCGCCCCGCAACACGATCGCCGACGACGCGACCATCGGGCGCCACATCGTCATCGGCTGGAAACCGGGCGCGCCAATCCGGCATGCCGTCGAAGCGGCGCTGCCGTGGTTGAGGCGCGCGGAAAAGGTGACCGTGCTCTGGGTCTTGAAAGAGGGCGCCGAACCCTATGGCGCCAGCGCCAAAGCCTTCTTCAACGAGATGGGCGTCGCGGCGGACATCGTCGAACTGCGGCGCGATCATCGCAGCGTCGGCGCGCAGATCCTGGCCGAGACGACCCGTCGCGGCGGCGATAGCCTGCTGATCGGCGCGTTCCGGCATGGCGTCCTGTGGGACGCCATGCTCGGCGGGGTCACGCGCGACGTCCTCGCCCATGCGGAGCTTCCCGTTTTCCTCATGCGATGACGGAAAACGGGAGCCGGTCTCTCAGCGGGACGAGCGCATCAGCCGCACGTCGAGATCGCGCACTTTCTTGCGCAAGGTGTTGCGGTTGAGGCCGAGCAGTTCGGCGGCCTTGATCTGGTTGCCGCGCGTCGCCGCCAGCGCGATCGAGATCAGCGGATATTCGATCTCGCGCAGGATGCGATGATAGAGGCCGGGCGGCGGCAGCTTGTCGCCATGGGCCTTGAACAATTCGGTCAGGTGCCGCTCGACCGACATGGCCAGCGACTCGTCGCCGTCGCGCGGCGTCGCGCCCGGCGCCGCGGCGACGCCCGCCGCCCCGGGCGGGGCGAGGAACGAGCCGGTTTCGCGCGAAACGTCGAGCCCCAGTTCGCTGACGACGATCTGCTCGGAAATGATCTCCTGCGGATAAAGCGCGGCGAGACGGCGGATCAGATTTTCCAGCTCGCGGATATTGCCCGGCCAGCGGTAGCGCTTCATGCGCTCGAGCGCGGCCGGCTCCAGCGATTTCAGCGGCAGGCCCTCGTTGACGGCCTGGGCGAAGAAATGGCGGGCGAGATCGCCGATGTCCTCGGCGCGCTCGCGCAGCGGCGGCAGCCGCAGCGGCACGACATTGAGACGGAAGAACAGATCCTCGCGGAACAGGCCCTGCTGGATCAGCACCCGCAGGTCCTTGTTGGTCGCGGCGACGATGCGGACGTTGGCCTTGATCGGCGTGCGGCCGCCGACCGTGGTGTATTCGCCCTGCTGCAGCACGCGCAGCAAGCCGGGTCTGGGCGTCCATCGGCATGTCGCCGATTTCGTCCAGGAACAGCGTGCCGCCCTCGGCCTGTTCGAAGCGGCCGACCGAGCGCTGGTTGGCGCCGGTGAAGGCGCCCTTCTCGTGGCCGAACAATTCCGATTCGATCAGGTCGCGCGGAATGGCGGCGACATTGATGGCGACGAAGGGGCCCTTCTTGCGCTTGCCGTAATCGTGCAGGGCGCGCGCGACCAGCTCCTTGCCGGTGCCGGATTCGCCGGTGATCATCACCGTGAGATCGGACTGCATCAGCCGCGCCAGCGCCCGGTAGATATCCTGCATGGCGGGCGAGCGGCCGACCAGCGGCATGCCCTCCATGTCGTCGGGCTCGGGCGCGCGCAGCCGGTTCTTCGGCTCGCTCATCGCGCGGCCGACGATGGCCAGCAGCTCCTTCAGGTCGAAAGGCTTCGGCAGATATTCATAGGCGCCGCGCTCGGAGGCCTTGATCGCGGTCATGAAGGTGTTCTGCGCGCTCATGACGATGACCGGCAGGTCCGGCCGCGCCTTTTTCACGCGGGGCAGAAGCTCGAAGGCGTTTTCGTCCGGCATCACCACGTCGGTGATGACCAGATCGCCCTCGCCCGCCTGGATCCAGCGCCACAGCGTGGCTGCGGCCCCGGTCGTGCGCACTTCATATCCGGCGCGCGTCAGCGCCTGACCGACGACCGTGCGAATGGCCGCGTCGTCGTCCGCGACGAGAATATTGCCGCTCGGCATTCAAAAACCTCCAAGACCTTCCAAGGCGAGACCTTCCAAAATCCCGTTCGCGCAAAATGGGTCACGCGCTCCGGCGACGGAGCGGAAAACCTGCGCTCAAGCCTCGCGGCGGGAATAAACGGGCATCAAGAATTCGGAAGAGCGTTTTTCGCGGAAGGGATTCGCATTCGATGACGCCGCCGTGGTCGCCGATGATCTTCGCCACCAATGCAAGTCCGAGGCCAGAACCTGAAGCTTTGGTGGTCACGAACGGGTCGAACAGATGCGGCATCAGGTCTTCCGGCACGCCGGGTCCGTTGTCGCGCACGCAGAATTCCAGCGGCAGGCTGACCGGCGACGCCTTGCCGGGCGCGCGGATGCGCACGCCGGGCCGATAGGCCGTCGTCAGCTCGATTTCGCCGTCGAGAGCGTCGTCGCCGATGGCCTCCGCCGCGTTTTTGACCAGATTCAGGAAGACCTGGACCAGCTGGTCGCGGTTGGCGAAGACGGGAGGCAGCGACGGATCGTAGTTCTCGACGAAGCGGATGCGCCGCGCGAAACCCGCCTGCGCGATGCGCCGGACATGTTCGAGAATTTCATGGATATTGACCGGGCCGCGCTCGACCGGACGCCCGTCGGAAAAGGCCTCCATGCGATCGACCAGCGCCACGATGCGGTCGGTTTCGTCGCAGATCAGGCGGCAGAGCGCGCGATCCTCGTCGCCGACCGCCGTATCGAGCAATTGCGCCGCGCCGCGGATGCCCGACAGCGGATTCTTGATCTCGTGGGCGAGCATCGCGCCCATGGCCGAAAGCGAGCGCGCCGCGCTGCGATGGGTGAGCTGGCGGTCCATCTTGTCGGCGATGGTGCGCTCCTGCAGCATGATGACCACGCCGTCGTCGAGGTTCGGCAGCGGCGCGATATAGATGTCGACATAGCGCTCGACGCCGATCTTCGGCGTGCCGAGATCGACCCTGATATTCGTTGATCGGGGCGCGGCGCTGGCGCACCGCCTCGATCGAGGACAGCAGCGGCGAGCCGAACGGCAGCAATTCCGGGAATTTCACGCGGCGCAAGGCGTTGCGCGACATGTCGAAGAACAGCTCGGCCGCCGGATTGACGTCGCGGATCGAGCCGTCGCCCGCCACCGACAGCAGAGGATGCGGCAGCGCGTTGATCAATTGCGAGGACGGGCAGTCCGCCAGGCCCGGGACCTGCCAGTTCTTCAGTCAGAACATCGAGGCCGCTGTCTATTTTTTGAGCATGCTTGCTGGTCATGCCGCCTCCTGCTCTGTTTCGTTGTCATAAAGGCGCGGCGAGGAGATCATCGACCTCGCGCGCATCCTCGCTCGACACCAGCCGCCGGCGCGACGGCAGATCCAGCCCGCCGCCCTGCTCGCGCCGCGACATCGGCATAGGCCGCGAGATGTTTGCGGGCGTGGCGCAGGCCCTGCTCCGGCCCGAGCAGGTCGAGCAGAGCAGCGAAATGCTCGCGCGCGGCCTCGCGGCGCACGGCCGCCGGGACGCGGGGCCGCTCGCAGCCATTGCTTAAAAAATAGGCAATATCGCCGACGAGCCAGGGCTGGCCGAGCGCGGCGCGGCCGATCATGACCGCTTTCGCGCCCGATTGCGCCAGCATCTCGCGCGCGTCGCGCGGCGAACGGCAATCGCCATTGGCGACGACCGGAATGGCCACCGCCTCGCAGACCGGACGGATCGCCGCCCAATCGGCCTCGCCGCGATAGAATTGCTGGCGGGTCCGTCCGTGGACGACGACCATCGCCGCGCCTTCGGCCTCGGCGCGCCGCGCCAGTTCCGGCGCATTGAGGGAGTTCTCGTCCCAGCCGAGCCGCATCTTGACGCTGACCGGGATGCTGACCGCGCGCGTCACCGCCGCGATCAGCCGCGCGGCAGGTCGAGGTCGCGCATCAGCGCCGAGCCCGCGGCGCCGCCGACCACGCGTTTCGCCGGGCAGCCCATGTTGATGTCGATGAGATCGGCGCCGAGGTCCTCGACGAGGCGCGCGGCCTCGGCGAGGCTTTCGGGCGCGCAGCCGGCGATCTGCACGGCGTGGGGCTTCACTCCGTCGCCCAGTGCGCGCAACACGCTTTCGCGACCGCCTTTGCTCGACTTGCCGCGGGCGCTTTGGCAAAATCCTCGCTCGCCACCATTTCGGAAAAAGCGAGCCCTGCGCCGAATCGCCGCGCGAGGCGGCGCATCGCGAGGTCGGTGACGCCCGCCATGGGCGCGAGAAACGCCGGCGCGTCGATGGCGAGACCGCCAATATGAACAGGCTCCGCCGCGAAGCCTGTTTTCCGGGCGGTGCTCACTGGATGAGCAAAATTGTTCATGCCTGCATTTTAGACAGATTTTTCGCCGCCGCAATGCAAAAGCGAGCGCCAGACCAAGCTCGCCTCCTTCGACCTCACCCAAATTGACGCGGACGAAAAATCGCGCGACATGTCGCGACAGAAAAGGGCGGGAGAAATGGCCGGAAACGAGGGAACTTTCGACGCGAGCGACGCTGTCTTTCTGGTCGTCGCGGCGGGACGCGGCGCGCGCGCGGGGGCCGGCGGCCCGAAACAATATCGCGAACTCGCCGGACGGCAGGTTCTGACCCGCACGCTGGAAGCCTTGCTCGACGCCGCGCCCGGCGCCCGCGCCCTCGTCGCGATCCATGCCGACGATCTCGATCTTTACCAGGACGCCGTCGCGCCGCTGCCCGAGGCCCTTCGCGCCCGCCTGCTTCCGCCGGTGTTCGGCGGCGCGACCCGGCAGGACAGCGTCTGCAACGGCCTGGAGGCCATCGAAGGCTTTGGCCTGCGCGCGCCGACGCGCCGGTGCTGATCCATGACGCGGCCCGGCCCTTCGTGCGGCCCGGACTGATCGGACGGGCGCTGGACGCCGCGCGCGAAAAAGGCGCGGCGGTTCCCGGCCTTGCCGTGATCGACACGATCAAGAAAATCGCCGAGGACGAGCGCATCGTGGCGACGCCCGACCGTGCGGCGCTGCGCGCCGTGCAGACGCCGCAGGCGTTCCGGTTCGGGCTCATTCTCGCCGCCCATCGGGCCGTGCGCGCCGACGGCTGCCGCGAACTGACCGACGACGCCGCCGTGGCGGAATGGGCCGGCCATTGCGTTTTCGTCTTCCCCGGCGAAGCCGACAACATCAAGCTGACCACAAGTGAGGATTTTTTGCGCGCCGAAGCCAGAATGCTCAACGATCTGCCGGACGTCCGCACGGGCCAGGGTTTTGATGTCCACGCCTTCGGCGAGGGCGACCATGTCTGGCTCGGCGGCGTGCAGGTGCCGCACGATCACGGGCTGGTCGGCCATTCGGACGCCGACGTGCTGCTGCACGCGATCACCGACGCCGTGCTCGGCGCCATCGCCGACGGCGACATCGGCTCGCATTTCCCGCCGAGCGATCCGCAATGGCGCGGCGCCTCGTCCGACCTGTTCCTGCGCCACGCCGTGAAACGCGTCGCCGCGCGCGGCGGCCGCATCGCCCATATCGACGCCACCTTGATCTGCGAACGTCCCAAGGTCGGCCCGCATCGCGACGCCATCCGCGCGAAAATCGCCGAGATCATGGACCTGCCGCTCGACCGCGTGGCGGTCAAGGCGACGACCTCGGAGCGGCTGGGCTTTACCGGGACGGCAGGAGGGAATCGCGGCGCTGGCGATGGCGACCGTGCGGCTGCCCTGAACCAATCTGGAGAATTCATGCGCGACGAAATACATCATTCTGGCGCGGCGCGTGCTCGACGCCTGTTTCGCGCGCAAGCTGAAGATCGCGACAGCCGAATCCTGCACCGGCGGCCTGATCGCGGGCGCGCTGACCGACATCGCCGGCTCGTCCAATGTGTTCGAGCGCGGCTTCGTCACCTACAGCAACGAGGCCAAGCACGACCTGCTCGACGTGCCCGCACGACCTGCTCGCCGACCATGGCGCGGTCTCGGCGGAGGTCGCGGAGGCCATGGCGCTCGGCGCGCTGGCGCATTCGCGCGCCCAGCTCGCGCTGTCGGTCACCGGGATCGCGGGGCCTGACGGCGGCTCGGCGGACAAGCCGGTCGGGCTGGTGCATTTCGGCCTCGCCCAGAGCGAGCGCCCCACCCTGCTCGTGCGCAAGCATTTCACCAGCGCGACGGGCAAGCTGCTTTCGCGCGCGGACATCCGCCGCCATGCCGTGCTGACCGGCCTGCAAATCCTGCTCGAAGCCGCCGCGCCGCAATTACGGGCGTAAATTGTTCCGGAGGCCGACTTGTCCAATCATCTGTTCGACCTGATCGTCGCGAAAATTCCCGATCCGGAAAAAATCTTCGATCCAGTCGCTCGACGGCGCGCTCGATCACCTATCGCCAGATGCTCTCGGCCAGCGCGCGCTACGCCCATGCGCTCGGCAGACTGGGCGTCGAGCCCGGCGACCGCGTCGCGATGCAGATGGAGAAATCGCCGGCGTTCCTGTTCATCTATCTCGCGTGCGTGCGCGCCGGCGCCGTGTTCCTGCCGCTCAACACCGCCTATACGCCGCATGAAGTCGGCTATTTCCTGTCCGACGCGCAGCCGAAGCTGATCGTCTGCGACCCGGAGCGCGCGGACAGCCTGGCGCCGCAAGCGAAAAAGGCCGACGTTCGCGTCGTCGTCCACGGCCACGGGCAGGACGGCGAGCTTTACGATCTCGCCGCCGCCAGCCCGCCGGATTTCGCCAATGCGCCGCGCGGCGCGGAAGACCTCGCCGCCATTCTCTATACGTCGGGAACCACCGGGCGCTCCAAGGGCGCCATGCTCTCGCATGACAATCTCGCCTCCAACGCCCTGACGCTGGTCGATTATCTGGCGCTTCACGCCGGATGACGTGCTGATCCACGCGCTGCCGGTCTATCACACCCACGGCCTGTTCGTGGCGACCAACACGATCCTGCTGTCCGGCGGCTCGATGATTTTCCTGCCGAAATTCTCCGCGCCGCACATCCTCGAAGCGATGAGCGACCGCCCCGGCCGCCTGCGCGGCACGGTGCTGATGGGCGTGCCGACCTTCTACACCCGCCTGCTCGACGAGCCCGGCCTCGACGCCCGAGGCCTGCGCGTCAATGCGGCTGTTCATCTCGGGTTCGGCGCCCTTGCTCGCGGAAACCCACCGCGCCTTTTCCGCGCGCACCGGCCAGGCCATTCTCGAACGCTATGGCATGACCGAAACCAACATGAGCACGTCGAACCCCTATGACGGCGCGCGGATCGCCGGCACGGTCGGCTTCCCGCTGCCCGGCGTGTCACTGCGCGTGGTCGATCCGGAGACCGGCGCGGCGCTGCCCGAGAGGCGAGATCGGCATGATCGAGGTGAAGGGGCCGAATGTCTTCAAGGGCTATTGGCTGATGCCGGAAAAGACCGCCGCCGAATTCCGGCCCGACGGCTTCTTCATCACCGGCGACCTCGGAACGATCGACGACAACGGCTATGTCCGCATCGTCGGGCGCGGCAAGGACCTGATCATCAGCGGCGGCCTCAACATCTATCCCAAGGAGGTCGAGACCGAGATCGACTCCCTGCCCGGCGTCATCGAAAGCGCGGTGATCGGCCTGCCCGACCCCGATTTCGGCGAGGCCGTCGCGGCGGTCGTGGTGCGCGAGAAGGGGTCGGGACATCGACGAGGCCGCGATCCGCGCGGCGCTGCAGGACCGGCTCGCCAAATTCAAATGGCCGAAGACCATCGTCTTCGTGGACGACCTGCCGCGCAACGCCATGGGCAAGGTGCAGAAAAACGTTCTCCGCACGACTTACGGTGGCTGAACGATCTCAGAACTGCGGCTTGCGGTAATGCGCGAGATCCGCGGTCGGGGTCACCGATTCCGGATCGTAATCGTGCTGCGCCAGCTCGCGCGCGGTGGTGTCGCCGCCCGCCGCCGCCCGGTCGATCATCGCCTTGCCGAGCTTGCTGTCCTGATCGACGCCGTGACCGCGCAGAAGATCGAGGCCGTAATTGAACTGGCCGAGCGACGAGCCGGTGTCGGCGAGCGTCTTGTCCCAGTCCGCCGCCTTGACCGGGTCGGACGGGCGGTCGTAGCCGTTTTCCTCGGTCCAGGCCGCCCACGGCATCGCATAGGGATTGCCGTGTTCCGCGCAGCGCGTGAAAATGCGCCGCGCGGCGTCGTGCCAGCCCATCTTGGCCAGCGGATAGCCATACATGCACATGCCCGGATCGAAGCGGGCTTCCTTCGAGCGTTCCACCCAATATTCGATACTGAGCTCAGACGGCGGCGTTGAGCGTTCCCGCATCGTCGTCGCCCTTCGGCTCGGCGCGCGCGGCGCCGGCAAAAGTCGCGCCCGAAAGCAAAGCCGCGATCAGGATGCTCCTGGCGATCATTCCATTCCCCTGAGAGATTGCGTTCAGAATTGCGGCTGGCGATAACGCGCCTTGTCCGCCTCGGGCGTGACCGATTCCGGGTCGTAATCGTGCTGGGCCAATTCGCGCGCGGTGGTGTCGCCGCCCGCCGCAGCCTTGTCGATCAGGGCCTTGCCGGCCTTGCGGTCGAGCGGGGCGCCGTGGCCGCGCAACAGGTCGAGGCCGTAGTTGAACTCGCCGAGCGAGGAGCCCGTGTCCGACAGCTTCTTGTCCCATTCGGCCGCCTTGACCGGATCGGAGGGGCGGTCGTAGCCGTTCTCTTCCAGATAGGACATCCACGGCATCGCGTGGAGATTGCCCTCGTTGGCGCAGCGCTCGAAAATGCGGCGCGCCTCCTCGTGCTGGCCGGTCTTGTCGAGAAAGACGCCGTAAACGCACATGTGCGGATCGAACCGCTCTTCGGTCGATTTGGCCGACCAGTACTGGATCGACAATTCCTGCTTGTTCAGTTCGCCGCCGGCGTTATCGGAGGCGGCGGGCTCGGCCGCGACAGCGGGGGCGGCTCCAAGGGCAAGGAACAAGGCGGCGGCGGACCAGGCGCTTTTCATCATTGCCTCCAGAATTTTCGGAGCCGCGTCACGCGGCGGGATCGATCAGGACATACTTCAACGTCGCCGGCGTCAACAGGTTTCGGCGACGGCCGCCCGACAACAAAATGGCCGCCCCGCACAGCGGCAGCGACCAGAGCGTATCGAGGAAGACCGAAGAGGCCGGCGCGTCCTGAGAGGAAACGGCGCGCCGGCAAAATATCAGATTTCAGCGGACATATAGGAAGTGACTTCCATGCCGCAGCAGACTTCGCAAACTTCCGGAGCAGTCCAGGTCATAGCATTCTCCCCAAATTGGAACATTGCCTGTTCATGGCGTCGGTGACGCATGAATTGGTTATAAAGGCGCGGCGCAGGCATTGCGTCAGGCCTCCGCGAGAAAATTGTAAGATTTTTGTCAGCCGTCCTCGTCGTAGCGATAGCCGACGCCGTGGACCGTCTTGACGATGCGCGGATGCGCGGGGTCGATTTCGACCTTGCGCCGCAACCCGGAGACATATTGGTCGAGGGCGCGGCTGTTGGGCATGTAGTCGCGGCCCCAGGCGGCGTCGAACAATTCGTCGCGCGACACCGCCTTGCCCTTGCGCGCGAGCAAGGCCTGCAAGATCGCCAGTTCGCGCGGCGCGAGGTCGATCACCTGGCCGCCGCGCCAGGCGCGCAAGGCCTGCGGATCGATCTCGAGGTCGCCCATGCGCAGCCGCTCGGACGGCTCGGCGCGGCCGGCTCCGGCTGCGGCGCGGCCCGGGCGCGGCGTAGTCCGGCCTTGATCCGGGCCACCAGCTCGCGCGCGGCGAAGGGCTTGGCGATATAATCGTCGGCGCCGATTTCGAGCCCGATGACCCGGTCGATCTCGGCGCCGCGCGCGGAGAGCAGCAGGATCGGCGTATGGGCGTCGCGCGCGCGGATGCGCCGGCACAGGTCGAGCCCGTCGAGCCGAGGCATCATCACGTCGAACAGGCACAGCGCCGGCGCCTCCTCGGTGAAGGCGCGCCAGGCGGCCTCGCCGTCTTCCGCGACGATGCAGTCGATTCCCTCCAGCGAGAGCAGGTCGACCAGCCCCGCGCGCAGATTGGGATCGTCTTCCGCAATGAGAATTTTCATCCCGTCCCCTCGGGTGTCGCTTCAATCGTGGCCCGCGCGCAAAGACCCGGATCGGCGCCGCCCAGAGCGAAGCCGCCGCCATTGGCGCGCGCCAGCTCCTGCACGATCGACAGGCCGAGCCCGTGCGACGGCTTGTTCCCGGACTCCGCCGCCGCCGCCGCCCCGTAGTCGCGCACCGAGAGCGCCAGCAGACCGTCGCGCCAGTCGATGGCGACGTCAATCTTGCCCGGCGCGTATTTGCGGGCATTGTCGATCAGATTGATGAGGATGCGCTCGAAGGCTCCGACGTCGAAGCGCAGCCGCATCTGCGCCGCGCACTGGACCTCGCAGGAGCATCCCGAGGCGGCGAGCAGTTTTTCGTAGCGGGCGACGATGCGCCGCGCGAGGGCGCACGGGTCGGCGGCCGACCGTTTCGGCGCCTCCGGCGCCCCGGAATCGCCGTAGATCGTTTCGCCCGCAAGCGCATCGAGCCGGTCGATTTCGTCGGTCAGCACGCCGCAATAGCGGTCGACTTCCGGCACGCCGGACGCCTTGCGCGCGATGAGCTCGGCATAGAGCTTGAGATTGGCGAGCGGGGTGCGCAGGTCGTGCGAGAGCCGCGCGGCCAAGGCGGCGCGCGCCGCGCTTTCCGCCAGGCGCGCCTTTTCGGCGCGGCGCGCCTGCCAGACCAGCAGCAGCCAGACCATGGCCAGCGGCGCGGCGAGCGCGAGCCGTCCGAACGCGCTGTGATGACTGAGCGCCGGGGCGCCGCCGACGTCCACCGCCCAGCCGTGCAGCGCCTCCTTCTGGATGAAGGATTCATAGCCCTCGGGCGCGTCGCCCTTCTTCCAGATGACGCGATCGAACGGATCGCGCAGGCGAAAGGCCCAGCCGTCATAGGCCCGGCTGCGCGAATTCAGGGCGGCGATCATGTTGGGGAAGATGAACCGGCTGTTGAGCGCGATGCAGGTTTCCCGGCGCGCATCTTCCGCGCCGAAGCGCCGGCATTCGAAATAGAACTCGCCGGTGGCGCTCGGGAACCAGCCGTTGACGAAATCGCCCTCGTGCAAAAACTTCGACGCCTCGATCAGGGTGCGCAGCTTTTCTTCCCACATCCGGGGCATGGCGAGCGGATCTTCCGGCGGGAACAAGAGTGCGTTCGCCCTCGCGGATCAGCACGAGCAATTCGAAATCATAGCCGGAAATGACCCGCCACAACGCTTGCGGCGGATCGAGCCCCTCGGCTTCGGCGCGCGCGACATTGATCTGGGAGAAGACGGCAAGCTCCGACACCTCGTTGCCGGCGGCGATGCCGAGCGCCTCGGCCGCGCGCTGCGAATCGCGGCGGGCGCTTTCTCGCAGCACCAGATAATCCGCATCGAGCCATTGCGCGGCGAGAAGGGCGACGAAGGCGAGCGGCAGGGCATAGAGCAATGCCTGCCGCGCCGTCGCCGCCCAGCTTCTGCGCTGGCGCGCAAAATTTTCGCGCGGGCGCGGCGAAAGTTTTGCGCTTCCTGAGGTCAATTTTTGGCGAAACCCTTGGCCAGGGCGTCGAGACCGCCGCGATAGACTCCGGCGACCGCCTTGTGGGCGGCGTCGGCGGTCGTTCCCGCCGTCGGGACGAAGGTCGAGGACCACACCACTTCGCTGCCCGCGCCATCCGGCTTGACGCTGATGGTCGAGACATAGCCCGTGACCGGCAGCACCTTCTGGTTCGAGCCATTGTCGAGGATGCGGTAGGAATAGCTGTGCGCGGCGGGCTTGTTGGCGACGATGGCCTCCCACAGGATCGGGCCGCCGAGATCGAGCCGGCGCTGCGAAATCCGCCTTGTCGCCGTCGGACGCCTCGGTCGATTTCACCGCCGGGTGCCAGGACAGGTCGCTGAAATGACCGATCTTTTCCCAGACCGTGGCGGGGGGAGCGGCCAGCTTGACCGTCTCCATCACCTTGACCTTTTCCGCCGCATGAGCGGAAAGGCCGCCAAGAGCCATGAGAGCGGCCGCAATCACCAGTTTCTTCATGAGTTCCTCCCTTCGAGGATGCTGGCGCGCCGGCCGCGGGGTTGAGCCCCCGACTGAACCGCAAGCGCGTCCATTGCCAATGCGCCACAGTTTGCGGCAAAAAAGAAGGGGAAGAATGTAATAATTTTGTCTCCGGAGCGCCGCCATGCCGCAGCAAGCCCCCGCGCCGCTTCCTCAGGCCCGCGTTCTGCCGTTGGGAGATTGCGCGGCGAGCGTGGTGTTCGGCGCGCGGATCGCGCCCGCCGTTCATGCGCGGGTCACGGCCTTTTGCGCGGCTTTGGCCGAAGCGGCGCCGATCGACGGCGTCTTTGGTGGAGGCGTTTTGGAATGGGCGCCGGCCTTCGCCTCCGCGACCGTCTGGTACGATCCGGACCGGATCGGCTTCGAGGCTTTGGCGGCGCGACTCGCGGCGCTGGCGGAAAGCCCGGCGCCCGCAACGGCGCCCGGCGCGCTGTTCGAAATTCCGTTTTGCGCCGAAGGCGATTTCGCGCCGGACCTCGGCGAGGTCGCCGCGCTCAGGGGCCTGACGCCGGAAGCGTGGCTCGACCGTTTCACCGGACTGGAGTTCGATGTTTACATGCTCGGCTTCCTGCCGGGCTTCGCCTATCTCGGCGTGCTCCCGGACGCATTGTCCGCGCCGCGCCTGGCGACGCCGCGCACAAGCGTGCCGGCCGGGTCGGTCGCCATCGCCGACGGCATGTGCGCCGCCTATCCTTCCGCCAGCCCCGGCGGCTGGCGGCTGATCGGGCGCACGCCCGCCGTGCTGTTCGACGTCGCCGACACGCGGCGCCCCGCCCTGCTCGCGCCCGGCGACCGGGTGCGCTGGCGCGCGGTGTCCCGCGCCGATCATGACGCGCTCGAGCGGCGCTGGCGCGCGGCGGGGTTCGCCGCCGATGAATTGCGGGTCGAATGATGGGCGCGCGCCTCGCCATCCTGCGCCCCGGCGCCGGAACCGCCGTGCAGGATTTCGGCCGCAAGGGCTTTCGCGCGCTCGGCGTGCCCTTGTCCGGTGCGCTCGACACGATGCTGCTGGCCGCCGCCAATGCGCTGGCCGGGGCGCCGGACGATGCGGCGGGGCTGGAAATCCTGCTCGCCGCGCCGGACCTGCGCGTGGAGCGCGGCCCCTTGCGGATCGGCCTCGCCGGCGACCTGTCCGGCGTGCTGACCCGCGCCGACGGCGCCAGCGAAACCGTCTCGTCCTGGCGCGGACTGCTTTTGCGCGACGGCGATACGCTTGCGCTCAAACTCGGGCGCGGGCCCGCCTATCTCGGCTTTTCGGGCGGGCTCGACGTTCCGCCGGTCCTCGGCTCGCGCGCGACTTTTGCACGCGGCGGTTTCGGCGGAGTTGAAGGCCGCGCGCTGCTCGCGGGCGATGTGCTCGGCTGCGCGACGGCTGATGGCGGCGCAGCCCAAGCGCCGCCGCTACTTCATGAACCGGGGCCGCTTCGCTTCATCCCCGGCCCGCAAGCCGAACATTTTGCGCCCAAGACCTTGCAAATTTTCGCATCAGCCGAATGGCGCGTCGGCGCCGACAGCGACCGCATGGGATTGCGGCTGGAAGGCCCGAGGCTGGCCCACACCCCGCGCGGCGCAAGCATCGTTTCCGACGGCGCCACGCCCGGCGCGATTCAGGTTCCCGGAGACGGCCAGCCGATCGTGCTGCGCGCCGATTGCCAGACCTCCGGCGGCTATGCGAAGATCGGCTGCGTCATCTCGGCGGACCTGCCGCGCCTCGCCCATGCGGCGCCCGGCGACATCCTGACCTTCACGCCGGTCGATCATGCCGAAGCGGCGACGGCGCGGAAAAAAGCGCGGGACAGTTTCGCGCGTTGGCGCGGCGAGATCGGGCGCGGGCAAATCGCGCCGCTCGGCGAATGGGACGCGGAAAAATTATGGAGCGAAAATCTCATCAGCGGCGCCACTTCGGGCGATTGAATTTCTGCGGCGCGAGGCGATGACCGGGCCACGACAGATCAACCTCAACGCCGATCTCGGCGAGAGCTACGGCGCCTGGCGGATGGGCGACGATCAGAGCCTTTTGCGTCTCGTGCAATCGGCCAATCTCGCCTGCGGCTTTCACGCCGGAGACCCGGTCACCATGGCCCGGACCGCGCGGATGGCGCTCGACGCGGGCGTCAGCCTTGGCGCCCATCCGTCCTATCCCGATCTGCAGGGTTTCGGACGCCGCGCAATGCGCTGTTCGGAGGACGAGGTCGAGGCTCTCGTCCTCTACCAAATCGGCGCGCTCGACGCCTTCGCGCGGGCTGCGGGCGGACGGGTGAGCCACGTCAAGCCGCATGGCGCGTTGAGCAACAACTCCAGTCGCGACGCCGCGCTCGCGGCGGCCATCGCCCGCGCGACCAAAGGCTACGACGAGCGTCTCATCCTGCTGGCGCCGGCGCATTCGCGGCTCGCCGCAGCCGGCGCGGCGGCGGGGCTGCGGGTCGCGCTCGAAATCTTCGCCGACCGGACTTACGACGACGACGGCGCGCTGACTCCGCGCGGAAAAGCCGGCGCGGTGCTGCATGATCCCGAGGCGTGCCGCGCCCATGTCGCCGCGATGCTCGACGCCGGCGGACTGGTCACGACAACCGGAAAAATCCTGCCGGCTCCGATCCACAGCGTCTGCGTTCACGGCGACGGACCCGGCGCGATCGAAATCGCCGCCGATCTTCATCGATTCCTGCAAAAAAACTACACATTAGCGCCGCTTCCGGCCCTGTTTTCCTAGGCGGAGCCTTGCATCCGCGCCCGCGCAGTTTATGCTCGCGCCAAATTCGCCCCCGGGCGATCCAAAGCACAGGAACGCCCCATGTCCGCTTCCCCCAATATGAGCGTGGCCCTTCCGACGCGCGCGGAACGTTTCGCCAAGGGCAAGAGTCTTCGCAAGCTCACGCCGCGCGCCGCGCATGCCAAGCTGCTCGGGCCGATGGATCGCAATTCCAACGCCATTCTCGAAGCGCAAAACGCGACGCGCCTGCCGAGCCTCATTCCGATCCGCCGGCAATTGATGGCGGACAACCCATTCGCCTTCCTGCGCGGCGCGGCGGCGGTGATGGCCCATGATCTGCAATGGCAGCCGATGGTCGGGGCGCCGGTGCAGGCCTGCGGCGATTGTCACCTGATGAATTTCGGCGCCTTCGCCACGCCGGAAGATTTCATTCTTTTCGACATCAACGATTTCGACGAAACCTTGCCCGGCGTCGATTTCACGGTGGACCTGAAGCGCCTCGCTGCCAGCGTCGCGGTCGCCGCCGCCGACAAGGGGCTGTCAAAAGCCGAGCGCCACTCGATCGCCGCCGCCGCCGTGCGCGCCTATCGCAAGCGCATGGAGGCGCTCTCCTACATGAGCCCGCTGGAGATCTGGCACAGCCGGATCGATCTCGAACGCGAGGCCCGGAAATTCCGCAGTCCCCAGCTGCGGCGCAAGATCGCCGGAATCATCGCGCGGGCGCGCGGCGAAGGGCTCGACCGTGACGACAATTTCCCGACGCTCGCGGCGTCGGGCGCGCCGGTGATCCACGACAAGGCTCCGCGCCTGTTCCATTTCGCGGCGGATTCGGACGCCGCCAGGGGGCTGGAGCCGCAGAGCGACATCGCCCATTATCTCGACGGACTGCAGCCCTCCGTCCGCACCCTGCTCGGCCGCTATTCCTTGCGCGATTTCGTGTTCAAGGCGGTGGGCGTCGGCTCGGTCGGGACCTATTGCTACGCCGGCCTGTTCATGAGCGGCGACGACGAGCCCCTGTTCCTGCAGATGAAGGAAGCCACGCATTCGGTGCTGGAAGTGCTGGACGAACGGCTCGCCTTTGACGGCCATCAGGGCGAACGCGTCGTCCAAGGCCAGCGCATGATGCAGGCGGCGAGCGATATTTTCCTCGGCTGGACCGAAAACGGCCCGTCCGGACGGCAATATTACGTCCGCGTCCTGAAGAACCGGCGCCTCGGCGGGATGAGCGAAATCGCGGAGGCCGAAGGGCTGGCCGATTACGCGCGTCTCTGCGGCCGCACTTTGGCGCGGGCCCACGCCCGCTCCGGCGACCCTGCGCTGATTTCGGGCTATCTGGGCGACAGCGACGCCTTCGACGAAGCCCTCGCCGATTTCGCTTTGGCTTATGAAAAGCAGACCGAGATCGACCACGAGGCCTGGAAAACAACCCTGCCCGCGACGCCGGGAGCGTAAAATCCCGGCCTTGGCGGAAAGCCGCGGCGCCATTTCCTCCAAAAATCCCCTTGCAAGCGCACAAGGACGGCCCGCAAGGGACATGCTAGCTTTTCGTCCCTTGAAAACGGAGCGCGAAAAGTGAGCGAAGCACAGGCGTCCGCCCGGTCCAATCGACTGCCCGCCGGCGCCATCGTGCTCGCGGGATGCCTCGTGGCCATGCTCTCGTTCGGTCCGCGCTCGGTGATGGGCGCCTTCCAGCTTCCGGTGTTCGGGTCGCGGCCCTGGGGGCAGGAGGCCTTTTCCTTCGCTTTGGCCGCGCAGAACCTGCTGTGGGGCATCGGCCAGCCCTTCGCGGGAGCGCTCGCCGACCGCTTCGGCTCGAAATATGTGCTGGTCGCCGGCGCCCTGCTCTATTCCGCCGGGCTCGCGCTGATGGCCAAGGCCAATTCGGCGCTCGGCTTCGATATCGGCGCCGGCGTGCTGATCGGCTTCGGCCTCTCGGGCGCCTCGTTCAACCTGGTGCTCGGCTCCTTCGCCAAGCTGCTGCCGCCAAAGCGTCTGAGCTACGCCTTCGGCGCGGCGACCGCAGCCGGCTCGTTCGGCCAATTCCTGTTCTCGCCGCTCGCCGGCGGCCTGATCGAGCGCTTCGGCTGGGAAGGCGCCGCACTGGTTTTCGCGGTCCTGATCCTGCCCATCGTGCCGTTGTCGCTGGCGCTGTCCAGCCCGCCCGCGGCCTTCACGGCGAAGACGAGCCAAAGCGCGACCTTCCGTCATGCGCTCGGGCATAAATCCTATGTGCTACTGGTGCTCGGCTTCTTCACCTGCGGCTTCCAGCTTGCCTTCATCACCGTCCATTTCCAGCGCTATATCGTCGAAAGCGGCCTCTCGCCGGTGATCGGCTATTGGGCCATCGCGCTGGTCGGCGCCTTCAACATTTTCGGCTCGCTGCTGTCCGGCTGGCTCGGCATGTGGGTTCCCCGCCGCTTCATCCTGTCCGCGATCTATTTTTCCCGCGCCGCCGCCACAGCTTTGTTCATCGCGCTGCCCCCGAGCCCGACGTCGGCCCTGGTGTTCGGCGCGGTCACCGGCTTGCTCTGGCTCTCCACGGTGCCGCCGACCTCGTCGCTGATCGGAACGATGTTCGGCGCCGGGAGCCTGTCGATGCTCTACGGCTTCGCCTTTTTCTCGCATCAGGTCGGAGGCTTTCTCGGCGTATTGCTCGGCGGCTATTTCCGGGAAAGTTTCGGGTCCTATACGCCGGTGTGGCTGCTCTCCATCGCGCTCGGACTGGTCTCGGGGCTGCTGAATCTGCCGATCGTCGAAGGGCCGGCCGAGCCGGTTCCGCAGCCCGCCGAGTGAGGCGTCGCTCCCAATGGACGCATGAATTTTTCGGAGGAATGACATGAGCGATTACGTCTTTGCCGCGCCGCCGCAGGCCGCCGCGCCCGTTGCGGGCGGGAAGAAATTTCCGGTGCGGCGCATTTTCTGCGTCGGCCAGAATTACGCCGCCCATGCGCGCGAGATGGGCGGCGATCCGATCCGCGAGGCGCCGTTCTTCTTCACCAAGCCCGCCGACGCCCTCGTCATCGACGGCGCCGATGCGCCCTATCCGAGCCTGACCAAAAACCTCCACCACGAGATCGAACTGGTCGTGGCCATCGGAACGGGCGGCGCCAATATTCCCGCCGACAAGGCGCTCGATCACATCTACGGCTATGCCGTCGGGCTCGACCTGACGCGGCGCGACCTGCAGGCCGCCGCGCGCGAAAACAAGAAACCCTGGGACATGAGCAAGGGCTTCGACTTTTCCGCCCCGCTCGGCGCCATCCAGCCCGCCGCGCAGATCGGCCATCCCGCGAAAGGCCGTATCGCCCTGACGGTCAACGGCGCGGTGAAGCAGGAGGGCGATCTCGCCGACCTGATCTGGTCCGTGCCCGAAATCGTCGCCGCGCTTTCGACCTATGTCGCTTTGGCGCCGGGCGACCTGATCTTCACCGGCACGCCGTCCGGCGTCGGCCCGCTGGTCAAAGGCGACGTTCTCGTCGGCGAGATCGCGGGCATCGGCGAGGTGCGCACCAAAATCGTGTGACGACCGCTCGGGCGAGCCCGGCTTCAGTCCCTGGACAGGCTCCAGAGGCCTGACGCCGGCTTCCCGAAAGGCGAAAAAGGGGACCATGATCAGAAACATCAGCACGCCGACGCTCAGCGCCTGCGGCAATGTTCCCCCCGCCATGTCCGCCAGGATCTCGCGGCTCTCCTTGCCATGCAGATGGCCGACGAGCAGTTCCTCGATCACCGTCAGGGCGATCAGGAAAATCGTGAACACCGACTGATTTGCGCAAAATGGCGATGAAGGGAACGGTCTTGCCCTTCCCTCGCTCGCCGAGCTTGAAGACCTGCAGCAGCATGATGAATTTGGCCGATATCAGCGCCTTGACGAGCGCCAGACCCATCGGCGCGTAATCGACCCCGACGCTGCGGAGGATCGCCGCCTTATAGAGAATCAGCGCGCCGAAACAGACCCAGAGGTAGGCCGAAATCCCCAGAAACTGATAGAGTTCATGCTTCGCGCGCCGCGCCAGCTCCGCGCGTTTGGCGGCGGAGATCCCTTTCCTTTTGTGTCCGGGTTCGCCATGCGGCGCCAGCGCGGCTGCCGACCGGAAAAGCGCTGGCGAATTCCGGAACGTTCCGCGCCTCGGCCCATTCCGCCATGCCATCGGTCCAGACGAAATGCGGCGAGCTCTGCGCCGCGAGGATGCGGACATGAATTTCCGCCACGGTGGTCGGACCGATCGAACGCCCCGTCGTCCGCATAATACCATTCGGCGCGCATGCTGATGTCGTCCTTCAGGTCGTTCATGGCCCATTCGGACCGCGTCGTTTTGAGCGGCGCTCAGGCTCCCAGCCCGCCAAGCAGCACATATTTGATCTCGGTGAATTCCTCGATGCCGTGGCGCGAGCCTTCGCGCCCGATGCCGGATTCCTTGACGCCGCCGAACGGCGCCACCTCGGTCGAGAGGATGCCGGAATTCACCGCGACCATGCCATATTCCAGCGCCTCGGCGACGCGGAACACGCGGCCGAGATCGCGGGCGTAGAAATAGGCCGCGAGGCCATATTGGGTGGCGTTGGCCTGCGCGATCACGTCGGCCTCGTCCTTGAAGCGGAACAGCGGCGCGACCGGCCCGAAGGTTTCCTCGCGCGCGACGACCATCTCCGGCGTGACGTCGGCCAGCACCGTCGGCTGGAAGAAGGTTCCGCCCAGTTCGTGCCTCTTGCCGCCGACGATCACCCGCGCGCCCTTGGCGAGCGCGTCGGCGATATGGGCCTCGACCTTCTCGACCGCGCGCGGCGTGATCAGCGGCCCCTGCTGCACGCCCTCGGCCAGGCCGTCGCCAACCTTCAGCTTCGCCACCGATTCGGCGAGTTTTGCGGCGAAGGAATCGTAAATCCCGTCCTGAACGTAGATCCGGTTGGCGCAGACGCAGGTCTGGCCCATGTTGCGGTATTTCGCGGCCAGCGCGCCCGCCGCCGCCGCGTCGAGGTCAGCGTCGTCGAAAACGATGAAGGGCGCGTTGCCGCCAAGCTCCAGCCCGACCTTCTTGACGCCCGACGCGGCCTGACTCATCAGCAGCTTGCCGACGGCGGTCGAGCCGGTGAAGCCGACGAAGCGCACCGCCGGATGTTCGCAGAACACCTTGCCGATCGCGGCGGCGTCGCCGGTGACGATGTTGAGCACGCCCGGCGGCAGGCCGGCGCGGATCGCCAGTTCGCCGAGCGCCAGCGCCGTCAGCGGGGTCTCGGGCGCCGGCTTGATGACGCAGGCGCAGCCCGCCGCCAGCGCCGGGGCGCATTTGCGGGTGATCATCGCCGCCGGGAAATTCCACGGCGTGATCGCCGCCATCACGCCGATCGGCTGGCGCAAGGTCAGGATGCGGGCGTCCGGCCAGGGCGAGGGAATGGTCTCGCCATAGATGCGCTTGGCTTCCTCCGCGTAGAATTCGATGAAGCTTGCGGCATAGTCGATCTCGCCGCGCGCCTCGGCGAGCGGCTTGCCCTGCTCGCTGGTCATGATCGTCGCGAGATCCTCGCGCGCGGCGAGAATAAGGTCGAACCATTTGCGCAGCACGGCGCCGCGCTGCTTGGCGGTCAGCGCCGCCCAGCCCTTCTGCGCCCGGGCGGCGATCTCGACCGCCTCGGTCGCTTCCGCCGCGCCGCCATGGGGAACCTGCGCCAGAACCGCGCCAGTGGCGGGATTGCGGATCGCGCTCTCGCCCGCGCCGCGAAAGACGCCGCCGAGCAGCATTTGCGTCTTCAGCAAGGCCGGATCATTGAGCCGCATCGCTTGTTCCTTTCCGCGCCTGAAGATAGCGCCGCAGCGCCACCACGGACCAGACCCCCTCGACGAGGCCGAACGGCCACGCGCCCTGCAGAAAGCCATAGGCGGAGCCCAGCGCGCAGGACGCGGCAAAGCCGAGAATATAGACCGGCCCGCGCGGCTCCAGCGCGTAGAAGATGAGCATGGCGCTGACGGCAAACAAGCCGAAGACGGTCAGTAAATCCATGCGTTCCGCTCATTTCGCCGGAGGGGTGCAGACCACGAGGTCGTTGCGCACGTAGCAGATCGACATGGCGCCGGTGCGCTGATCGACCCGGAACACGCCGCCTTCCTTTTCATGCCGCGACGACACCAGCGCGTAATCGCTCGGCGGCTGCGCGCCGGCGCCCTCGCCCGGCCCGTAACACAGAGTGACGCCGACCGGCTCGCCGTCCTTCAGCCCGAACTGGCAGGCGCCGACCTCGCCCGTGCCCTTGTCGACGCGATAGACCCGGTTGAGATCGATTTCCGGCGCGGCGAGAAATTCGAAATTCCCCGCGTGAGCCGCGCCCGTCGTCGCGAGCAGGGCCAGAAAAGTCCAACGCAGCATTGCGGCTCCCTTTCGATTCCGTCGCCGCCGGCCGGCAAATCAGCCTCGTTTTCTCAAGAATCTATCATGAGGGGCCGCTTCGGCATGACATCGCGCTCCGGAAACATTATAGGCCTTTGGCGCGACAGGAGAATTTGAATGGCCACGACACCGGACCGCGTGCTTCACGTCTTCGATCTCGACGGAACCCTCGCCGACACCGCGGGCGATCTCATGGGCACGCTCGACGCCATCATGGTCCAGGAGGGCTTCGCCGCGACGCCGATCGAGGACGCCCGCTCCCTGCTCGGCGCGGGGGCGCGCGCGCTGATCGTCCGGGCGCTCGACGCGCAGGACGCGACCGTCTCGTCGGAACGGCTGGAAGAGATGTTCCAGCGTTTTCTCGCGCATTACGAGACGCGCATCGCCGACGACAGCCGGCTCTATCCAGGCGTGATCGAGGCGCTCGACGCGCTCGAAGCGCGCGGCGACTTCTTCGCCGTCTGCACCAACAAGATCGAGCGCCCGGCCAGGCTTTTGCTGGAAAAGCTCGGAATCGCCGACCGTTTCGCCTTCATCTGCGGCCAGGACACCTTCGGGATCGCCAAGCCGGACCCGCTGCCGCTGTTGCGCACGATCGAGTCGGCGGGCGGCGCGGTCGGGCGCACGATCATGATCGGCAATTCCAAGACCGACATCGCCACCGCGCGCGCGGCCGGCGTGCCTTCGATCGCGGTGGATTTCGGCTATACCGACCGCCCCGTGATCGAATATGGCCCGGACCGGATCATCTCGCATTTTTCCGAACTGCCTGCGGCTGCGGCGGAATTTTACTGAACGGGCGCGCCGCCGCCCAGCCTTCACCTACGCGTGGCCCGCGCCGGAGACAGGATGGCGCTGTCCAGGCCCGAGAACAGCCCGCGGCTCATCTCGCATTTTTTGGAATTGTCCGCCGCGGCGGCCGAGTTTTATTGAGCCCGACGGCGCCTGCAAGACACGCAGCCGTGATTTGATTGTGACAAAAACATGACCGATCCTCCACCGAAAGACTGAGGGGGCGGCCATGAATCAGATCATCTTTCCAAGAGAGATCGACGTCGATTTTCGCGAGACGGCGCGCGGACTGGGCGCGACCGTTTCCTTCCCCGCCGGCGCGACGATCTTTCGCGAGGGCGATCCGCCCGACCACCTCTATATCGTGCTCGAAGGCGCCATCGACGTGACCCATCGCGGCAGAATCATCGAATCGATCGGCCCGGGAGACGCGCTGGGCGTGGTCAGCCTGCTTGACGGCAAGCCCCGCACCGCGAGCGCCATCGTCAGCGAAGACGCGAAACTGGCGCTCATCGACCGCAAGAATTTCCGCTACATGGTCGAGGCCGTCCCGCATTTCGTCTGGTACGTCATGGCGGAGCTGGTCGGCCGCCTGCGCGCGACCAATGCGGCGCTGCCCGGCTGAAGGACAAGCGCTTCGCCGTTCCAAGCCACTTTATCGGAAGCCAAGCCGCTTTTTCGGAAGAAAATGGTGGGCGATATAGGGATCGAACCTATGACCCCACCCGTGTGAAGGGTGTGCTCTCCCGCTGAGCTAATCGCCCGGACGCCAAAACGTCGGAGGCTTTCTTTAGAAAACCCGCGCGGCCGCGTCAAGGCGGGAACGCGGCGGAATGCGCCAATTCCCGATTGAACATTTTTCGCTTTACGGGCTTAATCTTTGCATCCCTGCGGCGGCTTGCCGCGTTACAGGGCATCATGAAGCTTCGCACGATCAGGAGCGCACATGCCGTCCCGCCCGACCTTCCTCGCCCATGCGGCGAGATTTCTGATCCTCGCCGGCCTTTCCCTGACCGCCGCGACGCCGGCGCGAGCCTTCATCTTCGATTTTTTGCAGCAGGAGCCCAGCCGGAGCGAGGGGCGGCCCTTCGCCTCGGCGATCCCGCGCGAGGTCGTCGCCTATCACGGCCCCGAACGGCCCGGAACGATTGTCGTCTCCACCCGGGAGCGGCGGCTTTATTACGTTCTCGGCGACGGCCAGGCCCTGCGCTATGGCGTCGGCGTCGGGCGTCCCGGCTTCGAATGGGGCGGCGTCCACCATGTCACCAACAAGCGCGAATGGCCGGACTGGACGCCGCCCGCGCAGATGCTGCGCCGCCGCCCCGACCTGCCGCGGCACATGGAAGGCGGCATCGGCAATCCGCTCGGCGCGCGCGCCATCTATATCGGCGGAACGATGTATCGCATCCACGGCTCGAACGAGCCGGACACCATCGGCCAAGCGGTCTCGTCGGGCTGCATCCGCATGACCAACAACGACGTGACCGACCTTTACGACCGCGTCCATGTCGGCGCCAAGGTCGTCGTCGTGCGCTGACGGCCGCGCTCGCGCCCCGATCAGACGCTCCTCGTTCAGGCCACGTTCAGCGGCGTCGGAGCGTCATGGCCTTGCAATCGTCTCGATTTAGCCATCGTCGCCCTTTCCCTTAGGCGCGCACGAAAGACCTTTCTCGGAGTAACACATGAGGCTCAGGCCCAAGAGTTTGACGTTCCGGTTCGCCGCCGGCTTCCTGTTCGTCGGGGCGATCCTGGTGCGCGCGCCGCAAGGCTCGGCGCAGCCGGCGCCGGGCGTCTCGCCGCGCATCGCGCTGGTGATCGGCGAATCGAACTACAAGTCCGGGCCGCTGTCGTCCGCCGCCAATGACGCCGGCCTCGTCGCCGACACGCTGCAGCGCGCGGGCTTCGACGTCGCCGGCGCCGCCGATCTCGATCAGGACGGCTTGCGCAAGGCGCTGCGCGAATTCGTCGACAAGGCCGCCGCCGCCGGTCCGGGCGCCATCGCCTTCGTCTATATTTCCGGCCGCGGCGTGCAATATGCCGGCGAAAACTATATCGCGCCGATCGAGGCGGCAATTCCGCGCGCCGCCAATGTCCCGCTAGAGGCGGTGCGGCTGAGCGACTATCTGCAACCGCTGGCGCAATTGCCGCTCAAGGCCGGGATCGTCGTGCTCGACGCGGCCCGGATCAACACCTTCGCCCAGAGCGGCGAACCGCTGGCGGGCGGCCTCGCCCTGGTCGAACCCGCGCCCGGCGGCCTCTATGCGTTCAACGCCGCGCCGGGTTCGGTCGCGCCCAACGAGACCGGCGCCTATGGCGTCTACGCACAGGCGCTCGTCGAGGCCTTGCGCCAGCCGGGCCTTCCGCTCGACGAGGCCTTCGCGCAGGCTCGGCTTCGCGTTTCCGAAGTCACCAAGGGCGCGGTCATTCCATGGGACGAATCGAAGCTCGCCGCCGGCGCGCCCGCCCTGTTCGCCCGTGCGCCCAATGCGCCGCCGCCCGTCGCCGAGGCGACGATGACCCGCCTGCAGGGCCGGCCGATCCGCGAATATCCCGTCGAGGACGCCTTCGCCGCGACGCTCGAACGCGACACGATCCAGGGCTATATCGATTTTCTCGCGGTCTATCCGGACTCGCCCTATGCCCCAAGGGTGCGCGCCATGCTGGCGCTGCGCCGCGAGGCGATCACCTGGCGCCGGGCCTATCTCGCCAACAGCCCCAATGCCTACTGGAGCTATCTGCGCGTCTATCCGCACGGGCCGCACGCCTGGGACGCCCAGAGGCGCCTCGCCACGCTCAGCGCGCCGCTGGCGCCGCCGGCGCAATTCGACGTGGTGGAGTTCGACGTGCCGCCGCCGCCGCCTGACGAACTCGTCTATTTCCGTCGCCCCTATGTCGAGTTCGACGACCCCGAATGGGGCCCGCCGCCGCCGCGGTTCGGCTATCTGCCGCCGCCCCTGATGATCGTCGACGAGCCGCCGCCCCCGCCGCCGCATCCCGGCCTGCTGCCGCTGCCGCTCATCGTCGCGCCCCTGGTCGGCGCCGCCGTGATTTCGCATATGGGCGTGTTCCACGCGCCGGCCGTGGTCCAGACCCAGGTTCCCGCGGCGCAGGACTATTACAACAATGCAACCGCCGCGCGCAGCTGCCGCCGGGCTCCGCGCCGCCAGCGGGCGCAGCCGCGCCAGCGACGCCGGTTCCTGCCGCTCGCCGAGGGCGCCCGGCGCCTCCGGCTCCCGGCGCAGCCCCGGGTGGAACGCCCCTGCCCCATCCTGCCGCGCCAGCCGGCGTCGCGCCCGTCGCTCCGGCGGCGCCCGGCGGAACGCCCCTGCCCATCCCGCCGCGCCAGCCGGCGCCGCGCCCGTCGCCCCGGTGGCGCCCGGCGGCGCGCCCCTGCCCCATCCCGCCGCGCCGCCTGCGTCGCGCCCGTCGCTCCCGGCGGCGCCCGGCGGAACGCCGCTGCCTCATCCCGCCGCGCCAGCCGCGGCGCCCGTCGCTCCGGCGGCGCCCGGTGGAACGCGCTGCCCATGCCGCTCCCGCGCCCGTCGCTCCGGCGGTCCCGGCTGCGCCCCATCCTGTCGCCACCAGCGCGCCTGCCGCGCCGCATGTCGTCGCCCCGGCGCCGCGCCCGCGCCGCATGTCGGCGCCCGCGGCGCCGCATGTCGCCGTTCCGCCCGCTGCGGCGGCTCCCCACGTCGTCGCTCCTGCAGCGCCGCATGTCCGTCGCGCCCCATGTCGTCGCACCGCCGGCGCCGCACGTCGCGCCGCCGCCGCGCCTCATATCGCCCCGCCGCCCGCGCCTCATATCGCTCCGCCGCCAGCGCCTCACATGGCCCCGCCGCCAGCGCCTCACATGGCCCCGCCCCGCGCCTCACGTGGCCCCGCCCGCGGCGCCGCCTCGTCCCGCCGCGCCGCGGCGCCGCATCCCGGCAGGCCGAATTGCGGCGGCCCCGGCCAGCCGCCCTGCCATTGACCGGGAGCCCGGACTGAAAAAAACCCGCCGCGAGCCTTCGCGGCGGGTTGTTTTTTGCGGCCTTGGCCAACGGCTATTCCGGTTTCGCCTCGGCGGACACGATCATGCCGTCGGCAAACCAGCGCGCCAGATGTTGGCCCGCCGCCATCGCCGTTTCCTCGGCGGGCTGCTCCGGACTGGCGAAGGCGAGCAGCGAGCAGATGTCGCCGAACGGGCCGCCGGCCAACGCTTCGAGCAAGGCCATCTCTTCAGACGCGTCGAGCGCGCGATAATGCACATCGAGATCGCCGCGCCAGGCGACCAGCGACAGCGCCGGGCCGAGGCCGGGTTCCGGCAAGGGCTCGCCCTCCTGCGCCGCTTCATAGGCGGCCAGCGCCGGCGCATTGGCCTCGACCAGCGTCACGCTCGGATGGAAGCCGAAGCGCAATCGCGGCCAATCCGCCGCGTCGGTCGCGCCCAGAGCCTCGATCGGCAGCGCGTCGGAATCTTCGGCGTCGAAACTGTGCGCCAGTCCCGCCTCCAGCGCCGCAAGGCCGCAGACCAGGGGATCGCCGGAATAAGGCGGGGTCGCCCGCAAAAAATCGGGCAGGCCGGCGCCGAACCAGCGGGCGTTGCGAAAGGTCGACGGCCGGGCGCGCGAAAAGGCTTCGGCCATGGCGTCGAACGCCAGATCGCCGATCGCCTCGCGCAGGACCGGATAATCATTGGCGAGGAATTCGGCCATGCGCAGCCGAAAACCGTCGTGATAGACCGCAAAGGTCTCCGCGACGCTTGCCGCCCGCGTCGGCGGCCGCAACCCGGCCAGCAGCAGCGGCGACGGCGTCTCGGCCAGCACGCTGTCCTGGAACAGGCTTTGCAGATCGGCGAGCTTCATGCCGCCGCCCTTTCACCGGCTTCGGCCAGCTGGCGCATGTGGCGCAATTCGTCGAGCAATTCGGAAAAGGGCGGGAAGCGGTCGTCGCGCTCGATCATCGCGGGGATCGGCCCGAAACGCTGCCGCACATAGGAAAACAGCTCCCAGACGTCGCCGCAGACGGGATGGTCGTGGGTGTCGATCTTGTGCGTGCCCATGTCGCTGTGGCCGGCGACGTGGATCTGCGCGACGCGCTCCTTCGGGATGCGGTCGAGATAATCCTTCGCGTCGAAGCCATGGTTGAAAGCCGAGACGAAGACATTGTTGACGTCGAGCAGCAGCAGGCAATCCGCGCGGCGCGCCAGTTCGGCGAGGAAATCGGCCTCGCTCATTTCGTCGGCGCCGAAGGAGACATAGGTCGAGGGATTTTCCAGCGCGATGCGGCGGCCCAGAAAATCCTGCACGCGCCGGGCGCGCTCGACGCAATGGTCGAGAGCCTCCTGCGTCAACGGCGCCGGCAGGAGATCGTGAAGGTTCAGCCCGCGAACGCCGGTCCAGGCGAGATGGTCGGAGACGAGTTCCGGCTCGACCCGCGCGATCAGCCGCTTCAGCGCGCGCAGATAATCGAAATCGAGCGGATCGGTCGAAGCCAGCGACAGCGACACGCCATGCATCCGCATCGGATAATCGGCGCGAATCCGGTCCAGCATGGCGAGCGGGCGCCCGCCGGGACCATGAAATTCTCGGAAATGATCTCGAACCAGTCCACCGGCTGCGGCGCTTCGAGAATTTCGGGATAATAGACCGTCCGCAAGCCGAGGCCGAACCCCTGCGCGCGGTTTCTCTGTTGGTTGTCGCTTGCGGCCATCGCGTCCTCCGTCGCCGGAATCCTCGGTCCCCGCGTCGCAAAGGACGCGGGGAGAGGCGTCGAATTGGCAGGATCAGCCGACCTTGCCGCCCATGCTGGTGCAGGCCTTGACGGATTTTTCGAGCAGGAAGCCCTGGCCCTTGCAGGCATTCTGGCCCTTGCAGGCGTTGCTGGCGGACTTGCAGGCGCTGGTGCCCTTGCAGGAATTGATTCCCATGCAATGGACGGCGGCCTTCTTGGCCTGCGCCTGGGTGGTGAGGGCCGCGCCCGAAACGGCAAGCGCGATGGCGGCGGCGGCGAGGCTGGCGCCGGAAACGATCTTCATCTGCATGATACAACTCCCTGAGATCGCGCCTTGAGCAGGGGCGCGTCGAGCAGGCTCTCGTGGGCCTGCAAACAGGGATACGGGGCGATCGGCGAAAGGTTACAGCGGCGCTTGAAAAAAATTTCAGCCCCCGGTCATGCTCATGGGGCGCTTGGCCGGCTCGAGCGCGCCCGACCATTGCGCGACGAAATCATGGCCGCGCGGCTTGCGGCGCATCGCGTCGTCGAGCGCCGCGTTGAGCGCCGCGTCGTCGGACGAGGACGCGCAGCGGGCCGCGCAGGTCGGTCTTGTCTTCCTGGCCGAGGCACGTGTAGAGCGTGCCGGTGCAGGTGACCCGCACCCGATTGCAGCTGTCGCAGAAATGCTGGCTCAAGGGCGTGATGAAGCCGACGCGGCCGCCGGTTTCCGCCACGTCGAAATAGCGCGCGGGGCCGCCGCTGTCATGATGCGACGGCGTCAGCGTCAGGCGCTCGCCCAAGGCGGCGGCCACCACGTCGAGCGGCAGAAAACTCTCGATATTGTGCGCGGCGTCCTCGCCGAGCGGCATGGCCTCGATGAAGGAGACGTCCGCGCCACGGCCATGCGCCCATTCGACCAGCGGCAGGAACTCGTCCTCGTTGTCGCCCTTGAGCGCCACGCAATTGATCTTGACCTTGAGGCCCGCCTGCTGGGCGGCGTCGATCCCCTTCAGCACCTGCGCGAGATCGCCCCAGCGCGTGATGGCGCGGAATTTATCCGCATCGAGCGTGTCGAGCGAGACATTGACGCGGGCCACGCCGCAATCGACGAGCTCGGCGGCGTAGCGCGCCAGCTGCGAGCCGTTGGTGGTCAGCGTCAGCTCGCGCAGGCCGCGATCGAACAGGCGCGACAGGCCGCGGAACAATTCCATCACATTGCGCCGCACCAGCGGCTCGCCGCCGGTGAGCCGGATCTTGCGCACGCCGCGCGCGACGAAGGCGGCCGCCAGCCGCTCCAGCTCCTCGAGCGTCAGCAGATCCGCCTTGGGCAGGAAATTCATGTTTTCCGACATGCAATAGACGCAGCGGAAATCGCAGCGGTCGGTGACCGAAAGCCGGATATAATCGATGCGCCGGGCAAAGGAATCGACCAGCGGCCGCGGCGCGGGCGCGGCTTGAGACGGCGTTTCGAAATGGTTCGGGCGCATTTTTCCTATATAGGCGATTTTTTCGGCGCATACAGGATCTTGCGCAAATTACGCGGCGAAAGGAACAGCAGGTGACGAGCGTTTCGCATTGGCCAACGGAAATTCGCCTCGCCGACGAGGGCAGGACCCTGCAGGTCTCCTTCGACAGCGGCGAAAGTTTCGCGCTTGCGGCCGAATATTTGCGCGTCAGCAGCCCGAGCGCCGAAGTCCAGGGCCATACGCCCGAGCAGAAGGTGACCGTCGCCGGCAAGCAGAACGTCCGCATCGCGCGCGCCGAGCCGGTTGGCAATTACGCCGCGCGGCTGGTGTTCGACGACGGCCACGACAGCGGTTTCTTCACCTGGGACTACCTATTCACCCTCGGCGCCGAGCATGAAAGGCTCTGGCGGGCCTATCTCGACGAACTCGCCGCGAAAAAGCTGCATCGTTGAGGCCGGTCATGGAGGGATGGCGCGATCTCGCCGGCGCTTTGCGCTTCTTCTCGCGCCTGCCGGTCCCCGGCCCGGAAGCGGATGATTTCCAGCGCAGCCTGCGGCTGGCCCCGCTCGCCGGCGCGCTGCTGGGCCTCGCGGGCGGGCTGGTCTTCGTCGCCGCCTTGAGCCTGCGCCTGCCCGCCGCCGCGGCGGCGCTGCTCGCGCTGGCCTTTGGCGCTGCCGTCACCGGCGCGCTTGCATGAGGATGGCCTTGCCGACGTCGCCGACGGCTTTGGCGGCGGTTTTTCGCGCGAGCGCAAGCTGGAGATCATGAAGGACAGCCGGATCGGCGCCTTCGGCGCGGTGGCGCTGGTCCTGAGCCTTGGCCTGCGCGCCAGCGCGCTGGCGGCGCTGGCCGGCACGCCGCTCGGCGCGCTTCTTGTTATGACCGCCGCCGGGGCGATTTCGCGCTGCGCCTGCCTGGCGCCGCTCGTGCTGCTGCCGCCCGCGCGCGGCGACGGCGCGGGACGCGCAGCGTCCGGGCAGAACGCCGCCTTGCGCCCCGCCTTCCTGATCGTGCTGCCGCTCGCCTTCCTGCCGGCGCTGGGCGGCTTCGGCGTCTCGACGTGCCTCGCGGCGCTGGTCGTCGCCGCAGCCGCCGTGCTTGGCCTGTGCTCGCTCGCTCGCGACGCAGATCGGCGGCCAGACCGGCGACGTCGCCGGCGCGGCGCAACAGGTCGCGGAAATCATTGTCCTGCTGGTCGTTCGCCGCGGCGCTTTAGGCGCTGACGCGGTCCCTCGCCGGCGCAAAGGCATGATCGACGAGGGCGAGCGCGTCCTCGACGACCCGCGCGTCGGCGCCGCGCCGCACCGCATGGGTCGCGAGATGGCGGCGGAAGGCCCGCGCGCCGGGCCGGCCGGCGAACAGGCCGAGCATGTGCCGGGTGATGTCGGCGAGGCGCACGCCCTCGCCGAGCTTGCGCTCGATATAGGGCAGGAAGGCCTCGACCGCCGCACGGCTGCTCTCATAAGGCGCCGGCTGGCCGAACAGCGCCGGATCGACCTCCTGAAGCATCGACAGATTGTGGTAGGCGGCGCGGCCGATCATCACGCCATCGACGAAATCGAGCTGCTCGCGGATGGCCTCGAGCGTCTCGATCCCGCCGTTGACGGCCACGGGAACCTGCGGCAACGCCTGTTTCAACTCATGCACGAGGCCGTAATCGAGCGGCGGAACGTCGCGGTTTTCCTTCGGCGAAAGACCCTTGAGCCAGGCCTTGCGCGCATGGACGATCAAGGCGTCGGCGCCCGCCGCGACCACAGCACTGCGCCATGGCGAACAAGGCCTCGCGCGGCTCCTGGTCGTCGACGCCGATGCGGCACTTGACCGTGACGGGCAGGTCGGCGGCCTCCTTCATCGCCGCGACGCAGCGCGCGACCAGCTCCGGCTCGCGCATCAGGCAGGCGCCGAACGCCCCATTCTGCACGCGGTCCGACGGGCAGCCGACATTGAGGTTGATCTCGTCATAGCCGAACTCGGCGCAAATCGTCGCCGCCTGCGCCAGATCGCGCGGGTCGGAGCCGCCAAGCTGCACCGCGACCGGATGTTCGCAGGCGTCGAAGCCGAGCAGGCGCTCGCGGTCGCCATGAAGGATCGCGGCGGACGTCACCATCTCGGTATAGAGCCGCGCGTTGCGCGAATGCAGCCGCGCCAGCACGCGATAATGCCGGTCGGTCCATTCCATCATCGGCGCGACCGAAAACCGCCACGGGCTCGTAACGCCAATTTTTTCTTTATTTTCAGTACAATTAGCCATTCTGACTGGTGCCCATTCACGTCTCATTTACGGCTGTTTGCGGCTATTTCCGAAATAAGTTACAACAAATGTCGTAACTTAAGTCGGGATGTTGTAAGGCAGTGGGAACGATAACGAAAAGATCTCGGAAAGACGGCTCCGCAGCCTATATGGCGCAAATCTCGATTACGCGCGACGGTCAAATTGTGCATCGCGAAGCCAAAACGTTTGACCGGCGTCCCGCAGCAAATACGTGGCTCAAGAA
>CAWETR010000008.1:0-12768 GCA_963811975.1 uncultured Alphaproteobacteria bacterium
GGCATTGGATACGCCGCCAATTCCTTCCTCGCCACGAAGGTCACCTTCATCAACGAGGTCGCAGATCTCTGCGAACAGGTTGGCGCGAATGTTCAGGACGTCGCGCGCGGCATGGGACTGGACAATCGCATCGGCACGAAATTCCTGCATGCGGGCCCGGGGTTCGGCGGTTCTTGCTTCCCGAAGGATACATTGGCGTTGGTCAAGACAGGACAGGATTACGGCGTGCCCATGCGCATCGTCGAGACCGTCGTCTCGGTCAACGATCAGCGCAAGCGCGGCGTGGCCAGGAAATCATCGCCGCCTGCGGCGGTTCCGGTGCGTGGCAAGACCATCGCGGTGCTCGGCCTCGCCTTCAAGCCCAACACCGACGACATGCGCGACGCGCCCTCGATCTCGATCGTGACCGCGCTGGACGACGCCGGCGCCAAGGTGCGCGCCTATGATCCAGAAAGCATGGATCAGGCCGGCTCGTCATGCCGAACGCCAAATTCTGCGAAAGCGCTTATGATTGCGTCGCGGGCGCCGATGCCGTGGCGATCGTCACCGAATGGGACGAAGTTCGCGCCCTCGACCTTCCGAGGGTCAAATCCTTGATCGGTCGCCCATCATGATCGATCTTCGCAACATCTACCGACCTGCGGACGTCAAGCGGCACGGTTTTGAATATATCAGCGTCGGGCGCGTGCGACGGCCAGGTCGATCGGCGAAGAATTCGAGAGGCGGCCCGCAAGCGACGTTTGAAGCGCCGGCATGGCCGAGTTGCGCCCGGACGGGATGTCTCGCCCCGTGTTCCTGCGCTTTTTCGGGCGCAGGGGCGTCCCTACAGGGCAAAAAATTACCCCGCGCGGCGCCAATCCAATTACGAGAAAACGGACTTCAAACGCGCCATTTCGGCAAAAACGAAGACGTCCAACCCAAGTGAAAGCTGCAAAAAACAGGGCTTTCACGGTCGACGAACGAAGTGGCGTTCGCAGCCGCCGCCGCTGCCACGCCGACCGTGAAAGGCGCGCCAAAGGCAGAGCGACGCGGAGACCTCGCGACGCCGCGCCTGCGTCAGATATATTCGATCTTCACGATCTCGTAGCTCTTGCCGCCGCCGGGCGTGTTCACTTCGACGGTGTCGCCGACCTTCTTGCGCGATGAGCGCGCGCGAAATCGGCGAGGAGATGGAAATCTTGCCGGATTTGACGTCCGCCTCCATGTCGCCGACGATCTGGTAGCGCTTCTCGGTTTCGGTGTCCTCGTCGATCAGCGTGACGGTCGCGCCGAACTTCACGGTATTGCCCGACAGCTTGGTGACGTCGATGATGTCCGCGCGCGAAAGCTTGTCCTCCAGCTCGGCGATCCGGCCTTCGTTCATGCGACTGCGATTCCTTGGCCGCGTGATATTCCGCGTTTTCGGACAGATCGCCATGGGACCGCGCTTCGGCGATCGCCTGAATGATGCGCGGGCGCTCCTCCTGCTGGCGGCGCTTGAGCTCCACCTCGAGAGCCGCATATCCGGCGACGGTCATTGGCAGCTTTTCCATCCTGCAACTCTTTCAAATTCTCTGGCTGGCGCGCCGCCTTTCGCGGATGCGCCAAGGGTCAACAAGGTCAAAACGCGCGACGCGCCCTTTTGGACGCGAAGGGGCAAAAAGCGAGACGCGCCCCGATGGGGCGCGTCGCCGGCGATCTGCCAGAACGATTATGATGGTACAGGCGGGAGCCGAGGTCAACGCCCGCCTCCGCCGCCCTCAGGCGAAATAGTCCTGCAGCGCCCGAACTTCCAGGTCGCCCGCCCGGAAGGCGCGCACGCCCTGGGCCGCCGCCAGCGCCCCCGCAAGCGTGGTGTAATAGGGCGCCTTGTGCAGCAGGGCGGCGCGGCGAAGCGAGCGCGAATCGGCCAGCGCCTGCGCGCCTTCGGTGGTGTTGAACACCAGCTGGATGCCGCCGTTCTTGATCGCGTCGACGACATGGGGCCGGCCTTCCGACACCTTGTTGATGCGCTGGGCGGCGATGCCGTTTTCGATGAGGAAGCGGGCGGTTCCGCCGGTGGCGAGCACCTTGAAGCCCTGCTCGTCCAGAAGCTTGACGGCTTCGAGCATGCGGACCTTGTCGGCGTCGCGCACCGAGACGAACACCGCGCCCGAAGTCGGCACCTTCGTGCCGGCGCCGAGCTGGCTCTTGGCGAAAGCGACGTCGAAGGTCCGGTCCAGCCCGATCACCTCGCCGGTCGACCGCATTTCCGGCCCCAGCACGGTATCGACGCCGGGGAAGCGCGCGAAGGGGAACACCGCCTCCTTCACGCCGATATGGCCGCCCGCCCACGGCTTCAAGCCGAAGCTGGCGAGCGTCTCGCCGCCCATGATCCGCGCGGCGATCTTGGCGAGCGGCATGCCGATCACCTTGGCGACGAAGGGCACGGTGCGCGAGGCGCGCGGATTGACTTCGAGCACGTAGATCACGCCGTCCTTCAGCGCGAACTGCACGTTCATCAGGCCGCCGACATTGAGCGCCAGCGCCATCTTGCGGGTCTGCTCCTCGAGCAGCGCGATGGTCTCGGGCGACAGCGAGCGCGGCGGCAGCGAACAGGCCGAATCGCCGGAATGGATGCCGGCTTCCTCGATATGCTCCATGATGCCGGCGACGAACACGTCCTTGCCGTCGCACAGGCAGTCGACGTCGACTTCGATGGCGTCCACCAGGTAGCGGTCGAACAGCAGCGGATTCTTGCCCAGAACGGTGTTGATCTGGCCCGTCTTGTCGTTGGGATAGCGCGCCTTGACGTCGGACGGCACCAGGCTCGGCAGGGTGCCGAGCAGATAATCGTCGAGTTCGCTCGGGTCGCGAATGATCGCCATGGCGCGGCCGCCCAGCACATAGGACGGGCGCACCACCAGCGGCAGGCCGAGATCCTGCGCGACGATGCGCGCCTGCTCCACCGAATAGGCGATGCCGTTCTTGGGCTGCTTCAGGCCGAGCTTGTCGAGCAGGCGCTTGAACTGGTCGCGGTCCTCGGCGAGGTCGATCGAATCGACCGAGGTGCCGAGGATCGGGATGCCGGCGTCCTGCAGAGCCTTGGCGAGCTTGAGCGGGGTCTGGCCGCCGAACTGCACGATCACGCCCTTCAGCGTTCCCGCCTCCTGCTCCTTCGACAGGATTTCGAGCACGTCCTCGCGCGTCAGCGGCTCGAAATAGAGCCGGTCCGACGTGTCGTAATCGGTCGAGACCGTCTCCGGGTTGCAATTGATCATGATGGTTTCATAGCCGGCGTCGCTCAAGCGCGAAACAGGCGTGGCAGCAGCAATAGTCGAATTCGATGCCCTGGCCGATGCGGTTCGGGCCGCCGCCGAGAATCACCACCTTGTCGCGTCCGGTCGGCCGCGCCTCGCAGGACGGAACGCCGGCGAAGGGGCGCTCGTAGGTCGAATACATATAGGCCGTGGGCGAGGCGAATTCCGCCGCGCAGGTGTCGATGCGCTTGTAGACCGGGCGCACGCCGAGATTTTTGCGCAGCGCCTCGACCTCGTGTTCGGTCTTGCCGGTCAGCGAGGCCAGCCGCAGGTCGGAGAAGCCCGCCGCCTTGAGCATCCGCAGATTGGCCTCGTCCTTGGGCAGGCCGAAGGTCTTGACCTTCTTTTCCAGCGCGACGATCTCGGCGATCCGGGCGATGAACCAGGGATCGATCTTGCAGGCGTCGAAGATTTCCTCTTCGCCCATGCCCATGCGCAGGGCCTGGCCGACCATCAGCAGGCGGTCCGGCGTCGGGGTGCCGAGCGCGCCGCGCAGCACATTCATGTCGTCGCCCTTGCCGAGCCCCTCGATCTCGATCTCGTCGAGGCCGGACAGGCCGGTTTCGAGCGAGCGCAGCGCCTTTTGCAGCGATTCCGCGAAGGTGCGGCCGATCGCCATGGCCTCGCCGACCGATTTCATCGCGGTGGTCAGGATCGGCTCGGCGCCGGGGAATTTCTCGAAGGCGAAGCGCGGGATCTTGGTGACGACGTAGTCGATGGTCGGCTCGAACGAGGCCGGCGTCGCGCCGCCGGTGATGTCGTTGGCGATTTCGTCCAGCGTATAGCCGACCGCGAGCTTGGCCGCGACCTTGGCGATCGGGAAGCCGGTCGCCTTGGAGGCGAGCGCGGAGGAGCGCGACACGCGCGGGTTCATTTCGATGACGATCATGCGGCCATTGGCCGGATTGATCGCGAATTGCACGTTGGAGCCGCCGGTCTCCACCCCGATCTCGCGCAGCACCGCCAGCGAGGCGTCGCGCATGATCTGGTATTCCTTGTCGGTCAGCGTCAGCGCCGGGGCGACGGTGATGGAATCGCCGGTGTGGACGCCCATCGGATCGATGTTCTCGATCGAGCAGACGATGATGCAATTGTCCGCCTTGTCGCGGACGACCTCCATTTCATATTCCTTCCAGCCGAGGACGCTTTCCTCGATCAGGACTTCGGAGGTCGGCGAGGCGTCGATGCCGCGCTCGACGATGTCGATGAATTCCGCCTTGTTGTAGGCGATGCCGCCGCCGGTGCCGCCGAGCGTGAACGACGGGCGGATGATGGCGGGAAGGCCGATGTCGTCCAGCGCCGCCAGCGCCTGCGTCAGCGTCTTGATGTGATGCGAGCGCGGCGTGTCGAGGCCGATCCTGGTCATGGCCTCGCGGAACAATTCGCGGTCCTCGGCCTTGTCGATGGCGTGCGCCGTCGCGCCGATCATCTCGATGTCGAATTTTTCGAGCACGCCCATCTTCTTGAGCGACAGCGCGCAATTGAGCGCGGTCTGGCCGCCCATGGTCGGCAGCAGGGCGAAGCCGCCGGGAACGGCGTAGCGCTCCTTCTCGATGATCTTCGCCACGATTTCCGGCGTGATCGGCTCGACATAGGTGCGGTGGGCGAGATCCGGGTCGGTCATGATCGTCGCCGGATTGGAATTGACGAGGACGATCCGATAGCCCTCGGCGCGCAGGGCCTTGCAGGCCTGGGCGCCGGAATAGTCGAACTCGCAGGCCTGTCCGATGACGATGGGCCCGGCGCCGATGATCATGATCGTCTGGATGTCTGTCCGTTTCGGCATATCGAAAGCTCTTCTTCCTTTGCCACGCACCGCCCGGCGATCGGGCGCCGGGCTGTGGTCGCATTCGCTCCGAGCCAGCCTTTTCGGGCTGGCGAAGCCCGCTGCGGGATGGCATGGTTCTCCAGCCTTGAGCGCAAGCATTCGCCGCGCACAAAAAAAGGCCGCACTTTCGGCTGAAAAGCCGGAGCGCGTCCTCCGCTGGTCATCCCGCGAGGGGTGAGGGTTTCGGTCTGGAGACGTCCGGCCCGAATATGACGCTCCTGTTAGCCGAGTTTTTCGATGCTGTGAACCCCCAACAAGGCGCGCAGGCGCGCCTCAGGCTGCAATTTTAGGAAATCGCGACAGGCCACCGCCCATGAAATACGTCAATTGATGGATGATTTGGCGCAGACACGGAATTTGACGCGCGCCCTGGCGCGGCTGTTCGCCCTGGCCGCGTGGCTCGGCGCCACGGCCCCGGCGCGCGCCGAACCGACCAACATGGTCGAGCCTCATGAATCCTGCATTCCCTGCCACGGCGCGGACGGGATCAGCCGCGACGCCTATGTGCCCAATCTCGCCGGGCAGAACGGCCCCTATCTCTACAATCAGCTGCGCGCCTTCCGCGACGGACGCCGCAGCCACAAGGAAATGCTCTACATCAGCCGCAAGCTGACCGACGACGACATGCGCGCGCTCGCGGCCTATTATTCTAGCCTGCCGCCGCGCTGAACTGGACCGCAGCCCATATGTCCCTGCGCCGGCAATTCTCCTCCTTCGTCCTCGTCGGCCTGATCGCGACCTCGGCGCATTATGCCGCGCTGATCGCGCTCAAGGAGTTGGCGCATTGGGCCGTCATTCCGGCGACCCTGTCCGGCTATTGCCTCGGCGGGGCGATCTCCTACGTCCTGACCCGGCGCCATGTCTTCGCCAGCGACCGTTCCCACGGGGAGGCCGGCTGGCGATTCGTGGCGGTCGCGAGCGTCGGCTTCTTCCTGACCTGGGGCCTGATGCGATTGTTCGTCGTCGCCTGGGGCGCGCCCTATCTTGCGGCGCAGGTCGTCACCACCGGAATGGTCATGTTCTGGAGTTTCGCCGCTAACCGCCACTGGACTTTTCGCGCGCAGGGGGCAGGCTAGGGCATGACCCCCAATTCATCCTCTTCCCCGCACACGACCAGCCAGGAAGGCGCCGGAATGGCGCCGCGCCGCGCCGGACTTCTCGCCGTCGGTCTCGTCTTCTTCGATTCGCTGCTCGGCCAGCTCGCGACCTTTCCCAATCTCGCGCCCTGGTACGAGGGGCTGGCCAAACCCTCCTTCAATCCGCCGAACGCCGTGTTCGGCCCGGTCTGGACGCTGCTCTACGCGCTGATGGCGCTGGCCTTTTGGCGCATCCTCATCCTGCCGCGACAAAGGCTTCGCAGCATCGCCATCGGGCTGTTCCTCGCCCAACTCGCGCTCAATGTCGTCTGGAGCTTCGCCTTTTTCGCCGCGCACAGCCCGCTTTTGGGGCTGATCGACATCATCCCGCAGGAAATTCTGGTCGTGGCGACCATGATCCTGTTCTGGAAGCTCGACCGCCTTGCGGGCCTGTGCCTGCTGCCGCTCGCGCTCTGGGTCGCCTTTGCGGCGGCGCTCAATATCGAAATCTGGCGCCTGAACGGCTGACGGCTCAGGCCTGTTCGACGAGACCGAAGGCGAAGCCGTCCCAGCCCTTGGCCCCGACCGTCTGGATCGCCGTGGCGTTCCAGCGTTTTTCCCCGCTGGCGATCTCGAACATGCGGCGCGTTCCCGCAATATCGGGATCGGCGCTGGCGGAATCGAGGATCGCGCCGCGGCGCACGACATTGTCGATCACGATGACCGCGCCGACGCGGGCAAGCCGCAGCGCCCATTGCAGATAGAAGGGATTGTTGCGCTTGTCGGCGTCGACAAAGACGAAATCGAACAAGGCCCCTTCCTTTTCGAGCAGCGGCAGCGCCTCGAGCGCGGGGCCGACGCGCAGGTCGACCTTGGCGCCGAGCCCGGCGCCGTCGAGATTGAGGCGCGCGACCGCCGCATGGGCGGGCTCATATTCGAGCGTGACGATCCGGCCGTCGTCCGGCAGGGCGCGGGCCAGCCAGATCGTGGAATAGCCGCCGAGCGTGCCGATCTCGAGGATGGCCTTCGCGCCGGCGAGCCGCGCGAGCAGGTGCAGGAACTTGCCCTGCGCCGGGGAGACGTCGATCGAGGGCAGCCCCGCCTCGCGGTTGCGGGCCAGCGCCGCGTCGAGCGCCGGATCGGCGGGCAGCAGCTTGCCGATGATGTAATCGTCGACCTCGCTCCATACATCCTGCGCCATGCGGTCCCCGCTCCGTTCGTCGGCCTGCGCATCCATCTTAATGTGACGGGGATCAGAGGGAAATGGTCAGTCGCGTCAGCCAGTCCGGCGTATGCGCCAGCGCGAGGCTTTCAAGCCAATGGTCGGCGCCGGTGAGGATCAACAGCGCCACCAGGACGAAAGCTCCGCCGAGCGCGAATCGCGCGCCCGCCCCCGCCGCCAGCGTCGCGCCGCGCCGCGCGCCGGCGAGCCGCCCGAGTCCATAGCCCAGCGCCAGCAGCGCGCCGGCCGCGCCCAGAGCAAAGACGCCCATCGAGAGCATGGCGAACGGCAGGCTCCCGCCCCGCGCCGCGAGGACGAAGGCGGCGGCGAGCGTCGGCCCCGCGCACGGCGCCCACAGCAAAGCCAGCAGCGCCCCGGCCGCCGCCTGGCCGAGCAGGCCCGATTGCGGCAAGCGGCTTTGCAGGGCGCCGCCGAGCTCCTGCAGCGGCGCCAGCGCCGCCTCGAAGCGATGGCCGAGCGCGGGAACGAGCAGGACCAGCCCGACCAGCAGGATCAGCACGGCGGCGATCGAGCGAAGATAGGGCCCGTCGCCGAAATCGACGCCGAGCGACGCCAGGAACCCGCCGACGAGCGCGAAGGTCGCGGCGAGCCCCGCCGCCAGCGCCAGCGGTGCGCGCGGATCCTGCGCCCGCGCCCCGGCGACGACCACCGGGACCAAAGGCAGGACGCAGGGGCTCAGAATGGTCAGGACGCCCGCGCCGAAGGACAGTGGCAGCGTCCAGAGCGACATCATTGCGACGCCTTCATCAGGATCTTCATCACGTCTTCCTCGGTCGGGCCCCAGGACTGGCGTGCGACCTCCTTGCCGCCGCGATAGGCGATCAGCGTCGCGCGCGGGACATCCAGCGCCTTGACGACGTCCTTCTGCGCGTCGAAATCGACCCGGTAATAGGTGATGTCGCGATAGGTCGGCTTGTCCTTGAGCGCGTCCACCGACGCGGCCTGGGCCAGGCAGATCGGGCACCAGGAGGCATAGACCTCGATCACCACCGGCTTGCCGGAGCGAATCGCCTTTTGCGCCGCCGCTTCGTTATAGGGCTGGATCACGAAGGCGTGGGCGCGGGTGACGGCCAGCGGCGCGGAGAGCGCCGCAGCGCCGAGCAGAGCGAGAAACAGGCGACGAGTGTTCATGGCGTCCTCCACATTGGGCCTCCACGCTGATACGCGCGCGGAAAGCCCGATGTTTCAACGCCCGCGAAAAATCAGTTCGCGAATTCCTGATCCTCTGCCTCCTCGAGGATCGTCTCGGTGTCCGACTGGCCCGAGAGCGCGGCCTTGAGCTTGTCGCGGTCGAGTTCGCCCTCCCAGGCGGAGACCACCACGGTGGCGACGCCATTGCCGATGATATTGGTCAGGGCGCGGTTCTCGCTCATGAACTTGTCGATGCTGAACACGATGGCCATGCCGGGCACGAGGCGCGGATCGACCGCCGCCAGCGTCGCCGCCAGACGTGATGAAGCCGGCGCCGGTGATGCCCGAGGCGCCCTTGGAGGTGAGCATCGCGACGCCGACGATGATGAGCTGCTGCTTGAGGTCGAGCGGAATGTTCAGCGCCTGCGCGATGAACAAGGTCGCCAGCGTCATGTAGATATTGGTGCCGTCGAGGTTGAACGAATAGCCCGTCGGCACGACGAGGCCGACCACCGAGCGCGAGCAGCCGAGGTTCTCGAGCTTGGCCATCAATTGCGGCAGCGCGCTCTCGGACGACGACGTGCCCAGAACGATGAGCAACTCATCCTTGATGTAGATGAGGAACCTGAAAATGCTGAAGCCGGTCAGGCGCGCGATCGTGCCCAGCACGAAAATGATGAACACGGCCGAGGCGAAATAGAAGGTCGCGACCAGCCCGAACAGGCTGCCGAGCACGGTCGGGCCATATTTGCCGACCGTATAGGCCATCGCGCCGAAGGCGCCGAGCGGCGCGGCCTTCATGATGATGCCGATGACGCCGAACACAGCGTGGGCGGTGTCGTCGATGAGGCGGCGCAAGGGCGCGCTGCGCTCGCCCATCGCCATCATGGCGAAGCCCATCAGGATCGAGAACAGCAGGACCTGCAGGATGTCGCCGCGCGCGAAGGCGCCGACGACGGAATCCGGGATGATGTCGAGGAAGAAATCCACCGTGCTCTTGTGCGGCGCGTTGACATATTGGGCGACCGCCGACGGATCCGACTTGCCGCCGAAGCCCGCGCCCGGCTGCACGACATTGCCGATGACGAGGCCGATCACGAGCGCGAAGGTGGAGACGACCTCGAAATAGAGCAAAGCCTTGACGCCGACGCGGCCGACCTTCTTGGCGTCCTGGATATGGGCGATGCCGGTGGAGACGGTGCAGAAGATGATCGGGGCGATCACCATCTTGATCAGCTTGATGAAGCCGTCGCCCAAGGCCTTGATGGCGGGCGTGGTCGCAAAATCAGGAAAGGCGACGCCGACGATGACGCCCAGCAGAATCGCGAACAGGACCTGGACGTAGAGCTGGCGGTAGAAAGGCTTCTTCGTCTTGGTCGGCGTATCCGCGGCGTCGCGCATGTTGATGGGTTGCGCCGTTACGGCGGCCTCGCTCGGATTCATTGTCGGCGCTCCTCGGCACGCTTCGGGCTGTTTCGCCCGTTCCTGCCAGTTCAACGCGCCGCGGGGACAAGCGCAAGGCGCTTTTCCAAAAAAATGAAGAATTTCACCGGCCGAGCTTGATCAGGCCGATCACCGCCCCCAGACCAGCGACAGTTCGGCGTCGCCCGGAAAGCCGTCGGGGAAACTCGCGATGCGCGCGGACAGGGCGAAGCCGAGCGGGCGCAGCTCCTTGTCCCAGCGCAGGAAGAAATCCGCCGCCTTGCCGCGCAGGCTGGCCGGCCAGTCGGGATCGGGCAGGTTGATGGCGCGGCCGCCATCGACGCACAGGGCGGCCGGAAAGGTCAGCGCCACGACGCCGGTTTCGCCGCGCCGCGCCGCCTCGCGGGCGAGGGTCATCAGCTGCGCCAGTTCGGCTTCGCCATAGCGGGCGGCCAGCAGTTCCTTGACCTGTTCGTCGCGCTTCTCGCGCGCCTGCCGGACGGCGCCCTCCTTGGCCTGCACCTTGTTGCGCTCGAAATCGCCGACCATCGCCTTGAGCATCGCCGCATTGACGCCGCCCTCGGGAATCTCGGGCTCGGGCGGCGGGGCGGGCTCGGGAGAAGCGGCTCTGGCGCTCTTCAATTTCTGGAGCTTGATCCGCGCTTCCTGCCGCGCGGCGTCGAAGGCTTCGGGCGTCACCGGCTTGGCGGGCGCGCGCTCGGCGGGCGTGAAGAAGCGCAGCAGGTCCGAGCGGGTGACGACGCCGACGACGGCGCCCTCGCGCAACACGAGGATGCGCTTGATCCGGTGCGCGCCCATCACGTCGGCGGCTTCGGACACCGGCGCGTCCTCGTCGACGCAAAGCGCGGGCCGCGCCATGATCTGGCGGACATTTTCCGACTCGCGCTCCAGCGTGTCGAGATAGGCCCCGGCCATGTCCTGGCCGCCGGACAGGATCTTGACCCAGGCTTCGCGCTGCCTGGCGCGGGTCGTCGAATCGGCGAAGCGGAAATCGCTCTCGCTGACCACGCCGAGCGGATGGCCTTCCTTGTCGACCACGGGCAGGCCGCTGATTCGCAGCCGCAGCATGGCCTCAGCCGCCGTCCGCGCGCTGTCGTCCGGCCCGATCGTGACAACCGGCGACGTCATGATGTCGCGCACGCGGGTTTCTGAAACGGATCTGGCGATGTCCGGCATGCGGCGTTCCTTCAATTCCCATTCCCGGTCATTTCGGCGATGTCCGGCGCGACGCTACACGCCGAACATAGGCGCGAAGCTTGACAATCGCTCGACGGCGCTTCAGCCGGCGCCGCCGGTCACCACCAGCCCGGCGAGCAGCGACGCGCCGAGGCCGAGAACGACGCAGGCCGCCGCGACCTCCAGCAGCCGGGAGAAACTTCGGCCCGGCGCCGGCCGGCGCCGAGCATTTTGGTCGCCGCGCCCTTCACGAAAACGGCGCTGGCGGCCAGCGCCGCCGTGGTCAGGGCCGTGCCCGCCGCCATCGCGAACACCGCCCAGACGCCGATCATGAACGCGCCCTGCGCCGCCGCGAAGACAAGCACCAGCAGCGCCCCGGAGCAAGGCCGCAGACCCTGCCGCGACCACGGTCGCCACGCCCTGGCGCCACGAGAACCCCTCGCCGAGGCGGCTCGGGTCCGGCGCGACGCAATGCGCGCAATCGGGCGCATGCGTCCCATCGTCGCAGCGAAAGCGCGACGCGACCGCAAGCGGCGGCGCGCGCAGCGCGGCGACGAAATTGCCGCCCTTGCGCCACACCAGCCACAGCCCCAGCGCCGTGATGCAGACATAGGAGGCGACCTCCACCACGTGGGTCGCGGCGGTCATCTTCTGGGCGGTCGCGCCGAGCACCAGCGCCGCGACGCCGACGATGGCGATGGCGACGACGGCCTGAAGCAAGGCCGAAAGCGCCGACAGAACGATGCCGCGTCGAAGAGCCTTTTCGTTGGCGAGCATGTAGCTGGCGATCACCGCCTTGCCATGGCCCGGCCCGGCGGCGTGAAAGACGCCATAGGCGAAGGACACCGCCGCCAGCGAGAGAGCGGCCGCCGGATTGGCCTGCGCCGCCTCCACCGCCAGCCGCAAGGCCTGGTAGAACCGCGCCTGTTCCTGCAGCAGCCACAGCCCGACGCGGCCGACCTCGCCGACCGAACCTTCGTTGACGCCGATCGAAAACGGATTGGTTCGCGCGAATTGCGCGGCGGCCCCGGTGCAGCCGAGCGCCAAAGCCGCGCAGGCTGTTCCAAGCCGTTGCAACAGTTTTTTCATGGACAGGCCACGATGGAGCGCGTCGCCAGCTTGATGCCGAAATCCGAGCCCGGCGACAGGCCGGAGAAGAAGCTTTCGTTGAGCTTTTTCGAATCCGAGCCGTCGAGCGGATCGGGATGCAGGGTGGTCAGCGAACAGCCGGCCGGCGCATCCTTCATCGTGATCGGATCGACCTTCTCGAGCTCGAAATCGACGAAATAGGTCGGGTCATAGACCATGAAGGTGAAGGGTTTTTTGGCCGAGACCGGCTCCTTCAGGGGCAGCGTGAAGCTGAGCGTGACGAGCTTCTTGTCGTCGGCGACCAGCTCGTAATCCTTCGGCTCGCCGAATTCGTACATTTTCGGGCCGGTCTTGGCGACGGTGAAATACTGGAATTCGGCCAGCGATTCGACATTGGTCTTGGCGAGCGGCGCCAGTTCGTCGCGGGTCGGCGGCTTGCCGTCCTTGCCCAGCCCCTGCGTGGCGAAGGCCGAATACATCTCGTCAAAGGTCCAGACGTGGCGG
>CAWETR010000009.1:0-67292 GCA_963811975.1 uncultured Alphaproteobacteria bacterium
ACCGGGGCGGCGACCGAACCTGATCCGGATGCCAATTGTTTCATTGGCGACAAATTAATCCTTTAAACAGGACTTTTTGGCGCCAGTTCGCGCCGGCGCCGACCGGGGTGATTTTATTAAGTTTCCCCATCCTAGTGTGGGCCATGCTCAAACGCCTTGCTCCACTGCGGCGATGGCTGAGATCGGCCGCGACGACATTGTCCGATCGAAACGTCGATGACGAATTGCTTCGTCATCTGATCGACGCCCTGTGCGTGTCGCCAAGCTCCCTGTTCGTCGCCATGGCAATGAGCATGGTGCTGACGATCACGGTCTGGCTGCTGACCTGGGATCCGCTGTGCGGCATTTTCGTTGCGCTGAACGTCCTGGTCGGCGTCAAGCGCCTGCGCCTCGACAACCAGTATCGCCGCCTGAAAGGCGTCACCCTCGATCGCGCGCGGCTGCTCGCCTTCGACCGCCAGTTTCTCTATTGGTGGACGATGTTCTCCGCCGGCATCGGCTGCCAGAACTTCGTGCTCGCGGCCACGACCGAAGAGCCCGCGGACTGGACCCTGGCGAGTTCGATCGCCGTCGGCTTCACCGTCGCTTTCGCCCTGCGCAGCGCCGGGCGCATGAAATTGTTCATCGCGCAGGTCATGACGATGTGCGCGCCGATGATCATCGCCTATGCGGTTTTCCCGGTCAAGAACGGCCATGCCTACGCCGTACTGTTCGGGATGCTGGTGCATAGCGGCGATCGTGCTGGGCTTTGCGGCGCACGAACGGATCGTCGAGCTTTACCGCGCCAATCTTCGCACCCGCCACATGGCCCTCAACGACATGCTGACGGGGCTGATGAACCGCTTCGCCTTCTCGGAGGCCCTGGACCGCGAAATCGAGCGCGGCTTCATCGGCTCCCGCCAGGCCTTCAGCCTGCTGGTCATGGATCTCGACCGGTTCAAGGAAATCAACGATATGCTCGGCCACAACACCGGCGACACGGTGATTGTGGAAATCGCCGCGCGTCTGCGCGCGGTGGTCAATCCCGACGATCTGGTCGGCCGCCTCGGCGGCGACGAGTTCATCATCCTCGCGCGCGGCGGCGCCGGGGAGAGCGCCGATTATGAAAATTCCGGGGACAACCCCGCGTCGCTGACGGACCGGATCGTCGCGGCCCTGCGCGTCCCGGTCGCGGTCGACGCCTCGTCCATTCCGATCAGCGCGAGCATCGGCGTGGTTCATTATCCCGATCATGGCGTCGCCGCGCAGGAACTGCTCAAGAAGGTCGACATCGCGCTCTATGAAGCCAAGAGGCATGGCCGCAATCGCGCCTGCGTCTTCGACGAATCCATGCAGGCCCGCTTCAACGAGGCGCGCATCATGGAGCTCGAAATCGAGACGGCGATCAGCCGCAACGAGTTCGAGCCGTGGTTCCAGCCGATCGGCAATATCGAGAACGGCACGATCGTCGGCTTCGAGGCGCTCGCGCGCTGGCCCCATGCGGTGCGCGGACTGATCCCTCCGGTGAAGTTCATTCCCTGCGCCGAGCAGACCGGCGCCATCATCCGCATCGGCGAGCAGATCCTGGAGAAGGCGTGCCTCGCGGCTCTGACCTGGCCGAGCCCGCTCTATGTCGCCGTCAATCTCTCGCCCGTGCAGTTCCGCCAGCCGCAGAAACTGGTCGCGATGGTCAAGGGCGTGCTGGCCCGGACCGGGCTCCCGCCGTCGCGGCTGAATCTGGAAGTCACCGAAACGCTGATGATGGAGGACACCGAGCAGACCCGCGCGGCCATCGTCGAACTGGCCGGGCTGGGCATCGGCGTGTCGCTGGACGATTTCGGCTCCGGCTTCTCGTCCTTGTCCTACATCCACTCCTATCCGTTCTCGAAGATCAAGATCGACAAGAGCTTCATCGATCATATCGAAAGCGGCCGCGAATCCGTCGCCATCGTCTCGGCGGTCCGGGTTCTGGCCGAGAAACTCGATATGGAGCTGGTGGCCGAGGGCGTCGAGACCTTGCGGCAGCATCTCGTGCTCCGGCAACTCGGCGTGACCCAGGCGCAGGGCTATTTCTACGGCAAGCCCCAGAAGGTGGCCGTCCTGTCGGAAGCGCACTTGCGGGTTGCCGCAGGATGACTGTCCCAATGACCGGCTTGCGGCGGCCGGTCCCGAACGCTAACGTCGTCGACCAAAATGACGGACGCGCCTGGGGAGGACAATGGCTAACGATATCGATGCGTTGCGGGTCTGGTTCCGACTGATTCGTCTTCATACCCGGTCCCGCATGGCGGTCGCCAATCGTTTGCGCGCCTTCGACCTGTCCGTTCCGCAATGCGACGTGCTGACGACCCTGACCGAGCGCGAGGGCCTCTCGCAGCAGGAGCTGGCCGCGCGGCTCTATGTGACCAAGGGCAATATTTCCGGCCTGATCGACCGCCTCGTCGCCAACGGCCTAGTCGAGCGCAGGGCGCTGGCGGGCGATCGCCGCTCCCATGCGATTCACCTGACGCCGGCCGGCCGCGAACTGGCCAAGCGCGGCATCGAGGCGCAGAAAGACTTCGTCTCGCAAACCTTCGGCCGCATCACGCCGGAGCGTCTGGCGCTTTTCGAGGACTTGCTGGTCGAGGTGCGTGAACTCGTGCGGGCGCAGGACCATCTGGCCGCCGAAGGCGCCGAGGCTTGAGCCCAATCCGCGAGCGCGGGTTTCTGGCGTCCGGACTTTTCGCTTGAGGGCGTCCGCGGGCTTCGACGAGGCCTTTTTCGCCGCGCCGTCGTCCGTCTGGCGCGCGGGGCTGGCCGCCGGGGATTTTTCCGCGCGAGACTTGCTCACTGCCGTCTGGGAGCGGATCCTGCAACGCAATCCGGTCCTGAACGCGCTCGCGTCCTATGACGAGGACGCGGCCGCGCGGCAGGCGGAGGAGGCGGACCGGCGTTACGCGCGCGGCGAGGCGCGGGCGCTGGAAGGCCTGCCGATCACCATCAAGGACAGTTTCGAGACCGCCGGCCTGACGACGACCTGCGGGGCTCGGGAGCTCGCCGATTATCGGCCGGAGCGCGACGCCGTCGCGGTCGAGCGGCTGCGCGCGGCGGGCGCCATCGTGCTCGCCAAGACCAATGTGCCCCGGCTCACCGGCGACTTCCAGACCCATAATTCCCTCTTCGGCCTGACCTGCAATCCGTGGGACGTCTCGCGCACGCCGGGCGGCTCGTCGGGGGGCGCGGCGGCGGCCGTCGCCGCGGGGTTCTGCGCCTTCGACCTCGCATCCGACCTCGGCGGGTCGATCCGCTGGCCGGCCCACGCCTGCGGGTTGTTCGGGCTCAAGCCGAGCTGGGGCCGGATTCCCTTCGCTGGCCACATTCCGCCGCTGCCGGCGATGCGGCTCAAAAACCCGCCCGATCTCGCCGTGGCGGGACCGCTCGCGCGCTCGGCCGCGGACCTCGACCTCGTGCTTTGCCTGACCGCCGGTCCGCTCAATGCGCTGGAGGCCGGCCATTTCCCGCCTGTGCGGAAAACCCGGCCCGAACAGCTGCGGCTGGCGCTGTGGATCGATCCGGATTTCGCCCCGGTCGACGCCGATGTCGAGGCTGGCGTGCGCCTCGCGGCGGAGGCTCTCGGCCGCGCCGGCGCCCGCGTGGCGGAAGCGCGGCCGTCCTTCGCCTTCGCCGAGGCTTTCGAGATCTACGCGATCCTGAACTTCGCCATCGGATTTTCGGGCCTGACTGCGGCCGAGCGGGCGAATTTCGCCGAGAGCGCGAAGGATTTTGCGCCGGACGACGCATCCTATCCGGCGTTGCGGGCGCGGGCGGCCCGGATCGACGCCGCGACCTGTTCGCGTCTGATGGAGCGCCGCGCCGCGATCCGCGACGCTTTCGCCGCTTTCTTCGCCGATTACGACGCGATCCTGTGCCCGCCCGCGCCGTGCCTCGCCTTTCCGCACGATCTGTCGCCCGATCCGCTGGCGCGCCGCCTTCCGACCAGCGTCGGCGATCTGCCTTATTACGATCTGCTCAAATGGGCGAGCCTCGCCACGCTCTCGCATCTCCCGGCGGCGGTCGCGCCGGTCGCCGTGAGCCCGCAGGGGCTGCCCTGCGGCGTCCAGATCGTCTGCGCCCTCAACGCGGATCGCGAGGCCGTCGCCATCGCCGGCATGATCGAGCGGCTGACCGGCGGATTCCGGCCGCCGCCCGCGCGATAAAACCCGTTTCTGGACAGGCGGCGCGCGGCAGGCTTAACGGGGAATTTATCTAAAACGCTCAATGTCGGCTCTGGAATTCAAGGGTCGTCAACCATGCGGCCGATCTTTCCCAGTTGGTTCGAGTCAGAAGAGTCCCGCCATGAGCGAGCAAGAGATCATTGTTCCGCCGCCCCAGCCGCGCCGCCAGGACGCCCGCGACCTGCAATCGCGCCTGTATCGTGAAATCGGCCTCGCCGCCGTCGAGGCCGCGCTGTTCGCGCCCGAAACGGCTGCGAGCGACCGGTCCGAGCTGCGCGCCGAAACGCGCTCCGAGTCCCGCGCGCAGAGCGTCCCGCGCGCGTTGTTTCGCTGACGCGAAACGCCGCCTGAGGGCGGACGCTTCACCGGCGATCACGCTTTTTCGCGGCTGCCGGGGTTGGCAAACCGCCGGCCTCGCGGCATATCAGGTTCGCGCCGCAGCAAAGGCCCCGGGCTGTGCGCGGCGCGGGAGCCTGAATGATCGATCGTCGCCGCTTTCTGTCCCGCGCGCTGGCTCTTCCGCTGATCGGCGCCTCGACGGCCGTTTACGCGGTCGGCGTCGAACCGAACCTGATCCTCCAGGTCAAGCGTTACACACTGACCCCGGCGGGATGGCCGCCCGGCCTGATCCTGCGCCTGGCGGTGATGTCCGACATTCACGCCGGCGAGCCCTTCATGGGCGCGGCGCGCATTCGCCGCATCTGCGAGGCGGTCAACGCCCTCGAACCCGACGCCGTCCTGTTGCTGGGCGATTTCAACGCCGGCCATTTCTTTGTGACGCGCGCCGTCGACGCGCAGCAGATCGGCGATGCCCTGTCGGTCCTGCGGGCGCCGCTCGGCTGCTATTCCGTGCTCGGCAATCATGACTGGGCGCATGGTCCGCTGCTGACTTCGCCCTTCGACGGCGCCGAAGCGATCCGCAGGGCGCTGCGCCAGGCGGGCATCAAGGTGCTCGAAAACGACGCGGCGCCACTGACGAAGGACGGACAGAAATTCTGGATTGTCGGCCTCGGCGATCAACTGGTCGACGCGACGGGCTGGGAAGGATGGATCGACGGCAAGACTGGCCAGGACGATCTCCACGGCGCCCTCGCCAAGGTGAGCGACAAGGCGCCGATCATCCTGATGGCGCATGAGCCGATGATTTTTTCATCCGTGCCGAAACGCGTCGCCCTGACGCTTTGCGGCCATACCCATGGCGGCCAGATCAACCTGCCGCTGCTTGGCCCGATCGTCGGCGACCTCCGGTTCGGCCCCGATCTGGTCTATGGCCATTTCGAGAGCGACGAACGGCATCTGATCATTTCGGGCGGACTCGGAGAGTCGGTCGCGCCCGTCCGCCTGTTGCGGCCGCCGGAAATCGTCGAAATCGTGCTGGGCGCGACGGACGCGTCCCGGGCGGAATGGGTCGGCTGGTAAATCAGCTGCCCATCAGGGTCAGGACGTGGGCGGCGACCGAGCGCGCCAGTCCGTCGAGGTCGTAGCCGCCCTCGAGCAGCGACACCAGGCGGCCGTTGCAGCAGCGGTCGGACACGTCCATCAGCTTGGACGTCGCCCAGGCGAAATCCGCCTCCACCAGGTTGAGATTGGCGAGCGGGTCGCGGCGGTGGGCGTCGAAACCGGCCGAAATGATCAGCAGGTCGGGCCGGAACTGCTCGAGGCGCGGCAGGATCGCCACTTCCATCGCTTCGCGGAACTGCATGCCGGAATCGCCCGCGTTCAGCGGCGCATTCACGATATTGTTGTACTCGCCGCGCTCTCCGCTCGATCCCGTGCCCGGATAGAGCGGCATTTCGTGGGTCGAGAGATACATGCAATTGGGGTCGGACCAGAAGATATCCTGGGTTCCGTTGCCGTGATGCACGTCGAAATCCATGACGGCGACCCGCTCCGCGCCGTGCATGGCGATGGCGTGGCGGGCGGCGACGGCGGCGTTGTTGAAGAAGCAGAAGCCCATCGGCGTCGCGCGTTCGGCGTGGTGGCCGGGCGGGCGCATGGCGACGAAGGCGTTGTCGACGTCGCGCCGCATCACTTCGTCCACGGCCTGGCAGGCGCCGCCGATCGCGCGATAGGCGGCGGTCAGCGTGCCGGGGCTCATGGTGGTGTCGCTGTCGAGCCGGGCGAAGCCGTCGCGCGGCGAGGTCTGCTCGAGCGCCAGGACGTAGGATTCCGGATGAACCCGCAGCGCCTGCTCGCGCGTGTCCGTTGTCCGCCTGCGCCCGAATCAGCGTCATGAACTTTTCGTGTTCAAGGATGCGTTCGATGACGCGGACCCGATCGGGCCTCTCGGGATGGCCTGGGCCGTTGTCGTGATTGAGGCCGGAGGGATGGGTCAGCAGAAGGGTGTTCAATTCGGGCTCACAAACGAAAAACCACAGGCGTTCCGGGATTCGCGCCACGGAAAAGGAAGGCAAGGAGGCTGGATAGCCAGAAAAAGCGCCACGATGGCGGCATTTCAGGTTGAACATCGCGCTATTCCGCGCGGCTGTCCAACGAAGTTTAGGTCTTAGACCGAAAGTCGAAGCCTTTGGCGAACCTCACTGAAATTTGAAGCGCGGCCGCTTGAAATCCCTTAGAGCCTGTCCTGCATTGTGACAACACTGTGGCCGACGCGCCACAAAGCGCGTTAATTCACACGGTTGACGAGGCGGGGGCGTGAACTGCGACCGCTTTATGGTAAGTAAGAAGTGAAATTTTGTCGCTGGGGCGGCGCGCGCGAATTTGGGGCGGATCGATGAACTTTCGGACGATTGCTTGTATTGGCTTGGTTTCGGCGGCTTTGGCCGGCTGCAATGGGGTCAGCACGCCGGATCCGACTTTGACCGGGCGCGATCGCGAGTTCCTGTCGCTCGCGCCGAGCGCCAATCTGCCCGGCCGAATACGGCCGCTACATCGTGGATGATCCGACGGGCCAGCCTGCCGGCACCATCACCGTCGATACGTTCAAGAACTTCCTCTATTACTCCCTGCCGAACAAGAAGGCGATCCGCTACGGCGTCGCCACCGGCAGCGAGGCGGCCGGCTGGACCGGCGAGGCGACCGTCGGCAAGATGGCCGAATGGCCGCGCTGGATGCCGCCGTCCGACATGCTCGAGCGCTGGCCGCACCTGCGTCCGACGGCTGAGGCCGGCGGCCTGCCGGGCGGTCCCGACAATCCGCTCGGCGCCCGCGCGCATGTATCTGTTCCAGGGCAACAAGGACACGATGTATCGCATCCACGGCACCAACGAGCCGGACAAGATCGGCCAGCACGTGTCGTCGGGCTGCATCCGCATGCGCGACATCGACGCCATCGACCTGTACAACCGCGTCAAGGTCGGCACCAAGGTCATCGTCGCCGACCGCGCCTATTGATTTTCGCGCGCGTCAACTGACGACGCGCTGCGCTGAACTCCATCGCCTTCCGCGTTCCCTTGGGGAATGCGGAAGGTTTTTGTTTTCAAGGGGCCTTTTTCGCCGCCGCGCGTCGCCCGCAATTGACTCAAGAGCGCCGCCGCGCCTAACAAGGCTGCCTTGACGGTCCCCTTGCGAAAGGGGTGTGAAAGGGAATGCGGACGGGCTCGCGCCCCAACCGCAGCTGCCCCCGCAACTGTGAATGGGAAGCCGAACGCCATCGAGCCACTGGTCGAACCGACCGGGAAGGCGGCGCAAGGCGCCAAACCCATGAGCCAGGAGACCTGCCGTCAGACACTCCACGCGACGGGCGGGGCGCTCTCGTCGCGGTTCGGCCATTCGGCCGGATGGCGGATCGATCGCCGGGCGCCCGTTCCGGAGCCCGAACCATGCGCCTCTCGAAAATTCCCGTCACCATCGTCACCGGCTTCCTCGGCGCCGGCAAGACCACGCTGATCCGCCACGTGCTGGCCAATGCGCGCGGCCGGCGGCTCGCGCTGGTCATCAACGAATTCGGCGATGTCGGCGTCGACGGCGAGATCCTGCAAGTCCTGCGGCGTCGAGTCCTGCCCCGAGGACAATATCGTCGAACTCGCCAACGGCTGCATCTGCTGCACCGTCGCGGACGATTTCCTGCCCGCCATCGAGGGCCTGCTGGCGCGCGAGCCGCGACCCGACCACATCATCATCGAGACCTCCGGCCTCGCGCTGCCGAAGCCGCTGGTCAAGGCGTTCGACTGGCCGGACATCCGCGCCAGGCTCACGGTCGACGGCGTCATCGCGGTGGTCGATGCCGCCGCCGTGGCGGACGGCCGCTTCGCCGACGACGAGGAAAAGCTCGCCGCCCAGCGCGCGCAGGACCCCTCGCTCGATCACGACAATCCGCTCGAGGAGGTCTACGAGGACCAGCTGCTTTGCGCCGACCTGATCCTGCTCAACAAGGCCGATCTGCTCGACGAGGCGGCGCTCGAAAAGCGTGCGCGCGGAGATCGCCGCCGCCGTGCCGCGCGCGGTCAAGATCGTGCCGACCCGCGAGGGCCGGCTCGACGTCGACGTGCTGCTCGGCCTCACGGCGGCCGCCGAGGACGACCTCGCCGCGCGGCCCTCGCATCACGACGACGAGGAGGGCCACGACCACGACGATTTCGACAGTTTCGTCGCGCCGCTCGCAGCGGTGGCCGATCCGGCGCGCCTTGTCGCACAAGCTCGCCGCGATCGCGCGCGACCACGACGTGCTGCGCATGAAGGGCTTCGTCGAGGTCAGCGGCAAGCCGATGCGCCTGCTGGTGCAGGGCGTCGGCGCGCGCTTCTCGCATCAGTTCGACCGCCCCTGGCGCGCGGGCGAAAGCCGCGCCGGCCGCCTCGTCGTGATCGGCCAGAAGGGCCTCGACCGCGAGGCGGTCGAAGCGGCTCTGTTGGCGTAGACCCATGCATCTCCTCCGCACGGATCAACGATCGCTCGACGAGGCGGCGCAGGCCGTCGATCTCGAACAATCGCCTGCGGACATCGTCGCGCTTTGTCCTTCACCGACAGCGATCTCGCGCTGCTCGCGAGCGCCCATGCGCAGCGCCATCCGAGCCTTCGGCTGGCGCCGCTCGCCGTGCTGAAGCATCCCTATTCGGTCGATCTCTATGTCGAGAAGGTCTGCGCCAGGGCGCGCTTCGTGCTGGTGCGGCTGCTCGGCGGCATGGATTACTGGCGCTATGGCGTCGACGAGCTCGCGGCGGCCGCGCGCAAGCACGGCTTTGCCCTGGCCGTCGTCCCCGGCGTACGATGGAGGACCCGCGGCTCGACGCGGCCTCGACGCTGCCGCCCGAAGACTTGCGGCGCCTCTGGGGTTATTTCCGCGAAGGCGGACCGGACAATATCGCGGCCTGCCTCGACTTCATCGCCACAAAAATCTCGGGCGCGGGCGCGGCGGCGCAACCGCGTCCGGTCGCGCCGTTCGGGTGTTCGAGCCGGGTTGTGTTCCGGCGCGCCGGCGTCGCGCCACGGCGCTGGTCGTGTTCTATCGCAGCGCTTATCTCGCCGGCGACGACGCGCCCATCCGCGCGCTGGCGGAGGCGCTGGCGCGCGAAAGCTTCCGCGTCCGCTGCTGTTTCGTCTCGAGCCTCAAGGATCCCGCCGCCTGCGCGCTGCTGGCGCAGGAGCTTGCGGCGGAAAAGCCCGACGTCATCCTCAACGCCACCGCGTTTTCGGCGCGGCTCGACGGCGGCGCCGTGCTCGACGCGGCGGACGCGCCGGTGTTCCAGGTCATTCTCTCCGGCGCCCGCGGCCGATCAATGGCGCGCGTCGCGGCGCGGCCTGTCCGCCGCCGATCTCGCGATGAATGTCGTGCTGCCGGAGGTGGACGGCCGCATCGTCACCCGCGCGATCTCCTTCAAGCGCGAACTCGAGCGCAGCGACGCGCTCGAATATGCGCCCGCGCGCGCATGAGGCCGAGCCATCGCGCGTCGCCTTCGTCGCGGCGCTCGCCGCGCGCTGGGCGCGCCTGCGCCGCCTCGCCAATGCGAGAAAAAGCTGGCGCTGATCCTGTCCGATTATCCCGCCAAGGGCGGTCGCGCCGGCTATGCCGTGGGCCTCGACACCGAAGCGAGCGCCCGCGCCATCGTCGAGCGGCTGGCCGCCGAAGGCTATGAGACCGCGCCCGCGCCGGAAAGGCTGCTCGAAGCCCTGCAAGCGGCGCCGCTGGCCGCGACTGTCTCGCTTCGCGCCTATCGCGCCTTCTGGACGGCCTGCCGCAAGAGTTCGTCGCCTCGCTCGACGCCTGCTGGGGCGCGCCGGAAAAGGATCTTTCCATATCTGACGGCGCCTTTGCCTTTCGTGTCCTGCAGGCTCGGCAAACTCGTCGTCGCCGTGCAGCCGGATCGCGGCGCGGCGGAGAATCGCAAGGCCGATTATCACGACGGCGCGCTGCCGCCGCGCCACGGCTTCGTCGCTTTCTATCTCTGGCTGCGCGAGCACGAGAAGATCGACGCGCTGATCCATTGCGGCGCGCACGGCACGCTCGAATGGCTGCCGGGCAAGAGCGTGGCGCTGGCGCGCGGACTGCGCGCCGGAAATCGCGCTCGGCCCGGTTCCGCTGGTCTATCCGTTCATCGTCAACAATCCCGGCGAGGCGGCGCAGGCCAAGCGCCGCTCGGCGGCGGTCATCGTCGGCCATCTCACGCCGCCGCTGGTCGAGGCCGGCGCCCACGGCGCGCTGGCCGAAATCGAAGGCCTGTTCGACGAATATGCGCAGGCGCAGGGGCTGGATCCGCGCCGCGCGCCCATGCTGGCCGAGCTGATCCTGCGAGCGCGCGGACACCGCCGGTCTGCTGCGCGAATGCGGCGCGCGGCGAAGGCGAGGACGCGCTGATCAAGCTCGACGCCTGGCTGTGCGACCTCAAGGACATGCGGATCGGCGACGGGCTGCATGTGTTCGGCCGCTCGCCCGAGGGCGCGCTGCGCGAGCGAGACGCTGTCCGGCTATGACGCGCGCGATCTCGCGCGAAAGGCTCGACGCCTGCGGCGCCGCGGAAATGGACGCCCTGGTCGCATGCGCTGAACGGCGGCTTCGTCGCGCCGGGCCCGGCCGGCGCGCCGGGGCGCGGGCGCATCGACGTGCTGCCGACAGGGCGCAATCTCTTCTCCATCGATCCGCGCGCGGTCCCGACCCGCACCGCCTGGGAGATCGGCCAGCGCTCGCCGGCGAGGTGCTCGCGCGCTATGTCCAGGACCACGGCGACTGGCCGCGCCGCATCGTGCTCGACCTGTGGGGCAGCGCCTCGATGCGCACCGGCGGCGACGATCTGGCGCAGGCCTTCGCGCTTGCTCGGCGTGCGGCCGCTCTGGGACAACGCCTCGACCCGCGTCAGCGGCTTCGAGATCCTGCCGCTGGCGCAGCTCGGCCGCCCGCGCGTCGACGTCACGCTTGCGCATCTCCGGCCTGTTCCGCGACGTGTTTCCGAAGCAGATCGCGCTGTTCGACTCCGCCGTGCGCGCCGTGGCGCAGCTCGACGAGACGCCCGAGGACAATCCGCTCGCGGGCGACGCCGATCCGCGCCGCATTTTCGGCGCCGCGCCCGGCGCCTATGGCGTCGATCTGTCGGGCGCATTCGCTGGCGCGAATGGCGCGACCGCGCCGAACTGGCGCAGAACCTATCTCGCCGCCAATGCGCAGAACTATGGCGCGACGGCGCGGCCGCTCGCGGGCGCGGCGATTTCGCCGCGCGCATCGCGCACGGCCGACGCGTTCGTTCACGTCCAGGACATGGCCGGACAGGACGTGCTCGACGCCGACGCGTTCGCCGAGCACGAAGGCGGCTTCGCGGCGGCGGCGGATTATCTCGGCGCGCGCCCCGGCTCTATCACGTCGACGCCACGCGGCCGGACGCCGCGAAAGTGCGCACGCCTCGCGAGGAGATGTCGCGCGTCGTCCGCGCGCGCGCCACCAATCCGCGCTGGCTCGACGGCAAGATGCGCCACGGGCCATCGCGGCGCGGCGGAGATCGCCGAGACGGTCGACAATCTGTTCGCCTTCGCCGCGCTGACCGACGCGGTCGAGCGCGCCACTTCGATCTTCTGTTCGACGCCGTCTGCGGCGACGAGGACGTGCGCGACTTTCTCGAGCGCGCCAATCCGCGCGCGGCGAAGGCGATCGCGGAAAAATTCAGCGAGGCCGAGCGGCGCGGGCTATGGCTGTCGCGGCGCAATTCCACCGCCGCAATTCTCGCCGAAATGAGGGGCGATCCATGACCGAAACCTTGCGCAAAGGCTGGTGTCCCGGCGCGCTCGCGCCGATGCTCAGCGGCGACGGCTATATTTTCCGCTTGCGCCTCACCAATGGAGCCTCTCGTTCGAGCGCGCGAAAAGCTTCGCCGATCTCGCGCGGCGTTTCGGCAATGGCGCGTTCGATCTGTCGGCGCGCGCCAATCTGCAAATGCGCGGCGTCGCCGGCGAAAAGATCGAAGCGTTGCAAGACGAATTGCGCGCGCTTGGCCTGCTCGATGCCGACGCCGGCGCCGAGGCCGTGCGCAATGTCGTTCCGAGCCCGCTCGCCGGGTTCGATCCGTCGGCGCCGCTCGACGCGCGCCCGCTGGTCGCGGCGCTGGAGGCGTTGCTGTCGCGCGAAAAAGCCTTGCATGCGCTGCCGGCGAAATTCGGCTTCTCGGTCGACGGCGGCGGCGGGCTGCCGCTCGATGGTGTCACGACGGATATCGCCTTCGCCGCGCTTCCCGATGACGCCGACGCGTCTTGCCGTGCGGCTGGGCGGCCAGTTCGCGGGCGTCGTCGCGCCGCGAAAATCTTTGCGCCGCCGCGGAAGGCCTCGCGCGCAATTTCCTGCGGCTGCGCGGCGCGGACCGCCGCATGGCGCGCCCTGGTCGAGCGCCTCGGCCTGGCGCCGTTGCTCGAAGGCGTCGCCGCCGTCGCGCCGCGCGCGAGCGAGGCCGGTGTTCCGCCGGCGAGCGAGCCGGCCTATGAAAAAATCTCGGCGCGCAGCACTGCGGCGCGCAAAGCTTCGTCGGCGCCGGCCTGTTGTTCGGCCGCATCGAGGCCGACGCGCTGGAGCTTCTGGCGCGAACAGGCGCAAGATTTCGGCGCGGCGGAATTGCGGCTGACGCCGTGGCGCGCGATCCTCGCGGTCGGGCTTGAGCCGGCGGCGGCCGAGCCGCTCGCGGCGCGCTTGGCGGCTGCGGCTTCCTGCTCGACGCGCCGATCCGCGGCTGGCCTTCGCGGCCTGTCCCGGCGCGCCGGCCTGTCCTTCGGCGCGCGGCGACGTGCGCGCGCGTGGCTCTGGCGCTGGCGCCGCATCTGGTCCGCGCAGGGCGGGCGCATCCATGTCTCCGGCTGCGCGAAGGGCTGCGCGCTCAACGCGCCGGCGATGACCTTCGTCGCGGAAGGCGACGGCTATTCGATCTGGTCGATCATGGCTTGGCGCGCGAAAAGCCTTCGGCGCGCGGGCTCGACCTCGCCGCGATGCAGGCCAGACTGATTTCTCTCGCTCAAGGGACGCGGGCTTGACCGGTTACGACTACATCCGCGACGGCGCGGAGATCTACCGCAACTCCTTCGCGATCATCCGGCGCGAGGCGGATCTCGCGCGGTTCGATCCGTTCGAGGAGCGCGTCGCGGTGCGCATCATCCACGCCTGCGGCATGGTCGAGACCGCGCCGGAGCTTCATTTCTCGCCCGGCGCGGCCAAGGCGGGAATCGAGGCGCTGGCGGCCGGCGCGCCGATCCTGTGCGACGCCAATATGGTGGCGCATGGCGTTACCCGCGCGCGCCTGCCGAACGACAACGAGGTGATCTGCACGCTGGCCGATCCGCGCGTCGCGGCGCTCGCCAGGGAGATGGGCACGACCCGCACGGCGGCGGCGATGGAGCTGTGGCGTCCGCATCTCGCCGGCGCCGTCGTGGCGTTCGGCAATGCGCCGACGGCGCTGTTTCACATGCTGGAAATGCTCGACGCCGGCGCGCCGCGTCCGGCGCTGATCCTGGCCATGCCGGTCGGCTTCGTCGGCGCGGCGGAATCGAAGGAGGCGCTGATCGCGGACGCTCGCATTCCGGTCATCGCCATGCGCGGGCGCAAGGGCGGCAGCGCCATGGCGGCCGCCGCGATCAATGCGCTGGCGAGCGAAAAGGAATGAGCGCGCGGCCGGCTCTATGGCGTCGGGCTCGGCCCCGGCGATCCCGAACTCCTCACGGTGAAGGCCGTGCGCATCATCGAGAGCGCGCCGGTCATCGCTTATTTCGCCAAGGCGGGGCGGCGCGGCAATGCGCGCGCCATCGTCGACCGCTGGATTCCCGCGAGCGCGCGGAAATGCCGCTGCTCTATCCGGTGACGACCGAAATTCCGGTCAGCGATCCGGCCTATAACGAAGCGCTGCGGAATTTCTACGAGGAGGCGACGGAAAGCCTCGCCGCCGAGCTTGCCGCCGGGCGCGACGTCGCGCTCCTGAGCGAGGGCGATCCGCTGTTCTACGGCTCGTTCATGCATCTCTACATCCGGCTGAAGGAGCGCTTTCCCGTCACCATCGTTCCGGGCGTCCCCGGCATGGCCGGCTGCTGGGCGGCGGCGGGCGAGGCCATGACCTGGGGCGACGACGTGATGACGGTCCTGCCCGGCACGCTGCCGCAACAGGCGCTGACCGAACGCCTGCGGCGCACGGACGCCGCGGTCATCATGAAGATCGGCAAGAATTTCGCCAAGATCCGCCAGGCCCTGCGCGACAGCGGCCATTACGAGCGCGCGATCTATGTCGAGCGCGGCACGATGGCGGGCGAGAAGGTCATGCCGCTCGCCGACAAGCCCGACGATGCCGCGCCCTATTTCGCCATCGTGCTGGTCCGCGGCCAGGGGCGGCGGCCATGAGCGAGCGGAGCGCGATGCGCGTGGCAAGCTGTTCGTCATCGGCCTTGGGCCCGGCCCCGACGAATGGCTCGCGCCCGAGGCGCGGCGCCGCATTGGCCGAGGCCGACGCGCTGATCGGCTACAAGCCCTATCTCGATCGCGTGCCCGAGCGCGCCGGGGCTGGAGCGTTTCCCGCCAGCGACAATCGCGTCGAGATCGATCGCGCCCGCCATGCGCTGCAGCTCGCGCGCGAGGGCCGCAAGGTCGCGGTCGTCTCCGGCGGCGATCCCGGCGTGTTCGCGCATGGCGGCGGCGGTGTTCGAGGCGGTCGAGGCCGGCGACGCCGACTGGCGCGCGCTCGACATTCGCGTCGTGCCCGGCGTCAGCGCCATGCAGGCGGCCGCGGCGCGGCTCGGCGCGCCGCTCGGCCATGATTTCTGCGCGATCTCGCTGTCCGACAATCTGAAGCCGTGGGAGATCGTCGCGCGGCGCCTGCGGCGCGGCGGCGGAAGGCGATTTCGTCATCGCGCTCTACAATCCCGCCTCGAAGGCGCGGCCGCGCCAGATCTACGACGCGTTCGAGCTGCTGCGCGGCCTGAAGGGCGGCGACGACGCCGGTCGCCTTCGCCCGCGCCGTCGGGCGCCCCGACGAGCGCGTCGTCCTGACGACGCTCGCCGAGGCCGATCCCGGCCTCGTCGACATGGCGACGCTGGTGCTGATCGGCTCGAGCGAGACGCGCTTCATTCGCGCGCCCCGGCGCCGACCCGTGGCTGCTGACGCCGCGCAGCTACGGAGCGGGCCGATGAGCCTCGATCCAGGCCAGCACCTCGTCGAGTCGGCTCGCTTCCGGCGCGCCGTCGGCTTGCGGGCCGCGCGCACGCATAATGACCGGAATGGCCAGCTCGCGCGCGGCCGTCGATCTTGGCGCGGGTCGCGCCGCCGCCGCTGTTCTTGGTGACGAGCATTTCGATGGCTTCGCGCGCGCATCAGGTCGCGTTCGTCCTCGAGCGCGAACGGGCCGCGCGCGAGAAATGAACTTGTGGTTCGGCAGCAGGCGCAGCTCATCGGGCGCGTCGATCGCGCGCACGAGATAGAAATGCTGCGGCGCGGCGGCGAAAGCCGCGAGCTGCAAGCCGGCCCTGCGTGAGGAAGACGCGGCGCGGCGTCTCGCCGAGCGCGGCGACGGCGTCGGCCATGGTCGCGACCTCGCTCCATTGGTCGCCCGTCGCCGGCGCCCAGGCCGGGCGCGAAAACACCAGCAGCGGCACGCCGCTCGCGGCGCTGGCCGCGCGGCGTTGGCGGAAATCTGCGCGGCGAAGGGATGGGTGGCGTCGATCAGCGCGTCGAATTTTCGTCGCGCAAGTAACGCCGCCAGCCCGTCGGCGCCGCCGAAGCCGCCGATGCGGCAGGGGATCGGCGCGGGCGCCGGGTTCTGCGTGCGTCCGGCCAGCGAAAGCAAGGGCTGAACGTCAGCGCGGCCGGCGAGCGCGCGCGGCCAGTGCGCTGGCTTGCGTCGTGCCGCCGAGAATCAGGATGCGGATCAAGCTGCGCAAGGGCGCGCTCCTCATGGAGAAGGCTCATGAGCGCGACGTCCCTCGCTGAGCCTTGGCTCACGTTGGTCGGCCTCGGCGAGGACGGGCGCGACGGCCTGTCTCCTGCCGCAAATAAGGCGCTGGCGCAAGCGGCGCTCGTCGTCGGCGGCGCGCGCCACCTCGCGCTGGCTGCGCCGCTCGGCTGCGAGACGCTGGCGTGGCCGTCGCCGATGGACGAGGCCTATGCCGCCGATTCTGGCGCGGCGCGGCGAGACGGTCGTGCGTGCTGGCGTCCGGCGATCCGTTCTTTTACGGCGTCGGCTCGGTGCTGGCGCGCTTCATTCCGGCCGGACGAGATGATCTGCCTGCCGGCGCCCTCGGCCTTCAGCCTCGTCGCCGCGCGGCTGGGCTGGGCCAGCAGGATTGCGCGCTGGTGACGCTGCACGGCCGCCCGCTGGAGAAGATCATCCCGCATCTGTTCGACGGCGCGAAGATCCTCGCGCTGTCGTGGGACGGCGCGACGCCGCGGCAAGCTCGCCGCGCTGCTGACCGAGCGCGGCTTCGGCGCCTCGCGGCTGACAATCTGCGAACATCTCGGCGGCCCGCGCGAAAGAGTGCGCGCAGTGCTGGCGCGCGATTTCGCGCTCGACGACGTCGACGCGCTCAACACGATCGCGCTCGATGTCGTCGCCGATCGCGACGCGAAAATCCTGTCCGCGCGCGCCGGGCCTGCCCGACGATTTTTTCGAGCATGACGGCCAGATCACCAAGCGCGGAAATCCGCGCGCTGACCTTGTCCGCGCTGGCGCCGCGCCGCGGCGAATTGCTGTGGGACATCGGCGCCGGGTCCGGCTCCGTCGCGATCGAATGGCTGCTCGCGGACGAGCGCGCCTCCGCCATCGCCATCGAGGCGAATGCAGAGCGCGCGGCGCGCATCCGCCGCAACGCGCTGGCGCTCGGAACGCCGCACTTGCAGGTCGATCGAAGGCCGCGCGCCCGAAGCCTTGCGCGAGCTTCCGCGTCCGCAAGCGATCTTTATCGGCGGCGGCGTCACGGCGGCTGGCGTGCTGGACGCGGCGCTCGAGGCGCTGGCGCCGGGCGGACGGCTGGTGGTCAACGGCGTGACGCTGGAGACGCAGGCGCTTCTGATCGCGCGTCACGGCGCGCTGGGCGGCGATCTGATTTCGGCGCAGATTTCGCGCGCGGAAAAGCTCGGCGGCTTTTTCGGCTTGCGGCCCGCTATGCCGATCGTGCAATGGAGCTTCGACAAGCCATGCTGAGCGCCATCGCCATCGGCATCGGCGTGGCGTCGAGCGCGCAAGCCGACGACATTTTCGCGCTCGCCCGCGAGATGCTGGACGCCGCGCCGCCTTGCGCGCAAGCGACCCTGTTCTCGCTCGCGCGCAAGGCGGAAAACTCCGCGCTGCGCGAGGCGGCGGCCCGGCTTGGCTGCGACATCGTCTTTCTCGACGAGACGGAATTTTCCGCGCGCCAGCCAGAGTTTCTCGCGCGCGGCGCCAAGGCCTCCGTCGTCGCGAGAGCGAAGACCGGCTTCGCCAGCGTCGCCGAAGCCGCCGCCTTGATGGGCGGCGGGCCGAACGCCATACTGATCGCGCCGCGCCGCGCAAAGAACGGCGTCACCTGCGCGCTCGCCGCGCCAGCGGATGAGCTGAAGACATGAAGGTTCATTTCATCGGCGCCGGACCCGGCGCGCCCGATCTCATCACCTTGCGCGGCCGCGACCTGCTCGCGCGCTGCCCGGTCTGTCTCTATGCCGGCTCGCTGGTGCCGAAGGAACTGCTCGCGCATTGCCCGCCCGGCGCGCGCATCGTCGACACCGCGCCGATGACGCTCGACGAGATCGCCGCCGAATTTTCGCGCGCCCGCGACGAAGACCTCGACGTCGCGCGGCTGCATTCGGGCGATCTCTCGGTGTGGAGCGCGATGGGCGAGCAATTGCGCCGCCTCGACGCTTTGGGCATCGCCTATGACGTGACGCCCGGCGTGCCGTCCTTCGCGGCGGCGGCGGCGGCCTTGCAGCGCGAACTGACTTTGCCGGAAGTCGCGCAATCCCTGGTGCTCACGCGCACGTCAGGCCGCGCCTCGGCGATGCCCGAGAAGGAGAAGCTCGCGGCTTTCGCCGCGACCGGCGCGACTCTGGCGATCCACCTCTCCATCCATGTGCTGGAGAAAATCGTCGCGGAGCTGCTGCCTTTCTACGGGCCGGATTGCCCGATCGCGCTGGTGTTTCGCGCGAGCTGGCCGGACGAGCGGATCGTGCAGGCGACGCTGGCGACCATTGTCGCGGCGACGCGCGACAACCCGATGGAGCGCACCGCGCTGATCCTTGTCGGGCCCGCGCTGGGCGCGAGCGACTTCCGCGAGAGCGCGCTCTACGATCCCGATTACCGCCGTCGCTATCGCGGCGGTTTCGTTCGGCCGGACGGCTCGGTGGCGGACGAATGAGCGTCTGAGCCGTCAGTCGATCGTGCGAAATCCGGTCTGCGCCAGCAGGCCGCCGTCGCGATCGAACACCACGATTTCGAGCTCGCCCGGCGCGCCGTGCAGCGCCTTCGCGGCGGTTCGCCATGCCGCGTCCGCCACGGCGCGCGCGATGTCGAAGCCGGCGTCCTGGGCGATCTCGAAGGCGTGCTTGGCGGAATTGGCGGCGCGGATCGCCTCGGCCGTTTCGCCTTGCGCGAAGCCCGCGAGAAAATCGAGATCGACGCTCGCCGCGCTTGGAGTGCAGATCGAGCAGGCCCTGCGCCAGCTTGGTCATCTTGGCCATGCCGCCGGCGACGATGACGCGGCGGACCGGATGTTTGCGCAGATATTTCAGCATGCCGCCGACGAAATCGCCCATGTCGATCAGCGCCTCGTCCGGCAGCGCGTAAAGCGCCTTGATCGCGGCTTCGGAGGTCGAGCCGGTCGCGCCCGCGACGATTTCCAGCCCGGCGGCGCGGGCGACGTCGATGCCGCGATGGATCGAGGCGATCCAGGCCGCGCAGGAAAACGGCATCACGATTCCGGTGGTGCCGAGGATCGACAGGCCGCCGAGAATGCCGAGGCGGGCGTTGAGCGTGCGCTCGGCGATCTTCTCGCCGCCGGGCACGGAAATCTCCACGTGAACGTCGGTCGTTCCGCCGCACAGCGGCGGCTTCGGCGGCGAGCGCGTCGCGGATCATCTGGCGCGGCATCGGGTTGATCGCCGGTTCGCCGACCGGCAGCGGCAGGCCGGGCTTGGTCACCGTGCCGACGCCTTCGCCGGCGGCGAAGGTCACGCCGGCGCCCGGCGCGCCGCGCGAGACGCGCGCGACGATCAGGGCGCCGTGGGTCACGTCCGGGTCGTCGCCGGCGTCCTTGACGATCCCCGCGCGGCAAAAAGCCTCGCCGCGCTCGGTCAGGGCCAAGCGCGAAGGCGGGCGTCTGGCCGCCGGGCAAAGTGATGGACACGGGGTCGGGAAAGGCGCCGCCCGTCAGCGCCGCATAGGCCGCGCGGGCGGCGGCCGCCGCGCAGGCGCCGGTCGTCCAGCCGCGTCGCAGGTTTGGGGCGTGCTCGTCCAAAATCTCGGCCATGCCTCGTGCTACCGCGCCGGCGCCGTCGCGCAAAAGGATTTTTTCGCATGACCGCCGTGATGAGCGCTTCGACCAGTCCCTGCGGCCTGCTGATCGCCGCGCCGCGCTCGGGCTCCGGCAAGACCACGCTCACGCTCGGCCTGATGCGCGCCCTGCGACGGCGAGGCGTTGCGGTCGCGCGGCGCGAAATCAGGGCCGGATTATATCGACCCCGCCTTCCATCAGGCGGCGCTGGGGCGCGACAGCCTCAATCTCGATTCCTGGGCGATGGACGAAGGCCTGCTCGCGGCGCTCGCGGCGCAGGCTTCGGACAAGGCCGAGCTTCTGCTGGCGCGAGGCCTCGATGGGCCTGTTCGACGGCGTCCCCGCGCCGCCCGGGCGCTCGGGCTCGTCGGCCGATGTCGCCGCCGCTCTGGGCCTGCCGGTCCTGCTGGCGCTCGACGCGTCGGGACAGGCGCAATCGGCGGCGCGGTGGCCAAGGGCTTTGCGAGTTTCGATCCGCGCATCCGCATCGCCGGCGTCGTGCTCAACAAGATCGGCAGCCCGCGCCATTTGCGTCTGGCGCGCGAGGGCGTCGAGGCGGCGGGCCTCAAGGTCGTCGGCGCCTTGCCGCAAGGAGGCCCATGTCGTGCTGCCCGAGCGCCATCTCGGTCTTGTCCAGGCGGCCGAGACGGCCGAGCTCGAGGCGCGGCTCGAGGCGCTGGCCGATTTCGTCGAGGCCCATATCGACGTCGACGCCGTCCGGGCGCTCGCCGCGCCCCTGACGTTGTCCGCCGCGCCGCGCGCCGCATTGGCGCCGCCCGGCCAGAAGATCGCGATCGCGCGCGATGCCGCCTTTTCCTTCCTTTATCCGCATGTGCTTGCCGGCTGGCGCGGGCAGGGCGCCGAGATCGCCTTTTTCTCGCCGCTCGCCGACGAGGCTCCGCCGGCCGACGCCGATTGCGCTGGCTGCCCGGAGGCTATCCCGAACTGCACGCCGGCAGGCTCGCCGCCAATGCGGGGTTCCTCGACGGCTTGCGGCGATTTTGCGCGCAAAAGGCCGGTCCACGGCGAATGCGGCGGCTATATGGTTCTGGGCGAGACGCTGACCGACGCCGGCGGGACGGTTCACGCCATGGCCGGGCTTTTGTCGGTGAGCACCTCGTTCGCGCGGCGCAAGATGACGCTTGGCTATCGCGACGCCACGCTTTTGGCCGATTGCGCGCTCGGCCGGAAAGGGCAAAGATTTCGCGGCCACGAGTTTCATTACGCCAGCATCGTCGGCGCTGGGCGACGATGCGCCGATGGCCGAGGCCGCCGACGCCTATGGCGGCGCTCCGGCGCCGTCGGGCTCGCGGCGAGGGCTTGTTTCGGGCGGCTTTTTCCATTGCGTCGCAAAGGTGTGATGATGGAGCAGAAACCTGTCTTCGGCGCGGAGTTCCGTGCGCAACTCGCCGAATTGATGCGCTGGCGGCGCGACGTTCGCCGGTTTCGCGCCGATCCCGTCTCCGAAGAGCTGCTCGAGTCCCTGTTCGATCTCGCGCAGATCGCGCCTTCGGTCGGCAACAGCCAGCCCTGGCGGTTCATCCGGGTCGAGAGCGCCGAAAAACGCGCGGAAATCCGGCGCAATTTCATGGCCTGCAACGAAGAGGCGCTCGCCGCGCAGAGCAATGAGCGCGCGGCGCTTTACGCGCGCCTCAAACTCGCGGGGATCGACGTCGCGCCGGTCCAGCTTGCGGTGTTTTGCGATCATGCGACCGAACAGGGTCACGGCCTCGGCGCCCGCACCATGCCGGAAATGCTCGACTATTCGGTCGTCGGCATGATTGCCGGCCTGTGGCTGGCGGCGCGGGCCGCGGGACTGGGCCTGGGCTGGGTTTCGATCCTCGATCCGGAACAGGTCTGCGCCGCGCTCGCCGCGCCGCCGTCCTACAAGTTCATCGCCTTCCTCTGCCTGGGCTGGCCCGAGGAGGAGCATCCTGACCCGGAGCTGGTGCGAAACGGCTGGCAGGAGCGCACCGAATTCGGGCGGCGGATCGTCAAGGTTTGATGAGATGTCCGTATTCATATCGCAATTAAGCTAAATGCAGGCTATTGTTGCTGTTATAGGTTTACTATAACGTGGTTTTAACAAATCGCGTTGCTGTTTATAGCTTCGGTGTAATGGCTCATTAACTTTGCGAGGCCATTGTTCGGGTCAGATCGCCGCATCGAATCGGGCAATATCGGGCTTTGCCCTGGATGCAGCGACTTCCTTTCGGGAGAGAGGCAATGGGTCGTTTCATTCTTCAATTCGAAGATCAGAGCAGGCCGTTGCGCGCGGAAAAAGACCTCGCGACGTCCGTCTCTTTCGTCATTCGCACCACGGCAACCATCCTGGTTCTGGGCTGCGCCGTCAGCATCGTGAGCAGTTTCGTCACCGGCGACCAGAGATTCCTGATGCGGCTGATCGAACTCATATGAACGAGTCCGACGGCCTGGAAAGCGCCTTGAATCCGGTTGAAGCGCCGCGCGCGAGGGGATAAGCCGTTCGCAGGAACGCTCGTCTGGTGCGAGCCCCGCTATTTCGACCTGGGCGCATGAGCCGGATCTATTTCGATTATAACGCCACGGCGCCGTTGCGCCCGGCGGCGCGCGAGGCGCTGCTGCGGGCGCTGGAGGCCGGCAACGCCTCGAGCGTCCACGCCGAGGGGCGCGCTGCGCGGGCGCTGGTCGAATCCGCGCGGGTCGGCGTCGCGAAAGCGCTGGAGACCCGCCCGGATCAGGTGCTGTTCGTATCCGGCGCGACCGAGGCCGCCGCGACGGCGCTGCGTCCGCGCGCCGGCGAGCGTTTGCTGATCGGCGCGGGAGAGCATCCTTGCGTCCAGGCCGGGCATTCCTTTCCTGCCGACGCTGTCGCGGCGGTCCGGCTCGATTCGCAGGGCCGGCTCGATCTCGCCGATCTGGCGGCGCGTCTCGCCGAGACGCGGGGCTTTCGCCCGGTCCTGGCCTTGCAGGCGGTCAACAACGAGACGGGCGTCGTCCAGCCCGTCGCCGAGGCCGCGCAACAGGTCCATGCGGCGGGCGGTCTGCTCGTCTGCGACGCGGTCCAGGCCTTTTCGCGCATTCCCTGCACCTTCGCCTCGACCGGGGCCGACGTCCTGTTCCTCTCCAGCCACAAGCTTGGCGGGCCGAAAGGCGCGGGCGCGCTGGCCTATGCCCGCCGCGACGCGATGCCGCAGGCCGGTTTCATCCGCGGCGGCGGCCAGGAGCGCGGCTTGCGCGGCGGCACGGAAAGTGTCGCGGCGATCGCGGGCTTTGCCGCGGCGCTCGTCGAGGCGGAAGCCGGACGCGAGGCGGACACGGCCCGTCTGGGCGCCTTGCGTGACTTTTTGCAGGCCGGCGTGCTGGAAATCGCGCCGGAAGCCGCCATATTTGGGGAAGGGGCGGAACGCGTCGCCAATAGCCTGGCGTTCGCCTTGCCGGGGCTGGCCGCCGAAACGCTGGTCGCGGCCTTCGACGTGGAAGGCGTGGCCCTGTCCTCCGGCTCGGCCTGTTCCTCCGGCAAGGTGGCGCCCTCCCACGTGCTCGCCGCGATGGGCGTTTCGACCGATCTGGCCCGCTCCGCTCTGCGTATCAGTCTTGGCTGGGGATCGACCGAGGAAGAGGGCGTGCGTTTTCTGGAAATATTGGCTAAGGTGCGCGAGAGGATGCGGAAACGGCGCCAAAACTGATCCGCTTCGGACATAGACTCAACCAGCGGGCCTTGAACCCGCGTTAGGTGAGGAGAATTGAGAATGGCGGCTGTCCAGGAGACTGTCGACAAGGTCAAGACGCTTGACGTCGACGCCTATAAATACGGGTTTTTCAGTGATATCGCGTCCGACAAGGCCCCCAAGGGCCTGGACGAGGACACCGTCCGCTTCATTTCGGCCAAGAAGAACGAGCCGGACTGGATGACGGAATGGCGGCTCGACGCCTTCCGCCGCTGGCTGACCATGACCGAGCCGCAATGGGCGCGGGTGCATTATCCGCCGATCGATTATCAGGACCTCTATTATTATTCCGCGCCGAAAAGCGCCGAGGGGCCGAAATCGCTCGACGAGGTCGATCCCGAACTGCTGCGCATCTATGAAAAGCTCGGCATTCCGCTGCGCGAGCAGGAGTTGCTGGCCGGCGTGCAGCCGGACCCGAACGCCCGCAAGGTCGCGGTCGACGCGGTGTTCGATTCCGTCTCCGTGGCCACCACCTTCAAGGCGGAACTCGCCAAGGCGGGCGTCATCTTCTGCCCGATTTCCGAGGCGATCCAGACCCATCCCGAACTGGTGAAGAAATATCTCGGCTCGGTCGTCCCGGTGACCGACAATTATTTCGCCACGCTCAATTCGGCGGTATTTTCCGACGGCTCCTTCGTCTATGTGCCGCCGGGCGTGCGCTGCCCGATGGAGCTTTCGACCTATTTCCGCATCAACGAGAAGAACACCGGCCAGTTCGAGCGCACGCTGATCATCGCCGACAAGGGCTCCTACGTCTCCTATCTCGAAGGCTGCACCGCGCCCCAGCGTGACGAAAACCAGCTGCACGCGGCCGTGGTCGAGTTGATCGCGCACGACGACGCGGAAATTAAATATTCCACCGTGCAGAACTGGTATCCCGGCGACAGCGAGGGCAAGGGCGGCGTCTATAATTTCGTGACCAAGCGCGGCGATTGCCGCGGCGACCGCTCGAAGATTTCCTGGACCCAGGTCGAGACCGGCTCGGCCATCACCTGGAAATATCCTTCCTGCATCTTGCGCGGCGAGTCTTCTCGCGGCGAGTTCTATTCGATCGCCATTTCCAATGGCTATCAGCAGGTCGATTCCGGCACCAAGATGCTGCATCTGGGCGCCAACACGTCGAGCCGCGTGATCTCCAAGGGCATCGCCGCCGGCCATTCGCAGAACACCTATCGCGGCCAGATCTCCGCGCATCGCAAGGCCGTCAACGCGCGCAATTTCACCAATTGCGACTCGCTGCTGATCGGCAACAAATGCGGCGCCCATACCGTGCCCTATATCGAGGCGAAGAATTCCTCCGCCTTGTTCGAGCATGAGGCGACGACGTCGAAAATCTCCGACGACCAGCTGTTCTATTGCATGCAGCGCGGGCTTTCGGCGGAAGAGGCGACGGCGCTGATCGTCAACGGTTTCGTGCGCGACGTGCTTCAGCAATTGCCCATGGAGTTCGCCGTCGAGGCGCAGAAACTCATCGCCATTTCGCTGGAGGGCAGCGTCGGCTGACAGCCGCCGCCCTCGCGTCTTTCTTTCAAGGTTCCGCCATGCTCGAAATTGAAAACCTCCACGTCACCGTCGCCGGCAAGAAAATCATCAACGGCCTGTCCCTCACAGTCGCCGACGGCGAGGTGGCCGCGATCATGGGGCCGAACGGCTCCGGCAAATCGACGCTCTCTTACGTCATCGCCGGCCGCGCCGATTATGAAGTCACGGAAGGCTCAATCAGGCTCGACGGAATCGACCTGCTCGACAAGACGGCGTCGGAGCGCGCGGCGCTCGGGCTGTTCCTCGTGTTTCAATATCCGCTCGAAATCCCAGGCGTCGCGACCATGACCTTTCTCAAGGCCGCGCTCAACGCCCAGCGCAAGGCGCGCGAGCGAAGCCGAACTGTCGACGCCCGATTTCATGAAACGCGTGCGCGAGGCGGCGGCCAGGCTGAACATTTCGCAGGACATGCTCAAGCGCCCGGTCAATCTGGGCTTTTCCGGCGGCGAGAAGAAGCGCATGGAAATCCTGCAGATGGCGCTGCTGGAGCCGAAATTCGCCATTCTGGACGAGATGGATTCCGGCCTCGACATCGACGCCTTGCGGGTCTGCGCCGAGGGCGTCAACGCCTTGCGCTCGCCCGAGCGCGGCCTGCTGGTCATCACCCATTACCAGCGCCTGCTCGATTATATCGCGCCGGATTCCGTGCATGTGATGTCGAGGGGCCGCATCGTCAAAAGCGGCGGGGCGGAACTGGCCCTGGAGCTCGAAAAGAGCGGCTACGCCGATTACGTGGACGAGGCGGCGTGATGGGCGCGCTCTTGCAAAATCCGACACAGGCCGAGCAGGACTTCCTGAAAGGCTTCGCGCAGGCTCCGGCGGCGGCTTCACGCCAGGCGGCGTTCGAGCGCTTCGCCCGCGCGGGCCTGCCGTCGCGGCGCAATCGAGGCCTGGCATTACACCGATCTGCGCGCGAAATTGCGCGCAGCCTCGCCGCTGGCGCCGCGTCCCGATTCCGAGGCTTTGGCCCACGCCCGGGAAAAGCTGGCGCCGTCGGACCGGCTGACGATCGTCACGGTCGACGGCTTTTTCGTAGCCGAATTGTCGAATGACTTGTCCGCGACGCCCAGCGTGACGCTCCGCGCGCTCGGCGAGGACGAGCCGGCGTTGCAAAGCCTCGCGCAGGGCGCGGTCGATTCCCTGCTCGATCTCAATGCGGCTTTCGCGCCGGGCGGTTTCGTGATCGAGATCGCGGCCGGCGCCCGGCTCGACAAGGCGCTGGAACTTGTTGCGCTCGACGGCGCGACGGGGGCGCACAGCCGCTTCGCGCGCCATCTCGTCGTGCTCGGCGACGGCGCGCGCGCCTCGCTGCTGGAAACGCGCGCCGAGGGCCTTGCAGGCTTCGGCGACGGCGCGCTTTTCATCTCGCTCGGCCGTGGCGCGGAACTCGATTACGCCAGCCGCACGCTCGAGGGCGGCGCGGTCGAGGTGCAGACCGTCGTCGCGCGCCTTGGCGCCGACGCCCGCTTGCGCGCGGCGGCGCTGGTCGCCGGCGCGCCCTTCCTGCGCCGGCAGATGTTCGTCACCTGCGTCGGCGAAAACGCGCAGGTGCATCTGAGCGGCGCGGCTCTGCTGCGCGCGCGCGAACATGCCGATACGACGCTCACGCTGACGCATGACGCGCCGTCCTGCCTCAGCCGAGAGACCTTCAAATATGTTCTCGCCGACGAATCCAACGGCGTGTTCCAGGGCAAGATCGTGGTGCCGCCGCATGCGCAGAAGACCGACGGCAAGATGCTGTGCCGGGGCCTGCTGCTGTCCGACGCCGCGGCCATGTCGTCGAAGCCGGAACTGGAGATTTTCGCCGACGACGTCGCCTGCGGCCATGGCGCCGCTTGCGCGAAGCTTGACGCCAACCAGCTGTTCTACATGGAATCGCGCGGCATTCCGCTCGCGCAGGCGCAGGCCATTCTGATCGAGGCATTCGCCGCCGAAGCCTTCGATGGTCTGGCTGACGAGTCCTTGCGCGACCTGCTCAACGCCGATCTCGCGGGCCTGCTCTCCGGGGGGGCGTTCGCATGAACCAGTCGGTGAAAATCGCCTCCTTCGACGTCGAAAAAATCCGCGCGGATTTCCCGATTCTGGCCGAGCGGCCCTATGGCAAGCCGCTGGTCTATCTCGACAATGCGGCGTCAGCGCAGAAGCCGCGCGCGGTGATCGAGCGCATGGTTCATGCGTATGAACATGAATATTCCAATGTCCATCGCGGGCTGCATTATCTCGCCAACGCCGCGACCGACGCCTTCGAGGCGGCGCGCGAAAAAGTGCGCGCCTTCCTCAACGCCGGTTCGGCCGAGGAAATCATTTTCACGCGCGGCGCCACCGAAGCGTTGAACCTTGTGGCGTCGTCCTATGGATTGGCCCATATCGGCGAGGGCGACGAGATCGTGCTCTCGATCATGGAGCATCATTCCAACATCGTGCCCTGGCATTTTTTGCGCGAGCGCAAGGGCGCCGTGTTGAAATGGGTTGATGTCGAGGACGACGGCTCGTTTTCGCTGGAGAAATTTTCGGCGGCGCTGACCGAGAAAACAAAAATCGTCGCCATTACCCATATGTCGAACGTGCTGGGCACGGTGACGCCGGTGAAGGAGATCGTCCGCCTCGCTCATGAGCGCGGCATTCCGGTTCTCATCGACGGCTCGCAGGGCGCGGTGCATTGCGACGTCGACGTGCGCGATCTCGATGTCGATTTTTATGTCGTCACCGGCCACAAGCTCTACGGGCCGACTGGGATCGGCGCGCTCTACGCCAAGAAGGACTGGCTGTCGAAATTGCCGCCCTTCGCCGGCGGCGGCGAAATGATCGAGACGGTGACGCTGGACAACGTGACCTATGGCGTGCCGCCGCAGCGGTTCGAGGCGGGCACGCCGCCCATCGTCGAGGCGATCGGCCTTGGCGCCGCGCTCGATTACATGGAGCGCGTCGGCCGCGGCGCGATCCATGCCCATGAGGCCGACCTCGGCGCCTATGCCGGGCAACGCCTGAAGGAACTGCCCTATCTGCGCTTGTTCGGGACCGCGCCCGGGCAAGGGCGCCTTGTTCTCCTTCGAAATGAAGGGCGCGCACGCCCATGACGTCGCGACCGTGATCGACCGCTCCGGCGTGGCGGTGCGCGCCGGCACCCATTGCGCCCAGCCCCTGCTGTCGCGCTTCGGCGTCACCTCGACCTGCCGGGCCTCGTTCGCGCTCTACAATACCCGCGCGGAAGTGGACGCCCTGGTTGCGGCGCTGGATCGCGCCGCCCATCTCTTTGCCTGAACGGAAACTCGCGATGAACGAACACGCCAGCCCCGAAGCCGAAGTTCAGCCGAACCGCCCGACGATTGCCGTGCAGGACGCCATTTCGCCGGAAGAGCTGGACCGTCTGACCGACGCGATCATCATGGCGTTGAAGACGGTCTTCGATCCCGAAATTCCGGCCGACATCTATGAACTGGGCCTGATCTATCGCGTCGATATCGACGAGAGCCGCTTCGTCAAGATCGACATGACCCTGACCGCGCCGGGTTGTCCGGTCGCGGGCGAAATGCCGGTCTGGGTGGAAAACGCCGTCGCCGCCGTTCCGGGAATCGCGGGCGTCGAAGTGCAACTGGTGTTCGATCCGCCGTGGGACCAGAGCCGCATGTCCGACGAGGCCCGCGCCGCGCTCGACATGTGGTGACGCGTTTTTTCGTTGATCGCGAGCGATCAAGTCCCTCCGTCAGCTCGGCATCACGTTCGTTCCTGACCGGTTCTCTGGCGAGAACCGGTTCTATTTTTCATCGGGCGCGATGAATTGCCCGAACGCGCGCGGGCTGGCGCCGACCGGAATTTTTTTCGTCACCTTCAGGCTCGTCACATCGATCACGGCCAGCACGTCGTCCATCCAGCAGGCGGTCAGCACTTCGCTCTGGTTCGGCGCCACCAGCAGGCCTTCCGGATAGCCGCACACGTCGATGACGCCCAGCGGCTGGTAGGTCTTGCCGTCGAAGACGGAGACGCTGTCGTCGTGCTGGTTGGTGACGAAAATCCGTGAACCATCCCGCGTCGCCGCGGCGACATAGGGAAAGCTTTTCACGGCGAGACGCCGGGTCTCGCGCCGCGTCGCCGGGTCGATTACCGAAACATCGTTCGATTGCACATTGGCGACCAGCACGCGCGGGCCATCGGGGCCGTTCGTGTCGTATGTGACGCCGAAGGGCGCCTTGCCGACGGCGATTTCGCCGGCGCTGCGCAGGTTGTCGAGATCGACGACCGAAACGCTGTCGCTCTCGCGATTGGCGACATAGAGCCAGCGATTGTCGGGGCTGACCGCCATGCCGGAGGGCGATTTGCCGACCTTGATCTCGCCGCTCACGGCGAGCGCATCGGTATCGATCACGACAATCCGGTCGGAATACCAGTCGGCGGCGAACAGGCGCTTTCCCGTACGTCGAGCGCCAGCCCCAGCGGTCCCTGGCCCGCGGCGATTTCGGCGATCGTCTTGTGGGTTCCATCGGCAATCCGTTCGACGACGGAAACGCTATGGGCCGCCGGATTGGACACATAGATCCGCGCTCCGCCCGGCGCGACGGCGATTCCGGCCGGCTTTTCGCCGACCTTGACAGTCTCGACGACGCGCTGCTCAGCGAGATCGACGACGGAGACGGCGTCCGCGCTCCTGGTCGGTGACATAAGCCAGCGGCCCCGCCCGGGCCGGCCCGGCGAGGGCCAGCAGGACGAGGCCGATTCGCGTCTTCACTTGGCGGATTCGGCGATGGCTTTCACATTGTCCAGCCCGGCCCGATAGACTTTGCGCACGGCGGCGACGGAACTTTCGTCGTTCAGTTCGGGCGGGGGGTCGTTGAGCATGTAGCCGCGATAGAACGCGCCCTTCCATTCCATCGTCGAGCCGCCCTTGCCATTGTCCGTCACGGTGATCGTCGAGGTGTAATCGTTCACGGGCAGGATTTTGGGATCGACCTTGGGGATCTCGTATTTGTAGCTGTGGGCGTCGGCGTCATATTTGTCGAGCACCTCGTCGAAGCTCGGATCGCCGGGCGCCTTCAGCACCAGCTTGCGGGTCGAGCCGATTTCGTTGCCCTTGTCGGCGACGCTGGAGGCGATCGCCGGATGCCATTTCGAGATGGCGTCGAAATCCTTGACGATCGCCCAGACTTGAGTCGACCGGCTTGTCGATGTCGATCGTCTCGACGATCTTCTGCCGCGTCGGCCCATGCGCCGAGGCCGGCGCCGCGACAAAGGCGATCAGGGCCGCCGCCAGAGCAAATGTTTTCATCCTTCCCTCATTCCTTTTTCGGTCTTGGCCGGATCTCGCGCCGGTTCTGGGGGAGGATATTGCCGGGAAGTTTCGGGGCCGGCCAGTTCGGCGGCGGCGGATCGGTCCATCCAAAGGTCGAATTATGCAAAAACTAAGAAGATGCGCGGCCGGCTATTTCGCCGCGCGCCGATAGAGCCCGGAGAAGGACACGTTGAAGCCGCCGCATTGCATGTTGTCGCGCACGAAAAGATCGGCGCCCGCGCGGGCGAGCCACAGGCGGCAACCGTAGGAGTCCTTGGGGTCGGCGTCCTTGTCGACGACGCTCGCGCTGCCGTTCGCGAGTTTGATGGGGCCGGAAAATTCGCCGACATTGACGCCGCCGCGCCTGACGCGGGCCGGATCGAGCGCGCCGAACGTCGCGTCGCCCTCGGCGTTCAGGCCGTCGCCGCTTTTCCTGATCTTGATCTCGGCTTCGACGCGCTTCCAGTCGCCGACCCAGGCCGCCGGGTCCGTCTCGACCGGGGCGGGTTCGATCGCCGCTTCGGGCAGCCAGCCGCCGAGATCGCCCTTGCCGCCGTCGTAATCGGCGCAGACATAATCGCCCTGTTTCGCGCCGATCACGACCAGGTCGCCCGGCACGAGATAAGGCTTCTGCTGACAGTCGGGCGTGGGCGACGGGCAGGAGTTGTTCGCCGCGCCGTTGTTCAGGAAATGGACTTTTCCGGCGCCCGCCCTGACGCGGCCGACGCGGAGCGCGGCGCCGTCCTCGATGCCGACGCCGGCGCAGAACCGCTCATCGGCGCGGGCGCTGGCGGCGGTCAGCGACCGCCACGGCGCCGAGCAGAAGGGCGAGCGCGCCGCATCCGGGTCAGGCCTTCTTGCCGAATTCCGAGGCCCCGCCGTGGGCGGCCGACCATTCGGCCGGCGCGTGCAGGAACTTCTCCACCTCGTCCAGGGTGGCGTCGGGCAGATAGTTCGTCCGGCGCGCGACCTTCAGCACGTCCCACCAGGTGGTGAGCTGGTGCAGTTCGACGCCTTCCTTGCCCAGTTCGGCCCGCGCCTGCGGGAAGATGTCGTAGAAGAAGAACACGAAGGTGTGGTCGCATTTCTGGCCCGCCTCGCGGATCGCGGAGCAGAAATTCAGCTTCGAGGCGCCGTCGGTGGCGAGGTCTTCCACCAGCAGCGTGCGGGCGCCATCGGTGACTTCGCCCTCGATGCGGGCGTTGCGGCCAAAGCCCTTGGGCTTCTTGCGGACATATTGCATCGGCAAGGCGAGGCGGTCGGCGATCCAGGCCGCATAGGGAATGCCCGCCGTCTCGCCGCCGGCGATGATGTCGAGGCCCTCGTAGCCGATCTCGCGCTGGATGGTCTTGACCGCGAAATCGAGCATCACGTTGCGCAGGCGCGGAAAGGCGATCAGCTTGCGCATGTCGGTATAGACCGGGCTGGCCCAGCCCGAGGTGAAGATGAACGGCTTTTCCGCGTTGAACAGCACGGCGCCGACCTCAAGCAGCATCTTGGCGGTCTCTTCGGCGATCAGCTGCTTTTCCAGCGCGGCGGGGGACAGGTCGGTCATTGGGGGCGCCCTCTTGGTTTGCGCTGATTTGGACCGGATGCGCGCCAAGGTCAATCGCAACTCTTCTTGCTGGCGCGCTTGCTCCTCTGCTTGCACTCTTGCTTGCCCCTGGGCCCGAGACGCGCGAAAAAGGGCGATGACCGATCTTTTCGCCAGCGCCGGACTGGAGCAGGACGCCCCGCGCCCGCTCGCCGAGCGCCTGCGCCCGAAAAGCCTCGCCGAAGTGGCGGGGCAGGATCATCTGCTCGGCCCCAATGGCGCGCTGACCCGGCTGATCGAATCGGGCTCGCTTGGCAGCCTGATCTTCTGGGGGCCGCCCGGCACCGGCAAGACCACGGTCGCCCGCCTGCTGGCCCATGAAACGAAGCTGAATTTCGTGCAGGCCTCGGCGATCTTCTCCGGCGTGGCCGAGCTGAAGAAAATTTTCGAGGAGGCCCGCGCCCGGCGTCGCATCGGGCAGGGGACGCTGCTGTTCGTCGACGAAATCCACCGCTTCAACCGCGCGCAGCAGGATTCCTTCCTGCCGGTGATGGAGGATGGAACGATCACCTTGATCGGCGCCACCACCGAAAACCCGTCCTTCGAACTCAATGCGGCGCTGCTGTCGCGCGCCCGCGTGCTGACCTTCCACAGCCTCGACGCGGCGGCGATCGGGAAATTGCTGGAGCGCGCCGAAGAGGTCGAGGGCAAGCCGCTGCCGCTCGACGCCGACGCGCGGGCGACGCTGGCGACGATGGCCGACGGCGACGGCCGCGCCGCGCTGACCCTGGTGGAAGAGATCTTCCGCGCCGCCCGGCCCGGCGAGATGTTCGACGTCAAGGCCCTGAGCGAGATCGTCCAGCGCCGCGCGCCGATCTACGACAAGGGGCAGGAGGGCCATTACAATCTCATCAGCGCCCTGCACAAGACCGTGCGCGGCTCCGACCCGGACGCCGCGCTCTATTATCTCGCGCGCATGTTCGACGCCGGCGAAGACCCGTTGTTCATCGCGCGGCGCGTGGTGCGCATGGCGGTCGAGGATATCGGGCTCGCCGATCCGCAGGCTCTCGTGATCGCCAATTCCGCCAAGGACGCCTATGATTTTCTCGGCAGCCCCGAGGGGGAGCTGGCCATCGCGCAGGCCGTGGTCTATTGCGCGACCGCGCCGAAATCCAACGCCAATTACATGGCCTACAAGGCGGCGATGCGGCTGGCGCGCGAGCGCGGCTCGCTGACGCCGCCCAAGGTGATCCTCAACGCTCCGACCAAGCTGATGAAAACCGAGGGCTACGGCTCGGGCTATGCCTATGACCACGACGAGCCCGACGCCTTTTCCGGCCAGAACTACTGGCCCGAGGAACTCGGGCGGCAGAAACTCTACCAGCCGGTCGAACGCGGTTTCGAGCGCGAGATCGGCAAGCGGCTGGATTACTGGGCCAAGCTGCGCAAGGAACGCGGGCAGGGCTGACCGCCGGTTTGGGAGCGATGTGGGGTGGGAAAGCCTGAAAATTTCGATCGCGCCTTGTCGCATCTCGCCCTGCGTTCGCGTCTGGCGGCCAAGCGCTGGTGGCGCCGGAGCCTCTTCATCCTCGGCGGAATCGCGGTCGGCGCCGTCGCCGTGGCGATGGCCTGGCTGGCCGACCATGCGCAGGAGACGTTTGCGGCTTTCCTCGAGCGCGCGCCCCATATCGCCCTCGCGGTGACGCCTTTGGGCTTTGCGATCGCGACCTTGCTGGCGCGTCATGTTTTTCCCAATTCGCAGGGCAGCGGCATCCCGCAGGCCATCGCCGCGCTCCAGATCGAGGACCAGGCCACGCGTGCGCGGCTGGTTTCGCTGCGGGTCGCCTTCGGCAAGATCGTGGTGATGAGCTTCGGCCTGTTGTGCGGCGCCTCGACGGGGCGCGAAGGTCCGACGGTGCAGGTCGGCGCGGCGATCATGTTCGCCATCGGGCGCATTTCGCCCTACCGGCAGGGCGGCTTCCTTCTGGCGGGCGCGGCGGCGGGGGTGGCGGCGGCCTTCAACACGCCGCTGGCGGGAATCGTGTTCGGGATCGAGGAAATGAGCCGCTCCTTCGAGGCGCGCACGAGCGGCCTGATCATCGGCGCGGTCATCGCTGCGGGCCTGACGTCGTTCGCGCTCGTCGGCGATTATTCCTATTTCGGCTCGACAGCGGAACGCCTGCCGCTGAGTTCCGACTGGCTGGGCGTGCTGGTCTGCGCGGCGGTCGGCGGCTTGACCGGCGGCCTGTTCATCCGTCTCGTCGTCCGGCTTCGCTCAAGGTCTGCCCGGCCGCGCCGGCGCGGCCATCGCCCGATGGCCGGTGCTGTTCGCCATGGTCTGCGGCCTGGGCGTGGCTTTATGCGGCCTGAACGGCGATCCCTCGGTGTTCGGGACGGGTTACGCGCAGGCGCGTGCGGTCGTCCATGCCAGCGGCGAAATCGATTACTGGTTCGCGCCGCTGAAATTCGTCGCCACGACCTTGTCCGCGATCAGCGGCATTCCGGGCGGCGTGTTCTCGCCCTCGCTGGCGATCGGGGCCGGCGAGGGCTCCGCGCTCAGCCTTGTGTTTCCCCATCTGGCGCTCGGGGCGCTGGCGCTGATCGGCATGGTCGCCTATCTCACCGGCGTGACCCAGGCGCCGATCACCGCCTTCGTCATCGTCTCGGAAATGACCAACGACCACGCGATGATCATTCCCCTGATGCTCGCCGCCATGATCGCGCGGGGGGCCTCGCGGCTGCTGAGCCGGGAAGGGCTCTACCATGCGCTCGCCCATAATTTCCTGCCGAGCGAAGCGTCCGGGCCGCCGGCGAAAATGGGTTAATGACGCCGCCGCCCCGCTTGGCTATAGAGAGGCATGCAGGCCTATCTTCTCGTTTTCCTCGGCGCCGGGCTCGGCGGCTGTGTTCGTCATACCGTCAATCTCCTCGCGGCGCGGCTGTTGGGGACGAATTTTCCGTGGGGCACGTTCCTCATCAATATTTCCGGCTCGCTGGTCATGGGCCTGATCGCGGGCTTTCTCGCCTTCCGCGCCGGAGAGAGCTGGACGCAGCATGTGCGGCTGTTCCTGCTCACCGGCATTCTCGGCGGCTACACCACCTTTTCGGCCTTTTCGCTCGACGCCGCACTGCTGTTCGAGCGCGGCGAAACCGGGCCTGATGGCGGCCTATGTCGGCGGCTCCGTCTTTCTTGCTCTGGCCGGCGTTTTCGGCGGCCTTGCTCTCGTGAGGGCTTTGTCATGACGCGCATGCGGACCGGCCCCTCCAAGGGGGCTTCCAAGAACTCGGCGCTTCAAAAGCCGGCGGCGACGGGCAAGGGCCGCGCGCCCGGCGCTCGCTCGCGGGCGAGCGGCGCCGACAAGAGCTTCGGCGACAAGGCCGCCGCGCCCAAGGCCAAGCGCTTTTTCGCCGCGCGTCCGAAGAAGGCGCGGCCGGAGGCCGAGGCCGCCGATCCGGCGCGGGCCGCGCGCCTCGCGCGGGAATCGGCGGAAAAATTCCAGGCCGCCGAGGCGCGGGAGCTTCCCGCGCCGGCGCCCGACAAGGAAACGGGGAAAGTGCAGATCCTGCTCGTCACCGAGGACGAGGACGGCATGCGCATCGACCGCTGGTTCAAGCGGCGCATCCCGACGCTTTCGCTGTCCCATCTGGCGAAGATCTGCCGCAAGGGCGAGGTCCGGCTGAGCGGCAAGCGGGTGGACACCTCGACCCGCGTCGTGGCCGGCGCCAATGTGCGCGTGCCGCCGCTGAGCATCGAGGGCGTGAAGGCGCCGGCGGTCAAGAAGGCGGTCTATTCCGAGGCCGACGCCCGCGCGATCCGCGACATGATCCTGCTCGACGACCGCGACCTGATGGTGCTCAACAAGCCGTTCGGCCTCGCGGTGCAGGGCGGTTCGGGCACCAAGGTTCATCTCGACGGCATGTTGCAATCGCTCGCCAACGAGCGCGGCGACCGCCCGGTTCTGGTGCATCGGCTCGACCGCGACACCTCCGGCGTGCTGCTGATCGCCAAGACGCGGAAAATGGCCGCCGACCTCGGCGAGATTTTCCGTTCGCGTTCGGCCAAGAAGATCTACTGGGCCATGGTCGAGGGCGTGCCGCGCCCGGCGCAGGGCCGCATCTCGCTCTATCTCGCCAAGGGCGAGGCGATGGGCGACAACCGCGCGCCGCGCGAAAAAGGCCGTCATGGCGTGGAAGAGCGCCGCGACATCGAGAAGATGCGGGTCGCCAAGCATGGCGACGACGACGCGCAGCACTCGCTGACCTATTACGCGGTGGTGGACAAGCTCAGCCCCCGGCTGTCGTGGCTGTCGATGAAGCCGCTCACCGGCCGCACCCATCAGTTGCGCGCCCATGCCGAGGCCATCGGCTGCCCGATCGTCGGCGACCCGAAATATGGCCACGGGCAGGAAGATTCCTATCGCCGCGCCGATCCGAACCGCAATCTGCCGGACGGCGTCGAGAACAAGCTGCACCTGCTGGCGCGCCGGCTGATCCTGCCGCACCCCAAGGGCGGCGTGCTCGACGTCACCGCGCCGCTGCCGCCGCATATGAAGAAAAGCTGGGAGATGTTCGGCTTCGACGCCAGCCAGCACGATCCGATCATGGACGCGCCGGAAGAATAGCCGCGGAGGGCTGGCAGAGATGCCCGAAAGCAAAACGCGGTTTCCTATCGGGTTCGCGCTCGTTCTGGGCGTGTCCGCTGCGCTTTGCGTCGCTGTGCTTGTCGACGCCCTGACGATCAAGACGGGCGGCGGCGAGGCGATGATCGCGGCCGCCTACGAAGGGATGTTCTTCCTCGCGGGACTTTGGCTTTCCCTCGTGGTGCTGCCGATCCTCGCGGGGACGATGGGCGAGATGCCGAGCGCGGGTGACTGGGCGGCTTTTTTCCTCGTTCCGGTTTCCGCAATCGCCGCCTTTGTCGCGCTCGACGCCTGTTCGCGCAACTTGCGCGGCGCCGCGATCTTTCCCGTGGCGCTCGCCGGACTCATCGCCTTTTACGCGGCCTGGGCGCGCGCGCCATCCCTGCGCGCCAGCCTGACGGCGAACGACGCCACACGCACGGTGTGGGGCGGCGTCCTCGTCCTTTCGGCCTTCGCCTTTCTGGTCGGCGCCCTGTTCTAGGCTTGGTTACGCCGCGCAGGCCATGAAGCCGGTGCGCAATTCGTCTTCCTTCAGCTTGCGGCCGATGAAGACGATGCGGCTGGAGCGTTTTTCCTCGGGCTTCCAGTCGCGCTGGAGGTCGCCGTCGAGGATCATGTGCACGCCCTGGAAGACATAGCGCTTCGGCTCGTCGGGGAAGGCGAGGATGCCCTTGGAGCGCAGGATGTCCGGGCCGTCGCGCTGCACGACCTCGTTGATCCAGGGCAGGAAGAGATCGGGATCGACCGGGCCGTCGAGCTGGAACGCCACCGAGCGCACTTCTTCGTCATGCACGACCCTCGGGGCGTGATGTTTGTGCTCGTGCTTGTGTTCGTGATGCTCGTGGTCATGATGTTCGTGATCGTGGCCGCAATCCGGGCCGCAATCGTGATCGTGCTCATGATGAGCGTGGTCATGTCCGTGATGTCGTGGCCATGATGATCGTGGTCGTGGTCATGCTCCTCGGCCGTCAAAAATTCCGGCTCCAGCTCCAGGATGCGGTCGAGGTCGAAGGCCTTGCGGTCGAGCACGGCGTCGAGCGCGACGTCGCAATTCTGGGTGCGATGCAGCTTGGCGTAGGGGTTGAGGCCGCGAATGCGCGCCTCGATCTCTTCCAGTTCGTCCGGCGTGACCAGATCGGTCTTGTTGAGCAGGATGACGTCGGCGAAGGCGATCTGGTTCTTGGCCTCCGGCGCGTCCTTCAGCCGGGCGGCGAGGAACTTGGCGTCGGCGACGGTGACGATGGCGTCGAGCCGCGTCTGGTTCTGCACGTCGGCGTCGACGAAGAAGGTCTGCGCCACCGGAGCCGGGTCGGCGAGGCCGGTGGTCTCGACCAGGATCGCGTCGAACTTGCCCTTGCGGCGCATCAGGCCCTCGATGATGCGGATGAGGTCGCCGCGCACGGTGCAGCAGATGCAGCCGTTGTTCATTTCGAAAACTTCCTCGTCGGAATCCACGACGAGGTCGTTGTCGATGCCGATTTCGCCGAATTCATTGACGATGACGGCGAATTTCTTGCCGTGGTCCTCGGTGAGAATGCGGTTGAGCAGCGTGGTCTTGCCCGCCCCGAGATAGCCGGTGAGGACGGTGACGGGGATCTTTTCGTCGGACATGCAAACTCCGGTCAGGTATTGGGCGCCAGCGCCTTCTTCAACTCGACTATATTGTGTTCCATCATCGCAATGTAAGTGGCCGCCGGGCCATCGGGCGGCGAAAGCGAATCCGAAAACAGGTCGCCGCCGATTTTCGCCCCGGATTCCTGAGCGATGCGCTTCATCAGCCGGGGATCCGAAATGTTTTCTAAGAAAACGGCGGGGGCCTTTTCGCGCCGGATCTGGTCGATCAGCCGCGCCACGTCGCGCGCCGAGGGTCCGAATCCGTCGAGAAGCCCTGCGGCGCGATGAAGCTGAAGCCATAGGCCTCGCCGAAATAGCCGAAGGCGTCATGGGTGGTGATGATCTTGCGGTTTTTCGGCGGGATTGTGGCGACGGCGGCGCGCACCTTGACCTCGGTCGCGTCGAGCGCGGCGTCGTAAGCTTTCGGCGCGGGCGCGGAAATAATCGGCGTCGGCCGGATCGGCGGCGATCAGGCCGGCGAGAATGTTGGCGACATAGATCTTGGCATTGGCGACGCTCTGCCAGGCGTGCGGATCGATGCCCTTCTTGCCGTCTTCCTCGCCCATCGCGCGCCTTCACGCCTTTCGTCGCGACCACGATCGGCGCCTTGGCGCCGGAGGCGTCGATCAGCCGCGACATCCAGCCTTCGAGAGCGAGGCCATTGACGACGATCAGCTTCGCCGACGCGAGGCTTTGCGCGTCGGCGGGGCTCGGCTGAAAGACATGGGCGTCGCCATTGGGGCGGCACCAGCGATTTGACCTCGACCTTGTCGCCGCCGACCTGGCGCACGAAATCGGCCAGAATGGAAAAGCTGGCGACGACCGGCAGTTTTCCGGGGTTTTGCGCGCGGGCCGCGAGCGGGGAAAGCGCGAGAAGCAGCGTGAGCATGCCGAGCAGGTGTCTTTGCAGACGCATCGTAGCATCCTATCTTGGACGGGGCTGATCGATTCCGCCGCCAAGACTTGCGTATAATATAACATCCGTCAAGAGGTCGACATGTCCGCTCGCCCGTCGCCGGCGCCGCTCAACGAGATGCAGAGCCGCATCCGCGACCTTCTCGCCGGGGCGGACAAGCCGCTTTCGGCCTATGACGTGATCGACGCCCTGCGCGACCACGGCCGCGTCGCGCCGCCGACGGTCTATCGCGCCTTGCAGAAACTGATCGACGAGGGGCTGGCGCACCGGCTCGAGACCCGCAACGCCTATGTCGCCTGCCGCGAGGCCGGCCACGGCGCGGGCCATGCCTGCGGCCATCGGCATCGCGCCGGATTCATGATCTGCCGCTCCTGCGGCAAGACGCTGGAATTCGCCGACGACGAGATCGAACTGCTGCTGTCGCGGGCGGCGGCGCGCGGCGGCTTCAGCGCCGAGCGCGTCGCCATCGAGATCCAGGGGCTTTGCGCGGATTGCGCCGCCGACGGCGTCAGCCTTCCAGATGCGAGCGCGGGGTAAGCCAGCGCAGCAGGCCGCCCGCCGGTCCGGCGAGCAGCGACAGCACATAGAACATCCCGCAGGCGAGGATGATGAGCGGGCCGGACGGCAGGCCCCAGTAGAACGACGCCAGCAGCCCGGAATAGGCCCCCGCCACGCCGAATCCGGTGGCGATCACGATCATCCCGGTGATGTTTTGCGTCCATAGCCGCGCGCTGATGGCGGGCAGCATCATCGCGCCGACCGCCAGCAGCGTGCCCAGCGCATGAAAGCCCGCGACGAGGTTGAGCGCGACGAAGCCGAGGAAGGCGATGTGGGTCCAGGCGCCGGCGCCGCTGACCGACGACAGGAAGCCGGGGTCGAGCGTATCCATCACCAGCGGGCGATAAATGACGGCGAGGCCGAGCAGGGTCACGCTGGCGATGCTGGCGAGCAGGATCATGGTCGCGTTGTCGAGCGCCAGCACGCTGCCGAACAGCACGTGGAGCAGGTCGACATTGGAGCCGCGCACCGAGACGATGGTGACGCCGAGCGCCAGCGACAGCAGGTAGAAGGCGGCGAGCGAGGCGTCCTCGCGCAGCACGGTGGCGCGGGCGATGGCGCCCGAGCCGACCGCGACGGCGAAGCCCGCGACGACGCCGCCGATCGTCATGGCCGGCAGCGACAGCCCGGCGATGAGATAGCCGATCGCCGCGCCGGGCAGGATGGCGTGGGCCATGGCGTCGCCTGAAAGCGACATGCGGCGCAGGATCAGGAAGACGCCGAGCGGCGCCCCCGCCAGAGCCAGCGCGAACGCGCCCACGAGGGCGCGGCGCATGAATTCATATTCGAGGAAGGGGCCGATCAGCCAGGACAGCAGCATGGGTTCTGTTTAGCCTGCCCGCGCGCATCTGTCATGTTGAGGAAAAACGCGATTGGCGCTGGACATTGGGCCGTCGAACGGCTTAACCCGCCGGGAACGAAGGGGAGAACGGGACATGTCCGAGACGCGCGATTCCAATGGCGCCATTCTGAACGAGGGCGACAACGTCACCCTCATCAAGGACCTGAAGGTCAAGGGCTCCTCGACCGTGCTCAAGCGCGGCACGATGGTGCGCGGCATTCACCTGACCGGCGATCCGGAAGAGATCGAGGGCCGCACCGACAAGGTCAAGGGCCTCGTGCTGAAGACCTGCTTCCTCAAGAAAGCCTGACGCCCGCGAGGCGCCAGGCCCCGTCACTGCGTCAGGTGCGCGAAGCTCACGGCCTTGTTGAACATGGCCTGCATGGCGTTGTTGATGTCGGTCGGCGTCGAGGCGGAGAAATAGAACCCCGGCGAGGCGCACGACTGCATCACGGGCGGGATGAGCGGCGCGTTGGCGTTGGCGGCGCCGTCCTCGTTGTTCCAGATCGTGGTCGGGTTCTGGATCGGCACATAGGGGATTTCCAGCACCGCGAGCGTGATGCCGCGATTCTTGATCGCCGTGCAATTGGCCGTGTCGAGCGTGGTGGCGTTGTTGCTGCCGGACCAGTTCGCCGACCATGTGCCGTTCGAATTCCGGGTCGGGATCTGATATTGATTGTCCTGCGCGCCGTCGGTCACGAGAAAGACGAAGGGCGCGGGCGTTCCCGGGCTGGAGCCGTCGCCCGCGCTCGGAATCAGAGTGTTGATGGCGCTCAGGGCGTTCTCGAAATGCGTGCCGCCCGAACCCACGCTTTGATTGTTCGGCCCGATCTGGTCCGTGCCGCCGCTGTCGATCAGCGAGGTGATGTTGGGCGCGATATTGACGATCGCGGTGGGATCGAACGTCAGCGGCAGGTAGGTCGCCATCTGGGCGGCGAAGGGATAGATGCCGATGCCGAAAAGATTGGTCCGCTTCGCCGCGACCTGCTTGTTGTAGGCGGTCTGGCCCAACTGCTGCACGGCGTAGGCGACCGCGTCGAGGCGCAGCTGGATGCAGTTGGGCAGCCCCGGCGCCGAGCAGAACGCCGTGGGCGTCCCGTTCTGGCCGGCGGTGCGCGACAGGTTATAGCCCTGGCAGCTCGTCGTATAGGTGTTGCGGTGCGTCGAGTTCGGGCAGGTGATCGCACTGGTTGGGGAAATTGGCGGCGTTGAAATGGCAGGCGATGGTGCAGCCGCCGGGATAGAGATCGCGAAAATCCGGGTTGATCGCCGCGAGCCGCGTCTGTTCGGAATCGGTCGAGGGAATGCCCATCGAGCCCGAGACGTCGAGCAGCAGGTAGAAATTCAGATAGCTCGGCAGGGTCAGGGACGAGGCCGCCGAATGCGAGATGTTCATGTTGGCGACATTGGCCAGCGCGCCGAACACATTGGGCGACTGCGCCTGGTAGCTGATATTGGCCGTGATGACCTGGCCGCTGCGCTGGACCGAGACGGTCGGGGCGCCGTTGAGCAGCGAATAGGCTGAACCCGCATTGGCCACGAAGGCGCGCTGCGCCGCCGCCTGGGCGTCGGCGACCATCTGGGTCGTGCCGGCGTTGGCGGCGTAATCGGCCTGCGCCGCGCTGAGCGCGGCGAGCGCGGCGGCGTCGGTCGCCGTGTTGAGGACGCCCTTGGTGGACAGGGCCCGGTTATAATCCAGCGCCAGGCCCACGATGAGAAAGATCGCCATCAGGGCCAGCCCGAAGAAAATCAGGACCGAACCCGACTTTTCGCGCGAAAAGGCGCTCAAGGTCCGTCGAAGCCAGTGTTGCACGGTGCCGTCTCCCGTCGCGCCTGCTTTGGGCGCCCGCTGACCGGGCGCTTCGTCTCCATCGGGCAAAATAAAAGCGAGCTCCTGAAATTTGCCCAACACATTAATTCAAATTTGAGCGGATCGGAGCTTGCCGAGCCTGACGGCCGCGCTTTCCGCGGGATTCGCGGCTTTTCGGCGCCGGCGGATTGGACAAGTCCGCCGTCCGGCCCCACATTGCGGTTAACAATTCGCTCTTCGTTCTCTCAAGGCCAAGGTTGTCCGATCCGTTCCCGCCCGACGACGATGTCCTCCACCCTGGCCCGCGCCCGGGGGGATTTCCGCGCGCGCTCTCTCCGCGCGGGGCGGTCCGGACTGGCTGAGCGCGCTCAATCCGGAGCAGCGCGCGGCGGTGGAGACGCTGGACGGGCCGGTTCTGGTGCTGGCCGGCGCCGGCACCGGCAAGACCCGCGTGCTGACCTCGCGCATCGCTCATATCCTGGCGCTCGGCCGCGCCCGGCCGCATGAGATTCTGGCGGTCACCTTCACCAACAAGGCGGCGCGCGAGATGAGGGAGCGCGTCGCCGCGCTGATCGGCGCCGCCGCCGAGGGCATGGGCTGGCTCGGCACGTTCCACGCCATTTCCGCGAAAATCCTGCGCCGCCACGCCGAACTCGTCGACCTCAAGAGCAATTTCACCATTCTCGACGCCGACGACCAGATGCGCCTGCTCAAGCAGGTGCTGAAGGCGGAAAACATCGACGACAAGCGCTGGACCGCGCGTTCGCTCGCCTATCTCATCGACAACTGGAAGAACCGCGGCCTCGACGCGAAACACGTTCCGGCCGGGGAAGCGCAGGCCTTCGCCAATGGCCGGGGCGCGCAGCTCTACACGCTCTACCAGGAGCGGCTCAAGACGCTCAACGCCGTCGATTTCGGCGATCTCCTGCTCGAATCCCTGCGCCTGCTGCGCGAAAACGCGGATGTGCTGCGCGAGTACCAGCAGCGCTTCAAATACATCCTGGTGGACGAATACCAGGACACCAACGCCGCCCAATATCTGTGGCTGCGGCTGCTGGTCCAGCGCGCCGATCCAGCGCAGCCGCAGAACCTGTGCTGCGTCGGCGACGACGACCAGTCGATCTACGGCTGGCGCGGCGCGGAGGTGGACAACATCCTGCGCTTCGAGAAGGATTTTCCCGGCGCCAAGGTGGTGCGGCTGGAGCAGAATTACCGCTCGACCGGCCATATTCTCGCCGCCGCCTCGCATCTCATCGCGCGCAACCGCGACCGTCTCGGCAAGACCCTGTTCACGGACGGCGAATGGGGCGAGAAGCCCGCCGTCGCCGGGGTCTGGGATTCCGAGGAGGAGGCCCGCGTCGTCGGCGAGGAGATCGAGCAATTGCAGCGCAAGGGCTCATCGCTCGACGACATGGCCATTCTGGTGCGCGCCTCGTTCCAGATGCGCGAATTCGAGGAGCGCTTCATCACGCTGGGCCTGCCCTACAAGGTGATCGGCGGCCCGCGCTTCTACGAACGCCTCGAAATCCGCGACGCGCTCGCCTATCTGCGCTGCGTCGCCCAGCCCGCCGACGATCTCGCCTTCGAGCGCATCGTCAACACGCCCAAGCGCGGGCTGGGCGAAAGCACGCTGCAGATCGTGCATGAATTTGCGCGGCTGCGGCAAATTCCGCTGATGCAGGCGGCCCGCGCCTTGGTCGAGACCGAGGAGCTGCGGCCCAAGCCGCGCGGCGACGCTGCGGACTCTGCTCGGCGATTTCGCGCGCTGGTCGGCGCTGGTCGGGCAGAAGACCGCATGACGAGCTGGCCGAGCAGATTCTCGACGAATCCGGCTATACCGATTTCTGGAAGCAGGAGCGCTCGGCCGAGGCCGAGGGGCGGCTCGAAAACCTGAAGGAACTGATCCGCTCGATGGAGGAATTTCCCGATCTCGGCGCCTTCCTCGAACATGTTTCGCTGGTGATGGACGTCGACAACAAGGAGGGCGGCGAGCGCGTTTCGATCATGACGCTGCACGGCGCCAAGGGGCTCGAATTCGACACGGTCTTTCTGCCCGGCTGGGAGGAGGGCTTGTTTCCGCACCAGCGCTCGCTCGACGAGAACGGCCGCGCCGGGCTCGAGGAGGAGCGCCGCCTCGCCTATGTCGGGGTGACGCGGGCGCGGCGGCGCGCGAAAATCCTGTTCGCCAGCAACCGCCGCATCCACGGCCTGTGGCAGAGCACGGTTCCCTCGCGCTTCATCGACGATCTGCCGCCCGATCACGTGCAGGTGGTGGACGAGGCGCGCAGCGGCGGCGCCTATGGCGCCTATGCGCAATCGCGCTTCGCCAATATCGACACTTATGGCTCGTCCTACGACACGCCGGGCTGGAAGCGGGCGCAAGGCCGCGCGCAGGGTTCGGCGAACGCCAGCGCCGGAACCGGAGGCTTCGCCGCGCGCGCAACGGCGCCGTCTCGCGGGCCGAAAACGATCGAGGGCGAGGTTCTGGCCCGCGCGACGGCGGAGGGCAAATTCGCGCCCGGCGCCCGGATTTTCCATCAGAAATTCGGACCGGGGCTGGTGGCGGCGGTCGATGGCCCGAAGCTGACGATTGACTTCGACAAGGCGGGTCGCAAACTCGTGCTCAATTCCTTCGTGGAACTTCGCGACTGACGCGGCGGGGTGCGGGAGAACGATGCGCGATCTCTTGACCTATATCGGGATCGCGCTGATCCTCGCGCTCAGCGCCGCCTTCGCCGCGCCCCTGCTGTTCGACTTCGATTCGATTCGCCCCCGCATCGCCGAGGAGCTGACGCAGGCGACCGGCGTCCCGATCCGCCTCGATGGGCCGATCGCCGTCCGCTTCCTGCCGACGCCGCGGTTCAGCGCGGACAACCTCGAAACCTCCGGCAATTTCGGACGCCTGCGCGCCGGCAAGGCGGTGTTCGCCTTGTCGCTGCCGGCGCTGCTGCGCGGAAAGCTGCTGTTTTCCCGCGCGCTGCTCGAGGACGCCGAGATCGCGATCGATGCCGACAGGGCGCGGCGTCCCGATCTGGCCGGGGCGTTGCAATTCGACAATCTGGTCCTGCGGCGCGCCCATCTGACAATTCTTCGCGCCGGGACGCCCGTGGCCGACATCGCCAATCTCGATGTCGCGGCGCAGATCCCTTCGCTGCAAGGGCCGTTCACGGGACGCGGCGCGTTTGACGGACGCGGCCAGCGCATCGCCTTTTCCTTCGCCACGGATTTGATCGCGAAAAATGGGATGCCCCTGAAGGCCAGCCTGACCTGGCCGGGCGACAGCGCGAAACTCGATCTCGACGGCCGCGTCGATCTCGCCCGCTCGCCCGCGTTCGAGGGCGAGGCCAAGGCGGCGGGCAAGCTCGCTCCCGGCGCCTGGACGGCGCAGGGCCCGGCGCTGGTCTGGCTCGACGGGGCGTTGGTGAAGCGCTTTTCCGCGCGGCTCGGCGACGGGCCGCTCGCGGACAAGGTTTCGGGCAGCATGCGTCTCGAGACGGCGAGCGGCAAGCTCGTGCTCGCGCTCGAAGCCCCGGCCCTGTCGGCGCCGTGGGCGGATTATTTTGCCGCGCTTGCGCTGGCCGCCAAGGACGGCGGCGAGAAGGACGGCGGTCCGCCGGTCGATCTTCGCGCAAGCGTCGATTCGCTGGAATGGCGCGGCATGGACTGGTCGCAGGCTCAGCTGATCTGGGCGCCGGGCGCGCCGGCGCAGCTCTCGGCGACGGGTCCGGGCGCCGCGAGGGTCGACATCTCGGCGGCAAAGGACAAGGACGGCTGGCGCGGCAAGGCGCGGTTGAAGGCCTCGGATTTCGCAGCCTTCGCCGCCGCCTTGCGCGAGGCCGCGCCCGCCGCCGGCCGGGCGCTCGCCGGCGTGAGCATCCATGCGGCGGACCTCGCCGGCGACTTCACCGCGACGCCCGCCGAATGGGCGCTCACCGGCGCCAGCCTGGCGCTCGACCGCGCGCTTCTGTCGGGCGACATCCGCCTGCGTCCGGCCAAGGGGGACGCGCGGCCCTTGCTGGTCGCGCGGCTCTCCGCGCCCACGCTCGATCTCGACGCCGCGCCCGATTTCGCATGGGGCGAGACCGAGGGGCTGGATCTTGACCTGTCGCTGGAGGCCCAGACGGTGCGATCAACGCGCGGCGGCCAGGTCTCGGACGATGGCGGCCGCATCGTGGCGCATCTGTTGCGCGCGGGCGAGGCGATGCGCCTGGAGCGGCTCGACATGCGCAACATCGGCGGCGCCGACCTGACGGCCTCGGCTGCATGGGGCAAAGGCGGCGCGGGCCTGCAAGGCGAGGCGCGGCTGAAGGCGGGCGATCTCGCGCCGCTCGCGCAGGCTTTTTCGCGCCTTTGGCCCGGCGCAGCGGCCAAGGCGGTCGCGGCGCGTGCGAAAAGCCTGTCGCCGGCCGATCTCGCCGGCAAGGCGGCCGACGGCGGCCTACACGCTCAATGGAACGCTCGGCGAGACCCGGATCGCGGCGTCCGTCGCGCCGGGTACAGACGGGGCGCCCGCCGTTTCGATCGATCTCGCGGCGCCCGAGGCAGGCCCGCTGCTCAATCAACTCGGGTCGCAGATGGTCTGGGCGCAGAGGCTCGGAGCGGCGAGGGTTTCCGCCCGCGCCCAGCCGGACCCGCTGCATCCGGGCGCGCGGACCGTCACGGCTTCCGCCGATCTCGCGGGCCTTCGCGCCGAGTTTCGCGGCGGCGTCGCCGAATTCGGCGCCCAATCCCGAGATCGCAGGCGACGCCACGCTCGCGGGCGACGCGGGCAAAATGCTCGCCGCCTTCGCCGCTGCGCCGGCGGCGCCTGTTACGCTGCGCCTCGCTGCGCGGACCCGCTGGCGCGACGGCGCGCTGAACCTGCAGAACCTCGATGGACTCTGGGCCGGCGACAAGGTTTCGGGAGCGTTGTCGGCCGATTCGGACGGGATCAGGGGCGCGCTGCATTGCGACCGGCTGTCGGCGCCCGCGCTCGCCGCGCTCGTGCTTGGGCCGCCGGCGCCGGTCAAGGCGGGCGCGTTGTGGTCGAGCCTGTCGTTCGCGCCGGTCAGCTTCGATCCGCCGTCCGCAAAACTCGCGGTCGAGACCGGCGATTTGCAGCCGCTCGGCGGCAAGGCGCGATTCGACCTTGCGCTCGGCCCCGGCGCCCTGTCCGTAGCGGGGGCCGAGATCGAGGTTTGGGGCGGAATGCTGCGCGGCGGCTTCGATCTGCGCCGCGACGGCGGCCAGGTCACGCTGAGCGGCGAGGCGGAGGGCGACAATGTCGCGCTGAAAAATCCCGCGTTGTCCGCGCGGCTCGCGGGAAAGCTGAAATTCGCGGGCAACGGCGCCAATGCCGCGGCTTTGGTCGGGTCGCTGGCGGGCGACGGCGCGGCGGCGCTGCACGATATCGCGATCGAGGGCGCCGGCGCCCGGCGCGCCGGATCAGGCTTTGGCCGCCAGCGAGGTCGAACGACGCGCCGTTCGACGCCCGGGAGGTCGCAAAAAGCCTCGACGCCGCTTTTGCGCGCGAGGCGCTGCGGCGGCCCGAGGCGAATTTCACGATCCGCATCGCCGGCGGACAGGCGTCTTTCGCGCCGATGGACGTGAAGGGGCAGGGAGATCCGGGCGCGCAGGGCATCGAGGCCGGGTTCGACCTGCGCGACGCCAGCCTGTCGCTGGCTGTTTCAGCTCCCGTGCAAACTCTTCCGCCCAGCTGGAACGGCGAAACGCCTCGCGGAATCGTCCTGTGGAGCGGACCGTGGCGAACGCCGGAGCGCCGCATCGACGCCAACGCTTTCGTCAACGCCGTCGCGGTCCGCGCGCTGGAGCGCGAGCAGGCGCGGATCGTGGAGCAGAAACGGCAGGATCTGGAGCGTTTGCGCGCCTTGACGACCCCGCCGGCGCCGTCGCTGTCGCCGGAGGTTCCGACGTCGCCCGCGCATTGACGGCGTCAGCCGCGAAGCGCCTGCAGCACATGCACGCGCAACGCCGAGGAGAGATTGGCCTCGCCGCGCGTCGCGTCGATTTCGGCGACCAGAGCGGCGATCGACAGGCCGCGCGCAGCCGCCAGCTCGCGCAGGGCGTCCCAGAAGGCCGATTCGAGGGAAATGCTGGTCCTGTGGCCGGCGATGACCAGGGAATGCTTGTGCATTCGTCCCGGCGCCGCCGTCACGCCAGATCTTTGGATTCGTCGCCTTCGGGCTCGCCGCCCTCGCGGCGATGGCCTTCGAGCCGGCGCTCCGCCAGGGAATTGGTTTTTTCCGCCAATTGCCGCTCCGCCTTGCTCAAGCCGAATCGGGTGCGGTTCTCCTGCGCCTTCGCTTCGGCCTGGAGGCGGCCCTGCGCCTTGCGGGCGCGACGGAGATTGACGATCTCGCCCATGGTCCAGATTGTCCGGGTTCAGGTCTTCTTGCGGAAGGCGTCGATGGAGACGACCTTGGATTCCTCGCCGGAGGCAGGCGTCGCGGTCTTGCCGTCCGACGGGAATTCGCCGGTCTTTTTCACGGCGGGTTCGGTCGGCGCGCTTGGCGTTTGGCCTGGCGTTCCTGGCGGGAAGCACATCGGGCTCGGACGCCGCGCCGCGCAGTTTCGGCTTTTCGCCCTGCGGCCCCGGGCCGGGCCTGTTGGCGACCGGACCGGCGAGGGTGTCCTCGTCCTCGTCGTCGAGGTCTTCGTCGTCCTCCAATTCGGCTTCGAATTTCAGGCCGAATTGCACGGAAGGATCGTAGAAGCCGGTGATGGCGTCGAACGGAATCTGCAGCCGCTCGGGAATGTTCTTGAAATGCAGGCCGACTTCGAAGCCCTCGTCATCCACCCGCAGATCCCAGAACTGGTATTGCAGGATGATGGTCATTTCGTCGGGATATTGCTCGCGCAGGCGCGAGGAAATCGTCACGCCCGGCGCGTTGGTGCGGAAGGTGATGTAGAAATGGTGCTCGCCGGGCAGGCCGTCGCGCGCCGCGTCGGCCAGAACCTTGCGAACCACGCTGCGCAAAGCGTCCTGAACTTGAAGATCGTAGCGAATCAAATCTGTCGGCATTACGGCGTCGCATCCGTTTGTCGGCGGCCCGCCCGATCGAGGATGACGCCTGAATTCGAGGACGTCCGGCCTCGCCGCCGCGGCGCGCCGGCATGAATAAAGTGGAGGCTTCTGTTGCCAGGCGCCTCCGAGCCCCGCCTGAAACGGCTAAGCCTCAGGACTTTGATTTCGGTACGATTACCGCATTACGCGGCAACGGCCACCGGAGCATAGTTGTCGTTGGCAACTATAAGTTTGACCCGATAACGGCGGTATCATGCCGGGCAAAAGTAGACCCTTTACACCCTCGTCGATCCTATTTCGCCCCCGCCGCGGCCCGCCTGTTCCCAGACGGGCCGTGGTGGAGGCGCCGGGTACCGCCCCCGGGTCCGAAAGGCTTATTCCGATCCCAATTTATCGCCATAGCCGTCCGAGGACGGCCTAATGAATATAGAGAAGGCAAAGCGCGGACGAAAGGGGGACAAGCCGGAGATTCTCGTCTTTCGGCCACTTGCCGGTTTTCCGGGCGGGCGCCACTCTATCGGAAGAGAGATCCGCGCAAAGCGGGCGTCCGGTGTGGAAACCCAGGGGAAGAACATGCAGGAAAACGCCCAGCCCGCCGCGGCCCGGCAGACGGCGGCGCGCGCCCGCAATGACGTGGTCGTGCGCAAGCTGCAGAAGGACGACATTTTCAATTCGCTCGTCGCCGGCTGGAACGATCTGAAGGCCGCGCCGAAATACGGCCTGACCATCGGCGCGCTGCATACGCTGGGCGGCTGGGTCGCGATCTTCTTCGCCAAGCTCTCGGGGCTGAATTATTTCACCTATCCCTTCCTCACCGGCATCGCACTCATCGCGCCGTTCTCGGCGGCGGTGCTCTATGAGGTGAGCCGGCGGCTGGAGATGGGCGAGCCTTTGTCGTGGGGCGCGGTGCTGCACGCGGTGAAGACCAGCGGCGGCCGCGATCTCGGCTGGATGTGCCTCGTCTCGCTGTTCTCCTTCATCCTGTGGATCGATTATTCCTTCTTTCTCTATCTGATGTTCTACGGCGCCCATATGCCGGACCCGGCCTTGTTCATCCAGGAGGCGCTGTCGACGCCCAAGGGGCTCGTCTTCATCCTGGTCGGCAATCTCGTCGGCGGCATGATCGCCTTCGTCATTTTCTCGATCTCGGTGGTGTCGTGTCCGTTGCTGCTCGACCGCGACGTGGATTTCGTCACCGCCATGATCGCGTCGGTCAAATCGGTGCTGCTCAATCCCTGGCAATTGCTCGCCTGGGCTCTCGTGATCGCGCTGTTCCTCGCTTTCGGGCTGCTGTCCGGCCTGCTGGGGCTGACGCTCGCGCTGCCGTTGGTCGGGCACGCCTCATGGCATGTGTATAGAAAGCTGATCGAACCCTGACCGCCTTCCCTCGGCGCGCCGAATCGCTAGACTGCGCGCTCTGGCCGGCGGCGGTCGAGCGGAGTGACAAGCGGATGCTGGACCGCCATCCCGAAATTCAATATCTCGAACTGCTGAAGCGGGTTCTCGACGAGGGCGACAAGCGGATCGACCGGACCGGAATCGGGACGCTGTCGGTGTTCGGCGCGATGGCGCGTTTCGACGTCGGCGCCTGCGCGCCGATCCTGACGACCAAGCGCGTCTATTGGAAAACCGCCATCAAGGAAATGCTCTGGTTCCTGACTGGCGAGACCAATATCCAGGCGCTGCTGAAGCAGAATGTCCGGATCTGGACCGACTGGCCGCTCGCGCGCTATCGCAAGGAGACCGGCGACGATCTCGCGCAGGACGCCTTCGAGAAGCGGATCGTCGAGGACAATTCGTTTGCCGCGCGCTGGGGCGATCTCGGCCCGGTCTATGGCAAGCAATGGCGCCGCTGGCTCGGGCCGGACGGCCGCGAACACGACCAGATCGCGGGCGTGATCGACGCGTTGCGCCACAACCCGACCAGCCGGCGCATCCTGTTCCACGGCTGGAACGTCGCGGAAGTGGACCAGATGGCGCTGCCGCCCTGCCATATGGTCTATCAGTTCCATGTCGCCAAAGGCCGGCTGTCCTGCCTTCTGTTCCAGCGCAGCGTCGACGTGCTGCTGGGCAATCCGTTCAACTGGGTCGGCGCGGTGGCGCTGCAGGCGATGATCGCGCAGCAATGCGATCTCGAACTGGGCGAATTCATCTGGTTCGGCGGCGACGTCCATCTCTATCTGAACCATCTCGAACAGGCGCGGCTTCAGCTCACAAGAGAGCCGAGGCCGTTCCCCCGCCTCGTGCTGAACCGGCGCGCCGCGAGCATCGACGACTACCGGATCGAGGATTTTTCGGTCGAAGGCTACGATCCGCATCCTCCCATCGCGGCCGATGTCGCCGTCTAGGTCCGAGGCCAGACCAATGAAGCAAATCGCAGTCAGCCCCCCGGTGCGCGCATGAGCGCCGAAGCGCCGCTCACCCTGGTCGCCGCGGTCGCGCGCAATGGCGCGCTGGGCAAGGACAATGCGATTCCCTGGCGCGCGCCGAGCGATCTGAAGCGCTTCCGCGAGATCACCTGGGGCCGGCCCCTCGTCATGGGCCGCAAGACCTACCAGTCGATCGGCAAGCCGCTGCCCGGACGCGAGACCGTGGTGGTGACGCGCGATCCGGATTTTCTCGAAGGCGAGAAGCCCGAACATCTCCACGTCGCCAGCGATTTCAACTCCGCAATCGCCTTGGCGTCGAAGCTCGCCCGGTCCATGCACGCCGCCGAAATCATTCTCGCGGGCGGCGCCGAGCTTTATCGAATCGGACTGCCGCGCGCCTCTTACCTGCGCCTCACTCTGGTCGATTGCACGCCCGAAGCCGACGCTTTCTTTCCCGACGTCGACTGGAGCCAATGGCGCGAGACCTGGCGCGAGCGGCCCGATCGCCGCGGCTCCGCCGACGAGGTCGCGCTGGAATATGTCGATTACCAACGAATCTGATGGCCGATTGTGCCCGCTCCGGGCGCATCCTATATAGAAGCGGCCCAAACGCCGGCGGCGCGGCGGCGCGGAAATTCGAGGATTATATGCCCTGGAGCAATCAGGGCGGCGACCAGCCGCCCAAGCCGGAGCCCAAATCGGCGCCCAAGTCGGAGCCAGTCGGACGCAACCCGTCCTCCGACGGCAAACGCAATCCCTGGGGCTCCGGCAATCCCTGGGGCGCGCCGGGTTCGGCGGCGGTCCCTTCGGCGGCGGCTCTTCGGGCGGCGGCTCTTCAGGCGGCGGGACTTCAGGCGGACCTGGCGCCGATTTCGAGGCGTGGGTCCGCAAGGCGCAGGAAAAGCTGCAGAACCTCACCAGCGGGGATTTCACCCCGCGCGGCGTGCTGCTGCTCGTCGGGGCGGTCTGCCTGCTCTGGCTCGCCACCGGCTTCTACACCGTCGAGCCCAACCAGGTCGGCCTCAATCTCGTGTTCGGCCGCTATGTCGGCAAGACCGGGCCGGGCCTCAACTACAACTGGCCCGAGCCGCTCGGCTCGACCCTCAAGCTCGACGTCACCGACCGCAATTCCATCGACATCGGCACGATCGGCCGCGCCAATTCCCCGGCGCCGTGCGAAGTGCCGGAAGAAAGCCTGATGCTGACCGGCGATGAAAACATCGCCGACGTGAAATTCCGCGTGATCTGGCAGATCGACCCGGCCCATCCGGAATATTTCGCCTTCAACATCAAGAACCAGGTCGAGACCATCAAGGCGGTGGCCGAAAGCGCCATGCGCGAGATCGTCGGCCGCACCCAGATCCAGCGCCTGCTGACCGCCGAGCGCAAGGTGATCGAACCCGCCGTGCAGGCGTCGATGCAGCAGGTGCTCAATTCCTATCGCGCCGGCGTCGAGATCCTGCAGGTGCAATTGCTCTCGGTCGATCCGCCGCCCACCGTCATCGCGGCCTTCCGCGACGTGACGGCGGCGCAGCAGGACCGCAGCCGGTTCGTCAACGAGGCCCAGGCGACGGCCAATTCCATCGTGCCGCAGGCGCGCGGCGAATCCGCCCGCATCCTGCGCGACGCCGAGGCCTTCCGCGAGCAGACCGTCGCCGAGGCGCGCGGCCAGGCGGCGCGTTATTCCAAGGTGTTCGAGGAATACAAGAAGGCCCCCGACGTGACGCGCGAGCGGCTCTATCTCGAAACCATGGAGCGGGTGCTCGGCTCCGGCGACAAGATCATCCTCGACCGCGCCGCCGGCGCGACGCCGCTGCTGCCGCTCGCGCCCTTCGCGCCGTCCGAGCCGGCGCCCAAGCCCACGACGGGAGGCCAGCCATGAACCCGTCGAAATGGATCGCGCTGCTTGTCGGCGTCGTCTTCCTCGTCATCCTCGCGCTGTCCTCGACCTTCGAGGTCAACCAGACCGAACAGGCGCTGCTGCTGCGGTTCGGCGAGCCGGTGCCGGAGCGCGGCCTCGTCACCGAACCGGGCCTGCATTTCAAGCTGCCCTTCGTCGAATCGGTGGTCTATATCGACAATCGCATTCTCGATCTGGAATCGCCGCGGCAGGAAATTCTCGCCTCCGACAACCAGCGGCTGGAGGTGGACGCCTTCGTGCGCTACCGCATCGTCGACGCGCTGAAATTCTACCAGACCGTCGGCAGCGTCGCCCGCGCCGACAACCAGCTCGCCTCGGTGCTGAATTCCGCGGTCCGCCGCGTGCTCGGCCTCGCCAACCAGACCCAGATCGTGCGCGACGAGCGCGCCGCGCTGACCGCGAACATCCGCGACCAGGTCAATACCGAGGCCGCGCGCTTCGGCGTCGCCATCGTCGACGCGCGCATGCGCCGCGTCGACCTGCCGCGCCAGATCTCGGAAAAGGTGTTCGACCGCATGCGCACCGAGCGCGCGCGCGAAGCCGCGGAATTCCGCGCGCTTGGCCAGCAGGAAGGGCAGCAGATCCGCTCCAGCGCCCAGCGCGACGCCACCGTGATCGTGGCCGAGGCGCAGCAGCAGGCGGACACCATGCGCGGCGAGGGCGAGGCCGAGCGCAGCCGCGTCTTCGCCGAGGCCTTCAGCAAGGACCCGGACTTCTTCGCCTTCTACCGTTCGATGCAGGCCTATGACGCCGCCCTCAAGAACAAGGGCGCGAAATTCGTCATATCGCCTAGCTCGGATTTCTTCCGTTTCTTCGACAATGCATCCGGCAAGGCGGCGGCCAAGCCGTAAGCAGGATGGCGGCTCAGCCGCAAGGGTAACAAGGTGGCGCCGACATGAATGCAAGCACCAGGACCGTCTCCGCCCGCCGCCTGCTGGCCGGGCTCGCTTTCGCCGGCGCGCTGGCCGTGCTGCCGCCGGCGCCCGTGCGCGCCGCGCCGGCGCCGGATTCCTTCGCCGATCTCGCCCAGACGGTGACGCCGGCGGTGGTCAATATTTCCGCGACCCAGGTCGTGGACGAGAAGGCGGTCGACATGCCGAAACTGCCGCCGGGCTCGCCGCTCGACGACATGTTCGAGGAATATCTGAAGCGCCGCCGCCAGCAGAACGGCGAGGGCCATCCGCATCGCTCCAGCTCGCTCGGCTCGGGCTTCGTGATCGACCCCTCGGGCATCGTGGTGACCAACAACCACGTCATCGACGGCGCCAACGAGGTCGAGGTCATCTTCACGGACGGCACCAAGCTCCGGGCCGAGATCATCGGCAAGGACGCCAAGGTCGATCTCGCGGTGTTGCGGGTCAAGCCGGCCAAGCCTCTGACCGCGGTGAAATTCGGCGACAGCGACAAGTCCCGCGTCGGCGACTGGGTCATCGCGGTGGGCAATCCGTTCGCGCTCGGCGGCACGGTGACGGCGGGCATCATTTCCGCCAAGGGCCGCAACATCGACAGCGGCCCCTATGACAATTATCTGCAGACCGACGCGGCCATCAACAAGGGCAATTCCGGCGGTCCGTTGTTCAACATGGCCGGCGAGGTGATCGGCGTGAACACGGCGATCCTGTCGCCGTCCGGCGGCTCCATCGGCATCGGCTTCGCCACGCCCGGCCAACACCGCCCAGCCGGTGATCGAGCAGCTGATCAAGTTCGGCGAGACCCGGCGCGGCTGGCTCGGCGTGCGCATCCAGAACGTCGACGACGCCATCGCCGACAGCCTCGGCCTCGGCAAGGCGCGCGGCGCGCTGATCGCCGGCATCGACGAGAAAGGCCCCTCGGCCGGCGCCGGGTTCAAGCCGGGCGACGTCATCGTGACCTTCGACGGCAAGCCGGTCGCCGACGCCCGCGAATTGCCCAAGATCGTCGCCACGACGACGGTCGGCAAGGAAGTGGACGTCGTCATCATCCGCGACGGCAAGGAGCAGACCCGAAAGGTCACGCTCGGCCGGCTCGAGGAAAGCGAAGCCAAGGCCAAGAAGGACAAGCCGGAACTGGCCGAAAAGCCGGCGCCGCATGAGGAAAAGACCCATGTCATGGGCATGGACGTCGCCGCCTTGAGCGCCGAGCTGCGCGCAAAACTCCAGATCAAGGACAGCGTCAAGACCGGCGTCGCCATCGTCAAGGTCGATTCCGACACGCCGGCCGCCGAGCAGCATCTGCTGCCGGGCGACGTGATCCTCGAAGTCAACCGTCAGCCGGTCAACGCGCCGGATGAAATTCTCGCGCAGATGAAGACCTTGAAGGCGGACGGCCGCAAAAGCGCGCTGCTGCTGATCGCCACCGCCCAGGGGCAGGCGCGCTTCGTGGCGCTCGCGCTGGATTGAGCTCCGGCCCGAGCGATCGGGCCAGCGCCGGCCCACGGACGCGATGCGGCGTTGCGGGCGTCGAGCGATGCCGCGCATTCGGTCAGATAGACGCAGACGACCAGCGGCGCGCGATCCCTGGCCAGATGACGGCGATGTCGTTGGTCGTTCCCCGCTCGCCGCCGCCGGTCTTGTCGCCGATGCGCCAGTCGCGCGGCACGCCCGCGCGAAGTTTTCGTCGCCGGTCCGGTTGGCGACGAGCCAGTCCGCGAATTGGCCGCGTGAGCGCGGCGACAGCGTGTCCCAGCACGATCTTGTCCAGGTCCCCGCCATGTCCGGCGTCGTGGTGTCGCGCGGATCGCCGGGCGTCGCCTCGTTGAGGGCTGGCTCCATGACGGTTCGAGCCGCGTCACGGGATCGCCGAGCGATCGGCGCGTAATCGGTCGACGGCAGCGGGTCCCGACACGATGCTTGTCAAGGTTCGCCTCCATGGCGTCCGGCGGTCGCGGTGTCGCGCGCCGATCGCCGGGCGCGGTCACGGGCGAATGCGGCGCAGTCCGCTGCGAGAACATGTCGGTCAGAGTTCGCGTCACGGATCGATCGCCGATGGCGCAGGCGAGCGCCTTGAACGTGCTGCACATCGGAAAGCGTTCGCCGCCGCTGAGGCTCGCGCGGCGCGACGCCGTGTCGAGCCGCCGTCACGCCGTCGCCCGTTGATCGCGGCTTCGAGGCGTGGATTCGGCTTCGCAAATGTTCAGCGGCGCGAGCGCGACCGAAGATCGTCGCGGCCAGTCCAAGGCCGAGCGCGGTCTGCCTGCGCGAAAGCAGCGTCATTTGCCCGGCCGTTTCTGGCGACGCGCCTTGAACGGGCGCGGCGGCTCCGCCTGGCTTTCGTCGGCGATCAGCGTCTTGCGATAGATGTCGCGCTGCTCGTGGATCGAGGCGATGACCAGGCCCATCGGCACGCCGATATCGACCAGCGCGGCCTCCGACAATTGCAGGCTCGCCTCCATGGTTTCCGGCACGGCGTCGGTCGCGCCGAGCTTGTAGAGCGCGCGGGCGTGGGCGGCGTCGCGGGCGCGGGCGACGATGGTCAGGTCCGCCCGCGATTCGCGCGCCTGACGCACCACGGCGTCCACCGCGCTCGGCGTATGCATGGTCACGACGAGGGCGCGGGCGTTGGCCAGGCCGCAAAGCTCGAGAAAGTCCTTGTTGGTGGCGTCGCCCCAATAGACCGGCTCGCCGCGCGAGCGCGCCTGCGCGGCGATGCCGGGGTCGCCGTCGAGGCAGAGATAATCGACCTTGTGAACGCGCATCAGCGCGCCCGACGATCTCGCCGACGCGGCCATAGCCGACGATGATGACGCGCGAGGCGGGGGCGAGTTCGGACGGTTCGGGGCCGGGCGCGAAGATCTCCTTCTTCGGGACCGCGCGGGCCGCCACGGCGGCGAAAAACGGGATCAGCATCATCGACAAGGTGACGCCGATCAGGATTTCGCTGGCGAGATCCGGCCGCAAGGATATGCGCCGCGACCGCGGTCGAGAGGATGATGAAGGCGAATTCGCCGCCCGGGCCGAGCAGCAGGCCGACCTCGCGCGCCTTGCGCCCGTTCAGCCCGAACAGGCGCGCGAGCCCCATCGTCAGCGGCGCTTTCACCAGAACCAGAATGAGCGGCGACGCCAATGGTCGCGCCGGGGTGCCGCGACCACTTCCATCGGATCGAGGCTGGCGCCGACCGAGACGAAGAACAGGCCGAGCAGCAGGCCCTTGAACGGGTCGATCGCCAGTTCGATGGCGCGGCGGAACTCGGTTTCGGCCAGCAGCAGCCCGGCGATGAAGGCGCCGAGCGCCATGGACAGGCCGGCGTAAGCCGCCGCCACGGCGGTCGAGATCACCACCAGCAGGCAGGCGGCCATGAACAGTTCGGTCGAATCGGCGGCGGCGACGAGCTGGAACATCGGCCGCAGCACGAGGCGCCCGATGCCGACGATGGCCGCCACCGCGAGCAAAGCCGGGGCGAAGGCGAGAAAGGGATGGGTCTGGTCGGCGGTGCTCGAGACCATCGAGACCATGAACAGCAGCGGGGCGACCAGAAGGTCCTGGAACAGCAGGACGGAGAAGATCGCGCGGCCGGACAGGATGTTGAGGCGGCGTTTTTCCGCCAGCACCGGCACGACGATGGCGGTGGAGGACAAAGCCAGCGCGGCGCCGAGCACGATGGCGGCGGGCTGGGCGAGGCCGAAGCCGCGCGCGACGAGGTAGAGCGCCCCGCCGCAGACGGCGACCTGCAAGGCGCCGAGGCCGAAAACATAGCGCCGCAGCAGCACGAGGCGCTCCAGCGACAGTTCCAGTCCGATGTTGAACATCAGGAAGACCACGCCGAACGAGGCGATGGCCGCCACGCTGTCGCTGGTGGCGAGGAAGGGCAGGTCGAAGGGGAGCATGGCGTCGAGCCGGCCCATCACATGGGGGCCGATCACCATTCCCGCGATCAGGAAGCCCAGCACCGGGCTGAGCCGCAGCCGCCGGAACAGCGGCACGGCGATGCCCGCCACGCCCAGAAAGAGCAGCGGCGCCTTGTAGGGCTCCAAATCGAATTGCGCGACCAATTGCGTTCTCCCGGCAAAACACGATAACGGATTCGCGCAACGCGCCAAACGTCTCAAAGGCAAGCTCCGGGCCAGACCATGTCTCGTATTCCCAATGGCCTTTATCGCGTCGTCCGGCTGGAGACGCTCCTATCGTCCGGCGCGCTGGGACTTCGCCGAACGCGAAGCCGCGCGCATCGACGCCCATTGGGCGCGCGCGGTCGCCGAAAAGCCGAAATTGTTCGACGGCAAGGTGCTGATGCTGCGCGACGCCGAAATCGTCGCCACGCCGGACGGCGACGTTTTTCGCGGGACGTTTTTCGACACCGATTTCCGCAACTTTCTCGCCTTTTTCGCGTTCGGCTTTCCCGACGAGGCAGGTGTTCAACGGATTTGCGATGGCGGCGCTGCGCGCGAGCGACGGCGCCTTCCTGCTGGGCGAGATGGGCGCCCATACGATCAACGCCGGGCAGATCTATTTCGCCGCCGGCACGCCCGACCGCAGCGACATTTTCGGCGACGAGGTCGATCTCGCCGCCAGCGTCGCGCGCGAAATGGAGGAGGAAACCGGATTTACGCCCGCGCAGGCGCCGCCCGCGCCGGGCTGGAGCGTGGTGGTTTGCGGGCAGAAGATCGCCTGCATGCAGGAGCGGCTGTTGCCGTGGACGTCCGCGCAAGCCTGCGCGCGGGCGCGATGATTTCCTCGGCCCGCGACCCGGACCCCGAACTCGTCCGCCTCCATGCCGTGCGCGGGCCGCAGGACATCGACCCGCAAAGAATGCCGGACTTCATCCAGATTTATTTGCGCGACGCGCTCGGCTCAGCCGGCCGGATAGCCGTGCCGCTCCTTGCTCGCGCGCAGCAGATATTGCGCGCGCAGGGCGTCGCCGGCGGAGCAGGCGCGCTCGGCCTCGGCGATCTCGGTCTGGATCTGCGCGTAAACGCCCTTGTCGACATGGCCCATGGCGAGGTCATTGTCCTGGATCGCGCGATAGCGGGCGATTTCCTCCGCGCAGCCTTCGGGCGCGGCGCGCGGCGTGACGCGGACCACATCCTGCGCCGGGGGCTGCACCGCCTCGATCGGGGGCTGCTGCCGGTTGGCATTGCAGCCGGCGAGCGCCAGCATCACGGCCAGAAGGGGCGCGAAAGAGACGGAACGCATGATCGGCCTCGCATGCTCGGCGCAACGCCCCGCATGGTTCGCCAAAGCGCGGCCTCCGTCAACTATCCCGCGCGCAGCAGGCGCAAGGCGGTCTCGCGCTCGAACAGATAGAGCAGCAGGCGCAGGTTTTGGCCGCGTTCGCCGGTCAGTTCGGGATCGTCGGCCAGAATTTTCTCCGCATCGTCGCGCGCCGCGCGCAACAGGTCGGGGTGGAGATCGAGCCGTGCGATCTTGAAGCCCGGCGCGCCGGATTGCCGCGCGCCCAGAACTTCGCCTTCGCCGCGCAGGCGCAAATCCTCTTCCGCGATGCGGAAGCCATCTTCGGTCTCGCGCAGAATTTCGAGCCGCGCCTTGGCCGTCTCGCCGAGCGGGCCGGCGTAAAGCAGGATGCAGGACGATTTCTGGTCGCCGCGCCCGACGCGCCCGCGCAACTGGTGCAATTGGGCGAGGCCGAAACGCTCGGCGTGTTCGATCACCATGATCGTCGCTTCGGGCACATTGACGCCGACCTCGATCACGGTGGTGGCGACGAGGATTTTGGTCGCGCCGCGCGAAAAATCCTCCATCGCCGCGTCCTTGTCGCGGCCCTTCATCTGGCCGTGGACGAGACCGACCTGCGCGCCGAAGAATTTGCGCAAATCGTCGGCGCGGTCCTGCGCCGCCGCGAGGTCGCTGTCCTCGCTGCCCTCGACCAGCGGGCAGACCCAATAGACCCGCGCCCCGGCGCCGATGGCCCGCGCCAGGCCGGAGACCACTTCGTCGATGCGCTCGACATTGATCGCCCGCGTGTCGATCTTCTGGCGGCCCGGCGGCTTTTCCCGCAGCGAGGACAGCTCCATGTCGCCGAAATAGGCCAAGCGCGAGCGTGCGCGGGATCGGCGTCGCGGTCATCGCCAGCACGTCTACGGCCTCGCCTTTCTCGCCGAGCGCGAGCCGTTGATGCACGCCGAAGCGGTGCTGCTCGTCGATCACGGCGAGGCCGAGCCGCGCGAAGGCGACGTCGTCCTGCACCAAGGCGTGGGTGCCGATCACGATGTCCAGCGCGCCGCTCGCGAGCCCTTCCAGCGTCGCGCGGCGCTCGGCCGCCTTGTCGCGCCCGGTCATCAGCGCGACGGTCAGGCCCGCGGCTTCGGCGAGCGGCCTGATGGTGGCGAAATGCTGGCGGGCGAGAATTTCCGTCGGCGCCATCAGGGCGGCCTGGCGTCCGGCCTCGATCACATGGGCCATCGCCAGCAAGGCGACGACGGTCTTGCCGGAGCCGACGTCGCCCTGCAACAGCCGCAGCATGCGCTTGTCGCTTTCGAGATCGGCGGAAATTTCGGCGACGGCTTTGGTCTGGTCGCCGGTGAGGGCGAAGGGCAGCGCGGCGAGAATTTTTTGCGTGCGAGAGCCGTCGCCTTTTTGCGCGCGTCCGTGCAAAACCTGCGCTTTCGCGCGCACCAGCCGGAGGCTGAGCTGGTGCGACAGCAATTCATCATAGGCAAGCCGCGCGAAATACTTGCCTTCCGGCGCGAGGTCCTGAGGCGTTTGCGGATGATGCAGCCGGGCGAGGCTGTCGGCAAAGGACAGCCAGCCGGTCGCGCGGAAAAATTTCTCGTCCTGCCATTCCGGCAATTGCGGCAGCCGCGCCAGCGCGCCGGCCGCCGCCTTGGCCATCACGCGCGGAAACAGCCCTTCGGTGAGGCCATAGACCGGCTCGACCGGCGGCAGGGCGGCAAGGCCCGCCTCGTCGAGAACGCGGTCCGGATGGACCATCTGCCGGTAGCCGTCGAAGGTTTCGACGAGGCCGGAGACCCAGCGCGTCTCGCCGAGCGGCAGGAGTTTCTCGATCCAGCCGGAATTGGCGCGGAAGAAGACCAGCGTCAGGTCGCCGGTCTCGTCCTCGGTCAGGACGCGATAAGGCCCCTTTCCGCGCGGCGGACGGTGTTCGGCGACGCGCACCCTGATGGTCGAGACGGCGCCGATCGGCGCTTCCGCGATTGTGGGCCGCGCGCGGCGGTCGATGCAGGAATGCGGCAGGTGCAGCAGCAGGTCGAGCGCGCGGGCGGGGCGGTCCGCTTCGCCGAGCAGCCGGTCGAGCAATTTCCCGGTCTTGGGGCCGACGCCGGGCAAGGCGCTCGCGCTGGCGAAAAGGGGATCGAGAAGCGAGGGCCGCATCAGAGAGGTTTAGCCGCGCCGCCGGACATGGGCAAGGGCTGGGCAAGGGCGCCGCGAAAAGCCTTGCGCTCGCGCTGCGACGCGGCAAAGATCGAGGACGCAAGGAGATTCCCGTGGTCCGCATGTCCTCGCTGTCCTGCGCCGTTTTCGCTCTGGTGGCCCTCTGCCTGCCGGCGCGCGCGCTCGACAAGGTGGCATTCGCCTCGAACTGGCTGGCCGAGGCCGAGCATGGCGGTTTCTACCAGGCGCTCGCCGACGGAACCTACGCCCGCTACGGCCTCGACGTGACCATCCTTCCCGGCGGCCCGCAGAAGAACAATCGCCTGCTGCTCGCCGCCGGCAAGGTCGATTTCTACATGGGCGACAATCTGATCGGCGAATTTTCCGCGCTCGCCGAAAACATCCCGATCGTCACCGTCGCCGCGATCTTCCAGAAGGACCCGCTCGTGTTCATGTCGCATCCGGGCGCGGGCCTCGACCGTTTCGAGGATCTGCCCAAGGCCAAGGCGTTCGTCGGTCTGGCGACGCTCACCACCGTCTGGCCCTGGATGGAGAAGAAATGGGGTTTTTCGCGCGATCATGTCGCGACCTATAATTTCAACTCCGCGCCCTTCCTCGCCGACAAGGCTTCGATCGAGCAGGGCTACGCCACCTCGGAGCCTTTCGCCATCGCGCGCGAGGGCGGTTTCAAGCCCAATGTCTTCCTGCTCGCGGATCATGGCTACGAAACCTACGCCACGACCATCGAGACCCGCCGCGACCTGCTGGAGAAAAATCCCGATCTCGTGCGGCGCTTCGTCGAGGCGTCGATCCTGGGCTGGGTTCATTACCTCCACGGCGACAATCGCGCCGCCAATGAGCTGATCAAGCGCGAGAACCCGGACATGGACGATGCGCAGATCGCCTTTTCCATCGCGCAGATGAAGGATTTCGGCATTGTCGAATCCGGCGACGCGCTCACGCTCGGCATCGGCGCGATGGATTCCGCGCGCATCAAGCGGTTTTATCGCGACATGGCCGAGACGGGCGCGGCGCCGGCCGGCCTCGACGTCGCGCGCGGCTTCGACGACCGTTTCGTCAACAAGGGGCTGGGGCTGGAAGGCAAGGCGCTGGAAGCGCAAGGGGCTTGGGCAAGGACTGAGCCGGAATTGACCGCGCCGCTCGCCAGCCTGCGCGACCTGCGGCTTTGCTTTCCCGGGCAGGGCGCCGCGGCGCTCGACGGCGTGGGACTGGATCTGTTTCCCGGTGAAACCCTGTGCCTGCTCGGCCCGTCCGGCTGCGGCAAAGTCCACGCTTTTGCGGCTGATCGCGGGGCTGGAGCAGCCGGAGTCCGGCGAAGTGATCTGGCAGGGCGGGGCGGCGCCGAAAATCGGCTTCGTGTTCCAGGAGCCGACCCTGATGCCCTGGGCCGATCTCTTCGCCAATGTCTATCTGCCTTTGCGCCTGGCCGGCTTTTCGCGCGGCAAGGCGGCGCCTTTGGTCGAGGAGGCGCTTTCGCGGGTTGGCCTCGGCGACCGCCTGCACGCCTTGCCGCGCGAATTGTCGGGCGGCATGAAGATGCGCGTCTCGATCGCCCGCGCTTTGGTCGACCGGCCGAGACCTGCTGCTGCTCGACGAGCCTTTCGCCGCGCTCGACGAGATCACCCGCTGGCAATTGAACGATTCCCTGCTGGACCTGCGCCGCGAGAGCGGGGCGACCATCGTCTTCGTCACCCATTCCGTCTACGAGAGCGCCTATCTCGCCGACCGCGTCGCGATCATGCGGTCGCGGCCGGGGCGGATCGACTCCATCCTGTGAGCTTGAGCGCGGCGCGGCGCGCGGGCTGGAGCTGCGCCGCAGCGCCGGTTTCGCCAGGATTGCGCGCGGATCGCGGAAGGATTGCAACACGCGATGGAGCGGCCGGCGTGAGCGGCTTTTCTCACGCGGCTTGCGCCCGCTTGCGGCGCTTGTGGTCCTGATCGGCCTGTGGGAGGCGGCGGTGCGCGCCTTCGACATCCCCGCGGCGCAATTGCCGGCGCCGAGCCTGATCGCGAAAACCATGGTCGACAACGCCCCGCAATTGCTCGCGGCGACCGCGACCACCTTGCGCGAGGCCGTGCGAGGCGCTGGCGCTGGCGGCTGTTCGGCGGCGTGGCTCTGGCTTTGCTGTTCGCGTGGTCGCCCTGGCTGGAAAAGACGTTCCTGCCGCTCGCGATCGCGCTTCAGGTGACGCCGCTGATCGCCATCGCGCCGCTGCTGCTGATCTATCTGGAGCCAGCGGCGGCGGTGCTGGCCTGCGCTTTTCTCGTCGCCTTCTTCCCGATCCTGTCCAACGCCTCGGCCGGGCTCAAGGCGGCGGACCGGGGCCTGATCGAACTGTTCCGGCTGAAAGGGGCGTCGCGCGGAAAAATCCTGCTGCTGCTGCGGCTGCCTTCGGCGCTGCCGCAGATTTTCACCGGCCTGCGCATCGGCGGCGGGCTGTCGCTGATCGGCGCGGTGGCGGCGGAACTGGCCGCGGGGGCGGCCGGACGCGGCGAAGGTCTTGCCTTTCGCATCGTCGAGGCGGGCTATCGCCTCAAGATTCCGATGATGTTCGCCGCCGTGGCGCTGCTGTGCTTATGCGGTCTGGCGTTTTATGGCGCTTTGGCCGGACTGGGCCAGCTTGTGCTGCGCCGTTGGCGCGACGAGCCTGGAATCTAAGGCTTTTTCGGGAGTAGCCACAGGGGATGCGGCGTTTTGCCTCGCCCCGTTTTCCAGTGTTTTTTTTATCACTGTCAAATAAATTTCTCGTGATCCGCAATTTCGCCTTTTTTTTCGCCTTTTTTCACCGTGCTCAAACGCGGCGATCTGCCGAGTCGATTTTTCAAGCGGCGGGCGTCGGGGCGCATTCGCGAAACGGGAGTATCGCGGACACGCTAATTCTTTGTTATGGAACATATTCACCCCGATGGCGCCGAGGCGCTTCGGGGAATATGGACGGCTGCGCGACGCCGCACCCCCGGGGGCGTCGCATTGAGCGCGGCGACAGCGGGAGGGCGGGAATGGGCAGATTTGATGCAGCTTTCGCCGGAAGTCGTTAAGGGGAAATTAGGGATAATTTGTTCCAATTCAAGGACGTTCGGCGTCCTCGCCCTTATAGCGGACCGCTCCGGCGCTCACGCGTCGCCGATTCGCTGGTCCTCGCCCCTTGGCGTCGCTCAGCTTGAACCCGAACCGCGCCCCGGCGCGACCAGCGTATTGTTTGCGGGATTGAGCGTATGACCGATTGGAACTTTGAGACCTACGAACCGGTCTTTCAGGATCGCGCGAGCCTCTCCCGGAAAGTCTTCGTCCGGACGGTTCCCGTCCTCGCCGCGTTTTCGTTCAGCGCCGCGGTCGCCTTGCGCCTCGCCGGCGGTCTGGCCGGCGAAGCCGCCGCGCCCTCGCAATTCGCTCTGCCCGCGCTGTCGCCGGCCCAGTCTCCCGAGCAGGGAAGACTGGCGCAATCCGCCGCCGCCGCGGTCGCCCATGTGAATCTTGCCTCCGGGCCCTCGAAGCTCGACCTCGACAAGCCGCGCAATCCCTTTGGCGGCCTGTTCGACCCGGACCTCGTCGCCTCGGCCATGCCGGCGATGGAAGCCCGCACCGACCCGGTCGGGCCGTCCTTCTCGCCGCTCCAGTCCGAACCCTTGTTCGTTCTCGTCGAACCGCCCGACAACGCGCCGCAAGTCGCCGACGTCGAGTCCAATCCGCAGGCCGCCCAGCAGACCGCGAGCGCCGACGTTCAGGCGGACGATGCGCAAGGCCCCGCCGCCCAGAATTCCGCGTCGGGCCTGCCCAATCCGCCATTGCCGCCGTTGCGGACCGCCGACGCCGAGGAAGTCATGCAGGCGCCGGCCGCGTCCGAAAGCGCCGCGCCTTTGCCGCCGGCCCGTCCGGCCCAGCTGACCAATGTCGCCCGCGCCGAAATCGAGCCGGCGCCGCGCCCGGCGCCCCAGACCGCTCCGCTTGCCGCGCCGCCAACCCGCGCGGCCGCCGCCGCGTCGACGTCGCAAGCGCGCGCCCAGGCGACGACCTTCGCCCGCAACGATCCGCGCTCCTTCTTCGACAAGATCTTCTCCGGCAATTCGGACCAGAAGGGCCCGCAACTCGCCTATGCCTCGCAGGAAAGCGGCGGCGGCCTGTTCAACATGTCGCGCGGCCCGTCGGCCTCGCCGTCGCCGATCAATACGACCGGAGGCACGGCGGTCTATGACATTTCGGCCCACACGGTCTATCTGCCGAACGGCCAGGCGCTCGAAGCCCATTCCGGCCTTGGGGACATATTTCGACGATCCGCAGCCACGTCCATATGCGCATGCGCGGCGCGACCCCGCCGGCGACCTATCAGCTGACCTTGCGCGAAAGCCTGTTCCATGGCGTGCAGGCTTTGCGCCTCACCCCGGTGGACGGCCAGACCTATGGCCGCAGCGGCCTGCTGGCGCATACGTTCATGCTCGGCCAGCGCGGCGATTCCAACGGCTGCGTCTCGTTCCGCAATTATCGCGCCTTCCTCGAGGCCTACATGCGCGGCGAAATCCGCCACCTGAAGGTGGTCGCCACGCGCTGAGCCTCGGCTGCGTGAAATGAGGCGCTGACAGCCGCCCCTTACAGCCCTATAAGACCCGTTCCGCCCGCGCCGAAAAAAGGTGCGGGCCTTTCGGCTTTGTGGAGGCGCCATGTCGGGAACGCAGAGATCGAGCGAGGGGCTGGACCCGCGCCGGCGTCGAGTCCTGTTCCGGTGCTGGCACAGGGGCATGAGGGAAGTCGACCTGCTGCTCGGCCAGTTCGCCGACGCCCGCATCGACCAGCTGAGCGAGGACGAACTCGACCAGCTCGAACATTTCATGGAAGCGCAGGACGCCGATATCTTCTCGTGGTTCGCGGGCTCCAAGCCGGTCGATCCGGCCTACGACCGCCCGATCTTCCTGACGATCAAGGCGTTCCATACCCATAACGGCCCGATCCACGTCTAGCCGACAACTCGCGACCGCCGCTGAACCCCATGCATGACCTTCACCGCGCCTGCGCCGAACTGGAAAAAGGCCGCTCGCTGATCCTGTCGCGCGCGCCGGACGGTTTCGACGCCGTCGTCGCCGCCGATCTCGCGCGCGGCCTCGCCAAGTCCGCAGAGGGGCGCTCCTGCGCGCTGGTCCATGTCGCGCGCGACAGCCAGCGCCTGCGCGGCTTCCGCGAGGCGCTGGTCTTCGCGGCGCCCGACGCCGAGATTCTGG
>CAWETR010000010.1:0-188553 GCA_963811975.1 uncultured Alphaproteobacteria bacterium
TGTCCGAATAACAAAAACGCCCGCCAGGTACATCCGTGGCGGGCGTCTCCGTTTTCCTCAGCTCCGCAAGAAGCTGAATTGCCGTCAGCGTGGCGGCCAACCGTGACGTTTTCAAGACTGGCTTAGTGGATAAAATCTGACGCCTGGTACCGATAGCGAATGGCCCAAAACGCTCGAACGCGTCTTTCAACTTTTCTCTCAATGGCTGGTGCAACGTCGTCAGCGGACTTTCCGAGCTTCGGTCGAACGCGTATTCGTGACCCGAGGCCTAACGATAGCCGAAGTGCAACTGCCGGCCGAGTGGAAGGACTGCTCGCCTGGCGGATGCGCAGCCCATTGAGGCCTATCGCCAATGCCTGGTTCAAGCGGGTTTCCGCGTTACCGCCGTCGAACCGGCGAATGCGGCCCTCACCGATCTCGTGCAGCAGTTGCGCCTGCGTCTGTTTGACGCTGAAGTCATGGTCGGCCTCAAGCGCCTGTCTCTTCCGGACTTAGATTTCGACGCGGCGAAGCGTTTCGCCTCGGCGGCGCTTCGAGCGATCGATGGCGGACAATTGGGCTATGCCCTGATCATGGGCATGGCGCCATAGAGAACGCGCCTGTGTCAGGGCGTCAAACGAAGCTTGTCCTCGGCGAATATGATTGGCCCGGAATAGGCCTCGCGGATCGATTTCTCGACCTCGGCGCGATTCTGATCGGTAGCGGGTGAAAGATGCGCGAGGACGAGGGCCTTCGCTGCGCTGTCCCTGGCTGTCCGCCCAATGGCGCCGGGCGGCGAGTGCAAAGTGTAAAGGATGGGCGGCCTTTCGGGGGATCAGAACCGCGCTGTTGAAGACGAGCAACGACGTGCCCTGGGCGATTTTCCGCAAATTCGCGAGACCCTCGGCATCGATATCTCCGCTGAATGTAATGCTCTTGCCGGAATGATCGATTCGATAAATGATCGAGGGCGCGTCGCGGTGGTGGCCCGCGATCGCCGTAATCACCAGCCCGTCATTCGAATAGATGATTTTCGGTTCCTGTCCCGGACGCAACGCGGCCGGCAAATCCTTGACGTCAAAAGTCAGACGGCCAGCGAAATCAGGAAGAAAGGCGAAAGCGCCTTTCGTACCAAACAGGAGGTTCACGAATTGGCTGGTCGAGGGGAAATAGGCGATTTCGCCTTGTCGCCATGCCCGTCCGGACCGAAGATTTCGAAAGTGATCGGGGCGCGGCTCGCGACCGCTCTGGCCTTGACCAGACCGGGCAGATCGCCCGCGTGATCGGCGTGAAGATGCGTGAGAAGCTGGATTCCGATCGGCGGCAGCGGCAGTCCGGTTTCACCGAGCCGGACAAACAGCCAGGCCCGGCGTCCACCATGAGACGAGGCGTCCCGTCGACGATCACCAGATGGCAGGAAGCCGCTCGCCCAACGGCGCCGGGCCCCCCGGAGCCAAGCACGACAAGCTCCAGCGGCGGGGGCTTTTGCTCGGCCGGATCGGAAAGGACTGGGCCTGTCGAGCGCCGTCAGCGGTGCCGATCGCCGCCAGCGTGTGACAGGTAACGCGACGCCACGAAACCATCAGCCCGTCACCATTTCCCTTATTGGGCGATCTTCCTTTCCAACGACATTGCGAGATTGCGCACCCCGTGTCACGCTTCGGACGGAGATTTGTGTGCTGTGTGACATTGGTTCGAATGCCTGTAAAGCTCGGGCTAACATCTCGTTGTTATCGCGTTGTCTTCTTTTTAAGAGGGCAGGACAAAACAACCCCATTGTTTGTAACATTCCTCCATCTTGCGGACGAACCAGGGGAAGATCAAGACGGGGCTCGCTCAAAATTCGAACCGCCGAAATGAAGGGATTGTTACTGGGACATAACAAATGTCCCGAACGAAGGTTTCCTGTTCAGCGAAGGGCGGGCTCACCTGAACGAATTTCCGAATTAGGCGCATCTTCTCCGTCCAGCCTCCGACGGTCTGCCTCGGGCTCGGTCATTCGGCCAAGGACCGCATAGTCCAACTCTCTCCCAGAGGAACGCCATCCAGACGGCAGGAAATTTCTCGATGTCCTTGACGGTGGCGCCCCCGGCCGCCATTCCCTACGACGTTGATCAGGCTAAAGATCCTACACCCGGAAACCGGCGGTCAGTCGATGCGGCCTCCCCCTTCAACCGCAACAGAACGAGGCCATGAAGCATCAGAGCCAGCGGCACGGCGAAGGTAGGAACCATAACCAGCGGATAGGACGTGATGAGCAGGTTCGGCGCATCGAGTGCCAGGAGATGCGGAAGGCCGGGAGAGGTCAGCGCCCCCATCGTAATCGCCACGGCGAGGTCAGCGATTCCGAAAATACTCCAGGCGTAGGCCGCTCTGCGAGCGCCGGCCGCCCTTTGCACCAACTGCACGGCCACGATGACGGCAAAGCATCCGGTCGTGACATCGCCAATCCCGGCGGGCAGGGCAAATTGCCAAGGCAAGCGTCCATCTGCCCAGAGCACAAGGAAAATTCCGCCGCCGACGCGAAAGACCTGAGCCGCCACAATCCACGGCAGAGGCATTGCCGAGACAAGGAGGGCGACGCTTTGCGATAGCCGCACGCCAGCGAAGGCGATGATCAGCGGGATCAGCAAACCGAGCAGCACGAACGGCGGCGAGTCGGGAGTCGCCAAATACGCATTTGCTGCGGCGAGGCGCTGGGCGAGCGCCAGCCAGGCGACGAGCGCCACCGTCAAGGCGCTCGCGGTCGCGTAGCGCGTTAGAGGTGGCGCCTCCGTGCGCGCGGCGCCCATCCAGACGAGGCCCAGCGCAATGGCAGCGACGATTGGCCGAACGGTTGACTCGAACACCAGCAGATAGGCGGGAATTTGCGGGGTCATATTTCCAGCTCCATCAATAGAGGCGTCGACGCCATGCGCCAGAAAGAGCTTCGGCGCCGAGCCGCCGTGCGGAGGGCGCCGGAGCGGCGCTCTCCAATTTGCGGCTGTCGAGAAGACCAGCGCGGTGCTGCCGGCGTCAGTGACGGCAAAGTTCGCCGGTGACGCTGTCCAGCCAGTCGTCGGCGCCAGCGAAATTGCCCATGATCTGCGCGCCATTGGCGCGAACGCAGCGATCCCAACTGCGCGTTGAGAAATCGGCGCGGTAATCGCGGGGACCGACTGAGTGGGCTACGGCTGCGCCGGATCGCGCCAAGACCGGGGCGTAGGAAGAGCTCAAGGCGAGGGTCGAGGCCAAAACCAGTGACGCCGTCTTGCCAATGATGCGGGCGCGCGGCGCGTTGCGAACGAGCGAATGGTCAAACATGGGAAGGGTCCTTTTTCGCGTTTGGTTGGTGCTCAAGGCCCGGCAATGCGGATTGCTTCCGTCGTCCGCCGAATTTTTCGTACCGGCGACGCCAGCCTCTGGAACAAGATGGCTCAAATAGCGTTTGTCTAAATGTCATATATCCAACGTTTTAGGACGCGCCATTGGAGGGCGCCATGCAACGCATCGGTCTGATCGTTTATCCAGGCTTCGGGATGATGAGCCTTTCGACGGCGACGGTTTTCGATCTCGCCAATCGAAGTTTGGCTGAACCGCGATATGAAATCGTCGTGGCGTCTGAAAAAGGCGGTCTCGTGCCGACTTCGATCGGAGTGCCCGTCCAGACGGTCGCATTTAACGAGGCGGACTTCGACACGGTAATGGTAAGCGGCAGTTTTGATCTCCAGCCGCCGTCGTCTGCGTTGATCGACTTCCTGCGGAGCGCCGCCGGCGGTTTGGTGCGCCGGATCGCGGCGCCCTGCACGGGCGCCTTCGTGCTCGCAGCTGCGGGATTGCTCGACGGTCGTCGCGCGACGACGCACTGGGCCTACGCCCGCGAATTGCAGAAAAGATACCCAGGGATCAAAGTGGAGGACGATCGGATTTTCATCGCCGACCGCGGCGTCTGGACCTCGGCGGGCATGACCGCAGGAATCGACCTGGCCCTGGCGCTGATCGAAATGGACCTTGGCGCCGACGTCGCTCGATTGGTCGCCAAAAAACTCGTCGTCTACCACCGCCGGGCCGGTGGCCAATCGCAACATTCGTTGCTTTTGCAGTTGGAGCCGAAATCTGACCGGATCCAGTCGGTTTTGACCTACGCCAGACGCAATTTGAATGCGGCACTGGGCGTGGAGCAACTGGCCGACGTCGCGCATTTGAGCCCTCGGCAATTCAGCCGCGCCTTTCATGCCGAGACGGGCCAGTCGCCTGCGAAGGCGGTGGAGAATATGCGTGTCGAAGCAGCGCGGATGTTGATCGAGGATGGCCGTCACTCGATCGACGAGGTGGCCGAATTGACTGGGTTTGGAGACCGCGAGCGCATGCGGCGCGCCTTCCTGAGGGCTCTCGGACAGCCGCCTCAGGTCTTGCGGCGCAACGCCAGACTTGCGAGCGCTCTCGCGGCCGAATGATCGCGGCAGCCAAACCGCCGCCGTGGCGGCGCGAACCCATGGACTCGCTTCGACCGCTTTGGGTCGGAAACTGCATGCCCGGACGATGAACCGCGAATTTCCGGTTATGGCGGATTTTGTCGAAAAACTCCGAATTTTGGCCGCCTCGAAAATCTCGCCAAAATTGATGACGAACGACCATTCTCGTTCAGTGCCGTCTAGAATTGGTTACGCTGTTTTTCAGCGGGTTTTCCGCAAAACCTACTGGCCCCCCAAATCTTTTTTATCATGCTGGCTCGTAGGGGCTGCAAAATTTCGATCAGCGGCCAAAAAAGAGTTTTTCAACACAATCAGCGGTTAGCAGACATCTCAATTGAAGCGCCATAACCGCGATGTGGATCAACATCACCACGCCAGTTTCCGCCGCGACGCCAGCGAGCGCGATGAACCAGACCGCGCGTCCGGACATTAGCTCCGGTTGATCCGCCCATCGCGCGGTACCGTAACAGGAGGGCGAATTCAACAGGAGAACATCATGTCATTCGGCAAACACAGGTTTGTTTCGTCCATTGCGGCAGCGCTGGCTTTCTCCGCTGTTGCTATCGCCGCTCCGGCCAGGGCGGCGGATATAGTGGATCCGCCGTCGCCGCCGGTTCGTTCAACACGCTGGTCGCCGCGGTCAAGGCCGCCGATCTGGTGACGACGCTGAAATCGCCGGGGCCTTTCACGGTCTTCGCGCCGACCGACGCGGCCTTCAAGAAACTGCCCAAGGGCACGGTGGAAAACCTTCTCAAGCCAGAGAACAAGGCTCAGCTCGTCAAGATCCTCACCTATCATGTCGTATCCGGCAAAGTTACATCGAGCGAGTTGGCCGGGAAACGCCTGTCCGTGGCGACGGTCGAAGGCGAAAAGCTGCATATTGACGGACGCCACGGCGTGAAAGTTAACAACGCCCATGTCGTCAAGGCGGACGTCGAAGCTGATAACGGGGTCATCCATGTGATCGACAAGGTGTTGATCCCGCGCTGAAAATGAAGCAGCGGGCGGCGCCCTCAGGCGCCGCCCGCGTTCAGATCGACCGCTGGTTAACCGGCTTCGACAAGGCCTCCGCGCTTTTCGGCGATGGAGACACCAAAAGCACGTTGCGCGGAACGCGATGGATCATCGGCGACGAAAAAATTCTGAAAAGACTTCTGACCTGGTGAGCCTTTTCTCGCCGGGGTCCGTCCAACGAAGAAACGCCGGGCGACCCCGATGCCTTGGATCGCCGCGAGACGCTATTGGGCATAGGGGTGACGGCGACACCGCGAGTGCATCCAGTTTGCTGCTGATGCGGCTGTGCATCGCCGCCGCTCACCATATGGGGAAGAGCTCGACTTGAGCGCACATCAAAGCTGCTCAAAGCCGAGCGCGCTAGCGGACGCATGCGCGAAAACAGCTTGGCTCATCGCCGTCAACAAGCCGTTCTATCCCGCCTATGTATGGTACTTTGCGGGCTCGGGCTTTTGGGCGGCAAGCCTCACGGCGCTCAGCCTGCCATTTTACGTCGTCCTCGCTTTCCTTTTACGAGGTAATTCAAAGAGCTTGCGCTATGGCGTGCCGTTGCTCGGGCTTTGCGATACAGTTCTGGCGGTTAATCTGTTCGGTGCCGCCAGCGGGGCCGAACTGTTCTTCTTTCCCTGCCTCATGCTTGCGACGCTGGCGCCTGAAGCCGGGGAAATATGGACGAGCCGCATCCTGGCTGCGGCGATTTTTCTCGCAGCCTTGGCGTTACATGGCCATTATGGATCCCCTCTGCATGTCTGGGACGGCGATGCGCTCGATCGATTGCGCGAGGTCAATATTTTCTCCGTGGCTTCTCTGTGCGCTTTTCTGGGTTGGACATTTGCAGAACGTTTACGCCTCCCGTCCGTCCAGGCCGACAATGATCTTCCCAGTCTCGGCCAATGGGAGTCTTAATATAAGTTTCCATCAGGCGACCGTCAGTGGATTGCGTTTCTACTTGAAAGGGCATGACCGCCACGCAGCACAGCGGAGCAATAATGGCACAGTTTGCTTGCGGGCGTAGCGACCGACATTTTCGCGCCGATGGTGGGAGTTTCCAACGTTTTTATAAATTTCGAATGCTGTGGAACCCTATCCGCCATGGTGTAGTTGAGCGCTCATGCTTGCCATGGGGGAAGAGCGCAGTCAGTCGCAGTGGCACGCAAATTTTCGATTAGTAATGCCAATGACGAAATACGCTTGGAAAGGGTGCAGCGCGGCCGTTGGAGATAACGCGGGTCGTTGATTGATCGCGTTCCGCGCGGCAGTTGCGTGAAAGCCATGACGCGAATCCGCGATCCCGGAGGAGCGACCACATGAAAAAAATGCTTAGTGTGAACGGCGAAGCTGTAGTTGTCGCCATCGACGATCCTGACATGCCCCTACTTTACGCATTGCGCGATGATCTCGCGCTTCGTGGACCGCGCTTTGGTTGCGGGCTTGGTCAATGCGGGGCTTGCACCGTCCACATCGACGGCACGGCGGTCCGTTCCTGCATCACGCCGCTGTCAAGACTTGGCCCGGAAAACAAAATCGTGACGCTCGAAGGCCTCGGGACCAAGGAAAAGCCACATCCCGTTCAGAGCGCTTTCATCGCCGAACAAGCGGTGCAATGCGGATATTGCATCAACGGCATGATCATGCAGTCTGTAGCCTTCCTCACGAAGAACAAGGCTCCGACCGAGGCGGCGATCAAGGACGCGCTCTCCAACAATCTTTGCCGCTGCGGAACCCATTCGCGCATTATCAAGGCCGTGAAGCGCGCATCGACGATGTTGTGAGGAGCCTCCCATGAGCACGCAAGCCTCCTTGTCGCGCCGAGAAATTCTCGCAGGCAGCGGCGCGTTGGTCGTCGCTTTCTCGTTGCCGGCCGGCGCTCCGAGCTTCGCGCAAAATGGAGTCAAATCGAAACAACTCGCCTTGACCGAAGTCGATTCCTATCTTTCGATCGACGTCGACGGCATCGCGACGATTTATTCCGGCAAAGTGGATCTCGGTACCGGCATTCGCACCGCCATGGCCCAAATCGCCGCTGATGAGCTCGATCTGCCGATTTAATCGGTCATCATCGTTCAGGGCGACACAGCCTTGACCCCCAATCAAGGCACGACGTATGGCAGCTTCTCAATCCAAAACGGCGGCATGCAGATTCGCCAGGCCGCCGCCGCCGCTAAGCGGGCGCTCGTCGAGGAGGCCGCCGGGATGCTTCATGCCAAACCCGAGGAATTGCGGGTCGCCAACGGTGTCATTAATTCTCCGAACGGCGAGTCGCTGACCTACGGCGCGCTGATTGGCGGCAAGAACTTTTCAATCACGCTCGACCCGAAGAAACCGGTCCCGACAAAAGACCCGAAGGTTTTCGCGCTGGTTGGCAAGCCCGTGCAACGGCTCGACATTCCCGACAAGGTGACCGGCCGCTTCACCTATATGCAGGATTTTAGGCTGCCGGGCATGCTGCATGGGCGCGTCGTTCGCCCGCCGGCTATAGGGGCGGCGCTCGAAAGCGTCAGTGAGGCCTCGGTCAAGGACATGCCAGGCCTCGTGCAAATTGTGCGCGAAGCAAATTTTCTCGGCGTAGTCGCGACGAACGAATGGGCAGCGATTAAGGCGTCGCAAGCGCTTCAGGCGAGATGGTCGAACTGGGAGGGACTGCCCGATCAGGCGAATCTTTATGATCATGTCCGCGCGACCAGAATTGCCGTTGACGACGTCACCGGCCATGTCGGCGACGTGGACGCAGCGCTGGCGCAGGCCGGCGATAAAAAAATTGCTGCAACCTACGACTTCGCCATCCATACGCATGGCTCGATCGGCCCCTCCTGCGCCGTAGCTGAATTTAAGGACGGCAAGCTGACCTCATGGTCAGCTTCGCAGGCGACCCATAATCTGCGTGCACAATTGGCGAAAATGTTCTCGCTTCCGGTCGAGGACGTCCGCTGCCTGTATATCGAGGGTTCGGGCTGCTATGGGCGCAACGGCCACGAGGACGCCGCCGCCGATGCGGCCTTGCTTGCCAAGGCGGTCGGCAAACCGGTGCGGGTACAATGGTCGCGGGCCGACGAGCACGGGTGGGACCCCAAGGGGCCGCCGACCCTGATCGACCTTCGCGCCGCCATGGACGCCGCCGGCGACGTCACCGCGTGGGAATCGGAGTTTTTTATTCCGCAGGCAGTTCCGGTCAAGCCCTTGGGCGTGGTGCCGCTCATCGCCGCCACCCTTTCGAAATTGCCGGTCGACGATAACATCACGCCAGGTAGTATTTTTCAGAACTCCAACATCCCCTATAAATTCGCCAACATCAAAACCATCTGCCATCGGCTCGAAACAACGCCGTTCCGCCCGTCCTGGATCAGGTCGCCGGGTCGGATGCAGAACACATTCGCGAATGAATGTTTCATCGACGAACTTGCCGCCGCGGCCAAGATCGACCCCATCGCTTTTCGCCTGAAATATCTCGATCCCGCAGATTTGCGCGGCATTGAGACTCTGAAGCGCGTCGCCGCGCTGGCGAAATGGGATGCGCGAACTTCGCCGAAAAACGATCGCGGCGGCGAAGTCCTGGTGGGCCGCGGCGTCGCTTATTGCAAATATGAATTGATGCGCACCTATGTCGCGGCTGTCGCCGAAGTCGAGGTGAACGCCGCGACCGGCGCGATCGCGGTCAAGAAATTCTTTGTCGCTCACGACTGCGGACAGATCATCAACCCGGACGGCCTCAAGAATCAGATCGACGGCAACATCATTCAGACCATCAGCCGCACACTCAAGGAGGAGGTGAAGTTCAACCGCTCGATGGTGACGAGCCTCGACTGGAAAAGCTATCCAATACTGACCTTTCCTGAAGTTCCGGAGATCGCCATCGATCTGATCGATCGACCGAATGAACCGCCGTGGGGCGCCGGTGAACCTGCTGCGGCGGTGGTTCCCTCCGCGATCTCGAATGCGGTATTCGACGCCACGGGCGTGCGCCTTCGGTCGATACCCTACACGCCCGACAAGTTGAAGGCGGCGATGCGCGCGTAGTAGGTCGCGTCTGTACGCTAAGCAATTGGCGAGCGGCTTGGACGGCTCCGGAGAACTGAACCTCCTCTCGGTCACAGTTCGATAGCTCGACGTTCTTGGCGGTGAGGGCTTCGACCTTCATGGCAGCTCCCCGCAGAGCCAGACCTCAAGGGCCAGAAAGGTCTCGCGCGCCGTCGCACCGGCGCTTTCGCGGGGATTGTGAGGTGACACATTGCGCCTCGATAGCGGCGACAAAACGTCGCCACATCGGCATCACGTCGGAGCCATAGCTGGCAAGATAGCTGGCGCCGTGTTTTGCCGACAAACCGAGCTTGCGCTCGACCATTGGCAGCAGATGCTGTCCGCCCAGCGTCGCCCCTTCCAGAACGTAAAAGCCGCCTAAAGCGGCCGCGGAGTCGACTGCAGCTGGAACGGTTGAGCACGGAGCGGATGCTGCGCCCCCAAGAGCTTCGATATCGGCAGCCAGAAGGCGCGCCTTGACGGTTGCTCATTTAGCGATATCTGCGCCTCGTGGCGAGCATTTTTGACCGGTGAATAGCGGGTGCCTTGCTGAGCTAGCGAATTCGCCGATCGCCATGTTCGAGCAGGATCTGAACCTGCGCCACACGTGGATTTACAATCCAAAGTTCGTCTGCAGCGCCGACGAAGTCATCGGCAGAAGCAACGCCAAGATCATGGATCCGAGCTGCACCGCCGCTCTGACGGAAACCAAGGGCCGCGTGATCGCCACGGGCCAGCCGACGGATTGGGGTGCCGCTTCCGCAAAACCGACGAATTAAATCGGCCTCCGGTCCGAATTGCATTTCGGGTTCGCTGCGGCTTCAGTTCGCGATGGCGGGTCTGCGGGCGTAGAGGCCGAAAGCCGCGATGAGGGCGTAGCACAAAGCCGGAAGCGCCAGCGCAACCGACAGGCTGCCGGACAGATCGGCGAGGCGGCCGGTCAGGGGCGGGATCACGGCGCCGCCGACGATCGCCATGCAGATGATGCCGGAGCCTTCCGCCGCCCTTGCGCCCAGCCCTTCGCTGGCGAGGCTGAAAATCGTTGGAAACATGATCGAATTCATCAGGCCGATGGCCAGCAGGCTGTAGGCCGCGAGATTTCCGGTCGCATTGGCCGAGATCAGGATCAGCGCCACGGCGCCCAGCGCGTTGAAGCACAGCAATTTGCCCGGGCTCACCAGCCGCAGCGCCGCCGAACCGATGAAACGCCCGACCAGCGCGCCGCCCCAATAGAGCGGGATCAGCTTGCCCGCCGCCAGATCGCCCATCGCCAGCACGTGGGGTTGTTCGAGGTAGAGCACGATGAGCGAGCCGATCGCCACTTCCGCCCCGACATAAAGAAAGATCGAGGCCGCGCCGAAGGCGAAGCGCGCCTGCTTCAGCAGCCCGAAGCCCGAGAGGATCGGGCCGTGATCGTGCACTTCGCCGCGGAGTCGATCGCGGTGAATCCAGACCGCGCCCGCAACCAGCGCCAGCGCCAGCGCAAGCCCCAGATAGGCATGCGCCACCGCTTGCGTCTCGGCGACGCGATAGGCGTCGAGCGCCGCGCCCGAAAGCTGCGAGGCGGTCACGTCGGCGAGCCGGCCGAGGATCAGGATCGAGCCGAAATAGGGAAAGACCGTCGTGCCCAGCGAATTGAACGCCTGGGCGAAGGTCAGCCGGCTATGCGCCGTCTGCTTCGGCCCCAGCAGCGAGATGAGCGGATTGGCCACCACCTGCACGATCGTGATCCCGCTCGCCAGCACGAACAGCGCGACCAGGAACAGGCCGAAGGTGGCGCTGGCCGAGACCGGAATGAACAGCAGGCAGCCGGCCATCATCGTCAGCAGGCCGACGGCGGCGCCGCGCATGTAGCCGAGCCGCCGCACCAGAGCCGCGCCCGGCAGCGAGATCACGAAATAGGCGGCGAAAAACGCCGACTGGACCAGCATGGCCTGCATGTGGTCGAGCGAGAACAATTCCTTGAGCTTGGGAATGATCACGTCGTTCAGGCTGGTGATGCCGCCGAAGATGAAGAACAGCGCCATCACGAACACGCGCAATTCCGGCGCGTCCGTGGCCCCGGTCTCCTGTTCGGCCGGCGCGCTGTCTTTCGCGATGTCGGTGGTCATTCAGGCAGTCGCTTTCAAGGCATGAGGAGGCGGCGGCGGTTCAGGCCAGCACGAAGGTCGTCTTTTCCCCGCCCACGGCCGAGGGCGCGATCCACACGTCATAGACGCCCGGATCGGCGCGGTCGGAGAGATCGGGCTGGATATAGGCGAGGTCCGGCGTCCGCAATTCGAATTCGACCAGTTTCTCCTCGCCGGGCGCGAGATCGACATGCTGGACGCCTTTCAGCCGGCGGACCGGCTGGGTGATCGACGCCACCCGCGAGTGGACATAGAGCTGCACGACTTCATGCGCGGCGCGGCGGCCGGAATTGACGAGCTTCGCGGAGATTTTCACGACGTCGTCACGCGCCACTGCGCGGCGAACTGACGAAGGGGACGCCATAATCGACCGTCGAATAGGTCAGGCCGTGGCCGAAGGCGAACAGCGGCTCGTTGGGAACGTCGCTGTAGCGCGCCTTGAACGCCGCGACGGCATCGACCTGCGGGCGGCCGGTGGGGCGATGATCGTAATAATAGGGCTCCTGTCCCGACGCCTGCGGAAAGCTCACCGGCAGGCGCGCCTGCGGGGCGAAATCGCCGAACAGCACGTCGGCGAGGGCGTTGCCGGATTCCGATCCCAGGAACCACGAGCACAGGATCGCCCTCGCATCGCGCGCCGCGCCCGACAGCGCCAGCGCCCTGCCGTGCTTGAGAATGACGGCGACGGGCTTGCCGGTCGCCGCGACGGCTTCGGCGAGCTCCATCTGATGCGGCGGAATGGCGATGGAGGTCATCGACGCGGCTTCGCCGGACATGCGCTCGCGCTCGCCCAGATAAAGCACGACGACATCGGCGGTTCGCGCCGCGGCCACAGCCGCGTCGACGCCCCCGGCGATGGCCTTGTCGGACGCGCAGCCCATCGTGAAGCTGCAGGGCGCATCGGGTCCCAGCGCCGCGCGCACGCCTTCTTCCAGCGACACGGCCTTCTGCGGTTCGGAATAAATCGCCCAGGAGCCCAGGATATCGGCCTTGTCCGAGACATAGGGGCCGATGAAGGCGATGGACTTGCCGGACTTGGGCAACGGCAGCAGGTCGCCGTCGTTTTTCAGCAGCACGATCGACTTCCGCGCGGCTTCGCGGGCGAGCGCGATCATGTCCGGGCGGCGCACGACACTCGCCTGCCGGTCGGGGTCGAGCGATCGCCAGGGATTTTCGAACAGGCCGATCCGTTTCTTGAGGCGAAGGACGCGGCGCACGGCTTCGTCGACGGTCGCTTCCGCGACGCGTCCCTTGCGGACCAGCGCCGGAATATGATCGCGATAGAGCTCTTCGCCGAGGTCGATGTCGATGCCGGCGTTCAGCGCCTTGGCGACGGCGTCCTCGTCATCGGAGGCATAGCCGTGATCGATCAACTCGTTCACGGCTTCGAAATCCGAGACGACCAGCCCGTGGAAGCGCCATTCCTCGCGCAAGATCTCGGTCAGCAGGCGCCGGCTGGCGGTGCAGGGAACGCCGGCGACATCGTTGAAGGCGGCCATGGTGGTCAACGCGCCGGCGCCGAAGGCGGCCTTGAAGGGCGGCAGATGCACCTGGCGCAGCGTCGTTTCGGGGATGTCCACGGTATTGTATTCCATGCCGCCCTGGACCCCGCCGTAGCCGGCGAAATGCTTCGGGCAGGCGAGCATCGAATCCGCCGCGCGCAGGTCGTCGCCCTGGAAGCCGTGGACGCGGGCGGCGGCGATCCGCGCGCCGAGCCACGGATCCTCTCCCGCGCCTTCCACCACCCGGCCCCAGCGCTCGTCGCGCGCGACATCGACCGCCGGGGCGAAGGTCCAGTGCACACCGAAGGCCGTGGCCTCCTCGGCCGATGCGCGGGCGGTGCGACGGCACAGATCGGGATCGAAGCTGGCGGCCTCGCCGAGCGGAATAGGATAGGTCGTCTTCAGGCCATGGATCACGTCGGCGGCGAAGATCAGCGGAATGCGAAGCCGCGATTCCTCGATGGCGATCCGCTGCAGCTCTCGGTTGAAGGCGATCTCGAACCCGTTGAAATAGCCCGCCGACCGGCCTTGGCGCACGTCCTCCCTCGCGGAGTCCCGCGTGATCCTGGCGCCGCCGAGCGGATTGATCTTGGAATTGTCCTTGGGACTCCGGAACACCGAAAGCTGGCCGGCCTTTTCCTCGAGCGTCATCCGCCTCAGCAGATCCTCGATGTGAAGGTCCACAGCTGGCGCGCGAGGCGCCGACCAGGCGCGGGCGGCCAGGGCCGTCGAGGCGACGGAGCCGGCGAGAAAGGCCCGTCGGGATAAAACCGGCCCGGCTGAGGCCCTCATCTTTCGAAACTCTGAATTCATTTATTCGGCGCCAGTGAGATGAACCGCGGCGACGTGCCGGAGCCGTTACGGATCACATCCTGATGGCGTCGGCGTGGCGCCAGCCGAGCTGGACCGCCGCCGCGAACCACAAGCCTAAACGGCAAAAAGCGATTGAACAATGGATTTTCCGGCCCGCGCGCTCCCCTCGGTCAAGGCTTGAAATCGCCGTTGCCTTTTTCGTTCAAACTTTTAGGCTGAGGCGTTGCCGCTCGTTGAAAAACAGAGCTTGCGAGAGAGAATTACGCGACGGGAGATTTGCATGAGTCAAATCACGCTCGAACAGGCCAATATTCTCATCGAAGCCGCTTTCGCGAAAGGCGGGGATCTCGGACTGAAACCCCTGACCGTCGCCGTGCTCGACGCGGGCGGCCATCTCGTCGCCCTGCAAAGACAGAACGGCGCCTCCACCCATCGCCCCCAGATCGCCACGGGCAAGGCCGCCGGCGCGCTGGCGCTCGGCGTCTCCTCCCGCAAGATCGGCGAAATGGCGGTCGAGAGGCCGACATTCATCGCCGCGCTCGGCCCGGTCTTTCCGCAGGGAATCATACCCGCCGCGGGCGGGATCATTCTCGTCGGCGCCGACGGCGCCCCGATCGGCGCGGTCGGCGTGACCGGCGACACCTCCGACAATGACGAAGCCTGCGCGCTGGCCGGAGCGGCGGCGGCCGGTCTCAAGACGCAATAATATCGACGCGGCGCCGGCGCCGGCTGAACCAAAGCCCAAGCGGCGCCGTTTCTGTTTCGGCGGGATTTTTCGGGAGGCGCTTCCAGACGCTCAAACCATTCACCCGCGCCTTGCAAACCGCGAAGCCGCAGCCGGGACAGACGCTGCGACGGCAGACGTACGACGGAAAGACTGACAAAACCAAAGCGAACAGACGCAAACACAATAACGGCGCAAAGCCGGTCCTTGGGAGGCACACATGTTCCAGCAATTGCTGACGCCGGTCGGCGACAGTCTCGGCTTGTCTTTTCTCGTCGCCATCCTGCCCGTTCTGGCGGTGCTGGTCCTGCTCGGCCTGCTGCGCCGGCCGGCCTGGCAGGCCGCGCTCAGCGGGCTGATCGTCGGCCTCGTCGTCGCGATCTTCATCTGGCGCATGCCGCCGTCGCTGGCGCTCGCCGCCGTGACGAACGGCGCGGTCTTCGCGCTCTGGCCGGTGATGTGGATCGTCGTCAACGCTTTGCTGCTCTACAACATCGCGGTGCGCTCCGGCCGCTTCCAGGCCTTTCGCGACTGGATGACCGACCATCTCCCCAATGACCGCCGCGTGGTGCTCGTCGTCGTCGGCTTCTGTTTCGGCGCGCTGCTGGAAGGCGTATCGGGTTTCGGCACGCCGGTCGCGATCACCTCGTCGCTGCTCATCATCTTCGGCTTCGACCCGCTCGAGGCGCTGGTGTTCGTCCTGATCTTCAACACCGCGCCGGTGGCCTTCGGCGCGCTCGGCGTTCCGGTCACCGTGCTCGGCGCGGTCACCGGCCTGCCGGCGCCGACGCTCGGCGCGATGATCGGCCGGCAATTGCCGGTCATCGCCCTGCTGCTGCCGTTTTACGTCATGGCGCTTTATGGCGGCCTGCGCTCGGTCCGCGCGCTGTGGCCGCTGCTGCTGGTCGCGGGCGCGAGCTTCGCCATTTCGCAATTCGTCTCCTCGAACTTCCTCGACTATTCGCTCGACCGACGTGCTGGCGGCGCTCGGCTCGCTGTTCTGCACCCTGGTGTTCGCGAAATTCTGGCGCCCGGCGCCCGATCCCGAATTCGCGGTCTCGCCAAAGGCCGTCGGAACAGATTCACGGCCTGGACGTTGAACCCATCGCGCCCTGGCAGGGCTGGCTGCCCTGGCTCATCGTATCGGGCGTCGTCATCGCCTGGACCCATATGAAAATCGCCGAGATCAGCCAGCAGAAAATTCCGTGGCCGGGCCTCCATAACGCGATTTCGATCACGCTCTACAACAACAAGCCCTACGCCGCCGTCTGGGTCGTTCCAGCCGCTCGGCACCGGCACCGCCATCCTGCTCGCCGCGATCGTCTGCGCGCTGATCTTCCGGCTCTCGCCGAAAGCGTTTTTTGGCTGCGTCGCGCAGACCGCGAAACAGGCGTGGCTGGCGATCATCACCGTCATGCTGATCATCGGCCTCGCCTATCTGATGAATTATTCCGGCCTCGCCTATACGCTCGGCAAGGCGGTGGCCTCGACCGGCGCGCTGTTCGTGCTGCTGTCGCCGTTCCTGGGCTGGGTCGCGGTGCTGCTGTCGGGCAGCGACACCTCCGGCAACGCCCTGTTCGGCAATCTGCAGGTGGTGGCGGCGCGCCAGCTCAACCTCGATCCGGTGCTGTTCGCCGCGACCAATTCCTCCGGCGGCGTGATGGGCAAGATGGTGTCGCCGCAGAACATCGCCACCGGCGTCGCCGTCACCAATCTCAAGGGCAAGGAAGGCGAGGTCTTCGCCCGCACCTTCTGGCACAGCATCATCCTCACGCTGGTCCTCGGCGTGCTGGTCGCGGTCCAGCAATATCTCATCCCCTGGGTGATCCCGGGCGGAGGCGCGCCATGATGTTGATGCCCGCGCCCGATGCCGCGGTTCTCGCGCGCCGCGGCGAAATCGTCGCCGCCTTGCGGAGAATCGTTCCGGGCGAGGGCGTCGTCGACAACGAGATCGGGCGTCGCGCCTTCGAATGCGACGCCCTGACCGCCTACCGGCAATTGCCGATGGTGGTCGTGCTGCCGGAGACGACGGCGCAGGTCGTCGAGGTGCTGCGCTATTGCTCGGCCAACAGGATCAAGGTGGTGCCGCGCGGCGCCGGCACGTCGCTGTCCGGCGGCGCGTTGCCGCTCGAAGACGCCGTGCTGCTCGGCATGGGCAAGTTCAAGCGCATCCTCGAGATCGACATCGCCAATCGTTGCGCCGTGGTGCAGCCCGGCGTCACCAATCTCGCCATCACCCAGGCCGTGCAACATCAGGGCCTCTATTACGCGCCCGATCCCTCCAGCCAGATCGCCTGCACCATCGGCGGCAATGTCGCGGAAAATTCCGGCGGCGTGCATTGCCTGAAATACGGCCTGACCACCAACAATGTCATCGGCGTCGAACTCGTCACCATCGAGGGCGAGATCGTCCGGCTCGGCGGCAAGCATTTCGACGCGGCGGGCTATGACCTGCTCGGCATCGTGGTCGGCTCCGAAGGGCATGCTCGGCGTGGTCACGGAAGTGACGGTGCGGCTGCTGCCGACGCCGCCCGGCGCCCGCGCCTTGCTGATCGGCTTTCCCAGCGATCGAGGGCGCCGCCGATTGCGTCGCCGCGATCATCGCCGCCGGCATCATTCCCGGCGGCATGGAAATGATGGACCGGCTCGCCATCCATGCGGCGGAGGATTTCGTCCACGCCGGCTATCCGCTCGATGTCGAAGCGCTGCTGATCGTGGAGCTCGACGGCTGCGAGGCCGAAGTCGATCATCTGATCGCCGCCGTCGAGACCATCGCGCGCAACAATGGCGCGACCACCTGCCGCGCCAGCCAGTCGGAGGCCGAGCGCCTGCTGTTCTGGGCCGGGCGCAAGGCGGCCTTTCCCGCCGTCGGGCCGCATCTCGCCCGATTATCTCTGCATGGACGGCACCATCCCGCGCAAGAGGATCGGCGAGGTCCTGCTGCGCATGAAGCAGATGGAGGCGCGCTACGGCCTGCGCTGCGCCAATGTCTTCCACGCCGGCGACGGCAATCTCCATCCGCTCATTCTCTACGACGCCAACAAGCCCGGCGAACTCGACCGCGCCGAGCAATTCGGCCAGGACATCCTGCGGCTCTGCGTCGAGGTCGGCGGCGTGCTGACCGGCGAACATGGCGTCGGCGTCGAAAAGCGCGACCTGATGGGCGCGATGTTCACCGAATGCGACCTCAACCAGCAGCAAAGGCTGAAATGCGCCTTCGACGACGAAAGCCTGCTCAATCCGGGCAAGGTCTTTCCGCAATTGTGCCGCTGCGCCGAACTCGGGCGCATGCATGTTCATGGCGGGGCCCTGCGCTTTCCCGACCTGCCGCGCTTCTGAGCGAGAAAAGCATGACGGCTCTGCAGCCCGAAGATGCGACCGAGGCGGCCGAAATGATCCTCTGGGCGGCGTCGCGAGCGCAAGGCCCTCGAAATCCGCGCGGGCGGCAGCAAGAGCGCGCTCGGGCGCCCCGTGCGGGCCGACGCGCTGCTCGACGTCTCGCGCCTCGCGGGCGTGGTCGACTACGAGCCGGCGGAACTGGTCCTGACCGCGCGGCCGGCACGCCGCTGAAGGAGATCGAGGCGCTGCTCGCCGGCAACGGACAGATGCTCTCCTTCGAGCCGCCGGACTGGCGCGGCCTGCTCGGGCGACCGAGCGGCGAGCCGACCTCGGGCGGGGCCATCGCCTGCAATCTCTCCGGTCCCCGCCGCCTGCGCGCGGGCGCCGCGCGCGACTATTTCCTGGGCTTCTCCGCCATCAACGGACGCGGCGAGAGCTTCAAGGCCGGCGGCAAGGTGGTGAAGAACGTCACCGGCTACGACCTCTGCAAGCTCATGGCCGGCTCCTTCGGCACTCTGGCGCTGCTGACCGAAGTGACGATCAAGGTCATGCCGCGGCCGGAAACCGCCTGCACCTTGCTGCTGCCCGGCCTGTCCGACGAAGCCGCGATTCCCCTCATGGCCGGGGCGCTCGAACTCGCCCCATGAAATTTCCGCCGCCGCCCATCTGCCCACGGCGGCGGCGCAGCGGCTGGGCTTCGCCGAAAGCGCCCTGACCGCCCTGCGGCTCGAAGGCCCGGCGCCCTCGATCGCGTTCCGCGTCGAGGCTCTGGTCAACGCCTTCGGCTCCGGCCCGCGGCTGGACGCCGCGGAAACCGCGACGTTCTGGCGCAAGATCGGCGAGGTGCGCGCCGCTGCCGCCGGCGGACGGGCGTGTGCGTCTGGCGGCTCTGCCCGACGCCGAGCGCCGCGCCGGCGCTGACCGCCGCGATCCGCGCAGAACTGCCCTCGGCCGATGGCTTTTACGACTGGCGGCGGCGGCCTGGTCTGGCTGAGCCTCGACGCCGCCGAGGCCGGCGCCGACGCCGGCGCGGCCATCGTCCGCGCGGCGCTGCAAGCCGCTTGGCGGCCATGCGACGCTTGTCGTCGCGAGCGCGGCGATGCGCGCAGAGCGTCGCGGTGTTCGAGCCCGAGGCGCCGCGCTCTGGCCGCGTTGAGCCGGCGCGTCAAGCAGGGCTTCGATCCGCTGCGGCGTCCTCAATCCCGGCCGGATGCGCGAGGGCGATGTGAGATGCAGACCCATTTCACTCTGGCCCAACTCGCCGATCCCGACATTCGCGAAGCCGACAAGATCCTGCGCGCCTGCGTGCATTGCGGCTTCTGCACCGCGACCTGCCCGACCTATGCGCTGCTCGGCGACGAGCTCGACAGCCCGCGCGGCCGCATCTACCTCATCAAGGAAATGCTCGAAAACGACCGCCCCGCCGACGCGGAGACGGTCAAGCATATCGACCGCTGCCTGACCTGCCTGTCCTGCATGACGACCTGCCCCTCCGGCGTGCATTACATGCATCTGGTCGATCACGCCCGCCACAGGATCGAACAGACCTATGTGCGCCCGCTGCACGACCGGCTGATGCGCCGCCTGCTCGGGATCGTCCTGCCTCGGCCCGACCTGTTCCGCCTGGCGCTGGTCCTGTCCCGGCTGGCGAAGCCGTTCGGCTTTCTGCTGCCGCAGCAAGCTGAAGGCGGCGCTGGCGCTGGCGCCCAGAAGACTGCCCGCGCGCTCGGCGCTCGACGGCCCGAATGTGTTCCCGGCCGAGGGCGCGCGCCGCCGCCGCGTCGCCCTGATGGACGGCTGCGCGCAAAAAACGCTGTCGCCGCAGATCAACGAGGCCACGATCCGCCTGCTGACGCGGCATGGCTGCGACGTCGTGGTCGCCAGGGGGTCGGGCTGCTGCGGCGCGCTGACCCATCATCTCGGCCAGGACGTCCACAGCCTTCGCGCGCGCCAATATCGAGGCCTGGTCCGGCGAAATGAGCGCGGGCCGGCCTCGATGCGATCATCATCAATGCGTCAGGCTGCGGCACGACGGTCAAGGATTACGGCTTCATGTTCCGCGACGATCCGGCGCTGGCGGAAAAAGCCCGGGCGGTTTCCGCGCTGGCGCGCGACATCACCGAATTCATGAGCGAGATCGGCCTGCAGCCGATGCGGATCAAGCCGGGGCGACGGGTCGCCTATCATTCCGCCTGTTCGCTGCAACACGGGCAAAAGATTCGCGAGGAGCCGAAAAAACTGCTGACCGGGGCCGGCTTCACGGTGCTGGAGCCGCCGGAAGGCCATTTGTGCTGCGGCTCGGCGGGAACCTACAACATCATGCAGCCGGAAATCGCCCTGCAGTTGCGCGACCGCAAGGTCGCCAATATCGAAAGCCTCGATCCGGAAATGATCGCGGCCGGCAATATCGGCTGCATCACGCAGATCGCCGCGGGAACGAAGCGTCCCGTGGTCCATACGGTCGAATTGCTCGACTGGGCGACCGGCGGACCGAAACCCGCCGGTTTGAGCTGACGGTCCGGCTGTCGCGCCGGGCGGTCAATTGACCTTCGCGCGCATCAGCATTCCGTAGAGGTCCCGTGGTTCATCGGGATCGGCGAGCAGGTCCAGCAAATCAAACTGCGGATTGGTTGCGATCGCGCCACGAACCCATTTCAGCGCGGAGAAATCCTCGATCGCAAATCCCACGCCGTCAAACAGGGTGATCTGGCGATCGGATTGCCGCCCGGGCGCCTGCCCCGACAGCACATCGGCGATCTCGGTCACCGGATGGTCGCCCGGCAATTGCTGGATCTCGCCCTCGATCCGCGTCTGCTCGGCGAATTCAACGAAAATCGCCGAACGGAGCAGGATGTCCCGGTGGAGCTCGGTCTTTCCCGGGCAGTCCCCGCCGAGGGCATTGATGTGAACGCCCGCTCCGACCATGTTGTCTGTCAGGATCGTTGCGTGCTGCTTGTCGGCGGTGCAGGTCGTAATCACCTGCGCACCTTGGACCGCGCTCTGCCCGGATTCGCATTCGACGGCCGTGATGCCTTTGGCCCGCAGATGCGCCGCGCATAATTGGGTCGCGGCGGGATCGATATCGTACAGCCTGACCGTGCCGACGCCGCAGACGACCTTCAAGGCCAGAGCCTGAAACACCGCCTGCGCCCCGGTTCCTATGAGAGCAAGCGTATCGGCTCCCTTCGGCGCCAGCAGTCGGGTGGCCATCGCCGAGGTCGCCGCTGTCCGCAACGCGGTCAGCAACGTCATCTCGCACAGCAGCACCGGATATCCCGTCGCCACCTCGGCCAGAAGCCCCAGAGCGGTCACCGTCTGCAGCCCGGTGCGAGCGTTCGCCGGATGACCGTTGACGTATTTGAAGCTGTAGTTGACTCCGTCCGACGTCGGCATCAGCTCGATGACGCCGAGTTTCGAATGCGATGCGAGACGCGCGCACTTTTCGAAGGCCGGCCAGCGACGGTAATCCGCTTCGACGACCTCGGTCAGCTGACGCAGGACGGTTTCCAGGCCGATGTCGTGCACCAGCGCCATCATGTTCTGCACGCTGACGAAGGGAACAAGCGCCGCCTTTGAGGGTTGCGGGATCATGTGACGTCGACTCCGGTCATGCGGCTGCCTAGCCCGTTTCCGCGTCGCCGCTGGCGACAAACGTCGGTTTTTGGCCGCTAGCCCCTCGCCTTCGCCTCGCGGCGGCGGGCGTGCAGCACCGGCTCGGTATAGCCGTTCGGCTGTTCGCGCGCCCTTGAACACCAGATCGCAGGCGGCCTGGAAGGCGACGCTGCGTCGAAATCCGGCGCCATCGGGCGGTAGTTCGGATCGCCGGCGTTCTGCTCGTCCACCACCGCCGCCATGCGCTTCAGCACGTCGCAGAACCTGCTGTTCGGCGCAGACGCCGTGGTGCAGCCAGTTGGCGATGTGCTGGCGCGGAAATGCGCAGGGTCGCGCGGTCTTCCATCAGGCCGACGTCATGAATGTCCGGCACCTTCGAGCAGCCGACGCCCTGGTCGATCCAGCGCACGACATAGCCCAGAATGCCCTGCGCGTTGTTGTCGAGTTCCTCGTTGATCTCCTCGGGCGACCAGTTCGGCCGGTCGGCGAGCGGCATGGTCAGGATCGTCGTCGAGCTTCGCCGGCGCGCGCCCGGCCAGCTCCTTCTGCGCGCGCGAAGACATCGACGTCGTGATAATGCGTGGCGTGCAAGCGTCGCGGCGGTCGGCGACGGCACCCAGGCGGTGTTGGCGCCCGCGTTCGGATGGCCGATCTTGGCTTTCAGCATGTCGGCCATCAGGTCGGGCATGGCCCACATGCCCTTGCCGATCTGGGCCTTGCCGCGGCAGCCCGGCGCGCAGGCCGACGTCGACATTGTTGTCCTCATAGGCCGCGATCCATGCCGCGTTCTTCATGTCGTCCTTGCGGACCATCGGCCCGGCTTCCATCGACGTGTGCATCTCGTCGCCGGTGCGGTCGAGGAAGCCGGTGTTGATGAAGAACACGCGGTCCTTCGCCGCGCGGATGCATTCGGCGAGATTGACCGAGGTGCGGCGCTCCTCGTCCATGATGCCCATCTTGACGCGTATGGCGCGGCAGGCCGAGCGCGTCCTCGACGCGGCCGAACAGCTCGTTGGCGAAGGCGACTTCTTCCGGCCCGTGCATCTTGGGCTTGACGATATAGATCGAGCCGGCGCGGCTGTTCCGCAGCCGGCCCAGGCCCTTCAGGTCGTGAAGCGCGATCAGGCAGGTGAACATGGCGTCGAGCATGCCTTCGGGCGCCTCCTCGCCCTCGACCAGAACCGCGTCGCTGGTCATCAGATGGCCGACATTGCGCACCAGCAGCAAGCGCGCGGCCCGGCAGGCTGAGGCTGCCGCCGTCCGGCGCCTTGTAGACGCGGTCGGGGGCCATGTGGCGCTCGAATTGCTGGCCGCCCTTGTCGAAGGTCGCGGAGAGATCGCCCTTCATCAGGCCGAGCCAGTTGCGATAGACGACGACCTTGTCCTCGGCGTCGACCGCAGCGACCGAATCCTCGCAATCCTGGATCGTCGTCAGCGCCGATTCGAGCACGACATCGGAGACGCCGGCCGCGATCGTCCTTGCCGATCGGATGGTCGCGGTCGATCAGGATTTCGACATGCAGGCCGTTGTGGACCAGCAGGATGGAGCGCGGGTGGGGCGGATCGCCGCAATAGCCGGCGAGCCAGGCGGGATCGTCGAGCGCGGCGACGCCGCCTTCGGCCAGTGCCCGCGCAAGGCTGCCGTGCTCCAGATAATAATGGCTGAGGTCCTTGTGAGACCCTTTGGTCAGCGGCGCGATGCGGTCGAGGAAATCGCGGCCCCAGGCGATGACCCTCGCGCCGCGCTCCGGGTCGAAGCCCCGCTTGGCCGGATCGGGCGGCAGCAAGGCGTCGGTGCCGTAGAGCGCGTCATAGAGCGAGCCCCAGCGCGCGTTGGCGGCGTTGAGCGCATAGCGCGCGTTCATGATCGGCACGACCAGCTGCGGCCCGGCCTGCGAGCTGATCTCGGGATCGACATGGGCCGTGGCGACGCCGAAGGAAGCGCCGCGCGGCACGAGATAGCCGATCTCGGTCAGGAATGCCTTGTAGGCGGCGGCGTCGAAAATCTTGCCGCTCCGCTCGCGGTGCCAGCCGTCGATTTGCGCCTGCAAGGCGTCGCGCTTGTCGAGCAGCGCGCGATTGCGCGGCGCGAGATCGACCAGAAAGGTCTCGAGCCGACTCCAGAAGGCTCCCGGCTCGAGGCCCAGGCCCGGCAGCACCTCGCGATCGATGAATCCGTGCAAAATCTCCGCGACGTCGATTCGTCCGTGACGAAACCGGTCCGACATGATCGCCCCCAATGTGCTTGCGCTTTTTCGCGCCTCTTGGCGTTTCGCGCGACCGAAACCGGCCGCGTCTCCCTCGAGGCATTATGGCAGAGGGTTCTGTTTCGTGAAAAGCGAAAACGGCGCGGCGGGAACGAACTTCCCCTTAGTTTTCAGTGGGAGGTCGCCCCCACAGGGCGAAGAAATGCTGCGGCGGCCCGTGACCAGCGCCGATCTCGAACTCCCGCCCCGCAGCCAGCGCGCCGCTGAGCCAGGCCTTGGCGTCGGCGACCGCCTGTTTGAGGCTGGCGCCCTGTCCGAGCCGCGCGGCGATGGCCGACGACAGCGCGCAGCCGGTGCCGTGGGTGTTGCGCGTCGAGATGCGCGGCGCCGAAAATTCCGTGAATTCGGCGCCGTCATAAAGCAGGTCGTAGGCCGCCCCGTCGGGCAGATGCCCGCCCTTGACGAGAACGGCGTGCGCGCCCATCGCATGGAGCTTCAGCGCGATGGAGCGCATGTCGCCGGGGCCTTCGCGGCATGCGGTCGTCCGCCAGCAGCGCGCTTTCCATCAGATTGGGCGTCACCAGCCGGACCAGCGGAAACAGCTTTTCGCGGATCGGCCCGACCAGCTGGTCGCCGCCGAGGCTATGGCCGCCGCTGGCGACGAGAACCGGATCGAGCACGACATTCTTCGCCTTGAAGCGCCGCAATTGCGCGGCGAGCACACCGACGGTCTCGACCGCCCCGATCATGCCGATCTTCACGGCGTCGACCTTGATGTCGGAGAAGATCGACTCGATCTGCGCCGCGACGAAATCCGGCGGGATGGTCTGCACGCCCTGGACGCCGAGCGTGTTCTGCGCGGTCAGGGCGGTCAGGGCCGCCATGCCGTAGCAGCCCAGCGCCGAAAAAGTCTTGATGTCGCCCTGCGCGCCGGCGCCCCCGGACGGATCGGACCCGGCAATGGAGAGGATTTTGGCGACGCCGGTCATAAGGACTCCTGAAATCGAAATTCAAACCGGAAGCCAGAACGCCGAGGCGATGGCCCCCGCGATGGCCGAAAGGAACAGCACGGAATCATGCGCCGCGAGCATGGCGCGCGAGGGATTGGCGCGGCCGTAAAGCCGCAGCGAGGCGCCGGCGGTGGCGAAGCTCCAGCCGACCGCGACCACGATGAGCGCCGCAGCGAAGCGCCAGTAATCATGGGCCGAGGCTTCGATGAGCCAGGCGGCCGCGATCAAAGCGAGGCCAAGCGCGGCGACGCTCTGCGCGCCGAGGCGCCGCGCCAGCAGGCCGGTGAAAAAGGCCGGCGCATACATGGCGACGACATGCCAGGAAATGGCGCTGAACACGACCGGAACGCCAATGCCGCAACCGGCCATGGCGCCCGGCGCGGCGACCATTGCCGCCGTCATGCCGAACCAGGCGAGGCCGGCGACCAGCGTCGGCGCGACGAAGGCGCGCCAGTCGGGCTTTTCGTCGGACCGCGCCGCCTGATTGGGCAGGACCGGCGCCCTCGCGGTGGTCAGGACCGCCAGAACCAGAACCAGCACCTGCGTCAGCGCCGCCGCGAGCGCCGTCGCCGGGAACAGAGAGGCCGGCGCGGCTTGCGCCACGGCGAAGGCGAGCGCAGGCCCCGCCAGCCCCGCGAAAGCGCCGCTGCCGAACACGATGATCGCCGCAAAGGCGCGGGCCGCGGAGGTCGCGCCCAAAGCCGCCTCATGGCGATAGAACAAGGCGAAGCCCTGCGCGACGCCGAGCCAGAAGGCGCCGAGGCAGAAGGGGGCGAACAGATTGGCGCCGAGCGCCCAGGCCATGATCAGCCCGCCGGCGACCCCGAGGCTCGCGCCGAGCGCCAGCGCCGCGCGCCGCCCGAAGGCGTCGAGCAGGAAGGAGGCGGGAAAGGTCGCCGTCGCCGCGCCGAGCAGCAGCGCGACATAGGGCGCGGCCATCCAATGCGGATCGGGCGCGAGCAGGCGCCCCGCCAGCGGCAGCATGCCGAGCGTCAGGCTTTGCGAGAGCACCGAAAGCGCGAAACCCGCGGCGAGCGTCGCAACGCCCGGGCTCCAGCGCGCGGAGTTCGAGGCTCGCCCCCGGCGCAGGCGCGCCCGGCGGGCAGAAACACGCCATGCGCCCCGCGCGCGCGGCAGACGAGGCGGGCGAGGCCGCGTCGATCGGATCATTCGCCCCCGTCCGGGGCGCCGGGCGCTCGAAAGCGGTCATTTCTTCTCGATGTCGTCGTCTTGCAGGATGCGGTAGGCGGCGCCTTCGAGATCTTCATATTGGCCGCGCTTGAGCGACCAGAACAAGCCGTAAAGGGCGATCAGGCCCAGAGCGAGCGCGGCGGGGATCAGAATGACCAGGATGTTCATCGCGCAAGTCCGTTTTGGAAGTCCGTATTGGAAAGTCCGTAATTGGAAAGTCCGCTGCGCCAATGGCCGTTTCTTCAAGCCGAAGCTGCGGCGGCGGTCGGCGGCGCGCCCGGCCGCGAGGGCGCCCGGCTTTCCTTCCCGGCGTCCTGCAGCAGGAGATTGGCCCCTTTGCCCGGCCCGCGCAAGCGCAAGGCGTTGAGCGTGACCAGGATCGAGGAGCCCGACATCGCCAGAGCCGCGAACAGCGGCGAGGCGTGACCCGTCATGGCGATCGGCACGGCGACGACATTATAGCTGATCGCCAGAATGAGATTTTGGCGCATCAGCCGGCGCGCCTGATCGGCAATCGAAAGCGCGGCTGCTACCGGCGCCAGCCGCTCGCCGAGGAAGACCGCGTCCGCCTGGGTCTGGGTCAGATGGACCGCGTCGATCGGCGAAATCGAGGAATAGGCGGCGGCGAGCGCGGGCGCGTCGTTGAGTCCGTCGCCGACCATCAGCACCTTGGCGCCGCCTGCGGCTAACTGCTCGATGAAGGCGATTTTTTCGGCGGGTTTCAGGCCGCCGCGCCAGACCTCCACGCCGAGTTCGCGCGCGATCGGCTCCACCGCCTGCGGCCGGTCGCCGGACAGGATGGCGAGCTTCACGCCTTTTGCACGCAAATGCGCCAGCACCCTGGCCGCGTCAGGCCGCAGGACCTGGCGGATCAGCAGCCGCGCCCAACGGTCGCCCTGCCGGACGAAGATTGCGCTGGCGTCGGCCTCGCCGCCCGGTGCGTCGACGCCGCAGAAGGCCGCCGAGCCCAGCCGCGCCTCGCTGTCGCCGAACAGCGCGGCGACGCCCTGCCCCGCCGTCTCGCGCGCCCCGTCGAGCGGCGCGGCGGCGCGGGCCGAACGCGCCAGAGCGAGGGCCAGCGGATGGCTGCTGGAATGCGCCAGCCGGCCGGCGAGCTCGAGCAGATCGGCGGGACGTCGTCGCCATTGGCCACGCGCGGCTCCGGCAGGGTCAGCGTTCCGGTCTTGTCGAAAATGACAGTGTCGATTTCGCCGAGCTTTTCCAGTCCGGAGGCGTCATTGAGGAACAGGCCCGAGCGGAAGAAGGCGCCCGAGGCCATGGCCTGGACCGTCGGCACCGCCAGAGCCAATGCGCAGGGGCAGGTGATGATGAGCACGGAAATCGCGATGACCAGCGCGTCATGGGCGCTCGCGCCAAAGGCGAGCCAGCGTGAGGCCAGTCGCCAGCGCGGCGAGGTGGACGACCGGCGCATAAAGCCGCGACACGCGATCAGACAGGCGCATGTAGCGCGAGCGGGCCGCGCCGGCGGCGTCGATCAGCCGCGCCGCCTCGTCGATCAAGGCGGCGTGGCCCGCCGCCGTCACGCGCACGGTCAGCGCGCCCTCGCCATTGATCGAGCCGGCGTAGATATTGTCGCCGATCGTCACCGGCTTGCCGAGCGTCTCGCCGGTGATGGCGCTTTCGTCCACCGCGCTCGCGCCCTGTTCGATGCAGCCGTCGGCGGGCACGCGCTCGCCGGCGCGCACCAGGACGCGGTCGCCTTCGGCCAGCGCCGCAACGGGCACCAGCGTGAGACTGTCGCGCCTTCGCCCGCGTCCGGCGCGAAGCGCAGCGCGTTTTCGCCCTTCAGCGCCGCGAGATTGCCTGCGGCAGCGCGGGTCTTGCGGCGCATGGCCTGGTCCATGCACGCGGCCCGCGAGCAGGAAGAGCGAGCAGCATGATGGCCGAATTGAAATAGGCGTGCTGGGCGTGGTGCTGGGTCTCGTAGACCGACAGGGCCAAGGCGAGGAAGACGCCGATGGTGATCGGCACGTCCATGTTGAGCCGGCCCTGGCGCACCGAGGTCCAGGCGCTGAGATAGAACGGCTGCCCGGCATAGGCCGCCGCCGGCAAGCGCGATCAGGGCCGAGAGGAAATGGAAGAAGTCGCGGGTTTCCGGCGGCATCGCCGAAGCCCTCGCCCGACCAGACCGAGATCGACAGCAGCATGATATTCATCGCCGCGAACACGGCGACGCCGAGGCATTTGAGCAGCAGCGAGAACCGCGCCGCCTCGTCGGCCTCGACCTGGCGCTGTTCATAGGGATAGGCGCGATAGCCGATCGCCTCCAGCGCGCCGGTCACGCGGCCGGCCTCGATCTTTTCCGCGTCGAAGGTCACGCGCGAGGCGATGGCTGGTGAGGTTGAGCCGCGCCAGCATGACGCCGGGGATGCGCTTCATCGCCGTTTCGATGTCGTCGAGACAGGCGGCGCAGGTGATGCCGTCGATCGCCAGATCGAGCCGCGAGCGCCCGTCCGCATCGGTCTTCGACGAAATGGGAATAATCGGGCGACGCGGCCATGTTACTCGACGGTCAGAGGATTGCGCGAACGGAACAGGCGCTGGCCGTCGCGCTTCAGGTCGACTTCGACATCCCAGCGCCCCGGCGCCAGCGGCGCCGTAGCCGGAATAGACTCCCTCGGCCACCGCGGCGGCGGCGATCTGCTGATCGACTTGCGGGTCGCGGGAAGAAGAAATGCAGCGCGACGTCGAGACCCGGGACCGGCTGCCCGGCCTTGTCCTTGACCGTCGCGGTGATCTGCGTGCCGCCGCGCTCCGGCGGCGGGTGAGATCGACCGTCCAGCCGAGCTCGGCCTGCGCCTTGGCGGCGGCGATTTCCTGGTTGTAGGCGAGGCCCGAATCATAGGGATTGTCGGCGTCGAGGCCGCTGAAGCGTTTTGACCGCATAGGTCGCGAAGACGAAATTGACGCGCCAGCATCACGCCGAAAAAGCCGAGCAGCATCAGCAAGCACCATGCTGCCGGTCAGAACCCGGCCCGTCCGGGCCGATAGTCGCTGCTCTGTTCCTGCATCATGTCTGCCTCTGCCTGTTGCGCTCAGGGCGCCTTGAAGAAATCCGCGTTCTTGACGGTTTCGCCAGTCTTGGCGTCCGTCAGGATCATCTGCACGGGCGTGCTCGGCGGCAACTGGACGTCGGGCGGAACCGTGATCGTGACGCGCAATTCGAGGGTCTGGTCCGGCGGCGCCGTCACCGGCACGCCGGCTTCGTCGCCGCCACGGCTCGCCCATGACCGCCAGCTTGCCTTGCGGCAGGCCCGCGAGCGACAGCTTGAATCCGCGCTCGTAGCCCTTCGGATTAAGCACGCGCACGGTATAGACATTGCGCACCGATCCGTCCGACAGGCGTCACGAAGATCGGATTGCGGTCGTGCATGACGTCGACGCCGAGCGTTCGGCGCGTCGCGAAGGAATAGGCCATCGCCGCCGACAACCGCGACGATCAGCGCGACATAGACAATCGTGCGCGGGCGGACGATCTTCGGCTTGAGCGCCGGCAGGCCCTGGGCGCGGCGCTGACGTTGTCGTCGGTGTCATAGCCGATCAGCCCGGTCGGGCGGCCGATCTTTTTCATGACATTGTCGCAGGCGTCGATGCACAGGCCGCACTGGATGCAGCCCATGTTCAGGCCGCCGCGAATGTCGACGCCAGTCGGGCAGACGGCGACGCATTGGTTGCAATCGACGCAATCGCCGGCGGGCTCGCCGGCTTCCCGCAGCAGCTTCGCCTTTTTCAGCGAACCGCGCGGTTCGCCGCGATCGACGCGATAGGTGACGTTGAGCGCGTATTCGTCGGTGAGCGCGGCCTGGATGCGCGGCCAGGGGCACATGTAGATGCAGACCTGCTCGCGCGCGAAGCCTGCCATGACATAGGTCGAGGCGGTCAGGATGAGGATCCAGATATAGGCCTGCGCGGGCGCCTGGAAGGTCGCGAGCTGCTTCACCAGCGTCGGCGCGTCGGCGAAATAGAGCACCCAGGCGCCGCCGGTCCACCAGGCGATCATCAGCCAGAGCGAATGTTTCAGGATCGCTTCGACGACGGTTTCAAGCGTCCACGGCTGCTTCGCCTTTTTGATCCGGTCGCGGCGATCGCCCTGGGTCCAGCGCTCGATCAGCAGGAAAAGGTCGGTCCAGACCGTCTGCGGGCAAAGATAGCCGCACCAGACTCGGCCGGCGACCGCGTTCATCAGGAACAGCGTGAAGGAGGCGAGGATCAGGAGGCCGGTGAAATAATAGACTTCCTGCGGCCAGATCGCGATGCCGAAGAAATAGAAGCGGCCATTGGCGAGATCGACCAGCACCGCCTGGGACGGCTGATCCGGGCCGCGGTCCCACCGGACGAAGGGCAGGAAATAATAGATCAGCATGCCGACGATGAGCAGCGCCCATTTGATGTTGCGGAATGTGCCGGACACACTCTGGGGATAGATCTGCTTGCGGGCCTCGTAGAGTTCGCCGCCCTCTGCCGCAGCCGCCGCATCGGCCGGCTTTTTCAGTTCCAGCCCAGGAATTGCACTCATCTCGCCATCTCGAAAAGCTTGGCCGCGCTCCCGTGAAGGCGCGGCGTCATTGCCCCCTTATAAGCCGAAGCCGGCGGCCGGAGTCGAGTAAATTACGCGCGAATTTGTCGCAGGCGGATCACGCACGCGAGCTCTAGAGCTTGGCGGCACTGTCAAAATGCCGGCTTCTCGGTAGAAGCCGCGGCTGAAGCGACAGGAATTCCGCGAATTTCCGCCCTTTTGGCCTTTTGCGTCCGGCCGAAAAATCGGTCGCCGCAGGCCGGGATTCGAGCAAAACCCCATTCAAGAAAAAGAGAGGCGCGGAGCGGGCTGAACGCCGCTTCGCGCCAGTTGTCTTACTGGCCGCCGCCCAGCGAGTGGACGTAAACCGTGAGCGCCTTGATCGTGGCCGGATCGAGCTTGGAGCCCCAGGCCGGCATGTGGCCGCCGCGACCGCCGGTCAGGGTTTCCATGATGGTGGCCTTGTCGCCGCCATAGAGCCAGATCTTGGTGGTCAGGTTCGGAGCGCCGACATCGGGATTGCCCTTGGCGTTGTCGCCATGGCACGGCGTGCAATTGTCGGCGAAGATCTTCTTGCCGGCCGAGACGTCGTCCGTCGTCTGATGCGACAGCGAGAAGACGTAAGAGGCGACCTGAGCGATCTGATCCTTGGTCAGGATGCCGTCCTTGCCGAACGCCGGCATGTTGCCTTCATGCCCGTCCGCATCGCCCGAACGCGCGCCATGGGTGATGGTCTGGCTGATCTGGTCGAGGCCGCCGCCCCACAGCCAGCGATCGGCCGTGAGATTCGGATAGCCCTTCGATCCCTGGCCGTTGGAGCCATGGCAGGGCGCGCAATTCACGCCGAAGGCCGAACGGCCATAGGCGCGGGCGAATTCCGCCATCTTCGGATCCGCGGCGATCTGCTGCAGGGTCGAAGCGTTCAGCTGGCCGACCAAGCCGGCGCGCTGGGCCTGGAGATCCTTCAGATCGGCCGTGACGGCGCCGCGCGACGTCCAGCCGAGGATCCCGGGCGTATGGCCGCCCGGCAGCGGGATCGCCGGATAGAGGACCCAGTAGCCCACCGCCCACACGATGCAGGCGTAGAGTATGTAGAGCCACCATTTCGGGAGCGGCGTGTTCAGCTCCTTGATGCCGTCCCATTCGTGGCCCGTGGTCGCCGTACCCGTGGCCGCGTCAATGTCTTGATGCGTATTGTCAACCATCGTTCAATCCTCGTTCAGCGGCAGTCGGGCGGCCTCGTCGAAGCTCTTCTTTTTCGACGGCCACATCGCAAAGGCGACGACGCCCGATGAATGCGATGATGACCGACAGCAGGCTGATTAATTTCAGCGGTCCGAGAATGGCTTCGAAGTCCATATCGCCCCTCAGCGCCAGTTGGCTTTGTCGTCGAACAGTTTGAAATCAACCGTCGTGCCGAGCATCTGGAGATAGGCGACCAGGGCGTCCTGTTCGGTCGGGCCGGCGTCGCCGTTGCTCGCATGAGCGACGACCTTCGGGTAGCGCTTCGCCAGATCGGCCACGGACGGATCGTCGGGGCTCAGCTGCGACTTGATGTCAGCCTTGGCCTTGGCGATCATGTCCGGCGAATAGGGCACGCCCTCGATCGCCAGCACGTTCATGTCTTCCTGGATATGAGCGAAGTCGAGCGGGGTCTCGGCCAGGAAGCCGTACCGCGGCATGACCGAACCCGGAACCACCGAACGCGGATTGTTCAGATGGCCGCGCTGCCATTCGTCGGAATATTTTCCGCCGACGCGCGCCAGGTCAGGACCGGTGCGCTTGGAGCCCCACTGGAACGGATGGTCGTACTTCAACTCCGCCGCCAGCGAATAATGGCCATAGCGCTCGACCTCGTCGCGCAGCGAGCGGATCATCTGCGAGTGGCAGAGATAGCAGCCTTCGCGAACGTAGATGTTGCGGCCGGCGAGCTCGAGCGGCGTATAGGGCCGCACGCCGTCGACCGTCTCGATCGTGCTCTTCAGATAGAACAGCGGACCGATTTCAACCAGGCCGCCGATCGCCACGACAATGAGGATGCCGACCAGCAGGACGAGGCTGTTCTTTTCAAAGATAGCGTGATGTTTCCACATGGACATGGACAGCTCCTCACTCGGCCGGCGCGAGCGCGGGTTTGGCTTCGGGGGCTTCGGCCTCTTCAGGCGAAGCAAGGGTCTTGTAGAAGTTGTAGGCCATGATCAGCGAGCCGATCAGGAAGAGCCCGCCACCCGCCGCGCGGATCACGTAGAAGGGGTGCATGGCCTCGACGGTTTCGATGAAGGAATATTCAAGGAAGCCGTTGGAGGTGTAGGCGCGCCACATCAGGCCCTGCAGGATGCCGGACACCCACATCGCGGTGATGTAGAGCACGATGCCGATGGTCGCGATCCAGAAGTGCCAGTTCACCAGCTTCATCGAGTAAAGCTTGCGGTTGAACACCCACGGGATCAGGCAGTAGAGGGCGCCGAAGGAGACGAAGCCGACCCAGCCCAGAGCGCCGGAGTGCACGTGGCCGATGGTCCAGTCGGTGTAATGCGACAGGGAGTTGACCACCTTGATCGACATCAGCGGACCTTCGAAGGTCGACATGCCGTAGAAGGCGACCGACACGACCAGCATGCGCAGGACGGGATCGGTGCGCAGCTTGTCCCAGGCGCCGGCGAGCGTGAGCAGGCCGTTGATCATGCCGCCCCAGGAAGGCATCCACAGCATGATCGAGAAGGTCATGCCCAGCGTCTGCGCCCAGTCCGGCAGAGCCGTATAGTGCAGATGGTGCGGACCGGCCCAGATATACATGAAGACCAGCGCCCAGAAGTGGATGATCGACAGGCGGTAGGAATAGACCGGCCGCTCGGCGCGCTTCGGCACGAAATAGTACATGATGGCCAGGAAGCCGGCGGTCAGGAAGAAGCCCACCGCGTTATGGCCGTACCACCACTGGAACATGGCGTCCTGCACGCCGGACCAGACGATGTAGGACTTCGGCGAGAAGATCGAGACCGGAATCGCCGGGTTGTTGCCGAGGTGCAGCATGGCGATCGTGACGATGAAAGCCAGGGTGAACCAGTTGGCGACATAAATGTGGGGCTCCTTGCGCTTCCACAAAGTCGCCAGGAAGACCAGCAGGTAAACAACCCAGACGATGGTCAGCCAGAGATCGGCGTACCATTCCGGCTCGGCGTATTCCTTGCCCTGCGTGATGCCGAGCAGGTAGCCCGTGCCGGCGATGACGATGAACAGGTTGTAGCCCAGGATGACGAACCAGGGCGCCAGATCGCCCGCGATGCGCGCGCGGCAGGTGCGCTGCACGACGTAAAGCGAGGTCGCCAGCAGCACGTTGCCGCCGAAGGCGAAAATCACCGCCGAGGTGTGCAGCGGGCGCAAGCGGCCGAAGTTGATCCACTGGAGACCCATCGAAAGATCGGGATAGGCCAGCTCCAGCGCGACGATCAGGCCGACGAGGAAGCCCGCGATGCCCCAGAACACCGCCGCGAGGCTGGCGAACTGGATCGGGCCATACTGATAGTTCGGCTTGCCGTTGATCTCCTGCGGGATCACCGCCGGACGGCTGGTGTAGCGCTTGAAGATGAAGAACGCCGAGCCGAAGCCGGCGAGCGCGAACACGAACATGTGGAACGCATAGGCGCCCGTATAGGCCTTCGACGCGATGAACAGCGCCACGAAGGCGCCAGCGAACGAGAGGACGATCCCCAACATCTCGCCGATCGTCATTTTTTTGCCGCCGGACGGCGACGCTGTGGAAATCGAACTTGCTTGCGCCATGTTTTCGCCCCAATGAAATCGCGCCGGCGTCGTTGAAAACGCCGGCTCGCCATTGGGCGGACCATCGCCCGCCCCGTCAAAGCTTTCATTGACTCAAGTCAAATGAAGCTCTTAACCCCTTCATTAGCTTGAAATTGATTTCGAGGCGATAGGACAACAGTCCATAAACGGCCGCGCGCGACTTTTCGCCGCGCCGCGCCGCAGTCGCGACCGCCGCAATTCCGCCCGCGCAGCGCCTTAATGCTTAACCGTCGCCTTGTGTTTTTTATTGATTCGCGGTTCGCCCGGGCGATTCGGCCGGCGGCCCCATTCCTGAAACGGGCTTGCTGATTCGGGCTTGGCGACTCGCGCCGGTCAGTCGCCGGCGACGGCGGCTTCCTCCACCTCGTCCCGCGCGTCAGCGCGGGGCTTCGGCTCCCGCAGCGGGCCGGGATAGGCGGCGACCGCGCGCACGATCAGCTTCTTTTCCTGGGTGTGGATGAGCCACCAGACCAGGGCGACGCCGAGAACCGCAAGGCCCAGCGCGATCTTGCTCAACGGACCGGCGACGCGTTCGAAGGCGTCGCCGAAGGCATAGCCGCCAAAGCCGAAGATCGCCGCCCAGACAATGCCGCCGGTGGCGTTGTAGAACAGGAACTGCCCCCAGCTGTAACGGTTCACGCCGGCGAGGAAGGCGGCGAAAATCCGCAGCAAGGCGATGAACCGCCCGAAAAAGACGATCTTCGCGCCATGATGGTCGAACAGATATTGGCCGAGCTTGATGCGATCGTCGGTCAGCCCGAGCTTGCCGCCATGCTTCAACAGCAACGGCAGGCCGAAGCGCCGCCCGGCCCAGAAGCCGATATTGTCGCCGAGAATGGCGCCTGCGGCGGCCAGAGCGATGACGATCCTGATGTCGAGCAGGCCGGTCGCGCCCGCAAACACAGCGGCCAGAACCAGAGCCGTCTCGCCGGGCAGCGGAATGCCGGCGCTTTCCAGCGCGACAATGCAGAAAACCGCCAGATAACCGTGCTGGACGATCAGGGGCGTTATCGTTTCGATGAGCATTGAGCTTTCCATCCGCGCTTTCCTGAAACGGCCGCGGGCCGCGAAAAAGCGCACTCTCCATGAGGTAAGAGAATAGGGTTGAAATTGTGTTGGCGGAGCCGAAACTCATACCAAAGGGCGCCGGGCCTTGGCGCGCAAGCGCCGGAGCCAAATTTATGGGCCGCCTCCTTCGGGCGCGGCGAGCCCCACCGGTCCCGGAAGCGCCGCTTTCGCGATCTCGATCAGGCGCTGCTCGTTCTTTTGATAATGGCGCCAGGCGGCGAAAATCAGGCCGAGCGCGATGACGAAGCCCGCGATGCCGAAAGGCCCCGCGATCTTGTGGAACTCCGCGCCCAGGAAATAGCCGCCCAGGCCGAAAATCGTCGCCCAGAGAATGCCGCCCGCCGCGTTGAAGACAAAGAAGCGCCACGGCGCCAGCTTGTTGGCCCCCGCCAGCACCGCCGCGAAGGCGCGCAGGACCGCGACGAAGCGCCCGAAAAACACGATGGCGCCGCCGAAACGCAGGAAGAGATATTGGCCGAGCTTGAGCCTGTCTTCGTCGATACCGAAGCGCGGCCCGTGACGAATCAGGAACTTCAGGCCGAACTCCCGGCCGACCCAGAAGCCGATATTGTCGCCGCAGATCGCCCCGGCCGCCGCGAAAGCAATGATGGAGACGATGGAGCCTTCCCGGCTATGGCCCGCCAGCACGGCCGCGCTCACCAGAATGGTCTCGCCGGGCATGGGAATGCCGGCGCTCTCGAGCGCGACGAGCGTGAAAATGGCCCAGGGTCCGTATTGAACCAGCAGCGAATGGAGATGTAACAACCAGCCCTCGCTTGGAAAGCCGCCTTATCCCCGTCATCGCGGCCGAGCGCAAGGACCGCTCCCCAAAAAAAACGGCGCCCGGGGCGCCGAAGTCCGCCTCAATGGCACAAACTCTTGAATTCGAGATCGCCGCGCAGCAATCCGCGCGGGCCAGCCTCCCAGCGCAACCGGCGCTGTTCGTCCAGTCCGGCCCTGGCGTTGCGCGCCATGTCCCGCGATGCGTCCCAAGCCCCTTCGAGGGCCGTCTCGACGACATGGCGCAGGCCGGCCAGAATCGGCATTTCATGGCGAACCATGCCCATTTCGAGGATCTTGCGGCGCGCTGGCCCTGCCTTCCGATCGTATTCGGCGACAAGGCGCGCGACCATGGCGCCGGGCGGCAGGCCCGCGCTCTGCGCCGCAGCCGCCACGCGCTTCTGCAACTTTCCGCCGATACAGGCGAGCGCGGCCGCGGCGACATGTTCATTGGCGCAGGTGCGGAACAATTCGATCGATCGCATGCGTCTCTCCGATTTCCGGTGCGCGCAGGTCAACGGCTCGTCAAACGTCCGCGCGCGGCATTTCGGGGAAAAACCGTTCCATAAACTGAACGCCATCGGGAACGGGAGGATGATACCAATGAAGGACGACGACGGCCGAATCACAATGCCGTGAGACAGCCCCACGCAGCCTGCGTGGTATTGCCGCACGAAACGAAGCAGGGCGGCAAGTGTTCGGAATTCGTTATGTTTTTTTCGCGCCGGGACCATAGGCCGAGAATTTCTCGACCAGCGACAGCACTTCCGCATTGGGCAGGATGACCGGGCCGCCGGCGAGGCTGGCGAGATAATGCAGCCGGGCGAGGGTTTCGAGCTCGCCCGCAAGCCAGAGCGCGCGCTTGAGGTCCGGCCCCACCGCGATCATGCCGTGGCTGCCCAGCAGCACGCCCTGGCGCGGCCCGAGCCCGGCCACGGCCAGTTCGGACAGCTCCGGGGTGCCGAAGGGCGCGTAATCGGTGCATTCGATGCGCTCGGCGCCGAAGGCCGCGATCATGTAATGGCTCGCCGGGATCGGCTTGCGCAGCATGGACAGCACCGTCGCATAGGGCGCGTGGGCGTGCACGACGGCCTCGACGTCGGGGCGCGCGCGGAAAATGTCGCGGTGAAAGCGCCATTCGCTGGAGGCCTTGAGCCCGGTCTTGCCGTCGCGGACCGGCGCCTCAGCGGCGAGATCCATCGCGATGATCATCTCGGGCGTCAGTTCGTCGTAATCGACGCCGCTCGGCGTGATCAGCATGGCTTCGCCGTGGCGCGCGGAAATGTTGCCCGCGGCGCCCTGGTTGAAATCCCTGGCGTTCATGGCGCGGCAGGCGGCGACGATCGCCTCGCGCGCCGCGCGCTCTGCCTTCTTCAGCCCTGCTTTTTTTGATTCGGCCATCACCAGCTTCCGATATTGGCCGCGCTGGCCCAAGGCTCGCGCGCCGGCAGCGAGCCGCCCTTCTGCAGCAGTTCGATCGAAATGCCGTCGGGCGTGCGGATGAAGGCCATATGGCCGTCGCGCGGCGGCCGGTTGATCGTCACGCCCGCCTTGGCCAGCTTGTCGCAAAGCGCGTAGATGTCGTCGACCTCATAGGCGAGATGGCCGAAATTGCGGCCGCCCGTATAGGTCTCCGGGTCCCAGTTGTAGGTCAGCTCGACCACGGGGGCGGCGGTTTCCGCCGCGCGCGCCGCGTCATCCGGCGCCGCCAGGAAGACCAGCGTGAAGCGGCCCTTCTCGCTTTCCATGCGGCGGGTCTCGACCATGCCGAGCTTGTTGACGAAGAAATCGAGCGCCGCGTCGAGATCGCCGACCCGGATCATTGTGTGCAGATAGCGCATTGCCGCCTCCTGTCCGTAAAACTTACCGTTAGCGCAACAGCGTCGCCTTGACCCACCAGTCCGGATGGCCCTGCGCGATCGCCTTGGCCGCCGCGCCGGCCTGGCGGCAGCTCTCGAACAGAGCGAAGCAGGTGGCGCCGGAGCCCGACATGCGGGCGAGCCGGCAGCCGCGCGCCCCGCCGAGCACCGCCAGCACATGGCCGATCACCGGCGCCAGCACGCAGGCCGCGTCCTCCATGTCGTTGCGGCCCTTTTTCAGGGCGCGCAAGAGGCTTTCGAAATCCATGCCCGGCGCGATGGCGGGATGCGGGCCATAGCCGAGATTTTCGCCCGGCTTCAGGCCGAGCCTCTGGAACACCGCCCGCGTCTCGACGGCGACGCGCGGATTGACGAGCACCGCGAACAGCGGCGGCAGAGCGATGGGAGGCCCGAGCTTTTCGCCGACGCCCCGCATCATTTTCGCGCGCGGGTCGAGGCAGACCGGAATATCCGCGCCGGTCAGCCGCGCCGCCGCGTAAAGCGCCGGATCGTCGGGGCTGAGGCCGTTGAAGCGGGCGAGCAGGCGCAGGGCGGCGGCGGCGTCGGACGAGCCGCCGCCGATCCCCGCCGCGACCGGCAGCCGCTTGACGAGATGGAAGGCGCCGGTGCGCAGGCCGGGCTTTTCGCGCGCGCAAGGCGCGTTCGGCCCGCGCCACCAGATTGTCGCCGCCGTCGCCCGCCTCGATGGCGGTCGGGCCTTCGAGCGTCAGGTCGAAAAAATCCGCGGGCGCGAACGACAAAAAATCCCCGGCCCCGGCGAAAGCCACCAGGCTTTGCAATTCGTGATAGCCGTCGGGACGGCGTCCTTCGATATGCAGGGTAAGGTTGATTTTCGCCGGAGCGCGGGCGGAAAGGACTTTTTCTTCTGTCATAGAGCTTTCAGTTCCGGCGCCGGGATGAACTCCGGGTCGCCTGCGACGGACGGGAAACGCCCCGCCTCCCAATCGGCGCGGGCCGCGGCGATGCGCTCGCGGTCGGATGAGACGAAATTCCACCAGACGAAACGCGGACCGTCCATGGAATCGCCGCCGAGCGCCGCCAGCCGGCTTGGCTGCGTGGCGCGCAACGCCGCCCGCGCGCCGGGGCGGATGACGACCAGCTGGCCGGCGGGAAAGCTCACGCCATCGATCTCGATTTCCCCGGAGACGAGATAAAAGGCGCGCTCGTCATGGCCGCCGCAGAATTCATAGACCGCGCCCTTGTCGAGTTCGACATCGGCGAAAAAACAGGTCGAGAAGGTTTTCACGGGAGCGCGAAGCCCGTGCAATGTTCCGATGGCGAGGCGCAGCCGCCAGCCTTCGCCCGCCAGCTCCGGCAAAGCGTCGCGCTCGTGATGCTCGAAGCCCGGCTCGGTTTCCTCGAATTTCTTCGGCAGGCCGACCCAGAATTGCAGCCCGGCCATGCGCCCGCCCGAGGCGCGAAAGGTCTGCGGCGACCGCTCCGAATGGACAATGCCGCGCCCCGCCACCATCAGATTGACGGCGCCCGGCGCGATTTCCTGCGCGCTGCCGAGCGAATCGCGGTGAAACAGGGCGCCCTCGAGCAGATAGGTCAGCGTGGCGAGGCCGATATGGGGATGCGGCCGCACATCCATGCCGATCCCGGGCGCGAAATCGGCCGGGCCCATGTGATCGAGAAAGACGAACGGCCCGACCATGCGTTTCCGTGCGGACGGCAAGGCCCGGCGCACGCCGAAGCCGCCGATATCCTTCGCCTGGGGAATGACGATGGTTTCGACGCAAGCCGGCGACAGCTCGGACATCGGATTACTCCACGTCGAGCGGCGCGACGCTCTTGGCGGCGCCGTCCGGCCCCTGCACGATCTTCTCGATGCGCGCCTCGGCGCTTTTCAGCAAGGCCTCGCAATGTTTCTTGAGGCTCTCGCCGCGCGCATAAAGCTCGATGGACTTCTCGAGATCGACATTGCCCTTCTCCAGATCGCCGACGATCTGCTCCAGCTCGCGCATGGCGGCTTCGAAACTCAAACTGGCGACGACACTCGAATTCGGGACGTCCTGGGCCTGGCTCAATGTCGTGTTCCGTCCTGTGATGCGCCCCCAATATGGACCCCGGCGCCGGTCCCGCGCAAGGTCAGCCCCGGATTCCCACCCTCAGACCCGGCGCCGGGCGCTCCTGGATGACGTCGCGGCGGAAGCGGAACAAGGCGGCGGGTCGGCCGCCGGTCGTGTGGGACATTTCCCCGGTCGGCTCGACCACCGCCGAGGCCTCGACGAGGCGACGGAAATTCTGCTTGTGCAGATGGCGCCCCGAAATCGCCTCGACCGTGGTCTGCAAGGCGGTGAGGGTGAAGCTTTCCGGCATCAGCTCGAAGATCACCGGGCGATATTTCATTTTGGCGCGCAGCCGGCCCATGGCGGTCGCCAGGATGCGGCGATGGTCGGCCTGCATCGATTCGCCGAGCGGCGGCCGCTCGTCAAAGCCCGGCGCCGTCTGGCGGCCGTCGCGCACGCTCTCCTCGACCAGCCCGGCCTCGTAGAGCAGTTCGTAGCGGTCGAGGACGTTTTCCTCGTCGAAACGGTCGCCGTCCTCGCCGAACAGCAGCCGCACCCGCTCGATGCGCGAAAGGCCGCGACGGTGACGGGTCGAATCGCCGCCGCGCGCGATGAAGGCGCGCAGGCCGGGCATGATCGGCGGCGTCGATCAGCGGCGGCCGGCCCTGGCGCCAATCCTCCCACGGGAAGAAACGGTACCATTCGCGAAAGCCCGCGCCCGGCGCGGTGGCCAGTCCTCGCCGCGGATGCGGGTCAGCGCGAGATAGCCGACCGAGACCTCATGCGGGTCGCGGCTGTCGGCGCGGCTGTGGCGGCCGCGATCGCCGAACGTGTAGAGCTGCTCGACATAGCCGACGGGCACGCCGGTCTGTTCGGCGACCCAGGCGCGCAGGCCCATTTCGAAGGTGCGGTGATGGATGGGGTCGAACGGACCGGACGGCAGCGCCGCGACGCCATCGCCCATATCTTCGTTGCGCGCGGCAAGATCCTGGCTGCGCGCGCCTCGTGCGACCAGGATCAGCGGCGCGTCGCCGCGCACCGCGACGATCGCCGCGGTGAGGCCGATCTCCACCGGGACGGACGGATGGGGAACACCGTTCATGCCAGATCCATGCTGAAGATTTCGCCCTCGAAACATTCGGCCCCGCGCCCGATCGATTCCACCGCCGCGACCATCCTTCCTTCCCGCGACAAGTAGTGAGTCGGCAAGCGCGACCAAATGCGGATTGGGCGTCGCCGAGGGCGAAAGCCGGCGCAAAGTCTGGGCGATCTCGAGTTCGCGGCGCGGCGTCAGCGCGCAGGCGGCGATGAAGGCCGCCGCCGGCGAGCGGCTGACCCCGGCGTAGCAATGCACGACCAGCGGCCGCGAGCGGTCCCAGGCGCGCACGAAGGCCAGCAGGGATTCGACGTGATCGAGGCCCGCCAGCACGTGTCCCTCGCGCGGCGCGACAATGTCGGACAGGCTCAGAATCAGATGACGCTCCGGCGCGACGCTTTTCAGGCGCGGCGGCTCGAGAGGCGGGTTCAGCAGGGTGAGGACGGCGCCGGCGCCGCTGTCCGCCACCACCTGTTCGAGCCTGCGAAGCGGGCAGACGATGATCTGTCCCATCACAGCCCCCGCTCGAAGGCCCTGAACCGCTCCAGGAACACTTTCTGGGCCTGGTCCGAACTCATCGGCGCCAGCAGGTCCTCGAGCGGCTCCGGCGCGATGTCGGGCGCGCCGAACAGGCTCTTCGCCTCGTCGGCCTCGAAGCCGGCATAGCGCGTCGCCTCGAAAAAGGCCGAGATGCGGTCGGCCTTCTTGGTGAGGCGCGCAAGCGCGGGCGGCGGCGCGGGATTGAGCGAGAACCGCAGCAGGATCGCCCGCTCCAGCCGCGCCTCGACCTCTCTGTAGACGCCGCCCAGCGCCGCCTTGAACGGCGAGATCATGTCGCCGATGACATATTCCGGCGCATCGTGCAGCAGCGCGTGAAGCCGCCAGCGCGCCGGCGCGGCGGGATCGAGCAGGCCGCAGATATCCGCCACCAGAACGGAATGCTGCGCCACGGAAAAGATCACGCCCCCGTGCGTCTGGCCGTTCCAGCGCGCGACGCGGGCGAGGCCATGGGCGATGTCCTCGATCTCGACGTCGAGCGGCGAGGGATTGAGAATGTCGAGACGGCGCCCGGACAGCATGCGCTGCCAGGCGCGCGGCGCGGAATTTTCGCGCGGCGCCGGCTTGGAACGGGTCATGCTCGCCCCGATTTCTTGTAAGCCAGCTGACAGGCCTCATGGCAATGGCAGCCGACCAGATGGTCGTTGACCATGCCGACCGCCTGCATGAAGGCGTAGATGATGGTGGGGCCGCAGAACTTGAAGCCGCGCTGTTTCAGCTCGCGCGCCATTGCGAGCGAGACCGGCGTCTGCGCCGGAACCTCCTCCAGCGCGCGGAAGCCATTGACCACGGGGCGCCCGTCGACAAAATCCCACAAAAAGCTGGAAAAGCCCTGCTTCGCCTCGATGTCGAGATAGAGCCGGGCCGACGTCACCGTCCCGGCGATCTTGGCCCGGTTGCGGATGATGCCGGCGTCATTCATCAGGCTCTCGATTTTCGCGGCATCATAGGCCGCGATCCTTTCCGGGTCGAAACCGTCGAAAACCCGGCGAAAGTTCTCGCGCTTGCGCAGGATCGAGATCCACGACAGCCCCGCCTGGAAGCCGTCGAGAATGAGCTTCTCGAACAGGGCGCGAGAGTCGAATTCCGGCACGCCCCATTCGTCGTCGTGATAGGCGACATAGGCCGCATCCTGCCCGGGCCAGGGGCAGCGCCACTTGCCGTCGGGATGCGCGATGGCTGTTCGTCGGGGGGCGTCGGTCATGGGAGAACTTTTAGCCGCTTGCCGCTCGTTCGCCAAGGTTGGCGCGCCGCCGCCCGACGGGCCATCCGCCTGAAATCGGCTTGATATATTCGTTTATTCATATATATGTCATTACAAAGAAGGAGCCGCCCATGATTTTCGACTGGCCCGAGACCACCCAGAAGCTCTCCGCGAATTTGCGCGACCTGCGCGCCGGCGAGGGCGTCGCCGACGTCATGAAGGCATTTTCCGCGATGGCCCAGAACGCCACCAAGGCGGGGGCGCTGGACGCCAAGACCAAGGAGCTGATCGCGCTGGCCATCGGCGTCGCGACGCGCTGCGACGATTGCATCGCCTTCCACGCCAAGGCCGCCGCCAGGCTCGGCGCGACCCGCGAGGAAATCATGGAGACGCTCGGCATGGCGATCTATATGGGCGCCGGTCCGTCCGTGATGTACGCCAGCCACGCCGTGCAGGCCTTTTCGCAATTCTCCGCCGAGAAAGCCGAAGCCTGATCCGGGAAGCCTGATCCGGGAAGCCTGATCCGGGAAGCCTGATCAGACCAGCCGCAGCCGGGTCTCGCCGCTGACCAAAGCCTGCCCCGCCTGCGCGGCTTCTTCCGCGCGGTCGATGCGCAGCAAGGCGAGGCCCTGCGCGCCCGCGCTCGACCCCATGGTTCCGATCTTGATCTCGCCGGCCATGACGATCGCGCCGGGCGGCGGCGCGGCGCCGTCGAGCAGCACTTTCAGCACGCGATTGCGGGTCGTGCCGCGATAATGCATCCGCGCCACCACTTCCTGCCCGACGAAACAGCCCTTCTTGAAATCGACGCCGTTGAGCTGGTCCATGTCGGCTTCATGGGGAAACGCGTCGCCATAGACGAAATCCACCCCGCCCTCGGGCACGCCCAGCGCGATGCGATGGGCGGCGTAATCGGCGAGGCCGAAATCGCCGCCGAAGGTCAGCATCTGCGCCTCGATCCGGTCCGCCGGAACGATCAGCCGGGTTCCCATGTCGGGATGACGCGAATCGCGCGCGCCCTCGCCCGGCGCCCCGCCATAGAGCGCGACGATTCCGAAATTCGCGCTTTCGTCGGCGATCTCGACCTTGGCGCGCAGCCGGTACATGGTCAGCCTTTTGACGAGATCGGCGACCTTCTCGCGGTTGACGTCGAGCCAGATGGCGTCGGACTCGGCGCTCATCAGGAAATCGAACAGGATCTTGCCCTGCGGCGACAGCAGCGCCGCCCAGCGCGCCTCGCCCTCGCCCAACGTCACGACATTGCCGGTGACGAGACCCTGAAGGAAGCTGCGCGCCTCCGGGCCGCTGACCCGAACCACGCCACGATCGGTCAAATGAGCCGCTTTCATTGTCGTTCCCACCCTGTACGCTGACAGGCGTCGGCGCAAAGCCCCGGCCTGTCCAAACGCTTTTGTCCGATATAATGTCGGCCACGCTTCAATCCAACGCGTCCATGCAAGCTTTGGTCCGCGACTCGCCAAATAATTCGGAGGCCCCATGCCGCAGAACACCTACGATCTGATCCTGCGCGGCGGCGTGCTGGTCAACCAGGACGGAATCGCGCCGCGCGACGTCGGATTGATCGGCGAGACCATCGCCGCCATCGGCGATCTGTCTCAAGCCAGCGCCGGGCAGGTCGTCGATTGCACGGGCCTGCACATCCTGCCGGGCGTGATCGACAGCCAGGTCCATTTCCGCGAGCCCGGCCCGACCCACAAGGAAGACCTCGAAACCGGCTCGCGGGCCGCCGTGCTCGGCGGCGTGACGGCCGTGTTCGAAATGCCCAACACCAATCCGCTGACCACGACGCCGGAGGCCCTGGCCGAAAAGGTTGCGCGCGCGACGTCGCGGATGCATTGCGATTTCGCCTTCTATGTCGGCGGCACCCATGAAAACGCCAAACATGTCGCCGAACTGGAGCGCCTGCCGGGCGCGGCCGGCATCAAGGTGTTCATGGGCTCCTCGACCGGCTCGCTGCTGGTCGCCGACGACGCCGGCGTGGCGGAAATCCTGCGCCATGCGCGCCGCCGCGCCGCCTTCCACAGCGAGGACGAATTCCGCCTCAACGCCCGCATGAACGAGCGCGTTCCCGGCGACCCGGCCTCGCATCCGGTCTGGCGCGACGCCGAGACCGCGCTGATCTGCACGAAGCGCCTCGTCGCGATCGCGCGCGAGCAGCGCGCGCGCATCCATGTGCTGCACATCTCGACCGGCGAGGAGATCGCCTTTCTCGCGCGACCACAAGGATGTCGCGACCGTCGAAGTCACGCCCCATCATCTGACCTTGTCGGCGGACGAATACGCGACGCTCGGCACGAAGATCCAGATGAACCCCCCGGTGCGCGACAAGAGCCATCGCGAAAGAATCTGGCGCGGCCTCGACCAGGGCGTGGTGGACGTGCTCGGCTCGGATCACGCCCCGCATACGCTGGAGGAAAAGGCGAAGCCCTATCCGGACAGCCCCTCGGGCATGACCGGCGTGCAGACCCTCGTTCCGACCATGCTCGACCATGTCGCGGCGGGCCGCCTGACCTTGCAGCGCTTCGTCGATCTCACCAGCGCCGGCCCGGCCCGCATCTTCCAGATCGCGCGCAAGGGCCGCGTCGCCGTCGGCTATGACGCCGACCTGACCATTGTCGATCTCAAGCGCAAGGAGACCATCCGCAATGAATGGATCGCCTCGCGCTGCGGCTGGACTCCCTATGACGGCAAGCAGGTCACGGGTTGGCCGGTCGGGACGTTCGTGCGCGGCGCCCGCGTGATGTGGGAGGGCGAGGTTTTGACGCCCTCGACCGGCAAGCCGATCCGTTTCCTCGAGGCGCTCTGAAGGGCTTCGCCATGCCGGTCGCGCCAAGCATTGTCGATATGGCCGATTTCGACGTCGCCCTGATCCCGGTGGAGGTCGAGGCGGCGCGCATTCGCGACGTCATGGGGCCGACGCTGGCCGAGCTTCGCGCCGCCGTCGCCGCCCAGGGCCTCAATGCGAACGGACCGTGGCTGACGCATCACTGGCGGCGGCCGGGCGAAAAATTCGAGTTCGATCTCTGCCTGCCGACGCCGCATCCCATTTCTGCGACGGGACGGGTCCGGCCCGGACTCATCTCGGCGCCGAGGATCGCGCGCTGCGAACATGTCGGCGATTATTCAGGACTGCCCACGGCATGGGCGGAGTTTTCGCGCTGGATCGCAACCCAAGACGTCAGGACCCGCGACGATTTCTGGGAAATCTACCTCTGCGGCCCGGCATCCGGGCTGCCGCCGCAGCAGTGGCGGACCGAATTGGTCAAGCCGCTCGTCTGAGTCCCGAACCGACGGGCCTCAGTCCTTCGGGGGGGCGCGGCAGACGCGCAGGATGGGGTGCTGGAATTCCCAGGTCGAGACGGGGACCCGCCGGCGGAAGACACAATTCGCCTTGCCGGAATGATCGCCGATGACGGTCATCAGGTGGAGCTGGTCCGCATCGCGGTAGCTGCGCAACAGGTAGCCATTGGGGTCATATTTGTACTGGCCCTGGGTCCAGTAAGGTTCGTAGATCGGCCCGGGATCGACGTCCCAAAAGGTCTCCCCCTGGACGACCCTAACTTTGCCTTGCTGAGCCGACGCCTGCCCGGACAGGACGATGCAGGAAGCCAAAACCGCTTCAGCCATCAAATGCCGGATGCTCATGCTCGAAACCTTTCCACGCCTGCCATTTACATAGGGCCGGGACGGAAAAACTCAACCGCCGAACAGCTTTTCGAGAATATTACGGTTATCCGGGTCGGGAGGCAGGCGCGCGGCGGGCGCGCCGGGAATATCCTCGGGCGGAATCGGCGCGTCGTCCCGCGACACAAAGCCATCGCCGCGCGGCGCCGGCCCGGCGGAAGGCGGCGGCGCGGCGGGGCGCCCCGCGCCGGTCATGAGAATGGGCGCGCCGGGATTGCTCGTGTCCATATGCTGCGCTGGCGGCGCTGGCTGCGGCGCCTGCCCGGGCTGCGAAAACGGCCACAGCGAGGCCGCCGGGCCTCCGGCGAGGCTTTCGCTGCGCCAGCCGCCGGTCGGCAGCCCCGCGACCACCATGCCGCGCAGGGCGTCGCGCATGTAGCGCGACCAGATGTCCACCGGCAGATTGGCGCCGGAGGCTTTTTGGGTCGGCGAATTGTCGTCGTTGCCGAGCCAGACCCCGGTCACGAGCTGGCTGGTGTAGCCCACGAACCAGGCGTCGCGATAATCCTGGCTGGTGCCGGTCTTGCCCGCCGCCTGCCAGCCGGGCAGATCCGCCTTCTTGGCGGTGCCGATGGCGAGCGTCTGCTCCAGCATGGAATTCATCATCGCCACATAGGTCGGATCGATCACGCGTCCGTTGCTCGACCCCTTGCGGGCGTAAAGCAGCTTGCCATCCGCCGTGCGCACCTTGGTGATGATGTGCGACTGCACGCCGATGCCGCCATTCGCGAAGGGCACATAGGCCGTCGTCAGTTCGAGCGGCGTGACTTCGGACGTGCCGAGCGCGATGGAGGCGTTGGGCTGAAGCTCCGAGGCGATCCCCAGCCGGTGCGCCGTCTGGATCACGGCGCGCGGCCCGACCTCGAGCCCCAGCCGCACCGAAACGGTATTGAGCGACAGCGCCAGCGCCGTCGTCAGATTGACCGGGCCGAAATATTTGTGGGTCGAATTTTCCGGCTGCCAGCCGCGCACGTTGATCGGGCCGTCCTCGCGCACGCTGTCCGGCGTCAGGCCATGTTCGAGCGCGGTCAGATAAACGAAGGGCTTGAACGAGGAGCCCGGCTGGCGATGGGCGAAAACGGCGCGGTCGAACTGGCTGTCCTCGTAATCGCGGCCGCCGACGAGGGCGCGGACCGCGCCCGTTCCGTCGAGCGAGACCAAGGCACCCTGAGCGACGCCGTATTTCGCGCCCTGTTTGTTGAGCACGTCGGTCAGGGCGCGCTCGGCCGCCGCCTGCATCCCGGGGTCGATCGTCGAGGTGACGACGATGTCCTCGTCAATGGCGCCCAAGGTGTCGTCCAGCACGTCCATGACATAATCGGCGGCGTAATTGAGCGAACCGCCCTCTCGCCCGCGCACCGCATGGGCCGGATGGGCGAGCGCCTCCTTGGCCGCGGCCTCGGTGATGAAGCCCTCGTGGGCCATCGCGGTCACGACCTGGTCGGCCCGGTCGATCGCCGCGGATTCGTTGTGGTTGGGCGCGAGCCTGGTCGGCGCTTTCATCAGCCCCGCAAGCATGGCGGCCTCCGGCACGCTCGCCTGTTTCGCCGAATGGCCGAAATATTTCTGCGACGCGGCGTCGACGCCATAGGCGCCGGAGCCGAAATAGACGCGGTTCAGGTAGAGTTCGAGAATTTGGTCCTTCGAATATTTATGCTCCAGCCACAGCGCCAGGATCGCTTCCTGGATCTTGCGCGAAACCGTGCGCTCCTGGGTCAGGAACAGGTTTTTCGCCAGCTGCTGGGTGAGCGTCGAGCCGCCCTGGACCGTGCCGCGGCCGACGACGTTCTTTGCCAGCGCGCGCACGATTCCGACCGGATCGACGCCCCAATGGCTGTAGAAGCGGCGGTCCTCGATGGCGATGAAGGCCTTGGGCAGGTATGGCGGCAGATCCTGCAGCGGAATCGCCGCGCCGCCGGTGTCGCCGCGATTGGCCAGTAGCGAGCCGTCGGCTCCGAGCACCGCGATGTTTGGCGGGCGCTTGGGCACGGCGAGCTGGTCGATATGGGGCAGCTGCGATCCATAATAGACGAACAGGCCGCCGGCGCCGATCACGCCCCAGATGGCGAGCACGAAGCCCCAGTAAAACAGGGCGCCGAACAGCGAGCGCCGCTTTTTCCTGGGCTTCGGCTTGCCGCGCGCCGGCTTTCCCTCAGCCCCGCCGCGATCCCCGCGCGGCGCGCGCTTTTCCGCGACGATTCGCGGAGCGTCATCGTCGTCCTCGTCGGAAAATCTGGGCTCGATGCGCTCTTTCAGCGCTTTTTTGCGCGCCATGGTCTCGCGATCCGACTTAAAACTTGAGCCGCCTTCCCGGCGACCTCGCCGGAATAGGGTCAGCGCGCGCAATGCGGGTCGAACGGAATGGGCCGCCCCATCGTTCGCTCCCGGCGAAAGATAGAATAAATCGGGCGGATTAAGGGCCGGTTAAGTGTTTTGGCGCGTTTCCGGCCGTGGATAAGCCCGGCGGCCTCCGCGCCGGAACGCGCGTTGCGCTTGCTTTGACCGCCAAGGCGCTGCAATGTTGCGCCCCCGCAAGGCAGAACTTGGAATCCGGAACGCCGCCCCATGAAAGTCACGCTTGAGAGAACCGCTCTCCTGAAGTCGCTGGGTCATGTCCATCGCGTCGTCGAACGCCGCACCACGATCCCGATTCTGTCCAACGTCCTGCTCAGCGCCAACGGCGGCGGGTTGCAGCTCAAGGCGACCGACCTCGATCTGGAGGTCACCGAATCCACTGCGGCCGACGTCGGCCAGGCCGGCGCCACCACTTTGCCCGCCCATACGCTCTATGAAATCGTCCGCAAACTGCCGGACGGCGCGCAGGTGTCGCTGGAAAGCGGCGAGGACGGCGGCCAGCTGCTATTGCGCTCGGGCCGTTCGCGCTTCAACCTCCAGTCGCTGCCCGAAAGCGATTTCCCCGATCTCGCGGCCGGCGAGCTGAGCCACAGGTTCAAGCTCGGCGCGGGCGAGTTGAAGCGCCTGCTCGACAAGACGCAATTCGCGATTTCCAACGAGGAAACCCGCTATTACCTCAACGGCGTGTTCCTGCATGTGACCGACGTCGACGGCAAGTCGATGCTGCGCGCGGTGGCCACCGACGGCCACCGGCTGGCGCGGCTGGAAACGCCCGCCCCGGCGGGCGCGGCGGGCATGCCGGGCGTGATCGTGCCGCGCAAGGCGGTCGCCGAGGTGCAGAAGCTGATCGAAGACCCCGAGGCCGAGATCACCATCGAGCTTTCGGCGGCCAAGATCCGCTTCACGCTCGGCCCGGTCGTGCTGACCTCCAAGCTGATCGACGGCTCGTTCCCCGATTACGCGCGCGTCATCCCCCCGCATAACGACAAGCTGCTCACCGTCGAGCGGCGGGACTTCACCGATGCGGTCGACCGCGTCTCCACCATCTCCTCGGAGCGCGGGCGCGCGGTCAAGCTGGCGGTCGCCGACGGCAAGCTGGTGCTCTCGGTCACCAATCCGGATTCCGGCTCGGCGGTCGAGGAGCTCGAAGTCGATTACGACGCCCCGGCGCTCGAAATCGGCTTCAACGCCCGCTATCTGATCGACATCGCCAACCAACTCGACAGCGACACGGCTTTGTTCAAGCTGAACGACGCCGGCTCGCCGACCATCATCCAGGACCGCGACGGCGCCAGCGCGCTCTACGTGCTGATGCCCATGCGCGTCTGAACGGGCGCCAGCGGCTTGCTCAGAAAGGTCCGCGCGGCGCCGGGCGGGAAATTCTCGATGCGCCCGGCCATTGCGAAGCCGTTGGCGCGATAGAACGCCAAGGCGCGCGGGCTGAATGTGTCGAGATAGATCCCGACGCAGTCTTTTTCGCGCGCCAGTTCTTCCGCCTCGGCCAGCAGGGCGCGGCCAAGGCCCCGCCCGCGCCAGTCCGGCGCGACGAAAAACTGCGCGACATAAAGCCAGCGCCAGTGGATCAGTCCATTGATCCCGCCGATCCAGCCGCCCGCCGCGTCATGGGCCGAGAGAGCGATGGATTGTTCCGCACGCGGGCCGAATTCGGCGGCGACTTCGGCGGCAAGGCTCTCCCGCGCCGGCTGTCCGGCCTCCGGCTTGCGCCTCGCGCCGGATGCAAAAAAGATTGGGTTGCGGCGCGATTTCGGTCATGTGTTCCTGATGAGAAATGCTCTCGCCCTGCTCCTCGCACTCTGGCCCGTGGCCCTGTTCGGCGCAAGCGCCGCGGCAGGCAATGAAAGCGCCGCGGCAGGCCGGCAAACAGGGCCGCGCCGGCGACGTCGGATTGCGCCGCGCCCGTCACGGTTTCGGCGCCGCTCGACGGCCCGCTGCAGCCGATGAGCCGCGTCGAAAACCTCCGGATCGCCCTGCAAAGCTGCAGCCGTCCGGAATCGGCCGCCGTTCTCGCCATCCGGACCCTGCGCGTCGACGGCGAGGCGCTGTTTCTCGCGGTCGATCCGGAAAAGCTGACCACCCGGCTGGAGCGCGCCGCCTGCTGGACCTGCGCGCCGACCACGGCCGAAGCGCAGGCGCATACCCGCCTGATCCGGTCGGTCGAGGATTTCTCGAAGGCGCCGGGAAAAAGCCTCCCGCCCGGGTCGAGCTGGCTGACCAACGCCGGCCTCACCCATGGGCAGGGCAGGGGCGCCTTCCTCTCGGGCGATCTGTGCCCCTCGCATCGCGCGCTGGATCGCGGGTTTCTGCAATCGCTGGAACAGGGCGGGACGGCGACCCCTATCGCGCTTTCGGTCAGCGGGCGCTGGATGGAGCAGCACCCGCAGGATTTCTTCTGGCTGCGGCGGGAAAAGGCGGAAGGGCGGCTGGCGATCAGCTTCGTCAACCATTCCTTCCATCACTATTATCAGCCCGGCTTGCCCGACGGGCAGAATTTCCTGCTCGTTCCCGGCGTCGACATGAGCAGCGAAATTCTCGATGTCGAACGGCTGCTGATCGCCAATGGCGAGGTCCCCAGCGTGTTTTTCCGCTTTCCGGGGCTGATTTCCGACCCGGCCCTGATGGCGGCCCTGCGCGACGCGCATCTCGTCCCGCTCGGCGCGCAAAGCTGGCTGGCCTTGGCGCCGAACGCCACGCCGCCGCAGGCCGCCGTCGTTCTGGTCCATCCCAACGGCAACGAAACTTTCGGCCTCAACGTCTTCAAGACCCTGAGCGCATCGGGCAAGCTGCCGAAACCGTTTCGCGCGATCGAGGACGCGCCGCCCTGAAGGCGAAAAAAAAAGGCCCGCGCAAAGCGCGGACCGCTGGAAAGTTTCCGTCCCCCGGGCCTCGTGTCAGCCGCAAACCACGACTTTTCTCTTCTTCGTCGTCTTGCCGGATTTGTCGGTCGACCGGTCATCGCGTAGTCGCGCGGATTCAGCGAACATTCGTCGACGCGCGCCTCGGAGCCCGACGCGACCGGCGGGGCGTTTTCGAAGGCCGCGGCCAGAATGATCGGCGCGGGCTGCTCATGAACAACGATTTTCGGCCTCTGCGGCTGCGCGGCCACCGCCGCAAGCCCGCCGCCGAGCGCCATCACAAAAACGAAACGAAACAACTGCCGATCAAAATCCCGCATGGCCAAATCCTCCGTCGTGGCCAACTGACAAGCTCCTAACCCGCGAGATGCAAAAAAGTTTCAAAAAAAATTTTGTCGTGTCCAAATTGCAACGATTTTTTAACCCTATGCTCGCAAACAGCGATTCTGCGGCCAGACAGCGCAAGGGGCGATTTCATGCCACAGAGCGGCCATCGGGACTCATGGGCTGCGCCGGTCGCGGCGATCCAGCCGCGCGGCTGGGCGATCGTCTGCGACGCCCAGGCGGCGACGGTCGTGGGACATTCCGCCAATCTGTCCGCTTTGCTCCCGCACAGGGAGGGCGCCTTTCTCGGCGCCGCCCCGCGCGATCTCGTCGGTTCGGAGACCTCGCACGCCCTGCGCAACGCCCTGTCGCGCGCGGTCGCCGCGACGCGCCCGACGCTCGTGCCGTGCCGAACGATCGCCGGCCTGGACGGCCTCTATGATTTCGCGGTTCACGCCAGCGGCGAACAGACCATCATCGAGATCGAAGCCTCGGGCGGCCCCGACGCCGCAGCGCTGGATCGCGCGCGCGGCCTGATCGAGCGGCTGTCGCGCGCCGACGGATTGGACCGCCTCGGGACTCATGGCCACGCGGCTGCTGTTTTCCATTCTGCAATGGGATTGCGTGACGTTCCTGCGGCTCGCGCCTGACGGCGCGGCGCGCATGATCGCCCGGCAGAAACGCGCGGATTGGCCGGAGCGCGGCCCAGGACGAGGCGCTTCTGGCCGGCTTTTCGGCCGAGGCCCGCGCCTTCGTCGCGGCGGCGCGGCCGCGATTCCTGTCCGACGCCTCCGCGGCGCCCGTTCCCCTTGCCGGCGCGGAGGCCGATTTTTCCCTGGCGTACTTGCGCGCCGCGACCGCCGATGAAAAGGCGCGCGCCGCCGGCGCCGGCTTCGCCGCGCTGCTCGCCTTGCCGATCCTGGTCGAAGGCGAGCTTTGGGGCGTCCTGCAGGCGCATGACCGCCAGGCGCGCAGCCTCACGATGGAGGAGCGCGCGGTGTTCGATCTGTTCGGGGATTTCCTGTCGCTGTCGATTCAATCGGCGCTGTGGCGGCAAGCGGCGACCGAAGGACGCCGCACTCACGCGCATTGAAGCGGCGGCGGTTCGGATCAGCGAAAGCCGCTCAGGCGGCGGCGCCGCAGCACTTCTTGTATTTCTTGCCCGATCCGCAGGGACAGGGGTCGTTGCGGCCCGGCTGCGGCCCGCGCACGACGGTCTCGCCCTTCATGGGCAGCTCCTGCGCAAAGCGCCAGCGCCCCTCGGCATCGCGGCGAAACAGCGAGCGCTCCTTGTGGGTCAGTTTCTTGCCGTCGCGATTGAAATGGGCGACGAAGGTCACCGCGCCGGTGGAATCGCCCTCCTGGCCCTCCTCGGTCGCGAGAATGTCGAGGCCGAGCCATTCCGACTTGGTGGCCCAGTCATTCGTCGCGGCGCGGTCGAAATCGGTGCGCTGGTCGTCGGCCAGGGTGTCGTAGAGATAATCGACGTCGGCCCGCGTGAAGGCGCTGTAGCGCGAACGCATCAGGGCTTCCGCCGTCGGCGGCGTCTTTTCGCGGGCGAGATAGGGGCCGCAGCACTCGGCGAAAGCGAGCTTGTCTTGCGCATTGGCGCGGCAGGGGCAGATGTCTTGGCGTCATGCGCGCGGGTTTTAGCCGATTTCGCGCGTCATGCAATCATCTGGACTTTTTGAATCCGGATTTTTCGGCCAACGATCATTTCGCCTTGGCGAAATCCTCGATCACCAGTTCGCCATAGGGCGATTGCCGGGGCGGCGCGGCGACCGCCGGCTCGGCGGCAGGCGGCGGCGCCTCGGCGCCGGCGCGGAGGCGCGACAGCGGCGTCGGAAGCCGGGCTCGCCTCCGGCGCCGGCTCTTCGGGCTTTTCGGTCTCGGCCTTGTCGCTCGCTTTCGCGGCGGGAACCGGGCCGTGATAAATGCCGAGCTTCGCGGCCTCGGCCTTGTCGATGCAGGACTTTTTGGTCTTCCAGAAGAACTGCCCCCGGGGGCAGTTCTCGGCGCGGGCCGGCGCGCCGGCCAGGCAGAGCGCAAGGCCGATCGCCACGCCCAGCGACAGGCTGGCGACGCGCTGCGACGCGGCAAAGGCGAAAAACTTCTTCATCTGGGTCCATTTACGCGGAAACAGCGCGTTTTTGCAATTTCGAGTGACCGAAATATGGCCGCGCGGCTCGGGACGCCCGCGCAGCCGGAGCGCGGAAACGGGGCTTGCCTTTTCGCCGCGCGGGCCGCATACGGCGCGACAAATCCCCTTCTCCAGACCAAATCCCCTTCTCCAGACAACGAGCGTTTCCATGGGTTTCAAATGCGGCATCGTCGGCCTGCCCAATGTCGGCAAATCGACCCTGTTCAACGCGCTGACGCAGACGGCCGCGGCCCAGGCGGCCAATTATCCCTTCTGCACCATCGAGCCCAATGTCGGCGACGTCGCCGTGCCCGATCCGCGCCTTGACGTCCTGGCCAAAATCGCCGGCTCCAAGGAGATCATCCCGACGCGCCTCACCTTCGTCGACATCGCCGGCCTGGTGCGCGGCGCCTCGAAGGGCGAGGGCCTCGGCAACCAGTTCCTGGCCAATATCCGCGAATGCGACGCCATCGCCCATGTCGTGCGCTGTTTCGTCGATGGCGACATCACCCATGTCGACGGCGAGGTCGATCCGATCCGCGACATCGAGACCATCGAGACCGAACTGATGCTGGCCGATCTCGACTCGCTCGAAAAGCGCATCGTCGCGCTCGAAAAGAAAGCCAAGGGCGGCGACAAGGATGCGAAGGAAATCGTCGACCTGATGAACCGCAGCCTCGTGCTGCTGCGCGAGGGCCAGCCCGCGCGCCTCGCCAAGATCGAGCCGGAAGAGCGCAAGCTGTTCGGCCAGCTCGGCCTGCTGTCGTCCAAGCCCGTGCTCTACGTCTGCAATGTCGAGGAAGCCTCCGCCGACAAGGGCAACGAATTCTCCGAACGGGTGATCGCGCGCGCCGCCGAGGAAGGCGCCGTGGCCGTGGTGGTCTCGGCGCAGATCGAGAGCGAGATCGCCGTGATGCCCGCCGCCGAGCAGAAGGATTTTCTGGAAGCCGTCGGCCTCGACGAGCCGGGCCTCAACCGCGTCATCCGCGCCGGCTACGGCCTGCTGCATCTCATCACCTATTTCACCGTCGGCCCGAAGGAGGCGCGCGCCTGGACCATCGAAAAGGGCGCCAAGGCCCCGGCGGCGGCGGGCGTGATCCACACCGATTTCGAAAAGGGCTTCATTCGCGCCGAAACCATCGCCTATGACGATTACGTCGCCTGCAAGGGCGAGGCGGGCGCGCGCGAGGCCGGCAAGTTCCGCCTCGAAGGCAAGGACTATGTCGTCGCCGACGGCGACGTGCTGCATTTCCGCTTCGCCAATTGAGCCGCCGGGCCGCCGAGTTCGCGCGAGGCGGCCCGATTTCCCCTTGATCCCGCCGGCGCGGCGGGGTCTATCCTGCGCTTGGGAAAGGCGGGACCGATGAGCGGCGGACACGAGCACGATCATCACGGGCATGATCACGACGAGCATGGCCATGACGATGATCATGGCGCCGGCTGCTCCGGCCACAGCCACGACCATTCGCACTCCCATTCCCTGGGCCATGCGCCATGTCCATGCGCCGAAAAATTTCGGCATGGCCTTCGCCATCGGCATCGGGCTGAACGTCGGCTTCGTCGTCATCGAGGCGCTCTATGGCTTCCTCGGCAATTCGGTGGCGCTGCTCGCCGACGCCGGCCACAATCTCTCCGACGTGCTCGGCCTCGGCGTCGCCTGGCTCGCCAGCGAACTGGTGAAGCGCGACCCCGACCCCGCGCTTCTCCTATGGCCTGCGCAGCTCGTCGATCCTCGCCGCTCTGTTCAACGCGGTCTTCCTGCTCGTCACCGTCGGCGCGATTTCGCTGGAGGCGATCCAGCGCCTCGGCGCGCCCGAGCCCGTCGCCGGCCGGACGGTGATGATCGTCGCGGCCATCGGCATCGCGGTCAACGGGATCACCGCCTGGCTGTTCGCCTCCGGCGGCAAGTCCGACATCAACCTGCGCGGCGCCTTCCTGCACATGGCGTCCGACGCGCTGGTCTCGGCGGGCGTCGTGCTGGCGGGCCTCGTGATCCTGCTGACGGGCTGGCTCTGGCTCGACCCCGTCGTCAGCCTGATCATCAACGCCCTGATCATCTGGGGCACATGGGGCCTGCTGCGCGAGTCGCTCGCCATGTCGATGGCGGCGGCGCCGGCCCATATCGACCCCGACAACGGTCCGCGTCTTCCTGGCGGGACGCGCGGGCGTCGCGACGATCCACGACCTGCATATCTGGTCGATGAGCACCACCGAGATCGCGCTGACCTGCCATCTGGTGATGCCCGCCGGCCATCCCGGCGACGCCTTGCTGCACGATCTCGCGGCCGAGCTCGCCAAAACATTCCGGATCAATCATTCCACGGTGCAGATCGAGATCGATCCGCGCCTCGCCTGCGTTCTCGCGCCGGAAGACGTGGTGTAAGGCTTATTTTCGCGCGCAGCTGTTGAAGCCGAGCAGCGTATAGGCCGGGCAGAAGCGCACGAGGCCGGTGAGCAGCGGGACGAGGCCGACCCAGCCCCACGGGGTCTGCGGGCCGACGAAGACGCAGGCGATGAGCGCGAGGCCGACGAGGATGCGCAGACATGCGATCGAGGCTTCCGACATTGGCGGTCATGGGAGTTCTCCTTGTTCTGTGCGTCCGGCTTAGGAGACCCCGCGCGAAAAGTCGGTGACTTAGGTCACGCAAGCCAGATCGGCCAAGGCCGCGCGCCCGGTCGAGCGCGATGCGGCCGCGCGCCAGCCGCAAAAGCCCGGCGCGCTGGAATTCCGCGAGCTGGCGGCTCACCACCTCGCGCGCGGCGCCGATGTCCTCGGCAAGCTCCTGATGCGTCGCCGCCAGTTCGCCGCGCGCATCGGCGCGGGCGAGCAGGGCGGCGGCGAGGCGCGCGTCCACCCGCAGGAAGGCGATGGTCTCGATCAGCCTGGTCATTTCCGCGAGCCGCGCGCCAAAGCGCTCGAACACGAAGCGCGCAAAATCGGGCGATTCCCGCAGCAGCCGCTCGAACAGGGCCGGCGGGACGATGACGAGCCGCAGATCGGCTTCCGCCGCGCCCTCGGCGGAATAATCCAGCCCGCCCATCAGGCAGAGCGTGGTCTGGACGCAGGTTTCGCCGGGCGCGATGCGATAGAGCAGCAGGCGGCGGCCGTTCTCCGCCGTCACGCTGACGCGGGCGCGGCCTTCGAGCAGGAGCACGAAGCCCTGGCAGGCGGAGCCGGGCGAAAACAGGATTTTTCCGCGCGGGATGGCCAGCACGCGGCAAAGGGGCCAGCGCTTCGCGCGCCGGCGCCGCGAGGCGGTCGAACGGCGCGAAAGCGTCGAGCCAGGAGGAGTGCGCTGTCCGGCTTCAATCGCTCGTCTATCCTGCCGGTCCCGTGCTGGCGTCGCGCCGCAGCAGCCGTCAGGCGAACCGCCGCCTGGACGGGCGGACAGGGCGTGTCGCCATAGGAGCAGAAGACGCAGCAATCGCCGGGCTTTGGCTTCAGGACCGCGCCGCAGGACTTGCATTCGTAGAAGAACTGGCAGGCGTCGGTCGGCATGGTCTCGCGCGAGCGATGGCCGCAGTTCGGGCAGGTCAAGGTGGACGTCAGGATCATGGCCGCTGCTCCGCTCAATGGCGCCACATCGGCGCGTTGGCGACCAGGAAATCGCGAAACACCTGGACGCGGGCGACGGTCTTCATTTCTTCGGGATAGGCCAGCCAGCAATCGAAGGTCGGCATTTCGGTCGCCGAAATCGAGCCGCGTCAGAGGCGAGTTTTCGTCCACGACATAATCGGGCAGCACGCCGATGCCCGCGCCCTGCTCGATCGCCCGCATCATCGCGAACAGATTGTTGATCGAGAGCACCGGCTCGCGCGGGTTCTTGGCGTCGCGGCCCAAGGTCAGCAGCAGGTTGAGATTGCGCAGATAGGGCGCGCCGGTCACGCCGAAGGCGACGATGCGATGGGCGTCGAGGTCGCCCGCGTCGCGCGGCGCGCCGAAGCGCTGGAGATAGGCGCGCGACGCATAGGCCGAATAATGGACCGTGAACAGGCGGCGCCGGATCAGGTCGCCCTGCGTCGGCTCCCACAGCCGCAGCGCGACATCGGCCTCGCGCATCGACAGGTCGAGTTCGTCGTCGGTGAGGATCACCGACCACTTCGATATCGGGATAAAGCTCGCGGAAATCGGCCAGCCGCGGCGCCAGCCAGGCGGCGCCGAGCCCCGTGTTGGCGGTGACCTTGAGCCGGCCATGCGGCTTGTCGCGGGCGTCGGACAGCCGCACGCGCGCGCTTTCCAGCTTGCTCAGCACCTCCTGCACGGTGCGAAACAGGATTTCGCCCTGTTCGGTCAGCAGCAGCCCGCGCGCATGGCGATGAAACAGCGGCGTCTTGAGGTCATATTCCAGCGCGGCGACCTGCCGGCTGACCGCCGACTGGCTCAGAGTGCAGCGATTCGCCGGCATGGGTGAAGGAGCCGGCCGCCGCGACGGCGTGAAAAACCCGCAACTTGTCCCAGTCCATCCAGTCCCCGTTTCTGTGCCTCGTTTTTGTATCTTTCCGCGTTTATAGCCTGAAAGATCGCAAATGCCCTCGCCATTTCGCGGGCTCATCCCCAAATCTGGAGTCTCAATCCGGAGGCCGCCATGCTGTTCTCACGCAAGAAACTCGAGATCCCGACCGTCACCGAGGCCCTGCCCGGACGGCCCGAGCCGATCGCGACGGCGAAGAGCCATTTCGTCAACGGCCGCGACCTCGCCCCGCCCTATCCCGAAGGTTTCGAGCGCATCCTGTTCGGCATGGGCTGTTTCTGGGGCGCCGAGCGCAAGTTCTGGCAGGCGGGCGACGGCGTTTACGTCACCGCCGTCGGCTATGCCGGCGGCGTGACCCCCAACCCGACCTATGAGGAAGTCTGCTCGGGACTGACCGGCCATACCGAAGCGGTGCTGGTCGTCTACGATCCGAAAAAGATCGAACTGTCGCGCCTGCTCGCCTTGTTCTGGGAATTGCACGACCCGACCCAGGGCATGCGCCAGGGCAATGACGTCGGCACGCAATATCGGTCCGCCATCTATACGACCAGCCACGCCCAGCAGGCCGCGGTCGAGAAGTCGAAGAGAGCTCTACCAGCAGGCCCTGACCGCTCACGGCCACGGCGCGATCACCACGGAAATCGCGCCGGCCGGGCAATTTTACTTTGCTGAAGCTTATCATCAGCAATATCTTGCCAAGAACCCGGCGGGCTATTGCGGCCTGGGCGGAAGCGGCGTCGCGTGCCCCATCGGCGTCGGCGTGTGATGGCTGCGAGGCGCGCGGCGGCTGTCCTGGCGTGGACATGGGGCGCGAGAGAGTCGAGCATGGGTCTTGGCAAAACGAATCGAACTGACCGATCCAGACCGTGCTTTTCGCCAGCCGATGGCTGCTGGCGCCCTTCTACGTCGCGCTCGCCTTCGCCATGGTCATCCTGATGATCAAGGCGGGGCAGCATGTCGTCCATCTCGCCCATGATGCCTTTTCGGCCGACGAATCGACCGTGGTGCTCGACACGCTCGGCCTGATCGACCTGACGCTCACCTGTTCGCTGGTCGTGCTGGTGATCTTTTCCGGCTTCGAGAATTTCGTCTCCCATGTCGCCCCGGACGGCGCCACCAGCCGGCCGGCCTGGCTGACCAAGATCGATTTCGGCGGCCTGAAACTGAAGCTGATGTCCTCCATCGTCGCCATTTCCGCGATCCAGACCCTGCGCGTCTTCATGGACCTGCCCAATCAGAGCGACCGGGACTTGGCCTGGAACGTCGGGATTCACCTGTCCTTCGTGCTTTCGGCCGTGCTGCTCGCGCTCAGCGACCGCATCTCGGGCCACGGCGCCGCCCAGTCCGAGGATGGCGGACATTAAAGCGTCCGTGTATGGAGGCGCATCGCATGACATTGCGGCGAAAGGACCGAACATGCCTTCTCTGAAAAGACTGAAACCCGGCAAGCGCATGAGCCAGGGCGTGATTCGCGGCAATGCGGTCTATCTCGCCGGCCAGGTGGCGGAAAAGACCGCCGGCGGCCCGGTCCGCGAGCAGACCGTCGAAGTGCTGGCGCAGATCGACGCGCTGCTCGCCGAAGCCGGCACCGACAAGACGAAGATCATGATGGCGACGATCTATCTCGCCGACATCTCGACCTTCCCCGAGATGAACGCGGCGTGGGATGCGTGGGTGGTCGAGGGCGAAACCCCGGCCCGCGCCACGATCGAAGCCAAGCTGGTCGCGCCGGAATACAAGGTCGAAATCGCGGTGGTGGCGACCATTTGATGCGTTGACCGCGACCTTGTCGCGGTCGGCCCCTCGCGTCAGCTCGGCGTCACTTCGTTCCTAACGCCCTCCCGCGCGGGAGGGCGTTTTTGCGGCGCAAATTGGAGCGCCTGGAAAATATCAGTCCGCGGCCGTGCTGCGCGCCGTTGAGCGGATTGTCCTCGTCCCAGCCATAGGACAAAGTCTCGAAACGCATCGTGGCGAGGTCGAACAAGGCCAGCCGCCCGACCATCGATTCGCCGAAGCCGACGATCTCCCGAATCACTTCCAGCGCCATCAGCGATCCCAGCATGCCGGTCAGCGCGCCGAGCACGCCGGCCTCGGCGCAGGTCGGCAGGCTGCCCGGCGGCGGCTTGTGCGGAAACAGGCAGCGATAGGTCGGGTTGGGCAGGCCGTCCGGCCCCGTCTCGAACGGCCGCAGCGTCGTCAGCGAGCCGTCGAACTGCCCGACCGCCGCCGTCACCAGCGGCTTTTTCGCATGATAGCAGGCGTCGGAAACGATATAGCGGGTGTCGAAATTGTCCGAGCCGTCGGCGACGACGTCGCAGTCCTCGATCAGCCCACGAACATTATCCGCCGTCAGGCGCACGTCGTGACCGACGACGCGCACATGCGGATTGAGCCGGGCCAGCGCCTCCGCGGCGGCCTGCGTCTTGGGACGGCCCAGATCCGCCTCGCCGAACAGGACCTGCCGCTGGAGATTGGAGGCGGAGACGATGTCGTCGTCGATGACATGGATTTCGCCGACGCCCGCCGCCGCGAGATAGAGCAGCAGCGGCGCGCCCAGTCCGCCGGCGCCGACGACGCAGACCTTGGCCGCCTTCAGCTTGCGCTGTCCGACGCCGCCGACGTCGCGCAGCACGATATGGCGGGCGTAGCGCTCGATCTCCTCGCGCGTCAGTTCCGGCAGGACCTTCATGGCGTCCCCTTCCCGCGCGCCCAGTCGAGCGCCTGTTCGAACCGGTCGTCGCCCCAGAACAATTCGCCGTCCGCAGCCACAAAACTCGGCGCGCCGAACACGCCTGCCCGCTGCGCGTCCTCGGTATTGTCGCGCAACCGGGCCTTCACCTCGTCCGATTTCGCCCGCGCGAAAACCGCGTCGGCGGGCAGGTCCGATGCGACGAGCAGGTCGCGCAAGACCTGTTCCCCGGAAATGTCGCGCCCTTCGCCGAATTCGGCGTGGAAAACGGCGCGGCTGAATTCCGCGCGGCGGTCGTCAGGCGCGGCCAGAGCGAGCCGGGCGGCGAGCAGCGTGTTCTGCGGGAACGGATCGGGCTGGCGCAAAGGCAGGCCGCGCCGCGCGCACTGGCGCTCCATGTCGCGCCACATGTTGCGGCCCTTGGCGGGATAGAGATTGAAGGGCGAGGTCTTCCAGCCCTGCGCGAAAAAGATCGGCCCGAGCAGGAAGGGACGCCAGCGCAGCCGCACGCCGGCCTCGCCCGCCAGGGCCTCGGCGCGCATCGCCGCGAGATAGGAATAGGTGCTGGCGAATTCGTACCAGAAATCGAGCTCAGGCAAGGGCAAAATCCCGTCAAGACGCCGGCGCACTTGAGCCGCACGAAGCATTTAGTCTAGAGCAGGGGTGATCTCCACCTCAAGGACCGCCGTGACGCGCAAAATCCTGATCGCCCTCCTCATCGGCACGGCCTGCTTGCTGGCGATCTTCGCGCTCTGGCCGGGGATCGATCTCGGTTTCGCGTCGCTGTTTTTCGACGCCGGGACCTTCATCGGCCGCGGCCCCGTCGGCGAGCATTTCCGGCGCCTCTTCTATGACGCGCCCTATTTCCTGCTGGGGCGCTCCTGCTCGCGGCGATCGCCGGATGGAGCGGCCGCGCCGCACACGGGCCGTGCCTGCGCGCCATCGTCTTTCTCGTCGGCACGCTGGCGCTGGGCCCGGGCCTGCTGGTCAATGGCGTGCTGAAGGAAGTCTCGCACCGCCCCCGCCCGGAGCAGACGCAGGAGTTCGGCGGACCCTGGACCTTCCAGCCCTATGACAGTTTTTCAGGCCAGTGCCGAAGCAATTGCTCCTTCGTCTCCGGCGAGGCGGCGACGGCCGCCTGGACGCTCGCCCCCGCCTTGCTGACGCCGCCGCAGGCGCGGCCCTTCATGGTCGCGGCGGCGCTGCTGCTCACGCTTGCCACCGGGCTGCTGCGCATGGCCTTCGGCGGCCATTACCTGTCCGACGTGACCTTCGCCGCGCTGTTCACCTTTATCATCGTGCTGGCCGGCTATCGCTGGTATCGTCGGGGCGAAAAACCCGAGGGCTAGGACGATGGACTTTGTTGCGGTCGCGCTGGACGATTCCGCCATCCTCGTCCGCTGGCTGCATGTCGTCGCCGCCATCGCCTGGGTCGGATCGGCCTTCGCATTGCTGAAACTCGATCTGGCGATGACGCCGCGCGCGGCGGACTCGACGCCGCAAACCCTGTTCCTCAACGCCGGCGCGGGCTTCCGGCTGCTGCGCGCCACCGATGCCGACGGCGCCGAAAGGGCGCTCAATTTCAAGGCAGAGGCCTATGCGACCTGGGCGAGCGGCTTCGCCCTGCTCTGCCTGGTGTTCTGCGCCGCGCCGCAGCTATACCTGATCGATCCGCAGGTCTGGAACGCCGCGCCCTGGCTCGCGATCGTCGCCGCGCTCGTCCCGCTGGCGCTGAGCTGGCTCGCTTACGACGCGCTCTGCAAGAGGAGCGGCCTGAGCGGCGACGCGTTGCTCTGGGCGGTTTTCGTCTTCGCCGCCCTGCTGGCGCTTGCGCTGACCCATGTCTTCGCCGGGCGCGCGGCCTATGTCCTCATCGGCGCCCATTTCGGCACGCTGATGGTCGCCAATATCGCCCATGTCGTCGCGCCCGCGCAGAAGCGGCGCCTCGCCAGCCTGCGCGCCGGCCTGCCCGCCGACGAGACGGACGCCAAAGCGGCGGGCGTCCGGGCGCTGCACAATCAATATCTGGCGCTGCCGACCGTTTTCTTCATGCTGTCCGGCCATGCGCCCTTGCTGTTCGCCGGCCCCGACAATGGCTTGGCCGCGATCGCCTTCATCGCCGGCTTTTTCCTGATTCGCCGCGTCTGGCTGCAGGTTTCACGCGGCCTCGGAATGGACCGCCGCCTCGCCGTCGCCGCTTCGGCCTGCCTGCTGCTCGGCCTCGCGCTGTCGGCGCCGCGGCATCCCAAAGCCGACGCCGAGGCGCGCAACGCCAGCGAAGCCATCGCGCTGGCGGTGCGGCCCGGCGCGGGCGACGCGCAAAAAATTGTCGACGGCCATTGCGTCGCCTGTCACGCGCCCAACCCGCAGGTCGCGGGCCTTGCCGGGGCAGCGGGCGGACTGGATTTCACAACGCCCGAATCCGTGGCGAAGCATCGCGACGCCATCCTGCGCGCGGCGGTCTATTCGCGCGCCATGCCGCCGCCAGGAGCGGCGCCGGCGTTGGACGCGGATGAAAAAACGATGCTGGTTCGCTGGGCTGCGAGCGGGAACTGACGATCAGAACTCGACGTCGAGTTCTTCCATTTCGTCCGGCTCGACCTTGGCGCCCTCGGCCCATTCGATCATCGGCTCCCAGGCCAGAATATGGTCGCGATAGGCGGCGCATTCGGAATCGAGCGCCACGTCATAGGTGGCGAAGCGCGAGCAGACCGGGGCGAACATGGCGTCGGCCAGAGTCGGGCGCTCGCCGAACAGGAACGGGCCGCCATAGGCGCTGAGGCAATCGCGCCAGATCGCGCAGACGCGCTCGATATCGGGCTTGGCGCCGGTCCAGACGCGGAAATTCGGGAAATGCGCCTTGATGTTCATCGGCAGCGCCGAGCGCAGATTGCTGAAGCCCGAATGCATTTCGCCGGAAACGGAGCGGTTGTGGGTGCGCGCGGCGCGATCGGCGGGCAGGATCTGCGCCTTGGGGAAGGTCTCCGCCAGATATTCGGCGATGGCCAGCGTGTCCCACACGTGCAGGCCCTTGTGATCGAGCGCCGGCGTGAGGAACGACGGGGACAGCAGGAGCAGTTCGGCGCGGGCGCCGGGATCGTCGATCGACTGGCGCTTTTCCTCGAAATCGAGCCCCGCGATCTTGCACAGAAGCCAGCCTCGCAACGACCAAGAAGAATAATTCTTGCTGCTGATCGTCAATACCGCCTTGGCCATTTTTTTCGCTCCCGATCCGTCGCAAAGTAGCCCATGAGAAGGGGTATTCGCAACGCGCAAATTATGGACATAGTGCCGCGCTTTTGTGCGCACGTTGCCGAAACACAACCAAAAATCGGCAAATTCGCCATTATCGCTTTTGCACTTAGACCTTTAGCAGATTGTATGCGAGCATTGCGCCAACGTAATAGTTTATGCTTGAAATGTCCGTGGGCTGAGAAAGCCCTTCCAACACGGGATCGGTGCGCGCGTAATGCTCTACGAAGCCTATCAAGCCCAATCAGACCTGATGGCGCCGGTGAAGGCGTTCGCCCGCTTGGCGCTGGAGGCTCTGAACGGCCCCTTTCCGGCCTTCAAGGAGAATGCGCTCGTCCGCAATCTGTCCGCCGCCTACGAGATGATCGACCGGGCGGGCCTGACCCATTCGCGGCCGCCCTATGGCATCAAGACGGCGCCGGTCGGCAACGAGATCGCCAACGTGACCGAAGAGGCGGCGCTGACGACGCCCTTCGCCACCCTGGTCCATTTCAGGAAGGACATTGCGACCCCGCAGCCCCGCGTCCTGGTGGTCGCGCCGCTCTCGGGGCATTTCGCGACCCTGCTGCGCTCGACCGTGACGACGTTATTGCGCGATCATGACGTCTATATCACCGACTGGCACAACGCCCGCGACGTGAGCCTCGCCGACGGCGCCTTCGGCTTCGAGGATTACATCGCGCATGTCATCCAGTTCCTCGAACATCTCGGCCCCGGCGCCCATGTGGTCGCCGTCTGCCAGCCCTGCGTGCAGGTGCTCGCCGCCGCCGCGATCATGGGCGAGGACGACAATCCCGCCGCCCCGGCGTCGATGACGCTGATGGCCGGGCCGATCGACACCCGCATCAGCCCGACCAAGGTCAACGAACTGGCGCGCGAAAAGCCGATGTCCTGGTTCGAGAGCAAGCTCATCGCCCGCGTGCCGCTGCGCTACAAGGGCGCGCGCCGCCGCGTCTATCCCGGCTTCATCCAGCTCTCGGCCTTCATGGCGATGAACATGGACCGCCACGTGAAGGCGCATTTCGACCTGTTCCACAATCTCGCCGGCGGCGACATGGAGAAGGCCACCCAGACCAAGGCCTTCTACGACGAATATTTCGCCGTGCTCGACCTGGCGGCCGAATTCTATCTCGAGACCGTGCAATGGGTGTTCCAGGAGCACCACCTGCCGCTCGGCACGATGAAATTTCGCGGCCGCACGATCAATCCCAAGGCGATCCGCCACACCGCCCTGCTCACCGTCGAGGGCGAGCGCGACGATATCTGCGCGGTCGGCCAGACCATGGCGGCGCACGATCTCGCGGCCAGTCTGAAGCCCTTCCGCAAGCGCCATCATCTGCAGGCCGGCGTCGGCCATTACGGCGTGTTCAGCGGCCGGAAATGGGAAAACCAGGTCTATCCGATCGTGCGCAACATGATCATGCAGAACGAGGGCTGAGCGCTTCTCACGTCGCTGCTGCTCGCGTCCCCGAAGCGATCCGCCTTTCGGCATTCGATCGCTTCGCCTTTGGACGCGACGACTTTCAGTCCGTCATTTCCAGGCGTCGGCCTGCACTACGCTGTCTTCCTTCCAGGCGTCGCGGGCGTCGCGATTGGCCTGCCAGTTGGGCAGGAAGGTAAAGGCCTCGTCGAGAATATGCGGCGTGTGCTGGCCGGGCGAATATTTCAGCGCGCGCTCGAAATATTCGTCGAGCGCCGGCTTGAAGGTCGGATGCGCGCAATTGTCGATGACGACGCGGGCGCGCTTTTTCGGCGACAGCCCGCGCAGGTCGGCGAGCCCCTGCTCGGTCACGATCACCTGCACGTCATGTTCGGTATGATCGACATGGGTGACCATCGGCACGATGCAGGAGATCGCGCCGTTCTTGGCGCTCGACGGCGTCATGAAGATCGACAGCCAGGCGTTGCGGGCGAAATCGCCCGAGCCGCCGATGCCATTCATGATGCTCGAACCGCGGATATGGGTCGAATTGATGTTGCCGTAGATATCCGCCTCGATCAGGCCGTTCATGGCGATCAGGCCGAGGCGGCGGATCACTTCCGGATGGTTCGAGATTTCCTGCGGCCGCAGCACGATCTTGTCGCTGTAGAGGCTCGCGTCGCGGTTGAACTCGTGCGCCGCGTCCGGGCTCAGCGACAAGGCGGTCGCCGAGGCGAAGGTCATCTTGCCCGAGCGGATCAGGTTGAACATCCCGTCCTGCAGCACCTCGGTATAGGCGGTTAGATTTTCATAGGGCGCCGCCTGCAATTCCTCCATCACCGCATTGGCGACATTGCCGACGCCCGATTGCAGCGGCAGCAAGCTCCCTGGGCAAGCGGCCCATCTTCACTTCATGGCCCAGGAATTCGATGATGTGATGCGCGATCGCGCGCGAATTCGCGTCCGGCGGTGTGAAGGCCGAATTGCGGTCCGGCTTGTCGGTCACGACGATGGCGATGATCTTTTCCGGATCGCAATGCAGATAGGTCTCGCCGATGCGGTCGGACGGCTTGACGATCGGGATCGGCTTGCGATGCGGCGGCAATTGCGTGCCGTAATAGACGTCGTGCATGCCTTCCAGCGCGGCGTTCTGCCAGGAATTGACCTCGAGGATCACCTTTTCGGCGCGGTCGAGCCAGGTCTTGTTGTTGCCGAGCGAGGAGGACGGGATCAGCATGCCGTCCTCGCGCACGCCCGCGACCTCGACGATGGCGACGTCGAGCTTGCCGAGAAAGCCGCCCCAGACGAATTGGGCGACGTGCGAGAGATGGATGTCGATATATTCCATCTCGCCGGCGTTGATGCGTTTGCGGCAGGTCGGGTCGGACTGGTAGGGCAGCCGCAGCTCCATGCCGTCGACCTTGGCCAGCGCGCCGTCGAGTTCGGGCGCGGTAGAGGCGCCGGTCCAGACGCCGATGCGGAAGGTTTCGCCGCGGGCATGGGCCTCGTTCATCCGTTCGGCGAGCGCCAGCGGCACTTCCTTGGGATAGCCGGCGCCGGTGAAGCCGGACATGCCGACATTGGCGCCTTTCGGAATGAGCGCCGCCGCCTGGCGGGCGGTCATGATCTTGGAGCGCAGGGCGGCATTGCGGATGCGGTCGGACGCGGGCATGGCGATCTCGTGCAATAGCTGGAAGGGTTCAAGGGTTGGCCCATGCCTAGGCCGTCTCGCGCCCCCTTAGCTATGCGACAATGGAATGATGTTTCGATGAAATATTGATTTTCGTGGCTTGCCCTTTGAAGTTTAAGGCAAGGCCATATTTGCTAATATCATGTTTTAAAACTGTTTTATTTAGACAGGCTGGCACTGATCGACTCCATCGAGCGCCGATCTGATATTCGTTTTTTGCATGACTCGCACGCGTATCTTCCCGGTCCTGCTGGCGTTTTACGGTAAAGACCATTAACTCCAGCCACAATTCGCCCCCGCAGGAGCCGGCAGAATGGGACAGATCGTCAGCGTTGATGTGAAGCATAGCCTGGGCGCCGAAGAGGCCAAGAGGCGCGTTCAGGCGGGCATCGACGGCCTGCGCCAGAAATATGCCGCCCAGCTCTCGAAACTCCAGATCGACTGGTCGGACCTGCGCGGCGACGTCACCGTCAGCGCCATGGGCCAGACCTTCAAGGGCGCGATGGAGTTTTTCCCCGACGTCGTCCGGGTCTCGCTGGAGCTGCCCTGGGTGCTGGCCATGATCGCGGAAAAGGCCAAGGGCCTGATGACGCGCCACACCGGCGAAATGCTGCAGCTTCCGCCGCCGTCGAAGGACTGATCCGGGCCGATGGACCGCTCCGATGTCATGCGCGCGGTGAAAGGCCGCGACACGGCGCCGGAGCTTTGCGTGCGGAAAATCCTGCACGCGATTGCGCCCGGCTACCGCCTGTGCCGGCGCGACCTGCCCGGCGCCCCGGACATCGCCTTTATCGGGAAAAAGAAGGCGATCTTCGTCCACGGCTGCTTCTGGCACGGCCATGACTGCAAGCGCGGGGCGCGGGCGCCGAAGGCCAATGCCGCGTACTGGACCCAGAAAATCGCCCGCAACCGCGCGCGCGACGAAAAGCATCGCGCGGCCTATGCCGCCATGGGCTGGCGGGTCCTGACGATCTGGGAATGCGAGACGCGCGACAAGGCGGCGCTCGACCAGAGGCTGCGGGCCTTTGTCCTGAAATCCAACTTAGCCCTTCGCCGCTCTTGGAACGCAGCGCACAAAGGGGTAAAGGGGCGCATCCTCTGAAACCATCGGGACCGCCGCGATGACTGCTGCCTACGCTCCGCTTTTCCCCCTCGGCAAGGACGAGACGCCCTATCGCAAGATTTCCGACAAGGGCGTGCGCGTCGAAAAATTCGACGGCGAGGACATTCTCGTGGTCGAGCCGGAGGCGATGCGCCTGCTCGCCGAAGCGGCGATGAGCGACATCAATCATCTGCTGCGCCCCGGCCATCTCGCCCAGCTGCGCAAGATCCTCGACGATCCGGAAGCGACCGGCAACGACAAGTTCGTCGCCTTCGACCTGCTGAAGAACGCCAATATCGCCGCCGGCGGCGTGCTGCCCATGTGCCAGGACACCGGCACCGCCATCATCCTGGGCAAGAAGGGCCGCCGCGTCTTCACCAAGGGCGGCGACGAGGCCGCGCTGTCCGAGGGCGTGCGCGACGCCTACGAGAAGAAGAACCTGCGCTATTCGCAGCTCGCGCCGCTCTCGATGTTCGAGGAAAAGAACACGAAGACCAACCTGCCCGCGCAGATCGACATCTACGAAGAGGGCGAGGACGCCTACAAGTTCCTGTTCATGGCCAAGGGCGGCGGCTCGGCCAACAAGACCTATCTGGTGCAGGGCACGCCCTCCATGCTGACGCATGACCGTCTGCTGGAGGTGCTGAAAAAGCAGATCCTGGCGCTCGGCACCGCCGCCTGCCCGCCCTATCACCTCGCCATCGTCATCGGCGGCCTGTCCGCCGAGCTGAACCTCAAGACGGTGAAGCTGGCCTCGGCGCGCTATCTCGACGGCCTGCCGACCGAGGGCGGCGAGGACGGCCACGCCTTCCGCGACCTCGATCTCGAAGCCGAAATCCACAAGCTGACGCAGGATCTCGGCGTCGGCGCGCAATTCGGCGGCAAATATTTCTGCCATGACGTGCGCGTGATCCGCCTGCCCCGCCACGGCGCCTCGCTGCCGATCGGCATCGGCGTATCCTGCTCGGCCGACCGCCAGGCGCTCGGCAAGATCACGAAGGACGGCGTCTTCGTCGAGGAGCTGGAGCACGATCCGGCGAAATTCCTGCCCCATGTCGACGAGACGACGCTCGGCGGCGATGTGGTCAAGATCGACCTCAACCAGCCGATGAAGGACATTCTGGCGACCCTGACCCGCTATCCGGTCAAGACCCGCCTGTCGCTGACCGGCACGATCATCGTCGCGCGCGATCTCGCCCACGCCAAGATCCGCGAGCGGCTCGAGGCGAACGAGCCGATGCCGGATTATCTCAAGAACCATCCGGTCTATTACGCCGGCCCGGCCAAGACTCCCGCCGGCTACGCCTCGGGCTCGTTCGGCCCGACCACGGCCGGCCGCATGGACGCCTATGTCGACGCCTTCCAGGCCGCCGGCGGCTCGATGGTCATGCTGGCCAAGGGCAATCGTTCGGCGCAGGTGACCGAAGCCTGCAAGAAGCACGGCGGCTTCTATCTCGGCTCGATCGGCGGCCCCGCCGCACGCCTGGCGCAGGATTGCATCCGCAAGGTCGAGATCGTGGAATATCCCGAACTCGGCATGGAGGCGATCTGGAAGATCGAGGTCGAGAATTTCCCCGCCTTCATCGTCGTCGACGACAAGGGCAACGACTTCTTCAAGGAACTGAACCTCTCCTGAGATCGGAACGCCAAGGATCGGGCCACCAAGGATCGGAACACCAAGTGCAAAGCGACGAAACCCTGCGCAAGCTCGGCGCGCTCGACCGGGAACTGGTCGAGCAACGCATCCAAGCCTTGATCGCGAAGCGAACGGCCGGCGATATGCGCGAGGTGCTCGAACTCGTCGCCGAGGACGTGCAATTCAACGTCAAGGGGCATTGGTCCGCCTTTCCCTATGCCGGCCCCGCGCGCGGCAAGAAGATGGTGGCCGAGGCGATGGCGACGATCACCGTCCAGTATGAACATTGCGGATCGGCGGTGCATGAACTGATCATCGACGGAGACCGGGTCGCCGTGCGGCGCACCGCGAAAATCCGCCATCGCGGCACCGGCAAGGTCGGAAACATCGAAATTGCGGACTTCATCCGCTTCCGCGATGGGCTGTTGCTTGAATGGACCGAAGTGGTGGATTCCATGGCGCTGGCGCAGCTGGAGGAGAGCTGAGCGCCGCAGCATCCCGCGCCGCCGGTTCATACGCCGAATTTCCCTGAGACAATGGCCGGGACGAAAATGCAAAGCGACGAGACGCTTCATCGACTGGGCGCGCTGGACCGGGAGATGATCGAACACCGCATCCGGACGCTGTTCGAGCGGCGCGCGGAAGGCGATCTCCCGGGCATCATGGACTATGCCGCCGACGACATCGTCTATTCCACGCGCGGGCTCTGGACGCTCTATCCGTTTTCGCAGCCCGTGCGCGGCAAGGCGTTGGTCGGCCAGATGCTGGCGATGATCGAGGTCATGTACGAGAATCTCGGCTCGACGATTCACGAACTGGTCATTGACGGCGACCGCGCCGCCCTGCATCGCACCTCGCGCATGCGCAATCGCGGCACGGGCGCGCTGCTGTCGGTCGACGTCTGCGATTTCTTGCGGTTTCGCGACGGGATGGTGATCGAGTTTTCCGAATATCCCGATTCGGCGGCCATCGCGCGTCTGCAGGCGGGCGACATGAAGCCGCCGCTCACTGGCCCGGAAAAATCTCGATCCGCACCCGGCCATTGGCCTGCCGCCTGCGGACCTTGTCTCGGGGCGTCGACGCCTGCACGCGCATTGCGGCGCGCCGGGGTCTTGCGCCGTGCCGGGCGCGGCGCCTCCGCTTCGACTGCAGCAGGCGGCGCTGGCGTGAATTTATGGTCGCCCACCGCCGGGCCATAGTTGGCAAGGCAGGCATTATAGGCGTCGGCGTCCTTGATCTTCTCGCAGGAGTCGATCCCCGCCGCCAGAGCGGCCGGCGCGAACGAGACGGACCGCCGCGACACAGACCGCATGGCGCTCGCCGACGGCGCGCATGTCCAGGAGGGCTGCCTGACCGGCGCCCGGTCAAACACGAATAATTGAATTTCCATGTCGCACGCGAAATTGTCCACTTCCGGCAAAGCCGCGCGCCTGTCCGCCGCAGGTCTTCAAAAAGAGCGTTCGAGCCAGCTGGGGAGGATCGGTCCATGAAAACCTTTGTCACCCTTTATAATTTCACCGGGCAGGGATTGCGCACGATCAAGGACTCCGTCAAGCGCGCCGAGGCGGTCAAGGACGCCGCCCTGCGCAGCGGCGTAGGATCAAGGAAATTCTCTGGCTGCAGGGCCAATACGACCTCGTCGTCATTGCGGAAACACCGGATGACGCCGCGGCGAACGCGTTCTCCATCGGCATTCTCAAGGCCGGCAATTTGCGCGGCCAGACCCTGCGCGCCTTTACCGCGCCGGAAATGACGGAAATCCTGGACAGGGTTCCCTGATCGGCCCGCCGGCCGAGGCGCGCCGCTCAGCGTTTGGCGGCGACCAGCGAGAAGAACGCGCCCTGCGGATCGAAACATTGCGCGATCCAGGCGCCGCCGGGCACTTCCGCCGGTTGGTGGGCGATGGTTCCGCCCGCCTTCTCGACCTTCGCCAGCGTCGCGTCGAGCGCCTCGACGGTGAAATAATAATTCCAGAACGACTGCGGAATGTTCGGCGAGCGCTTCAACATGCCGCCGACCGGGTGCTCTCCGGTCGCGAACAGCTGATAGACGCCGACCGGGCCCATATCGATCGCCTCGCCCTTGGTCCAGCCGAACTTCTCCGCGTAGAAGGCGAAGGCCTTCTCGACGTCGTCGGTATGAAGCTCGCGCCAGCCGACATGGCCGACGGACATCGGCGGCAGGTCCGGCGCGTTGATGCCGCTGAGGTCCTTCCACAGCGCGAAAGGCGCGCCCTGCGGATCGGCGACCACCGCGAAACGGCCGATCTTGGGCAGAGTTTCGGTCGGACGATAGAGTTTCCCGCCCGCGGCGACGACGGCCGCGACATCGGCCTCGACGTCGCGCGAGGTGATGTAGCCGAACCAGGACGGCCGCGCGCCCTGCGCCCGGGCCTCGTCCGGCAGCAGCATCAGGCCGGCGGCGGCGTTTCCGTCCTGGAAGAACAGGCGATAGTCGCGCTCGGCATGGCCGGGCGCGGCGCAGGTCCAGCCGATGACTTCGCTGTAGAACGCCTGCGCGGCGTCGATATCGGTCGTCAGCAATTCGACCCAGCAGAATTTTTCGGCCATCGCCCCCTCCGTTTTGCCAGAAACGCGCCCTGATCGCGGCGTCAGGCGCGCAGCACCGCGCCGGTCTTCTTGCCCGCTTCCGTGACGATCTTCGCCGCGACCGCCTCGATGTCCGAATCGGTCAGGGTTTTTTCGCGCGGCTGCAGCGTCACGTTGAGCGCGATGGATTTCTTGCCCTCCGGCACGCCCGGCCCGACATAAAGATCGAACACGCCGACATTGACGATCAGGTTGCGGTCCGCCCCCTGCGCCGCCTTGATAAGATCGGCCGCTTTCACATCCTTGTCCACGATGAAGGCGAAATCGCGCTCGACCGGCTGGAAGTCGGACAGGTCCAGCTTCGGCCGCGCCTTGGTCGGCCGGGCCTTGGGCGCCGGCAGGGAATCGAGCACGATCTCGAAGGCGGCGACCGGCCCGGTCGCGTCAAAGGCCTCCAGCACGCGCGGATGCAGTTCGCCGAACCAGCCGACGATGTTTTCGGGACCGAATTGCAGCGTCGCGGAGCGGCCGGGATGCAGGAAGTCCGGCCCGCCGGGAACCAGCTGCACGGCGCCCGCCGACACGCCGAGCACGGCCAGCAGCGCCATCACATCGGCCTTGGCGTCGAACACGTCGACCGGGCCCGCCTTGCCGGACCAGTGGCGGCCGGCGCCGTCGGGCTTGGCCGTTCCCCGGCGCAGGCCCGCGGCGGCGATGAACTGGCCATCCTCGGCATCGGATTTGAAGACCTGCCCGACCTCGAACAGAGCCACATCGCCGAAGCCGCGCGCGAGATTGGCCTGCGCGCCGGCGAGCAGGCCGGGAACGAGGCTCGGCCGCATGTCGGACAGCTCGGCGGCGATCGGATTGGCCAGGGCCAGCTCCGGCGCGCCGCCGCCGAAGATTTCGGCGCGGGCTTTCGAAATGAAGGACCAGGTCACCGCCTCGTCCATGCCGCGCGACGCCAGCGCCCGGCGGGCGGAGCGCACGCGCTTCTGCAGCAGCGTCAGCACCGGGCCCGGAAACGGCGGATTCGCGTTCCAGCGGAACGGGAATGATGCGGTCGAGACCGGCGAGGCGGATGATCTCCTCGACCAGATCGGCCTTGCCTTCGATGTCGGGGCGCCAACTCGGCGCGCGGACATGAATGTGATCGGCGTTGGAGATCTGGCCGGCGACGGCGAAGCCGAGTTTTTCAAGCGTTCCGGCCATTTCGCCGGGGTCGAGATGGACGCCGGTCAGGCGCTCGACCTCGCTCAGCGGGAAATCGATGCCCGCCGCAGGCGCGGGAACGTGGCCGGCGACGACAATTTCCGACGGCTCGCCGCCGCACAGGCGCAGCACCAGTTCCGTCGCGAGTTCCAGTCCCGGCAGCGCGAAAGCGGGATCGACGCCGCGCTCGAACCGATAGCGCGCATCGGAGACGATGCCGAGCTTGCGGCCGGTGCGGGCGATATTGTTCGGGTCCCACAAAGCGGATTCGATCAGCACGTCGGTGGTGTTCTCGTCGCAGCCGGAGGATTCGCCGCCCATCACGCCCGCAAGCGATTCGACGCCGTTGTCGTCGGCGATGACCACCACGCTGTCGTCCAGCGCATAGGTCCGGCCATCGAGCGCCAGCAGGCTCTCGCCGTTTTCGCCGCGACGGACCACGAGATGTCCGGAGACCTTTTTGGCGTCGAACACATGGAGCGGGCGGCCGCGATCGAACGTCATGAAATTGGTGATGTCCACCAAGGCATTGATCGGGCGCAGGCCGATGCTTTTCAGCCGATTCTGCAGCCAGTCCGGGCTCGGGCCGTTTTTCACGCCGCGCACCAGACGCAGCGCGAACAGGGGCGCGAGATGGGCGTCCTCGTGCGTGAAATCCAGCGTGACGCCGACCGGACAGGGGAAGCGGCCCGCGACCGGCGCGCCGGTTTCGCCCTTGAGCCTGCCCAGCCCGGCGGCGGCGAGGTCGCGCGCAATGCCATAGACGCTGGCGGCGTCGGAGCGGTTGGGCGTCAGATTGACGTCGATCAGCGGATCGTCCAGCCCCGCCCAGGCGGCGTAGCCGGCGCCGACCGGCGCGTCGGCGGCCAGCTCGAAAATGCCCGACGAATCGCCTTCGAGCCCGAGCTCCTCCGGGGAGCACATCATGCCGGCGGATTCGATTCCGCGGATCACGCCCTTGGCGATGGTGAAGTTCTTCGCGGGAATGAAGGCGCCCGGCGCGGCGAACACGGTTTTCAAACCCGCCCGCGCATTGGGCGCTCCGCAGACGACCTGCAACGGCGCGCCTTCACCGACATCGACCTGACAGACCTGCAGGCGGTCGGCGTTGGGATGCGGCGCGCGCGGACAGGATTTCCGCGATGCGGAAAACGCCGAGCGTCTCGGCCGGGTTTTCGACGCCTTCGACCTCGAGCCCGATCTTGGTCAGGGTTTCGACGATGGCGTCCAGCGGCGCCTCGGTGTCGAGATGCTCTTTCAGCCAGGAGAGGGTGAATTTCATGTTTCTTTCCTTGGTCAGAGGCCGAAGACAGAGCCCAGCACAAGCGTGATGATCGTCGCGACCGTGACGAACACGGTCACATTCGAGGTCCAGTTATAGGTCGCACGCCGCTTGTAGAGCTCGATCGCCAGCGCGTCGCTTTCCGTTGCGGCGCTGCCACTCGACAGTCTTGTGGTCATGTGGATGCATCTCAGGCAAAAAACCGTCAGAAGCAGATAGGCGACGATTTCAGACATGATCATGATTTTCAGCAGCGCCGCGCCATTCGCGCCCGCCCGGGACGTGTAGATGAAGACGAGCGCAGCGATGATCAGGGAGATATGCGTCAAAAGCGCCGAGACTTTCGCGTCGACCGTGCTCATCATGCGATAGATGAAGTCGCGATAGCGGCCCTGCTCGTCATCCTGTTCGCCACGAGCGGCCAGATTGATCGTGTCGATGTCGGCTTGCGCCGGCGCCGTCAGAACGGAGCCGAAAACCAGACGATCAAAAAGCGCGAATGCCGCGTCCCTCATGAATCCTGCTCGTCAGCTTGAAAGCCCGCCCGCGAGCGAGGGCAGGTCGAGCGGCCGGAAGCCGTAATGCGACAGCCAGCGCACATCGGCCTCGAAGAAGGGGCGCAGGTCGGGCATGCCATATTTCAGCATGGCGATGCGGTCGATGCCCATGCCCCAGGCGAAGCCCTGGAACTCGTCCGGATCGAGGCCGCAATTGCGCAGCACGTTCGGATGGACCATGCCGCAGCCGAGAATTTCCAGCCAGTCGTCGCCCTCGCCGAAGCGCATTTCGCCGCCCTTGCGCGAGCACTGGATGTCCACTTCGGCGGACGGCTCGGTGAACGGAAAGAAGCTCGGGCGGAAGCGCATCTTCACATGGGGGACTTCGAAGAAGGTCTTGCAGAATTCTTCGAGAATCCATTTGAGGTGGCCCATATGGGCCTTGCGGTCGATCACCAGGCCCTCGACCTGATGGAACATCGGCGTGTGGGTCTGGTCGGAATCGCAGCGATAGGTGCGGCCCGGACAGATCACGCGGATCGGCGGCGGGTTCTTCAGCATGGTGCGGACCTGCACCGGCGAGGTATGGGTGCGCAGCAATTTGCGCGAGCCGTCGTCCTTGCGGTTGAAGAAGAAGGTGTCGTGCATTTCGCGCGCCGGGTGGCCGGGCGGGAAGTTCAGCTTGGTGAAGTTGAGATCGTCGCTCTCGACATCCGGGCCTTCGGCGATGGAAAAGCCCATGTCGGCGAAGATCGCGGTCAGTTCGTCCATGACCTGGCTGATGGGATGGATGCGGCCGGTCTCCAGCGCGCTGGCGCGGGTCGGCAAGGTCACGTCCAGCGTCTCGCTGGCGAGGCGGGCGGACAGCGCCGCCTCCTTGAGCACGCCTTTGCGCGCCGACAACGCCTCCGCGACCTTGTCCTTCAGGGCGTTGATCTTCGCGCCTTCGGTCTTGCGCTCGTCCGGCGACATCTTGCCGAGCGTGGCGAGCAGGGCGGAAATCGAACCCTTCTTGCCGAGTGCGGCGACGCGCACGGCTTCCAGCGCCGTTTCGTCGCTCGCGGCCTCGACGGCGGCAAGGGTGTCGTGTTCGAGTTGGCTGTGGTCAGACATGAAAGGTTCCGGCGAATGCGTGAGCGCGTAATGCCATGCGACGACGCACGCGCAAAGCAAAAAAGCCCGCCATCGCTGGCGGGCTTTGAAATCGAAGAGCGCATCGGGCCGGCTCATCAAGCGGCGACGGGAAGAGCCGCCTTGGCCTTTTCGACGATCGCCTGGAAAGCCGCCGGCTCCCTGATGGCCAGTTCGGACAGGACCTTGCGGTCCACTTCCACGCCGGCCTTGGCGAGGCCGTCGATGAAGCGGCTGTAGGTCAGGCCGGATTCACGCACGGCGGCGTTGAGGCGCTGGATCCACAAGGACCGCATCGTGCGCTTCTTGGCGCGGCGGTCGCGCGTGGCGTATTGCATCGAGCGATCGACGGCCGCCTTGGCGGCGCGGATCGTGTTTTTGCGGCGGCCATAGAAGCCCTTGGCGGCCTTGAGAACTTTTTTGTGCTTGGCGTGCGAGGTGACGCCGCGTTTGACGCGAGCCATGGATGATCTCCAGAAAACGTTGAAACGAAACAGATGCGGCTGGGATCAGCCGTTGGGCAGGAAGTACTTCTTCACGTTGTCGCCATCCGTCTTGAACATGACGTTGGTGCCGCGAAGGTTCCGGATCTGCTTGTTCGTGCGTTTGATCATGCCGTGGCGCTTGCCGCGCTGGGCGTAAACCACCTTGCCGGTGCCGGTGATCTTGAAGCGCTTTTTCGCGCCGGATTTGGTCTTCAACTTGGGCATTTTGCTCTCTCGATTATTTCTGCGCGGCGAACCGCTTCCGCCAGCCTTGCGGCTGGTTTTCGCATGGGAGCGAAACGACCCGCCACGGCAGCCCGTTACTGGCCGGGCGGATCGAAGCGCGCCTTATAAGGCCAATGGGGCCGTTCTGGCAAGGGGCCGCGCCCTGAAGGTTTGACGAAGCCGCCCCGATCGCCATTATGGTCGGGCCGCAAGGTCCAAGCTGGAGAAGCCGCCATGTTCACCCTCGCCAATCTCGTCACCTGGGTCGCCGTCGGCCTGATCGGCGGCACGCTGGCCGGCCGCGTCGTCACCTGGCAGAAGGCCGGGTTCGGGCTGTTCTCCAATCTCGTCCTGGGCTGCGCCGGGGCGATCGTCGGCGGCGCCCTGTTCGAAATGCTGAACCTGCTGCCGAGCCTCGACAAGGTTTCGATCTCGGCCGCGATCTCCTCGCCGCCTTTCTCGGCTCGATCCTGGTGCTGGGCCTGCGCTGGGCCTGGAATCGCTGGACGGAGGAAACCGGCGGCGGCCTCGGCTGACGCGCGCCCGCGTCCGCCGGGCGTTCTCGTCCCTCTGGATCGATTTTGCGGATTGTCCTTTTTATTTTACCGAATGCTAGTCTTCGCATAGGATCAGTGTTTATCCTTCTCCGGCCAAAAAAAGTCCGACTGGCTTGAATATGAAGGAACCCTCGTGATGAAGAGCTTTGCTGAATCATCGAAGAGGTCGTTGTTCTGCTCGTCGAGGTCGACGCCGCCGATCAGATGAGGCCGTTGACAAGGTTGTCGATCCGGGACTCCCGCATCGATCGCTTGGCAAGCCCTCGGTGCAAAGGAAAGTGGTCCACATTTCCGAAGACCCGACGGGCGATCTGAAACGACAGCACAATGGCAACGGCGCGTGGACAGAAGCAAGACGCCCATTGAGCGGTGGCGCCCGCGCGCGAATGAGCGACCTTTGTCAGAAGCCCTATTCCAGCACCTCCATCGCCTCCCGGTCGAGCACGGACGTCGCCTTGGTGTCGGGCAGGAAGTAATAGACCAGGAGCGAGCAGAAAATCACGCCGCTCGCGTAATAGTAAAAGCCGCTTTCCATGCCCTGCTGCTTGAACCATAGCGCGATATATTCCGCCGTGCCGCCGAAGAACGACACCGCCAGCGCATAGGGCAGCCCGACGCCGGTCGCGCGCAAGGCGGCCGGGAAACAGTTCGGCCTTCACGATGGCGTTGATCGACGTATAGGGCGCGGTCATCAGCCAGCCGAGCGCAACGAACATGAAGGCCTCCCACGGCCCCTTGGCGTGCGACAGCGCGGTCATCAGCGGAACCGTGCCGAGCGTGCCCATGATTCCGAAGGCGAGCAGCACCGGGCGGCGCCCGATGCGATCCGAGAGCGCGCCATAGAGCGGCTGGAGGCACAAGGCGAAGATCAGCGAGGCCGCGCTGACCCAGGTGCTCTGGGCGTCCGTCAGCCCGACCGTCAGCTTGAGGAATTTCTGCATGTAGATCGTGTAGACATAGAAGGCCAGCGTGCCGCCCATGGTCAGGCCGATCACGATCAGCACCTCGCGCCGATGCGCCCACAGCGCGCCCAGCCCGCCTTCCTGGCCCTTCGCCTTGGCGGTCTTGAAGGCCTCCGTCTCTTCGAGGTCGCGCCGCATCCACAGAGCGAACAGCGCGAGGCCCGCGCCGATGACGAAGGGAATGCGCCAGCCGAACGCGCGCAATTGCTCCGGCGTCAGCAGGACGTTCTGCAGGATCAGCAGCACGGCCGAGCGCGCCGAGCTGGCCGCCGATCAGCGTCACATAGAGAAAGCTGGAATAGAAGCCGCGCCGGCCGGAATCGCCCATTTCCGCGACATAGGTGGCGCTGGCGCCGTATTCGCCGCCGAGACTGAGGCCCTGGACCAGGCGCGCGAGCATCAGAAGAGTCGGCGCCCAGACGCCGATCTGCGGCATAGCCGGGGGTCACCGCGATGGCCAGCGACCCGGCGCACATCATCAGGACCGACAGCATCAGGGATCGGCGGCGGCCGTAATGGTCGCCGATATAGCCGAACAGCCAGCCGCCGATCGGCCGCATGAAGAAGCCGAGCGCGAAAATGCCCGCCGACGCCAGCATCTGCGCGACCTTGTCGGTCCCCGGGAAGAACGAGGGCGCGAAATAGAGCGAGAACGCGGCGTAGACGTAGAAGTCGTAATATTCGACGAGATTGCCGAGCGAGCCGACGACGATGGCCTTGAGCCGCGCGGGATCGATTTTTTCGCGCGCAATTGTTTGCGTCATGCCTTCCCCCATCCGGGACAGGCCCGGACGGTCAGGATGACGCAAGCGCAAAGCTCAGGCAAGCGCCTGAGCCGCAAGCTGCTTCGAAGCTTGCCTTGGCGGCCAGGCTAACTTGGGAGCCAGCTTATTTGGGAGCCAGGATCATGATCATCTGGCGGCCTTCCATCGACGGCTCCAGCTCGATCTTGGCGAGGCCGGCGGTCTCGATCTTGACGCGCTCGAGCACCTTGAAGCCGAGTTCCTGGTGGGCCATTTCGCGGCCGCGGAAGCGCAGCACGAACTTGACCTTGTCGCCTTCCTCGAAGAAGCGGCGCACCGACTTCATCTTGGTGTCGTAATCATGGTCGTCGATGCCGGGACGCAGCTTGATTTCCTTGATCTCGACGATCTTCTGGCGCTTGCGGGCCTCGGCGGCCTTCTTCTGCTCGGTGAAGCGATATTTGCCATAGTCGAGGATCTTGCAGACCGGGGGATTGGCGTTGGGCACGATCTCGACCAGATCGAGACCTTCCTCCTCCGACATGCGCAAGGCTTCGACAATGTCGACGACGCCACGATTCTGGCCTTCCGAATCGATCAGCTGAACCTCGCGGACGCGAATATCCCGGTTGATGCGAGGTCCCTCCTTCTGCGGAACCGGGGGGGCTTTCATGGGACGGCGAATGGCATGCTCTCCTTGGACTGGGTCGGGCGGCAACGCGGCGGGCGCGGCCGGACGTTCCTCTCTGAATGCAGGATCTTTATTTCAGCTACAGCAAAAACCCCCGCGACCGAGACCACGAGGACCAACCGGCGCCAAGATTGTGACAAAGCGCGGTAAAGTCAATTGCGCAATTGCCGGCGGGTCGCGATTTTGACCTGAATCACGCCGGCCCCGGCAAATTTATTCGCTCGCTCCAAAATGCCGGGCGTAGATCGCGAGCGTCAGGGCGTTCATGCGCTCGGCGGAAAAGTTGCGCGCGTGGGCGCGGGCGTTATGGGCGAGATTTTCCCGCGCCGTGGCGCCGAGGCGCACGGCCTCCTCCACCGCGCGGACCAGACTCGCGGGCGGCCCCGGGGGGATCAGCCAGCCCGTGCGCATCGAAGGCTCGACCTGCGGCGGCGCGCAAACCTCCTCGACCTCGCCCTTGTCGCCCTGACCTTTGGTCGCGCGATCCCTTCGCCCCATCCTTTGGCGCCTGATGTCTGGAGCACGGCAAGCGGCGCGCCGAGCGCCTGGGCCTCGACGCAGAGCGCCGATTCGCCCGCCGGAGCCACGACGAGGGCGGCCGCAAGGCAGGCGGCGGCGCGGTCGGGCCAGTCGATCTGCAGCACGGCGCCGGCAAGGCCCAGTCGCGCCGCCTCGGCGTCGAAGGCCGAGGAAGGAGCTTCGCCGTCGCGGCGCAGCCAGACGAAACGCGCCTGCTGCGCCTCGCTGGCGAAAAAGCCCTTGGCCTTGAGCTGGGCGGCCGCGGCAAGAACCATCTGGCGCCGCTCCGGCGGCAGGCCGACCGCGATCACCAGCCGTTCATGGCCCTTCACGCCCAAGGCGTCGCGGAAGCGCCTGACGCGCGTCCAGTCGACCGCCTCCGGCGAGAACTGCCGAAGATCGACGCCGCGCAGGCCGCGAAAGGCCTTTGCCGCCAATTCAGGCCGCCGCGAGACCGCGTCCTCGAGCTCGGCGCGCGAAAAAAAGATGATGGAATCGGCCTCCAGCGCGATCGACTCCTGGGCGGGCTCGTAATCCGCCACCAGCGGGACGCGGGCCTTGCGCGCCGCATAGAGGGCCGCGCGCATGCTCGCCCCGGCGTGGACATGGATCAGCTCGACGCCCTCGCGCAACGCCAGGGACGCCAGCCGCCGGCGATTGAGAAAGGCGCGCCACGGTTTGCGGCTCGTCGGCGCGATGGGCATGAAAATGCCGCCGCGCGCCTGCAATTCGCTCGACAATTTGCCCGGCGCCCCGGCGACCAGAGCGCGCGCGCCCGCGTCGGACAGGCTCGCCGCGAGGTCGACGCAGGCCTCGGCGCCAGCGTCGAGCGCGGGGACGACCTGAAGGATGGTGCGGCCGAACAGGGCCTGGCTGTCGACATCCCCTTCCACGCCCCATGGCGTCATGCCGGCTCCCGGATTACAAGCGAATCATTGTTTGCTGCTTATAGCATCGGCCTCGACCTTTGCCTCGTCAAAGCTCGAGGCGCGGATTTCCTGACCGGACACAATCGCCAAATGACCCAGAATACTCCGGACGCCGCCGCATTTTTCTCCCCCGCCCCCGACGGGCCGCGCCTCGCCTATCTCGCCCGCCCAAGCCTTGCTGATCCCGGCTGCGCGAAAAACGCCCTGCCCGGATTGTTCTGGCTTGGCGGCTTCCGCTCCGACATGCGCGGAACCAAGGCCGAGTTCCTCGATTCGATCGCGAAGGATCAGGGCCGCGCCTGCCTGCGGTTCGATTATTCCGGCCACGGCGAGTCGGACGGCGATTTCGCCGAAGGGACCATCGGCCTGTGGACGGCGCAGGCGCTGGCGGTTTTCCGCGCGCTCACCCACGGCCCGCAGATCGTCGTCGGCTCCTCGATGGGCGGCTGGGTGGCGCTGCTGCTCGCCCGCGCGCTGGCGCAGGCGGGCGAAAGCCACCGCCTCGCGGGGATGGTCCTGATCGCGCCGGCGGTCGATTTCACCGAGGACCTGATCTGGCCGCAGCTGCCGGAAAGCGTGCGCAAGATTATCGAAAGCGAAGGCGCCTGGACCCGGCCGGCCAATATGTATGGCGAGGGCTATCCGCTGACCCGGGCCCTGTTCGAGGACGGTCGCGCGCAAAAACTGTTCGGAAAGGAAATCCGCGCCTTCTGCCCGGTCGCGATCCTGCAAGGCATGGCGGACCCCGACGTGCCCTGGCGTCACTCGATGCGACTGGTCGAGAGCCTCGCCGCGGACCCCGCCACCATCACCCTCGTCAGGGACGGCGATCATCGCCTGTCCCGCCCGCAGGACCTGCAGGCGCTCCGGAAGGCGATCGAATTTCTGGATGAGGCCGCCGGCGCTTCAGCGGAAGCCGCCGGCGGCCTTTAGGTCAGTGATAAAGGCAAAGGCCGCTGTGGCGGTCGCAATGGCGATGGTGCGGGTAAAGGAAGGAAGGCCCCCAGCACGACCGGTAATAATGATAGCCGGTCTCGCCCCAACGGGCGCAGCTTGCCTGCGCGCCGGTCGAGCGCCATGCCGAGAATCATGAAGGCCGTCGCCACGGCCAGGGCCATTCGCGGGGTTGTCATCGGAACCTCCTGTCGTCGAAGAAGCAACGATTTGCCGGCGAAAAGGTTGCGAAGGCCGCGGCTGGCCGCCGCTCTCATGCTGCGCTCTAATGCTGGATGTAATGCAGCAATTGCTCGATGGTGAATTCATGATGGCCGATGATCGATTTCACGAGATCGCCCATCGAGATCAGCCCGACCAGTTCGCCGCGATCGAACACCGGGAGGTGGCGCAACCGGGTTTGCGACATCACCGCCATCACTTCCTCGACCAATTGCTCGGGCTTGGCGTAGGGCAGGTCCGTCGCCATCACGTCGCGCACCGCCGTGGTCGGGGAGGTGCGGCCCTTCAGCACGACCTCGCGGGCGTAAATCCGCTCGGTGATGAGCCCGACCATCCGGCCGCCCTCCATCACGACGAGCGCGCCGACATTGCGGTCGGCCATGGTCTTGATGGCGTCGAACACATTGGCGTTGCGGGCCGATGGTGACGAGTTCGCCGCCCTTTTCCTGAAGCAATTGCCGAATCGTGGTCATGTCGCCCCCCTGTCCCGACCGGTCCGTCGGGACGCGCTCCTGATCGCAAAAGCGTGTCGGCGATGGCGGCGGCTAGCTGTCGTTTTCCGCGTTCAGGTTTTCGAGCGAGATGGTCTCTCCCGGCGCCGTCCGCTTCAGCCGCACCCCCGCCCCGGCGCCCTTGTCGTCGAGGAATTCCATGCCCGCCCGTTCAAGCGCCACGCGGATCGCCGCGATCGTGCGCGGCTGCGGCGAGCGCTTGCCCAGTTCGAAATCGGAAAGAGTCACTTTGGAGACTTGCGCGCGTTCGGCCAGCGCCTCGGCGGTCATTCCGAGGCCCGCCCGCGCCATGCGGCATTGCACGGAAGAAATGAGTTTGTCGCCCAAGGCCAGGCCTCCGCGATGAATTCAACTCAATGTTGGATGATGCGCACAGATTTGAGCCGCAAATAGGGCGCGCTGCGCCCGGAGCGGCAAAAAAACCAAAAACATGCGGGATTTTGGTGGAGCTGAGGGGAATCGAACCCCTGACCTCTGCAGTGCGATTGCAGCGCTCTCCCATCTGAGCTACAGCCCCGCTCCGGAGCGGGTGTTTAGGGCGCGCGCGCATCCCTGTCAATCTGAACGAGAGATTTCCGCTCGAAATTCGGGAAAACTTGTTTCGACGCCCGCAAAGCCCTAGAACGCCCTGATCCGAACCTGGCCCGGAGTCCCCATGTCCGCCGCTGACTTCATCCTTCCCCTGTTCCGGGTGCTCGATATGGCCCTCAACCTCTATTGGTGGGTCATCATCATCATGGCGGTCATGTCCTGGCTGCTCGCCTTCGACGTGATCAACATGCGCAACGATTTCGTCCGCTCGATCTGGAACGGCGTCAACGCGCTCACCGAACCGGCGCTGCGCCCGATTCGCCGCTTCCTGCCGCCGATCGGCGGCATGGACATTTCGCCGATCGTGCTGCTGCTTGTGCTCTCCTTCATCCAGATGGAGCTCGGCGCGCTCGCCCGCGCCCTGATCACCGCATCGGTGTGACCGCGTCGGCGAAGACGTTCTGGTCTCGCCGCGCCGACGGGGTCGAACTCCATCTGCGGCTGACGCCGAAATCCTCGCGCGACGCGCTGGAGGGAATCGAGACGCGCGCCGACGGCGCCTGCGTGCTGAAGGCGCGGGTGCGCGCCGTTCCCGAGGACGGCAAGGCCAACGACGCCCTGATCGCCCTCGTCGCGAAACAGCTTGAACATCCCGGCCTCGCGCATAAAACTCGCGGCCGGCGCGACCGCCCGGCAGAAAACCCTGCTGCTCGAAGGCGATCCCGATGCGCTCGCGGAACGGTTTCGGGCGCTCTGGCCCGACAGCCCCTGAAGGCACGCGCAAGCAGGCAGAAAACACGCCATTGCCAAGACGCGTCGGGATAGCCTAAACGCAACGCATGATTTTGCGCGCCCGGGGGCACAGATGAGCAAGACCAATTCCGGCAATTTCTTCGAGGATTTCCAGCTCGGCCAGGTGATCGTCCATGCGACGCCGCGCACCGTGACGGTCGGCGACGTCGCTCTGTACACGGCGCTGTACGGCCCCCGCTTCGCGGTCCAGTCCTCGGACGCCTTCGCCCAGGCGATCGGCTATCCGAAAAGCCCGGTCGACGACCTGCTGGTGTTCCACATCGTCTTCGGCAAGACCGTGCCGGACATTTCGCTCAACGCCGTGGCCAATCTCGGCTACGCCGACTGCCGCTTCCTGGCCCCGGTCTATCCGGGCGACACGCTCGCCTCCAATTCGGAGGTCATCGGCCTCAAGGAAAACTCCAACGGCCAGACCGGCGTGGTCTATGTCCGCTCGCGCGGCTTCAACCAGCGCGGCGTCTGCGTGCTCGAATATGTGCGCTGGGTGATGGTGCGCAAGCGCGATCCCAAGTCGCCTGCGCCGGCGGAAGTCACGCCGCAGCTGCCGCGCGCGCTGGCGCCCGACCAGCTCGGCGACGCCTGCCCGGTGATCGACCCGCGCAAATATGATTTCGCCCTGGCCGGCTCGCCCCATCGCTGGGGCGACTATCTGCCCGGCGAGCGCATCGACCATGTCGACGGCATGACGGTCGAGGAAGCCGAGCACCAGCTCGCCACCCGGCTCTACCAGAACACCGCCAAGGTGCATTTCAACCAGTTCACCGAGGGCCAGGGCCGCTTCGGCCGGCGCCTGATCTATGGCGGCCATGTCATCTCGCTCGCCCGCGCGCTGAGCTTCAACGGCCTCGCCAACGCCTTCCACATCGCGGCGATCAACGGCGGGCGCCATGTCAGCCCGCTGTTTGCCGGCCTGACCGTGTTCGCCTGGACGGAAGTGCTGGAGCGCGCCGAAATCCACGGCCGCGACGACGTCGGCGCCCTGCGCCTGCGCACCATCGCCACCAAGGACCAGCCGACCGCCGCCCATCCCTTCAAGCAGGGCGACGGCTACGATCCGAGCGTCATTCTCGATCTCGATTACTGGGCGCTGATCCCGCGCTGAGGCGGCGACACGAAAAAGCCCCCGCGACCGGGTCGCGGGGGCTTTTTTTTGGGAACGCGACGAGAGCGTTCAGCCCGCGGTCAGCACCACGAGCAGCAGGAGCATCGCGCCCGACGCGGCGATGGCCAGCGCGCCGATGCCGCCGAGGCCGAAGGTCACGCCCGTGAGGACGCCGATGACCGACGACGAGAAGGACGAGCGCCACGAAGACCTTCAGGTCCCTGGCTTCGGAATTGTCTGCGGGATGGGCGTCGCTGCTCATGGAAATCCTCGATTTTGGACGGCCGAAGCCGGGGCTGACGAATGTCGAAAAGCCGCCGGATCGAAGGCTGCGGCAATCGGACGCTGGACGGTCGTGCCGCGCCGCGATCTTCGCGAGGCGACCAGCGCCTTTTGCCATAATACGGATTTCGCTAAAAAAAAAGCGGGCCTAAAGCCCTATTGCGGCGCAGCACGAATTTTGGGCGCTGCGCCGGCAATGATCTGGATCAAATTTTCGGGGGCTCACGCGCCGTTGCGCTTGAGGAATTCCCAGACCTTGCGCGGCGCGTCGAATTCCGGCCCTTCGTCGTCCAGCGGCTCGGAGCCGTGGTTCAGCAGGTGCGAGACCCGAAGCCCGGCGCCCTCGAGCCGGACCAGCTCCACCGGCGCCTTGCAGCCGGCGAAGGACAGGATCGTCCCGCGCGGCGCGCGCGTGGCGCCGCGGGCGTCGCGCTCGACCAGCGGCCGGTCGTCACGCTTGGTCGAACAGCCGGCGTTCTTGGCGAAAACCGCCAAGGCGGTTTCGGCGGGAAGCGCGTCGAAGGAGATTTCGCCGAATTTCGCCGGGCCGCCGGCAAAGGGGATCCGCGGATCGCCGGCATGGCTGATCGCGATATAGGCCGTCGGATTGATGGCGCAATTGGCGAGGTCGGCCGGCATGGCCGCGCCCAGCGTCGCGAGGCCGGCCACCGGACGGCCGACGCCCGCGCAAGCCGCGCGATAGGCGAACGCGCCGCCCGAGGATTCGCCGATCAGATAGATCTTGCGCGGATCGATCGAGCCCTCGCCGACGAAGCGATCGACCAGGTCGCGCAGGAACTTGACGTCGCGGTCGGCGTCCGGGCCGGGCGCGACCGGCCAATCGCCGCCCAGAGCGTCGGGATAGAGGAAGACCGGCCGGCTCGATTCCGAGATTTCCTCGAGGCCGAGATGCCGATGCGCGCGGGCGCCGAGGCCGCCCGTGGGGTGCAGGACGATGACCAGGGGCCGCCGGCGCAGCTTGAGCCGCTCGTGCTCGACGACGACGGCCGAGCGGACCGTGCCTCCCGACTGGATGTTCAGCCGCGCCGCGGCCGACGCCGGCGCCGAAAAACAGACGGCCGCCGCGGCCAAAGCCAGCAGGCCGGCCGCGCTCGCGGCCTTGAGCGAAGAGAAAACGTTTCACCACCATGCACTCCAACCGCCCTAGGTTTCGCTTCTTTGCGTTGCGAAAGCAAGACAGTCTCCGGTCCCCGGCGCGAATATCGCTCAATTTTGCGGCGCCGACGATTACATCGAAGGGCTGAGGCTGTTCTCATTGCGCGGCGCACGCGTTTCTATTAGTGAGTGTTTCCGACCTCTTAGGTTTAATTTAGGTTTCGGGGGCCCGACGGCGCCTGCGAACCTCGCGAACACAGTCCGAACAGGAAGGGTGAATTCCATGGCCGAGGCCGATCCCAGCCCGATCCCGCTGGAGCAGCGCCGCCCGCTCTCCCCGCATCTGCAGATCTACCAATGGTCGCCGACCATGGCCGCCTCGATCGCGCATCGCGTTTCCGGGATCGCGCTTTACGTCGGCACGCTGCTGCTGGCGGCCTATCTGCTCGCCGCCGCGAGCGACGCCCCCACCTTCAATGTCGCTTCGGCCGTGTTCGGCTCGTTCCTGGGCCAGCTGGTGCTGTTCGGCTACACCTTCGCGCTTCTGCTCCATCTGCTGGGCGGCCTGCGCCACGCGATCTGGGACGCCGGCAAGGGCTTCGACCCCGAATCGCGCGACCGCCTCGCGCTCGGCGGCTTCGTCGGCGCCGGCGTTCTGACGATCCTGCTGTGGATCGTCTCCTTCATCCTCCGCTGAGGCTCGCTCCATGACGCAGAAAGCCACTCTCCAAACGCCTCGCGCCCGGGTCAATCATCTCGGCTCGGCCAAGTCCGGCACCCATCACGCCTGGATGATGCGGCTGACCTCCTTCGCCTTGCTGCCGCTGACGATCGCCTTCATCCTGATCGTGCTGTCGCTCGTCGGCCGCGATTTCCAGAGCGCCCGCATCCTGCTCGGCTCGCCCTGCCCCGCGATCCTGCTGCTGCTGTTCGTCGGCGTCGGAATCTACCACATGACGCTCGGCATGCAGGTGGTCATCGAGGATTACGTCCATGGCCACGCCAAGCATCTCGCCCTGATGGCCAATGTCTGCTTCGGCCTCGTCATGGGCGCCGCCCTGATCTATTCGGTGTTGCGCCTGAGCTTCACCTGACGTTCCGCCCCCGGGCGCGGCCTCCTGCCGCCCCGGCGTTCGCAATTCCTGGTTAAGGGTTCATCCAATGGCATCGAACGACGCCCCGGCCACGGCGGCCATCGGCGGCAAGGCCTATCCGATCGTGGACCACACTTTCGACGTGGTGGTGGTCGGCGCGGGCGGCGCCGGCCTGCGCGCCACCGTCGGCTGCTCGCAGGCGGGCCTGCGCACGGCCTGCATTTCCAAGGTCTTCCCGACGCGCTCGCACACCGTCGCGGCGCAGGGCGGCGTCGCCGCCTCGCTCGCCAACATGGGGCCGGACAACTGGAAATGGCACATGTACGACACCGTCAAGGGCTCCGACTGGCTCGGAGACCAGGACGCGATCGAATATCTCTGCCGCAACGCCCCGGCCGCCGTCTATGAGCTGGAGCATTGGGGCGTGCCCTTCTCGCGCACCGAGGACGGCAAGATCTACCAGCGCCCGTTCGGCGGCATGACCACCGATTTCGGCACGCGGCCCGCCGGCGCAGCGCACCTGCGCCGCCGCCGACCGCACCGGCCACGCCATGCTGCACACGCTCTATGGCCAGGCCCTGAAGAACTCGACCGAGTTCTTCATCGAATATTTCGCCATCGACCTGATCATGGATTCGGAAGGCCGCTGCCGCGGCGTCGTCTGCCTGAAGATGGACGACGGCACCATCCACCGCTTCCGCGCCGCAGCTCGTCATCCTGGCGACCGGCGGCTACGGCCGCGCCTATTTCTCCGCGACCTCGGCCCATACCTGCACCGGCGACGGCGGCGGCATGGTCTTGCGCGCCGGACTGCCGCTGCAGGACATGGAGTTCGTGCAGTTCCACCCGACCGGCATCTACGGCGCGGGCTGCCTGATCACCGAGGGCGCGCGCGGCGAAGGCGGCTACCTGACCAATGCGACAGGGCGAGCGCTTCATGGAGCGCTATGCGCCGTCCGTGAAGGATCTCGCGCCGCGCGACATGGTCTCGCGCGCCATGACCATGGAAATCCGCGAAGGCCGCGGCGTGGGCAAGAACAAGGATCACATCTTCCTGCATCTCGACCATCTCGACCCGAAGATCCTGCACGAGCGCCTGCCCGGCATTTCGGAAAGCGCCAAGATCTTCGCCGGCGTCGACGTCACCCGCGAGCCGATCCCGGTGCTGCCGACCGTCCACTACAACATGGGCGGCATCCAGACGAACTATCACGGCGAAGTGCTGACCAAGAAGGGCGGCGATCCCGGACGTGGTGGTGCCCGGCCTGATGGCGCTCGGCGAGGCGGCCTGCGTGTCGGTCCACGGCGCCAACCGCCTCGGCTCCAACTCGCTGATCGATCTCGTGGTGTTCGGCCGCGCCGCCGGCCTGCGCGCCGCCGAAATCGTCAAGGCCGGCGAGCCAAGCAGGCCGAATCTGCCGGAGAATTCGGCCGATCTCGCGCTGTCGCGCCTCGACCATTACCGCAACGCCAAGGGCGGCACGCCGACCGCCGAGCTGCGCCTGCAGATGCAGAAGGTCATGCAGAACAATTGCGCGGTCTATCGCACCGGCGAGGTGCTGGACGAGGGCGTCAAGCTGATCCACGACGTCTGGAAGGGCCGCGACGACCTGCGCGTCACCGACCGTTCGCTGATCTGGAATTCGGACCTGATCGAGACGCTGGAGTTCGACAATCTGATCGTCCAGGCCGTCGTCACCATGGATCGGCGCCGAGCAACCGCAAGGAATTGCGCGGCGCCCACGCCCGCGAGGACTATCGCGAACCGCGACGACGTCAACTGGATGAAGCACACGCTGGCGACCATCGACGACCGGCCAAGACGCGTGGCCATCGATTACCGTCCCGTGCACACCTACACCATGACCGACGAGGTCAGCTATATCGAGCCGAAGGCCCGCGTGTACTGAGGCAAAGCCGGCCGGGGCCAGTCCCGGCCAATCTCGCCAGAATCTCGCCCTCGGCGGCGCGATGAGAGAGAGCGATCCCGATGGTCGAACTCGCACTGCCCAAGAATTCCGTGGTCGGCCCCGGCAAGACCTGGCCCAAGCCGGCCGGCGCCAAGAAGGTCACCGAATTCCAGATCTACCGCTGGAACCCGGACGACGGCCGCAACCCGTCGATCGACACCTATTACGTCGACCGCGACGATTGCGGGCCGATGGTTCTCGACGCGCTGCTCTAGATCAAGAACAAGGTCGATCCGACCCTGACGCTGCGCCGCTCCTGCCGCGAAGGCATCTGCGGCTCCTGCGCCATGAACATCGACGGGGCCAACACGCTCGCCTGCACCAAGGCGATCGACGAGGTCGAAGGCGCCGGTGAAGATCTATCCGCTGCCGCACATGCCGGTGGTCAAGGATCTCGTGCCCGACCTCACCACTTTCTACGCCCAGCACGCCTCGATCGAGCCCTGGCTGAAGACCGAGACGCCGGCGCCGGAAAAGGAATGGCTGCAGTCGCCGGAGGACCGCAGCAAGCTCGACGGCCTCTACGAGTGCATCCTCTGCGCCTGCTGCTCGACGTCCTGCCCGTCCTACTGGTGGAACGGCGACCGCTATCTCGGTCCGTCGGCGCTGCTGCAGGCCTATCGCTGGCTGATCGATTCGCGCGACGAGTCGACCGGCGAGCGCCTCGACAATCTGGAAGATCCCTTCCGCCTCTATCGCTGCCACACCATCATGAACTGCGCCCGCGCCTGCCCCAAGAGCCTGAACCCGGCCAAGGCGATCGCGGAAATCAAGAACATGATGATCGCCCGGCAGGTCTGACCGGCCGCGACACGTCGCAACGAAAAAGGCGCGCCGGACGGCGCGCCTTTTTCTTGACGGGTCATTCTTGGGCAGGTCTGGCCGCGGGAGGCGGCCAGCCTTCAGGATCAGGCGCGCGGCTGCAGCGAGAACACGCGCGTCTGCAGGTCGAGCATGGCGGTGGCGAAGCTCGTCGCATTGTCGGCGAATTCGCTCCACACCGAGGCCGCCGTCGGCTCGCGCGCCACCAGCTTGCCGGTCATGTCGTCGGTCTCGAAGCGCAGGTCGGCCGAGAACTTCTTCGCCAGCGCCTGCATTGCGGCGTTGCTGGCGAGGCACGACATATAGAGCGCGTCGGCGCGGCGGTTGCGCGCGGCGCGCACGATGCGCGACATCAGCTCGGTGCCGACGCCACGACGGCGCCAGTCCTTCTCGACGCTGAACGCCGCCTCGACGGAGCCGCCGATGATGTTGTTGCCGACGCCGCGCAATTCGCCCGCGCCCCGCAGCACGCCATCCACGTAATAGCCGTAGATCACGTCGTCGATGCCGAAGCAGCGTTCGGCGTAGCGGATCAGAAACTCGTCGTTCACCGACATTGCAAAGCGGTCATACCGGCTTTGCGCGTCGAGGCGCAACAAGTGCTCCCGGAAAGCCGAGAGATCGGCCGGCCATAATCTGCGTATGACCCCGCCATGGATCATCATCTGTTCCATGTGGTTATTCCTTGTCCTTCCGCGGCATAAGCCGCTGTTGTATCGGACCCTCCGACAACGCTTCCTCACTCATAAGTCTAATATGCTGCATTGCAACAAGAAGTTCAAGCCCGAACTTTAGGCATTTTTTTCATTGATTTGATTGAATAAATATACCGATTTTCAGGCTTCGCCTTGATTGCGCCAGATCAATGAATCAGCCGTTAACGCTGCTTCAATGCTGCATTGCGAAGAGTGATTTAGGCGCGAATGTATGAACGATCCGTGAATGCGTTCGCGCGCCGTTTCAGGGCAGGAGGTCGATCAGGGCCGGGATCAGCGGCTCGTCCGCCGGGCGGCATGGGCATATCGCGCAATTGATCGGCAGCGGACCATTTCAGCGCCTGGCCCTCGCGGCGAGGCGACGAACCCCTCCCAGCGGCGGCAGACATAGAGCGGCATCAGCAGATGAAAATCCTCGTAGGCATGGCTGGCGAAGGTCAGCGGCGCGAGGCACGGCTCCTTCACCTCGATCCCCAGCTCCTCGCGCAATTCGCGAATCAGCGCCGCTTCCGGCCGTTCGCCGGGATCGACCTTGCCGCCGGGAAATTCCCACAGGCCCGCAAGGCTTGCCCTGCGGCCTTTGCGCCACCAGCACGCGATTGTCGGCGTCGATCAGCGCCGCCGCCACGACCAGCAAGAGCTTCATGTTGAAATGCGCCTCAGGAGCGGTAATCGCCGTTGATCGCGACATAATCCTTGGTCAGGTCGCAGGTCCAGACCCTGGCCTTGCCCTTGCCGATGCCGAGATCGGCGCGAATCACGATCTTGTCCTGTTTCATCACCGCGCTGGCCGCCGCCTCGTCGTAATCGGGGTCGCGGCGGCCGTCATGGGCGACGCGGATGTCGCCGAACCAGATCGACAGCAGGTCGCGCTCCGCCTTCTCGCCGGCCTTGCCGACCGCCATGACGACGCGGCCCCAATTGGCGTCCTCGCCGGCCGCCGCCGTCTTCACCAGCGGCGAATTGGCGATGGAGAAGGCGATTTTTTTCGCCGCCTTGTCGTCCTCGGCGCCGGTCACCTGCACCTCGATGAACTTGCGCGCGCCTTCGCCGTCGCGCGCGACCTGCTGGGCGAGATCGAGCAACACCGCGTCGAGCTGCTCGACGAAATCCTTCAGGCTTTTGTCGCCGGCCTTCTTGACCTTCTTCTGGCCGCGCTTTTCCGCGGCGCCGGTGGCGAACAGCATCAATGTGTCCGACGTCGAGGTGTCGCTGTCCACCGTCACCGCATTGAACGTGGTCTTGACGCCTTTCGAGAGCAGCTTCTGCAGCGCTTCCGCGCGAGATCGCGGCGTCGGTGAAGACATAGGACAGCATGGTCGCCATGTCGGGCGCGATCATGCCCGCGCCCTTGGCCATGCCGTTGATCGTGACCTCCACGCCGCCGATTTTCGCCTTGGCGGTCGCGACTTTCGGGAAAGTGTCGGTGGTCATGATCGCCTTGGCGGCGTCGAGCCAGCCGCCGGGCGCCGCTTTCGCCGCCAGCTCGTCCAGCACGCCCTCGAATTTGCTGGCGTCGAGCGGCTCGCCGATGACGCCCGGTCGAGGCCAGAAAGATCTCGTTCTCGTCGGCGCCGACCGCCTTGGCGGCGAGTTTCGCCGTCAGTTCGGCCGCTTCGCGGCCCGCCTTGCCGGTGAAGGCGTTGGCGTTGCCGGAATTGACCACCAGGGCGCGGGCGCGGCCGCCGCTGCAGGTTCTCGCGGCACCAGTCGACCGGCGCGGACGGGCATTTGGACGTGGTGAACACGCCCGCGACCGTCGCGCCTTCATCGAACACGGCCAGCAGCACATCGGTGCGGCCCTTGTAGCGAATGCCGGCGGCGCCGGCGGCGAGGCGCACGCCGTCGAGAGCCGGAAGCTCGGCGAAGGTCTTCGGCGCGAGGGGGGAAACAGGAGCAGCGGCGGCCATGGGATGGTCCCTTCAGATTTGCGGCGGGCGGATTAGTCGTCGCCTTGCCCTCGGGCGTCAAGTCGCATCGGCGCCTCGGTTCCGGTTTTTTCGTCGAGAATTTTTCGCGTCGCGGGGAATAAAGCGCCTCGATCCCCGAGTCACTCCCTCGAAACCCCGCGAAGGAGAGAGTTTCATGTCGAACCATGACGAGGATATGAAGGCCGGACCGAACCGCCGGCGGGTTCTGGAATGCATGGCCTGGGCCGGAACCGGCATGGTCTGGACAGTGGCCGGCGGCGCGCCCTCGTCGCGCCTGCTCGGCTCGGCCCAGGCGAAGGACCTGGGCTTCACCTTCGTCCAGATTTCCGACAGCCATATTGGCTTCGACAAGCCGGTCAATCCCGACGCCGCCGCCACGCTCAACGAGGCTTTGGACAAGATCGCGGCTTTGCCTGCGCCGCCGGACTTCATCATCCATACCGGCGACATCACCCATCTCGCCGCGCCCGAGCAATTCGACATTGCGCTGCAGAGCATCGGCCGCCTCAAGCGCGACGTGCATTACGCGCCGGGCGAGCACGACATTCTCGATGCCGCCACCGCCAAGGCCTATATGGAGCGCTTCGGCAAAGGCGCGCGCGACGGGGCGTTTTACTCCTTCGACCACAAGGGCGTGCATTTCATTTCGCTGAACAATGTCACCGACCTGAAAACCAACGGCCTTGGCTTTCTCGGCGCGGACCAGCTGGCCTGGCTTGCCGACGATCTGCGCGACAAGACCAATTCCACGCCGATCGTCGTGTTCTGCCATATCCCGCTGTGGTCCATCGCGCCGGAATGGGGCTGGGGCACCCAGGATTCGCAAGCCGCGCTGGCCTTGCTCGCCCGGTTCGGCTCGCTCACGGTGCTCAATGGCCATATCCATCAGGTCATGCAGAAGATCGAGGGCGCCGCGACCTTCCACACGGCGCGCTCGACGGCGTTTCCCCAGCCCGCGCCCGGCACGGCGCCCGCGCCCGGCCCGTTGAAAGTGCCGCCCGGCCAGTTGCGCAGCCTGCTCGGCATCACCGACGTCGTCTATGCGCCGGGCCAAGCGCAACTGGCGATCACCGACAGCGCGCTCGCGGGATGAGGCCGGCCATGACAAGATCCGCATGGATGCTGGCGCTGGCCGCCTTCGCCCTGCCGTGCCATCGCCTCTCCTCCGCGGCCCATGCGGCGGGCGCGCCGCGACGGAGATGCGAATCGCGGCGAGACTTTGTATGAGGGCTGTCAGGACTGCCATTCGCTCGAAAAGAACGACGTCGGCCCGCGCCATCGCGGCGTCTATGGCCGCAAGGCCGGCTCGCTGCCGGACTACACTTATTCCGACGCGCTGAAAAACGCGAACCTGGTCTGGGACGAAAACACCCTCGACCAATGGCTCGCCGATCCGCAAAAATTCCTGCCCGGAGCGAAAATGTTCTATCATCTCGACAAGGAACAGGATCGCGCCGACGTCATCGAATTTCTCAAGACGCGCGCCCGCTGACTTGGAAAGCGCCCCCTCGTGAAGGCCATTGATGTGACGGCCAGCGATCTGGCGCGGCGGAGGTTTACCACCGTCGCCCTGCCCCAGCTCGATGCGGCTTATTCGCTCGCCAGGTCCCTGACGGGCAATGGCGCCGACGCCCAGGACATCGTGCAGGAGGCCTGCCTGCGCGCGCTCGCCGCGCTGGAGACGCAGCAGGTCGAGAAGCCGCGCGCCTGGATGCTGACGATCACCCGCAATGTCGCGCTGACCTTTCTGGCGCGGCGCGCGCCGCAAAGCCCGGCGGATATCGGCGATCTCGAGCGCGACGGGCGCCTCGCGGCCGCCGACCCCGGCCCCGACGCCGAGGCGCGCCTGATCGCAGCCGACGACGGCGCCGCGTTGCGCGGCGCGCTGGGCCAATTGCCGCTGGCCTTGCGCGAAACCTTGCTGATGCGCACGATTCACGGCCTCAGCTATCGCGACATCGCCGCGGCCACGCAGGCGCCGGTCGGCACCGTCATGTCGCGCCTCGCCCGCGCCCGCGCGGCGCTGGCGCAAGTATTGGGAGAGAGCAAGTGAACGCGGCGGAGGAAACAGCCCTGCGGCTTCAGGCGGCGCTCGACGGCGAACTCGACGCCGCCGGCATGCTCGCGTTCGAGCGCGCCTGCGCCGACGATCCAGCGCTCGCCGCCGAATTCGCCCGGCTGAAGACGTTGGACGACGCCCTGCGCCGCGCCGCGCCGATCGAACCCGCGCCCGAGCTTTTGCGCGCCCGCATGGCGGCGCTCGGGGCGCCCGATGTTGGGGCGCCCGCCCCGGCGCAGCGTCGTGCGACACGCTTCTTTTCTGCCCCGCCTCGCGCGCTCGCGGCGAGCCTGCTGCTCGGACTCGCGATCGGCTATGGCGGCGGCCTGCTGCAGACTGGAAACGCGCCGCCGCAGGAACAACCGCCGCAAGACGAGCGCGCGCTGGCCTCCGCCTTCATGCGCTCGCAGATCAGCGGTCAAAGCGTGGACATCGCCGCCAGCGACCGTCATGTGGTGAAACCCTGGCTGGCCGGGCGCGCGCCGCTGGCCACCGCCGCCGTCGACCTCGCCGCCGCCGGTTTTCCCCTGGCGGGCGGGCGGGTCGAGGCGCTGGACGGGCGGATCGTGCCGACGCTGGTCTACCGGCGCCGCGAACATCGCATCGAGGTGAGCGAGCTTCCGCTGGCCGGGAAAGCGTCGGACATCGTGACGAAGAGCGGGTTCGACGGCTATCACATCGCGCGCTGGAGCGATTCCGACCGCACCTATGTCGCCGTAAGCGATCTGCCGGAAAGCGAACTGGCCGATTTCGTCGGCTTGTTCCGGGCGGCCGTCGCCGCCGAGCGCGAGGAAAACCGCCCCAAATGAAAAGCCCCGCCGGAGCGGGGCTTCTCGGTGTCGAAGATTGCGCATCGGCTCGATCTTGACAGGTCAAACATCGAGGCGCCCGGCGGCATGAGCCGCCGCCGCGCCAGTCGGCGCGGATACCAAAGGGCATCGCCCTTCGTGATTACTGCTTCGGCGCGGCGTCCGGCTTGGCGGCGTCGCCGGCGGGCTCGTCCGTGCGGGTGATCTTGGCCGCTTCGCGCAGCTTCAGGATCGCTTCGCTCTGGGCGCGCTGGGCGACGAAATGCTCCAGCTGGTCCTTGACCTGGTCCATCGGCGGGAACGGACGGGTGCGCTTGTCGAGCACCTTGATCACGTGCCAGCCGAACTGGGTCTTGACCGGGTCGGACACCTGGCCGGGCTCCAGCTTGAACGCGGCGTCGGCGAATTCCGGCACCATGCGGTCCTTGGTGAAGAAGCCGAGGTCGCCGCCCTTGGAGCCGGGATCCTTGGACAATTCGTCGGCGAGCTTGCCGAAATCCTCGCCGGCCTTGAGGCGCTTCTCAACCGTCTTGGCCTCTTCCTCGGTCGGGACCAGGATGTGCAAGGCGTGAATCTCGACTTCCGGCTTCTGGGCTTTGGCGGCCTCGTCATAGGTCGTCTTCATGGCGGCGTCGGTGACGCCATCCTTGGCGACCTGGCCGAGATAGCCTTCCATCAGCAGCTTTTCGCGATAATAGGCCATCTTCTTCTGGAAATCGGCGGACTGGTCCATCTTTTCCGAGACCGCCTTCTGGGTCACCAGCTGGAGATCGATGAGATAATCCAGCAAGGCCTTGTCGCGAGCGGCGTCGTTCATCTGCTTCGGCAGGGTCGAGCCGACGTCGTCGCGCGCCTGGGCGACGTCGTAATCGGTGATGTTCACGCCATTGACGGTCGCCAGCACCTTGCCGACCGGCTTGGGCGCCGGCGCGGCGGCCGGAGCGGGGGCTTGACCGGGCATAGGCATCTGGCCGGGGGTTTGGGCGAAGGCCGGCGTCAACGCCGCTGCGCCAAGCGAAAGAACGAGCGCCGCGCGACGAACGCCGGCAAATTGGGAATAATAACGAGCCATTTGTCTCTCAAGCTCCTGAGGAGGCGGCGAGGGGCCGCGGGCAGGCGGGCCTTTCTGCCCGAAAACGCCGCCCGCCACAAGCGCGGGAACATTGCCAGAGCCTTAACTCTGGTTTAGATCAGTCCCCTCAATCGCCTCGCCCGCAGGATCGCCGGAATGTCCGAGAAAAAACCCATCAACTGGACCAACGCCCGCACGCTGATCGCGCTGGCCATCCTCGTCGGCACGGAGCTGGTCGGCGCGTCCTGGGCCGCGGGCTGGGCGCTTGGCGGGCTGTTCCAGCTCGGCGCCGGAGTCGGCCGCATCTTCGAGCTGGTCTTCATCGTCATCGGCTTTGTCGGGCTCTATTATTTTATGCGCGCAGCTGTTGCGCACGAACCCTTTCGGCGTTGACGCTCGCAAACCCAAGCCCCCTTAAGAGATTTCTTTCCGGCGCGACCGCCGTCCCGATCCGCATCCGATTGACAGGCGCCGCGCTTTCGTCGTCAAACGGCGTTCACCCTTTCCGCGACAGGCGGACCATCGCAGGGAGGCAGGCCGGATGCACGGGGGCGAAACGCAGGCGCCGGAATGGCATGCGCACGATCATGCCGCAAAGCCCGCGCCCCGCGAGGCCGGCGTCTCGCTGCTGCGCCTGTCGGCCGGGCGCAGGATCGCCGTCGCGCTGATCGCCGTCGTCCTGATCTGGTGCGGCGTCTGGTGGGCCCTGTCATGACCGCGCCAAAGATCACTCCCAAAATCGCCCCGAAGATCGCCCCGCGGATCGTCCCGAAAATCGCGCTGCGCAACGTCACGCTCGGCTATGACCGCCATCCTGCCGTCCATCATCTCGACGGCGAGATCGCGCCGGGCGCGCTGCTGGCGGTCTGCGGCCCGAACGGCGCCGGGAAATCGACTTTGTTCAAGGCCCTGACCGGCGTGCTGGCGCCGATGGGCGGAACCATCGACCTCGGCGGCGCGCGCACCCGCGACATCGGCTACCTGCCCCAAGCCGCGCAGGTCGACCTGAGTTTTCCCATCGACGTGTTCGACATGGCGGCCATGGGACTGTGGCGGCGCATCGGCCTGTTTGGCGGCCTGTCCCGCGCCGACGAGGCCAAGGTCCATGAGGCGCTGGAAACGGTGGGTCTGGCGGGCTTCGAGCGCCGCCCGATCGGCGCCCTGTCCGGCGGCCAGACCCAGCGGCTGCTGTTTGCGCGCCTGCTGCTGCAGGACGCTTCGCTGATCCTGCTCGACGAGCCGTTTTCCGCGATCGACGAGCGCACCGTGAGCGATCTGCTCGCGCTCATCGCGCGCTGGCATGCGGAGGGGCGCACCATCGTCGCCGTCCTGCATGATTTCGCAATGGTGCGCGCCCATTTCCCCGAATGCCTGCTGCTGGCCCGCGAAAAAATCGCCTGGGGCCCGACGGAACAGGTCCTTTCCGCTGAAAACCTCGCCCACGCGCGGCGCATGATCGAGGCCTTCGACGACAAGGCCGCCGCCTGCGCGCGCGCAACGTAACCGGATCGCCCCATGAATCTCCTCCCCCGCCTCCTCCTGCCGCCAGTTCCGCCTCGCTCACCGAACGCGTCACGCCGATCGACGCCGGCACGGAAATCGTCGCCGCCGCATTCCTGGGCCGCATCCCGGCTTTCGCTCTGGCGGACGGAAATGTCCTGCTCGCGGAAATCGGTGAGGAGCGGCGAATCAAGGCCCATGACGACGGCGCGATTCTCGTCGCCGCAAGCGACGGCGTCCGGCTCTATACCGGAGGCGACGACGGCGTGATCGCGGCGACCGACGCCCGCGGCAAGACCGAGAACCTCGCCAGGGAAAAAGGCTGGATCGACGCGCTGACCTGCCGCGCCGATGGCGCGCTGGCCTGGTCGAGCGGCAAGACCGTGCGCGCCCGCGACGCCAAGGGCGAGATCAAGACGTGGGTCGCGCCGTCCTCGGCGCGCGGACTGGCCTTTTTCCCCAAGGGCTATCGCGTCGTCGTCCCGCATTACAATGGCGCGAGCCTGTGGTTCCCCAACACCGCCGCCGAACCGGAGGCGCTCGGCTGGAAAGGCTCGCATCTCGACGCCATTGTTTCGCCCGACGCCCGCTTCGTCGTCACCTCGATGCAGGAAAATTCGCTGCACGGCTGGCGCCTCGCCGATCGCAAGGACATGCGCATGTCCGGCTATCCAGCCAAGACGCGCTCGTTCTCGTGGTCGCATGACGGCGGCTGGCTCGCCACCTCGGGCGCCGACGGCTGCATCGTCTGGCCGTTCTCGGGCAAGGACGGCCCGATGGGCGCAGCCGCCGCGCGAATGCGGCGTGCGCCCCAACGTGCTGGTCACGATGGTCGCGTTTCACCCCAAGGCGCTGATCGTGGCGATCGGCTATGACGACGGCTGGGTTCTGCTGGTCCGGCTCTCCGACGGCGCGGAAATCCTGGTCCGCCGCACGGAAGCCGAGCGCGACGCCATTTCCGCGCTCGCCTTCAATTCCACGGGCGCGCGGCTCGTTTTCGGCACCAAAGGCGGCAAGGCCGGCGTGCTCGATTTTCCCGGATGACGATTTGATCTGGCGTCATTTTTTCGGGTTCGTTCGCTTTGGAACGAAAAAAGCGGCGCCATTTTTCGGGAGAATGTCTTAGGATCGGTCCACAGGGGTTTTCGCCCCGGCGCGCCCCGCGCCCATCGGCGCAAGCTGATCGCGGCAGCTCGCATCCGTTCAAGCCGAGCCTCTCGTGATCGATAGCGAAACCCTGCCGCAACCCCGAAGCGACGCTCCGGCCGAGACGGAACTCGAGCCCTCGGCGCAGGCGGAGCCCGACGCCGGACCGGCGCAAGGCGTCTCCCAGGCGGCGCCGACGGAAGTCGAAGTCAAATTCACTACCGACGCGACAGGCTATTCCGCCGCGCTCGCCTCGCCGCTGCTGCACGGCGAGGGATCGGCCCCCCCCCGCAAGCTGGTTTCGATCTATTTCGACACGCCGGGCTGGGACCTCAAGAAGCGCAAGATGGCCCTGCGCGTTCGCCGCAGCGGACGCGCCGCGCCGGTCATGACGCTGAAATGGCCGCTGCAAACGGCAGGCGACGTTTTCGCGCGCGGCGAGATCGAAGTGCGCGCCGCCAAAATGGAGCCCGATCTCGCTCTGTTCGACGTCGATGTCGCGCAAAGCCTGCGCGACATCATCGGCGACGCTCCGCTCGAAGCCAAATACGAGACCCGGATCAGCCGAATCAGCCGCCTGATCGCGCGCGGCGGGACCCGGATCGAAGTCGCCTTCGACGACGGCGCGATCCGCGCCGGCGAGCGGGAATTGCCGCTGCGCGAAGTCGAGCTGGAGCTGAAATCCGGCCTGCCGCAGGATCTGCACGATTTCGCCGCGACGGTCGCCGAGGCGCTGCCGCTGCGGCTCGACCTCGTCAGCAAGGCGGAGCGCGCGTCGCATTTCTGCCTCGCCAGCAAGCCGAAGCCGGTCAAGGCCAAGCCCGCCGCCCTCCCCGGCGATTCCAATCTGGATGAGGCGACGGCGCGGATCATGCTCGGCGCGATCGACCATTATCTCGCCAATTGGGCCTCCCTGCGCGCCAGCGACGATCCGGAATCGATCCATCAGATGCGCGTCGCCCTGCGGCGCCTGCGCGCGGCCCTCGGCATGCTCAAGCGGGCCATTCCCTGCCCCGAATTCGATGCGTTCCGCGCCGAGGCCAAGGAGCTTGCCACCGCGCTCGGGCCGGCCCGCGACAGCGACGCCCTGCGCGAATTGATCGAGACGGGCCCGGTCGCGCATTTCGGCGCCGGCAAGGATTTCGCGCCGCTGCTCGCCGCGCTCGAGGAGCGCCGCGCCGCGGCCTATCTCGACGCCCGCGCGCTGCTCGAATCGGCGCGCCCCACTCTCTTCGCGCTGAGGCTCAGCGCCTTCGTCGCCCGCCGCGGCTGGCGCAACGCGCTGGGCGGCGCGGAGCTGACCGTCCTCACCGAGCCCGTGGCGGTGTTTGCGACGCAGGCGCTGGACCGGCTTTACAAGCGCGTGCTGAAACGCGGCCGCAAACTCGTGACCCTGCCCGACGAACAGCGCCACGAGGTCCGGATCGCGCTGAAGAACCTGCGCTATGGCGCGGAATTCTTCTCGTCCTGTTTCACGGAATTGCGCGATGCGACGCCGTTCGTGCGCTCGGCGGCGGCTCTGCAGGGAATCCTCGGCGCTCATAACGACGCCGCCAGCGCCGATCATTTCCTCAGCCTGCCGCACGCCGCGGATGCGGCGCGGGCGGCGGGAATCGTCTCCGGCTGGTACGCGCGCGGCGCGCTCATCGCCGACGAAGGCCTCGCCAAGGAATGGAAGCGTTTCCGCAGAATGCGGCCGTTCTGGCGCTGAGCCATACCCGGTCGGCGCGACTCCGGTTTGCCGCCGGTCCTGTCCCCGTGATTAACTGAACTCTAACCTGGGCAGAATCGGAGCGTCATGACTGCCGAGCGTCAGCGCCGCCTCGTCGTATTCAGCGGCAGCGGCATCTCCGCCGATTCGGGGCTCGACACCTTCCGCACCTCCGGCGGCGAAAGCCTCTGGGCGCAATATGATCCGGAAGTGGTCTGCAATTTCGACTGCTGGGAGGAGAATTTCGAACTCGTCCACGATTTCTATTCGCGCCGGCGCGAGGAGCTGGGCAAGGTCGCGCCCAACCCTGCCCACGCTCTAGCGGTGGATTGGGAACGGCGCTACGACGCCGAGCTGATCACGCAGAATGTAGACGACCTGTTCGAGCGGGCCGGCGCGCGCTACGTCATGCATGTGCACGGCTTCCTGCCCTCGATGCGCTGCGTGTCCTGCGGCGCGCAATGGCTGTTCGGCTACCGGCGTTTCGACGCCGCGACCGACCGCTGTCCCCGATGCGACCGGGTCGAAAGCGTGAAGCCCAATGTGGTGTTCTTCAACGAGCCGGCGCCGCGCTATGCGCAGATGTGGAAAAGCCTCGAAGCCTTGGCCGAGGACGACGTGCTGGTGGCCATCGGCACGTCCGGGCTCGTGTTGCCGATCGGCCAGATCGCCCGCCGTTGCCCGGCGACGAGCGTCCTGTCCAATCTCGAAACCGCCGAGACCCCGCGCGACGAGGATTTCGATTATGTCCTGCACGGCCGCGCCGCGGAAATGGCGCCTTTGCTCGACGGGTTGGTGACCGAGTTGATGGACAGATCGAGTCCCATTTTGACAGGCGCAGGGCCGAGCCTGTAAAAACGAATGGTCCGCGCGGCCGCTTGAACGACGGCCGCCACCGCAGCGGGAGCCGTTTCGATGACCTTGCGCTATTATGGATCTGGAGGCCTTCAAGGCCACGCCCCTGACCCGGGCGCCTTTCGAATTCCTGACGGTGCCGAATTTTCTCGATGCCGAGGCCTGCGCGGAAATCAACCGCGACTATCCGAAGATCGGCGAGAGCGGCAGCTTCCCGGTAGGCCAGCTCTCCTTCGGTCCGGCGTTCCAGACCTTGCTCGACGAACTGGCCAGCGACGAATTCCGCGCCGCCTTCGCCGACAAATTCGATGTCGATCTGACGGATCGCCCGCATACGATCACGGTGCGCGGCCGCTGCAGCCCGCGCGACGGCCGCATCCACACCGACACCAAAAGCAAGATCCTCACGATCCTGATCTACATGAACCCGGCATGGGAACATTCCGGCGGCCGGCTGCGGCTGCTGAAATCCAGTTCCGGGCTCGACGATCCGATCATGGAAGTGCCGCCCGCCGCCGGTACGCTGCTGGCGTTCAAGCGTTCGGACAATTCCTGGCACGGCCACAAGCCTTTCGAGGGCGAGCGGCGCGTCATCCAGTTCAACTGGGTGACGTCTGAAGGCGACCGCCGCATCGCCATGCTGCGGCATCACCTGTCGGCGGCAGTCAAGCGCCTGCTGGGCAAGGCGCCCGAGCAACCCTACGCGTGAAACACTCGAGCTCCGAATATTGGCCCAAGCTCTGGCTTGTAGAAGCCGCGCTCAAGACAGTTCTTGCGCGAACAGTCTCACGTTTTATTGTTTAGCCACGACTTCGTCTAAGTTTTATTTTGCGTGGTTACATCGCGGCGGCGGCAAACCGCCGCCGCCGCATGGTTTCGCATCGAGAGGGGGGAGCCATGCCTTATCATCTTGAAGGGCGACTGCTGGAAGTCTGCGACTGCCGCGTTCTCTGCCCCTGCTGGATCGGGGAAGATCCCGACAATGGAACGTGCGACACCATCGTCGCCTACCATTTCGACAAGGGCGCCATCGACGGGATCGACGTCTCGGACACGACGATCGCGATCGTCGCGCATCTTCCCGGCAACATCCTGCAGGGCAACTGGCGCGTCGCCGTCTATATCGACGAGCGCGCCTCGGCGCAGCAGGAGGCGGCGATCCTCAAGGTCTATACCGGCCAGGCGGGCGGCCCAATCGCGGATATCGCCAAACTGATCGGCGAAGTGGTCGCGGTCGAGCGTGCGCCGATCCGGTTCGACGTGCGGGGCGGCCGCGGAATCATCAGCATCGGCGACAGCCAATATCGCCGAACTCGAGCCCTACCAGGGCGCGACAGGCGGCCATACGACGCTCGCCGACACGATTTTCTCGACCGTGCCGGGCGCGCCGGTCTTTGTCGGCAAGGCCCCGCGCTACCGGTCCAGGCAGCCCGCGCTGGGGATCGACCTCGACCTCAAGGACCATAACGCGCTTCAGAGCACCTTCGTTTTCGACGCCTGACGCGCACACGAACGGGGCGCCGCCACGCGCCCCGTTTCGTTCGGGGACGTTGGGTCCATGCGCACGCTCGATCGCGGCAAGATCTGGCCCCTCGCCGTCGGCGCCATTGTCGCGACGGCGTGGGTCGCCTTGGCCGTCTGGGAGCGGTCTCCCTACGGACGCTTTCTCGATCACGGCGGCTGGCTCGGCGCCGGCGCGGCGGGAAGCCTGTGCCGCACGACGCCCTCCGGCCTGCTCGTTCCGCCCGCCGCGCTCTATGTCGGCGGCTGGCTGCTGATGAGCATCGCGATGATGTTGCCGACCGCGTTGCCGCTGGTCGCGCTGTTCGTCCGCATGACCGAAAGCCGCCGCAACCGCGACGTCCTGCTCGCTTTGCTGATCCTGGGCTATGTCGTCGATCTGGACGGGATTCGGCCTGCTCGCCCAGGCGCTGGATGCGGCCTTGCATGCCCTCGTGGCCGGCGACCGCTTCCTCGCCTTCAACGGCTGGATGATCGGCGCGGCGGTGTTTGCAATCGCCGGGGCCTTCCAGTTCAGCCGGCTGAAGACGCTCTGTCTCGACCGGTGCCGCACGCCGTTCAGCTTCATCGGCAGCCATTGGCGCGGCCTCGCCGCGCGGCGCCAGTCGTTCATGCTCGGCGTGCGCCACGGCCTGTTCTGCGTCGGCTGCTGCTGGGCGATCATGCTCCTGACGTTCGCCGTCGGGATGGGCAGCGTCGGCTGGATGCTGGCGATCGGCGCTATCATGGCGACCGAGAAGAACGCGAGCTGGGGGCGCCGTCTCAGCGCGCCGCTCGGACTTGCCCTGCTGTCGACCTCCGCCGCGATTGTCGCGCTGCATCCGTGACGAGGATCAGGCGCGGTCTTGCCCAGCCCAGATTTTCCGATAGACGCCGATGATCTCGTCGACCTCGCGATTGCGGTTGAAGGCGTCCATCACCCGCGCCCGTGCCTGCGCGCCAATGGCTTCGCAGCGTTCCGGCGCGCGCATGAGGGGCTCGATCGACGCCGTCAGAGCCTCGATGTCGCCCGTCGGCGCCAGCACGCCGGTGACGCCGTCCTCGATCACCAGCTCCGCCGCGCCGGCGCGGGTTGCGACCACCGCATTGCCGGCGGCCATCGCTTCCAGCATGGTCAGCCCAAAGCCTTCCACGCGCGAGGCGAAGACATAGATCGAGATGCGCTGGTACCATTCCGGGACCTGCTCGATGGGCAGCTCGCCGGTGAAACGGATGCGGTCGGACAGCCCCGCCGCCGCGATATCGGCCTTGAGCTTGTTCACGAAGTCCGCGTTGTCGGGCGTGATCAGGCCGATGATGACCGCCGTGAAATCGGGATAATTCGGCAGCAGCCGCAGCATCGACGCGACGAAGAGATCGATGCCCTTCTGCTTGCGGACCCGGCCGAACACGCCGATTCCATATTTGCCCGGCAGCCCGGTCTCGGCGAAGCTTTTGGCGCGATCCTGCGGCGGCTTGTAGGCTTCGAGATCGATGCCGTGGTGGATGATGGTCGCCGGGCGTTCGAGAAACGAGGCCGAGATTTCGCTGGTGGCGATGATCTCGTCCATCTGGTCGATCAGGAACCTTGTGTAGCCGGTATGCCGGCGCTGGCCAGCCGAATTGAAAATGACCGCGAACCGCCAGCCGAGCCATTTCAGCACGAGGCCAACCAGCATTTCGATGTTGCGCCGGGCGTGCCAGATGCGAACCGCGTGGGCCTTCGGCGGCTGGAAGCGCAGGCGCAGGAGATCGAGCCAGGACAGGCGCCGGATCCCGTCCGGCGCATCGGGGCCGAACCAGACGGCGTCGAGCTTGGTCGCGATCAGCGGCGCGATGGTGCGGTTGACCGCGGTGCCGCCCGAATAGCGCAAGCTCAAATTGGGAATGATGACTTCGATCTCGTCCAAAACCCGGTCCTCGACAAAGCGCGGCATTCGCGCCCGCACCGGGCGAATAGCCTATCGGCGGCTTTTGCGAAACCGCTTTGTGCACGCGAGCCGTCGCGGAGCGGTGCGGGAAAATCTCCTTCCCATGGCGTGAAATCAGCCTGCAAGGCGCGGGATTCTTTGAAGTTTTCCGCGAGGCGCGCCGATGCTAGAAAACAAGGGTCGCGGCGGACGGCGAATGACTGGCGCCTCATCATCGCCTTTTCAGCTCCCAAAGACCTCGTCCGCCGCGACCCTTGCCAGGATTTGACGCTGCGAAGGCCAGAAAGATGAATCGAAGACTCGCCGCGTTGTTCTCGGCCGTTGCGCTCGCAGCCAGCCTGCCCGCCGGCGCCTGTTTCGCGGCGACTGACGACGCGCCGAAGCCGATGAAGGTGTGGAATTTGACTGCGTCGGCGATTGTGGATTTTCGCCTCGCGCCGGGCGGTTCGTCGAAATACGGGCGCAACCTCGCGCTGGACGACAAGGACAAGGCGATCGACGTCGATGAGCGGCTAAGTCTGCACGATGTCGCCCCGGGAACCTACGACGCGCGCGTAAAACTCAGGAACGGGCGCAAATGCCGCGTCGCCGGCCTCAAGCTGGACGCGGGTGAAATCGCCAGCATCGAGGAGAAGCAATTGGAGGGCTGCCTGCGTTAGAACTCCGAAAACTGTGAGCGATTTTCCGTCTTTCACGACGGAAAATCGCTCTTTTTTTATTTCAGCAGCTTGAGCAGCGCGCGGCCTGCCTTGCTGTGGAGTTCCTTGGCGTCGAGCGTTCCCTCGTTGTCGGGATCGGCCGCCTTGAACTTCTTTTCGACCAAAGCGAGATATTCGTCCTTGGTCAGCGTCGTATCCTTGTCCGGATCGGCGTGAGCGAGATCGGCCTTGGTCACGCGGCCCCGCAATTCCTTGATGTCGAGCGTGCCTTCGTGGTCCTTGTCGAGCTTGTCGAACAGGGCGCCGGCGGCCGTCTTCGCCTCGGCGAGATCGATCGTTCCATCGGCGTCCGGGTCGAGCGCTTTCGGAACGCTGCCCGCGAGGGCCGGAGCGGCGTAAAGCGCCGCGCAGGCGGCTCAGCAGGATGGAGCGACGGTCGAGCATGGGGCAATCCTCCGGGTTCGGGATGAAACGGCGCAACTCAAAAACGAGACAACGAGGAACAACCGTCATCCGGCGCGCGGCGTTCCCTCCCGGCGTAGACCTATTGCCCCTGCGCCTCAAGCGCCGCCCGCATCAGGTCCATCGAGGTCCGCGCGCCCAGTTTGAGCTTCAGCGTCGTGCAATTGTTGGCGACGGTCTTGTAGGAGACGCCGAGCTTGTCGGCGATGGCGCCCATCGAATCGCCCGCCGCGAGCAGGCGGACGATTTCCATCTCGCGCTGCGACAACTGGGCGAGGCGGTTGTCGAATTTGGCGAAGGCCATTTTCTGGGCGAGCGCGCCGGGCAGGTAGGTCCCGCCCGCGCAAACCTGCCGCAAGGCCGAGACGAACAGCGCGGGATCGTCGTTCTTGGCGACATAGCCCTTCGCCCCGGCGGAAATGGCGCGCGCCGCGAAGGCCGGATCGTCGTTCATGCTGAAGATCACAATTCGCGCCGCCGCGTCCTGCGCGAGGATGCGCGCGGCGAGTTCGAAGCCTGACAGGCCCGGAAGATTGATGTCGATCACCGCCACATCGGGCGCCTGCGCGGAAAACGCCGCCAGGCCGGTTTCCGCGTCCTGCGCGTCGAAAACTTCGATATCGGGCTCGGCGGCGAGCAGGGCCTTGCAGCCGGAAACCACCACCGGATGGTCGTCGACGATCAGAACGCGCAAGACCGAACCTCCCCGTTTCCCTGCGCCAAAGATGCGGCGCGTCCCGCCCGATTGCAAGACGGCGCGGCGTCGACCTTTGAAATGTCGCGCTTGACTTGCCGCCGGCCGGCCTCGACCTTCTCCGCCTCTTTCGCAACGGATGTCCCATGTCGCTCAAGGTTCGCATCGATCTGCTGTTCGGCCTGCTGCTCTTGCTGGGGCTTGCCGCCGACATCGGCCATATGGCGCTGAACGCCCGCGCCCGCGTGCAGGCCGAAGGCGCCGCGATGACCCGCGTCACGCGCGATTTCGTCGAAGCCGCCTTGGTCGGCTTCCACGGCTCGCCCGATCCGGAGGACAGCCTGCGCCAGCTCGTGCGCAGCCTCGATTCGCTGCGCCATGTCCGCATCGCCGTGGTGCATAACGCCGCCGACGCGGCCGCCGCCGCGCTCGCCCCGGACGAGGCGCGCCGCGAGGCGCCGGCGTGGTTTTTCAACCTCATCCACGCCCGCAACGACGTGACGATCCTCCCCGCCGCGATCGACGGCCGCCCCTTCGGCGCGGTCGTGATCGCCAGCGACCCGGCCGACGAGGTCAACGAGGTCTGGCAGGACGTGCGCAATCTGGCGCTGACCGGCGGCGCCATCGCGCTGGCCGCCTTGCTCGGCGCCAGTTTGATCCTCGGCCGCACGTTGCGCCCGCTGGAAACCTATTCGGCGGCGCTCGGGCGCCTGAGCGAGGGCGATTATTCGGTTCGCGCGCAAGCCGCCGGCTCGCCGGAATTCGTCGATCTCTGCGCCAAGATCAATCTTCTCGCCGAGGCGCTGGAAAGCCTTTCCCGCGCCAATCGCGAATTGATCCAGCGCCTGATGGACGTGCAGGAAGACGAGCGCAAGAAGATCGCGCATGAACTGCACGACGAGATCGGGCCTTACCTCTTTGCGCTGCGCGCCAACGCCACCGTTCTGGAAGCGGGGATCAGGACCGCCGGACTGGGGACGTCTGGAACGGCCCATTGCGGCCATTCGCGACCAGATCGAGGCGCTGCAGGGCCACAACAGGAGGATCCTGCGCCAGTTGCGGCCCCCTGCGCTCGACGAGCTGGGCTTGTGCGAGGCGCTGAAAATCCTGGTCGAAAGCTGGCGCGCGACCGATTCCAGCGTCGATGTCGAGCTGCGGCTGCCGGAAGGGCTCGCTCCGCCCGATGAAAAGCAGAGCCTTGCGCTGTACCGGCTGGTTCAGGAGGCCCTGACCAATATCTACCGCCACGCCAAGGCCACCCACGCCTCGGTCGTGCTGTCGAGCGTCGCCTCGCCGCCGGAAATCCGCCTGCGCATCCAGGACGACGGGATCGGGATCGATCCGGCAAAGCCGGCGGGGCTGGGTCTGACGGGAATGCGCGAACGGGTGCGCGGGCTTGGCGGAACGCTGTCCTTCGGCGTCGCGCCGGGCGGCGGCGGCCTGATCGACGTGGCGCTGCCAGCCTCGGCGCAAGACTCCGCAAAGTAATTTAGGTCCGAGCCTCAAGCAGCAAATCGGGCAGTGCGCGATGTTATTGCCGCGACACTCCAGCAGAATTCATGTCGGGACTTTTTCCCGGCCAGACAGGACCCTTTCCCCGGCCGAACATCTTCCCGATCACGAGAAGTTGTATTATCGTTTCAAACATGGCGAAAAGAACGCCAGATTGCGGCGGCGCGTCCAGGCGCGCAAGCAAGACCAAGCCAACGGCGGAGCATCAAGCCAACGGCGAACGAGCGCGACAAGCGCCGGTGTTTTGCGAAACTGCCCGTCTGCAAAGTGCTTGGGGAGTTTTAAGTCATGAATCGCCTTCGCGCGTCCCTGCTGGCGACAGTCGCCATGATCGGCGTCCCCGCGCTGGCGCTGGCGCAGGACGGCCAGCCGCTCCCCGACATCGACGTCACCACCGACGCGCCGACCGCCGCGCCGGCTGTCGCGGTTCCCTCCGCCGGCGCGCCCGGCGCGGGGCGTCGCTGGCGCTCCGTTCAATTTCACCCAGGACGTGACGCCCTCCAACAACACCCGCATCGATGCGAAGGAAATCGAGCGCACCGAATCGCCCTCGGCGGCGGACACGCTCCAGCGGCTCGTGCCGAGCGTCGACATCCAGGGCACGTCCGGCAATTCGCTGTCGCCCGACATCGTCTATCGCGGCTTCGTCTCCTCGCCGATCCAGGGCACGCCGCAGGGCATCGCCGTCTATCAGAACGGCGTGCGCGTCAACGAAGCCTTCGGCGACACGATGAACTGGGACATGCTCCCGACCTTCGCCATCGCCTCGATGGACATGATCTCCAACAATCCGGTGTTCGGCCTCAACGCGCTCGGCGGCGCGGTCAACATCAAGATGAAGGACGGCTTCACCTATCAGGGCGGAAAGTTCGAGATTTCCGGCGGCTCGTTCGGGCGCGTCCAGGGCGCGGCCGATTACGGCAAGCAGGTTGGCAATTTCGCCTTCTACGGCGCGCTCGAAGGCGTGACGGACGGCGGCTTCCGCGAGTTCGGCGGCTCCACGATCCGCCGCTTCTATGGCGATCTCGGCTATCGCGCCGAAGGCAATGAATTTCACCTGACCGCCGGCCTCTCCGACAATCTGTTCGGCGTGACCGGGCCGGCGCCGATCCAGTGGCTCAATCAGGACTGGAGCAACGTCTATACATCGCCGCAGACCTCGCACACCCAGTCGGGACAGATCGCGCTTTCGGGCAATTTCGCCTTGTCCCCGACCTGGAGCCTCACCGCCAACGCCTATGTCCGCCGCTACATCCAGCATATCGTCGACGGCAACCCGACCAATACGCAGCCCTGCGACGACCCGACGCTGCTTTGCTACAACGACTCGTCGACGCCGGCCAATGGCCTGAACGGCCAGCAGCTCGCCAACCCGTTCCCGTCGAACGCCGCGCTCGGCGAGATCGACCGCTCGACCATCCTCACCACCAGCGCCGGGACCAGCGCCCAGCTCTCCAACAGCGACACCCTGTTCGGCTTCAAGAACCACGCCACCTTCGGCGCGAGCTTCGACTTCGGCTCGACCGATTACAGCGCCTCCGCCGAACTCGGAATCATCGCGCCGAACTATGCGGTCATCGGTTCGGGAACCTATCTCGGCCCCTCGGGCAATCCGGTCTCCATCGGCCCCGTCGACGTCGTTTCCCTCAACCGCTATCTCGGGATCTATGCGCTCGATGCGCTCGACCTGACCGACAAGCTGACGCTGTCGGCCGGCGCGCGGCTTCAATCTCGCCTCGATCTCGCTTTCCGACCAGCTCGGCGGCAGCGTCAACGGCAACGATCAATATTCGCACGTCAATCCGGTCGTCGGCCTGACCTACAAGATCACGCCGGACCTTCTGGTCTATGGCTCGTTCTCGGAGGCCAACCGCGCGCCGACGCCGCTCGAACTCGGCTGCGCCAATCCGCAGCAGCCCTGCATCATCGGCAGCTTCCTCGTCTCCGACCCGCCGCTGCAGCAGGTCATCGCGCAGACGTTCGAGGCGGGCTTCCGCGGCCAGCACGTCCTCGCCAACGACTGGGGCGCGATCGGCTGGAAGGCCGGCGTCTATCGCACGCTCAGCATCAACGACATCCTGAACATTCCGTCGCCCACCCAGCAGGGCTTCGGCTATTTCGCCAATGTCGGCGACACCTTGCGCCAGGGCGTCGAATTGCAGCTCAATTACCGCAAGGGCCCGTTCTCGGTCCGCGCCACCTACGCCTATATCGACGCGACCTTCCGCAATTATCTGACCTTGTCCTCGAACAGCCCGTCCGCCGACGCCAACGGCAATATTTTCGTCGTGCCGGGCGACCAGCTTCCGCTGATCCCGCGCCAGCGCGCCAAGGTCAGCCTCGACTGGGACATCGATTCAAAGACGCGCGTCGGCGCCGACATCCTGATCACCGGCCCGCAGCGCTATGCCGGCGACGCATCCAACCAGCAGCCGCTGCTGCCGGGCTACGCCACCATCTCGCTCAACGCCGCCTACAAGGTCACCCACGACTTCGAAGTGTTCGCCAGCGCCAACAACCTGCTCGACCACCGTTACTATACCTACGGCGGCTATTTCGACACGTCGCAGGTGTTCCAGGCCTTCACCAATCCGGAAAGCGTCGTCCCCGCCCAGCCGCTCTCCGTTTATGGCGGCATTCGCTACACGTTCTGACCTCGCCCGCCTAGCGCATCGCGGCGCCGACAAGCACCGGCTCGTCGCGATAGGCGCCCGGATAAAGCTGCTTCAACGCGGCGATCTTGGGCAGGTCGTTGTAGACGATATAGGGATAGGTCGGGTTGAGCGTCAGGAAATCCTGATGATAGGCCTCGGCCGGATAGAAGGTCCGGCCCGGCTCGATCGTCGTGACGATCGCCGCGTCATAGACGCGCGCCTGGTCGAGCTGGGCGATATAGGCGCGGGCGATCTTCGCCTGCTCCGCATTGGCCGGGAAGATCGTCGAGCGATATTGCGTCCCGTGGTCCGGCCCCTGCCGGTTGAGTTCGGTCGGGTCATGCGCGACCGCGAAATAGATCTGCAGGACGCGCCCGAGGCTGACCTGCGCCGGATCGAAGGTCACCTGCACCGATTCGGCATGGCCGGTGTCGCCGCGTCCGGTCATCTCGTAATGCGCGGTCGCCGCCTCGCCGCCGGCATAGCCGGAAACCGCCCGCGTGACGCCTTTGACATGTTCGAACACGCCCTGCACGCCCCAGAAACATCCGCCCGCGAGGACGATGGTCTCCGAGCCCGGCGCCGCCGGCTCGTCGAGCGCGGGCGCAGGAATGGCGCGCGGCTTCTCCATGGCGAAGGCCGAAGGCGCAAACCATCCCCCGGCAAGCGCGGCGCCAGCGCAGCGACGGATACGAGTCTCTTCGTAAAAGGCAGGCTGTTGCGGTTCATGAATCTTCTCCCTGATCAGCCGAAAGTGAAGGCGTAGGCGCGCACGCCGGGGTCGAGAAATTCGATCTCGAACAGGCGGTCGCGCACCGCGCCGTCCTGTCGCACCAGCTGGTACAGCCGTTCGCCGCGTCACGACGCCCGCGCCGCCTGCGTCGGTGTCCGCGCCGTGGCCGTCGCCGGGCGCGGCGCCGTCGATCGTCACCTTGAAGCGCACGGGCTTGCCGTCGGCGCCCGGGCCCAGCACGAGATGGAGATCGCGGGCGTGAAAGCGGTAGGCGATCGCGCCGCCCGCGCGATTGAGGTCGGCGCGCTCCTCGCCGATCGTCCAGTCGCCCGAAAGGCTCCATTCGTTGAGGCGCAGATCGGCGCCCGTATAGACATGGGCCTGGTCCTGCACCGCGCCGCCCGGCGAGGCGAAATGCTCGGCGCGCGCGGCGCCGATATAGGTCTCCGGCGAGCGGATGTCGCCCATGTCCGGAGCGGCCAGGGCGCCTCTCGCCGTCGACCTTGACGATGTCGCCGGCCGCGCCCGAGGCGCCGGCCTCGGCCAGCAATTGCTGGATCACCTTTTCGGACTCCGCATAATCGCCCTCGCCGAAATGGTGGTGGCGGATGCGGCCCTGCGCGTCGATGAAATAATGCGCGGGCCAGTAATGGTTGTCGAAGGCGCGCCAGATCGCGTAATCGTTGTCGATCGCCACCGGATAGGTCACGCCCGAGATCGGCGACCGCGCGCTTCACATTGTCGACGTCGCGTTCGAAGGCGAATTCCGGCGCGTGGACGCCGATCACGACGAGGCCCTGGTCGCGGTATTTCTCGGCCCAGGCGCGGACATAGGGCAGAGCGCGCAGGCAGTTGATGCAGGAATAGGTCCAGAAATCGACCAGCACGACCTTGCCCTTGAGCGCCTCGGGCGTCAGCGGCGGCGAATTCAGCCATTGCACCGCGCCCGTCAGCGGCGGCGCGACGCCCTCGACCGGCAAGCCCCGGCGAAAGCCGCGCCTCGCGCGCCTTTGGCCGCATCGGCGGACGCGCCGGATTTCATCATCATGGCGCCGCCGCCGGCCATCATCGTCGCGTCTTCGCCCGGCGCCATCACCACCGACGAATTGTCGTTCGAGCCGCCCTGGGAAGGCGCGAGCGCGAATTTTTCGAGCAGCGCCTGCTCCCATTTGTCGGTATTGGCCAGCGACAGCCGGGCGAGAACGCCGGTGTCCGCGCCGAGCGCGATGGCCGCGACCGCCGCGAGCACCAAAGCGCCGAAGCCGCGCCGCGCCCATTCGCCGAGCCCGAGCGAGCGCTTCATCGCCGCGAAGACGCGCCCGCCGACGAGCAGGGCCAGCGCCAGAGCGCGTCGCCGCGCCGAGGCCATAGGCGAGCAGCAGCACCGTCGTCCCGACCGTCGCGCCCTGCAGCGCCGCGCCGGTCAGGATGATGCCGAGGATCGGCCCCGCGCAGGGCGCCCACAACAGGCCGGTGGCGACGCCGAGCAGCAGCGCCGCGCCGATTCCGCCCGTTTCGCCTTCGGAATCGGCCCGTTGCGACAGCTTTCCGCCCAGAGCGACCAGCGGCGCCGACAGGCGTTCGGCGAGGCCGGGCCAGAGCAGCGCCAGGCCGAACACGGCCAGCAGCGCCAAGGCGAGGCCGCGGCCGATCGAATTGGCGTGCGCCGCCCAGCCGCCGCCGAACGCCGCGAGCGTGGCGACCAGCGCGAAGGTCGCGGCCATGCCGAGCAGCATCGGCAGCCCGCGCCGCAGGAAGGACTGGCCCGCGCGCGCGAAGACGAAGGGCAGGACCGGCAGGATGCACGGGCTGGCGATGGTCAGGGCGCCGCCGAGAAAGGCGAGAGCAAACAGAATCATGGTGTAACCGTCCTGTCGTCAGGCGGGCTTGAACGTCAGCGCGACGCCGTTCATGCAATAGCGCAGGCCCGTCGGCTTGGGGCCGTCGTTGAAGACATGGCCGAGATGGCCCTCGCAACGCCGGCAGCTCACCGCCGTGCGGGTCATGCCATAGGTGCGGTCGTCGCGCTCGTTCACCGCATGGTCGAGCGGCGCCCAGAAGCTCGGCCAGCCGGTGCCGCTGTCGAATTTCGTGTCGGAGGAGAACAGATCGAGGCCGCAGCCGGCGCAGGCGAAGACGCCCTTGCGCTCCTCATGCAGCAGCGCGCTGGTGAAGGCGCGCTCGGTGCCCTCGTGGCGCAGCACGGCATATTGGTCGGGCGTGAGCAGCTTGCGCCATTCGGCGTCGCTGTGCTCCACCTTGTCGTCGGCCGCGCGGGCCAGTCCTGTCCCCGAGCGCGCAGCCAAAGCGGCGAGGCCGAACAGGCCCAGGGTCTTGCGGCGAGTCAGCATGACCAATCTCCAGATTGCTGAAATTTTTCGTTCAGGCTTTTTACGCAGCCTGCGGCGCTTCGTTACGCCAGACGGGAAAAAATTGGCGCGGATCAGCCGGCTCAGCGGCTCGGCGCGATGACGAAGCCGCTTTTTTCCGGCGGCTCGCCATCCTCGACCACCCGCAGCCCGCGCACGGCCGACGCCGGCGGCCCGACGCGCAGCGCCTCGGCGAAAGCCTCCAGATCATGGGCGGCGCCGCTGACCCGCGCCTCGACGCTGCCATCGGCGCGATTGCGCACCCAGCCCGACAGGGCGTGACGCAGGGCCGCCCGGCGCGCGAATTCGCGATAGCCGACGCCCTGGACCCGGCCCTCGGCGAAAAGATGCAAAGTCCGCGGCAGGCTGTCCAAGGCTCCGGCTCCGCCTAGGGGATCGGGATCAGGATAGGCCGCGCCAAAAACGAGGGCAACAGCGGCCGGCGCGATCGCACGGCGCGTCAGCTTTCCCGCTTTTGCCTGCGGCGCCATCCCCTGAAATATCTGGGGCGGCCGCAATTTCGTCTTCCCGATCGCGCGCCGGCATGACACGATCGCCCCCCATTTGGAGGAATTCGCATGAAAAAAGCTATCCTGGCCCTGGCTTTCGCGTTTGGCGCGGTGCTGGCGGCAGACATTGTCGCGCCGACCCCGGCCGAGGCCGTCGTCTGCGCCCGCGGGCCTTACCGGGCCGGTTGCGCGGGCCCGCGCGGCGCCGTCGTCGCTCCCCGCGGTGGCTACTACCATCGTGGATATGTCGCGCCGCGCGCGCGCGTCTATCGCCGCTATTGATCCACGCATCCCTCAATCCGGCGCCGCGCTGGCGCCGGATTTCGCCATTCGGCCTGTGGCGCGCGATCATGACCGGCGCCCTGCTTGTTTTGTTCGGCGCCCCGGCCTCGGCGGGAACGCTGCGCGGGCAAGCCTCGAATCGGGAGCGACTGGATGGTCCCGCCGCACGCCGCTTTCGAAGCGGTGCTGCTGGATGTTTCGCGCGCCGACGCGCCGGCGGATGTTCTCGGCCGCACGCGTCTCGAACCGGCCGGCCAGCCGCCCTTCCGTTTCGAAATCGCCTATGACGACGCGGCGCTGCGACCCGGCAGACGTTACACGGTTCGCGCGACTCTGGCCCTGATGGCAGGCTCCTGTTCACGACCAACACGGTCAATGCCGCGTTCGGCGGCGCGCAGCCGCTCGAACTCGTCATGGTCAGGACCAACACTCCCCAAAACTCGCTGCGCGACGCCTATTGGAAGCTGATCCGTCTCGGCGATTCGCCGGTCCAGGTCAGCGAGCGCCAGCGCGAGCCGCATTTCATTCTCGCGGAAGGGAAAGAGCAGGGCTCGGGAACCGTCTCGGGCAGCGGCGGCTGCAATCGCTTCAATGGCGGCTTCACCCTGGAGGGCGACCAGCTGCGCTTCAGCAAAATGGCGAGCACGATGATGGCCTGCGCCGACGGCATGGAGCAGGAAGGGCGTTTTTTGAAGGATCTCGGCCGAGTCGCCCGTTATCGCATCACCGGAGACCAGCTCGAATTGCTGGACGATTCGGGCGCGACGCTCATGCTGTTCACGGCGGTCGCGTTGCGCTGACCTGAGACAGGATCATCGATGCCGAGGATCATTGTCGCCTGCCTCGCGCTGGCCACGACGCCGTGGCTTCACGCTCAAGCACACCGCGCGCAAGCACAACGAAAGATGGCGCGCCGTCGAGCGCGTGACGGCGCCGACCCAGCGCGTAGGGACGTTGGGAAACATGCATGCGGGAATGAGGGCAGCGCGCCACCACGTTGATCTGGCAAGACCGGTGGGGAGGGTGGTAGCGGAGGAGGGACTCGAACCCCCGACACAAGGATTATGATTCCTCTGCTCTAGCCGGCTGAGCTACTCCGCCCCGACGCGCGGCAAAGCCGCGCCTCAAGTGGGCGGTCTATAGTCCGCCGCCGCCGCCATTGTCAAGGAACGCGCGCCCTATTTCGTCCGCTCGATGCGCGCCAGCGTGAACAGCCCCAGCGGCGCGATCTTGCGGCGCTCGACGAGGCGCATGTCGGGCCGCGCGTCGATCCAGTCGCCGAGAATCGCCCATGGAAATTCCGGGCGCCAGCCGAGCGAAGAGGATTTCTTGCCGAGCCAGCTTTCGGCCCAGGCGATCGGGCCCGATTCGGCGCCGACGTGATTGACCAGCACGATCTCGCCGCCCGGCTTCACCACCCGCGCCAGTTCGTCGAGCGTCGCGGCGGGGTCGGGCACGACCGTGAGCACGAAAGGCGCGACGACCGCGTCGAAATGTCCCGAGGGGAACGCCAGCCGCGTGGCATCCATCACGCAGAGGCCGGCCACCTGCGACAGCTTTTCGCTGGCGGCGCGCGACTGCGCCCGGCGCAGCATCGGTTCGGACAGATCGACGCCGACCACCGCAACCGCCGGGTCGAACATCGGCAGCTCCAGCCCGGTGCCGACGCCGACATCGAGAATCAGCCCGCCGCGGCGTTGCGCGGCGGCGACGGCGGCGCGCCGCCCCGGCGCCATCACCGCGGTGAAGGCGAGGTCATAGACCGGCGCCCAGCGGGCATAGGCCTCCTCGACATGCGCATTTTCCAGCTGCGCGATTTCCCGGCGCGCCTCGCTCATGCCGTCGCCGCGCGCGACAGGGGCTCCACGGCGACAATCGCGGCTTGCGCGCTGCGGATGAAACCGCCGCCGAGCACACGGGCGCGCGGCTCGGCGTTTTCGTAAAACACGCAGGCCTGTCCCGGCGCGACGCCGCTTTCGTCGTCGACGAATTCGACGCAGATTTCGCCGTTGCGATTCTCCAGCACCGCCGGAACCGGGGGACGCGTCGAGCGCACCCGCACCGCGATCTCCAGCCCGGAGGCCGCCGCAGCATCCAGCGTCCCTGGGCCGATCCAGTTGACGTCGCGCAGCACAACCTCCTTGGTCGCCAAGGCCGAGCGCGGCCCGACGGTGACGCGCGCCTTGGCCGCGTCGATCTTGACGACGAACAGCGGCTCCCCGGCGCTGGCCGCAGCCGACCCGAGGCCGAGGCCTCGCCTTTGACCGATGGTGTAATGCATCACGCCGGCATGGCGGCCGAGCACCCGGCCGTCGACATGGACGATCTCGCCCGGCGCGGCGGCCTGCGGCGCTAGTTTCTCGACGATGTCGCTGTAGCGGCCGGTCGGCACGAAGCAGATGTCCTGGCTGTCGGGCTTGTCGGCGATGGCGAGGCCGAAGCGTCGGGCATGCTCGCGCACTTCCGGCTTGCTCATCTCGCCCAGCGGAAAGCGCAGCAGGCGCAATTGCTCGCGCGTGGTGGCGAACAGGAAATAGCTCTGGTCGCGGTCGGAATCCATGGCGCGATAGAGCGCCCGCTCGGCGCCGTCCGCGCGCGAGGCGATATAATGGCCGGTGGCGAGTGCGTCCGCGCCGAGATCGCGCGCCATGTCGAACAGATCGGTGAACTTGATCTGCTGGTTGCAGGTCACGCAGGGAATGGGCGTCTCGCCGTCGGCATAGGATTGCGCGAAGGCGTCGATCACCTTGGTGCGGAATCGCGTCTCGTAATCCAGTACGTAATGGGGAATGCCGATCCGCGCCGCAGCCTGTCGGGCGTCGAAAATATCCTGGCCCGCGCAGCAGGAGCCGGGGCGGTGGCCGGCTTCGCCCTGATCGTAGAGCTGCATGGTGACGCCGACGACGTCATAGCCCTGCTCCTTGAGCAGAGCCGCGACCACGGAGGAATCCACGCCGCCCGACATCGCCACGACCACGCGGCATTGCTCCGGCGCGCATGGCAGGTCGAGACTGTTGAGAGGGTAGGGTGCGGCGTTCATGAATTCGGATCGGCCCGTAGGCTATGGCACCCCGTGCGGGAGCGCCTGCGAAGCGGCGCGTCCGGCCCTTTGCCGGGATGAGTTCTGACGCGCGCCGCCGGATCCTTCTTCAATAAGCTCTCCGGCTTCGTTTTTCAACGTGCTCGGCGGAAACCGCCGCCGGAGAGGGAAATGGTTAACGCCGGCTTCCGACCTGTTCCGATCCAGAACAATTTAGCCAAAACGCTAAGGATTTGGCAAGAAACACCCGCTCAAACAAGCATTTACTGCTCATTTCCCGCCAATTTGCTTAGCCGTTTTTTAAGTGACCGCGCGCTAGGGTGAAATCCTAGTCAGGGTTCTCCGCGTAAGTGAGTATTCAGCATGACCGAGCCCCACCGCCCGAGGGTCAAATATGTCATCGGGCCCGATGGCAGCCCACTGACCATCGCCGATCTGCCCCCGCCCTCGACAAAGAGGTGGGTGATCCGACGCAAGGCTGAAGTCGTGGCCGCCGTTCGAGGCGGGCTGCTTTCGCTGGAGGAGGCGTGCAGCCGCTACACCCTGACCGTGGACGAATTCCTGTCCTGGCAGATGTCGATCGACCAGCACGGCCTCGCCGGATTGCGCACGACCCGTCTGCAGCAATATCGCATGTAGCAAAATCGCAAGTCATGGCGAGGCCGCGACGTCTCCCGCGTAAACGCCGGCCGTCGGCCGGCGTTTTCTTTTGGGCCGCCGTCCCTACCCCTTGGACTTGGGTTCGGGTTTAGGCTTGGCCTCGACCTTTTCCCCGGCCCGATGATGGTGGTGCTCGATCGCTTCCGCGAGGCGCCGGCGCTCGAAGCCCAGCACAACGAAAATCGCGATCCCGAGCGGGATCAGGAGATACAGCAGCCGGAACAGCAGCAGCGCCGCCAGAACGCCGTCATGAGGGGCGCCGGGCATGCTTTTCAGAAACACCAGCTCGAAAACGCCGAGGCCGCCCGGCGCATTGGAGGCGAGCGCCGCTGAGAACGAAAAGATGAAGACGGCTACGACCACGATGAAACCCGGGTTTCCGGTTTCCGGCAAGGCGAAATAGATGATCCCGGCCGCGCCGAGGATTTCCGCCGGCGCCGCAATCAGCTGCCGTAGCACGATCTCCCAGCGCGGATAGGCGATCTTGGCGCCGCGAACGGTCAGCGACGGCAGGCGCAGCAGCGAGCCGAGCACATAGACCACAATGAGCCCGAGACAGGCGAAGCCGATGATCCGAGCCGTCGAGGCATGGGTCAGGAACGCCGGCAGGATGTCGTCGAGCTGGGCGAGCGCCTGCGGGCGGATCAGCAGCGCCGCGCCGCCGACCAGCAGCTCGCCGAGCAGGAAGGTCAGCGAGCAGAGCGCGACCAGAACCGCGATCTGCGCGGTGTTGAGGCCCTTCGACGTGTAGCCGCGATAACGCACCATCGCGCCGGACACCACGGAGGCGCCGATATTGTGCGACAAAGCGTAGGTGGTGAAGGAGCATAGCGTAATGAAGCGCCAGGATATATGGCGCACGCCCAGATGCAGCAGCGCAATCCAGTCGTAGAAGGCCAAGGCGACATAGGCCACGATGGTCGCGCCGAGCGACAGCAGATAATGCGATGGCGGAATCGCCTTGAAGGCCGCGATCAGCTGCGGCCCGAGCGACTGACCCCGGAATTCCTGGAACAGCAAGCCGAAGGAGGCCAGAACGGCGGCAAATCCAAGGGCGGGCCAGACGTAATCGAGATTTCTTTTGATGAAATCCATCCGGGCCCTGCAATGCTCGAACAGCGCCGGACGATTCGTCTCGCCCGCCTTCGGCTTCTTTTCCAACAGGCGGGCGTCAAGCGCAAGCGCCGAATGGCCCCGCGCCCGACCGATCGGGAATTCAGGCCCGCGCGCCGCGCAAAATGCCGAATTCAGGGACCTCGCGCGACATGTCGCCGAGCACCGAGGTCTTGTCGCGCCCTTCCAGGACCTGCGCCTTGGTGAGCTCCTCGTTGGCAAGGTCGAATTGGGCGCGGGCCTCGTCGAGCTGGCCTTTCAGCTCGTCGGCGGAATGGACCAGGTTGTCGCGCCGCGAACGGGCGGCGCGCGCGTAGGTCGGATAAGCGTAATGGGAGACGTCCGTGACGCCGGACTTCTGCTCCTCGGAAGCGATCTCGCGATCGAGCTCCGCGGCCATGCGGTTGAATTCCGCGATCATCATTTCGATCTGCGTCAGGCGGCGGCGTTTTTCCTCCACCTGGAAGCGCTTGAGACGGACGAGCGTATCCCGCGATTTCATCACCAATAACTCCAAGGGCGCAGGCTGAAAAATCCTTCAACCACGAGGCACAAATTCCGCGAGACAGAAGCAGATTGCCGCACGGAGGTTGCCGTTTCCTTACCCGGACGCCAGAAACCCCGCGATTTCGCCAAAATTGTTGCGATAAGCGGTAAACGTCGCGAGCCTTGTAAGGCTTCGTTAACCGCCGTGCTTAACACTCCCTGTTAAGTTCTTGCATCGCGCCGGCCGGGCGCGGGGGCGGGAGCGGAAGGGCGCGCACGCGGCTGCGGACCGACTTTCCACACTTGTTTTTGACATGCAGCCGAGGAGCTTGCGCAGACAGACGGGAAACCTCGCCGAAGGCCCTTGCCAGAGGGAATCAGACTTTGTTAACCATTCGGCGTTAAGAGTTTTTCCAAATGATTTGCGTGGGCGCTCGTCTTGGGCTGATGGCATGCCGCTGGCCCGCGGCGGCCTTGGCCGGCGTCGCAATCCATTGGGGCGGGGTGAGGACTTCACATGCGCGTATTACTGATCGAAGACGACAGCGCCACCGCGCAAAGCATCGAATTGATGCTCAAGTCCGAGAATTTCAATGTTTACACCACCGATCTCGGTGAAGAGGGCATCGATCTCGGCAAGCTTTATGATTACGACATCATTCTGCTCGACCTGAACCTCCCCGACATGTCCGGCTATGAAGTCCTGCGCACGCTGCGGGTCGCCAAGGTCAAGACCCCGATCCTGATCCTGTCCGGAACTCGCTGGCATCGAGGACAAGGTCAAGGGCCTCGGCTTCGGCGCCGACGACTACCTGACCAAGCCGTTCCACAAGGACGAACTGGTCGCCCGCATCCACGCCATCGTCCGCCGCTCCAAGGGCCATGCGCAATCGGTCATCGCCACCGGCGACCTGGTCGTCAATCTCGACCAGAAGACCGTCGAGGTCGGCGGCGCCCGCGTGCACCTGACCGGCAAGGAATACCAGATGCTGGAGCTGCTCTCGCTGCGCAAGGGCACGACGCTCACGAAGGAAATGTTCCTCAACCACCTCTATGGCGGCATGGACGAGCCGGAGCTGAAGATCATCGACGTCTTCATCTGCAAATTGCGCAAAAAGCTCGCCAACGCCAGCGACGGCCGCAATTACATCGAGACCGTCTGGGGCCGCGGCTATGTGCTGCGCGAGCCCTCCGACGCCGACGAGCGCATCACGGCCTGATCGCCGCCTCGCACAAAGACAAAACCCCGCTTCGTGAATTGACCCCCGAAAGTTGGACATCAACCTTCGGGGGTCAGTTCATCCGGCGGGGTTTTTCGTTTGGGACGGTATCGTTTTTCAGAACTCCAGGCAGATCTTGCCGAAATGCTTGTTGCTCTCCTGGTAGCGGAAGGCAGCGACGATCTCCTCCAGCGGAAAGCTCCGGTCGATGACCGGCTTCATCCCGTTGGCGTCGATGGCGCGGACCATATCGAGCTGCTGCCTGCGGCTTCCGACCAGCACGCCCTTCAGCTGCAATTGCTTCAAAAGGGCCGTGATCATCGAGAACTCGCCGCCGAGCCCGGTGAGAATGCCGATCAGCGAGACATGGCCGCCGATTCGCGCCGCGACCATGGACTGATCCAGCGTGGCGGGGCCGCCGACATCGATGACATGATCGACACCGCGCCCGCCCGTGAAGCCGCGCGCAATCTCTCCCCAGTTGGGATTCTTGCGGTAATCGATCAAATGATCCGCGCCGAGGCCTTCGAGCTTCACCAGCTTTTCGGCGCTCGACGAGGTGGCGATGACCGTCGCGCCGGCCATTTTGGCGAATTGCAGCGCGAAGATGGAGACGCCTCCGGTGCCCTGGACCAGAACGGTCTCGCCGGATTTGAGGCCGCCGTCGTCATGCAGTGCGCGCCAGGCGGTCAGGCCGGCTGTCGTCAGGGTCGCGGCTTCGGCGTGCGAATAATTCTTTGGCGCGAGAGTGAAGGCCGCGACCGGCGCGGTGACGATTTCACGGGCGTAACCGTCCACGCCGTCGCCGGGAACGGTGGCGAAATCGGCGAATGGCGGCGCGCCGTCGCTCCAGCCGGGAAAGAACGCGCTGACTACGGCGTCGCCGACGGCGAAATCGCCGACGCTGGGCCCGACCGCCGTCACCAGTCCGGCGCCATCGGCCATCGGAATGCGCGGCTCGCTCGGCCCCCACATGCCGCTGACGACGGCGTAATCGTGATAATTGAGCGAATTGGCGTGCAGGCGGACGGTGATTTCGCCGGCGCCCGGCGCGCGGGCCCCTGCTTCGCCCTGAACCACCCGGTCGAACCCGCCGCCCGGTTGCACGATCATCGCCTTGGCCATTCCAATCTCCCTGTTTTCAGCCATTTCAGCCCGGTGGGACCGGGGCGGCAAGTGGCCTTTGGGAGGTAGCGCGGAAAGCTCTGATTAGGAGCGAACGCCAAAGGCGTCGAATGACGCACAACTCTCGACGGGCTAAGGGCCGAGCTTGTGCGCGGGATTTCCACATCGCAATTCCTCGCAAACTGGGAGAAAAGCCGTCAGGCGACGAGGCCGACGTCCTCGAATTTTTCCTGCATGGCGCGCCGGTCGAACGGCTTGAACAGGATTTCATCCGCGCCGGCGCGCATGCGCGCGGCCGATGAGCATCGGATCGTTTTCGGTCGCGCAGAAAATGATCTTGGCGGCGTCGCCGCCGGGCATCCGGCGGATCGAGCGCAGCAGTTCCAGCAAATCCGCGCGCGGCAGCGTGGCGTCGAGCAGGATCACCTCGGGCATCTGCTTCGCGCAGAATTCCAGCGCCTTCGCGCCGGTGTCGGCCTCGGAACTCTGGAAATGCAGAAGCCCCAGAATACGGCTCGAGACCATGCGGATCACCGCCGAATCGTCAACGACCAGGCCCCTTTTCATTCCGCTTCCCCTCAATCGTCGCCGCGCGAGCGCGCTCAAGCCATGCGAGCGCGCTGTCTGGCCCTGATTGTGCCGGGAAGCCCTGAAGAAACCGCTAATCGCCGCGCCTTATCCGCCGTGTTTGGCGGCCAGCCAGCGCTCGGCCTCCAGCGCCGCCATGCAGCCGAGCCCCGCCGCCGTCACCGCCTGGCGGTATTTGTCGTCGGCGACGTCGCCCGCCGCGAACACGCCTTCGATATTGGTCGCGGTCGAGTCGGGCGCGGTCTTGATGTAGCCGTTGCCCTTCAGCGCGATCTGGCCGGCGAACAGCTCGGTCGCCGGCTTGTGGCCGATGGCGACGAACACGCCGTCGAGCGGCAGCGTGTCGGTCGCGCCGGTCTTGACGTTCCTGATGCGCAAGGCTTCCACCGACAGCGGGTTCTCGCTGCCGAGAATCTCGTCCACCGCGCTGTCCCAGCGGACTTCGACATTGTGGCGCGCGAACAGGCGCTCCTGCAGGATGCGCTCGGAGCGCAACGAATCGCGGCGGTGGATGAGCGTGACCTTTTCCGCGATATGGGAGAGGTAAAGCGCCTCCTCGACAGCCGAATTGCCGCCGCCGATCACCGCGACCTTCTTGCCGCGAAAGAAGAAGCCGTCGCAGGTGGCGCAGGCCGAGACGCCGAAGCCCTTGAACTTCTCCTCGCTGGCCTCGCCCAGCCATTGCGCCTTGGCGCCGGTGGCGATGATCACGGCGTCGGCGGTATAGAGCTGCCCGAAATCGGCCGCGATCCGGAACGGCCGCTGGCCGAAGTCGACCGCGGAAACATGATCGTTGACGAGCCGCGCGCCGACATGCTCGGCCTGGGCCCGCATCTGCTCCATCAGCCAGGGGCCCTGGATCGGCTCGGCGAAGCCGGGATAATTCTCGACGTCGGTCGTGATCATCAATTGGCCGCCGGCGTCGAAACCCGAGATCAGGATCGGCTGCAGCATGGCGCGGGCGGCGTAAATCGCCGCGGTATAGCCGGCGGGGCCGGAGCCGATGACGACGACTTTGGCGTGGATGGGCGACGATTCGGCGTTCGACATGATTCCCCCGGACGGCGGAGAAGCGCGACCGCGCTTCAAAGGTCCGCAGGAGATAGGCGAAAGCTTGGCGTTCCTCAAGCGGGGCGCAGAGCAAATCCCGCAGCAACACCGCCATGTGGACGGCCTTGCGGCCGGCGCCGTGTTCGATCTGGTGGCGGCAGGAGAAGCCGTCGGCCACGATCACATCCTGCGCCCCGGCCGCGCGCGCCGCCGGCAGCAGCGCGAGTTCCGCCATTTTTCGCGAGGCTTCGTCGTGTTCGGCCTCGAAACCGAACGATCCGGCCATGCCGCAGCAGCCGGACTCGATCAGTTCGAACTCCAGCCCCGGCACGAGCCCCAGAGTCTTGCGCACCGATTTCATCAGGCCGAAAGCCTTCTGGTGGCAATGGCCGTGGACGTGGACCTTGATCCCGTCGCGCGCCCGCAGCGGCAGTTTCAGGCCGCGCAGCAATTCGCGCGCCAGAAATTCCTCGAACAGGTACAGGTTCTTGCCGAGCGCGCCGATCTCGGCGCCGAGGCCGAGGCTGAAGAATTCGTCGCGCATGGACAAAAGGCATGACGGCTCCAGACCGACGATCGGCGCGCCGGACTCGATCGCGGGCTTGAGCGCCGCCAGCACGCGGCGGGCCTCGTTCCGCGCCTTGCCGACCATGCCCATCGACAGATAGGTGCGGCCGCAGCACAGCGAGCGGTCGGGTTCAGGATCGTCGGGCGCCGGGCGCGCGATGCGCACGCGATAGCCGCCCGCCGCCAGAACCGCGATGGCGGCTTCGGCGATCCCGGGATCGAAATGCTGCGCGAAAGTGTCGACGAACAGCCAGACGTCGCCGCGCTCGCCCGAGCCGAACGGCGCCCCGCGCCGCGAAAGGCCGCGCCGCGGGCGCAGGCAGAGGCCGTTTCGAGGTCAGCCCCAACAGCTTTTCGGCGGCCCAGGCGACAGGCGGCAAGGCGTTGCGGACCTGCACCAGCCAGCGCGCGGGGCGCCGCCAGGCTCCAAGCCAGGCCGGCAGGCCGGCGAACAATCGCGTCCGCAGCGAGACGCCGTGGGCGTCGTTGCGCTGCGCGAGATATTCGGTCTTGATCAGCACCATGTCGACGGCGCTGGGACATTCCTTCTTGCAGGCCTTGCACGACACGCAAAGGTCCATGGCGGCGGCGAGGCGCGCGTCGCCGAACGGGTCGTCGCCATAATCGCCGTTCAGCGCCGCCTTGAACGCGGCGACGCGCGCTTCGGTGGAATGGGCGGGATCGTGGGTGATGCGATAGCTCGGGCACATCACGCCGCGGCCCTCGCGCTGGCATTCGCGGTTGTGCATGCAGACCGCGACCGCCTTGGCGTAATTGCCGCCGCGCGCCGGAATGCCGGAATAGGCGTCGCCGATGCCGTAGGTGTCGTAGCCCGACCAGTCCAGATGCGTCTTCATGCCTGCTCCCGCCTCGCTGCGAGCAAGCAAAAATCCAGCCATGGAGCGGGTCAGGACCGAGCCAGAAAAGCGTCGAGCGTGACGGCGAGGCCGTTTGGCGCGCGCAGGCCGAGCTTCGAGCGCCGCCACAGGATGTCGTCGGCGGTGCGCGCCCATTCCCGCGCCACGAGATAGTCGACCTCCGCTTCGCTGAGGCCGAGGCCCGATGCGTCGCCCCATGTGTCGCACCCTGTGTCGCCGAAATCGCGGCCGAGATCGGCGCGACTTCGCGCCGCGCCCAGAAAGCCGAGGCACAAGGTTCCGTAGGCGCGAGCGAGCCGCCGCGCTTCGGCTGCGGCGAGAAAGGGATAGCGCGCCGCCAGATCGCGCGAGAAGGCGTCGAGATCGCCGTCGGGAAAATCGCCTCCGGGCAGCACGGCCGACGAGGTCCAGGCTTGCGTCCGAACGTGGCCACGCGAGCCGAGCGAAGCGGCGGCGGCGTCCACGACCTGTTCGGCGACGCGGCGGTAGGCCGTCAGCTTGCCGCCGAACAGGCTGATGAGCGGCGAGCCGTCGATGGTCTTGCTGGTCGAGCCGATAGTCGCGGCTGGCCCGCGCCGCCGGCTTGCCGTCATCCTGCAGCGGACGCAGGCCCGAAAACGACCAGACCACGTCGCGCCGGCGCAATCGGGCGCCGGAAGAAGCCGTTCGCGGCGCGGCAGAGATAGGCGATTTCCTCGCTCGTGGCGCCGACCTCGTCGGGCGCGCCGTCGAAATCCGCGTCGGTCGTGCCGATCAGGGTGAAATCGTCCTGATAGCGCAATGGCGAAGACGACACGGCCGTCGCCGGTCTGGAACAGATAGGCGCCGTCATGATCGAACAGTTTCGGCACGACGATATGGCTGCCGCGCACCAGCCGCAGGCGCGGACGCTCGCCCGGCCCCGCGACGCCGGCAAGAACCCGATCGGCCCACGGCCCGGCGGCGTTGACCAGGAACCGCGCGGAAATGCCTTTTTCCGCGCCCGAGGCCTCGTCGCGCAGGACCGCGCTCCAGACTCCATCGCTGGCCTGCGCCCGCACAAAATGTCGTCCGCGTGAAAATCGCCGCGCCTCGATCGGCGGCGTCGCGGGCGTTGAGCACGACAAGGCGGGAATCGTCGACGCGGCAATCGGAAAAAGCGAAGGCCTTGACGAGCTGCGGCTTCAGCGGCGCGCCTTCCGCTGCGCGGCGCAGATCGAGCGACGAGGCGCCCGGCAGCTTTTCGCGCGCTCCGAGATGATCGTAGAGGAACAGCCCGAGGCGCAGCAGCCATGCCGGCCGCGCGCCGGGCAGCACCGGGACGACGAAGCGCAGCGGCTGGACCAGATGCGGCGCGATCCGCCACAAGGTTTCGCGCTCGGCCAGCGCCTCGCGCACCATGCGGATTTGCAGGCTCTCCAGATAGCGCAGGCCGCCGTGAACGAGCTTGGTCGATTTCGACGAGGTTCCGCTGGCCAGATCGTCCTTTTCGACCAGGGCGACCCTGTAGCCGCGCCCCGCGGCGTCGCGCGCGATTCCGCAGCCGTTGATCGCCGCCGCCGATCACGAGGAGGTCATAGTCCGCCTGTCCGCCGTTCACGCCCGTCCCCGCCCCCGCGATCTTGAGTCGCTTGCGACGATCATCCGGCGGACGGGCGCCGCCGTCAATTTCCGCCCCGGACAGCAAAACGCCGCCGGACCAGCCGGCGGCGTGTTGTCCGCAATGGGATGCGCGCGATCAGAACACCACGACGGAGCGGATCGATTTGCCCTCGTGCATCAGGTCGAAGGCGTCGTTGATCTTGTCGAGCGGCATGGTGTGGGTGATGAGATCGTCGATATTGATCTTGCCCTCCATGTACCAGTCGACGATCTTCGGCACGTCGGTGCGCCCGCGCGCGCCGCCGAAGGCCGAGCCGCGCCAGTTGCGGCCGGTGACGAGCTGGAACGGACGGGTCGAGATTTCCTGTCCCGAAGGCGCGACGCCGATGAGGACCGACGTGCCCCAGCCGCGATGGCAGCATTCCAGCGATTGCCGCATGGTGTGGACGTTGCCGACGCATTCGAAGGCGAAATCCGCGCCGCCGCCGGTGACGTCGACGATCGCCTCGACCACCTTGTCGCGGCCGACTTCGTTCGGGTTGATGAAGTGGGTCATGCCGAATTTCTTCGCCATCTCCACCTTGCCGGGGTTCAGGTCCACGCCGACGATCTTGTCGGCGCCGACCATGCGCGCGCCCTGGATGACGTTGAGGCCGATGCCGCCGAGGCCGAACACGACGACATTGGCGCCGGGCCAGACCTTGGCGGTGTAGATCACCGCGCCGAGGCCGGTGGTGACGCCGCAGCCGATGTAGCAGATCTTGTCGAAGGGCGCGTCCTCGCGCACCTTGGCGACGGCGATCTCGGGCAGGACGGTGAAGTTCGAGAAGGTCGAACAGCCCATGTAATGCCACAGGATGTCCTTGGCGCCGCCGGCGGGCTCGCAGGAGAAGCGGCTGGTGCCGTCAGGCATCACGCCCTGGCCCTGGGTGGCGCGGATCGCCGTGCAAAGATTGGTGCGCTGCGACAGGCAGCTTTTGCACTGGCGGCATTCGGGCGTGTAGAGCGGGATGACGTGATCGCCAACCTTCACCGACGTGACGCCGGCGCCAATTTCGCGAACGATGCCCGCGCCCTCGTGGCCGAGGATCGCCGGAAACTTGCCTTCGGAATCGAGTCCCGAAAGCGTGTAGGCGTCGGTGTGGCAGACACCGGTCGCCATGATCTCGACCAATACCTCCCCTGCCTTGGGGCCAGCCAGATCGACCGTTTCAATGGTGAGAGGCGCCTCCGCCTTCCAGGCGACAGCTGCACGCGTCTTCATGGAAAAAAACCTTATAAATGGGAAGGGTTTACTTTCCCATTTAAGTCGCAGGCAGCTTTCCGCGCAATCGTCACCGACGATTATAAGGACATTTTCAGAACCATCGGCGCAAATTCGAAGCAAAACATATTGCGGCGCACTCGCCGCTGCGTTTTACTCGTTGGCGGCAGTAGAAGTCGTTTGGCGCCGCACACATTGTGTCTTCATGTAAACGGTTTCTCCGAGACCCTCGCGCAAGGCCCCGCGCGCCATGGTTTCCTGAAATCCGCGCATGCAGGCGAATTCGCTTTCGACGCGAGTCGAAATGACGTCGATGGCCTTGCTCTCGTCGCAGGCCTGCGGCGGAACGGATAATTGGCAAACGAGGACCACTGCGGTGAAAACGGCCATGCCTTCCTCCAGTTTCCCCTGGGGCGCCGGAGCGCCGACAGGTTCAAGGGTCAAAGAGTCTCCAAGCTTCAGCGCCTCCCCGCCGGATGGCGGGAAAGGATGAAACGGGCGTTACTCTCCGGCATTCTCACCGCGCAGATTTTCTTGGCGTCTGCCGTGGCCCAACCCGCGCAAGCGCCGGTCGAGGCCGCGAGGCCATTTATCGCGGAGCAGACGGCCCCTGGCGTCTATGTCGTCGTGGGGTCGACTGCATTGGCTAACATACAAAATTCGGGCCAGATCAGCAATTCCAGTTTCATCGTCGGCAAGGACGCGATCGCCGTCATCGATACGGGCGGAAGCTACCTCGCGGGTCAGCGCCTGAGGGCCACGATCCGCGAAAAATCGGATTTGCCGATCCGTTACGTGATCCTGACCCATGACCATCCCGACCACGTCTTCGGCGCTGCCGCCTTTTTAGGCGACAATGCCGTTTTCGTAGGCCACAAGAATCTCCCCGAGGCGCTGCGGACCCATGCCGAGGATTATCTCCGCCATGCGCGCAAGGACTTCGGCGACGCAACCTTTGCCGGCACTCGCGTCGTCATTCCGACGCTTCTGGTCGATTCGCCCCAAACCATCGATCTTGGCGGCCGTCAGCTCAAGCTCGAGGCCTGGCCGCCGGCCCACACCAATTGCGACCTGACCGTGATGGACGAGACGTCCGGAACCTGGATCATGGGCGACCTGATCTTCGCCGGACACGTCCCGGCGCTCGACGGCAACATCAACGGATGGATCGCCACGCTCCGGTTGCTGGAGAAACATCCCGCGGCGAGGATCGTTCCCGGCCACGGCCCCGCCTCCCTGCCTTGGCCCGACGCCGCCAGGCCGATCGAGACCTATCTCACCGTGCTGCGCGACGATGTGCGCGCCTCGATCAAGGCCGGCGAGACCATGCAGGAGGCCGCCGACAAGGCCGGCCAGTCCGAGCGCGGCAAATGGGAGTTGTTCGACGATTTCAACACCCGCAATGCAATTACCGCCTATCATGAACTCGAGTGGGAATAATCATCTCGCATTCGCGAAATGGAACGACGCCCGCATGGCCGAGGCAAATGCATTCATCCCCGAGGCTCTAAGCCAAATATAATAATCAAACCGCCACGCTCATCGTTGCGGGCTTCGAGCGCCGACTGTACATTTTTTTTGCCATAAATAATGGCCGTGCCCGTGAATTCGATTGATCGGCAACCTTTGCGCCTTTCGTCGAATGGCAACGTAAAATCGGCTCAAGGCAGCCAATACATCGGCAACCGCAAAAAAGACGGACGCCGCTGCGTTTCGGAGGAACTCCCCATGAAGAGGCTTTACGCATCTCTGCTCTCTGTTACCGCGCTGTCGCTCAGCGCGCCGGCGTTTGCGAACGATTCCGTTCTCAAGGCCGAGAAGGACCCGAAACAATGGGTCATTCAGGCCGGCAATTACGCCAACACCCGTTATTCGGAGCTCAACCAGATCAATGAAGCCAACGTCGGCAAGATGGCGCCGTCCTGGAGCTTCTCCACGGGCGTTCTGCGCGGCCACGAAGGCGCGCCGATCGTCGTGGGCGACGTGATGTATGTCCACACGCCGTTCCCGAACAACGTCTATGCCCTCGACCTCAACAACGAAGGCAAGATCCTGTGGAAATATGAGCCCAAGCAGGATCCGAACGTCATCCCGGTGATGTGCTGCGACACCGTCAACCGCGGTCTCGCCTATGCCGACGGCATGGTCTTCCTGCATCAGGCCGACACCACCATCGTCGCCCTCGACGGCAAGACCGGCAAGGTCGTCTGGAGCGCCGTCAACGGCGATCCCAAGAAAGGCGAAACCAACACGGCCACCGTGCTTCCCGTCAAGGACAAGCTCATCGTGGGCATCTCCGGCGGCGAATTCGGCGTCCAGTGCCATGTCACCGCCTACGATCTGAAGACCGGCAAGCGCGAATGGCGCGCCTATTCGGTCGGTCCGGACGACCAGATCCTGCTCGACCCGGAAAAGACCACCGTGCTCGGCAAGCCGGTTGGCGCCGATTCCAGCCTGAAGACCTGGCAGGGCGACCAATGGAAGACCGGCGGCGGCTGCACCTGGGGCTGGTATTCCTATGATCCGGAGTTGAACCTGATCTATTACGGCTCGGGCAACCCCTCGACCTGGAACCCGAAACAGCGTCCTGGCGACAACAAGTGGTCGATGACCATCTTCGCCCGCAATCCCGACACGGGCGTCGCCAAGTGGGTCTATCAGATGACCCCGCATGACGAGTGGGACTATGACGGCATCAACGAAATGCCGCTGGTCGAACAGAAGATCGACGGCAAGGATCGCAAGCTCCTTGTGCATTTCGACCGTAACGGCTTCGGCTATACGCTCGACCGCACCAACGGCGATCTGCTGGTGGCCGAAAAGTACGATCCGGCCGTCAACTGGGCGACCAAGGTCGACATGGACCGCAGCAGCCCGACTTTCGGTCGTCCGATGGTCGACAAGCGGTTCTCGACCGAAGCCAATGGCGAGGACGTCAACTCCAAGGGCATCTGCCCGGCGGCTCTGGGCACCAAGGACCAGCAGCCTTCGGCCTACTCGCCCAAGACCGGCCTGTTCTACGTGCCGACCAACCACGTCTGCATGGATTACGAGCCGTTCCGCGTGAGCTATACGCCCGGCCAGCCTTACGTCGGAGCGACGCTCTCGATGTATCCGCCGGAAGGCCAGAGCAACATGGGCAATTTCATTGCCTGGGACGCCACCAAGGGCAAGATCGTCTGGTCTGACCCGGAACAGTTCTCGGCTTGGGGCGGCGCTCTCGCCACGGCCGGCAACATCGTGTTCTACGGCACGCTCGAAGGCTACCTGAAGGCTGTCGACGCCAAGACGGGCAAGCTGCTCTACAAGTACAAGACCCCGTCGGGCATCATCGGCAACGTGATGACCTACGAGCACAAGGGCAAGCAGTATGTGGCCGTTCTGTCCGGCGTCGGCGGTTGGGCCGGCATCGGCCTCGCGGCTGGCCTGGCCGATCCTCACGCCGGTCTCGGCGCGGTCGGCGGCTATGCAGCCCTGAGCAACTACACCGCGCTCGGCGGCACGCTGACGGTCTTCGCCCTCCCCGAATGATCTGAAGCACCAGTCCGGACCGGGCGAGTCGCAAGACTCGCCCGGCTTCTTATTCAGTCAGTTTCGGCGCTCAGTCTCGCGCCGCCCGGCGGGCGGCCGTGCGGGATGTCGCGCCCAAATGAAAAGACGATTGGAACCCGCGTCGTGAAAGAATTCGCTTCAGCCAAGCCGGCCCGCCAGACCGCGACGAAGCGGCTCGCAACCTCTTTTTTCGCGATTTTCGCCGCCCTCGCCGTCACCGGCGCCGCGCATGGCGACCCCAAAAAGCCGGCGAGCGAGCAGGACGGCAAATATTTCGACGCCGACGGCAATCCGACCTATAATGTTGGACCGGATGGCAAGGTCGACTGGTCCACCTATTCCGGGTTCCTGCGCTACCACTCGGAATGCCATGTCTGCCACGGTCCGGACGGCATGGGCTCCAGCTACGCGCCGGCGCTGGTGGATTCGCTCAAGACGATCGATTATCCGACCTTCCTTGCAACGGTCGCGCAAGGCAAGAAAGACCTCGCCGGCGGCCAGGAAAAGGTCATGCCGACGCTCGGCACCAACAAGAACGTGATGTGCTACATCGACGACATCTATGTCTATCTCAAGGCCCGCTCCGACGACGCGATCGGCCGCGGCCGGCCGCCGAGCCATGAACCGAAGTCCAAGAGCTGGGACGCGGCGCAGGATTCCTGCATGGGCGCCAGCTGACGGCGCGCGCATGAACCGGCGCGCGGCCCTCGCGGCTCTCTGCCTGCTGGCCTTCCTTCCGGCGGGACGCGGCGTCGCGCAGACGAGGCCCGACCTCGTCTCGCGCGACCGCCTGCGCGTTTGCGCCGCGCCCGCGGACCTGCCCTTCTCCAACAAGGCGAAAGAGGGCTTCGAGAACAAGATCGCCGAACTCGTCGCCGAAGAACTGAAGCTTCCGCTGCATTATTTCTGGATGCCCTCGGGTCCGGGCTTCGTGCGCAATACGCTGATGTCCGACATGTGCGACCTCGTCATCGGCTATGCCGCCGAAGCCGATCTCGTCGATCATTCCAATCCCTATTACGCCTCGACCTATGTGCTGGTGACGCGCAAGGGCGGCCCGCTCGACGGAATCGACCATCTCGAGGACCCCCGCCTCAAGAACGCGAAACTCGGCGTCATCGCCGCGACCCCGCCCGTGGACCATTTGATGGCGCTCGGGCTTTTCGAACACGCCAGGCCCTATTCGCTGCTGGTCGATCGCCGGTTCGCCTCTCCCGCCGAAGACGCGCTCCACGATCTCGAGGCGGGCGAGATCGACGCCGCCATCCTCTGGGGGCCGATCGGCGGCTATTTCGCCAAACAGGCGTCGCCGCCGCTGTCGGCGACCGCGCTCAAGACCGACACGCGGCCGCCCTTCATCTTCCGCGTCGCTTTCGGCCTGCGCCACGGCGAGACCGAATGGAAGCACAAGCTGAACGCCATCATCCTCAAGCGGCAGAAGGACATCGACGCGATCCTCACCAGCTACGGGGTTCCGCTGGCGCCGATCGAAGCCGCGCCGATCGACGCGGGGGCACCCGACCGGGGCGAGGAGAAATGAAAACGCGGCGAGCGCTGCTTGGATTGGTTGTCGCGCTGGCCGCTTTCGGCGCGGCTTTGCGCTTTCGCCGCAGCGCCGCCGGAGCCCGCCGGCTATCGCCTCGACGACTATCAGGCGCCGACGCCGGAAACGCTCGAATGGCAAGCCCGCGCTCACGGTCGAGGCCGCGAAGGCGCTTGTGGTCCGACCCGAAGGCCCTGTTCATCGACGTGTCTGCCGCACCCGCCGCGGCCCGAGGGCCTGACCCGCTGGAACGGTGTTCCAGGAAAAGCCCCATGTCAGCATCGCTCGCGCCGTCTGGCTGCCGGAGGTCGGCCGCGGCGCACTCGCGCCGGAAACCGAAAATTATTTCCGCCGCAGCCTTTCCGAAGTCACAAGCGGCGATCAGGATGCGACCTGATTTTTTTCTGCAAGCGCGCCTGCTGGATGTCGTGGAACGCCGCCAAACGGGCGCAGGCCATGGGCTACCGCAAGGTCTATTGGTATTCCGACGGAATCGAGGGCTGGCGGGAGGCTGGACTGCCGACGGAAACGATCGTTCCGCGCCCTTGAGCGCGGCGATGCTCGCAAGAGCGAGGAGGACGCCATGCTGACCAAACGGATGTTGCTGCGCTCCGCTGTTCTTTGCCTTGTCGCGCCGGCGGCGGCCCGAGCTGAAAGCCCAAGGGGCGTCCAAGGGGGCGTCCAGGGGGCGCCCAAGCCGCGCCCGAGGCGCCCGCCGACGAAGACAGCTGGAAATCGCTGAGGAAGCAGTTTTTCGGCGACCGTCCGATCGGCGAGGCCGACGGTTTTGTAAGCCTGAGCGCCCCGGTGCGCGCCGAGGACGCGGCTCTGGTCCCGATCGACATCCTGTTTCCCGCGCGCGGCGAGAAGGACGACCGGGTCAAGGCCGTCACGCTCATCGTCGACGAAAATCCCGTGCCCCTGGTCACGGTGATGCAGCGTGGACGCATCGACAGCGGCCCGTTCCAGTTTTCCACGCGCATCCGCGTGAATTCCTATTCCTATGTCCGCGCCATCGCCGAGACGGAGAGCGGCGCGCTGCATATGGCCAAGAGCTATGTGAAGGCGGCGGGCGGCTGTTCCGCTCCGGCCGGCAAGGATCCCGAGGAAGCGCTGGCCAATGTCGGCAAGATGCGGTTCCGCAGCTTCGCCGCGAGCGGTCGCGACGATGCGCAGGTTCAGATCCGGCACCCCAATTATTCAGGCATGCAGATGGACCAGCAGACCCGGCTCTACACGCCGGCCTGGTATGTCGCGACAGTGCGCGTCCTGCAGGGCGACGAGTTGCTGTTCTCGATGGAAAACGGCATTTCGCTGAGCGAGGATCCGACCATCCGCTTCACCTACCGGCCGAACGGCGCGCAGGTCCGGGTCGAGGCCCGCGATTCCCGCGGCAAGGACTATCGTCCAGAGCTTCGCCGCCGACGGCGGGCCCGCCTGACGATATCGGGCCACGCTTAAAAGCAGCGGATTTCCGCCTCGGCCTGCGCGCGGCGCAGATCGGCGACGATATCGTCGAAACGCGCCATGTTGCGGAACACATTGGCCTGCTGGCCGACGCCCTGACGCATCGACAGCACGGTTTCCGCCTCGACATATTTGTCATAGGGCAGGATCGACGACAGCACGTCCTGCGAGCAGGAGCATTTGTGCAGCGCCTCGCGGGTTTGCCCGTTCGCCGCCATGCAGGCGAACACGTAATCCGCCCGCGCCTCGGTCGGATAGTCGTTGGCGAGGTCGCCGTCTCCGGCGAAAGCCGGAGGGCTGAAAGCGAGGCCCAAAGCCAGGGCCAGCGTGGCGAGGTCAGCTTTTCTTGCCGTCATAGCGCAATTTCTCTTCAAGCAGCACGGCGCCGGCCGGATCGCGGGCGGAGATGTCGATTTCGTAGACCGCGCCCGGCAGGTCCGGCGCGACCCGGAACACATAGGTCAGGGTCTCCAGGCCGTTCATGCGGTCCTTCTGAGGGTCGTCCTTGAAGGGAGCGACCTCCACGCGCCAGGCCTGTTTCTGCCCGTCGATCTGGTCGGGCGTGCTGGGCGCGTTGCGCAGCGCGCGGCGGATCGCGTTTTTCAGATAGCGCGGATTGCCGTGAAGCAGGGCGGACAATTGCTGGATGTTGTTCTCCAGGAAGAGGCTGAGCACGGGATTGCCCGTCATGCCCTCGAAGGGACCGGCGGCCTTGCGCCGCTCGGCGGAGAACATCTCCACGCGGACGTTGCGCTCGCCCGACGCCTTGCCCGCGTCCTCGATCGACAATTTGATGGTGTCGTCGAAGGCGGCGCCATATTTCGCGGGATCGGCGGATTTCTGGCTGTAGGAATAATCGAGCTCGTCGCCGGGCTTGGTATTGGCCAGTTGCGGAGCCTCGAACAGCAGGTCGGCGGCGGGTGGCGGGTTATCCTCGGCGTGGGCGAAAGACGGAGCGAACAACAGACAAGCCAGTACAGGCCCCAGACGGAGCTTCATGAATCTCTCCCAGGCGGGCGCGCCAAAAGCTTTTGCCCCCGGCGCGTATTACATTGGAAATCGGGACGACGCGCTCAGCGCGCGACGCATTTGTAGCCGGCCATGTCGAGCATGAAGCCACGCCCGCGCACCGTGCTGATGAACGGTCCGCCGACCCGCGTGATCTCCGTGAACTTGGTGCGGAGATAGCCGAGATAGACATCGACCACATTGAGCGAGGTGCAGCCCTGCTCGCCCCAGAGCTGGTCGTAGATTTCTCCACGCCCGACCGGGTGATTGGCGTTTTCCATCAGGATCGACAGCAATTCCGCCTCGCGCTGGGTCAGGCGGATATGGGCGTTGCCGTAATGGGCCTGCCGGGTCCGCATGTCGAGCACCAGCTGGCCGACCTTGCGGCGCTCGGCCGAATCCGCCGAAATCGAGCGATGGATCAGATGGGCGCGCAGCCGTTCGACCAGTTCGTCGAACTGGAAGGGCTTGGCGATGTAATCGTCGGCGCCGGCGTTGAGCCCGCTGGCGCGTTCGGCGGCCTCGTGCCGGTCGCTGAGGAACAGGATCGGTTCGGTTCGGCCGTTGCGCCGCATCGCGCGGCACATTTCGAAATCGTGGGTGTCGGGCGAATTCCTGTCGAACAGCACGGCGCAAGGATTGAGCGCCCTGGCGGTCTCGACCGGATCTTCCCCTTCTCCAACGAAAGTGACGTCAAATCCTTCGGCCTTCAGGCCTTCGGCGAGCGCGCCGCCGGCCACGAGGTCGTTTTCGATGATCAGAACATTCATCGGTACTTGCCCTGCGTTTCACATCCCCGTCGCCGACCTTGTTTGAGACTGATGCTCGGTCGTTCGACGCCGCGAGGATAGAGCCTCGCTCTCAAGCTCACAACTCTCGGGGCGGCCGTTCCGCTCCGTTTCTTCCGCAAAATCCTTATTAAATTCGTCTTATATTTCTTAAGTTGAATATATCCGCCCGGGTAAGACGTCCCCAGGCCGAAGGCGCCCAAATTACAGGCGCTGCTCGATCTTGCGCGCGATCTCGAAAGCGCGGCGCTCCAGCAAGATGGGCGTTTCGCAGACATAAGACAAGGCGTGCGAACGATCGTCGAAAATGCGCTTGTCCCATTTGAGGCTGGATTGCGCCTCCTCCAGCGCCTCGGGCGACGAAACATCCTTGGATTCCTCCGCGTCGCTGACCTTGTCCGCCTCGGTGCGGATCTTGTCCGCCAGCCTGTTCTGCCCCTGCGCGTAGCGCACGATGCCGACGAGGACGCGATCGCGTTCGGAATTGATCAGGTCGAGCACGCCTGCGAAGACGCGCGTCAGCCGCGCCGATTTCTCGGCGCCGGCTTTGGCGGCGAACTCGTCGAGGAGGCCGTCGGCGTCGGTCAGCGGCGTGCGGCGCGAGGCCAGCTTGCGCGCCAGCGCCGCCGCCTCGGAATCGTCGTCCCAGCGGCCCGCGGCGGCGAGGTCGGGCCCCGACCAGACCGCCGCGGCGCTGATCGTCCCGGTCCGGCGCTGGGCGCAGGGCCAGTCGGGATCGTCCGCCGGGTTCGCCAGGGCCGGCGCGGCCAGGCCGACCAGAAGGGCGAAGGCGCCGCCGATGAGCGCAATGGATTTCATGCGAAGTCCTCCCAAATCCGAACCGCCGCGGCGCTCAATTCGGCGACGACACGACGCCCAGCGGCGCCTGCCCGACCGGAATGCTCTTGATGACCTTGAGCGCGGCGACATCGATCACCGAAACGTCGTTGGAATTGCCGTTGGTGGTGAACAGCAGCTTTTCGTCGGGCGTCAGCGCCAGATGCCAGACGCGCTGGCCCACCAGCAGATATTTGCGCACCTCGAGCGTCTCGGCGTCCACCACCGCGACCCTGTTCGCCGGGCCAAGCGCCACGAAGGCCGTCTTGCCGTCGCTGGTGAGGCGAATGCCGACCGGCTGGATCTCCTCGCGGGTCAGGCCCGGGACCTCGAAGCGAATTTTCTTGATGATCTTGTGCGTCTGCGGATCGATCACCGCCACCGAGCCGCCCACTTCGGAGCTGACCCAGAGCCTTGAGCCGTCCTTGCTGAACACCGCGACCCTCGGGCGCTTGTCGACCAGCACGCTGTCGATCAGCTTGAACGTATGGGCGTCGATGAAATGCGCCATGCTCGTCGTTTCCGACGTGTTGACCAGAATCTTGCCATCGGGGCTCAGCGCCATGCCCTCGGGCTCGACCCCCACCGGCACGCGCGCGATGACCTGGTTCTTGTCCACATCGAGCACGGTCACCTGGGAATTGTCCTCGTTGGAGATATAGAGCGGGCTGCCTGACGGATTCAGCGCGAATTGCTCGGGATCGCGCCCGGAATCCAGCGTGCGCAGGATCTTCATTGTGGACGTGTCCAGAACCTGGATGCCGTTCTCGTCGCTGGCGCAGATATAGAGATTTTTGCCGTCCGGGCTCACCAGAACGCCGCGCGGCCGGCGGCCCACCTTGACGGTCTTGACCACGGCCAGCTTGTCGGAATCGATCACGCTGACATTGTTGCTTTTTTCGTTGGTCACATAGACCTGGTAGGCGCCGGCCGGAAGCACTGCGGCGCTCCACAGAGCCAGAGCCAGCCCTCTCCACATCTTGACGCCCCGCATTTCCCTCTCCTTGCGCGACAGCGCTCAATTCAGATGACAGGTGGTTTCGGGCAGATCCGCGCCAAGCGTATCCAGCACCGTGCGCTGGTGCAGGAAACCCGGCTGCGGCGCCACCCCGATGACGGATTTCGGCTGCGCCAGCAGCAGGACCTGCCTCAATTGCTGGTCCCAGGGCCGGAAGGTCCCGCCAAGCCCCTTGTAGTTCGCCAGGTTGAAATCCGGCCCATCGAGAAAAGCGCGAAACGCGGCCGGATCGGCGCCCTTGGTGTTTTGCGCGGCGTCGCCGATCGCCCGCGCCGCCATCCAGCCCTGGTAATCGATCGGCCGCATGACGCGGTTGGCGAATCTGAGGAAGCGGCTTTGCAATTGCTCCGCGCCCCAGGCGGTGTGGACCGGAGTCCACGTGGTGGAAACCAGCCCCTGCGTGCCGAGCACCAGTTTCGGATCGGCGGTGCGATAAAGGATATAGTCGCCGAAGTCGCCCGCTTCATCGGCCACGACGATGACGTCGTAGTCGCCGCCGCGAGCGAAGTTCAGGGCTTCCGCCTCGGTGATGCTGTCGCCGCGGGCCTTGGCCAGCGGGCCGAAGGTCCAGGGCTTTTCCGCGACGATCTTCAGCCCGAACTTTTTCGCCGAGGCGCGAAAGGCGTCGGCATAGGCGACGTCGCCTTCGTTGGGGCCGGCCACGAGAAGAACGCGCTGCCAGCGCCGCGTCAGAAGAAATTGCGCCAGCCCGTCGGTGAGCATCGCCCGGCTCGGCGCGATATGGAACAGATTGGCCCGGCAATCGGGGCCGCGCAGCCGATCGTCCGGGGCCGAGACGTTGAACACCAGCGCGCCTTGCGGCTTCAGCGCGTCGGCGAGCTGGATGAGCTCGGCCGCCGGCAGGTCGGCGATGAACAGGCGCACGCCTTTTTCCGCCAGCTTGCGCGCCGCCTCGACCGGCGATTGGTCGGGCGCGACCAGCGCTTCGGTCATTTCGAAGCTCTGGCCGATGAAGGAGCCGGTCGTGTTGTTGTCGACCAGCGCGAGCGCGACGCCCTTCAGGCCTTCGTCCTGCGGCGCAGCATCGAGATCGTAAAGCGGCGGCGTCGGCTTCGCATATGCAATATAACCGATGTCGACCTTGAGTTTTTCCTGCGCCCGCGCCGCCTGCATCGAGGCTGCGCCAAGGCAGAAAGCGCAAAAAGCCGCCCAAAGGACTGGACGGCGCCGCAGAGCAGCAAAAACTTTAAAACTACTTCCCATGTGAAGATTATTCGTGGACCTTTGCTAAGGCGTCAATGTGAAAATCATAAGAGATTATTAAGACGTGGGTCACTGCGCGCCTTGGGGCCTTATGCCATAATCGTCACATTATAGTTCTGGCGTGGGACTTACCGCTCATTCACGCCAAGTCTTCAAGACAGCTGGCAATTATACTTGGAGTTTTGGATGAGCACGCTATGGCTTGCCGCCGTGGGCTTGCCCGCGATGCTTGCTTCGTTCAGCGCCACCGCCAGGATGGGGCCGACGCCTGTCCTCGTCATGCCTTTTGCCTTTGCCGACAGCGACGAGTCCGATCCAACCGAAGCCGACGCCGCGCATGTCGACCTGATGCTGAAGGAATTGCGCATCGCCATCGACCAGAAGGGCGTGTACCGCACCATCGCGCCGGACCCCATGCTCGCCGATTTCGTGTCGGGCGACGCCGAGTGCGTGCTGCGGCGCGCGCGCGACCTCGGCGCGACCTATGTCCTCGCCGGCGCCGTCCAGAATATCGGCGCGGAGGCCGTCCAACGTCTGGCTCGGACTGTTCGACGCCTCCGACGGGCGGCGGCTGTCCTATTGGCAGTCGACGTTCTGCGGCGACAACGACGAATCCTGGCGCCGCGCGGCGACGTTCCTGAGCGAGGAAATCTCGGCGTCCGCGCCGCCGCCGCCGCATTGACGTCGTCGTCGATCCTATTCGGCCAGCGCAATGGGCGCCGGCCGCTTGCGTCCCGGGAATTCGGGTTGTTCCGGGGCTTCGCAAAAACCCGAGGAGGAAGCCATGGCAGTTAGTATCCACCCCTCAGTCGACCACGGCGTCAGGCCGGGTCGCGCCGATTTCGGCGGCGGCACCTTGACCTGCAAGTGCGCCCACGACCCCGTCAAGGTCACCATCAAGGGCAATGTCGCGCATAATCACGCTTGCGGCTGCACCAAATGCTGGAAACCGGCCGGCGCCAATTTCTCCGTGGTCGCCGTCGTGCCGCGCGAGAACGTCACGGTCACCGCGCATCCGGAAAAGCTGCACGTCGTCGACGCCAGCGCGACCATCCAGCGCCACGCCTGCAAGGATTGCGGCGTGCACATGTTCGGCCGCATCGAGAACAAGAACCACCCCTTCTACGGCCTCGACTTCGTCCACACCGAACTGTCGAGCGAAGAAGGCTGGGCGGCGCCGGAATTCGCCGCCTTCGTCTCCTCGATCATCGAATCCGGCTTCCCGCCGTCCCGAATGGGCGAGGTGCGCTCGCGCCTGACGGAATTGGGCCTCCAGCCCTATGACGCGCTGTCTCCGCCGCTGATGGACGCCATCGCCACCCATATCGCCAAGGCGTCCGGCAAACTCGCCGCCGCCTGAACCGGGCCATTCCCCGCGCGGGCGATCGCAATCGCCGCGCGGGCGTCAAACGAGCGTCGGAGCGCCCCAACGGGCTCCCCGGCGCGTTCTGTTTTCCGCTTTTCATTTCGTCCGGGAGTTCGACGATGGAGACTGTTTCGACCAACAAATCTCACGGAGGCGTGCAAGGCGTTTATCGCCACGAGTCGCGCGAGACCCAATGCGCGATGACCTTTTCGGTGTTCACGCCGCCGCAGGCCGAATACAGCCGCGTTCCCGTGCTCTGGTACCTGTCCGGCCTGACCTGCTCCCAGGCCAATGTCACCGAGAAGGGCGAATTCCGCGCCGCCGCCGCCCAATATGGCGTGATCATCGTCGCGCCCGACACCTCGCCGCGCGGCCCCGGCGTGCCGGACGAGCCCGACAACTGGCAGTTCGGATCGGGCGCCGGCTTCTACCTCGACGCGACGCAGGCGCCCTATGCGAAAAACTACCGCATGTACTCCTATGTGACCGAGGAACTGCCGGCCCTGATCGCGGAAAAATTCCCCGCGGACATGAACCGGCAGGGCATTTTCGGCCATTCCATGGGCGGCCACGGCGCCTTCACCATCGCGCTGAAACATCCCGATCGCTTCAAGAGCTGCTCGGCCTTCGCGCCGATCGCGCAGCCCTCGACCAGCGGCTGGTCGCGCCCGGCGCTGGAGAAGTTCCTGGGCCCCGACGAAAAGGCCTGGCGCGCCTATGACACGACCCTGCTGATCGCCGATGGCGCGCGCTTCAAGGAGTTCCTCGTCGACCAGGGCGGCGCCGACAGTTTCCTGAAGGACGGCCTCAAGCCCTGGCTGCTCGAGGAAGCCTGCGCGGCGGCGGGCATTCCGCTGATCCTCAACATGCGCGACGGCTACGACCATTCCTATTATTTCATCTCGACCTTCATGGCCGACCACATCGCCTGGCACGCCGCCCGGCTGTGAGCCCGCGTCCTTCGGCGTCCGCGCTGACCAAGCCGTCAGGCCCAGCGCCGGACGCGCTTATTCCGTTTTCCTGCGAGCGCGTTCGACGGATTTACCGCCAAAAATGGCTATCGGCTCCCGCATGCCGATGCTTGTAAAATCCGGAGGGAACGCCGTTCGGCCAGACTCATGCATCGTTCCCGGGCCGTGGCGGCGGCCGGCAAGCCTGCACTGAAGATCCCGCCGCATGATCGACAGCAGGCGAAACCAATCCGCAGAACGTCGAGAATTCTCGCCCGCATCAGTTTTCATTACGTCGAGAGTCGCGCTCGACTTTCTTGCGGCAGGTCGCACGCGAATTGTGCCCTATCCGGTCGCGAAACTGGATCTGCTGCATCTTCACCAAAAATTCCAACGAACGCCAAACCGCCGCGATCCGGCATCGGCTCTCTCACGTGCGACTCGAGAAATCATCCCTTCGCCTCGTCTCAAGGACGCTTTCCATCTCACCTGGGCGCACAAGGCGGCGATCGCCCGGCTGCCTGAGAACGGCACGGACCGAGACGCATAGGCGCGACAGCGAGGTTGAAAATCCGAGCCGCCTCGACGTAAAGCGGAAGCGTCACGTCTGCCGAGCAGTTCGAAGCAGGTGTGCCCCGATGATGTCGCATAAGTGTAGCGACGCCATGATCAACTGACGCGCGACGGAAACATCGAGGACCAACACATGGACGACCGGGCGCGCCTTGCGGGACACGACGATGACGCGACGAACAACGCGGTCCGATGGAGATTTGCTCGCCTCGCCCTCGCGTTTCGTCAATCGCGAGCTGTCCTGGCTGGCTTTCAACCGCCGCGTGCTCGAAGAGGCGATGAACGAGCGCTGCCCGCTGCTCGAACGGCTGCGCTTCCTGTCGATCTCCGCGAATAATCTCGACGAATTCTTCATGGTGCGCGTCTCCGGACTGATCGAGCAGATCGAGGCCGGCGCGTCCGCCCCGAGCTTCGACGGCCGCACCCCGACGCAGGCGCTGGCCGAGATCCGCCGCGAGGTCGAGGCCATGACCTCCGACCAGGCGGCGACCTGGCGCGAGCTGCGCGCGACGCTCGCGGAGGCCGGCGTGGTTCTCGTTCCGCGCGCGGCCTGGAGCGCGGCGGACAAAGAAGCGCTCGAGAACCATTTCCTCCAGCACGTCTTCCTGGCCATCACGCCCATCGCGGTCGATCCGACCCATCCCTTCCCCTTCATTCCCAATCTGGAAATGTCGGTGGTTCTCGACGTGCACCGCCGCGATCTCGCCCGGTCCTATCGCGGCCTGATCCGCCTGCCGGGCCGGCTGCGGCGCTTCATCCCGCTGGCGCCCACGGCGGACGCCGCGACCCGCTTCGCCTGCCTCGAGGATGTCGTCGCCGCCTTCGCCGGCCATCTGTTCCCGGCAATGCGATTTCGGCCCGGCCGGCGTGTTCCGCGTCGTGCGCGACCTCGACATCGAATTCGACGAGGAGGCCGAGGATTCCGACGATCTGGTCGAGTCCTTCGAGGCGGCGCTGCGCGAACGCAAGCGCGGCAATGCGATCCGGGTCGAGTTCAGCCCGCAGACGCCGCCGGACCTGCGCGACTTCATCGCCACGGAGCTGAAGCTCTCCGCGCATGGCGACCTTGTCGTGCGAGGAGCAGCTCGCGGTCGCGACGCTGTCCCAGATCGTCGGGGCCGAGCGCCCCGAGCTCAAGTTCGCGCCCTTCGCGGCGCGCTATCCCGAACGCGTGCGCGAGTTCGACGGCGATTGCTTCGCCGCGATCCGCGGCAAGGATTTCATCGTCCACCACCCCTACGAGACCTTCGACGTCGTGCTGCAATTGCTGCAGCAGGCGGCGCGCGATCCGCGCGTGCTCTCGATCAAGCAGACGCTCTACCGCACCTCGTCCGACAGCCCGATCGTCGCGGCGCTGATCGCCGCGGCCGAGGCCGGCAAGGCCGTGACCGCGCTGGTCGAGCTGAAGGCCCGTTTCGACGAGGAGGCCAATATCCGCTGGGCGCGCTCGCTGGAGCGCGCCGGCGTGCAGGTCGTGTTCGGCTTCGCGGAGCTCAAGACCCACGCCAAGCTGTCGATGATCGCGCGCGAGGAAGCGGGCGAGATCGTCACCTATTGCCACATCGGCACCGGCAATTATCACCCGGTCACCGCGCGCATCTACACCGATCTGTCGGCCTTCACCGACGAGCCGGCGATCGGGCGCGACGTCGCGAAAATCTTCAATTTCATCACCGGCGCCGGCGCGCTTGCGCCGCTGGAGCGCATGGCGATCTCGCCGGGCGGGATCAAGCGCCGCCTGCTCGACCATCTGCAACAGGAAATGGCCCATGCCGCGCGCGGCGAACCGGCGGCGTTCTGGGGCAAGTGCAATTCGCTGGCGGACCCCGAGATCATCGACGCGCTCTATGCGGCGAGCCAGGCCGGCGTGACACATCGAACTGGTCGTGCGCGGCATCTGCTGCCTGCGCCCCGGCGTTCCCGGCCTGTCGGACAACATCAAGGTCAAGTCGATCATCGGGCGCTATCTCGAACATTCGCGCATCTATGCCTTCGGCTGCGGCCGCAAGCTGCCCCACGCCGACGCCGCCGTCTACATCTCCTCGGCGGACCTGATGCCGCGCAATCTCGACCGCCGCGTCGAGACCCTGTTCCCGATCGAGAACCGGACCATGCACGAGCAGGTGCTCAACCAGGTCCTGCTCGCCAACCTGCTCGACAACGAGCAGAGCTGGGACATTCTCGAAGACGGATCGAGCCGCCGCGTGACGCCCGCCGCGAACGAGGAGCCGTTCAACGCGCAGGATTATTTCATGACCAATCCGAGCCTGTCCGGACGCGGCGACGCACTGGCGATCTCCGCGCCGCGCGACCTCGCCCGCTACGGCGATTCACTCTGACGCCATCGGGCGCCTCGAAAAGCATCGACAAACCCCGCGCCGCTCCCCAGATTGACGGGAGCGGCGTTTTTTTTCACGCGAGGATGGGTCGATGCGGCGTGTGCTTGTGATTTCGCTGGCCGTCGTCGCGGCGTTCGCGCTGTTCGCGACGAAACGCGCGCATTCGGGCCATTCCGACAATCTGCGGGCGACGCTCGCCAGGATCCAGCTTCCGCCTGGCTTTCACATCGCGCTTTATGCGCTGGCGCCGAACGCGCGGTCGCTGGCGCTCTCGCCCGATGGCGCGACCCTGATCGTCGGAACCTCGGCGGACAGGGTCTACAAGGTCACGACGGGGCGCGACGAGGCGGCAAAGGTCGAGCCCTTCGCGCCGGGACAGCAATTCGACGCGCCGAACGGCCCCTGTTTCGCGCCGGACGGAACCCTGTTCATCGCCGCGTTCGACCGCATCCTGCGCTTTGCGCCGCGACCGGGCGGCGGCTGGGACGAAAGCGAACCGCAAACCATCGTCCCGCCCGGCGCCCTGATCCCGGCGACCGAGAAAAGCCATGTGCACGGATTGCGCGTCTGCCGCGTCGGCCCGGACGGCAAGCTCTATGTCGCGCTCGGCCAGCCGACCAATGTGCCCACGAAGGCGCAGCAGGACATCTTCGTGAAATGGGGCATGGGCGGCATCCTGCGGATGGACCCGGATGGCGCGAATAGAGAGATTTTCGCCAGCGGAATCCGCAACAGCGTCGGCATGGATTTCGAGCCCGGGACCGGGGTGCTGTGGTTCACCGACAATCAGGTCGACGGCATGGGCGACGACATCCCGCCCGAGGAGCTCAACAAGGCGCCGCGCCCCGGCCTGAACTTCGGCTTTCCTTATTACGGCGGCGGCCATGTCCGCACGCCGCAATATGCCAACGAGACGCCGCCCGCCGACGTCGTGTTCCCGGAACTCGAACTCGACGCCCACGCCGCCGATCTCGGCATGATCTTTTCGCGCCAGACCGCTTTTCCCGAACAATGGCGCGGCATTTTCATCGCCCAGCATGGCTCGTGGAACCGGAGCGTCCCGATCGGCGCGCGGGTGATGTTCGTTCCCTTCCACGACGGCAAGCCGGGCAAGGCGATTCCCTTCGCCGAAGGCTGGAACCGGGGCGATGGCGGCTATTCGGGCCGTCCCGTCGCGCTCGCCGAATTGCCGGACGGCTCGCTGATCGTCTCGGACGATCAGGAAGGCGCGCTCTACCGGATTTTCTACGACGGGAAATAATTCCTATCTTTTCCCGCCCGCCATGGCCTCGGCTTCCGGCCGCGCGCGCAGGGCCAGCATGGCCCAGACGCCCAGGAACGGCCCGATCGCCAGGATCGCGAAGGCGTAGCGCCAGCCGAGCCAATCCACCGCAATGGGCATCAGATGGATGCTGACCAGGGTCAGCAGGAAGCCGATGCAGGTTTGCGCGGTCAGCATGGCGCCGCGCAGGCTGGGCTCGCAAAGCTCCACGGTCGAGGCGGAAAATTGCGCCGAATCCGCGATCACGCTGATGCCCCAGACCGACGCCGACCGCCAGCAGCGCCGAGGCCGAACCGCCGAAGGTGAAGCCGATCACGAGGCTGCACAGGCCGGACACGCCCATGGCGACGCTGGTGACGAGCGTGCGGCCGACGCGATCGGCGAAAAAGCCGCCGAGCAGCGCGCCCAAGGGCGCCCGAGGCGACGATGAAAAAGGTCGCGAGCGCGGGATGCAGCGGCGGCGCATCGCCATAGCGCGCGCGAAAACTGGCGGCGACGAAGGCGCCGATCCAGGCCCACATCGCATAAAGCTCCCACATATGGCCGAAATAGCCGAAATTGGCGAGGCGCAGCGGAACCGAGCGCCAGCCCAGCAGCACGTTCGACCAATGAAACTCCGGCGCGCGCGCGACATTGGGGCCGAGCCCGATGAAGCCGGCGAGCACGGCGGCGAGCAGCGCGCCGCCGCTGGCGAACAGGATCGGCGCGCGCCAGTCCAGCCCGCCCAGCGCGGCGGCGAGATGAGGCGAGGCGGAGCCGAGCGTCAGCGCGCCGACGAGCAGGCCGATCAGCAGGCCGAGATCGCCGCGCGCCCAGGTCGCGGCCATGGCCATGCCGACCGGATAGACGCCGGCGAGGCTCACGCCGGTGACGAAGCGCAGAACGGGCGCGACGGGCGAGGTCGGCGGCAGCAGCGCCGCCGCCCCGGTGCAGAGCGCGGCGACCAGCGCCGAAAACCGGAACAGCAGCCGCTTGTCGAGCCGGTCCGGCAGGGCCAGCAGCGCGGAAACGAAGGCCCCGACGACGAAGCCGGCCTGAACGCTGCTGGTGAGCAGCGCCGCGAAAAACGGACTCAACGGCTGCTGCGCCTTGATCGCCGCGATCGAGGCGTTGGAGGCGAACCAGCAGGCCATGGCCGCGACCTGGCACAGCAGCAGGATCGCGAGCGACCGCGCGCGACCCGGCATTTCGTCGGTCATGTCCCCTCCCCGCGCGGCCAGCGTCTCTTCATGGCCGTCATCTGATTCATGACGCCAAGTTTGGGCGCGTATAAAATCTTGCTGTCATCTTTGTTTCATAGAAGCCAAAGCGCGGGCGGGGCGCAAGACGAACTTGGCGAGACAAACTCGGCCTTGCTTTGCGGCAATTGGCGCATTCCCGCTTTCGTGCCAGAAAGGCGCGCCCGGGAATGAGGATGATCGCGCTTGGACAATGTGCTGTCGGTCGAAAAGCTGACCAAGACCTATGACAACGGCTTTTCCGCGCTGAAGGGCGTCGATCTCGCCATCCGTCGCGGCGAGATCTTCGCTTTGCTGGGGCCGAACGGCGCCGGCAAGACGACCCTGATCGGCATCGTCTGCGGCCTGGTGCGCGCGACGTCGGGCGAGGTTCGCGTGGACGGCCATGACATCGCCGAGGACTTTCGCGCGGCGCGGAAAAAGATCGGCCTCGTGCCGCAGGAACTCGCCGTCAACATGTTCGAATCCGTGTGGGACACGGTGGTGTTCTCGCGCGGGCTGTTCGGGAAGAAGGCCAATCCGGCCCATATCGAAAAGGTGCTGCGCGACCTCTCGCTCTGGGACAAGAAGGATGTGAACATCCGCGCGCTGTCCGGCGGCATGAAGCGGCGCGTGCTGATCGCCAAGGCTCTGGCGCATGAGCCGGAAATCCTGTTCCTCGACGAGCCGACGGCCGGCGTCGACGTCGAATTGCGCCGCGACATGTGGGAAATGGTGCGCCATCTTCGCGAAAGCGGCGTCACCATCATCCTCACCACCCATTATATCGAGGAGGCCGAGGACATGGCCGACCGGATCGGGGTGATCGACAAGGGCGAGATCATCCTGGTCGAGGAGAAACACGCCTTGATGCGCCGCCTCGGCCAGACCCGGGTCAGCGTGAGCCTGACGAAAAAGCTCGACGCCGTTCCAGAAAACCTGTCCGACCTGCCGCTGACCCTGTCGCCGGACGGCATGACGCTCTGCTTCACGCAGGTCGGCGAAAGCGGCGGCCAGGAAGCGTCGCTGTCGCGGCTGCTGAAAAATCTCATGGCGTTCGGCGTCGATTTCACCTCGGTCCAGACCAGCCAATCGTCGCTGGAAGACATCTTCATCGATCTGGTGGGCAAAAGCCGATGAACCTTTCCGCCGTTCGCGCCATCTATCTGTTCGAACTCGCGCGCACCTGGCGCACCTTGTTCCAGAGCATCGCCTCGCCCGTGCTTTCCACGGCGCTCTATTTCGTCGTGTTCGGCTCGGCCATCGGCTCGCGCATGCCGCCGATCCACGGGGTGCCCTATGGCGCCTTCATCGTGCCGGGCCTCATTCTTCTCACGGTGCTGACAGAGAGCGTCTCCAACGCCTCCTTCGGCATTTACCTGCCGCGCTTCACCGGCACGATCTACGAAATCCTCTCGGCGCCGGTTTCCGCGCTGGAAGTGCTGCTCGGCTTCGTCGGCGCGGCGGCGACCAAGTCGGTCCTGCTCGGATTGATCATCTGCGGCACGGCGCGGCTGTTCGTCACGTTCGATCTGGTCCACCCGTTCTGGGCGCTCGGCTTCCTGGTGCTGATTTCCGTCACCTTCGCCTTGTTCGGCTTCATTCTCGGCCTGTGGGCGGACGGATTCGAGAAATTGCAGATCATTCCGCTGATGGTGATCTCGCCGCTGACCTTTCTGGGCGGCACGTTCTATTCCATCGACATGCTGCCGCCGCTGTGGCGCAACGTCGCCTTGTTCAACCCCGTCGTCTATCTGGTGGACGGCTTCCGCTGGGCCTTTTTCGACATCGCCGCCGTCGGTCCGGCGATCAGTTTCACCCTCACCTTGACGATGCTGGCGGTCTGCGTCGGCGTCGTGGTCTGGATTTTCCGGACCGGCTATCGCCTGCGGACCTGAGCGTCCGCGCTGGCTCCGATCCTGCATCAAGGCGGCATGGCGCCGGTTTGTGCAGCGAATGCGACGCGCCGCCTCTAGCGACGGAAGGCGCTTCGCATGAGCGACAAGGGCGAACGGGTGGGCGAACGGGTGGACGAATGGGTCGTCTGGAACGGCTCGCTGGGCGTTCTCGACCTGGCCGCGACAGGCCGGATCGAGCGGCACGCCGATGGCCGCGGCCGCCTGGCTCGCCGCGCCCTATGACATCGTCGGCCCGTTCAGCCTCGACGAACTGGAGGCGCGCGGCCGCATCGCCTTCGGCGCCTGCCTCGTCCTGTCGCGGCAAAAGTGGCAGGAGGAGCAGATCGAACTGCGCCGGCAGGCGCGCGAGCAGCGCCGGGCCGCCGCCAAGCGTTTTGACGCCGAATTCGCCAGACGCTTTGGCGTGCGCTTCGCATCATCAGGACGACGATGGCGAAGATCGCGCGCTTCTGGAGCTGCCGCCCGACGGCGAACTGACGGCGGCGGAGATCAACGCCGCGTTCCGGCGCCTTGCCAAGAGCGCGCATCCCGACGCCGGCGGCGACCATGAGGCCTATTGCCGCCTGACCGACGCCCGCGACGCCCTGCTGGAGCGCGCGTCGGCCATGACCTCGTCGGCCAGACTCGGCCTAGTTCCTCGGCCTAGTTCCGCGGCGTGGCGGTCGACGCCTGGTGATGGGAATAATGCCTGTGCCTGCCGCAGCCGCCGCGCAGGCCGCAATTGATGTGCGGGCCGGCCGAATAGCCGATGACGCCGCCGGCGACGAGCCCGACCGGGCCGAACACCAGGGCGCCGGCGCCCGCGCCCAGCAAGCCGTCCAGGCCCGCGGTCATCGGCCCGGGCCTCGGCGCAGGCAAGCGACAGTCCCAGCGCCAGAGCGACGGCAAATGTTGTTCTCATCATGAATCGGACCCCTGTTTGAGGCCGAGTCACCGCATCGAAATGGTCAAAATAAGGCGTCGGCGGTCACGCGGCCAGATCGGCCACCACGGCGTCGAGCACCGGGAAGCCCTCGGACGTCACGCGGATGCGGCCCTGGCGGGTATATTCCACCATGCCGTGAGCGATGAGGTCCGCGACCCGCGAGGCCTCGAACCGCTTCCCGGTCAGGGCCTGGAAGCGCGCGGGGTCGATCCCTTCCGTCAGGCGCAGGCCCATCAGCAGGAACTCGTCGCCCTGGGCTTCAAGCGACAAAGCCTCGTCCTCGACCAGCCCGCAGCCTTCGGTTTCGACCACCGTCAGCCACATTTCGGGATGCGGCTCGGTGGCGTGCGCGCGACGGCCGCCTCGGGCGCCGACGATGCGGCCGTGGGCGCCGGGGCCGACGCCGACATATTCGCCATAGCGCCAGTAGATCAGATTGTGCCGGCTCTCGCTGCCGGGACGGGCGTGGTTGGAAATCTCATAGGCCGGCATGCCGGCCTTGCCGGTCAGCTCCTGGGTGACGTCCCACAGGTCGCGCCCGACGTCCGGCTTCGGAATCTTGAGCTTTCCGGCGCGGTAGAGCTGCTCGAACATCGTGTCCGGCTCGATGGTCAGCTGATAGAGCGACAGATGCTCGGGCGCGCGGGCGAGCGCCTCGGTCAGCTCCCGCGCCCAGGCGCCGGGCGACTGGCCGGGGCGGGCGTAGATGAGATCGAAGGAGGTGCGGTCGAAGGTCGCGGCGGCGATGTCGAGCGCGCGCAGGGCCTCCTCGGCGCTGTGCATGCGCCCGAGCAGCTTCAGGTCGGCATCATTGAACGCCTGCACGCCGAGCGAGACGCGATTGACGCCCGCCTGGCGATAGCCCGCGAAAACGGCCGGCCTCGACGCTGGTCGGATTGGCCTCGAGCGTGATTTCCGCCTTGGGATCGACCGTCCACAGCTTGCCGATGGTCTCGATGATCGCGGCGACCGTTTCCGGCGCCATCAGCGAGGGCGTGCCGCCGCCAAAGAAGATCGAGCGAACCACCCGGCCCGGCGTGAGGTCGGCGCGATGCTTCAGCTCGGCCTGGATCGCCGCCAGAAAACGCGGTTCGTCGACCCCGCCGCGCCGCACATGGCTGTTGAAGTCGCAATACGGGCATTTCGACAGGCAGAACGGCCAATGGACGTAAACGCCAAAGCCGGGGTCGGGAATCAAGGGGGCGATGCTGGCCATGAGTCCTTATGCCATTTCTGGAATTTTCCGTCACGCCGCGCTTAATGAAATCTTCAGCTTGATTGAATGGGGGTTAACGGCCCGCATTCGCACGCCGTTAATGATAAATCGTGTTTGATTTCAACCCTTACCCGGCATTAAGAGCTCGAATTGTACCCAAGGTGACGTAAGGGCGCTCTGCGCAATTTCAGCCAAGGGTCGCTTGATGGCCGGTACGAGACACGGATCCTGGGCGCGAGGCGAGCTCTACGAGCTGCTGTGCCTCATGATGATCGGTTATTGTCTCTGGTTCGTCGGCACAGATTCGGCGTTTTCGATCACGTCCTGCTGTTCGCGCTGAACCACGATCTCTCCGACCTGGTCATGCTGAGCGGCTGCATGGGCCTCGGCGTGTTCGTCGCCGCCATTCGCAAGTCATTCCTGCTGCGCAAGGCCATCAGGCAGCGCGCGGAAGCGGAATTCGCGGACCGAATCCGTCGCCCGTCACGATGCGCTGACCGGGCTCGCCAATCGGCGCTACTTCCTCGAGCTGTTCGAAGGGCTGGCGAAAACCTGCGCCCGCGATCGATTCGCCGTGATGGTCATCGACCTCGACCGGTTCAAGCCGGTCAACGACATCCATGGCCACGCCGCCGGAAACGCGGTGATCTGCGTCGTCGCCAATCGACTGCGCCAGATCGTTCCCGCCAGCGGCATCGTGGCCCGCCTCGGCGGCGACGAATTCGCCGCGGTGGTGCCGTTCGGCGATGGCCCCGACGCGCTCATCGTCCTGGCGGAACAGCTGATCGCCGCGATCCGCAGTCCGATCGCCTGGAGCAATGTCGAGATCCATGTCGACGCCACGATCGGGATCGCTCCGGTCACGCCGGACAACACGGACGCCGAATCGCTGCTCCATGCCGCCGATCTGGCCATGTATGAAGGCAAGCGGGATGGGCGGGGCACGTTCCGCATCTTCGCGGCCGAGATGGGCGCGGCCCTGAAGGCGCGCGCCGAACTGGAATCCGACCTGCGGCTGGGCGTCGCGCGCGGGGAATTCGAGCCGTTTTTCCAGCCGATCGTCAGGCTCCCGTCGGAGGACCTGGTCGGCTTCGAAGCGCTGGCGCGCTGGAATCACCCGACCCGCGGCCTGATCGCGCCGGACCAGTTCATTCCCGTCGCCGAACAGATGGGCATGATCGGCGAATTGTTCTATTCCCTGCTCCGCCAGGCCTGCGCCACCGCCGCGACCTGGCCGCCCCACTTTCTGCTCTCGGTCAATATCGCGCCCCAGCAATTGCAGGATTCGCAATTGCCGCAGCGGATCCTCGCCATCCTGACCGAGACGGGCTTCCCCCCGAGCCGCCTCGAAACCGAAGTCACGGAAACGGCGATCATCAACGATCTGCAGGCTGCGCGCTCCTCGCTGACGTCGCTGCAGAACATCGGCGTCAAGATCGCGCTGGACGATTTCGGCACCGGCTATTCGAGCCTCTACCATCTCCGCGAATTGCGCTTCGACAAGCTCAAGATCGACCGCAGCTACGTCACGTCGCTGATGCAGGGCAGCGAGGGCGCCAAGCTCGTCGACGCCATCATCCAGCTTGGCGCGAGCCTGGGAATGGAGACCACGGCCGAGGGCATCGAAACCGCCTCGAACCTCGATTGGCTGTCCCGGCAGGGCTGCACCTTCGGCCAGGGCTATCTGTTCGGACGCCCGATGCCGAAAGAAGCGGCGGAGCGCTTCCTGGAGGCCATCGAGATCGCGAAGAGCGCCGGCGAGGCGGGACAGTCCAGCGCCGCCTGATCTCCGCGCGCGCCGCTTTCAGTCCCGTTCAAGCACGCTGCGCGCCAGCATCTGGAACGCCCGCGCCCGGTGCGACAGGGCTTGCGAGCCGTCCGCGGGGATGCCGTGCTTTTCCTCGGACGTCATCTCGCCGAAGGTGCGCGAATGGCCGTCCGGCGTGAAGCAGGGGTCGTAGCCGAAGCCTTTCTGTCCGCGCGTCGGGAAGGTCAGCTCACCGAAAACCTTGCCCTCGACCGTCGTCGTCTCGCCGTCGGGCCACGCCACGGCGAGCGCCGAGACGAAATGCGCGCGACGCGAGGTCGAGCCCGATTGCGCCGCCTCGCGCTCGATCCGCGCCATGGCGGCGGCGAAATCCTTGAACTTCGCCGGCCCAGCGCGCGGAAAAAATGCCCGGCGCGCCGCCGAGCGCTTCGACGCAGAGGCCGGAATCGTCGGCCAGAGCCGGCAGCCCGGCGCCTTGGGCCGCCGCCTGCGCCTTGATCAGCGCGTTGGATATGAAATCCGCGCCGGTCTCGTCCGGTTCTGCAAGGCCGAGTTCGCCCGCCGAAACCGCCTCGATCCCGTAGGGCGCGAGCAATTCGCGCATCTCGCGCAATTTGCCCGCATTATGGGTCGCGATGACGATCCGGCCTTCGAGCTTGCGGCTCACGAGTCGATCGCCTGCTTCTGCAGGTTCACCAGAAGATCGACGCCGCCACGGGCAAGGCCGAGCAAGGTCGTCAGTTCGGCTTCGGAAAACACCGCGCCCTCGGCGGTCGCCTGCACCTCGACCAGCCCGCCCGAGCCGGTGATGACGAAATTGCCGTCGGTATGGGCGGCGGAATCCTCGGCGTAATCGAGGTCGAGCACCGGCACGCCCTGGTAGATGCCGCAGGACACCGCCGCGACATGCTCCTTGAGCGGCATGTCCTTGATCATGGAGCGGCCGCGCATCCATTTCAGGCAATCATGCAGCGCCACCCAGGCGCCCGTGATCGCGGCGGTGCGGGTGCCGCCGTCCGCCTGCAGCACGTCGCAGTCGAGCGTGATCTGGCGCTCGCCCATCGCCGGCAGATTGGTCACCGCGCGCAGCGAGCGGCCGATCAGCCGCTGGATCTCCTGCGTGCGGCCCGAGGGCTTGCTCGTCTCGCGCCGCGTCCGGGTATGGGTCGCACGGGGCAGCATGGAATATTCGGCCGTGATCCAGCCCTTGCCCTGCCCGCGCAGCCACATCGGCGGCTTGTCCTCCAGCGACGCGGTGCAGAGCACATGGGTCTCGCCGAATTTCACCAGGCACGACCCTTCGGCGTAACGCGCGACATTGCGCTGAAGCGAAACGGGACGCATGGCGTCTGGCGCGCGATGGGAAGGGCGCATGAGTTCTCCTTGAATGATGCGGCGGTTTTAAAGCCTTGGCGCTGCGGCGCAAGTGGCGATTGTCGCCGCGATCGGTCAGCGTCGCCCCGGTCAGTCGCGCCGGACCGCCCATCGCGGCCAACGCAGGATCGACCTCTTGCGCAAGGTCACATAGCGCTGCCAAAGTTCCGTGCCCTGGACTTATCCAGATCGCTGCGCGCAGCATCGCGTTCGGCGCGCGCTTGCTCCAGTTTGCTCTCACGCGCCTCGAGCGCGGCCTCGATCTCCGCCAGCGCCTTGTGCGCATCGGCGAGGCGCTCGTCCCTGTCTTGCGCCTCCGCAGGCGCGCCTGTTCCATCGCTGCGAGCGCCTGCTCTTTTTTCCGCGAGCGCCTGTTCCGACTTCCGGAGCTGGAAAACCCGGCGCATTTCTCTGCCGCCCCGCTGTTCCTGACGCGGGTTTGATTAAATCTCGACCGCCGCGCCGGCTGCTCTCTTCCTTTCGCGCGGCCATGCTGCTATCTGCCGCTTCATGAGCGCGCACAAGATCGACAATATCCGCAATTTCTCCATCGTCGCCCATATCGACCATGGCAAGTCCACGCTTGCAGACCGGCTGATCCAGCAGACCGGCACGATGGCCGAGCGCGAAATGGTCGAGCAGGTGCTGGATTCGATGGATATCGAGCGCGAGCGCGGCATCACCATCAAGGCGCAGACCGTTCGCCTCGAATACAAGGCCAAGGACGGCAAGACCTATATCCTCAACCTGATGGACACGCCCGGGCACGTCGACTTCGCCTATGAGGTCTCGCGTTCGCTGGCGGCCTGCGAAGGTTCGCTGCTGGTGGTGGACGCCTCGCAGGGCGTCGAGGCCCAGACGCTCGCCAATGTCTATCACGCGCTCGACGCCGGCCACGAAATCGTGCCGGTGCTCAACAAGATCGACCTGCCCGCCGCCGAGCCCGACCGCATCAAGGCCCAGATCGAGGAAGTCATCGGCCTCGACGCCTCGGAAGCCGTGCCGATCTCGGCCAAGACCGGCATCAGCATCGATCTCGTGCTCGAGGCCATCGTCGAAAAGCTACCGCCGCCGATCGGCGACGAAAAGGCCCCGCTCAAGGCGCTGCTGGTCGACAGCTGGTACGACCCTTATCTCGGCGTGGTCGTGCTGGTGCGCATTTTCGACGGCGTGCTGAAAAAAGGCCAGAAAATCCGCATGATCGGCGCCGACGCTCATTACGAGGTCGACCGCATCGGCGTGTTCCGCCCGAAAATGCAGGAAGGCCCGGAGCTGGGCCCGGGCGAGATCGGTTTCATCACCGCCCAGATCAAGCAGGTCGCCGACACCCGCGTCGGCGACACCATCACCGACGACAAGAGGCCATGCGCCGAACTCGCTGCCGGGCTTCAAGCCGGCGCAGCCGGTGGTGTTCTGCGGCCTGTTCCCGGTCGACGCCGCCGATTTCGAGGATTTGCGCGCGGCGATGGGCAAGTTGCGCCTCAACGACGCCAGCTTCTCCTACGAAATGGAATCTTCCGCCGCGCTCGGCTTCGGTTTTCGCTGCGGCTTCCTGGGCCTGTTGCATCTCGAAATCATCCAGGAGCGGCTGGAGCGCGAGTTCAATCTCGACCTGATCGCGACCGCGCCGTCGGTCATCTACAAGATCGCGCTGAATTCCGGCGAGACGCTCGAACTGCATAATCCCGCCGACATGCCGGACCCGGTCCGGATCGCGGAAATCCAGGAGCCCTGGATCAAGGCCACGATCCTGACGCCCGACGAATATCTCGGCGCGGTGCTGAAGCTGTGCCAGGATCGCCGCGGCGTCCAGGTCGACCTCAATTATGTCGGCAAGCGCGCCATGGTGGTCTACGAATTGCCGCTCAATGAAGTGGTGTTCGATTTTTACGACCGGCTGAAGTCGATCTCCAAGGGCTACGCCTCGTTCGACTATCAGATCACCGATTATCGCGCCGGCGATCTCGTCAAGATGTCGATCCTCGTCAACGCCGAACCGGTCGACGCCCTGTCCATGCTGGTTCATCGCACCCGCGCCGAAATGCGCGGCCGCGCCATGGTCGAGAAGCTGCGCGAACTGATCCCGCAGCACATGTTCCAGATTCCGATCCAGGCCGCCATCGGCGCGAAGATCATCGCCCGCGAAACCATCCGCGCCCTGCGCAAGGACGTGACCGCCAAATGCTACGGCGGCGACGTCAGCCGCAAAAGAAAGCTTCTGGAAAAGCAGAAGGAAGGCAAGAAGCGCATGCGGCAGTTCGGCAAGGTCGACATCCCGCAGGAAGCCTTTATCGCCGCGCTGAAGATGGACAGCTGATCGCTGACGGGCCCTGTCGCTTGCGCTGCGGACGGGCGCGGCCGTCGGCGCGCTGCGCCGGCACAAAGCTTTCCTGATATCTTGCAAGAAAGAAAATGGTCGGAGTGAGAGGATTCGAACCTCCGACCCCCTCGTCCCGAACGAGGTGCGCTACCAGGCTGCGCTACACTCCGACATTTTGCTGCGGGCTTCCCCGCCGCGTCCAAGACCTTCGCCTTGGAGGCCCGCCTTATAGCGGCGTCGGCGCAGCGCGGCAAGGGGGGTGGACCGGCTTTGTGAAATTTCGCGAAAATCGCCGCCAAAGCCCGATCCTGGCTCCCGCTGTCCGGATGAATTCGGCGCGCAAAAAATTTGAGACGCCACGGCGCCGCCATTATATTCCGGTGCACTTGAACCGAATCACCCCGGCTCATCGCCCGCCGCTTCGTCCGCGCGGACGGCATCCGCCCAAAGGCCGCCTGAATGACAGGTTTCTCGTTCCGCCGAACAGCTCTTGCCGCAGGAGCTCTTGCCGCGGGGGCTCTGGCGTCCGCCGGCGCCCGCGCCGAGACCATGCACGCCAATTACCGGGTGTCGCTGATCGGCTTGCCGATCGGCGCCGCCGTGGCCGACGGCGCCGTGGCGGACAATCATTACAAGGTCGATCTCCACGTCCGGCTCACCGGCCTCGCGGCGCTGGTCTCCAACCTGCGCATGGCCTTGGCCTCGTCCGGCGCCTACCAGGGCGGCGCCATCCTGCCGTCGGGCTACGCCACCATCGCCTCCAATTCGAAGGAGACGCGCACATTGCGCATGGCGATGAGCGAGGGGACCGTGCGCCAGGTGGAAACCTCCCCGTACTGGGACGACAGCCACAATCCCGAGCGGGTGCAGCTGACGGACGCCCACAAGCGCGACATCATCGACCCGCTGTCGGCCTTCATCATGCCGGTGCCGCAGGGCGCGAGCCCGGTCGGACCGGAGGCCTGCAATCGCCGCGTCCCGGTGTTCGACGGCTATACCCGCTTCGACGTGACGCTCTCCTATGTCGGGATCAAGCAGGTCAAGACCAACGGCTATGCCGGCCCGGTGACGATCTGCTCGGCGCGCTACGTGCCGATCGCGGGCCACAAGCCCAGCAACAAGGCGACGCAATTCATGGCCGACAACACGGACATGAGCGTCTGGCTGGCGCCGGTGCCGAACCTCGGCATTGTCGTGCCCTACCGCGTGTCGCTGATGACCATGGCCGGCACCGCGGTGATCGAAGCCTCGGAATTGCGCTTTTCTCCCTGAGCGCGATTGACAAAACGCGCGGCAGGAGTCCGTCCCGCCTTCCGGCGCAACAGGCGCGCTGAAGCCCCCGATTCAATCCTTGGCGGTAATTGGCGCGATCATCCCCATATATGGGGCGAACAAAGGCAGACTCGCGAAAGGTCGTCGATTCGGGCGCGATTCGTTCGCGCAAGGTTCGAAGTCTTGACGTCTCGAGCGGAACCAGGAGGCCGCCGGATTTTTATTCCTTTAAAAACAAGCGCGTGAAGATTTCCAGTCGCGATTTCGCTGTCCCGGATCGGGACAATGTTTTAATCCCGCCGGGAGTTGGGCGGCCATGACCTCAATGAGCGAGCTTTTTTCGCCCGAGCCGATGCGCGACAGACGCGGGGCCGGGAGCGCGAGCGATGTCGCGAGGGACGTATTGGCCGTGCTCGGTCCGACCAATACCGGCAAGACCCATTTCGCCATCGAGCGCATGCTGAGCCACAAGGCGGGCATGATCGGCCTGCCGCTGCGCCTGCTGGCGCGCGAGGTCTATAACCGCGTCGTCGCCAAGGTCGGACCGGAAGCCGTCGCCCTGATCACGGGCGAGGAGAAGATCAAGCCGAAACATCCGCTTTATTGGGTTTCCACCGTCGAGGCGATGCCGCGCGACCTCGCCTTGCCCTTCGTCGCCATCGACGAAATCCAGCTCGCCGCCAATTTCGACCGCGGCCACGTCTTCACCGACCGCATCCTCAACCGGCGCGGGACCGAGGAAACCCTGCTGATCGGCGCCGCCACCATGCACGAGGCGCTGGAGCGCCTGCTGCCGGGCGTGCGCGTCAATTCCCGCCCGCGCCTGTCGCAGCTCGCCTTCGCCGGCGACCGCAAGATCGCCCGGCTGCCCCGGCGCAGCGCCATCGTCAGCTTTCGCGCCGAGGACGTCTATGCCATCGCGGAATGGATCCGGCGCCAGCGCGGCGGCGCGGCGGTGGTGCTCGGCGCGCTGAGCCCGCGCACGCGCAACGCCCAGATCGACCTCTACCAGAACGGCGACGTCGATTACATCGTCGCCACCGACGCCATCGGCATGGGCCTCAATCTCGACGTCGACCATGTCGCCTTCGCCTCCGACCGCAAGTTCGACGGCTACCAGCACCGACGGCTCAACCCGGCCGAATTCGGCCAGATCGCGGGCCGCGCCGGCCGCCACACCCGCGACGGCACCTTTGGCACCAGCGGCCGCTGCCCACCGTTCGACGAGGAACTGGCGGCGATGATCGAATCTCACGCCTTCGATTCCGTGCCGCTGTTGCAATGGCGCAACGCCGCGCTGGATTTTTCCAGCATCGACTCGCTGATCGCCTCGCTCGACGTGGTCCCGGACCGGCCCGGCCTCACCCGCGCGCCGGTCGCCGAAGACCAGGTCGCGCTCGAAACGGCCTCCCGCGACGAGTACCGTGCGCCGCAACGCCAAGACCCGCGCCGATATTGAAAGATTGTGGGACGTCTGCCAGATTCCCGACTATCGCAAGACGTCTCCGGCCGCCCACGCCGATCTCGTGATGGCCGTTTACGGCTTCATCGTGCGCGCCGGGCGCATCCCGGACGACTGGTTCGCCAGGCAGATCGCCAGCGTCGACCGCACCGACGGCGACATCGACGCGCTGTCCGCGCGCATCAGCCAGGTCCGCACCTGCGCCTTCATCGCCAACCGGAATGACTGGTTAAACGATCCAGAGCATTGGCAGGGCGTCGCGCGTCAGGTAGAGGACAGTCTGTCCGACGCCTTGCATGCGCGCCTGACCCAGAGATTTGTCGACCGGCGCGCCAGCGTCCTGATGCGCCGACTGAGAGAGAACACGATGTTGGAAGCCGAAGTCACGCCGACGGGCCAGGTCATGGTCGAGGGTCATCACGTCGGCTCCCTGCAGGGATTTTGCTTCACGCCCGATCCGCAGGCCGAAGGCGAGGAAGCCCGGACCTTGAACGCGGCGGCGCAAAAAGCGCTGGCGACCGAGATCGAGGCGCGGGCGCGCCGCGTGCACGAGGCGGTCGACGAAGCCTTCGTCCTCGCCAATGACGGGATCATCCGCTGGCTCGGCGAGCCGGTCGGGCGGATCGCGGCGGGCGACCACATCCTCAAGGCCCGCGTGCGGCTGATCGCCGACGAGCATCTCACCGGCGCCCAGCTCGAAATGGCGCAGAACCGGCTCGACCTCTGGCTGGCCCAGCACGTCAAGAAAATGCTCGGCTCGCTGGAAGAGCTGGAGATCGGCGACGGCCTCGAAGGCGTGGCGCGCGGCATCGCCTTCCAGATCGGCGAGTCGCTCGGCGTGCTGGAGCGCTCCCGCGTCGCCGAGGAAATGAAGACCCTGCCGCAGGACGCCCGCGCCGCGCTGCGCAAGTTCGGCGTGCGCTTCGGCGCCTATCACCTCTATCTCCCGGCCTTGCTCAAGCCGGCCCCGCGCGCGCTGGCGGCGCAGCTGTGGGCGCTCAAGCACGGCGGCATGGAAACCGTGAAGGGCATCGACGAGGTCGCGCATCTCGCCTCCTCGGGCCGCACCTCGTTCGCCGCCGACGCCACCGTCAACCGCGGCCTCTATCGCGCCGCCGGCTTCCGCGTCTGCGGCGACCGCGCCGTGCGCGTCGATATTCTGGAGCGCCTCGCCGACCTGATCCGCCCCGCCATCGCCTATCGCCCCGGCGTGACCGCCGGCGATCCGCCTCCCGGCGCCGCGGACGGCGAAGGTTTTGTCGTCACCGTCGCCATGACCTCGCTCGCCGGCTGTTCGGGCGAGAGCTTCGCCAGCATTCTCAAATCGCTCGGCTATGCCAGCGAGACTCGCACCGGCCCGGCGATCACCGTCCCGCTTTTGCCCAAGGCCTCGACCGAGCCGGTCAAGCCGGTGACGGAACCGGCGGCCGAAAGCCGGCGCAGAGCCGAGGCCGCGAAGCGTGCGAGACCGGAGCGCCGGAAGAGGCTGTTTCCGAACAGGTCGAAGCGCCGGCTGAGGCCGTCGCGACCGAAGCGCCTGCGGACATTTCCGAACCGGCGGACGAGACGCAGCCCGAGGAAGCCGCCGAGAGCGGCCAGGGAAGTCGAGCCCGAAGCAGAGCCGGCGGCCGAAGCAGAGCCCGTCGCGAAGCGGAGCCGCCGCGGAAGCGCGTCGCGACCGAGCCGTCGCGCCGGCCGACGCCGAAGCCGAAGCCGCCGCCACGGAAGCCGGCGCCGAGCCGGCCCCGGCGGAAGAAGCCGCGCCCGCCGAGCCCGTCACGATCGAAATCTGGCGTCCGCAGCGCCATCACGGCCGCCGCCGCGAGCATGGCCAAGACCAGCGCGCCAGGACCAGCAGCCGCGCCGTCATGGCGGCCCGCGCCGTCCCCACGGCGCGCCCGCGCGCCCCGCCGGCGAGACGCCCGCCGAAGGCAGCAGCAGCAAGCCGCAGAAGGCGCGCAGGAGCGCCCGCGCCGCGACGACCGCCGGTCCGAGGGCGGGAAACCGCGTTTCGAAGGCAAGCGCGAAGGCGCCCGCCGCTTCGAAGGCAAGTTCGACGGCAAGAGGCGAGACGACCAGCGGCGCGACGACCAGCGCGGCGGCGACCGCCCGCCGCATCAGGAGAAGCGCCCGCCGCGCGAAAAGCAGGCCGATCCCGATTCGCCCTTCGCCAAGCTCGCCGCGCTCAAGGCCGAGCTGGAAGCCAGGAACAAGAAGGGCTGATCGCGTCGGCTGACCGCTCCATCGTGGTCCGAACGGCTGACCGAGCGTCTGGTAACCCTATTTGCGTTTTTGCGTCGCGGCGCCGGTAAAATTGCCGGTTGTTCCGCCATTTCCGGCATGGTTAATGCTTCATTTACAATGCAGCGCCCATTCTGGGAAAAGCAAACGAAATTCAGGTCTTCCAATGTTCGAAAGGTTGCGCCAGCTCATTGAAGACATGACCGGCTCGCAGGCCGGGGAGCGGGATTTCGAAGAGGCCGAATTGCGCGTGGCCGCCGCCGCTCTTCTGGTCCATGTCGCCGAAGTCGATGGCTTCTTCAGCGATTCGGAAAAGCGCGCCTTGCTCCTGCTGCTCCAGCAGCGCTTCGATCTCGGCCTCGACGAAGCCGAAAAGCTGCTCGCCGAAGCGCGCGAGCGCGACCGCGAGGCGGTCGACCTTTACGGCTTCACCTCCGTGCTGAAACATTCGATGGCCGGACCGGACCGCCGCCGCCTGATCGAAATGATGTGGACCATCGCCTATGCCGACGGCGTGGTGCAGGAATTCGAGGAAAACATCATCTGGCGCGTCTCCGAACTGCTCGGCGTGCCGGCGCGCGAACGCCTCGCCATGCGCCGCAAGGTCCGCGAAGAGCACGGCTGCGAGCCCGACGCGCCCGGCCCCTGGGATTCGAGCGTCCCGGCTGCGCAGGGGGCGAAGGCATGAGCGCTTCCCGCAAGGTCATGCTGATTACAGGGGCGTCGGGCGGAATCGGCGCCGATCTCGCCCGCCTTGCCGCGCGCAAGGGCCATGACCTCGCGCTGGTCGCGCGCAACCGCGCCGCGCTCGACGCCCTGGCCGACGAACTCGCCGCCTTGCCGGGACAGAAGAACGCCCGCCCGCTGGTCTTCGACCTCGACCTCAGCCGCCCCGGCGCCGTCGCCTCGCTGGTCGGCGCGCATGGACGCGGCCGGCGCCGCGCCCGAGATTCTCGTCAACAACGCCGGCTACGGCCTGCTCGGCGCGGCGACGGACGGCGATCTTGCCGAACAATTGGGCATGATCGACCTCAATATCCGCGCCTTGACCGAATTGAGCCTGGTTTTTGCGCCGAAACTGATCGAAGCGCGGGGGCGCCTGCTCAATGTCGCCTCGATCGCGGCCTTCATGCCCGGTCCTGGCATGGCGGTCTATTACGCCAGCAAGGCCTATGTCCTGTCCTTCACCGAAGCCCTGTCGGCCGAGCTGGCGCCGCGCGGCGTGAGCGTCACCGCACTTTGTCCCGGCCCGGTGCCGACCGGCTTCCAGGCGCGGGCGCGGTTCTCGGGCAAGATGGACAAGATGGTCCGCGTGTCGCTGTCCTCGTCCGAGGTCGCGCAGATCGCCTATGACGGCATGATGGCGGGCAAGCGCGTCGTCGTTCCCGGCCTGGTCGCGAAATTTGTCGGCTGGACCAGCCCGTTCACGCCCAAAGCCCTTTCGCTGGCCGTTGTCAGCTCGCTGCAATTGCGCCGAAGGGACAAGAGCACCGCCAAAGACAAGGAGGTCGCCTGAAAATGCCATTTTCCGCCGATCCGTTTGCCCCGAAGCTCCATAAGCCCGTGCTGATCGTCCTGCACGGCGAGCACAGTTCTCCGGGTCGAATCGGCCGCCTGCTGCGCGAACTCGGCGCGCCGCTCGACATCCGCCGCCCCTGTTTCGGCGACCCCCTGCCCAAGACCATGCGCGATCATTCCGGCGCGGTGATTTTCGGCGGCCCGATGAGCGTCAACGACGAGGACGACTGGCTCAAGCGCGAAATCGACTGGATCGGCGCGCCGCTTCGCGAAAACAAGCCCTTTCTGGGCATCTGCCTCGGCGCGCAATTGCTGGCGCGCCATCTCGGCCACACGGTCGGCGCCCATCCGGAGGGCCGCGTCGAGGTCGGCTATTATCCGATCCGCCCGACCGAGGAGGGCCATTCCCTTTGTGACTGCGCCTTCCCCACCCGCGTCTATCAATGGCATCGCGAGGGCTTCGATTGCCCCAATGGCGCGGTCCTGCTGGCCGAGGGCGACGATTTCGAGGCCCAGGCGATCCAGGTCGGCGCCAAGGCGTTCGGCCTGCAATTCCACCCCGACGTCACCTACGCCATGATGTGCAAATGGACGGTGACGGCGCACGAGCGCACCGAGCAGCCCGGCGCGCAAAAGCGCCAGAGCCATCTCGAAGGCTGGTTCCAGCATGACCGCGCGGTGGCGCGCTGGACCTCCGCCTTCGTGCGCCGCTGGCTTCGGCGGCCCGGATCCCGAGGCCGGACTCGCGCCGGCGGAATAAACCGCCTCAGTTCGCCATCACCAGCGCCCAGAACACCTTGTAGCGCGTCCTCGGATTGTAGGCGGCGGCGATGCCCATGCGCCTCATGCCGGGCGCCAGCAGGTTGGCGTTATGCGGCGGCGACTGGCGCCAGCCCGAAAACACCTCGGCCATCGTGTCATAGCCGGCGGACACATTTTCCACGGCGGTGGATTTCCGAAAACCCGCGCGGTCGAGCCGCTCCGTCAGCGAACCGCTCACTTCATGGCTGAGCTTGTCCCGCGCCGCCATGGAATCGGCCTGCGCCTGCGCCTGCGCCATCAGGTCCGGGTCGAGCGCCACGGAATCGCGCCCGTTGTTGCGGCGATAAAGCGAGATCAGGTCGCGCGCGGCGGCGGCGTCGAGCCGCGCGCCGGGCGCCGCCATCGAGTGGTACAGGCCGGTTTCGGGCGCGGCGGGCGGCGGAGCCGGCGCGACGGTGTCGGCGCAGCCGGCGAGCATCAGGCAAAGCGGGGCCGCGCTGAGGGCGAGGCGCGCGAAGAGCGCGGCGGGAGTTTTTGGGCAATTTGAAATTCCGGTGGGTGAAGCGCAAAGGCCGGGATGCGCCCAAACAGTTAAGGTTTGATGTTGTCCGGCTTCTCGGCGAGCCGGCGGATGACCGGCTCGAACTTGGAGACATCGAAATCCAGCGTCGTGCTGGTCGTGGCGAGTTTCAGCCCGGCTTCGCCGAGATGGCTGAAAATCGCGTAGAGCAGGTCGCTCTTCACCCGCCCCGCGCGTTCGACTTCCTCGACGAAGCAGATCAGCTGGAAATCCATCGAGCTCGCGCTGAAATTGACGAACAGCACCGCCGGCGCGGGAATGCCGACCACCTGTTCATGCGATTTGGCGGCGTCGAGCAGGGTGTCGCGCACCTTTTCCGGGTCGGAGCCGGGCGCCACCTGGATGGAGATCAGGATCCGCCCGATGCGGTCGCCGCGCACGAAATTCTTCACCACCCCGGTCATCAGGTTGCCGTTGGGGACGATCATGGTGGCGCGGTCGGGCGTCTCGATTTCGGTGGCGCGGACATTGATGCGCCGGACATAGCCCTGGTCCTCGCCGATCACCACCAGGTCGCCGACCCGGATCGTGCGCTCCCACAGCAGGATCAGGCCGGAAACGAAATTGTTGACCACCGATTGCAGGCCGAGGCCGATACCGACGGACAAGGCGCCGGCGACCAGCGCCAGCTTTTCGAAATTGAGCCCCAAAAAGGCGCCGGCGAAGAGCAGCGCGAGCAGGAAGCCGATATAGCCGACGCTGGTGCGGATCGACGCCTGAAGTCCCTGATCGAGTTGGGTCAGCGGCAGATAGCGCTTTTCGAGCCAGTTCTGGACGGCGGTGGGTGATCGTATAGCCCAGACCGAACAGGACGAGCGCGATCAGCAGGCTCCAGGGCGAGATCGTGACGTCGCCGAGCTTGAAGCCGAAGAAGGCGGATTCCATCGCCCCCAGCATGTCGTGCGACTGCAGGCCCCACGGCGCGAGGATCAGGAGCGCGGCCACCGCATAGAGCGTCACGGCGAGGACGCCGGACAGCAGCACGCCCAACTGGGCCACGCTCTCGCGCCGCATGCCGACGCTGGCGATCAGCCCCCGGCTCATCCGCGAATTGGGCCGGAAGCCTTGCTCCAGCCCCTCCGAAATGACCTTCATCAACAGGAAACAGCAGGCTCGCGACAAAGGCGGTCCAGGCGATCTGGCTGACGAGGAAGGACGACAGCGCGATATAGCCGAGCAGGTCCGCCCCGATCACCGCGACCACCGCGGCCCAGACCGCGAAACGGATCGGCGGCCACCACGGGCTTTCATCCTCGAGACTGGCGGGACGGCCGCTCGGCGTCTCGTCGTCGTCCGGCGCGGCCACGATCCCGTAGAGCCCGCGCATCAGGGTCAGGCCCACGAGCAAAGCGAAGGTTCCCCGGGCCGCCACCGAAACCGGCAGCGCGGCGCCGAGCACCTCGTCCATCGCATCGAACATCTTGCCGAGCGCGATCAGGCCGGTGACGACCAGCACGAGGTTCATCAGCCGTGTCGCGACCCGGTCGGTGAGGTCGAGCGGCCGCCAGAGCGGGCGGCTCGGGGCGAGAATGGCGGCGCCCAGACCGATCGCGCAGGCGAACAGGATCACGGCGCGGAAGAAGGCGTCGGAAAGCGGCTTGAACTCCTGCGAGCCGAGGCCGAACCAGTCGGCGAGCGCATAAAGCGCCGCCGCGCCGCCGACCGGAATGGCCGTCATCGCCAGCGCGGTCCACAACGCCGCCGCCGCCTTCTGCAATTCGTTCGGCGGGCGGCCGGATTTCTCGCGCGGGATCACCCGTCGCGCGAGCAGGCTCGCGGCGACGATCACGGCGATCAGCGTGAGCAGCGACAGGCCGAACAGCCAGAAGTTCTTTCCGGACAGCGCCCCGGACGGTCTGGCTCGCGAGATCCATGAACACGCCCCGCGCCGCGGAGACCGCCCGCGGCACGTCGCGCGCCGCATCCATCCACAGGCTCGGCGCCGCGATGCTCGACGAGCCCTGGAAAACCGCATTGGAGAACAGCGCCCGGCGTTTGGCGCCGATTTCCGAGCCGATCTGCTCCACGCGCAGGAGCGAGACATTGGCCCGCTTGATGAGATCGTCGTGCGCCGAATAGAGCTTCTGCTGGTCGGCGCGCTCCTGGGTCACCACCGGGTCTTCCGGCGCGGCCGGCGGATTGGCCTTGGGATCGGGCGGCGCGCCGAGCTGGTCGAGGCGGGCCTTAAGCCCGTGAGCTTGGGCTGGACCTCCGCGACGACGCTCTGGATCTGGGCCGAGACCGGATCGAGCGAGCCGCGAAGCTTGACCAGTTCGGAATCGCTCATCGTGTCCCCGGCCGCAAGCTTGGCCTCGATCTGGTCGAGGCTCTGCTTGGCCGCGTCGAGACGCGCCGCAGGGTCGACCGCCGCCGGCGCCTCGGCGGAAGCGGCGGCCGGCGCGCGCCGCAGGGCCGGCCGGCGTCTTGTTGTCCGCCGCGCCGAAAGCCGGCGCCGCCGCGCAGATCAGCAGCAGCGCAAAAAGCTTCGCGAGGGAAACGCGGGGAATCAGGCGCGCCAAGGCAGTCTCCGAATCATGTGCGGCGTCAGAGAGCGAGGAAAATCGGCCCAAAAAAAGGCGGGTCTACTCATGGTCCGTCGCCGGCGGCGACGGATCGGCGTAAGCGTGGCTTGTTCCGCGCCAATCTTCAACCCGCCAATGATCGCCCTCGCGCCGCCAATAGGCCGGGCCCGCCGGCGCCTTGCCATGGCCGCCGGGAATATCGACCACATAGATCGGCTGGCACAGTCCCGAGACGCGCCCGAGCAGGGCCCGTGACCAGCGCTTGCCCCTGCTCCAGCGGCAGCCGCAGATGCGACGTGCCCGGCGCGAGATCGGCATGGTGCAGGTAATAGGGTTTGATGCGGTTCTCGACGAAGGCCCGCATCAGCGCCGACAGCGTTTCGACATCGTCGTTCACCCCGCGCAAGAGGACGCTCTGGCTGACCATGACGATCCCGGCGTCGATCAGCCGGGCGCAGGCGGCGCGCGCCGCCGCCGTCAGTTCGCGCGGATGGTTGGCGTGGAGCGCGACATAGACCGTCTTGCCGCTGGCGCGCAGAGCCTCGATCAATTCGTCGGTCACCCGTTCCGGCGTCAGCGCCGGGACGCGCGAATGGAACCGCAGGATCTTGATATGATCCAGCCCGCGCAGCCGCGCGCCGAGTTCGGCCAGCCGGCGCGGCGAGACGGCGAGCGGATCGCCGCCGGTGACGATCAGCTCCCAGATCTCCTCATGCGCGGCGAGATAGGCGAAGGCGGCGTCGAGCGCCGCCGCGTCCAGCAGGCCTTCGGTGCCGGCGCCGACGCGCTCGCGGCGGAAGCAGAACCGGCAATAGACCGGGCAGACGCTGGTCAGCTTGAGCAGCGCGCGGTCGGGGTAGCGATGGATCAGGCCCCGGACGGCCTCGTGGGCGTCGTCGCCGATCGGGTCCGCGCGCTCCTGCGGCCGCAGCGTCAGTTCCGCCGCGTCGGGCAGGAATTGCCGGCCGATCGGATCGTCGCGCGTTTCGATGAGGGCCGCGACGCCCGGCGGCACGGCGATGCTGTAGCGCGCCGCGACCTCCGCAAGCGCCGCCGCCTCGCCGGGCGCGGCGTAGCCCGCCGCGATCAGGTCCTCGGGCCGGGTCAGGGTCTTGTCCGGCGAAGCGCTCACGAAGGCCTTGCTCATGGCGCCAGCCGCCGGCGCCCAGAGGACGTCCTCGATATGGTCCGCGCCGGTCGCGAGCATCACCAGCCGGTCGAAGCCAAGCGCCGCGCCGCTCGACGGCGGCATGGAGGCGAGCGCGGCGAGGAAATCCTCGTCGATCGGATAGGATTGCCCGTAAATGCGCTGCCGCTCCGCCATATCCGCCTCGAAGCGGCGGCGCTGCTCGACCGGGTCGGTCAATTCGCCAAAGGCGTTGGCCAGCTCCACCCCGCAGCCGTAAAGCTCGAAACGCTCGGCGAAGCGCGGATCGTCCGGCTTTCGCCGCGCCAGAGCCGCCTCGCTCGCCGGATAGTCGATCAGCACGGTGGCGCGGCCGTGGCCAAGATGCGGCTCGATGGCTCCGACACGATCTTGCTGAACAGGTCGGACCAGGTATCGTCGGCGCTGACCCGAATTCCGAGCCGCGCCGCCTCGCGCGCCAAGGCGTCGCGGTCGTCGAGCAGCGCCGCAAGGTCGATCCCGGCATGGCGCGAAAACGCCTCCGTCACGGGCAGGATTTCGGGCGCGGCGTAGGGATCGAGCTGCGACGCGCCGAAGCGGAACGCGCTCACGCCGGCCGCCTCCGCCGCGATGCGCAGGATGGCGGCGCAATCGTCGATCAGGGCGCGATAGGGCGCCCCGGCGCGATACCATTCCAGCATGGTGAATTCGGGATGGTGCAGCCTTGTGCGCTCGCCGTTGCGGAAGACATGGGCCAGCGAGAAAATCCTCGTCTCGCCGGCCGCGAGCAGCTTCTTGCAGTCGAATTCGGGCGAGGAGTGCAGGTAATAGGGCGTCGGCGCGCCGCCGAGTGGTTCGAACCGCGTCGCGAAGCCCGCGATATGGGTCTCGTTGCCGGGCGAAATCTGCAAGGCCGACGGCTCGATTTCCCAAAATCCCTGTTGCTCGAAAAAGCCGCGCACGGCCTTCACGATCCGCGCCCGCGCCAGCAGGCGGGGCCGCCGCGCGGCGTGATGTTCCGGCGCCCAGAAGGCGGAGTGTCGCGCCATTCCGCCCATACCCCTGGTTGATGTGACAAAAAACTGGCGTTGCGGCGACGATTGTTTATTAGTGTCGCCGCAAGTTTCAAACAGGTCCATAGACCCGACCGCCCGCCGCTTCAACCGGCGCGGCGGGAGTCGCCGCAGGGAAATCGAACGTGAGAATCATCGCCAGCAACGTCCGCAAGGGCAATATCATCGAGCACGAGGACGGCAATCTCTATGTCGTGCTGAGCGCCGAGAGCTTCTTCCCGGGCAAGGGCACGCCGACGACGCAGATCGACATGCGCCGCCTGTCCGACGGCAACAAGACCTCGGTGCGCTACAAGACCACCGAACAGGTCGAGCGCGCCCATGTCGAGGACATGAACTTCAGCTATCTCTACGCGGATGGCGACGGCTTCACCTTCATGAACGACGACAATTTCGAGCAGGTCATCGTTCCCAAGGACGTCATCGGCGACCAGTCCGCCTATCTGCAGGAAGGCATGAAGTGCATCCTGTCGATCTTCAACGGCGTCGCCGTGGCGATCCAGCTTCCCGCGCGCGTGACGCTCGAAGTGGTCGAGACCGAGCCGGTCGTGAAGGGCCAGACGGCGTCGTCGTCCTACAAGCCCGCCAAGATGGACAACGGCCTGCGCGTGATGGTGCCGCCGCATATCGGCGTCGGCGCCCGCATCGTCGTCCTGACCGAGGACAACACCTATGTCGAGCGCGCCAAGGACTGAGCGGCTCCCGTTTCAAAAAGCAAAACGGCCGGGCTTTCGCCCGGCCGTTTTTTTTGGCGCCAAACCTTGAGCGCTGGAAGACTTCAGCGCTGGAAGCCTGGCACGCCGCCGAACCATTGCGGCAGGAGCCAATCGCCGAAATTGTCGTTGCGATAGGTTCCGCCCGGCGCGGGGTTGGAGGGATATTTCACCGTTTGCGCATAGCGGTCCTGCGTGCCAACCGGCACCACATTGCCCGGTTCGAGCCAGGTCTTCTTCTGGACGGTGAGTTCCGCGGCATTGGCGTCCGTGACGACCTGGCTGGCTGCGGGTTTTCTGCTTGGCCTCGGCCTGGACGCTGGCGCAGACAAGCGCGCCGGACATGAGCGCGAGGACGAAAAAGGACTGACGGCGCATTATAGGCTCCTGATGCTGGCCGCAATTTAACGCTTTGCGGCGCCGAGCGATAGCGATTTGCCGGGCAAAGTTAAAAAAGTCCGCCGGCGCGGTTTTATTGCAACCCCTTCGACTGCTTTTTCGTCGGCGCGGAGCCCGAATCGACGCAGCCGCGCGCGCCGCGCGCCTGGGCCGCGGCGAAGAAGTCGCGCAGGGCGCGGTCCTCGCCGGCCGAAACCAGGTCGAGCCGGTCGAGCAGACAGGCGAGATCGCCGCCGCTGACCGCCTCCTGCCCCGCGCCGCAGGCAAAGCCGGCCAATGTCAGCCCCAGTTGCGCCGCGCTGAAGCGGAATCCCCGGCAATTGTCGCGCGCGACGCGTCCTTCCGTCAGGGTCAGGGCCGCCGTCTCGACGTCGCCGAGGCGGGTGGCCTGGGTCTCGGCATTGTTGGCCCGTCCAAGGCTAAGGCCGAGCTGGGCGGCGCGGCGCGCCATGTCCACGAAATAGGCGGCGTCGGCGGATTTCTCCGAACCGTGGCGATAGACCGACACCCGCAGGAACGGACCGGTTCCGGCGAATTCGCCAAAGGTCAGCACATCCTCGCGGCCGCCGCCCGTATTGTGCCGCCGCGCGGTGTAAAGCCGCTTTTCGTGCGCCAGTTGCGGGGCGGCGAGATCGAACAGGCGGAAGGGCTTCTGGATTTCGACCCAGGCGGGGCGCGGCGCCGCCGTCGTCGCCTGCGCCGGGGCGTCGAGGGCAGCCTCGTCTCCTCCGCCGCCGCGCGGCCATTGCGCGAGAAAGCCGGCGGCGCCGACGATCGCGAGACCCACCGCCGCGACCTTGAGAATGGGGGCGCTATGGGCGGAAATGAAGCGAGCGGCCGGCTCCAGGAACAGGCCGACCCGCCAGGCGGCTTTTCCGGCCGACGAAAAACGCCGCCGCCGCGCCGTCCGCCGCCGTCGGATTGTCCTCGACCGCAGCCGGCGCGGGCTCGCTTGCAGCCTCGAGCGGATGAAACTCGCGCCGATATTCGCGGGCTAGTTCGGCGGCCCAACGTTCCCGCGCATGGCGCGGCGCGACGGTCTCGCCGGGCCGAGCGTCGAGCCGGGCCTGAACCGCCTCGATCTCGCGGCGGCTCTGCTCCAGGTTCAATTTGCGCGAAGGCGCGGCGGCGCGAGGAATGCCGCGAAGGGCGGGCGTGGGCGCGGCGCGAGCGAAGCGCCTCGGCCGGCGGCGCTCTGTCCTCATCGGTCGCGGGGGACGCCGCCTCGCGCCGCAAAACAGCCGTTGCGGCGGCGACGAGGCTGGAAAACCCGCAGCGGCCGCGGAAAAACGCTCACGCAAAGCCGCGCCCGTCGCCCCGCCGATCCGGGCGCGCAACGAGTCGGCGCCGACGGCTCGCGCTCGCCGGGCTTGCCCTGCGCGGCGAGCGAATCCTGGACATAGGCGCGGAAATCGCTTCCGCGGCGGAAGGTTGTGGTCAAACGCGCAGCCTCATCCGCGCTCCGGCGGGAGCGCATCGCAGGACGCCAATGTGCCGGGCTTGTTGCGAGTCTTGCGTTACCGGAGCGCCGGCTTCTTCATTCAGGATGAATCGATCGTTACATCCAGCGCGCCGCCGTTAAGGCCTGTGACGACGCCGTGGACGATCCGCCCCGGCGGCTCGCCGGGCGTGTGGACAGGGGTGAAATCGTCGGCCCGGCCCCGGCCGCCGCGCTCGGTCAGGATGCGCAGGCGCCGCCCGACCTGCGCCTGCAAATGACGCGTCGAGCGCCTTTTCCCCCGCGTCGCGCAAAAGGGCGGCGCGCGCCTTCACGAGCTCGGGCGCGACGCGCGGCATCCGCGCCGCGGGCGTGCCCGGCCGCGCGGAAAACGGGAAGACATGCAGAAAGCTCAGGCCGCAATCCTCGACCAGCGGCGAGCGAGCGCCCGGCGGCCGCCTCGTCCTCGGTCGGAAAGCCGGCGATCAGATCGGCGCCGAGCGCGATATCCGGGCGCAATCGGCGCAATTGCTCGCAGAAGGCCACGCTCTCGGCGCGGCTGTGGCGGCGTTTCATCCGCTTCAGGATCAGGTCGTCGCCCGATTGCAGCGACAGATGCAGATAGGGCGCGAGCCGCTCCTCCTCGGCGAAGGCCGCGAGCAATTCGGCATCCGCCTCGATGCAATCCACCGAGGACAGGCGAAGGCGCGGCAGCTCCGGAATTTCGCGCAACAACAGGCGCACGAGGCGCGCCGAGTTTGGGCCCGTCCGCCAGATCCCCGCCCCAGGAGGTCAGATCGACGCCGGTCAGCACGATTTCCTTGTGGCCGGTTTCGACGAATTTCCGCGCCTGCGCCAGAATCGCCGATGGCGCGACCGAGCGCGACGGCCCGCGCCCGGCGGGAATGACGCAGAAGGTGCAGCTGTGGTCGCAGCCGTTCTGCACGGCGAGAAAGGCCCGGGTGTGGCCCTCGATCGCGGCGAGCACGGGCGCCGGCGCATTGTCGCGCCGCGCCGCCTCGGCGATGGGCGCGACATTGATCCTTTGCGCCAAAGCCGCTCCACGACAGGGCGCGGGTCTTTTCGGCATTGCCCATGACATGGGCGACTTCCGCCATGTCCGCGAAGGTCTCGGGCTCGATCTGCGCCGCGCAGCCGGTGACGACGATGCGCGCGCCGGGCCTCTCGCGCTTCATCCGGCGGATCGCCTGTCGCGCCTGCCGCGTCGATTCGGCGGTGACGGCGCAGGTATTGACGACGACGAGATCGCTTTCGCCGCCTTGCGCGGCCAATTCGCGGATGGTTTGCGACTCGGCCAGGTTCAGCCGGCAGCCGAAGGTGACGACCTCGACCGCGCCGGATTTGGGCGTCGTCATGGACACGACGGCCCCGGCGGCTCCGGAGCGAACATCTCGTCGTCGAGGATCCGGGAAAACTCCAGCTCCACCGGCCCGGTCATGATGACGCGATCGTCGGCGGCGCGCCATTCGATGACGAGGTCTCCGCCCGGCAAGGCGATGGTCGCGCGCCGTTCGGTCAGGCCGGCGCGCACGCCGGCGACCAAGCGTGGCGCAGGCCGCCGTGCCGCAGGCGAGCGTCAGCCCGGTTCCGCGCTCCCAGACCTTGAGCCGCACGGACTCGCGCGACAAAACCTGCGCCAGCGAAATATTGGCGCGCTGCGGAAACAGCGGATCATGCTCCAGCACCGGCCCGATCGCGGCGAGGTCGTAGGCCTCGATGACGGGCACGAAGAAGATGGCGTGCGGATTGCCCATGCTGACGCAGGAGGCCGGCGGCAGGCCGAATTTTCCCAGCTCGACCCGGCGCGTGTCGGCGACTTCGCCGGCAAGCGGAATGTCGCGCCAGCCGAGGCGCGGCGGACCCATGTCGACCGAATAGGACAGCGGCCCCTCGCGCCGCACCGCCAGCGGCCCGGCCGATGTCGCGAGTGTGAAGCGCCTGCGCGCCGGACCGCTCGGCGAGGTAATGAGCGACGCAGCGGGTGCCATTGCCGCAGGAGGCCGAAAGCGAGCCGTCCTGGTTGTAGATCGTCATGAAAGCGTCCTGTCCCGGCGCCTGCGGATCGGACAGGACCATCAGCTGGTCGTAGCCAAGGCCCGGCGCGCGGGCGAGCGCGCGGGCGTCCTCCGCGCTGGGAAGGCAGCCCGCGCCGCGCAGGTCGAGGACGAGAATGGCGTTGCCGGCGCCGTTCATCTTGAAGATTTCCCGCCCCGCCAGCGGATGGCGCGAAGACGGTTGGGCGGAATCGGCCGCGGCAACGACTGGAGAACAAGTCACTGGAACAATCCGTGCGAGAGCGCGTGTTCATGTTGGGTTTAGGCGGAATATAGGAGAAAAGATCGCCCACGGCCATATGCGCCCGAAACCCGGGCGTTAGAATGAATTGATTCGCGCGCGGCGCGCCAGATCAGGAGCTGTCCGATGCAGATCGACAATTTTTTTCCAGGCCGGGGACAGTGCGGCGCCTGTTTCTGGTTTTCGCCCTGATCGCCGCGCCGCTTCCGCTCGCCGCGCAGCACGCGCCGGCCGAGGCGCCCAAGGCGCGCCAATCGCCAGAACGCCGACGCGCGCCGCCAAAGCCGACGCCGGGCGCCCGAATGGAACGATCGCCAAGGCCGAGGCTCCGAAGGACGCGCCCGCGGATAGCGCGATCAAGACCGAGGACGTCGCGGCCCGCGTCGCCATCGAGGCCCATGGCGCGGCGAAATGGGAAGAAGGCTACGCCAAGATCGGCGAGGCCATCGCCAAATTGCGCGCCGCCGCGGCCAAGGCCGGACTGAAGGAAACCGGCCGCCCGCTCGCCGTGTTCACCGACACCGACGACGCCGGGTTCAAGTTCGACGCCATGCTGCCGGTGGATTCGCCCGCCGACGCCAAGCTCGATCTCGGCGCCGATCTCGCGCTGGCGCAGACGCCGAGCGGCAAGGCGCTGAAATTCCAGCATCGCGGCGCCTATGACGATATCGACTCGACCTATGAGGCGATCACCGCCTATCTCGACGAGAAGGGGCTGGAGGCGCGCAATCTCTTCGTCGAGGAATATGTCAGCGAGGCCAAGGATTCCAGCGACATGGCGCTCCAGGTCGATATCTACGTCTTCCTGAAATGAAAAAGCCGGCCGCCTTTCGGCGGCCGGCTTGATCGCCTTGATGGGTTTCAGAGGGCCTTGGTCAGCGCGGCGACGATGGCGTCGCCCATCGCCGAGGTCGAGACCGTCGTCGGCGCATCGCCCTTGATGTCGGCGGTGCGCAATCCGCTCGCCAGCACGTCGGCGATCGCCTTTTCGATGCGGTCCGCCGCCTCGCCGAGGCCGAAGGAATAGCGCAACGCCATGCCGAACGAGCCGATCATGGCGATCGGATTGGCGATGCCCTTGCCGGCGATATCCGGCGCCGAGCCATGCACCGGCTCGTACATCGCCTTGCGCTTGCCGTTGGCATCGGCTTCGCCGAGCGAGGCGGACGGCAGCATGCCGAGCGAGCCGGTCAGCATCGAGGCGACGTCGGACAGCATGTCGCCGAACAGATTGTCGGTCACGATCACGTCGAACTGCTTCGGCCAGCGCACCAGCTGCATGCCGAGCGCATCGGCGAGCATGTGTTCGAGCTGGACGTCCGGATAGGACTTCTTGTGGACCTCGGTGACCACTTCCTTCCACAGCACGCCGGATTTCATGACGTTGTGCTTTTCGGACGAGGTCACCTTGTTGCCGCGCTTGCGGGCCAGCTCAAACGCCACCGCCGCGATGCGCTCGATCTCGTAGGTCTCGTAGACCTGCGTGTCGACCGCGCGCTTCTGGCCGTTGCCGAGGTCGGTGATTTCCTTGGGCTCGCCGAAATAGACGCCGCCGGTCAGTTCGCGCACGATCATGATGTCGAGGCCCTCGACGATCTCGCGCTTCAGCGCCGAGGCGTCGGCAAGGGCGGGATAGCAGACCGCCGGGCGCAGATTGGCGAACAGGCCGAGATCCTTGCGCAGGCGCAACAGGCCGGCTTCGGGGCGCACGTCATAAGGCACATTGGCCCATTTCGGCCCGCCGACGGCGGCGAGCATCACGGCGTCGGCGGCCTGGGCGCGCGCCATGTCGGCTTCGCTGATCGCCTTGCCGTGGGCGTCATAAGGCCGAACCGCCGACAAGACCCTTCTCGAACTCGAACTTGGCGAAGCCTGCGTCGGAAATGACCTTGGCGACCTTCTCGACTTCGGCCGTGACTTCGGGGCCGATGCCGTCGCCCGGCAGCAGGAAAATATTGTAGCTCGCCATGATTCGCCTCGTGGTCGCAGATTTTGGAAAACTGCGGCCTTGCTAAACTTGGCGCCCGCGCTTGGCAAGGCGTTTGAAACTGGAGCGGAATGCAAATATCCCGCGAGCTGGGCGCTCGCGGGATTTGATGTGCCGAACCAACTTTAGAGGAGACAATCAGAAGGTGAACCGGGCGCCGACGACCGGAGCGAAGTTGGTATAGTAGTTGAAGCCAAGGGCGGTGAGTTTGCCGGCGGTCGACACCGTGCCACCCGCAATGCCGCCGGTGACGGCCGAAACCTCCATGCCGCCATAGACGTCAAACCGCTTGCTGAAGTGGTAGTCGACATAGGCGGAGCCGGCGTCGAGCGTGCCGGAGCATTGCGCCGCCTTGGCGTTTTGTGTGACCGCGCCGCACGTCGCATCCTGGGCGACTGTGCCGAACTGGTTCTGGTTCACGTGGTAATAGGCCCCGATGAAGTCAGTCTGGGGATTATACGCATAGCGCACGCCAGCCCAGAAGGTCTGCAAGACTTTCGGATGCGCATAGAAGTCGTTGTTCACGGTGCTCAGAATATATCCGCCCTGGTCGTTCTGCGCGCCAATGCCAACATTGTTCGACGGGTTCTGCAACTCGTCATGGGCATAGCCGGCAAAAAACTTGAACTGGTTCCAGGTATATTTCGCTGCGATCGCAAAGCCGACGTTGTCGGACATGAGCGCCTGCAAGGTGTTGACGTTGTTCCCCGTCGAATTGACGACGACGCCGATGTTGCTGGTGAAGACGCTCGAGGTCAGCTGCGACGCGCTCAACGGTGAATTGCCGCCGGCGATGACAACGGCCTGGTGGTAGACGCCGCCGACAGCATCGATGTCCAGGGCGCCATAGCTACCGCCGAGATTGAATTGATATGCGTCGTTTTGCGACGAGTAGCACGTCTGAACTGTATTCTTCGGCGAGGTGGCAGTGGTCAGCGTGCCGATGTAATTGCAGCCGCTGTTGCCGTCCGCGAATTTATACATGGCGCCGAAATGCACCGGGCCATAAGTCACGCGATATTTGAGCGAATTGTCCCAGCGGGCGCTTTCCGTCGCGCCAAGTCCCTGAACGAACTGGCCGTTGAACGCGATTGGCGAGAAGGAATAGGCGCCCCCGGTTGGATCGTAGCCATTCACCAGATCGACAGAGAACGGCCGGTGGCGACCGAAGGTCAGCTGACCGAATTCCGGGAGACGACAGACCGGCATAAAGCTGATCGTTGAACGCCTGTCCGCCGCGGCCGCCGTCGCCCGAGAAGGAATAGGCGTTGCGCGGCAAACCCTGATTGCTGACGAGGGTTCCTGGCATGTTGGCCAACTGGCCCGACTGGGGGTTGATGCCGGTCGAGGCCATGAACACGCCCGAAATGCCCGGGAGCAGTTCCTGCTCGCCCTTGATGCCCAGCGTCGTCTGCTGCAGGTTGTTCTGCGCGACGCCCCAATAGGGGTGGTTGGTGAATTTGTTGATGAGGGACTGGCCCTCATAGTTCTGGCCGTTTTCCGGGAGGCCGTGGCTGACCCAGCCGAGACCGGCGTCGACCGTTCCGAAGATCGTGATGCCGCAGAAGGTCAGCGGGCCATCCAGGGTGAGCGGGGCGCACCCCGCAGGGCCGCCCTTGAGGAAGGGGAGGTCGGCCGCCATGAAGCTGGTCGCCGACGGACGAGCGCCGGCCTGCTCCTGCTCAAGCTGCTTCTGGCGCTGAGCCGCCTGCTTCTGCTCCAGCTTCTTGAGCCTTTGCTCGAGCTGCTCGTTCTGCTTTTCGAGAGCCGCCGATTCAGCCTTCAACGCGGCGATGTCCTGGGCAGCTTCGGCGCGCGCCAGGCTCGGCGCCGTAACAATCGCCAGAACGGCCGCGGCCGCCATCAAATGGTTTTTCATCTTCGTCTCCGCAAAAGCGACGATGGCTCGGTCTCTCTTCGATCGAGCCGGACGCCGCATCTTGCCTTTTGAATATATTGTGATTTCCACGATGGAAACCGATCTACATATTGTTAGCAATCCAATCACGGCGCGAAAAGACCAGAAAATCGCCACACTCGGCGCCGTCTGCTCACCCGGTGAGCAAACTAGCTGAAAAGTGGATAGCTTTTTCGGCAAAACCCGCACCCGTAGATGCGCTGTGAAGAAAATTCATTTCGCTATGTAATAAATTTACAACATTACGGTTCTGGCGCGGACGCCCGCTGAAACGGACAATCCGAAACACGAAAAATCCCGCGAGATGGCTCTCGCGGGATTTCGAAGGGTCGAAAAGCTTCTTTTCGCGAAGCGATCAGAAGGTGAAGCGGGCGCCGGCGGTCGGGGCCCAGTTGGAGGCGCTGAAATAGCCAGCCGCCAGACCACCGGTCGTGCTGCTGTACATCAGACCGCCGTAGATATCGAACCGCTTGCTGAAGTGGTAATCGATAAAGGTGGACACGCCGTAGAGATTGCCGGAGCAGGTGCTGCTGCGGGGCGTGGTCTGGTTGTAGGTCGCCGGCTTGTAGGGGCTGAAGGCGATATAGCCGGGCAGCGAGCAGGTCTCAGATTCGCCACCGTGCCGTAGCCGTTCTGGTGCTCCATGTAGAACGCGCCGACGATGTCGGTCTTCGCGTCATAGGCGTAGCGGATGCCGGTCCAGACGGTGTCGAGCAGCTTGGCGTGCGGGAACGCAGCGTTGTTGACCGTGCTCAGGACATAGCCGCCCTGGTCGCCCTGGGCGCCGATGCCGACGTTATCCTCGCGGGTTGTGATAGATCACGTGCGACCAGCCGGCGTAGAACTTCCACTGGTTGAGCGTATATTTGCCGGCCAGCGCGAAGCCGGTGTTGTCCGAAATATTGCCGGTCAGGGTGTTGGTGTTCACACCGATCGAGGTGACGGCAGCGCCGTACGTTCGGAGTGAAGGTGCTGTTGGCGGCCGGGCCGAGGCCAAAGGCCTGCGTGCTGCTCAGGATGCCGTACGAAACGGCCTGGTGGTAGTAGCCGAGGACGCCGTCGAAATCGAAGCCGGCGTAAGTGAAGCCGAGGTCGACCTGACCGGCATCGTTTTTGGTGGCGTAGCAGGTCTGCGACGGTGTTCTTGGGGGCAACCAGCGTGCCCGTATAGTTGCAGCCGCCATTGCCGTCGGCGAATTTGTAGATGGCGCTGAAGCGGGCCTTGAGACGCCGTTCACGGGATAGTCGACGCGATATTTGAACGAATCGTCCCAGCGGCTGTTGCCGGTGTCGCCGAGGCCGGCGACCGGCGTGCCGGAATAGCCGATGACCGAGAACGCGTAGGAGCCGCCGGCCGGATCATAGGCGCCGACCATGTCGTTGGTCAGGCTCTTGTGACGACCGAAAGTGAGCTGGCCATAGGTCGGGTTCGCAAGACCGACATAGAGCTGGTCGTTGAAGGCCTGGCCGCCGCGCGAACCGTCGCCGTTGTTGGAATAGGCGTTGCGGTTCAAGCCGTTCTGGTCGACGAGCGAGCCCGGAGCGTTGGCGAGCTGGCCCGATTGCGGGTTGATGCCGGTGGAGGCGTAGAACAGACCGGTCAGGCCGGGCAGCAGTTCGGTCGCGCCCTTGATGCCGACGGTCGTCTGCGACAGGTTGCTCGGCGAAACGCCGAAATAGGAATGGGTGGCGTTCTTGTTGATCAGGTTGTCGCCGAGATAGAGCTTGCCGTTGGAGGGCAGGCCGTAGCTGGCCCAGCCGAGACCCGCGTCAAGCGTGCCGAAGATGGTGATGCCGCAGAAGGTCAGCGGGCCATCCAGGGTGAGCGGGGCGCACTGCGCCGGACCACCCTTGAGGAAGGGGAGGTCAGCGGCCATGAAGCTGCTCGGCGCCGGCTTGGCCGCGGCCTGCTGCTGTTGCTGCTCGAGCTTGTTCAGGCGCTGTTCGAGAGCCTGGTTCTGCTTCTTGAGCGCGTCGGACTGAGCCTTGAGCGTCTTGATTTCAGTGCTGTCAGCGGTCTGGGCGCGAGCCGCGCCGGTCGCCGTCATAACCGCGATGGCGGCGACAGCAGCCATAAGTTTGGTTTTCATGCCCGTCTCCAGTTCTCCGAGCGGTCGCCCGCGAAAGTCGCGGAAGCCCTCTCTCCAAATCGACCGCAGTTCAGCCGCGGTTGTGAAATCCGATCACGAAAGATTGAAAACCCTCGCGATTGCTTATCGAATAGTCAGGCCCGGATCGCTTGGCAATTGGCCGAGACGCAAAACAGGCGTCTTTCCGCCACAAAGAATCCGAGTGTTGCCCCATTGCAATAGTTGAGTGCTCAACTAAAGGCTAAGCCATTTGAAAGCTGACGGATTTGCGACATTGTGCAGCGCATGATGATCGATTGTCATGCCGCTGTCATAAAGCGGCTATCAACCGCAACGGCCGAGCTGCGCGGCAGACCGCGGGCGCAGGAATACATCCGGCGCCCGCACAAAGCGGGCTACTTGACAGAAGTCAATTCAGAACGCGTATCGCAACCCGACGGTCGGATCGACAGTATTGTTATAGAGGAAGCCGTTCGCCATGCCGCCGGACACCGTGGAATACATCAGACCCGCATAGGCTTCGAATTTCCTGGTGAAATGATATTCGCCAACGAACCCGATTGCGTCTTCCGTGCCCGAACAGGTCGCCGCATTGGTGACGAGCTTGGTGTTGTTGGCAAAATTGCAGGCGATCTTGCCATAGGAATTCTGCCATTCGTGATAATATCCGACGCTGAGATCGAGATGCCGGTCGTAGGCGTATTTCACGCCCGTCCACAACAGCTGCAAAATCTTGTCATGGTATTGATAGGCGTTATTGGTGGCGACGCTGATCGCATAGCCGTTTAAATCGACATAGGGCGCGAGTATCGGATCCTGCGGGTCGGCATAATTGATGTTTTCATATCCGCCGAAGAATTTGAAAGGGCCATAAGTATATTTGGCCGAGACCAGCACGGCGGAATTGTCGGAAATTGTGGCGGCGAGCGTGTTGGCGGGCAAAGTGACGACCTGTGCGGCGCTCAGGGATGCAAGCGTGATCGCGCCGCTGACATGGCTGTACACGGCGTCGAACGACAGGGCCTGGATATCGAAACCCGCCGAGACCTGATAGGTGGGGCCATCGGTCTGGTTTGCGCCGGAGCCAGGCTGGCCGAACTTGTAGATCGCGCCGAAACGCGCCGGCCCGACATGGACCAGATATTTGACGGAATTGTCGAAGCGGCTGTTCTCGGTGTCGCCGCTCGACAACGAGCCACTATAGCCGAGCAGGGAGAACGCCAGCGAACCGGCGATGGGATCGTAAACCGAGCGATCGTCCGTCGTCAGCGTGCGCTGGCGGCCATAGGTCAGCACACCGTAGCTGGCGGAGGACAGGCCTACATAGGCGTAATCGTTGAACGCCTGCCCGGCGCGGGCGGAATCGCCGTTGGCGCTTTGATAGGCCAAGCGGAACGCCATTGTTCTGGATCAGTGATGCGGGGCCATTGCTGAGTTGGCCGGACGCGACATTGAAATTGGTGTTGAGGCCGAAGACTCCCGCGAGACCCGGCAGAATTTCCTCTTCTCCCTTCAGCCCGACGCCGGAATAGCCCATCCCTCCCGGCGCGACGCTGAACAGGGAGCGATTGCTGTTCTTCGAAATGGCATATTCGAGTCCCTGCGGATAATAGCCGTTGAACGGCGCGCCGTGGCTTTGCCAGGCGACGCCGGCGTCAAGGACGCCGAAAAGCGTAATGCCATGCCACGTCAGGGGCCCGTCGGAGGCGAGGGCGTCCAGCGGCGCTTTCACGACCTGGCCCACGAAAGCGTCTGGAGCGGGCTTCGGGAGCGCCGCCCCCTGCCCGGACACGGATTGGCCAGAGCGCTGCAGGGTGTCGACGCGAGACCGCCTGTCGCTTTTCGACCTTTTCGAGCCGCTTCAGCAGTTCGGCGTGCTGATGCCGGGACTCGGCGATCTCCTGCTTGACCGCGGCGAGATCGTCGGCCTTCGCGTTGCCCGAAACAGCGACGACCGCGACCGCCATCAAACCCAAAATACGACCACCCATCTCAGCCCCCGCTGTCAGTTTACGCCCGGTCCGGTGGAAACCATTGCCTGAAATGCAAAACATATAATTCCATGGTTTTTGTCAACTAAATAAATGCGCAGCTTGCGCCCACGGCTATCAACGCCTTGAAATTCTAAAAAAAAATTTAGCCGAGGCGTCCGCCGAACCGCCGCAAAGCTGTGCAACTTTATGCCAGTTCGATCATTGATCCGGAGGCCCGATACGTAAAAAGGGACGCTGCGCCAGACCTTTCCCAGCGCGGCACTCGAGGAGGACAGGACATGAAATGCTGGGTTGGACTCGCAAAAACCGCTGTCGTCGCGGCGGGCGCTATCCTCGCGACGCTCCATCCGGCCGCAGCCGGCATGAGGACCGTAGACGGGCAATCGTACTGGACGGGAGATCCCGGACCGATCGATCCCGGCGCCTTCTATGACGGAGGCCAGTTCCAATACGATCCGCACCATTACCTCAGCTGGTATGGCGAAGATCCGCAGGACTACAAGATGACGCGTGTACGCCCCACATTCCGGAAACGCGCGCTGCGTTTGGCGGAAACGGGTCGTCAACTCCAACTGGGAATTCCGCCACCCCTACATCCGGGTGTGCGACTAATCCTGGATGAGGCGGCGACGATCATTCGGCGCCGCTTTTGGGACGCAGCAGGCCTTCCCCGCATGAATCGGCGACATGGCTGGCGCGCCAGAAGGCGCGCGGGCCTGGCTCGGAGACGGGGTTGGGGGCGTGCCTTGTGCAAAGGCCCGCCTGCGCCCACCAGTGGCTTGGCTTGTCGCCCCGATCGATCGGCTGCAGCCCCGCCGCCGGCTTGCGCCAATAACGGCATTGGCCGCAGAGCACGAAATCGAACGCGGCGCCGATTTCGACGAATTCCCCGCAACCCTGGCCGCCATGCGTCGTGGGCCAGTGCGAAATCCGATCGGACTCGGGGACGGGTTTCGGCGCGCGCCGCAGACATCGGCCCTCTCCGGGGCGAGCCATTTTCCAGAACAGGCATTGGTCGCACCGCTCCATGACTTGACCTCCCCCTTCGCCTTCCCCTTTGACGCCGCTCATCTCTGCGCCTCCGCGGGGGGAAGACCGGACGCGTCCGGATCGCGGCCTTGCGGGCCGCCCAGCGCGATCGGCGGCGGGCTCGGCGATTCCGGCGGCGGCGCCTGCCCGCTCCATCCGCCGCCCAGCGCCACCATCAGTTCGACATATTGTCCCAGCAATCGCGTCTGCACGGCAAGCCTCGCCCGATCGGCGTCCAGTGCGGCGGACTGCGCGGTGACGACGTCCAGCGATGAAGCCGCGCCATCCTTGTAAAGGCTCATCGACATGTCCAGCGCCCTTTGCGCCGACTGGGATGCGGTCGTCAGCGAGGAGTTTTGCGAGCTCAGCCATCGGATCGACGCGAGGGCGTCCTCGACATCCTGGTAGGCGGCGAGAATCGAACCCTTGTAATCCGCTGCGGCAAGGGAAAAGTCGGCGCGCGCGGCGTCCAGCGCCGCCTGCCTTTGGCCGCCGTCGAAAATCGGCGCCGAAAGCCCAGGGCCGTAACTCCACAGGCTATTGTGGAAGTTGAGCAGGTCCAGTTTGGTGGATTGCGTGCCGCCGGACAGCATCAGGTAGAAGCGCGGCAGGAAATCAGCCTTCGCGGAGCCGATGCGCTCGCTCGCCGCGAAGAGCAAGCGCTCCCGCGCCGCGACGTCGGGTCGTCGCAACAGCAGCGTGGCGGGCGCTGCGCGGGGCGGGCGGGGCGGCGAGGGCTGGACCGCCGAAGGCGCGATCCTGAAAGACGAGGCGACATCGCCCGCCAGCGCCGCGAGCGCATTTTCGAGAACGGCGCGTCCCTGGGCGATGTCGGCCGAGGCGGCCTGGGCGTTGGCGAGCTGGACCTTGGCCCGCTCGACGTCGATGGGCGGCGCGATGTTCTGCTTCAGCCGCTCCTCGGTCAGATCGAGCGCCGACTGATAAAGCTTGATGGTGCGCGCGAGCAGCGCCGCCTGGGCGTCGGCGCCCCTCAGCGCGATATAGGCGCGGGCGAGCGTCGCATGGAGGGAGAGGCGCGTCGCCGCGAGCAGATCGTCATTGGCCTGGGCGCCAGCCTTTGCGGCGACGACGAGATCGTGAACGCGTCCCCAGAGGTCGATTTCCCAGCTCAACTGTCCGAACAATTGATTGGCGCCGTAATAGGTAGGCTGGTTTGCCGATCGCAGCGGCCGGTTCTGCGATTGCTTGTTGTAGCTGAGCTCCGGCTGACCGATGACGGTCGGATAAAGCGCCGAGCTGGCCAGATCGAGCGTCGCCTTGGCGCGCTGGTAGCGCGCGAACGCCCCGGCATAATCGGGATTGTCCTGCTCGATCCGCGCCTCCAGCCGGTCAAGCTCGGGACTGTGAAAGTTTATCCACCAATTGTCCGCGACCGCGGCGCGCGGGCCGGGCGGCGGCGCGGTCTTGAACGCCTCCGGCGTCGCGACGGACGGCGGCGCGTAGGCCGGCGCGAGATCGCACCCCGAAAGCGCGGTCAATGCTGCCAGAAACCCAAATCCGAAACGCCGCTTCATTCCTTCGCGTCCACCGCAGTTTTGCCCGCGATATGGACCTGATCCCCATCCGCGAGCGATTCGGGCGGATTGTCGATGATTCGATCCGCCGGGTCGAGGCCGGAGGCGATGGCCACTTCGGCGCCGAAATCCCTGGCGATGACGACAGACTTGAATTTCACGCGATCGTCCGCATCGACGGTCGCCACGCGGACGCCATGTTCGCCGACACTGAGCGCGCTGGCGGCCACGCGCAATTGCGACGGATCGGTGGCCAGTTCGAAATGCACATCGGCATAGGCACCCGGAAACAGCGCGCCGTCGGAATTGGGCGCGTCCAGCTCCAGCAGGAGGCTGCCGCTTTGCGCGCCGATCGCATTCGACGTCGTGGCGACGCGGGCCTCGAAGCTCCGGCCGGGCCATTGCGGCGTCGTGAAGGTCGCCTTCATGCCGCTCGTCAGCCGTGCGGCGTAGGTTTGCGGCACGTTCACATAGATGCGCACGGCGTGAATGTCCGCCACCTTGAACAAGGGCTGGGCGGCGCGGTCGGGTCCGACGAAAGAGCCGATATCGATGTTGCGGGCGGTGACGACGCCGTCGAACGGCGCGACGATCTGCGCGAATTGCTTCTGGGCCTTGAGCCGGTCGAGATTGGCCCCGGCCGCGCCAACGTCGGCCTGCTTGACCGTGAGATCGCTCGTCTTCTCGTCGGCGGACTGCTTCGAAACCGCGGACGAATTGCGCAAGGCGGTCCAGCGCGACGCCGTGACCTTGGCGAGATCGAGCGCGGCCTGCGCGCGGCTGAGCTCCTCGCGCGCCTGCGCCAGCCTTTCGTCCAGCTCGGGCGTCTCGATTTCCGCGAGAACGTCGCCCTTCTTGACGATGGCGCCGATATCGGTCCGCCAGCTCTTGACGTAACCCGAGACCTGCGCGTGGATCGAGGCCTCGTACCAAGCGGCGATGTTGCCCGGCAACGGCAGGATCTGTGGCTTGGCGTCGGGATGGGGGTGAACCACCGACACATTCGGCACGGCGCGATCGCGGGTCCAGGCGGCGAGCCGCTGGCCGTCTTCCCAGCGCTGGAAGAAGGAAAACCCGAGGTAAAGGACGAGGCCGACCGCGACGACCGGAAACAGCCAGAGCCCCCGGCGTCCGCCTCGCGCCGCGCCGGTCACGGGTTCGGTGGCGATGTTATCTTTCATGGGACGCCTCGATCGGGTTCCGCGGCCGGCGGGAATGGACGATTCCGAACAGCACGGGAACGAAGACCAGCGTGGCGACCGTCGAGAAGATCAGGCCTCCGATCACCGCGCGGCCGAGCGGCGCGTTCTGCTCGGCGCTCAGCGCCATCGGCGCCATGCCGATGATCATCGCCAGCGCCGTCATCAGGACCGGGCGAAAGCGTCCGACGCCCGCCTCGAGCGCCGCCGCGAAGGGCTCCAGCCCCTCGGC
>CAWETR010000011.1:0-60645 GCA_963811975.1 uncultured Alphaproteobacteria bacterium
GACTCAGGGGTGTGGCCCGGCGTGGCCCGGACCTCCAGAGAGACTTCACCCAGCTCGACCCGCCGGCCATGGGCCAATGGCTCGGTGGGGAAACCGAGCCCCTGTGCCCCCTCGCCGAAGGAGATGACCGCGCCCGTGGCCGCCGCCAGCTCCAAATGGCCCGAGGAAGTCGGCATGCCATGAGTTACGACCACCCGCTCGATACGCAGGCCCTTCGCTCCGGCTTCCTCGAGGTAAACGCCAATGTCAGCGGGTCCGCGACGACGGCCCGGCCGGTCGTCTCGTCGCCGATCAGGTACAACACGTGCGAGAGGCACCCGAGGTAGTGCTGAGTGAAGATCATCTCCTCTGCTCCTCCCGTCGACGGCCTAGTCGCCCGAGAGCTCGCTGAGCCCTTGCACGACCCACTCTTTCATCGGCCCGGCCTGCGTGAACGGCGCCCCGTCGGCTTCGGCACGGGCCAGCACTTCATCGGTCGGGGCGCCTGACCGCAACCCGGCGTAGAGGTAGACAAGGGCCGAGGAACGAGGGCAGTTGCGGCAGGTGACAAGCGTGGGCCTGGGCAGGCGGTCGAGCGCCTCGAGAGCCGCGCCGGGCGACATCCATGTCGAACGGGCGGGCGCGGAGGATGGCGATCAGGTTCGTTGACTCGGGCACGGCGGCCCGGACGTCGGAGGTACGACATCCCGCCCTCCATGGCGGCGAACTCCTCGCCGCAAAGGTAAAGCTCCGTAGTGCCGCGCCGGCTTCTTTCGCGAAACGGGCGGGATCGGCGATCAGTCCTCGGTTGTGGACCAGGCCGTTGAGGCCGGGGAACATGATGGGGCCCTCCTTTCCCGAGGCTCGCTCTTTCAGACACGCGGCTGGGGGACGATGCGGATGTAGGGCTTGGGCTGCCTCCCAGTCGCCGAAGATCTCCTTGGCCTGCTCGTCGGAGACCGAGCCGGCGATGATCACGTCGTCGCCCTGCTGCCAGTTCACCGGCGTCGCGACCTTGTGCTTGGCGGTCAGCTGCAGCGAGTCGATCACGCGCAGCACCTCGTCGAAGTTGCGGCCGGTCGTCATCGGGTAGACGAGGATCAGCTTGACCTTCTTGTCCGGGCCGATCACGAACACGTTGCGGACGGTCTGGTTGTCGGCCGGGGTGCGGTCGGTCGGGTCGCCCTCGACGTCGCGGCCGGGAGCATGCCGTAGAGCTTGGCGACGTTGAAGTCGGCGTCGCCGATGATCGGGTAGTTGGGCGCGGTGCCCTGGGTCTCCTCGATGTCCTTCGCCCAGCCGGTCGTGTCGCTGACCGGATCGACCGACAGGCCGATGATCTTGACGTTGCGCCGGTCGAACTCGGGCTTGATCTTCGCCATGTAGCCGAGCTCGGTCGTGCAGACCGGCGTGAAGTCCTTCGGGTGCGAGAACAGGACCGCCCACGAGTCGCCGATCCACTCGTGGAAATGGATCGGGCCCTCGGTTGTCTCCGCCTCGAAATCCGGTGCGGTGTCGTTGATGGAAAGGCTCATCGCTGTGTTCCTCCTGTTTTGTTGTGGTTGGTTGGCGCACTGTTGCGGACCTGTACGAGGGTACGGGTGCACCAGGCGTCCCTAAGCGTTCCCTAAGCGCTAGCCACACCTAAGGGCTATTGTTCGATGAGCCTATCCAGGTAGTCACCTGGCCGGAACCCAAAACGGAGGGATGATGACCGAGCCCGACCCCCGACGCTGGCAGGTCCTTGTTCTGGTGTGCGTGGCGTTCTTCATGACGGTCCTCGACGTCTCGATCGTGACGGTCGCCCTCCCGTCGATCGCCCGGTCGCTACGGTTGTCCGCCAACAACCTGCAGTGGGTGCTCACCGCCTACGCCATAAGCTTCGGGGGCTTCCTGCTCCTCGGCGGTCGGGTGGCCGACCTCCTCGGCCGGCGGCTCATGTTCATGGCCGGTCTCGCCTTGTTCTCGGTCATGTCGCTCACATGCGGGCTGTCCGGGTCATTGGCGATGCTCGTAACATCGCGGGCTCTCCAAGGGCTCGAGCGCGGCGATCATCTCACCCGCCACCTTGTCGATCATCATGACTACCTCGACGAGGGAATGGAGCGCAACAAGGCGCTCGGGATCTGGGGCGCGATGGGCGGCGGCGGGGCGGCGGCAGGTGTGCTGTTCGGCGGCATCCTGACCAAGTACCTCGGCTGGGAATCGATCTTCTCGTCAACGTGCGGGTGGGTGCCATCGTGCTGGCGGCGACGCCCTTCCGTGTACACGAAAGCCGGGCCGGATGGAACAGCGCCGGTTCGACGTTGTCGGCGCGACGAGCGTGACCGCGGGACTAGCCCTGCTCGTATATGGCATCTCGGAAGCACCGTCGGCGGGGTGGGCCAGCGGCCAGACGGTTGGGGTGCTCGTGGGTATTGAACAGGAAATGCGGCTCGATCTGCGCGCGAATCACCTTCAGTTCGGCCTCGGCATGCTTGCGCGCAAGGCGCTGGCGGTCGGCCTCCGAGCGCAGCAATTCCGCTTCGGCGCGCGCGATCCTGGCGCGGGTGGCCATCACCGCGACGGCGATGGTTCCGGCGGTGAAACCGATGAGGGCGGTCAGGCCGAATGACCACAGGCGCTCGCTTTCGCTGAAGATTACCCCGATGTCGCGGCCCTTGACCAGGATCACCAGCACCGTGCCGAAAAAGGCGCCGACCACCAGCGCACTGGCGACGCTCATGGTGCGCCATAGCGGAGACATCGCTATGTTCATCGCCGGATAGAGCACGGCAAGCAGCGTAAATCCGACGACTTGCGCGCTGATCAGAAGATCCCAGAAGCTGTTGTCGACGAACGGAACTACGACCATCGTGACAACCGTATTGCAGACGGCGGTAATCCCCGCTGCCCGTGCCAGCCGGACGACCGCCGCGGTTTGCTGCGGGCTCATGCGGCCGCCGCCACGCGCGTTTGCGGCAGCCTCAGGATGCGTTGTTGCTGCATTTGATTATGGCGACCTGGCGCGGCATGCCGCCGCGCGCGAGCAACGTCGATGGTGCGATGCCGGCGTTCGCGGCGTAGGTGGCGGCGACGACCAGGTTCCCGCCCACCATGACAACCGAGCCTGCCACTGCCAAGGCTGCGGCAAACAGTTTCGTACGGATCTTGATTCCGGGATATGTGGCGGTGTGCATTTGCGTGCCCTTTCATGACATTCGGGGGAGTTCCGAATGCACTATAAAAGGACGCAAAACGGCGGCAAACCGCTTTGCGACGAATTGCGTCTGGAGCGGTGCGAACTGCATTTTTTGGGCATTTTTTTGCCGCAACTCGGCCGCCGGTGCGATGCCGGATCATCAGAACACGCCGAGGGCCAGGCCCACTGCGATGGCCGCGCCGATTTCCCGGCAGGCGCGCAAGTCCTCCGCGCCGATCTGCTTCGGGCGCAGGATTTCCTCGGGCGTTTGCGCTCTGGTGCAAACGATCAGCGGCGCGGCGACGGCCTTCAGGCGCCAGCCGTTGGCGATGCGCTCGATCTGGCGCGCGGCGTTGTGGCCGTCGCTGCCGGCGCAGATCAGGCTGGCGTAGGGGCGGCCGTTGAGCCGCTCCAGCGCCGCGTAATAGCTTCGGTCGAAAAAATCCTTCATCAGGCCGGAGATCGCCGCCAGGTTTTCCGGGGTGGCGAAAATGTAGCCGTCCGCGCCGATCAGGTCGTTCGCGTGCGCAGCGGGGGCGTGCAGCAGCCGGACTTGCACCTCTGTCTCCGCTGCCGCGTCTGCGGCCGCCGCCTGCGCCATCTGCAGCGTGCCGCCGGTCATGGTGTGATAGACGATCAGCAGGGTTTTCATCGCGGGCGCCGCGGGCCGGTGCGCCCGCGGACCGGGTGAGTGCGGCGCCTGTGCCGGCTGGCGCGCTCAGGCACCCTTTTTCGCATACAGGATCATCTGCGTGCAGCGAAACAGCGCGAGGGTGCGGCCGGACTCCGCGTGCGTGACCTCGGCATCCCACACCTGCGTGGTCCGGCCGCGGTGTACCGGGGTGGCCGTGCATTTGAGCGTGCCTTCTAGCGCCGTACCCAGGTGGTTGGTCTTGAGCTCGAGGGTGGTGAAGCCGGACGCGCCTTCGGGAAGATTGACGACGCAGGCGTAGCCGGCGCAGGTATCCGCGAGCGTGACCACCGTCCCGGCATGCAGGAAGCCGTTGGGCGCCAGGTGCGATTTCTTCACCTGCAGTTCGGCGCGCAGCTCCGACTTGTCCACGTGGGTGATGACGATGCCGAGCAGGCCCGGCAGGTTTTCGGCGCCGCGGCTGTTGAATTGTTCCGGCGTGATCATGGGCTTCCTAACTTTCCGCTGCGATCCGGCGCAGCGCCTGTTCGTCGCGCAGATGGATCACGCCTTCGCGCAGGGCGTGAATTTCTTCGACACCGCCGAGCTTTATTCGATCCCGCCCCGTGCGGAGACCTATGGCGCGACGGAGACGATCATCGGCAAATGGCTGTCCGCGAGGGGAAAGCGCGACGATGATCATCCTCGCCAGCAAGGTGGTCGGGCGCACCAGCGCGCATTGGTATCGTAACGGCGCCCCGGCGCGGCTCGACCGCAAGAACATTGTCTATGCCGTCGACCATTCGCTGAAGCGCTTGCAGACCGATTATATCGACCTGTACCAGCTGCACTGGCCGGACCGGCCGATGGACCTGTTCGACGGGCTCTCCAACGTCTATCAGGATCGCGGCGGCCCGGACGGCGTCAGTTTCGAGGAGACGCTGTCCGCGCTGGGCGAACTGGTCCAGCAGGGCAAGATCCGGCATTTCGGCGTTTCCAACGAAACGGCCTGGGGCGTCAGCCAGTTTCTACGCGGCGCCGAGGCGGGGGCGGGGCCGCGCCTCGTCTCGATCCAGAACGCCTATCAACCTGCTCAACCGCCAGTTCGAGCTCGGGCTCGCCGAATTCGCCTTCCGCGAACAGGTCGGGCTGCTGGCCTATTCGCCGCTGGCGCAGGGCTATCTCACCGGCAAATATCTGCATGGCGCTCGGCCGCCGGGCGCGCGCAGCACCCTGTTCGACCGCGGCCAGCGCTACCAGAAGCCGGGCGTCGACGAGGCCATCGCGGATTATCTGGCGCTGGCGCAGGAATTCGGTCTGCATCCGGTGCATCTGGCGCTCGCCTTCGTCACTTCGCGGCCCTTCGTGACGGCCAACATCATCGGCGCGACCAGTCTGGAGCAGCTCAAGCTGATCCTCGACGCGCCGCATGCGCTCGATCCGGACATCGTGCGGCGCATCGACGCCATCCATCAGGTCCGCGGCAACCCGGCGCCGTGACGGACCGTCTTGCAGTCCGAACGGGGAGCCAGGACTTGAGAGCCTTTCGCAAATCTGCCGCCATTGCCGCCGCGCTCGCCTGTTTCGCTCTGGCTTTTTCCGACGCAGGCTCCCGCGGCCTTGTCGTGGTCATGCCAGCTGGCGCTCAATTCGGCTTGCGGCGCCGTCCGGCCGGATTCGCGCGATCTCACGGCCTGCCTCAGCGACCATTCGAGCAGGCTGTCGCGGAGCTGCGGCGCCAAGTTTCCGCACATCGTCGCGGTCGCCAGCCGGTGCGAGGCGGACGCGCGCCGGTACTGCAGCCATGTCACGCGGGCGGCGTCGATCCCGGGCTGCATGAAGAACCGGCTCGAACATGTCGGCCAGCCCTGCAGGAGCGCGCTCGCGCAAATCGGAGTTGGCGGCGCCCGCAGGCGTTGAGAGCCGTCAGAGCTAGTTTGCCGGCGCCGCGAGCGTCCGGATATAGGCGGTGATGTCGGCGATCTCCTGCCGCGACAGGCTCATGTCCGGCATTTTCGGATGCGGATCGGTCAGGAACGAGGTCAGGTCGCCGTTGGTCTTGCGCCTGGCGATGTCGGCAAAGCTCGGAACGTCGGCATTGGCCTGTTTCTGGTCGGCGGAGACGACATGACAGGCCGCGCACCAGCGCCGGGCGATCTGTTCGCCCTGGGCGGGATCCGACGCGGCCGCCGCCGGCTGGACGGACAGGACAAGAACGGGAAGAATTGCGAGAAGGCGCATGGGACTGGCTCCGGACGGCGAGTGTGAACTATCCGCCGGGCGCGGCGCAAGCGCCTTGTCCGGCGTCAAATCGCAATTCAGCGGCGCCGGACACGCCCCGCGGCTTTCCTTCCGCGCCGCCGGGCGCCTCGATCTTTGACGTGTCAAAGGTCGAGGCCAACTAATTATTGCGCCGGCTGCGACACCAGAACCTCGATGTCGCGGTCCTGGTTGGAGGTGACCTTGAAGGTCGCCTGATAGGTCTTGTTGTCGTGGCGGGCGATGGCGACATATTCGCCCTCGGCCAGCACCAGCGAGGGGAAGGCGCCGATCATTTCGCGGATCACGTCGCCGCCCGGCGTCAGGATCGAGAAGCTGGTGTTGGCCAGGGCCTCGCCGCCCGCGCTGTTGACCAGCTTGAGCGTCATGGTCGCCGCGCGATGGCGCAGCACGCCGGAGGTCAGCTTGCCCGCCTGCACGCGCAGGTCGGCATAGACGGTCGAATTGGTCGGCGAACTCGCGCCCGCCGCGACGTCCATCAGTTTCGAGACGATGTGATAGGCGCCTTCGGGCAGGCATTCGGCTTCGTCGGCCTTGAGGCTGGGGATGACGAGCTTGGCTTCGGGGTCGTTGTGATCGGGCAGATAGACCAGCACGTTGAGCCGCGCCGGCGGGATCGGGACATCGCCGAGCAGGCCGCTGATTTTCAGCGCCCCGGCGTTCATGACGAGGCGTTCGTTGGACTGGCCGCCGCCGAGCGCGCCGCTGACCGAAATCTGACGGGCGGCGCTGGCGAGGCCACAGGAGACATGGACGATGTAATCGCCCTCGGGAAGCGGGATGGTCGGCGCGGCCTGGCTGGATTCCGCGACCAGAGCATGGCCGCCGTCGGCGCCGGCGCGGGCGTCGAACACCCGCCAGTTCAGGCCCGAGCGGATCGCCTGGATGTCGCCGGGAGCATAGATCGCGTTGAGCGAAACCGGAACGCGCGGCGCGTCGGGAGGCGGCGCGGGCGTCGGCGAGGGAGCGATCGCCGGCGCGCCGATGAGCGCCGGCGGCGACGTCAGCGAGGGCGGAAGGTCGGGCGCCTGCGCCCGGACCTGCGCGGGACAGCCAAGGCCGGCCGAAGCCAGCGCCAGCGCCGCGACAAGACCCTTGCCTGAAATCGTCGCCATCATCCGCCGCAATCGTTTTCTCCGCCTCGTCGCCTGCTTCGGCATCGGTTTACAAAGTGACCTTTTTAGGGCTTCTTGCCCGAAAAACCCGGATGAGGCCAGCATGGACGCCCTGAAGACAGACAGCCAACTGAGCGACATCGTCACGCTTCTCGCGACGCGCCGCTCCGCCCCGCCCATCCAGATGCGCGGGCCCGGCCCCGACGCCGACCAATTGCGCACCCTGCTCACGCTCGCCTCGCGGGTGCCGGACCACGGCAAGCTCGCGCCCTGGCGCTTCATCCTGTTCGAGGGCGAGGGCCGCCAGCGCGCGGGCGACATCCTCGCCGAAGTCTACGCTCGCCGCGAGCCCGCAGCCGACGCTTCGCGCCTCGAGATCGAGCGCGGCCGATTCGCCCGCGCGCCGCTCGTCGTCGGCGTTGTGTCGCGCGCCGCGCCGCATGTCAAAATCCCGGAATGGGAGCAGCAGCTGACCGCCGGCGCGGTGTGCATGGCGCTGACCGTGGCGGCGACGGCGCTCGGCTTCCGCACCGCGTGGCTCACCGAATGGTGCGCTTACGACCGCGAGGTCATGACCCGCTTCGGCCTCGCCGAGCATGAGAAAATCGCGGGCTTCATCCATATCGGCCGTGTCGAGAACGGCCCCGAGGATCGCGCGCGGCCCGATCTCGACACGCTGGTCACGCGGTTCTGAGGTTCAGCTTTTGCTCGCGAAGGCGGCGTTGATCGCCTTCGCCTGGGCCGGGGTCAGCGCGAACTTGCCGGAAAAGCCGTCGCGCGCCGCACGCGCGCAGGCGCGGGCGAACATTTCGCCTTCGCCGGGCTCCGCGCAATCAATTGGGGGCGCGGCGGCGGCGGCGGCGGCGAACAGGCACAGGCTGCGCGCGATCCGCAGCGGATCGGGCCGCTCGTCGTCCCCAAACGGCGCGAGCCCGAGCCGCTCCGCAAGGCGGCGCTCGTCGCGGCCGATCCCGATCAGGCGCCGCGTCGCGCGGGCGATCGAGGACAGGTCGAAAATCGCGGCGGGGGAATCGCCGACCAGCGCCAGAATTCGGGCGGAGCCGTCGGGCAGGCCGTTTTCGGCCTCGCGGACGGCGAGCTTGGCGCCGAGATGCTGGATGTCGCGACCGCCGACGGCGTCGGGCAGGATGATCCCGTCGGGCGCCGCCGGCCATCACCGCGTCGAGATCAAGATCCGCCTCTCCCGACGCGAGCGGGTGAATCAGGGCGAGGCAGGGCTTGCCCGCGCGCCGCGCCGCCGCGATCGCCGAGGCCGCCGCGCCGCGCGCCGCGCCCGCGTCGTCCGCGCCCGCGAGATCGATCGCGACAGCATCGGCCTCGCTCGCCAGCGCCGCCTCCAGAGCGGGCGCCGAAAGGGCCGGGACGACGAGAAGGGAGCGCATCGGCAGGTCTCCGCGCGCATTGGCCGCACGCTGTTTCGAATCAACACGACAGTTAAGCAAAATTTTACCTTGTTTCGTCATCCTGCGTTAACCAGGCCGCGAAGGCGGCGGCGCTTAGCTCCGCGAGACGCGCATGATCGTTCGCAAATTCGTCCAATGGTCTGAAAACGCCTCGGCCAGCGCCCGCGCAGAAGGAGTCGGCGCCCTGGCGCGGGCCTTTCTTTATGGCGACATGGAAACGGACCAGCGCGCCGAGGCCGAGCAGATCCTCTGCGCCATGCTCGACGACCCGTCGCCGCTGGTGCGCCGCTCGCTCGCCGAAAGCTTCGCCAGCTCGCTCGAGGCGCCGCCGGCCATCGTGCTGGGCCTCGCGCTCGACCAGTCGGATATTTCCGCCGTCGTCCTCTCGCGGTCGCCGCTGCTGACCGACGCGCAATTGATCGATTGCGCCTCCGTGGGCGATTCGGTCGCCCAGGCCGCGATCGCCCTTCGCCCCGAATTGTCGCCGGCCGTCGCCGCCGCTTTGGCCGAAATCGCCGGGCGCGAGGCCTTGATCGCGCTCGCCGTCAACGAGGGGGCCAACCTGCCCGAATTCGCGATGCGGCGGATGGTCGAGCGCTTCGGCGCCGATTCCGAATTGCGCGAGGCTCTGCTCGGCCGGCCCTGGCTGCCCGGCGCCGTCCGCGCCGCGCTCGCCGCCTCCGCCGCGCGCCAGCTCGCCGATTACGCCGTGGAGCGCAACTGGCTGTCGCCGGCGCGCTCGGAGCGCATCGCCAAGGATTCGCGCGAGCGCGCGGCCATGATCATCGCCGCCGGATGCGCCGCCTTTTCAGAGGAAACGGCGGCGCTCGCGGCCTATCTTCGCGTCTCCGGCCAGCTGACCGCCGGTCTCGCCTTGCGCGCCTTGCTGTGCGGCCAGACAGGGCTGTTCACCGCGACCCTCGTCGAGCTGACCGCCATGGGGCCGCGCCGCGTCGCCGGATTGATCCGCGAGCCCGATTCCACCGCTTTCGCCGCGCTCTACGCCAAGGCCGGGCTGCCCGCGCCGTTGCTGGTCGCCTTCCGGGCCGCGTTGGTCGCGCTCGCCAGGGCGCCGCGCGGCGACGAGGCCGACAATGGCGGTCTGCGCCTGCCCGTGATCCAGTTCGTGCTGGACCAATGCGCCGCGGCGCAGGACGAATCGCTCGACCGGCTGATCGCCCTGCTGCGCCGTTTCGAGGCCGACGCCGCGCGCGAGCGTGGCCGCAAGGGCCTCGCCCGGCTGCGCGAAGCGCAGGTGGAAGGGACGGCGCCGCGGGTCGCGGCGCCTGAGCCGCAGCAGGGCGGCGTTTTGCCGACGACGGAAGAGCCCGCCGCGCCCGTGGCGGAAACCCCGCTCGGCAAGGTCGAGCCGATGACGGAGCCGCTCGCCGACACCGATATCGTGGTCGATCTCGTCGCGCTGGAACGGGAATTGATGGCCGCCTGAGCGGCCTCAGCCCATCAGGCCGGACGCCTTGAGCCAATAGAGCAGGGTCAGGGTCTTGCCGTCCCGCAGCGCGCCCGCTTCGGCCTCGCGCAGGATGTCGTCGAACGCCGCCTCGACCACTTCGATCTCCTCGCCTTCCTCCTCCATGCCGCCGCCGTCGGCGACGCGCGCCTCGCGGGCCATAGGGCGCGACGAAGAAATAGAGCTTTTCGGTCGTCGCGGCGGGGCTGACGAAGGCCTCGAACAGGAAGCGCAAGTCGCCGACCTTCAGGCCCATCTCCTCCATCGCCTCGCGGCGCATGCAGGCGTCCGGGGCCTCGCCGGGATCGAGCGTTCCGGCGCAGGCTTCGAGCAGGCCGGGCGTGGAATCGTTCATATAGGCGCCGAGCCGGAACTGGCGGGTCAGCAGCAGCTTGCCGCGCTGCGGGTCATAGGGCAGCAGCACGCAGGCGTCGGGGCGGCGGAACAGATTGCGCTGATGCTTTTCCCAGCGCCCGTCGGCGCGGCGCAATTCATAGCTCAGGGTCGAAAAGGAATATTTCTCCTGCGCGAGGATCCGCTCGTCGAGGCCGCGCGGCGCGCGTTTGTCGTCGTCGTGAGGCATGATCAGGGCCTGAATTGTTCGCGCAGGATGCGCTCTTCCATGGAATGGCCGGGGTCGTGGAGCAGTTCCATCCCGACCGAATGATCGGTCGAGACGCGCACGCGGGCGACGTCGCGGAATTCGTAATGGTCGGCGACCGCCGCGACGGGACGCTTGTCGGCCTCCAGCACCTCGATCATCACTTCCGCATTGTTGGACAGCAGCGCCCCGCGCCAGCGCCGGGGCCGGAAGGCGGAGATCGGCGTCAGCGCCATCAGCGGCGCGTCGAGCGGCAGGATCGGGCCGTTGGCCGAAAGATTATAGGCGGTCGATCCGGCGGGCGTGGCGACGAGCAGGCCATCGGAAACCAGCTCCTCCAGCCGGACATGGCCGTCGATATGGACGCGCAGCTTGGCGGCCTGGGCGCTCTGGCGCAACAGCGACACCTCGTTGATCGCATGGGCGGTCGCGTGGTCCCCGGCGCGGTTCTCGGCGACCATGCGCAAGGGATGGATGATCGAGCTTTGCGCGGCCTCCAGCCTCTTGCGCAGGCCGGTCTCGCGGAATTCGTTCATCAGGAAGCCGACCGAGCCGCGGTTCATGCCGTAGATCGGAATGTTGCGGCCCATGAACTTGTGCAGCGTCTGCAGCATCAGGCCGTCGCCGCCGAGCGCCACCACGACGTCCGCCTCGCCCGAATGGACGTCGCCATAGCGCCCGACGAGGCGCGCGCGCGCGTGCTCGGCTTCGGGCGTGTTGGCGGCCAGGAAATTGATCCGCTCGAAACGGCGGACGTGGTCAGAGGATCCGCTCATGTTCCGTTCCGGGGTTCCGCTCTTGCGCGGCTGGAGATTCGCGGGCGCGGCGCCAGCTTAGACGAAGGAATAGGCGAAGCCATGCCCGGGAGCAAGGCGCGTCGCGCGCGGCGGAATGCAGGAACAGCCGTTCATATCCCTGCATTTTTGCGGTGGAGCAGCCGCAGTCCCGCTTGTCCTTGATGCGGATCAAAAACTTTGTCCTGTTGGGACGGCGTGCTATGGTCGCCGAGGACATTTTGAGATGGATCGCGCGCCAATCCGGGCCGACGGGAGTTAATATTGGAAAGTCTGGCCGAAAAGACTCTGTTCGACACGGTTTTCGGACGCATCGAGACCAGCCCGCGCAGTCTCGGTTGCTCGCACAAGGCGACGCCCAGCCTGGCCCTCGGATGCGACGAGTGTGAGATCAAGGGCCTGAGCGTTTGCGATTCCCTCGAACCCGACGAATTCGAACTGCTGGAGCGCATCGGCCGCACGCTTGTCCTTCCCGGCCAAGGCCACCTTGTTCGAACAGGGCCGCGACGCGCCCTTCGTCTCCAATCTCACCTCCGGCGCGCTGCGCCTGTCCAAGCTGCTGCCCGACGGCCGCCGCCAGGTGGTCGGCTTCGCCCTGCCGGGCGATTTCCTCGGCCTCGCCATGCAGCCGACCCACATGTTCACCGCGGACGCGCTGACCCCGGTCAAGCTCTGCCAGTTTTCGCGGCTGGGCTTTTCCGACCTGCTCGACAAGAAGCCGCGCCTGATGCGGGCGCTGATGAACATGGCCGCGCAGGAGCTGACGCTGGCGCAGGACCAGATGGTCGTGCTCGGCCGCCGCACGGCGGAAGAAAAGATCGCCTCCTTCCTGATCGGCATGCGCAATCGCTATGCGCGCATCCACGGCTCCTCGGTTCATGTGCCGCTGCCGATGACCCGGCTCGATATCGGCGATTATCTCGGCCTGACGGTCGAAACCGTCAGCCGCATGATGACCCGTCTCGCCCGTGAAAAGGCGATCGTCATCGTGCCGGACGGCGTTCGCCTGCTCGACGTGCCGCGCCTGGAGCAGCTCGCCGAAATGTGAGGCCGCCTTGTGACTGACTTGCAAGCGGTCCAGCGGCCGGAGCAGGCGCAGGTCCCGCATTGGTCATGGCGCTGGTTCTTCGAAGGAATTCGCGTGGCCCTGACCGGGCCGGCCTTCTATGTCTCCATTTCCTTGATGGGCGTCGGCTCGCTGGCGCGGGCCGCGGGCTTTCCCGTCGGCGCGGCGGTGCTCTCGACCGTCCTGGTCTGGGCCGGCCCCGGCCAATTGCTGTTTTTTGGCGCCGTCATCGCCAAGACCGCGCCGCCCGCCATCGCGCTCGCGGTCAGCCTGTCGTCGGTGCGGCTGCTGCCGATGTGCCTTTCGGTCCTGCCGATGCTGCGCGAGAAGCGGACGCGGCATTGGGTCCTGCTGGCGGCCTCCCACTTCATCGCGGTCACGGTCTGGGCCGAATCGCTGCGCCGGCTGCCGGAGATGGAGCGCCCGACGCGCCTGCCGTTCTTCTTCGGGCTGGCCTTCACCTGCATGGGGCTGACGGCGCTCTCGACGGCGCTCGGCTACTGGCTGATCGGCTCGCTGCCGACCCCCCTCGGCGCGGGGATGATGATGCTGTCGCCGATCTATTTCCTCGCCACCACCGCGCGCTCGGCGCGCTCCGGCGCCGATTGGCTGGCGATGCTGTTCGGCGCGATCCTCGCGCCGCTCATGGTGACCTTCGTCGGCGGCGGCTTCGACCTCCCGGCGCTGGCCCTGGTCGGCGGCGGCGGGGCATGGCTGATCGGCTTTCTCGCGCGGCGGGCGTCATGAGCATCCTGTCCGCCGATCCGACCCTCGCGCCCTATCTGGCGCTCATCCTGTTCGGTTTCCTGCCGAGCGAGATCTGGCGCGTGCTTGGGGCGTTCATGGCCAAGCGCATCGACGAGGATTCCGAGCTTTTCCTGTTCGTCCGCAGCGTCGCGACCGTTCTTCTGGTCGGCGTGGTGGTGAAAATCGTGTTCCTGCCGTCGCGCGAACTGGCGGCGGCGCCGGTCTGGGCGCGCTGCGCCGCCTTCGCAATGGCGGCGGCGGGCTTTTTCGCCGCGCGGCGCTCGGTGTTCGCGGCGGTCGTCGCGGGCGAGGCGACGATCATCCTGTCGGTGTGGTGGTTGACCGGCTGAAAATCACGAATCCGCCGCCAGCGCGGCGCGGATCTTGTCGGCGTGGCCCTTGAGCACGGCGGGATCGGCCATCTTGCCGCCGTGGGGGCGCAGGGCGACGCCCTCCCAGCGCGGCATCACATGGAAATGGATGTGATAGACGCTCTGGCCGCCGGCGGGCTCGTTGAACTGGTGCACGGTGACTCCCTCCGCGCCCATCGCCGTCCTGACGGCGCGCGCGAGTTTTTGCACGCGCAGGACGAGAGCGGACAGCACTTCTGGCGGAACGTCGAAAATATTGCGGGCGCCGAGCTTCGGGATCACCAGCACATGGCCGTCGGAGCGCGGCATGACGTCCATGAACGCCAGCGTGTCGTCGTCCTCATAGACCTTTTCGCAAGGGATCTCGCCGCGCAGGATTTTCGCGAAGATATTGTTGGGATCATAGGCGGACATGGGGCGCTCCGGCGAAAGGACAGTTCTGGACCCTGCCCAAGCCTTTTCTTCAGGTCAAGCGCCGGGATCATTCCTTCTTGAACGGCGCGTTGTCGGCATAGTCGGCCAGGATCGCGTCGACCGCCTCGGCCTCGCGGGCGAAGAAATCCTGCGCGGCGCGGGCGAGGCGCGGATCGGCGAATTCATGGGCCGACCAGGTCGCCACCGCCTCGTAGCCGCGCGAGAATTTGTGCTCGCCCTGCGCGCCCGCCTCGACGCGCTTCAATCCGCGCGCGATGGCGAATTCGATCGCCTGGTAATAGCACAGCTCGAAATGCAGGCAGGGATGGTGTTCGACCGCGCCCCAGTTGCGGCCATAGAGCGCGTCGTCGCCGATCAGGTTGAGCGCGCCGGCGATCATCCGGCCCTCGCGCCGCGCGATCACCAGCAGGGTGCGGTCGGCGAGCGCCGCGCCGAGCGCGGAAAAGAAGGCGCGGGTCAGATAGGGCCGTCCCCATTTGCGGGCGCCGGTGTCCATGTAGAATTTGAAAAAGGCGTCCCAATGCGCCTCGGTCAAGGCGTCGCCCGTGACCCATTCGATGGCGAGGCCCGCGGCCTCGACCTCCGCGCGCTCCTTGCGGATCGCCTTGCGCTTGCGCGAGGACAGCCGCGACAGGAAATCGTCGAAGCTTTCGTAGCCGCGATTGAAGAAATGGAACTGCTGGCCCTTGCGCGGGATGAAGCCCGCCTCTTCGAGAAAGGCCTGGTCGCCGGAATCGGGAAAGGTGACGTGCAGCGAGGAAAGCTCCGCCGTCTCGCGCAGGGCGCGCAGGCCCAGCACCAGCGCCTCGCGCGCGCCGGGCGGCGCGTCGGCGGCGACCAGCAGCCGCCGGCCCTGGACGGGCGTGAACGGCACCGCGACCTGCGCCTTGGGATAATAGCGCCCGCCGACGCGCTCGAAGGCTTCGGCGAGGCCTTGGTCGAAGACATATTCGCCCATCGAATGGGTCTTGTAATAGACCGGCGCGCAGGCGGCGATCCGGCCTTCCGGGGTCTCGACCAGCACATGGGCGGGAAACCAGCCCGTGCCCTTGCCGACGCAGCCGGTCGTCTCCAGCGCGGACAGGAAGCAATGGGCCAGGAAGGGATTGAAGCGCTCGCCCGCATTCCAAGGCGTCTGCGGCGGGGAGGCGGGATTGGCGCAGGCGTCCCAGTCCGGGGCCGGAATGGCGTCGATGCGCTCGATCTGCCGAATGCGAAAGGGAATGGATTTCATTGCGCCGCCATCATCGCCCGGATTGGCCGCGCGATCCAGCGGTGTGAAGCAAGGGTCAGGCCGCCGCGACCGTGACGCGGTTGCGGCCGCCGTTCTTGGACAGGTAAAGCGCCTGGTCCGCGCGCTTGAGCAGGGTCGTCGGAAGCTCGGCCCCCGGCGAATCCGTCACGCCGATCGAGACCGTGATGCGGATCGACTGGTCGCCGTTGTCGAGCGGGAAGGGGTTGCCGGCGACCGCGGCGCGGATGCGCTCGCCCACGATCTGCGCCGTCGCCAGATTGGTGTCGGGCATCACGACCACGAATTCCTCGCCGCCGAGCCGGCACATCAGATCGGCGCCGCGCACCGAGCGTTTTACGCGCGCGGAGAAGCTGCGAAGCAATTGATCGCCGGCGTCGTGGCCGTGGGTGTCGTTGACCTGCTTGAAATGGTCGATGTCGAGCATCATCACCGAAACCGGCCGCCCGCGCAGCGCGGCCTGATCGAGCAGGGCGCCGAGATGGGGTTCGAGATAGCGCCGGTTGTTGAGGCCGGTGAGCGGATCGACCACCGCCAGTTCGATCGCGGCCTGCAGATTGTTGCGCAGGCTGTCGGCGTAGCGCTTGTGGCGAACCTGCGTGCGCACGCGGGCGACGAGTTCGTTCTTGTCGACGGGACGGATCAGATAATCGTTCACGCCAAGGTCGAGGCCGCGCAGGATGCGCTGGCGGTCCTCGTGATCGGCGAGCATCAGCAGCGGCGTATGGCGGGTGCGGTCGACCGAGCGCAACTGGCTGCACAGGCGCAGGCCGTCGAAGCGGGCGAGGCCGAGGCTGACGATCACGACCTGGTAATCCTGCTCGGTGGCGCGGAACAGGGCCTCGTTGGCGTCGATATTGACGTCGACGTCGTAGGACGGCCGCAGCGCCGCGCAGATCCGCTGCGAGGAATTGGCGCGGTCGTCGACCAGCAGGATGCGCCCGCCCAGACCGTCGTCCAGCGTATGGCGCATGGCCTCGGTGACGCCGAGATTGGCGGAGGTGGCGGCGCGGTTGCGCAATTCGTCGAGCACGTGCTTGAGCCGCGCCAGCGAGCGCACGCGGGCGATCAGGGCGATTTCGTCGATCGGCTTGGTCAGAAAGTCGTCGGCGCCGGCCTCGAGGCCGCGAACGCGGTCCGCGGTCTGGTCGAGCGCGGTGACCATCACCACCGGCAGATGCAGCGTCGTCGGGATCGCTCTTGAGCTTCCGGCAGACTTCGAAGCCGTCCATGCCGGGCATCATCACGTCGAGCAGGACGATGTCGCAGCCGCCCTTTTCGCAAATCTTCAGCGCGTCGGGCCCGTTGGTGGCGGTCACGACGTCGAAATATTCCGCTGTCAGCCGGGCTTCCAGCAGCTTGAGATTGGGCAGAAGGTCGTCAACCACCAGCACGCGGGCGGTCATGGGCTCGTCCTCTCAAGGCGCTCCGGAAGCGCCGCGCTCACTTGTCGCCAATATAATTGCGAACTGTTTCCAAAAATTTCACCACCGAGATCGGTTTTGACAGATAGGCCTCGCAGCCGCCCTGCCGGATCTTCTCCTCGTCGCCCTTCATGGCGAAGGCGGTGATGGCGACGACCGGGATATGGGCGAGATCGGGATCGTCCTTGAGCCATTGCGTGACCTGCAGGCCGGAAACCTCGGGCAGCTGGATGTCCATCAGAATCAGGTCCGGCCGATGGTCGCGGGCGAGTCCCACGGCTTCGACCCCGCTCTTGGTCTGCACCGTCGCGTAGCCGTGAGCCTCCAGCAGATCGTTGAAGAGCTTCATGTTCAGCTCATTGTCTTCGACGATGAGGACCGTCTTTTTCATTGCGCCCCGCAAGTTTTGGCGACCCACGCGCTCTCGCGGCGAATCCGTCCATGATTAAGCGACAGAAATTGACGAATGGGAAATTTACGTCGAACGTATTGAGCTTATATCGACAGCAGGACCTTTCCGATTGGCGCCGCACCAATCCCTCCCCAAGGCCTCAGACTCGTGACGAGGCCGAAAAGCTCGCCATCGCGGGCCTGAGCTATCTCGCCGGCGATCCCGAGCGATTGTCGCGCTTTCTCGCGCTTTCGGGCCTCGACCTCGGCCATTTGCGCTCGGCGGCGGGGCAGCCGGGCTTTCTGGGCGGCGTGATGGCCTTTATCGCCGGCGACGAAAAGACCTTGCTGGATTTCGCGGCGACGTCCGGCCACGCCCCGGAAGCCGTCGCCGCCGCGCATCGGACGCTGAATCCGGATCTTTCCGGCGATATCGGCTGAGTCTACGCTTTGCGCGCGGCGAATCCGGGCGAATTGACGACTGGCGCGGCGGCTTTTTTGCGCATGAACGCTGGCGAAGTGTGAGAATCCCGATTAGAAGGGCGCGTTATGCGGCGCCGCGGCGCCAGGTTCGGGACATGCGCAATGGTCAAGGTCGTCTATGTCAGCTCCACCGGCGAACGGCGCGAGGCGGAAGCCGAGCCGGGAATGACGGTGATGGAGACGGCCGTCAAGATCGGCATCGACGAGATTCTGGGCGAATGCGGCGGCGCCTGCGCCTGCGCCACCTGCCATGTCTATGTCGCGCCGGAATGGTTCGACAAGCTGCCGCCGGCAAGCCCGATGGAAACGGACATGCTGGATTTCGCGGTGGATCCGCGTCCGAACTCCCGCCTGTCCTGCCAGATCAGCCTCACCGAAGAGCTCGACGGCATCGTGGTCGAGACGCCCGACCGTCAGGGCTGACCGTCCGGCGCGGCGCTTTTCCGCGAATTGCTGAACAGGAAGGGCGCGACCTCGCGCAGGCCCGGCGGCTTCTCCGCAAAAAACGGCATCGGCCGGCACACCGACACGGCCGAGAGGCCGATTCGCGCCGTCAGCGTTCCGTTCAGCACGCCTTCGCCGAGCCGGGCCGAGATTTTCGCCGCGAGGCCATGGCCGATGATCTGCTGCGCCGAGCCCGTCGGTCAGGGCCATGCCGCCGGTGATGGCGAGATGCGAGCCCACGGCGCGCGCCAGCCTCCAGGCGCCGAACATGCCGGGGCGGCCGCCATAGATTTCGGCGATGCGGCGAATCAGCCGCAAGGCCTGGGCGGCGACGAAGATCATGTCGATCGCGGCGCGCGGGCTGATCGCGGCGACCAGCGACACCCGTTTGGCGGCCGAGGCGATTTCCTGCCGCGCCGCGGAATCGAGCGCCGGCATCAGCTGGCGTTCGGCGATGTCGATCAGGTCGCGGCCATCCACGATCTCGCCGCGCAGGGCGCTCAGATGCGCGCGGGACGCCGCGACAGCCGGCCGGTCCTCATAGAGCGCGACCAGCTCGCCGACCTTGGCGCGCGCCAGTTCGCGGTCGTCGGTCTCGTGCGCCAGCGCCAGCGCCTTGTGCAGCAGCGCGATCTTGCGCTGGCGGAAAATGGCGAGGATTTCGCGGCCGCTCAGCGCAACGAGCGCCAGAAGGGCGAGTCCGGCGAGGACGAGGCCGAGCACGCCGAGCGCCGGGGAGCGCGCGAACAGCGATTCGACGAGCTGGTCGAGCCAGAGCCCGAAGGAAAAGGCGATGAGCCCGCCGAGCGAGGACAGCAGCAGGCCGCCCCAGCTGAAGGCGGCGCGGCGCAGGAAGCCGCGCGCCTGCGCCTCTTCCGTCGCCCGTTCGGCGGTATCGCCGATGAGCAGAGCCGTCTCCGCCTCGAAAGCGTCCGGCCGCTCCTCCAGCACGAAATCCCGCGCGTCGCCGGGCGCGCGCTCGTCGAGGCGGAAGGCGCGGGGGCGCGATTTGGGCGCGTCGCTCATGACAAGCGGTCTCCGAACAGGAACTGGCAGGCGCGGTCCAGCCTGATATGGGGCGCGGGCAGGGGCTTTCCATCGGTCCCGAACACGGGACGCGGCGGACGGAAGCGCAGGAAGCGGTAATCCGACTCGCCCTCCGGCAGCGCCAGGGCGTCGCCGCGAAAGGCCTCGCGCGGGTCGGCGGGCAATTGCCCGGGAAAGATCGCCGCCTCGGTCTCGCCGTCGAACACCTGCCCGTCGAGGCTTTCGCCGGCGAGCGGGACGCCGACGATGGCGTCGATGGTTTCGCGTCCGCGCCGCACGGCGGCCTCGCGGGTCGCCCGGATGGCGGCGAGCGCGATCACGTCCACCGCCGCGCCGGAGAATTCGGCGCGCGACAGGGCGCGCGCGGTCAATTGCCGCAGAATCGCCTCCAGCCGGTCGTGGCTGAGGTGGTGCAGGTGGTCGGCCTTGGTCGCCGCGACCAGGATCTTGTCGATCTTCGGCCTGAACAGGTTGGTCAGCGCATTGCCGCGCCCGATCCGGAACGCCGCGAGCACCTCGTTGAGCGCGTGTTGCAGGTCGCGCAGGGCCGCCGGGCCGGAATTGAGGGCGGCAAGGGCGTCGACCAGCACGATCTGTCGGTCGAGCCGAGCGAAATGGTCGCGGAAAAACGGCCGGATGACATGGGTTTTGTAAGCCTCGTAGCGCCGCTCCATCATCGCCGCCAGCGTGCCCGGCGCGATCTCGCCGCCGTCGGGGAGAGGCAGCGGCGCGAAGGTCAGGGCCGGCGAGCCCTCGAGGTCGCCGGGCATGAGGAAGCGCCCGGGCGGCAAGGTGGACAAGGCGTAGGACTCGCCGCGCGCGGCGCGCAGATAGGCCGTGAACACGTCCGACGCCCGCCGCGCCAAAACCTCGTCCTCCGGCCCGGAGGGATCGAGACCGGCGGAGAAGCCGCGCCATTCGGCGGCGAGCGTCGCCCGCGCCGCCGCCGCGCTGGCGTCGAAGGTCTCGCGCGACCAGGTGGCATAGGACTTTTCCAGCAGCGGCAGGTCGAGCAGCCATTCGCCGGGATAATCGACGATGTCGATGGTGAATTGCGACGGGCCGGGACGAAAGCCGTCGCGGCGCTCGAAATCGAGCCGCAGGCGCAATTCGGAGATCTGCCGCGTCGATTGCGGCCATCGCCGGTCCCGCCCGTCGGGATCGGAGCCGACAAGCGCGGCGACGTGGTCCTCGAAGGCGAAGCGCGCGACATGGTCGTCGGGCTGCGGCTCCAGCCGCCCCGAGATCAGCCGGCCCTCGGCGGCGACGCGGAACACGGGCAGGGGGTTCTTTCGTCCCTCGGCGGCGGCGTGGGCGAGCGTCGTCAGGTGCTGCGCCAGCGCCGTGATGAACACCGTCTTGCCGGCGCGGGACAGGCCCGTGACGCCGATCCGCAGCCCGCGGCCACGGGAGAAGATTTCCGCGACATTCGCGGCGCTGTTGCGCGCTTCGCTCAGAAAATCGGTCAGGGCGGACAAGGCGGGGCTCCGGCGGATTCGAGCTGAACCCTTGCCGAACATTTAATCACGAAAAGGGCGGGTGGTAGCCGGTGAGCCGGCGAATTCTTGACGCAGCAACGAATGAGATTGGAAGTGCGTTGAAAAACAGCGCCTTGCGGAGCAGGCGTCAGGCGCAGCGCGATCTGTCTCACTCAAGTTCTCTGAAAAGCATGGTAAACAACAGATTTACATATATTATTCATACAAAGTTTATGTTGAGGAAGGCGGTCTGGCTGGGTCAGGTCAGGACAGGAAATCGGTCAGGTTGCCGTCGCCCCAGCGCAACTTGCGCCATTCGGAATCCTCGATGTCGAAAATCGCGATTCCGCTGGTCGGAAAACCCCTGCCGAGGCCTTTCAGCGCGGCGCGTTCGCCGCGTCCGGCAAAATGCGCCGAAAACTCCGCGATGGAGGGATTATGGCCGACAATGATTAAGGTTTTGACGGATTCGAGAGATTGCCGCACGAGATCCATCAGGTCGCGGCGGTCGGCTTCGTAGAGCGCTTTCTCGAGACGCGTTTCAGGCGTCCGCGAGAAGTGGGCGAGCGCGATGTCCCAGGTCTCCCGCGTCCGCTCGGAATCCGAAACCAGAGCCAGGTCGATCGCCAGGTCCCGCTCCGCGAGCCGCGCGCCGGCGCCCGCGGCGTCCTTGCGGCCGGCCGGTGTGAGCGGCCTTTCATGGTCGCGATAGCGCTCCGAATGGACGGCTTCGGAATGGCGGAAGAGGATGAGACGGCGCATGAGGTTCATTAGCACGGCTTCTTGACAGGCGTGCAAGAGGGGCGTCCGCCCCGATCCTTCCAAATTGGTCTTTTTCCCCGCGCCGGGATGCGCTAACGCTGCACGGTCAGGGGCGGCGTCGAATCGTCTGAGGCCTAAATTTCTCGGGAGGAGAAAAATGAGATTAGCGGTTTGGCTTCTGGCCACGGTGGGCGCTCTGGTCCCGGGCGCGCAGGTTTTCGCGCAAGACGCGGCGCCGTCGGTGAGTCCGCCGAGCTTCCAGACGGATCCAATGAACAATCTGATGCTGCCGCGTGCGATGCCGGTCGTTCCGACCAAGCAGAAGCCGCCAGGCGCCGAGGATTGCACGAATTCCGGCGGCAAGGTTCCCCCTGCCAAGCGTGCGGAAGCCTGCGGCGCGCTGATCGATTCGGGAAAATTGAAGGGCGCCGACATCGCCTGGGCGTTTTCCAATCGCTGCATCGCGCGCAAGGCGCTCGGCGAACAGGACAAGGCGCTGGACGATTGCAACATGGCGATCGATCTCGACGGCAAGGACGCTGTCGCCTTCCAGGCTCGCGGCCTGATCCTGCTGGACAAGGGCGATAACGATCGCGCGTTGGCCGATTTCGACAAGGCCGCCGCGCTCGGCGCGAAAAACGCCGCGCTTTTTTCCGATCGCGGCAATCTCCTGCTGGCGAAAGGCGAGACTGACAAGGCGATCGACGATTACAACGCGGTTCTGGACAGCGACGGCAAGAGCGTCTCCGGCTATGTCGAACGCGGCGGCGCCTGGCTGGCCAAGGGCGACACGGACCGCGCTTTGGCGGATTATTCCAAGGCGATCGAACTCGCCCCGACCAATTCCTTCGCGATTTTCAATCGCGGCGTCGCCTATGACCTGAAAGGCGACAAGGCCAAGGCGATCGAATCGTACAAGGAAGCCCTCAAGCTCGATCCGAAATATCCCTATCCCGGTCTCTGGCTGTTCCTCGCGGAAACCGGCGCCCAGGCGAAGGCGGAGCTGAAAGGCCGGGCGTCGAAATTCCCACAGAAGGCGTGGCCGTGGCCCGCCGTGCAATACCTGCTCGGCGACATCGACGCCCAGCGCACGCTCGCGGCCACGAAGACGCCGGGCGATCAATGCGAGGCGCAATTCTATATCGGCGCGGGACTGCTGGCCCGGAACGCCAAGGACGAGGGACTGGCCTCTCTGCGCAAGGCCGTCGAGATCTGTCCGAAGAATTTCATCGAATATATCAGGGCTGTAGCGCAGCTGAAAGCTTTGGGCGTCGAGGTCCCCAAGGCTTTGGGGGTCGAGGCTCCCAAGGCTGAGACGTCGTCGCAGCCCAAGGCCGAGCCCGCGACGACGCCGACGTCAACGCCGACACCGACGCCCAAGGCTGAGCCCGAGCCGATCCTGCGGCTCGACGCGTCGCCGGAGAAGGTGGAGGGGACGGGCGGTCAAGCCGCGCCTCAAACCGCCGAACCGGAAAAACCCGCGCCGTCGGCCCAGCCGAAGGACGCGCCTGCGCCGCAGACTGCGCCCGCGACCGACAGCAAGCCGAGCGACGAAAAGCATTGATCGAGACTGCGTGCGCCGCGCCATTTGCGCGCGGCGCCTAACGCGTCAATTCCTTCATCGCCCCTTCGATGCCCTCGAGCGTCAGGGGGAACATCCGATCTTCCATGATCCGCTGGATCATCGCGGTCGATTGGGTGTATTGCCAATGGTCCTCGGGCGCCGGGTTGAGCCAGACCGCGTGCGGCCAGCACTGCAGCGCGCGCTCCAGCCAAACCTTGCCCGCCTCCGGGTTGAGATGCTCGACCGAGCCGCCCTCCCTGATGATCTCGTAGGGGCTCATGGCGGCGTCTCCGACGAAGATCAGCTTGTAGTCGTGCGGAAAGGTGTGGAGCAGATCCCAGGTCGCCATCCGTTCGGAATGGCGGCGCTGGTTGTTCTTCCACACGCTCTCATAGAGGCAGTTGTGAAAGTAGAAATGTTCGAGATGCTTGAATTCGCTGCGCGCGGCGGCGAACAGGCTTTCGACCTGCTGGACGTGCCAGTCCATTGAGCCGCCGATATCGAGCAGAAGCAGGACCTTGACGGCGTTGCGGCGTTCCGGACGCAATTTCAGATCGAGAAAGCCCTGCCGCGCCGTGGCGCCGATGGTGCCGTCGAGGTCGAGCTCCTCCGCCGCGCCGGTGCGGGCGAATTTGCGCAGGCGGCGCAGGGCGATCTTGATGTTGCGCGGCCCCAGCTCCTCATCGCCGTCGAGATCCTTGAACTCGCGCTTGTCCCACACCTTGACGGCGCGAAAATGCCGGTTGCCGTCCTGGCCGATGCGGATGCCTTCAGGATTGTAGCCGTAAGCGCCGAAGGGCGAAGTCCCGCCGGTGCCGATCCACTTGTTGCCGCCCTGATGGCGTTCCTTCTGTTCTTCGAGACGCTTTTTCAGCGTCTCCATCAGCTTGTCCCAGCCAAGCGCCTCGATTTCCTTCTTCTCTTCCTCGGTCAGGAACTTCTCCGCCAGCCTCCTGAGCCAGTCGGCGGGGATTTCCGCCTTCCCGGCGAGATCGGCGCCGGATTCGAGTCCCTTGAAGACCGTGCCGAACACGCGGTCGAACTTGTCGAGGTTGCGCTCGTCCTTCACCAGGCAGGTCCGGGCGAGGAAATAGAACTCCTCCACCGACTTCTCGGCCAGATCCACCGACAAGGCCTGGCACAGCGTCAGATATTCGCGCAGCGATACGGGAATCTGGGCTTCGCGCAGGGACGTGAAAAATTGGATCAGCATGGCGAACAGCTTCCCGAGGCTTCTCGTTCGATCGTCCGCATCCGGCGACCATGCCGCGGACCGCGGCGCCGCTTCGCGCCCCTTTTGAATTTAGAGGATGAAGCCGCCGGCGAAAAGCGCCCTTTGCCGCGAGCCCGCAAGCCGGAGGCGTTCCGCGCCGCGCGCAGATCTGAACGAGCGCGCGGGGCAAAAAAAAGCCGACGATGGCGAACCATCGTCGGCGATTGTTGAACCGGTCCGGAGATCGGCCAGACTGATCAGGAGATCAGTACTTGGCGACGACGGCCTTCGGGGCTTCCGGGTTCCAGATCGGGATGATGACGTGCAGCAGGCCCTGGGTCTGCTTGTTGTTGTAGTTCTGGGTGTACACGTCGGTCGAAACGATCAGCTGCATGATGACCGGGCCGAAGTTGTAGCCCATCAGGCCGCCGAGGGCGAACTGGGACTGTTCCTGATAGGCCGGGTGGTAAACGCCGAAGGCGGTATAGCCAGCGTTATAGCCGCCGAAATCGGTCGAACCATAGGCGACCATACCGACTTCCCACTTGCCGAAGGTGTGGGTCAGGGCGAGGTCGTAGTTGAAGTAGTCATTGTTCTGGCAGCTGTACGAGGCAATGGCGGAGCAATCCTGCTGGTTGCCGACGAGGCCGAGCATCAGGTTGGCGGTCGCATTCCAGCCGCCGCCATGGTAGGCCAAGGCCAGCTGCTGGTGGAAGGTGGTGCGGTTGAAGGCGTTGTCGAAGTTACCGGCATTCGAGATGCCGATATAGGCGCCCGCCAAATACGACGCGCTGAAGCCGTTGCCGAAGTTCCAGGCGAGCTGGCCGGCGACGAAGGGGTTATAGATCGCCTGGGCGAAGAAGGAGTTGCGGACGCCCGGGATCACGGTCTGATAGTTTTCGCCAGCCATCAGCTCCGGAGCGGCGACCAGGAACTGGATGTGGCCGCCCAGGATGTTCCAGGGGGTCGACCAGGCGACGATCGGAACGTTGTAGGAGAAGTTGGAATTCGGCGCCCGCGACGGCGTCGCGCCAGTTGCCAACGCCGGCGATGTCGACGAAGTAGACGCCTTCCGGAAGCGGGGTCGCGAGGTCGAGGCCGGCGCGCTCGCCGGGCGGGTTGGTCGAGCCGGCGAGAGCGGCGGAGCTCAGGCCGCAGAGGCCGAGAGCGCCCATGGCGGCGCCGAGAATTTTGGTCTTAACGTTCATTTTGAATACCCCTCCCGAGGGCTTCAGTTCAAGTGTTAACAAACTCTTTACTTCGGTCCCGTGGTGTCTATTCGACCAAAGCCGCAACAAAACTGCACGGGACATCCGAGGCCTTCACATTAGTCGATGGGAAAGCATGAAAGAAAGATCATCGCCGCCACACCTGTCATGTTTCCGCCACTTTGGAGCAATCGGATTTGGCGAGTGGTAGAAATGTCACATTTTCGGGCCCCGGAAGCGCGTTTTCGCCGGGCTGCAAGTCCCTGAATTGCATGCGGCTCCGACCAAGGTCGAAAATGTGCGCCGCAGCAAGGCCGAATGGTCCCGCCGCCGGCCCGTTTAGCCGCCCATTTTACCGCCAATCGTGATTCGCCAGACTGCCTTGCCTGCCTTGCCTCGGGCTTGCTGCGGCGCCACATTGTCGGACGTCGGGGCGACGGCTCCCCTCCCGGGACCGAACGCCGCCGCAGGAGCCCAGAGGCGGATGCGTTTTACCGGATCGAGCACTTATGTCGCGACCAAGGATCTCCAGGTCGCGGTCAACGCCGCGCTGACTTTGGAGAGGCCGCTGCTCGTGAAGGGCGAGCCGGGGACGGGCAAGACCGTGCTGGCGGAGGAGGTCGCGCGCGCCCTGTCCGCGCGCCTGCTGACCTGGCACGTCAAATCGACGACCAAGGCGCAGCAGGGTCTTTACGAATATGATGCGGTGTCGCGCCTGCGCGACTTCGCAGCTCGGCGACCCGCGGGTCACGGACATCGGCCATTACATCAAGCGCGGAAAGCTTTGGGACGCCTTCGTCGCCGACGAGCCGCTGGTCCTGCTGATCGACGAGATCGACAAGGCCGATATCGAGTTTCCCAACGATCTGCTGCTCGAGCTGGATCGCATGGAGTTTCATGTCTACGAGACCGGCGAAACCATCCGCGCCGGGCGGCGGCCGCTCGTCATCATCACGTCGAACAACGAAAAAGAATTGCCTGACGCCTTCCTGCGGCGGTGCTTCTTCCACTACATCAAATTTCCGGACAAGCCGACGATGGAGGCCATCATCGCGGCGCACTTCCCCGATTTGAAGAAAAACCTGATCGAAGAAGCGCTGAGGCTGTTCTTCCAGATGCGCGAGGTTCCGGGCCTCAAGAAGAAGCCATCGACCTCGGAATTGCTGGACTGGCTCAAGCTCCTGCTCAGCGAGGACATCACGCCGCAGCAATTGCGCGAGAGCGACGCGTCGAAACTGATCCCGCCGCTGCACGGCGCCCTGCTCAAGAACGAACAGGACGTCCATATGTTCGAGCGGCTGGCTTTCCTGCACCGCCGCGAGCACCGCTAGGCGGCGCCCGCGTTCAGGACGCGGCGCGCTGTTCCAGCAGGTCGGCGATGGCCGAAAGCGCCTGTTCCGCCGCGGCGCCGTCCGGGCCGCCCGCCTGCGCCATGTCGGGGCGCCCGCCGCCGCCCTTGCCGCCGAGCTTTTCGGACGCAAGGCGCACGAAGTCGACCGCGTTGAATTTTTGCGTCAGATCCGGCGTGACGGCGACGACGACGCCGGCGCGCCCGTCTTCGGAGACGCCCACGATGGCGACGATTCCGGAGCCGATCGATTGCTTCGCCTCATCCGCGAGCGACTTCAGATCCTTCATCTCGACCCCGGAAATGGCCCGCGAAAAAAGATTCACGCCGGCGACCTGCCGCACGGGCGTTTCCGCCGCTCCGCCGGCTCCGCCGCCCATGGCGAGCTTCTTGCGCGCCTCGGTCAGTTCGCGTTCGAGCTTCTTGCGTTCCTCGAGCAGCGCGGCGAGGCGCTCGGCGGCGTCCTCGACCGGCGCGCGCAGCAGGCCCGAAAGGTCATGGAGAACCCTGGATTCGGCGTTCAGATGATGGCGCGCGGCCGCGCCCGTCTTGGCCTCGATGCGCTGGACGCCGGCCGCGACGGCGCTGCGTCCGACAATCGACACCAGGCCGATGTCGCCGGTGCGGCCGACATGGACGCCGCCGCAGAGCTCCACCGAGAACGGCCGATGCGCGCCGCTGCCCATGGAGACGACGCGAACCTCCTCGCCATATTTTTCGCCGAACAGGGCGCGGGCGCCGGACTCGATGGCCTGATCGACGTCCATGAGACGCGTGGCGACGGCGGCGTTTTCCAGAATCACGCGATTGGCGATCTCCTCGACCTGCGCGAGCTCCTGGTCCGTGACGGGTTTGGGATGGGCGAAATCGAAGCGCAGACGATCGGCCGCCACCAGCGAGCCTTTTTGCGCGACATGGTCGCCGAGAACCTCGCGCAAAGCCTCGTGAAGCAGATGCGTGGCGGAATGGTTGGCGCGGACGGCGGCGCGGCGCTCGTGATCGACGTCGAGCTCGAGCGCCATGCCGAGCTTGACCTCGCCGTGCTCGACCACGACCTCGTGGACGAACAGATCGCCGACTTTCTTGACCGTGTTGTCGACGCGAAGGCGGGTTTCGCCTGAGTGGAGCAGGCCCGTGTCGCCGACCTGGCCGCCGGATTCGGCGTAGAACGGCGTCTGGTTGAGAACGACGAGGCCCTTGTCCCCGGCCTTGAGCGCGTCCTGCTCGACGCCGTCGCGCAGCAGGGCGACCACGACGCCCTCGGCCGATTCGGTTTCATAGCCCAGGAATTCCGTGGCGCCGACCCTGTCCTTGACGCCGAACCAGACGGTTTCGGTGGCCGATTCCCCGGAGCCGGCCCAGGCTTTGCGGGCTTCGGCGCGCTGGCGCTCCATGGCGACGTCGAAGCTTGCCTTGTCCACGCCGATCTTGCGGGCGCGCAGGGCTTCTTGCGTCAGGTCGAGCGGAAAGCCGTAAGTGTCGTAAAGTTTGAAAGCAACGTCGCCGGACAGGTTCTGCCCTTCGCGCAGGTCGCGCGATTCCTCGTCGAGAATGGTCAGGCCGCGCGCCAGCGTCACGCGGAAACGGGTTTCCTCGAGCTTCAGCGTTTCCTCGATCAGAGCCTGGGCGCGGGCGAGTTCGGGATAAGCGGCGCCCATTTCGCGCACCAGCGCAGGAACGAGGCGCCACATCAGGGGGTCGCGCGCGCCCAGCATCTGCGCATGCCGCATCGCGCGGCGCATGATCCGGCGCAGGACATAGCCGCGGCCTTCATTGGCGGGCAACACGCCGTCGGCGACCAGGAAGGCGGAGGCGCGCAAATGATCGGCGATGATGCGGTGGCTTGCCCGCGCCGGGCCGTCCGGATCGACGCCGGTGGCGTCGGCGACGGCGCGGATCAGGGCGCGGAACAGGTCGATCTCGAAATTGGAGTGCACGCCCTGCATCAGCGCCGCGATGCGCTCCAGCCCCATGCCGGTGTCGATCGACGGCCGGGGCAGGGGAACGCGCTGTCCGGGCGCGACCTGCTCGAACTGCATGAAGACGAGGTTCCAGAATTCGAGGAAGCGGTCGCCGTCCTCGTCCGGGCTGCCAGGCGGCCCGCCGCGCAGGGCTTCGCCCTGATCGTAGAAGATTTCCGAACAGGGGCCGCAAGGGCCGGTTTCGCCCATCGACCAGAAATTGTCGCTCGTCGAGATGCGAATGATGCGGTCGTCGGAAAAGCCGGCGATTTTTTTCCACAGTCCGAACGCTTCGTCGTCGTCGTGATAGACGGTGACCAGCAGCCGGTCCTTGCGGAGGCCGAATTCCTTGGAGATCAGGCTCCAGGCGAGAGAGATCGCCTGTTCCTTGAAATAATCTCCAAAGGAGAAGTTTCCGAGCATCTCGAAAAAGGTGTGGTGCCGGGCGGTATAGCCGACGTTATCGAGATCGTTGTGCTTGCCGCCGGCGCGGACGCATTTCTGCGAGGAGGCGGCGCGGACGTAATCCCGCTTTTCCGCTCCCGTGAACACATTCTTGAACGGCACCATTCCCGCGTTGGTGAACATCAGCGTCGGATCGTTCCGGGGCACCAATGAGGACGATTCGACGACGGTGTGGCCGTTCTTGGCAAAAAAATCGAGAAAAGTGGATCGGATTTCGTTGACGCCGCTCATGGAATGCTCTCGACTCTCCGCTGGGCCTCGCACACGCTCCCGAAATTCAAGCGTTGTCGGATGTCGGGCGGGCGGCCTTATCTATAGATAGGTCAAAGTCCTGTCGAGTGCAGTCGTTGCATAATCCTCAAACGGAAAACCGCGCCGGCGCCGTCGAGGACGGCGCCGATCGGATTCGTCAGCGATGTGATTGCCGCGCCTCGGGCGCACCATGCAGAACGGGAGCGGGCCAGCGGTCAGGCGTCGTTGTCTTCGGAGCCGGGATCGATATTGTCGAGAATGCGCTCGGCGATCAGTCCCGCGTTTTCACGGATGGTCTGTTCGATCCGCGCCGCGACTTCGGGATTGGATTTCAGAAAAGCCTTTGCGTTTTCGCGGCCCTGGCCGAGACGCTGGCTGTCGAAGGAGAACCAGGCTCCCGATTTTTCGACGACGCCGGCCTTGACGCCGAGATCGACCAATTCGCCGAATTTCGAGACGCCTTCGCCATACATGATGTCGAATTCGACCTGCTTGAACGGGGGGGCGACCTTGTTCTTGACCACCTTGACCCGGGTCTGGTTTCCGGTGACTTCCTCGCGGTCCTTGATCGCGCCGATGCGGCGGATGTCGAGGCGCACCGAGGCGTAGAATTTCAGCGCGTTGCCGCCGGTCGTGGTCTCCGGCGAGCCATACATCACGCCGATCTTCATGCGGATCTGGTTGATGAAGATCACCATCGTCCGCGATTTGGAAATCGAGGCGGTGAGCTTGCGCAGGGCCTGGCTCATCAGGCGGGCCTGCAGACCGGGCTGGACATCGCCCATCTCGCCATCGATTTCGGCGCGCGGCACGAGGGCCGCGACCGAATTGACCACCAGCACGTCAACGGCGCCGGAGCGCACGAGCGTGTCGGTGATTTCCAGCGCCTGTTCGCCCGTGTCAGGCTGAGAAATGAGCAGATCGTCCAGCTGGACGCCGAGTTTGCGCGCATAGACCGGATCAAGCGCATGTTCCGCGTCGACGAAGGCGCAGACGCCGCCGGATTTCTGCGCTTCGGCGATCGTGTGCAGGGCCAGCGTGGTCTTGCCGGACGATTCCGGGCCGTAAATTTCAATGACGCGGCCGCGAGGCAGGCCGCCGACGCCCAGCGCGATGTCAAGGCCGAGCGAACCCGTCGAAATCGTCTCGATTTCGGTCACGGCCTGGTTCTTGCCCAGGCGCATGATCGAGCCTTTCCCGAAGGCGCGTTCGATTTGCGCCAGGGCGGCGTCAAGAGCCTTGGTCTTGTCCACGGAGGTTCCTTCCACGAGGCGGAGATTCGCTTGCGACATCGGCTCTATCCTTTTGGCATGGGTGGCGCGGGGGATGCAATCGGCTTCTGAAGCCCGAATGTACGCGCTTTGTTCGCATTCGCAAGTTCTTTTTTTGTTCCTGTTGGGGGTAAAGTGATCTCGGAAAAAATACCAGAACGCTTATTGAACACGCGTCTTCGCTCATTGGCGCATTGGCACCATAAAGTTCCTGCAAAGCATCGACCTGATAAGGCCTCGATCGAGCCGAACTCGATCGAAAGATAACGCCACCAGCTACGGGATCGTTGGCGAGGTTGAGCCTGCCTCGGTCATCGGCGCACTTTTCGAAGTCGTTCGAAAAGGCGCCGTAGCGCCCGCCCCGGCTGTCTTTGACGGATACCGCCCGGGCCGGGCCGATTTTTAAAATACTCACAAGATCAAGGCGACGACTTTGTTTGAAAAGTCGAAATCAACGACGACTTCGTTGGAATAATAGAAACGAGTCTCGGTTGAGGAGCTCTTTTCCGGTTCTCCGAGTTGCCTTTTCACGTCGTCCTTGCTGTCGCCGAGCTTGACGCCCCATATGGAGCCGGCGAAGGGCTTGTGAAAGTTGATTGCGTAAACAGTCTTTGAGCTGTCGAAAAAGAAAGAGATCCCTTGCGCATCCACATCGAGCACGGTGTGACCGGGCCCTCCTGATAGATAAGGTTTTGCTTCCTCCTGAATATGAAAAACGGTCCTGACTTTGTTGTAGTTGTCGCCAAGGCCAACGGGGATCAGGGGAACAACGGGCGGGGCCTTCTTCGGAGCGGCCGGAGCGGGCGGCGGTGCCTGCGCCTTTAAATCCGCCAGCGGGGCGTTGCCGTTTTTGAACGCTTCGAGCGCGGCCAGGATCGAAGCGTCGAAATCGCCGGCGCCGTCATATGCAGGCCCGCCGTAAAGGTTCGACTCGCGCAAAAGATCCACGATCGCCTTCCTGCTCGCCTGCGGACTGGCGACTACCCAGCCGATCCAGTGGCCCTTTTGTTCGATAAGGTCGACCCGCGCCCAAATGCTTCCGCTGCGCAGCGCCGTCAGATACCAGCGCGCGCCCTCGCGCTGGTTGGGCGCGTCGAGTCCGATCGACTTGGGCTCTTCGAGATAGGCCTTCGCAAGATTGTACATCCCATGCAAATCGCCGGCCTTCGCGGATTTGAGCAGCCAGTCGTAGGCCTGCTTGGGGTCTTTGGCGAAACCTCGGTCGCCGATTTCATAGCGGTAGGAAAGCACCTGCATGGCCGATCCGTTGCCCGAGGAAGCGGCCTTCGTCAGCCAATGTCGATATTTTTCCGGATCTTTCGGGAATCCCGCCAACCCATCGTCATAGATGTCGGCGAGATAATACATCGCCCAAATATTGTCGGCCGCGGCGGCGTGGAGAATGGTCTGCGCGGCCGACGCATCGCCAGCCTTCGCCTGATCGCGGAGCTTCGCAAAATCATCAGCCGTTTTGGGCGCGGGCGGCGGAAGCGCAGGGGCCGGCGGCGGTGTGGTCGGGGGCGGCGGCGAGATGGAGGGCTTGAGCGGCAAGGCGAGGCTCGCGGCCAGTTTGTCGCGCTCAGCTTGCGCCTGGTTGCCCCATGGCTCGGCCTTGTATTGGCCGCTCCTGACCTTGCCGAGGAACTCGTCCCACGCCTGCAGCGTGTTGGCCGATTTTGCGCGGTCGTACGCCGCCGGCGTGGGGTCGGGCGCAATGGCCGGGGCCGGCGGCGGTGCTGCGGTCGGGGGCTGCGGCGAGATAGAGGGCTTGATCGGCGTGGCGAGGCTCGCGGCCAGCTTGTCGCGCTCGGCTTGAGCCTCCTTACCCCATGGCTCGGCCTTGTATTGGCCGCTCCTGACCTTGCCGAGGAACTCGTCCCACGCCTGCAGCGTGTTGGCCGATTTTGCGCGGTCGTACGCCGCCGACGTGGGGTCAGGCGCGATGGCCGGGGCAAGCGAAACAACGGGCGGGTTGCCCTTGAACTGGGTTTCCTCGCGGATTACGATGGCCAGTAGCGCGAGCAAGACGAAGCCCACGCCACCGATGAGGCCAAATCGTCGCAGGAGCGACGGTGGAACAATGACCGGCGGGGGCTCCGTCTGGCCCATTCCAAATGACCGCGCTTCCCCGGCCGTTCGGCCACTTTCCGGTCCGCCATTCTCCTTCGGCTCGATCGTCGGACGGCTCGAGGCGACGACCTTTTCGTCGGCTGGATCCTGCGACCGCACGTCAACGCTCCTCGCCGCAAGCAATTCGTCGAGCGCGCGCACCAGTCCAGCGACGTGATGATCGAAATCACGGCCGCCGTCGATCGTGACGGCATGCCGATAAGCGAAATCCCGCAGGCTGCCCGGAAGCTGGGTCGTGGTAGGCATCGCGCTGCCGCCGACGAGGAGGGGAATGACCGGAATCCCCCTGCCGAGCGCCGTCTCGACCTCGATGCGCACGGGGTCCGCTTCATTCTCCATCCGGACCTCTCCGCCCTTGGAGCGGCCCAGCCATCGCGGTCCGACGACCACGACAAGCACTTCCGCCGTTCGCAACGCGTCGGCGATCTGCTTGCGAAAATCGATGCCCGGCCGGATGTTGTCAATATCCCGAAAGACTGTGTCCTTGCCGTAATGTTCGACCAGACGGTCGAATATGCGTCCCGTGATATCTTGGGAATCCGAGCGGCGATACGAAATGGCGATTTTTGACATTGATCGGCTCGCATCGATCGCGATTGTGCCACATTATGCCTTACAAGCGTAACTAGTCCAACCAGTTCCCCGTGCGGCGGCGGGGCGATGCGGGGCGGCGACCCACAAATGCCAAACGATGACAACAAACATTATACTGCTGAAATTGGAATAGTTATAGCTATAGTTGGTGTTATAGCTGCTATTGTTGGGCTAGCGCAGCTAAATCCTGTACAAAATTTATTGTGTGATAATTTAAGTGCCATGTGTAAAAAGGATTATAATACTACTATTTTTAAAATTAGTTACTTTTCTAATAGTCAACAATCCTCACATATACCTTGGGAAATTTTGTTCAATAAAGGACCCGGCTTTTTTCCGGAGTTTGATGACAGGGAGTGCATCGATGATGACGACCTGAATCAGTTCCTAACGAAAAACAATGGAGTAGACAACAATAACGGTGAATACACATAAAAATGCAATAATCCAGAAAATGCGAGATAGGTTATGTATACAATGCCCATTGACTCAGGCCAACACATCACACTTTCAACAAATGACGAGTTGATTATGTACCTAGATATACAGTATCAAAAAACGGTACGTGACGTGATGTTAAAAATAAATTCTGATATTAGCGACTCATATAGGCTTTACGATAACTATTCAGTTGAAAGAACAATTTTAATTCCCTCAGGAACTTGAGAAAGAAAAATCATGTGTAAGGTATTTGTTCCACCCAAGGGCTCTTATAATATAAAACTGTCTTTCAAAGATGATTTATTTACAAGCGATCCGTCTCAAATAATTCATATTTCGGTAAATACAGAGCCTTGAGAACTGCGGTAAGAAGCCAATAATCTCTGACAGTGAAGTCTGGAAAGAATACCAATACGACTGGAGAACGGCCGCAAGCGCCGCAAAACGCGATAGGGCTGATCGATCGGTTGGCAGAATTCAGGGCTGGTTCGGAATGCACGGGATCTTTGCGTATTCGCGGCTCGGATCCGGCTTGAACGCCGACCGACTGAGGAATGCCTGGGCCTCCCTCCTGTCGGTCAACCGATTTGGCGAAGCAGTTCGCTTGGCGGAACGCCGTCCAAAATCGCGTTCGTCCATTGGACAAACCGCTCCTGCGCGTGTGGAGTATTGGCCCATTTAAAGGACCAATCTTTGCATGCAGCGATATTGCAGGCGATGCTCTCGGTCATGCCTTGCGGCTCCAACGCCCCGGCGTCGATGGCCAGCTGTTGTGCCTCTTCGTATGTCATGGATATTCCTCCGCTTATAGATGGACCCCCTGAACTCTTTGACGTTCGCTTGAGTGACATTTGCGGGTCTATATGCCCAGCCCGATTCCATCACCGCGCCAAAGTAGACCTTTGATTCGCGGTCTACATGGCGCTAGAGTCGAAGTTGATGCCGAATAGAATCACTACATTGATGGGGCTTATGGAGTAGGAATTCGTGCTCCAGACGCCAACCAGTGATCATAAGTCTGTAATTTCACGCCGATTTTGTCGTAGTCGACTCGCAAATAGCCGTCTTGACCTCGAAAAACCGCTTCCGGGATGACGCTTCTTACTTCCTGCGCGATCACGCCGACATAGGCCTTGCTCCCGCCGTTGTAAACAAAGCGGTAGAAGCCGACGCCATTGGGGATGTAGCCGAGCAGAGTGATGTCGTGTTTCAGGCGGAAGTCCGATCTCCGTCCGCCGCCCCTCCCGCCGCCGTGGAAGCCGCGCGCGCCGCCGCCGCGATAGCCGCCGCCGCGATAAGCCGCGCCGCCACGATAGCCGCCGCGATAAACCGCGCCACCACGATAGGCCCCGCCGCGATAGACCCCGCCGCGATAGACCCCGCCTCGGTAGACTCCGCCACGATAATAGCCCCCGCCGTAGTAGCCCCCGCCACCGTAATAGCCGCCACGGAGCACACATTGCCCGTAAGCGTTGGGGTAGTAACCAGGTCCGCAACCGCCAAGAACCAGGATCAAGTCGGACTTCGGCGCCGTTACGGGAGAGGGGGAGAAGGCCTCAGCATTGCCAGTCATCAGACCACTGGCCAATGCGACCGAGACGCCAAGTATAGAAAAAAACCTTTTCATGGCTTGCTCCTCTTCAAAGTGCGAACAATTGTTTTTTGCTTACCAAGCCCAGATCGCGCCCTTGCTGTCTACGAACCGCCCGGACTCTCAGCACGCCGAGCGCCAAATCGATTTCACGAAAGCCGTGCGTTTTATCGCTGAAGGCGGAGATGACGCACGCAAAGTTTGCCACGACGAGGCTCGTCGCCGTCGCGTCATGTTCGCCAGAATAGCCGAGCAGCCGTGGCGCGGGGATAAGAAGGACAGCAAGGATGACGAGGATGCCGTCGAAGCGCGACGAACTTGATCCCGCATGGGAAACTCCGTCCCACGAGCCAACAGATTTAACCGCCAGTTCCCCGGTCGGGTTCCAGTTGCGCCGGGAATTTGGTTGTCCGAAAGACCTGAAGCGTGGGCCTGCTTCAATCTGGTCGGCGTATTACCGGCGTCGGTTGAAATCTTTGAACCATTTGAGAAGGGCGGGCGTCGTCGCCCATATCAGCTCGACGCGGGCCGGCTCAAACCATCATCGTAAGACAGGCAGACCTGGTCGGTTCGCGCCCAAATGAACCGGAAGGATCGTGGCGCCGTATAATGGCTTGAATTGAGGGTATAATCCGAGGAGCGATCATTTTCAGGGCGGACCTGTTTCGCCGGAAGTGTGTGGAGCGCCGATGCTTTCCGTGATCATCCTGATCTGTTCGCTATCAACGGAGCGGCAAAATTGTGACGGGTTCCACGCGCTTGCGACCTACCAAGGCGGCAGGGCGGCCTCGATCATGAGTTGCGGGAGGGAGGCGCAGACGCTCCTTAGCCGGTCGGCGTTCAAGCCGGATCCCAGCCGTGAATACGCGAAAATTCAGTGCGTGCCGAACCAGCCCTGAACTTCCGAAGCCTGTAATGAACGCCTCGTGATCCCCATTTAGTCCATGCGCGCCGCAAAGGTTGTCGAGGTCCGTCGATCGCCGGTTTCGGAATCGGCTTCTGTTACGGCAGTCGACGTTGCGCCGGAACCTGAGGAGGAAATCATGGCTAAAGGTCAAATGAGGGGAAACAAGGAGCCGAAAAAACCGAAGGGTGACCATGATCACCCGAAGAAAGGCTCATCGGCCTATCAGCAATCAAAGGGACAGGCCAGCGCCGAGAATCCATTCAGCAGAAAGAGCTGAATTCGACACAGGACGTTTGAGCCAGCCACGAAGAGAGCCGCTTCGCCTTGGCCACATGATCGAACCTGGCGGCGTCTCCTGTGGCTGATCCGTCGCGTTTTGGCGCCCGTACAATTTTTCGCAATCCATCAGAGAACGGCCGAGCCCCCGGTTACGCGCCGGCTTACGCTTTTCGTCACGTAAAGTTTGACGTGACGGCGCTCCGGTCGTCGGGAGCGCCGGCTCCCCCTCCTATTGCGCCCTAGTGGAGGAACCGGCGTTGGGGCGTTGGTAGAGACGGAGCGTCTTGGTTTGCTTTCCAAAAGCAACGATATCGTCACCAATACACAAGAAATGAAATGCAGGCGGCAATAATAACCAAATTGCAACGTTAACAAATTATCGCAGGTCGGCCGCTTGTTCGCTTTTAAATCTTTGTTATCGCCCATGCTCAAGAAATAGAGCCTGAACACGCCAGAGCGAGGCGTGCGCTCAAACATGGGTCCTGGATATGGCTGGTCGAAATGCAACTGACAAGATCGTGCCGCTTGGCCTGGGGCTTTGCATCGGACTGGTTCTCGTCGTTCTCGTCAAAGTGATCTTCGGCGGCAACTCCACGGCGCCAACGGGAGCGGTCGCGGAAGCGGAAGCCGCATTCGCCCACAAGGATTACGCAACCGCGCTGAATTTGCTGAAGCCGCTTGCGGAAAAGGGCGACGCCAGGTCCCAGCATGACCTGGCCACGATGTATAAATATGGGCTTGGCGTGGGGCAGGACAACGCCAATGCCCAGAAATGGGAGGTCCTCGCCGCGACGCAGGGTTATGCCAAGGCTAAATCCGCCCTCGGCGCCATCTTGCTGAACGGCGACCTCGGAGTGCAGCCCAACGACAAACAGGCCATGGCCCTGTTTCAGCAGGCGGCGGATCAGGATGACGCCGCTGGCCAATATTATGCCGGTTTCATGTATGGCGCTGGACGCGGCGGCGTCGCCCAGGATGATGACCAGGCCATGACCTGGTATCTCAAGGCGGCCGATCAGAACAACGCCTATGCGCAATATGCGCTCGGCGTTCTTTACGCCAATGGCCGAGGCGGCGTGCAGAAGGATCAGGAGCAGGCGGTGAGCTGGTTCCGCAAGGCGGCGCAGGACGGCGACGAGCCTACCAAAAAGGCGGCGATCCAGATGCTTGCCAGTATCGAGCTCGAACAGAAAATGGTCACCGACCTGTTGTCCAACCTCAACATGCATCAACTCAAGATGTTGATGAAGACCATGTCGATCATGAACTGCGGGCTGCCGATCGGTGAAAAGTACAGCATGACGAATTTTATCAACGACAAGGTCTTTTATAATACGCCTTGGCCGCAAGCTATAGAAATAGCGTCGAAAATCGCGGCGACGAAGTGCGGGGCCGCTCAGGCGGCAACGGAAATCGTGGCCTTCGATTGAGCCGGCTCGGCTCCAGGCCCAGCGCCCGTCGGCGTCCGGCAGAAGCGTCGGGACAGCGCGCGAGTTAGCCGCTAAGGTCGCTCCATGTGCAAGAAAAGTTCCGCTTGGCGGCTGGCGCCCGGCTTCCTGCTGGCGGGCGCATGGACGCGTAATCTGGACCGTAATCCTGATCGACGCCGACGCCTGTCCGGTGAAGGACGAATGCTACAAGGTCGCCGCGCGGCATGGGCTGAAAGTCTTTCTGGTCGCCAATCGGCTGTTGCAGGCGCCGCGTCATCCGATGATCGAGCGCGTGTTTGTGCCGCAGGGGCCGGATGTGGCGGACGACTGGATCGCCGAGCGCGCCGACCGGGGCAAGATCGTCATTACCGCCGATATTCCGCTCGCCGCGCGCTGCGTGAAGGCGGGGGCCTTCGTGCTGGCGCCCAATGGCAAGGTTTTCGACGACGCGTCGATCGGCATGGCGCTGGCGATGCGCAATCTGATGGAGGACTTGCGCTCCGGCGGCGAGGTCACCGGCGGCCCGAAGGGATTTTCGCCGCGCGACCGCTCGGCGTTCCTGTCGGCCCTGGAGCGTTGCGTCCAGCAGGCGCGCAAGCGGGCGACGCCGGGGACTTGAGCGTTTCCAGAGCGCCTTGAAGGCTCCGGCCGCCGCAGCCCATATGCTGTCCATGTTGGACATTTCCCTGAAATGCAGTCTCGACGAGCGCGATAGCCTCGGCGAGGAAGCGGCGCCGCGCCGGGACGACCAGCAGGCGCCGGACCATACGGCCGCGCAAGAGAGCGGCCCGCAAGAACGCGTGTTGCTTGACGCCTATTCCCAAGCCGTGACCTCCATTGTCGATACGGTCGGACCGAGCGTCGTTCGGCTCGACACGCGTCGCGCGGACGGCAGGCGTCTGGGCTCGGGATCGGGGTTCCTGATCTCGCCCGACGGCCTCGTCGTCACCAATGCGCATGTCGTCGACGCCGCCAGGACCGCGGACGTTTCGACGATGGACGGCAGCCGGTTTTCCGCGCGCATCCTCGGCCGCGATCTCGATACGGATCTCGCGCTCGCCCGCATCGAGGAAAACGTGACCTTGCCGGCGGCGCGCTTCGGCGATTCCAGGGCGTTGCGGCGCGGCCAGCTGGTGGTCGCGATCGGCAATCCGCTGGGCTTCGACGCCAGCGTCACCGCTGGGATCGTTTCCGCGCTGGGCCGCTCGCTCAGTTCCCGGAACGGCCGCATGATCGAAGACGTGATCCAGACCGACGCCGCGTTGAACCCCGGCAATTCCGGCGGCCCGCTGGTGTCCTCGCTGGGCGAGGTGATCGGCGTCAACACGGCGGTCATCAGCGGCGCGCAGGGCATCTGTTTCGCCATCGCCTCGAGCACCGCCGAATTCGTCCTGGGCGAGATCATTCGTCATGGACGGGTGCGCCGCGCCTCCATCGGCGTTGGCGCTGCGACGCATGTGCTGCCGAGACGTCTCGTCTTGCGGCACGAGCTGGCGCAGGACGCCGGCGCGATTCTGACCCACGTTCAGGCGGACGGTCCGGCGAGCCAGGCCGGGCTGATGACCGGCGACGTGATCCTCGCCCTCGACGGCGCCAGGATCGCGGGCGTGAGCGATCTGGTGCGCCAGCTCGACGCCGAAAAACTCCAGCGTGTCTGCGCGGTCGATTTCCTGCGTCGAAGCGACAAGCGGCGGGTCTGGATCGCGCCTGTGGAGCGACGCGGCTGACGGCGCTCAGGCGTTCCGTTCCGCGGCGTTCAATGCCGCACGATCACCACTTCGAACTTGCCGCGCGGTCCGATGAACCACGAGACGAACCAACTCGTCAGGCTGACGATGAGCGCGCACAGCACCGCGGAGCCGAAGCCGTGAACGACGAAATCAGACAGCAGGGACGTGACCAGCTCGACCATCAGGCCGTTGATGACCAGCAGGAATAACCCGAGCGTGAGAACGGTGATCGGCAGCGTCAGGATGACCAGAATCGGCCGGATGACGGCGTTGACGAGCCCCAGCAGCAGCGCCGCCCACAGCAGGGCTTCCGTCGAGCGGATTTCGACGCCCGGCACAAGCCGGGACGCCACCCAGAGGCCCAGGGCGACGATCGCCGCGCGCATGAGAAAACCGATCATTGTCGTAGCCTTCGGTTGAGTGCGCCTGCTCCTGTCTATCGCCCCCGGCGGCAATCTTCAAGGAACGCAGCGATCAGGCCGGGACGAAGCCGCGGCGCCCCTCATATTTTCCGTATCGCTCGAAATGAACCAGCGGGTTCTGGCCGGTTTCCGCAATGTCCGGATTGTGCCGCAGGTAATCGTTCGTCGAAAAGCCCGGCCCGGGGTGGCGGCCTTCCTTGAAGCCGATTTTCAGATAATGCCTGGCGGGATCGATCCCGGCGGCGGCGACGTCCGGATAATGCTCCCGATACCAGGCCCCGTCGAAAAACAGGGAATCCCGGACCGGCGCGGAAAATCGCTTCGCATGGCGAGCGCGCCGATTTGCGCGCGGTGGCGTTCGGCCTCGAGCGTCCTGTCGCCCCAGAAGCGCGGCAGGCGACGAAACCAGGACGGCCTCGCCTTGGCGACGCCCGGACGCTGGCGCGATCGCAGGCGGCATAGGATCGCCGGCCAAACACGAAACAGGTCACCAACATTCGCCCCGACTGAACCTCCAGCCGGGGCGTTTCGTATTGCACCGGCGCGTTGCGACAGCGCAGACTCGAAAGCCGGAAACTCAGCCCGCCGACGGCCTCATGCAGATTGTTCGCCCAGCTCGAGCGTTAGGCATTTCGCGGCGCCGCCCGCCTTGAGAAATTGCGTGAGCGGCGTGAGCGCGACGCCCAGGCCGGCCTGCGCGATCCGGTCGCGCAGCGCGGGCGAGGCGTGATTGAGGATGACAAGGTCGTCCAGGGCCACGGCGTTGCAGCAGAAATGCTTCGCGTCCGCTTCGGAGACGCAGATCCTGTGCGCTTCCGGCACGAGCGCCTCGATGGCGTCGCGCGATGGCGCGTCGAAGGCGCCGGGAAAATACATCAGGTTGCCGCCGGGCAGGGGACAGAGGCAGGTGTCGAGATGGTAGAAGCGCGGGTCGGCGAGGCCCAGCGAAACCGCGCGGGTTCCGAAACGCGTTTCGAGGAAGGGCGCGATGTCCTTGTGCGACCGGAAGCCGTGGCCGACCCAGAGCAAGTCGCGCGCCTCGTCGTGCAGCGCGTCGCCGGCGCCTTCGAAAAACATGTCGCGCGGCGGGTCGACGATCTCGTAGCCCTGCGCCTCGAACCAGGCGCGAAACACCCCTTCCTCGCCGCGCCGTTCGGGGCAGCGGAAGCGGCTGATGACCACGCTTTTGCCCATGGGAAGTCCGGCGTTGGCGGTGAAGACGAGATCGGGCAGGTCAGGGCGCGCCGCCGCCACCAGGCAGACCTTCGCGCGCGTTTCGATGAGCGCCTTCAGCGCCTGCCATTGCCTTTGGGCTTCATCCGCGTCGGTGCGCGCGAATTGCCCTTCCATCCACGGGTTGATGACATAGGCGACGCCGAAATGATCCGGCGCGCACATCAGGATTGTCTTGAGAATTTTCTTGGCGGGCCGTTGCGCGCGAACCATGCCGAACCTCCTCGATCGGCCGCGAGGGCCAGACCCACTATAGCGGCCGGGAAGCGATTCGGCAGGGGCTGATCCGGCGGGAAGACCCCGCCGGATTCGGGCGTCAGGCCGCCTCCGACGCGGCGGGCGGCGCCTGGCGGATCAGATAATCGAAGGCGGAAAGCGCGGCGGTGGCGCCGCCGCCCATCGCGACGATGATCTGCTTGTAGGGCGTGGTCGTGGCGTCGCCGGCGGCGAACACGCCATGGACCGAGGTCTCGCCGCGCGCGTCGATCTCGATTTCGCCGAAACGGCTGAGCGCCACCGCGCCCTTCAGCCATTCGGTATTGGGCACCAGGCCGATCTGCACGAACACGCCTTCGAGGTCGACGTGATGCGTCGCGCCGCTCGCGCGGTCCTTGTAGGACAGGCCGGTCACCTTGTCGCCGTCGCCATGCACCTCGGTGGTCTGCGCCGAGACGATGATCCGGACATTGGGCAGCGAGTTCAGCTTGTCCTGCAGCACGGCGTCGGCGCGCAACTGGCCGTCGAATTCGATCAGCGTCACATGGGCGACGAGGCCCGCGAGGTCGATCGCCGCCTCGACGCCGGAATTGCCGCCGCCGATCACCGCCACGCGCTTGCCCTTGAACAGCGGGCCGTCGCAATGCGGGCAATAGGCCACGCCCTTGTTGCGATATTCGGTCTCGCCGGGGACGTTGATATTCCGCCAGCGCGCGCCGGTCGAGAGCACGATGGTGCGCGCCGACAGGGTCACGCCGCTCGCCAGCCGCACCTGGGCGAGGCCGCCCGGCTGCGCGGCCGGGATCAGTTCGACGGCGGTCTGCAGGTTCATGATGTCGACGTCATATTCCTTGACGTGCTGCTCCAGCGCGGCGGCGAGCTTCGGGCCTTCGGTATGCTGGACCGAGATGAAATTTTCGATCGCCCATCGTGTCCAGCACCTGGCCGCCGAAGCGCTCGGCGACGATGCCGGTGTTGATGCCCTTGCGCGCCGCATAGATCGCGGCGGCCGCGCCGGCCGGGCCGCCGCCGACGACCAGCACGTCGAAGGGCGGCTTGTCCTTCAGCTTTTCGGCGGCGCGGACGGAGGCGCCCGTGTCGATCTTGGCCAGCAGCTGCTCCAGCCCCAGCCGGCCCTGCGCGAACAATTCGCCGTTCAGGAAGACGGCGGGCACGGCCATGACCTTGCGCGCCTCGACCTCGTCCTGGAACAGGGCGCCGTCGATGGCGATGTGATGGATCTTCGGGTTGATCACGCTCATCAGGTTCAGCGCCTGCACCACGTCCGGGCAGTTCTGGCAGGAGAGCGAGAAATAGGTCTCGAAATGATATTCGCCTTCGATCGCCTCGATCTGCTTGATCGTCTCGGCGGATTCCTTGGGCGGATTGCCGCCGACCTGCAGCAAGGCGAGGATCAGCGAGGTGAATTCATGGCCCATCGGCAGGCCGGCGAAGGCCACGGCGACATCCGTGCCCGCGCGCCGGATGGCGAAGGACGGCTTGCGCGCGTCGGTCCCGTCGCGGACCAGCGAAATCTTGGGCGATTGCGCCGCGACGTCTTCCAGCAGCGCCAGCATTTCCTGCGACTTTTCGCTGTCGTCGAGCGAGGCGACCAGCTGGATCGGATGCACGATGCGTTCGAAATAGCCTTGCAGCTGGGTCTTGATGGCGGCGTCCAACATGGCGAAAGGGCTCCGGTTGGGTGGGAGGGAAGCGCCCGAGGAGGGGCCGCTTGCAAAAGGTGGCCCCGGGCCAAAGGTCCGGGGCCGTGCCGCCGCAGAGGGCTGCTGGCGACGTTAGATCTTGCCGACGAGGTCGAGCGACGGGGCGAGGGTCTTCTCGCCTTCCTTCCACTTGGCCGGGCACACTTCGCCAGGATGGCTGGCGACATATTGCGCGGCCTTGACCTTGCGCAAAAGCTCCTTGGCGTCGCGGCCGACGCCGCCGGCGTTGATCTCGACGATCTGGATCTTGCCGGCCGGATCGATGACGAAGGTGCCGCGGTCGGCGAGGCCGGCGTCTTCGATCAGGACTTCGAAATTGCGCGAAATCGCGTGGGTCGGGTCGCCGATCATGACGTAATTGATCTTCTTGATCGCCGGCGAGACGTCATGCCAGGCCTTGTGCGAGAAATGGGTGTCGGTCGAGACGGCGTAGATCTCGACGCCGAGCTTCTGGATACTCGGCATAGACGTCGGCGAGGTCTTCGAGCTCGGTCGGGCAGACGAAGGTGAAGTCGGCCGGATAGAAGAACACCACCGACCACTTGCCCTTCAGATCGGCGTCGGTGACGTCGATGAACTTGCCCTGCTTGAAGGCCTTGGCGGCGAAAGGCTTGATCTCGGTATTGATGAGCGACATTTTTTTCTCCGGTTTAGGACCCGCCGGCCATTGTTGTGCGGCGCGTCAATTCCTCGATGACCGGAACCTAGACGGCTCCGGTGATCGAGTGAAACTCAAAAAATAATTTTTCTTGATCGGATTTTCCGATTAGTCTCGGTTCCATGATCCCGCTTCCGACACTTCGTCAATTGCGTTTCCTGGTCGCCGTGGTCGAGCGCCGCCATTTCGGCGCGGCCGCGGAGGAATGCCTCGTCAGCCAGTCTGCGCTCAGCGCCGCCATACAAGACCTCGAAGTCATGCTCGGGGTCAAGCTTCTGGAGCGCACCAAGCGCGTGGTTATCCCCACCGCGGTCGGGCTCGACCTCGCCGAACGCGCCAAAAACCTCTTGCGCGAGGCCGAGGAACTGGTGGAGGCCGCCCATGACGCCCGCGATCCGCTGTCCGGCGCCTTGCAGCTCGGCGTGATCCCGACCATCGGCCCGTTCCTGATCCCGCGCATCATGCCGGTGCTGCGGAACGCCTTCCCCAAGCTGAAAATCTATCTGCGCGAAGAGCAATCGGCGCCCATCCTGGGCCGGCTCGAAAGCGGCCAGGCCGACGCCGCGATCATCGCCCTGCCTTATCCCTGCGACGGGCTGGAGACGATGGAGCTGGCGCGCGACCGTTTTTACGTCGTCTATCCGCCCGAGCACCGGCTGGCGGGGCGCAAGAAAATCCGCGCTCAGGATATGGCGGCTGACGATTTGCTGCTGCTGGAGGACGGCCATTGCTTGCGCGAACACGCGCTCGCCGCCTGTTCGCTCGAAGGCGCGCGGCGCAACAGCGGCTTTCAGGGCACCAGCCTGCATACGCTGGTGCAGATGGCCGCCAATGGGCTGGGCGTTACCCTCGTGCCGGAAATGGCGATCCAGGCCGGCATTTTGCGCGGACTGAACCTCGTCGCCACGCCGCTTGAAGACGAAATCCCCACCGCGCATCATCGCGCTGGCGTGGCGGCTGTCATCAAGCCGCAAGGCGATGTTCCGGCAATTGGGCGAGGTGTTGAGGGAGGCGCTGAGGACGGGCGAGGGCGCGCTTCCTGATACCGGATCAGCGTCCGAAATGGCAGACCATGCGCCGACTTGATGGCCGCTCACGCGCGCGGCTCCGCCGCCGACCGGCGCGGACTTGATTAGCCGGCCAGGCAGGAATTGAGCTTTTTCTCGTAATCCGGAGGCCTTGGCGTGAATTTGTCTGGCCAGCCGCGGCCTAACGCTCCGTCGGAACGGGCTCGCAAATAGATATAGATCGCGTCGATGTAACACATGACGTTTTTGTTGAGGCCGAAGGCAGGCATCACTAGTTCCTGAGAACTGCTGATGTCTTTCTTTCCGCCGATGATGATTCCTTTCACATCGGACGTATTCAACGACTTCAATGCGTCGACGAGGGAAGGGGCGTACGTCGAGCCGAGCGCATCAGGGCCATGGCATTGCAAGCAATTGGCACCATACATTGTATAGCCGATGTACGTATACCAATCGACTGCGCCGTCTTTTTCGATCTTGTAAGTCGGGTTTCCCTGCTTGTCGAAATATTCGCCATCGATTGACGTCGAGGGCGTCGGGTTGCCGGCGCCATCTGCATGTGCGGCGCTCGCGGCAAGAATGGCGGCGGCCGCAAAGAACCAACGCAACAAGATCGCTGTGCTCATGCTCCCCTCCCGGTGCGATCTGGCCATTATTTGGCTTGCCGCCGCCTGTTGTTGAACAACGAGATCGGGCGTTTGCCTTCGGCCCTTACGCCCGCATGTTCTCCTTCACCGTCTCGATCAGCTGTTTCAGGGTGAAGGGTTTCGGCATGAAGCCGAATTCCTCGCCCTCGGGCAGGTTCTTGGCGAAAGCGTCCTCGGCATAGCCCGAGACGAACACCACCCGGCACTTGATGCCGCGCTTGCGCAATTCGCCGAACATGGTCGGGCCGTCCATTTCCGGCATGACCACGTCCGACACCACCAGATCGATGCTGTCCTGGGCCTGGTCGACCACGCGCAGCGCATCGGCGCCGTTTTCCGCCTCGAGCACGGTATAGCCACGCGAAGTCAGCGCGCGGGCGCCGAAGGCGCGCACGGCCTCCTCATCCTCCACCAGCAGCACCACGCCGCGGCCGGTATGGTCGGCGGAGGCTTTCTTTTCCTCGATCCTGGGCGCCTCCACCGGCTCCTCGACCGGAATGTGGCGGGTGAAGAAGATGCGGAAGGTCGTGCCGCGCCCGACCTGGGAATCGCAGAAGATGAAGCCGCCGGTCTGCTTGACGATGCCATAGACCATGGACAGGCCGAGGCCGGTGCCCTTGCCGAATTCCTTGGTGGTGAAGAACGGGTCGAAGATCTTGTCCCGAATGTCGGCGGGGATGCCGGTGCCGGTGTCCTCGACCTCGACCACCACGTAATCGGCCGCGGGCAGCAGCTTTTCGCCATAGGCCGCGCAGTCCGACGCCGGGACGTTCTTGGTGCGCAAAAAGATCTTGCCGCCGTCCGGCATGGCGTCGCGGGCGTTGACGATCAGATTGACGACAACCTGCTCGAACTGGTTGAGGTCGGCCTTGACCAGCCAGAGATCGCGGCCCTGGCGCAGGTCGACCTCGACTTTTTCGCCGACGAGACGGCGCGTCAGCATCTGCAATTCGGACAGAACGTCGCCAAGCTGCAGCACCTGCGGGCGAAGCGTCTGGCGGCGCGAGAACGCCAGCAGCTGGCGCACGAGGCCCGCCGCCCGATTGGCGTTCTGCTTGATCTGCATGAGGTCCTGGAAGGACGGATCGGTCGGGCGGTGATTGGCGAGCAGAAGCTCGGAATAGCCGATGATCGCGGTCAGGACATTGTTGAAATCATGGGCGATGCCGCCCGCGAGCTGGCCGACCGCCTGCATTTTCTGCGATTGGTGCAGCTGTTCCTCGCGGTTGCGCTCTTCCGTTGTGTCGAGCGCGAACACCAGGGCGCCGCGCTGGTCGGCCTCGTCGTTGGGGGTGACGAACAGGCGCGCCGAGCGGGACGAGCCTTCGAGCGCGGCGTCGATCGGGTCGTTGCTCTCGCTGCCGCTGGCCGCCGCCGCAATGGCCGCGCGCAAGGCGTCGCGATGCGTCTCGGCGATGCCGTTGGCGATCAGCCGCCGTCCGCCCGAGCCGTCCTGCAGGGCGCGCGGCAGCAGCTTGGCGAAGGCCGCGTTGGAGCGCTGGATCGCGCCGTCGCGGTCGACCGTGGCGATGGCCATGGGCGTGGAATTGAAGAAACGCGCGAACCGCACCTCGGCCGCGCGGGCCTCCTCGGCGGGCTCCTCGCCCGGCGCGCGGTTGAGCGCCAGCGTGCGCGAGGCGCCGGGAAGCGCCGTCATGGCCATAGGCGACGCGATGCAGCAGGCGCACCGGCAGGCGCAATCCGTCGCGGCGGCGCAGGTCGAGGTCGATCTGTTCGGTGCGCACGGAGGAGGGCGGTCCCTTGCCGGGGTCGAGCAAGGCCGCCGCGTCGTTGGCGACGATGTCGCGCAGCGCGAGGCCGCCCGAGCCAACCTGGGCGAGGTCGAAATCGAGCCAGCCGGCCAGGGTAGCGTTCATGTAGGAAATATTGCCGTTGGGGTCGGTCGAGAAGAACCCGGCCGGGGCGTGATCGAGGAAATCGATCGCGTGCTGCAGTTCCTGGAAAATATTTTCGTGGCGCTCGCGCTCGCGGGTGACGTCCGAAATCGTCCACAGCGCCGCCGGCGGGCCGGACGGGCGGTCGACCGGACGGACCCGGATGCGGTACCAGCCGAATTCGCCTTCGCCGAGCAGGGGCGGGGTGAGGCGCAGCTCCTCGGCGCCGCGCTTGCCTTCGCGCGCCGCCTGCGCCAGCCGGTAGAGCGGCTCGGCGACTTCCGGCGCGCCGGAGAACAGGCGGTCGACCGTGCGCAGGCCGGCGGCGTCGGTCGCGCCCGACAGCGCCATATAGGTCTCGTTGGCGTAGATGATCCGGGATTCGCCTTCCGTCACCAGCAGGCCGTCCGGGCTCGAATCGGCGATGAGCTTGGTGACGTCGTTGCGCGACTGCGCCCCGGAAATCTGCAGGAAGCCGACCGCATAGGCCAGCAGCGCGGAAATGCCGATGAAGGCCAGGAAGGCCAGCAGCGCGAGGATGAGCCGCGTCGCCTGGTCGCGCTGGAGGAAGGAAAAGGCCGCCATGACCACGACCAGCGCCGCGGCGAGCAGCAGCACCATGCCCGGGCTGCCCGAACGCTCGGAGCGGTCGACGCTGGAATGAGGACTGATCTGGTTCATGGAAACCTTGTGCAACAACCGGGGCAGGGCGCCTTCACCTTCCGCGATTCGCGGCCATTCGCGAAAGGCTTGGATTTGCCGGACGGAGCACTGCCGGAAAGCCTGCCGTCCCCGGCCTTTATGCCGGAAGAATTTTAAGGATTTGTCGTCGCGTTGAAAGGAGAATGTCGCGCGCCTGGGGCGTTCGGGCCGGAATTAACCAATTCTTAACCTTTCTTGCGCAATCGGCCCGCCTTTCTTTATATAAGAGGGCTGAGTTTGTTCGTGTTTCAGGAGCATGCGGGAGCCATGCCGACATTTTTTCAAGACAACCGGATGCTGGCCTGGATCCTGGCGGCCGTGGCGTTTCTCGTGGCCTTCGTGCTGATCCTCAAGATCGTCGAGATTTTGGCGGATCTGCGCCGCCGGTTGCCGCGCGGGTCGCGCTCGAGGCAATTGCGGCTCGGCTTCGTCGAATCTTCGATCTCGACGGCGAGCGCCAATTGCTGCTGGTGCGCCGCGACAATATCGAACATCTGGTGATGATCGGCGGCCCGAACGACGTGCTGGTCGAATCCGGCATTGTCCGCGTCGAGCCGCGCGAAGCCCGCGCGCCGCGTTCGAGCGAGGCCGCCGCCGGCGTGGCGCCGCCGCCCGCGCCGGTCGTTCTCGCTCCGCATCACGCGCCGGAGGCCATCGAGCCGCCCCCGGCGCCTCCGCCTGTTCCCGCGTCATCGCCCGCGCTGTCGCCAGCCGCCCCCGCGCCGCATCCGCTGGAGCCGCATCCCCTGCCGCCGCACCCCCTGGAGCCGCGCTCCACCGAGCCGCGTTCTCCCGAGCCGCGTTTTCCGGAGTCGCTTGCCCCGGAGCCGCACACACCGGAGCCTGCAGCGCCGGAAGCCCCGCCTGCCGCGCCCCAGCCTGCGCCCGCGCCGCCTCCCGAGCGTCCCGCGTCGCGCTTCCCTCTGCCGCCGCGTGTCGGGCCGTCGTTGCGGACGCCGTCCTTTCCGCCGCCGCCGCGCTTCACGCCGGCCAATCCTGCCGGCGTCCCCGGAGAACCGGCCCCGAAACCGCGCTTCGTGATGCCGCCGCTCGCCCGCCGCGCGCCGCCGCCGGCTGAGCCGGCTCGCGTGGAGACTTCGCCGCCGTCTGGCGAACCGCCCAGCGCGCCTCCAAGCTCGGCCGAAACTCCGTCGCCGGCTCCGCCGCCGCCGTTCCCGCCGCTGTCGTCGCTGCCGCCGCCTGACGCCCCTGACGCCGCCGTCGCCGCTCGTGGCGACGCCGCCCGAGCCCGCGCCGGAGCCTCCGGCGGAGCCCGAGACGCAAAGCCGGCTCGATCCCGATTTCGAGCCGCTCGAATCGCTCGAAGAGGAAATGGCCAAACTGCTTGGCCGTCCGCTGAATAAATAATCGAGTCGTTCTCGACAACCGGGCGCGCGAGGCCGCCCTCCGCGCCCGGTTTTTTGCGACGTTTTGGCAAAGAAAAAAGCCGCGTTCCCGGAGGAGCGCGGCTTGCAAAGGGCGATGGCGGGACGTTCGCCGTCGCAGATCAGTCGTCGCGATAGACGCGCTCGCGGCGCTCGTGTCGTTCCTGGGCTTCGATCGACAGGGTCGCGATGGGCCGGGCGTCGAGGCGCTTCAGCGAGATCGGCTCGCCGGTCTCCTCGCAATAGCCGTAGGTGCCGTCGTCGATCCGGCCGATGGCGGCGTCGATCTTCGAGATCAGCTTGCGCTGGCGGTCCCTGGCGCGCAATTCGATGGCGCGATCGGTCTCCGACGAGGCGCGATCGGCGAGGTCGGCATGATTCTCGTTCTCGGCCTGCAGGCGGCGAGCGTCTCGCGCGCCTCCTGCAGAATTTCTTCCTTCCAGTTCAAGAGCTTGCGCCGGAAATATTCCCGCTGGCGCTCGTTCATGAACGGTTCGTCTTCGGTCGGTCGGTAGGTGTCCGTGCCATTGGCCGAGGCCATAAGTCCAAATCTCCCCAACGAATTTCGCGGCCTATATATATCGCGCTGCGAAACTCCACAATTGGGCTCCGTAATTCCCGTAAAAATAAGGATGTTCCGCTTTTCGCCCGGACGCAGGGGACGTGGCTTGGCCGTGAAGAGATGCGGCGCGTCGCTCGAGGGTCGGGCCGGTCAGAGATCGAGGGCGCGACGGGCGGCGTCGCTTTCGCTGCTGAAGGGCTCGAGCCGCATGGCCGAGAGCGCGCCCGCAGCGATCAGGATCGACAGGCGGCGGGGCGGCAGGTCGTCGCCACGGCGCAGGCTGGCGGTCCAGCTGGCGTCGGCGCCGGAATCGAGCAGGGGATAAGCCATGGCGCGGGCAGGCGCCGGCTTTTCCGACGGCGCGCGCGCGATCAGGCGGAAAAAGGCCGCGAAAAGCGGGTCGCTGGACTCTGCCGCGCTGCCCTCGGCAACGCTTTTGGCGCCGAACCATCGTGTTTTTGTCATTGTTCCCCCCGGCTCGGCTCGCTGGCAAATTATGTAAACTTTTCAATAAGAACGATTAATTTACAGTTAATATTGTTAATCATGTTAAATGAAATGTAAAGTTTCCATTCGAAAATTTCGCCGCTTTTCGGTAAAATTTTTTGTCATCGAGGATGTTTACTGTATGTTCCAATTTCCGCTTCTCAACGGGGCAGAAAAAGGGCGGCGAGGACCGGCGAAATGAGCGCGACTTTCGAGCAGAATGCTGAATTCCTCGCTGTGGCTGCGCGCGAGGCGCGCGAAGAAGCGCGCCGTCTGCTGGCGCGTCTCGAAATCCTCATCGCGGGCCTGGCCGTCAAAGACCCCGCCGCGGGACTCGACCTCCGCCGCTCGGCGGTGGAGTTCCTGGCGTCGGCGGGCGACAGCCAGGCGCGGCGCGGCGAAACCCACCTGTCGGTGGTGGCGCGAGCGCCGAGCGACCGCGCCAGCGAAATGGAGCCCATGCTGATCGAAATGCTGGAGGGCGAGCCCGGCGGCATGCATGTCGACGCCATTTTCGAGCTGCTCGCCGAGATGGGCTTCGAAGTTACAAAGGGTAATCTATCTGTAAAACTAGACCGGATGATCAAGGCTGGCCGCCTGGTGTCGACGGCGCGCGGCTTCTACGCGCTTTCAACGATGGAGCGCGCTCGCCGGCAGGCGGGCTGACGAGTTGTAGTCCGGTCCGAGGGCGTGTTGATGGATTTTATCTTCCCGATTGTCATTTTCGTATGGCCGTGCTGCTAGCCGGGATGCGGATCACGCGGCGATACGAGCGCTGGGTGATTCTGCGATTCGGCCGCTATGTGGCGACGCGCGGCCCCGGCCTGTTCTGGATCATTCCTTTCGTTGACGTCGCGATCCGGGTCGATCTGCGCGTCATCACCACCGCCGTCGCCGGCCAGGAGGCGATCAGCCGGGACAATGTGCCGATCAAGATCGACGCGGTGATTTGGCGGCGCATCGTCAAGGCCGAGCTTTCGGTGATCGAGGTCCGCAATGTCGAGGAGGCGGTGACGCAGGTGGCCCTCACCACCTTGCGCGACGTGATCGGCCGCCACACGCTTGACGACATCCTCAAGGAGCAGTCGGCGATCGCCGCCGTGCTGCAAAACGCCATCGACGCCGTCACCGAGCCCTGGGGCGTCAAGGTCGAGCGCGTCGCCATGAAGAGCGTCGAGATCCCGCCGACCATGCAGCGCGCCATGGCGCAGGAGGCCGAGGCGCTGCGCGAGAAGCGCGCGCGCCTCATCAAGGCCGAGGCGGAAACGGAGGCGGCGGAAAAACTCCGCCAGGCCGCCGAACAGATGATGACTTCGCCCGCGGCGCTCGAACTGCGCCGCATGCAGATGATGACCGAGGTCGGCGCCGAGCAGAACACGATGACCATCGTGATGATGCCGAGCGAGTTCGTCGAAGCCGCGCGAGTCTTTGCGCGCAAGGCCGACGAGTGACGCTCCCACGGCGGGTTTCGGGTCAGTTCTGTTTGGGCGCCGTCAAGGCGTTCCAGGCCGCCAGCAAATCCATATAGTCGCGCCAATGCGCGATCTTCCGCTTTTCAATCGTGATGATCGAACAGAAGCGATTGGCGTAGTTCGCGCAGGTGGCGAGGATGTCCCGTGGACCTCGTATTCGATGACGACGACCCGGCCGCCCTCCGCCTTGTGAAGGATCAGATGATCCGCGGACTCTAGCGCGATGGCCTGGACATAGCCCCCGAACAGCGCCATCAGGTTCGGCCTTCCCCGGACAATTCGAGGCCAGCCGGGGAAGTCGTAGAGGACTTCATAGACGACGTCGTCGGCCACGACGTCGAAGAAGTGCTCGCCGTTGACAAGGTCGCCCAGCGCCCCTCGAACCAGTTTGAAATAAGGGGCGGCGCCCTCATAGGCAGAATAGTCCGGCTTCAGCATTCCGGCTCCTGTTGCTGGCAAGGGAGCAGACTTTAGATCGGAAGGTGTCGCGGGCGGCATAAAAAAAAAGCGGGCCTCGTGGCCGCTCAGACTGCTGACAAACCCACCTGCTGGCCGCCGCCGCACAGAATATCAAGAAAATCGCCCTGATCCTCGCCGCAAACACGGCTCAAGCGCCCGCCTGAGGAACCATCTAGCAATCAAACGTAGAAAACTGAACATCGCAGTCGCTCAAAGCAAAACCCCGCCAAATCTTGACGGGGTTTGTCAGCGGTCTGAGCGGGCCTCGCGGCCCGCTTCTGTTTCGAGTGCGTGGGCCTCAGGCCGCCATCGCCTTCTTGAGGTTCTCATCGATCTTGTCGAGGAAGCCTATTACGCAGCGTGGGGTCCATGGTGGGGCAACACCACCTACAGCATTTTTCCAAACTTCGCCGAACAGATCATTTCCACCTATCTGCCGGGCCGCCGCAATTTTCTTTACGGCACCAACGCCACGCTCAACGGCGATTTTGTGCCGCCGTCACAGCCGGCCAACGCCACGGTGCTGATCGGGTCGTGGGATTACAATCCCGTCAGCGGCAATCCGGCGGAACAATACGTCGAACTGCGCAATACTAATTCCTATTCCGTGGACGTTTCCGACTGGCGGCTGATCGGCGCGATTGAATTTAACCTGCGCCCGGGCACCGTGATTCCCGCCGGCAAATCGCTTTACCTGGCGGCGAACGTGAACGCCTTCCGCGCCCGCGCCGCCAGTCCGCACGCGGGACAAAACCTGTTTGTCCAGGGACCGTTCGGCGGATTCTTGAGCACGCAGGGCAACTCGCCTTTGATTTTGGAAAACGACCGAAATACGCGCGTCAGCCAGAACAGCTACGCCGGAAATTCCTCGGCCCCGGTCTTCACCACCGGCAACCTCGCCGTGTTGCGGGTGGGCGACGGCACGGAATCCCTGAGCAGCCACGGCAATTCCGTCTTCGTTGATCAATTCACCACCAACGGCACGCTTGTGGGCAGCATCGCCGTCCCCGACAATGACACCAATGCCCTGCTCGTCAGCGGCAGCGCGACGTCCGAAGGCGCGCTCACCCGCTCGGCGGATGGACGGCTGCTTGTCCTGGCCGGATATCAGATTCCCTTGACGAATGCCGCACTGTTAAGTTCCTCACTGGCCAACGCCAATGCCACCAACGCGCCCCGCGCGCTGGGCGTGCTGGACCTTTCCGGGAGTTTCGCCATTGTCGGATTCACCACCAATCAATACAGCGGCAACAACATTCGTTCCGGCACAACCGATGGACGGGGAAATTATTGGGGCGCGGGCGCGAACAGCGGAACATTTTATTTCGGCATCGGCCCGACCAACACGGTGCAGAACGCCGTCGCCAACTCGGTCGGCATCCAGGACCTCGGCGGAAACCTTTATTTCAGCACCAGCAAATCCACGCCCGGCATCTGGGAAATTCCGGGAACGCCAGTTGTTCCCGCCACCGCCACCGTATTCTTGGGTTCCGGTTCGGGCAGCGGTCCGTTTGCCTTTGCCTTCAACTCCAGTTTCACAACGGCTTATGTCGCCGACGACACGCTGACGGGCAAAGGCGGGGTTCAGCGCTGGGATTTCAACGGCAGCGTGTGGACCATGAACTATGCCTTCGCGGGCATCACGAATGTCGGCGCGCGCGGGCTGGCGGTGGATTTCAGCGGCGCGAACCCGGTCATTTACGCGACCACCGCCGAGACCCCGGCCAATCGCCTCGTTTCCATCACGGACACCGGCGCGGCTTCGCCGGCGACCACGCTCGCCACCGCCGGAGTCAATCAACTGTTTCGCGGTCTCAGCTTCGTGCCGAACGCGGGATTTGTGCCGCAATTCTTCAACGCGGCCACCGCCAACAATGGATTTGTGCTGAGCTGGACCGCCTTGTTGAACCGCAATTATACCGTTCAATACAACGGTGATCTTAACACCACGAACTGGTTGACGCTCACGAACCTCACCACGACCACGCCGGTGATGACGGTGATTGACCCGGAGGCGTCCACCCATACCAACCGGTTCTACCGCGTGGTTCTTGAATCCTTGATCGCTGCCGGCAACCCGTTAAATAAGTAGCAGCCGACGCCTGCCGGGTCGTAGCACTTGGTGCGAAGACTGGTGAGGAGGCTCTAAACGAATGATTGTCTCCAAGGAGATTTGAGCCTCATTACTTCGGCTGCTACGAAGGAAAATGTTTTTAACGCGTCGCCAAGTCTTTGCCGTTGCTCCGGACAATCAAGTCCAGGGTGTACGCTAAAAAAGTTTTGACTGGTTTCCCGCTGCCGGTTTCAACCCAAGCTTTTTGTAACTCAATTCCGTCGCGACGCGGCCTTGCGAGGTGCGGTTCAGGTAGCCTTCCATGATGAGATACGGCTCATAGACTTCTTCAATCGTGTCCGGTTCCTCGCCCACGGCCACCGCCAGCGAATTCACGCCCACCGGCCCGCCGCCGAATTTCACGATGACGGCTTCGAGGATGCGCTTGTCCATTTCGTCGAGGCCGTTCTGGTCAATCTCCAGCATCGCCAGCGCCTTGTCCGCCACGTCGGCGGTGATGCGGCCGTCGTGCCGGACTTGGGCGTAGTCGCGCACGCGCCGGAGCAGGTTGTTCGCAATGCGCGGCGTGCCGCGGCTGCGCCGGGCGATTTCATGCGCGCCGGCGGGCTCGATCTCCACCTTCAACAAACGCGCCGAGCGGACGATGATGGTCTCCAAATCCGCGGCGACGTAATAATCCAGCCGTTCGCGCACGGCGAAGCGCGTGAGCAACGGCGCAGTAAGCAGGCCGCTGCGCGTGGTCGCGCCGATGAGGGTAAAGCGCGGGAGATTCAGCCGCACGCTGCGCGCGTTCGGCCCCTGGTCAATAATGATGTCGAGTTTGAAATCTTCCATCGCCGGGTACAGGTATTCCTCGATGGTTTTTTGCAGGCGATGGATTTCGTCAATGAACAGCACGTCGCCTTCCTCAAGATTCGTCAGCAGGCCGGCGAGGTCACCGGCCTTCTCGATGGTCGGGCCGCTGGTGCTTTTCAAATTGGCGCCCATGGCCTTGGCGAGAATGTAGGCCAGCGTGGTTTTGCCCAGGCCGGGCGGGCCGCTGAGCAGGATATGATCGAGCGCCTCCTTCCGCTGTTTCGCCGCTTGCACGGCGATCTCCAGGCGTTCCTTGACCTTGGGCTGGCCGGTGAATTCGGAAAACAGCGACGGACGCAGCGTCATCTCCAACGCCACGTCAGGCTTGTTCAAAGTGGAAACCGCGCGTTCGTCCATCACCGCAAAGATGCGGAAACGTTCCGCCAGCGACAAGGTCAAATGCGCCGGGTACAACCTGGACGCTGCGACAAACAAAGTTGCATCGTTGCGAAAGGAACGCCGGATTTATCCGGCAGGGCATTCGATCGCGCGGGCCCGCTGCCGCATGAATGCGGCGTTCCGTCGCAGCGTCCAGGTGCGCTTAAATGCGTCGCGCCCTGACTTTAGCGCTTTTCTTTGCCGGGAAATGAGGTAAAGTTTCCGGCGTCCCGGTTCAATTTTGGTTGAATTCTTTGCCAAAAATGGTTGGCTTGGGTAAATGCATTCCGGTAGCTTACACTCGTAAACTTTGTTAATTTTTCTATGAGAAAATATAAAATTATATTGTGGGCACTGGCGATGTTCTGCTTGTGCGGCTTTGCAACCAACGTGTTTGCCGGTGAGGCGGACATCAAAATTCCCGACCTGACCCAGGTGAAATTCGACCGGCTTCTTCGACGTCAGCGGCTTGACGCTCATGTACGTGGGCATTTTCCTCTGCTTCGTCGGCGCCGCGTTCGGACTGGTGCAATACAAGCAGACCAAGGCCCTGCCGGTGCATTCGTCCATGAGCAACGTCTCCCATACCATCTGGGAAACCTGCAAAACCTACCTGTTCCAGCAAGGCAAGTTCCTCGTCATTCTCTGGGTGCTGATCGCCGCCTGCATGTTTTTCTATTTCAAGGTGCTGGAGGAAAAAAGCCTCCGGGATGTGGCGGTCATCCTGGCCGCCTCCATCCTCGGCATCCTCGGCAGCTACGGCGTGGCCTGGTTCGGCATCCGCATCAACACCGTCGCCAATTCCCGCACGTCGTTCTCGGCCCTCAAGGGCAATCCGTTCGCCACGCTGGGCATTCCGCTCCGCTCCGGCATGAGCGTCGGCCTGCTGCTCGTCTGCGTGGAATTGTTCTTCATGATCTGCATCCTGGTCTTCCTCAAGGACCTCGCCGGCCCGTGTTTCATCGGCTTCGCCATCGGTGAATCCCTCGGCGCCTCCGCCCTCCGCATTTGCGGCGGCATCTTCACCAAGATCGCCGACATCGGCTCCGACCTGATGAAAATCGTCTTCAAGCTGCCCGAGGACGACCCGAAGAACCCCGGCGTGATCGCGGACTGCACCGGTGACAACGCCGGCGACTCGGTCGGCCCGACGGCGGACGGTTTTGAGACCTACGGCGTTACCGGCGTGGCGTTGATTGCGTTCCTGGCGCTGGCACTGGAGGCCAGCCCGGTCATTTGCGCGACGCTCATCATTTGGATGTTCACCATGCGCGCATTGATGATTGTGACCTCGCTGGTGTCCTACTTTGCGAACGAAATCTTCAGCAAGGCCAAATACGGCCACAAAAAGGATTTCGACTTTGAAGCGCCGCTGACCCATCTCGTGTGGATCACGTCCATCGTGTCCATCGGCATCACGTTTGCCGCCAGCTATTTCCTGTTGGCGAAGCAACCCGGCTTCGATCCCAACCTTTGGTGGGTGATCTCGGCCATCATTTCCTGCGGCACTGTGGCGGGCGCGCTGATTCCGGAATTCACCAAGGTGTTCGTCAGCACCACTTCCCGGCACGTCCGCGAAGTCACCAACTGCTCCAAACACGGCGGCGCCTCGCTGAACATTTTGTCCGGTTTTGTGGCCGGCAATTTCTGCGCGTTCTGGATGGGGTTGTGCATCCTGACGCTGATGTTCGTCAGCGTCCTGCTCGCCACCTACAACGGCTCGCCGATTATTGCGCTGATGCCGGAGACCTTCAAATTTGCCGCGCCCATCTTCGCGTTCGGCCTGGTGGCCTTCGGGTTCCTCGGCATGGGACCGGTGACCATCGCCGTGGACAGCTACGGCCCCGTCACCGACAACGCCCAATCGGTGTATGAACTGAGCCAGATCGAAAGCCGCCCGGGCATCAAGGAGGAAATCAAGAGGGACTTCGGTTTCGACGCGGACTTTGAAAACGCCAAGTATCAACTGGAAAAGGGCGACGGCGCGGGCAATACCTTCAAGGCCACGGCCAAGCCGGTGCTCATCGGCACCGCCGTCGTCGGCGCCACGACGATGGTGTTCGGCATCATCATGCTGCTCGAAAACCTGTTCGGCGGCGTCATTGGTCATTTGAGCATCGTGCAGCCGGAAATCATCCTCGGCCTCCTCATGGGCGGCGCGGTGATTTACTGGTTCACCGGCGCCTCCTGCCAGGCGGTCGTCACCGGCGCCTATCGCGCGGTGGTCTATATCAAGGAGCACATAAAACTCGACTCCAAGACGGCCTCGGAGAAGGACAGCAAGGAAGTCGTCCGCATCTGCACCGTCTATGCGCAGAAAGGCATGTGGAACATCTTCATCGTCATCTTCTGCTTCGCGCTCGCGCTGGCGTTCTTCAACTCGTATTTCTTCATCGGCTACCTCATCGGCATCGCGTTCTTCGGTCTGTTCCAGGCCATCTTCATGGCCAACGCCGGCGGCGCGTGGGACAACGCCAAGAAAATCGTCGAGGTGGACCTCCGCCAGAAGGGCACCGACCTGCACGCCGCGACCGTCGTGGGCGACACCGTGGGCGATCCGTTCAAGGACACCTCGTCCGTGGCGTTGAACCCGGTGATCAAATTCACCACGCTGTTCGGCCTGCTGGCGACCCAGATCGCGGTGACCATGCAGCAGGACCATGCGGTGGCCAAGGTGGCCATCGGCGCGTTCTTCTTCCTCGTCGCGCTGGTCTTCGTCTATCGCTCGTTTTACTCGATGCGGATTCCGGAAGACAAGTAACCGTTGCGTTTTCATCACCGCCCTCCGGCCCGCGCCGCGAGGGCGGTTTTTTTGTCCCCCCGCAGCACCGGAGGTGCGTCAGATAATAGCCCACGGCGTGAGCCGTGGGTAATGGTTTGGTCGGGCAAAAGCCCCGGAGGGGCGAAAGAAAGCCATCGTTCGGAAAATAATTTTCTGCCGCTCCTGACGGAGCTTGAACCGTTTGTTTCACAAACCCACGGTGTCTCACCGTGGGCTACTATCTCCCGCCGCTCCGCGGCTCAGGGCAAAATGTGGGCCGGAGTGACGGTGTTGTTGAGCCAGACAAGCCGGAGAATCACCGGCTTTTTGCGGGAGAAGTCTTTTGTCCCGGGATGGTCTTCATCACATCCGCCAGCGTCGTTGTCCTAAGGATGGCCGCGATTTGCTCCCGAATTTCATTCCAGCGGGCATGGGCCGGACAATGGCCCTCGGCGGGACATTTTTCCAAACCAAATAGGCACGGACCGGACCACTCATCTCCGTCCACCGCCGTCACGATTTCGAGCAGGGTAATATCCCCGGGCGGCCGGGCGAGGGTGAGGCCGCCGCGATAACCGCGTTTGGCCACCACCAGGCCGTCGCGCGCCAGTTGGTTGATGATCTTGGCCAGGTAAGGCTTTTGCAGGCCGGTCTTTTTGGCGATGTCCCGGATGAAAGGCATGGACGCACGCGAATTCCCGAGGCACGTCATTGCATGGATCGCGTAGCCGGCCGTTTTGGACATGTTCATCATATCTGCGCTTCCATAAGGGTACACAACTCCTCATGAGTCAACGGTGAAAGCGGCGGCCAACGCTTTTCGTTAAGTTTGCAGTAGAGTTAATGTTTTCCTTAAGCTGCGCCCCGCCGGACCGCGGGTCTGGACCCGCGGCACAAATGGTTTTCAACTCCGGTGTCGGCAATTTGGGCGCCGGAGGCGCGGCATCTTTGTAGAATTGAAATGAAAATGAACCAAGCTCCGTCAGGAGCGAAATCGTCGGGGAATATGCCGCTCTTACGGAGCTTGCGATGCGGGGCAGGGTGGGTGCTACAAAGATTCCGCTCCTGGCGGAGCTTGAAATGCGAACCGGTGTGAAGGCTGCGCCTGGTGTGTCCCAGTGGGACATTCCGAAAATAGCCCGGTGTTTCAACGCCGGGAAAATCGTAGCGCAATATAAGTCCCGAAGGGACGGTTGAATGGAGGTGAAATTGTCGTCGTCGCCGATTATTGCGTTTGAAAATTCAGCCGTCCCTGCGGGACTTGACCCCTGCCCCCGCACCCGGCGTTGAAACGCCGGGCTATTGTCAATCGCCACTCTGCGGCTCAGGGTAGCGCGTGCCAAGGAAAACCGTTTGTGGCGAGCGAACAGGTTGGAGTATCGCCGACTTTCTTGATGGAATAAATGCCACCCTGCGGACATGGCGGAATATTGCCGTTTGTATTGAGCTTGATGTAGGGTGTCAAGTCGTCGGGATAGTTGATGGGATCACCGTTCCTCTTCCTTTGTTCCAGCGCGAATTGCTGGGCGGCAGCATCAATCTGGCGCAGGTTGATGACGCAGGCATTTGAGGCGCTAGTATTCTCGACTTGATGAAATAAGGAGCGCCGGCTGTCAAAATCGCGAAACAGAGAAAGGGCAGAAGAATCAGAATCCTGGCTTTTTGCGATAGGGTTGATTCCTCCGGACGATCAAAAACCAACCGGCACAGATCAAACTTATGGCCAAAACCGCCAAAACTGAACCGATACAAAAAACCAGCAATATCTCGGGACCTCCCAACTGCGAAAATACCAATAACGCGAGCAGCCTGGCAAAAGTGCCGCATTAAACAGACCAAGCCCGGTGATAATTTTGACCGTTCTCATATAATCAATCCAACACCGCCCCGCCGATTCTGTTGCTCCAACTCTACCTTCTCCGTCCGCCCGGC
>CAWETR010000012.1:0-25319 GCA_963811975.1 uncultured Alphaproteobacteria bacterium
GCTCGCACGGATGATACGTGCGGAAGGAGCGGCGCATGAAAACGAACTCGACCCCGAGGCGCTGGAGCGACTCGTCGCCGACTATCTCGACATCGCGTCCGCCGAAGACGCGGCGCCGCCCGAGGAGCCGATGCGCCAACTGATCGCGGCGGCGCGGGCGGTCTATCTGTCATGGCGCAGCCCGCGCGCCGAAAAGTACCGCCGCCTCAACGGCATCGACCATCTGCTCGGCACCGCCGTGACGGTTCAGACGATGGTCTTCGGCAATTCCGGCGGCGATTCCGGCTCGGGCGTCGCCTTCTCGCGCGACCCCTCGACCGGCGCCGGGGCGCTGTATGTCGATTTCCTCTCCGACGCGCAGGGCGAGGACGTCGTCTCCGGCCGCCGCACGCCCGCCGACGCCGAACGGCTCGGGAGCCGCCTGCCCGAGGCGGCCCGGCAATTGGCGGATGGCGCGGCGATTCTCGAAAAAGCCGGCGCCGACGCGCAGGACATCGAATTCACGGTCGAGCGCGGCAAGCTGTACTTCCTCCAGACCCGCGCCGCCAAGCGCACGCCGCGAGCGGCCTTGAAGATCGCTGTCGATCTCGTCGCGGAAGGGCTGATCGACCGGGACGAGGCGTTGCGCCGATCGCGGACGTCGATCTCGACAAGGCCGGCGCGGCGACCTTCGCACAGCCGGCGCCGAAAGCGGCCGAGGCCATCTCGGCGGCGCCCGGCGTCGCCTGCGGGCGGGCCTGTTTCACCAATGAACAGGCGGAAGACTTTTCGCGCGGCGGCGACAAGGTCATCCTGGTGCGCCGCGACACCTCGACCGAGGATATCGCCGGCTTCGCTCTGGCCGACGGAATCCTCACCGCCTTCGGCGGGCGAACCTCCCATGCGGCGGTGGTCGCACGCCAGATGGGCAAGGCCTGCCTCGTCGGCTGTAAAAGCTTGCGCATCGAATCCGACGGGCGCGGCGCGAGCCTCGGCGAACAGCGCATCCACGCGGGGGACTGGATCGCGCTCGACGGCGCGACAGGCGAAATCACTTTGGGACGCCGCGACATCGTCCGGGCGCCGCCGCCGGAAGCGGAAACGATCGCGCGTTGGCGCGCGGAAAGCGCCGTCGCGACGGCCTAGCGCCGCCAAAGCCGGTTGTTCGCGCTCAGGCGGTAAAGCGCCGAGTCCTCGTCGGCATAGAGCGGCTCCGCGCCCGGAATTTCGGGGGCCCGCGCCATGTCGAAGCCGACCAGCCAGAGGTAGTCGAAACGATCGCGCGGAATGGCCGCGACGCTCTGTCTGAGGCCGGGCCAGACCGATCCGTCGCAATCGGATTCGGGCGTGACGACCTGCGACGGATCCGAGTTGAAATCCGTTCCCCGGGCGCGCAAGGCGCCGAGAAGCTGTCCGCCGGGAATCTCCCATTGCGAGTTCACGAAGGCTTCGCGGCGCACGATTGCGAGGCCGTCGAGGTGATCGAGCCGCGGGAGCCGCCAGTCGCTCGCGGTCTCGTGGCACGTCAGCGGCGTGAAGGTGACGATGCTGGCCCCGGCCGGAACATGGTCGAGGGCGCGCAGATGGCGGGTATAATCGCGATCATATTGCGCATAGCCCGCCGACATGAACCCGAGCCGCGTCAGCGCCAGAAGCGCGCCGAGGACGACGACCAGACGGGCGAGAGCGGGACGGATCGCGCCCGGGATCGGGAGCAAGCAGGGCGATCTGGAAGATGACCGGCCAAAGGCGCGTATCGGCATAGACGGAGCCCAGCAGCTTGTTGGGCAGCGCCAGTTCGCACAGCAACAAAAGCGCCGCCGGAACCGCCAGCTCCATGTTCAATCGAACCGGACGAGCGATCAGGAGAAACGTGAGGCCGCCGACATAAAGGGCGATCGAGAGCCGGTCGAGCAGGAAACTCTGATCGCGCAGCACTTCGCCGAGGGCCGCCAGCTTGGTCGCGAAGTCGAAAAAATGCGCCGTTTCGACGCCGCCGGATTTGCTCGACCAGACCAGAAGCAAAAGCGCGGGCAAGCCGAGCGCCGCGAGCCGGGACAAATGATCGAGCGCGGCGGCGGCGCGGCGGTTCGGGGACGCCTGCGCGACCCGGACCAGTTCGTAGCCGCCCGCCATCACCGCCAGAACGCCCCAGCCATAGGCGTGACAGAACCAGGCCGCGACCGAGCCCGGAACGAAGACGAGCAGCCTCTTGCCGAGTCCCCACGGGTTCCTGTCCGCTTCGACCCAGGAGGCGAACAGGTGGAACGCCAGAGCGCAGGACAGGCAATAATTGACGAAGCCCATCTGGAATGGGAACGCCATCGCGAACGGCGCCGCGAGGATCAGAAAGGGCGACAGCCGGCCATGAACGGCGATGCTGATCCGCGCCAGCCCCCAGATCGTGAAGGGCGCGAGCAGCGCCGCCAGCAGCCAGCTGCCGCGCTCGACGCCCATGAAGGGCGACAGCAGCTCAATCAGGACGTCGAAGCCCATATTCGCGACCGGCGCCCAGTGAAACGACCAGTTTTCCTGCAGCCGGGGCGACGATCCGATATTCAGCTGCACGGCGAAGCGCCCCATATGACCGGGCAGATCGACCAGAGGCGGGATTTTCGCGAACAGGAACGGCGCCGCATGCAGGAGCGCGAACAGCGCGAAGGCGAAGCCCAGAAAGCGCGCCGGCGCCGGGCGCGGACAGCGCCAGCCTTGAAGACGGCGATGAAAGCGCAGCCTTGCGCCAGCCTCTCGCGCTTCGACGCGTCCAACGTCGAGGCCGATGGCGTCACTCCCGCCGTATTGTCAATGTCGAAGCCCTTTTCCAAAGACGAAACGTCCAGCTCGCGCGGTCCCGGGCGGATCATTCCATGGCGGGCGTTCCGATTCCCTTAATCGCGGCGTCTGGCGCGCCGGCCCGACGACGTTCAATTCCTCGAGGCGTCCGGGCGCAGGCGGTAGAGCGCCGATTCCTCGTCGGCATAGAGCGGCTCCGCGTCCGGGATTTTCGGGGCCTGCGCCATGTCGAAGCCGACCAGCCAGAGGTAGTCGAAACGATCGCGCGGGATCTCGGGCAGCCGTTTCATGAGCTCCGGCCAGAGCGGGCCGTCGCAATCGGGCCGAGGCGTGATCACTTGCGAGGGATCGGAATTGAATTTCGTTCCCCGGCCGCGCAAGGCGCCGAGGAGCTGGCCGCCGGGAATGATGAATTGCGAATTCACGAAGGCGTCGCGCCGCACGATGGCGAAGCCATCGAGGTGATTGAGCCGCGGCAGCCGCCAGTCGATCTGCGCCACATGGCAATTGTCGGGCGTGAAGGTGAAGATGCTGGCGCCGGGCGGGACATGATCGAGGGCGCGCAGATGGCGTGTAAAGTCGCGATCATATTGCGCATAGCCCGCCGACATGAGCCCGAGGCGCGTCAAGGCCAGAAGCACGCCGCCGACCACGATCAGGCGCGTCGCCACGGGGCCGACCGAACCGGGGACCGGCGCCAGCAGCGCGACCATGAAAATGACCGGCCATAACCGCAGGTCCGCATAGACCGAGCCCAGCAGCTTGAACGGCAGCAGCAGCTCGCACAGGAAAAGCAGCGCCGCCGGAACCGCCAGCTCCATGTTCAGCCTGACCCGCCGACCCGCCAGAACGAACAGCAGGACGCCGAGGATAAAGACAGATCGAAAGCAGGTCGACGGCTGGACCTGATCGCGCAAAATTGGGCAATGCTCGAGAATTTCAGCTCGAAATCGAAAAAATGCTTCGTCTCGACGCCGTTCGAGCTGTTCTCCAGAACAGAAGCAGCAAGGCCGGAAGGCTGATCGCCGCCAGCCGGGAAAATGATCGCGCGCGGCGAGGCGCCGGCCTTCCGCCTGCGCGACGCGGACCAGCTCATAGCCGCCGGCCATGACCGCGAGAATGCCCCAGCCATAGGCGTGACAGAACCAGACGACGGCGGAGCCGGGAATGAAGACGAGCAGCCTCTTGCCGAGTCCCCAGCCGTTTGTCCGCGTCCACCCACGAGGCGAACAGATGCAGCGCAAGGGCGCAGGACAGGCAATAATTGACGAAGCCCATCTGGAACGGGAACGCCATCGCGAAGGGCGCCGCGAGCACCAGAAAGGGCGACAGCCGGCCGTGAACCGCGCGGGAAACCCGTCCCAGCCCCCAGATCGTGAAGGGCGCGAGCAGCGCCGCCAGCAGCCAGCTGGCGCGCTCGACGCCCATGACGGGCGACAACAGCTGGATCAGGACGTCGAAGCCCATATTGGCGACCGGCGCCCAGTGAAACGACCAGTTTTGCTGGAGCTGGGGCGAGGAGCCGATATTCACCTGAACGGCATAGCGCCCCATATGGCCGAGCAGATCGACCAGCGGCGGGATCCTCGTGAACAGGAACGGCGCCGCATGAAGAAGAGCGAAGAGCGCGAAGGCCAGGCCGATGATCTTCTTGTCGCCGGGCGGCGAAACGCGGAATCGCTCGGCTTGATCGGGCATGTCCGGCCTTGCTTGAAGAGTGAGGCGCGCCAGGCCGCGCCAACGGCGGACTTCGCGGGATTTCCGGGCCGGGACTATTCCACGTCGGGCGTTCCGAATTCCTTAACGCTGTCGCGGCGCGCCGGGCGAAAGGCCGACGTCAGTTCGCTGACGCCTCGGCGCGCCGCCGCGCTCCGCCGCGACCGGAGGTCAGATAGATCGCCATGCCGATGGCGAGCCAGACCACGAGCCGGGCCCAGGTCTGCCAGGGCAGCCCCGCCATCAGGACGAGGCAGGCGAGGACGCCCAGCGACGGCAGCGCCGGCTCCAGCGGCACGCGGAACGGGCGCGGCAGTTCGGGATGACGGCGGCGCAGATGCATGACAGCCACGCACACCAGCGCGAAGGCGGCCAGCGTTCCGATGCTGACCATTTCGCCGAGCAGGTCGATCGGCAGCAGCCCGGCGATCGCCGCCACGACGACGCCGATCACGATCTGGCTCGCCGCCGGCGTGCGGAAACGCGGATGCAGCCGCGCGAAGAAATCCGGCAGCAGGCCATCGCGCGCCATGGCGAAAAGGATGCGCGCCTGCCCGAACAGCAGGACGAGGATCACCGTCGTCAGGCCGGCCAAAGCGCGCGAATTTCACCACGATCGCCAGCGCCGGCAGGTTGACGGCGTCGATCACGGCGGAAATCGGGTCGGGCACGGTCGAGCGCCGCGATCGGCACGACGCCGGTCAGCACCGCCGCGACCGCGATATAGAGGATCGTGCAGATCGTCAGCGAGCCGATCAGGCCGATCGGCAGGTCGCGCTGCGGGTCGCGCGCCTCCTGCGCGGCCGTCGAGACCGCGTCGAAGCCGATATAGGCGAAAAACACCACCGCCGCGCCGCGCAACACGCCGCTCCAGCCGAAATGGCCGAAGTCGCCGGCATTGTCCGGCACGAAGGGCGTCCAGTTGGCCGGCGAGACATGCAGGCCGCCGACGACGATCACGATCGCGACCACCGCGAGCTTGAAGCCGACCATCACATTGTTGACCCGCGCCGATTCCCGCGTGCCCAGCACCAGCAAAGCCGTGACGACGAGCACGATCGCCGCCGCCGGGACATTGAACAGCCCGGCGATTCCGGCCTGTGCGGTTTGCCCGCCATAGGAGGAGGTGAATTGCGGCGGCAGCCGCAGGCCGAAGCCCGCAAGCATGCTCACCAGATAGCCCGACCATCCGACGGCGACCGTCGCCGCGCCCATGGCGTATTCGAGAACGAGATCCCAGCCGATCATCCAAGCGAAAATCTCGCCGAGCGTCGCATAGACATAGCTGTAGGTGCTTCCCGAAACCGGAATGAGCGAGGCGAGCTCCGCATAGCACAAAGCGACGATGGCGCAGGCGCAGCCGGCGAGCGCGAAGGACAGCACCACGGCTGGACCCGCATAGCGCGCCGCCGCCGCTCCGGTGAGAACGAAAATGCCAGCGCCGATGATCGCCCCGACGCCAAGCGCCATCAGCGAGAAAGGTCCCAGCGCGCGATGAAGAGCCGGCTCGCCATCGGCGCCGTTCTGGGAGCGGCGCAGTTCGTCGATCGTCTTGCGAATGAAAAAGCTGCGGCTCAATGCGTCCTCGCGGTCCTGGGGAAAGCGCGATGCTAGCCTCATTTTGCGCTGCAAGAAAGCGCTGGCCGTCCGTTCGAGGGGCGAGGACCGCGCGTTTGTGACAAGGGCGCAAGGAGCAATTTCACTTGGCGTTAACCGCGCCCGCCGCCACTGTCGCCGTCGCGGATTATTTAGCAAACGGCTTAAGGAGTCAGCGAGTTTCGCCCGCTAGTGTGATCGGACGCAGCGAGACGCGAGCAGGTCTCCGCCGAAGGATTTGCAGATGGAGTCCGCGATGAGATCGATTTTCGCTCGCCTGGTGAAAGACCAGTCCGGCGCCACAACTATTGAATATGCCGTGATCGCGGACCGTCATTTCCATATTTTGCCTCGCCGTTCCCACGCTCATCGGCGCGAGCCTCGACATCAAGTTCACGCAGGTCTCGAACGCGTTGAACTGAGGCCCCATTGCTTCCGAACGCCGCTCCGCCCAAGGCGGCGGCGCTTGGTTTGTGGCGCGCGAGCGGCCGCGGCCAGGACCCGGACGGGCGGCAAAGCTGGTGAGCGAGGCGGGAGCGCGAGTGTCCCTGATCGCGCGTGAGGAGGAAATCCATTTCGCCGATCCGCCCGCCAGGACGAAGCCGACGCTACCGAAACGATCGCCAACGCAATCTGTTCCGGTCAGCGCCGAATGCCTCCGGGTCGGCGGAGGCCCGCCATGCATCTGTGGGCGCAGGCGCCGGAGACCCCCATCTCCGGCCCGCACGCTGGCGTCTTGACATCATCCGCACGACGCTGGGGCCGTCAGGTCACAGCTCGATGAAGGATCGGGTGCTCGGCGCGGTCGATCTGCTGCTTGGGCGCTCCATCGAGGCGGCCGAAGCGGTCGACGGCAAGTTCAGGCTGGAGCTGCGCGGCAAGGACGGAGACCGGGAAAGCTTCGAGGCCGATCATGTCATCGCCGCGACCGGCTTCAGGACCAGCCTCGAACGGCTGGCCTTCCTTTCTGGCGACCTCAGATCCGCGATCAGGACCGAGGACGAGACGCCGGTCCTGTACCGGAATTACGAATCCTCCGTCGACGGGGGTGTTCTTCGTCGGCCCCGCGACCGCCAACAGCTTCGGCCCGATCACGCGCTTTCGTCGCCGGCGCGAGACATTCCTCGCGCGTCGTGAACTCGACGAACTCCTGCGCACGCATCGCGCCAAAGCCTCCGCCAGCGTCGGCCGCGTGGAGATCGCGGGAGGGGACGCCATGAGCCCCGCCCCCTCCGGAAACGCTAGGTCCGGCGGAACGGCGCCGCAGAAGCGCGAGCCGCGCGGGTTCCCCACGGCGGAAGGCGCTATACGCCGCGTGCTCGTGGTCGCCGCCCTGTCGCAACTGCCCTATCGCGTGATCATGTGCTGCCGCGCGCTGGGCCTTGACGTCCATGTGCTAGGCGGCCCCATATCGGCGCGCCTGCGGCGGTCCCGGCACTGCTCGTCGTTCCACCGCATCGGGACTGACGTCGACGGGCGGCGCGACGAAGGGCTGGCGGCGGAAATCAACGCGCTGGCGCAGCGTCTGAGCGTCGACATGCTGCTTGCCGGCGACGCCACTCAACGAGGTCCCTGATCGGGAACCGCGACCTCCTCGAGACGCCCTGCTTCCAAATGCCCGAGTTGCGATGCTTCGACCTGCTCAACGACAAATGGCGGTTTGGGGCGATGTGCCATTCGCTCGGCGTCAAGCATCCGCGCACATGGCTCGTCGAAGGCAAGGCCAGCCTTCTCAAGGCGATGTCGGAAAGCGGCGCGCTTTCCGATCATCCCCAAGCCCCTCAACATGGACGGCGGCAATGGCGTGATGTTCTCGCGGAGGAAACCTGCGAAAGCCAGATCGCCAGCATCGATTACGCGCCGATCATCCTCCAAGACTTCATCCCGGGCGAAGACATCGGCGCCAGTGTGTTCTGCCTCAAAGGGCGCATCACTGGCTTCGTCGGCCATCATTTCGACGAACAGGTCTATACGACGTTCTTCGACGCGGACATCTTGGGCGAGATCGAGAAAATCGTCGCGCCGCTCAAGCTCGACGGCGTCTTCAATTTTGACATGCGCCGCGCGCCCGATGGCGCCATCTGGTGGCTGGAATGCAATCCTCGCTTCTATTCCAAGATGGCGATGACCATGGCCAATGGCCTGAAATTCGTGGCGCTCGGCCTGACCCGGCGGGAAGATGGCCCGGACGATCCAGATCTGAGGGGCGCGCAGCAAGCGCTTTCGCCTCCCCAACAAACGCCGCTTACTGCTCGGGCTCGCCCTGCCGGGAAGTTCGAGCTGATCAGCGGCGACGCCATGCGTTTCATGGTCTCGGATCCGGTGGTGTACTGGCAGGAATATCATTATTTCAATGAAGATCTCGCCATCCAGTTCTACCGCGGCCCGCAAGAGGCGCCCGCGCCGCCAGCCCCGGCCTGAAAAGGCGCAGGCGGTTCGGGATGGTTTTGCCCGTTCACAAGCGCGTCGGCGCGGCCGAGGGCGCGCCCATGTCGAGGATCTGCCGGGCGATCTCGACCAGCTTGTCCTGGGTATTCGGCTTGCAGAACACGGCGTTGGCCCCCGAAGCGAACGCCCTGGCGTGAACCGGCTGCTCGGTCGAGGTCGTCAGCACCGCCGCGGGCGTCGCGCGCAGATGCAAATCCTCCCGCAGGGCGCCGAGGAAACGGTCGCCGTCGACCAGCGGCATGTTGAGATCGACCACGATGACGTCGGGCAGATGGTTGAGGACATCGCTGCGGGCGACGCTGCCGAGCGCGTCCATTCCGTTGACGACATGGGTCAGCCCAAGCGCGATATTGCGTTCCGCCGCCGCCGTGTTGAGCGCGCGCTTGAGGAGATAAGCGTCATCCTGATCATCCTCGATGATGAGGATGTTGCAAAAAGCCTGGCCGATTTCCGCTCCCCCGACCATCGCAAAAAGCCCTTATTCGCGCACTGCCAAGGCAACGCCGCCTGAAACTTCACCGTAAAACGCCGCCCAACTTGCTGCAACGCGGCAGAAATTGTTTTCTTTTTCAAGTCTCTGGAGCCGGGTAAACTGTAGGACAATTGCCTTGCCAATTGCAAACCGCCCGATGGCGTATAACGCAATTGGACCTGATCCCCGTCGCAGATATGGAGCCGCACGTGACCGAATCGAACCGGACGCCCGGCGAACTTTTGCGGCTGACCTTCGAGGCGAGCCCGGCGGCGATGTTCATGGTCGACGGCGAGGGCGTGATCGAACTCGCCAACCGGCAATGCGAGATCATGTTCGGCTACGCCCCCGGCGAAATGGGCGGGATCAGCGTCGAGCGGCTGGTTCCCCTCGGCATCCGCGGCCGGCACCGCAAATTGCGCGACGACTACGGCGCGGCCCCGAGCAAGCGTCTCATGGGCGCGGGACGCGACCTGCGCGCGATGAGGCGGGACGGCAGCGAATTTCCCGTGGAAATCGGCCTCACCCCGGTCGCCACGCCCCAGGGCTTGAGCGTCGTCGTCTTCGCCATCGACATTTCGGCGCGGCTGGAGAGCGAGGCGCGGCTGAAAAATTCGCTCGCGGAGCTCGAGCGCGCCAACGAAAGCCTGTCGCGCTTCGCCTATGTCGCCTCGCACGACATCCAGGAGCCGTTGCGCAAGATTTCGGCCTTCGGCAACATCCTCCGCGCCGCGATGGAGGAAGGAAACCAGGAGGAAGCCCGCTACGCCGCCGATGTGATGACCGCCTCGGCGCAACGGGCGCGAGCGCTCGTCGCCGACCTGCTGTCGCTGGCGCGTTCGCTCAACAACGCCTACGAGCTCGAACCCATCTCGATCCGCGACACGATCGGCGTCGTGCTCGACGCGCTGTCGCAGACGATTCACGAGAAAGGCGCGCAGATCGAGTGCCTCGGCGAGGATTTCGTCGTGCGCGGCGACCGGGCGCAGACCCAGCAGATGCTGCAGAACCTCGTCTCGAACGCCCTGAAATACCACAAGCCGGGCGAGGCGCCGCAGGTCAGGATCCGCCTCGAAACCGGCGAGGCCGAGCATCGGCTGAAGGTCGAGGACGAGGGAATCGGCTTCGCGGCCGGCCACGGCGAGGAAATCTTCGAACCCTTCCGGCGCCTGCACAACCGCGACGACATTCCCGGCAGCGGCATCGGGCTCGCCATCTGCAAGACCACCGCGAGCCGCCACGGCTGGCGTCTTTCCGCCGTCTCGACCCCGACGGTCGGCTCGACCTTCGAGATCGTCTTCCCCGGCGACGGCCCCGGCGCCCGGCAAACGCCCTGATTGCGCATAAACTCGCCAAAAGCCGCACTAGGCGCGCGGGCGGGCCGATGCTATAGGGCGGCGGATTTGGCGGCGGACCGCTCGCCAAGGACGCCATTGTCTAGGGAAAGGTTCAGCGCATGAACAAGATCAAGGTCGCCAATCCGGTCGTCGAAATGGACGGCGACGAAATGACCCGGATCATCTGGCATTTCATCAAGGAAAAGCTGATCCATCCCTATCTCGACATCGATTTGAAATATTACGACCTTTCGGTCGAGAACCGCGACGCCACCAACGACCAGGTGACGATCGATTCCGCCGAGGCGACCAAGAAATACGGCGTCGCCGTGAAATGCGCCACCATCACCCCCGACGAGCAGCGCGTCGAAGAATTCAAGCTCAAGGAAATGTGGAAGTCGCCCAACGGCACCATCCGCAACATCCTCGGCGGCACCATCTTCCGCGAGCCGATCATCTGCAAGAACGTGCCGCGCCTGGTTCCCGGCTGGACCCAGCCGATCGTCGTCGGCCGTCACGCCTTCGGCGACCAGTATCGCGCCACCGATTTCAAGGTTCCCGGCAAGGGCACGCCTGACGATCAAGTTCGAGGGCGAGGACGGCACGGTCATCGAGAAGGAAGTCTTCAAGTTCCCGAGCCGCGGCGTGGCCCATGGCCATGTACAACCTCGACGATTCGATCCGCGATTTCGCCCGCGCCTCGCTGAACTACGGCCTGCTGCGCAAGTGGCCGGTCTATCTCTCGACCAAGAACACCATCCTCAAGGCCTATGACGGCCGCTTCAAGGACCTGTTCCAGGAAGTGTTCGACACCGAGTTCAAGGACAAGTTCGCCGAAGCCAAGATCACCTACGAGCACCGCCTGATCGACGACATGGTCGCCTCGGCGCTCAAGTGGTCGGGCGGCTATGTCTGGGCCTGCAAGAACTACGACGGCGACGTGCAGTCCGACACGGTGGCGCAGGGCTTCGGCTCGCTCGGCCTGATGACCTCGGTGCTGATGACCCCGGACGGCAAGACCATGGAGGCGGAAGCCGCCCACGGCACCGTCACCCGCCATTACCGCGAGCACCAGAAGGGCAAGGACACCTCGACCAACTCCGATCGCCTCGATCTTCGCCTGGACCCGCGGCCTCGCCCATCGCGCCAAGCTCGACAACAACGCCGACCTGCTGAAATTCTCGCTCACGCTGGAAAAGGTCTGCGTCGACACCGTCGAAAGCGGGCTTCATGACCAAGGATCTGGCGCTCCTCGTCGGCCCGGACCAGAAATGGCTGACCACCGTCGGCTTCCTCGACAAGATCGACGAGAACCTCAAGAAGGCGATGGCGGCCTGAGCGCCCACGCATTCGGAAAACAGAAGCGGGCCGAGAGGCCCGCTTTTTTTATGGCCGCCCGCGACAACTTCCGATTTAAAGTCTGCTCTCCTTGCCAGCCACGTTGCGAAATGCAATGGGAGCCGGAATGCCGAAGCCGGACTATTCTGCCTATGAGGGCGCCGCCCCTTATTTCAACCTGCGTTCGAGGGGCGCTGGGCGACCTTGTCGACGGCGAGCACTTCTTCGACGTGGTGACCGACGACGTCGTCTATGAGGTCCTCTACGACTTCCCCGGCTGGCCGCGATCGTCCGGGGACGGACGAACCTGATGGCCCTGTTCGGGGGCTATGTCCAGGCCATCGCGCTAGAGTCCGCCGATCAGTCTGATCCGTCACAAGGCGGATGGCGGCCGGGTCGTCGTCATCGAATACGAGGTCCACGGGACCATCCTCGCGACCGGCGCGAACTACGCCAATCGCTTCTGTTCGATCATCACGATTGAAAAGCGGAAGATCGCGCATTGGCGCGACTATATGGATTCCCTCGCGGCCTGGAACGCCTTGACGGCGCCCAAACAGAACTGACCCGAAACCCGCCGGGAGCGTCACTCGTTGGCCTTGCGCGCAAAGGCTCGCGCGGCTTCGACGAATTCGCTCGGCATCATCACGATGGTCATCGTGTTCTGCTCGGCGCCGACCTCGGTCAGCATCTGCATGCGGCGCAGTTCGAGCGCCGCGGGCGAAGTCATCATCTGTTCGGCGGCCTGGCGGAGTTTTTCCGCCGCTTCCGTTTCCGCTTCGGCCTTGATGAGGCGCGCGCGCTTCTCGCGCAGCGCCTCGGCCTCCTGAGCCATGGCGCGCTGCATGGTCGGCGGGATCTCGACGCTCTTCATCGCCACGCGCTCGACCTTGACGCCCCAGGGCTCGGTGACCGCGTCGATGGCGTTTTGCAGCACGGCCGCGATCGCCGACTGCTCCTTGAGAATGTCGTCGAGCGTGTGGCGGCCGATCACGTCGCGCAAGGTGGTGATGGCCACCTGCGTCACCGCCTCCTCGACATTGCGGACCTCGATCACCGAAAGCTCGGCCTTGACGATGCGCCGCCAGATCACCGCGTCGATCTTGATCGGCACATTGTCCCGGCTGATCGCCTCCTGGCCGGCGACGGCGGTGGTGATGACGCGCAGATCGACCCGGATCGCGACGTCGACCAGCGGAATGATCCAGAACAGGCCGGGGCCGCGCGTCGCCACATAGCGGCCGAATCGCAAAATCACGCAGCGCTCGTATTGCCGCGCGATCCGCAGGCCGGCGAGCAGCACGACCAAAGCGAAAATGACGATCGGGAAGATAAAATCCATCAACGCGCCCTCGGACCGGACTACAACTCGTCAGCCCGCCTGCCGGCGAGCGCGCTCCATCGTGGAAAGCGCGTAGAAGCCGCGCGCCGTCGACACCAGCCGGCCAGCCTTGATCATCCGGTGTAATTTTACAGATAGATTACCCTTTGTAACTTCGAAGCCCATCTCGGCCAGCAGCTCGAAAATGGCGTCGACATGCATGCCGCCGGGCTCGCCCTCCAGCATTTCGATCAGCATGGGCTCCATTTCGCTGGCGCGGTCGCTCGGCGCTCGCGCCACCACCGACAGGTGGGTTTCGCCGCGCCGCGCCTGGCTGTCGCCCGCCGACGCCAGGAACTCCACCGCCGAGCGGCGCAGGTCGAGTCCCGACGGCGGGATCCTTGACGGCAAGGCCCGCGATGAGGATTTCGAGGCGCGCCAGCAGACGGCGCGCTTCTTCGCGCGCCTCGCGCGCGGCCACAGCGAGGAATTCCGCATTCTGCTCGAAAGTCGCGCTCATTTCGCCCGTCCTCGCCGCCCTTTTTCTGCCCCGTTGAGAAGCGGAAATCGGAACATACAGTAAACATCCCCGATGACAAAAAATTTTACCGAAAAGCGGCGAAATTTACGAATGGAAACTTTACATTTCATTTAACATGATTAACAATATTAACTGTAAATTAATCGTACTTATTGAAAAGTTTACATAATTTGCCAGCGAGCCGAGCCGGAGGGGAACAATGACAAAAACACGATGGTTCGGCGCCAAAAGCGTTGCTGAGGGCAGCGCGGCAGAGTCCAGCGACCCGCTTTTCGCGGCCTTCTTCCGCCTGATCGCGCGCTCGCCGTCGGAAAAGCCGGCGCCCGCCCGAGCCATCGCTTCTCCCCTGCTCAATTCCGGCGCCGACGCCAGCTGGACCGCCAGCCTGCGCCGCGGCGACGACCTGCCGCCCTGCCGCCTGTCGATCCTGATCGCTGCGGGCGCGCTCTCGGCCATGCGGCTCGAGCCCTTCAGCAGCGAAAGCGACGCCGCCCGCCGCGCCCTCGATCTCTGACCGGCCCGAACCCTCGAGCGACGCGCCGCATCTCTTCACGGCCAAGCCACGCCGCCCGCGTCCGGGAGAAAAGCGGAACATCCTTATTTTTACGGGAATCTACGGAGCCCAATTGTGGAGTTTCGCAGCGCGATATATATAGGCCGCGAAATTCGTTGGGGAGATTTGGACTCATGGCCTCGGCCAATGGCACGGACACCTACCGACCGACCGAAGACGAACCGTTCATGAACGAGCGGCAGCGGGAATATTTCCGGCGCAAGCTCTTGAACTGGAAAGACGAAATTTTGCAGGAGGCGCGCGAGACGCTCGCCGCGCTGCAGGCCGAGAGCGAGAATCACGCCGACATCGCCGATCGCGCCTCGTCGGAAACGGATCGCGCCATCGAATTGCGCGCCCGGGACCGCCAGCGCAAGCTGATCTCGAAGATCGACGCCGCCATCGGCCGGATCGACGAAGGCACCTACGGCTATTGCGAGGAAACCGGCGACCCGATCTCGCTGAAGCGCCTCGACGCCCGGCCCATCGCGACCCTGTCGATCGAAGCCCAGGAACGCCACGAGCGCCGCGAGCGCGTCTATCGCGACGACTGATCTGCGACGGCGAACGTCCCGCCATCGCCCCTGTGCAAGCCGCGCTCCTCCGGGAACGCGGCTTTTTCTTTGCCAAAAGGTCGCAAAAAACCGGGCGCGGAGGCCTGTCGGCCTCGCGCGCCCGGTTGTCGAGAACGGCCCGATTATTTGTTCAGCGGACGGCCAAGCAGTTTGGCCATTTCCTCTTCGAGCGATTCGAGCGGCTCGAAATCGGGATCGAGCCGGGTTTGCGTCTCGGGCTCCGCCGGAGGCTCCGGCGCGGGCTCGGGCGGCGTCGCCACGAGCGGCGGCGGCGGCGTCAGGGGCGGCAGGCGGCGGCAGCGACGACAGCGGCGGGAACGGCGGCGGCGGAGCCGGCAACGGGGTTTCAGCCGAGCTCGGAGGCGCGCTGGGCGGTTCGCCAGACGGGGGCGAAGTCTCCACGCGAGCCGGCTCAGCCGGCGGCGGCGCGCGGCGGGCGAGCGGCGGCATCACGAAGCGCGGTTTCGCGGCGGGTTCTCCGGGGACGCCAGCAGGATTGGCCGGCGTGAAGCGCGGCGGCGGCGGAAAGGACGGCGTCCGCAGCGACGGCCCGACGCGCGGCGGCAGAGGGAAGCGCGACGCGGGACGCTCGGGAGGCGGCGCGGGCGCAGGCTGGGGCGCGGCAGGCGGGGCTTCCGGCGCCACAGGCTCCGGTGTGCGCGGCTCCGGGGCAAGCGACTCCGGAGAACGCGGCTCGGGAGAACGCGGCTCAAGTGGAGTGCGGCTCCAGGGGGTGCGGCGGCAGGGGATGCGGCTCCAGCGGATGCGGCGCGGGGGCGGCTGGCGACAGCGCGGGCGATGACGCGGGAACAGGCGGAGGCGCCGGGGGCGGCTCGATGGCCTCCGGCGCGTGATGCGGAGCGAGAACGACCGGCGCGGGCGGCGGCGCCACGCCGGCGGCGGCCTCGCTCGAACGCGGCGCGCGGGCTTCGCGCGGCTCGACGCGGACAATGCCGGATTCGACCAGCACGTCGTTCGGGCCGCCGATCATCACCAGATGTTCGATATTGTCGCGGCGCACCAGCAGCAATTGGCGCTCGCCGTCGAGATCGAAAGGATTCGACGAAGCCGAGCCGCAATTGCCTCGAGCGCGACCCGCGCGGCAATCGGCGGCGCAGATCCGCCAGGATCTCGACGATCTTGAGGATCAGCACGAAGGCGACGAGAAACGCCACGGCCGCCAGGATCCAGGCCAGCATCCGGTTGTCTTGCAAAAATGTCGGCATGGCTCCCGCATGCTCCTGAAACACGAACAAACTCAGCCTTCTTATATAAAGAAAGGCGGGCCGATTGCGCAAGAAAGGTTAAGAATTGGTTAATTTCGGCCGGAACGCCCCCGGCGCGCGACATTCTCCTTTCAACGCGACGACGAATCCTTAAAATTGTTCCGGCATAAAGGCCGGGGACGGCAGGCTTTCCGGCAGGGCTCCGTCCGGCGAATTCAAGCCTTTCGCGAATGGCCGCGAATCGCGGAAGGTGAAGGCGCCCTGCCCCGGTTGTTGCACAAGGTTTCCATGAACCAGATCAGTCCTCATTCCAGCGTCGACCGCTCCGAGCGTTCGGGCAGCCCGGGCTTGGTGCTGCTGCTCGCCGCGGCGCTGGTCGTGGTCATGGCGGCCTTTTCCTTCCTCCAGCGCGACCAGGCGACGCGGCTCATCCTCGCGCTGCTGGCCTTCCTGGCCTTCATCGGCATTTCCGCGCTGCTGGCCTATGCGGTCGGCTTCCTGCAGATTTCCGGGGCGCAGTCGCGCAACGACGTCACCAAGCTCATCGCCGATTCGAGCCCGGACGGCCTGCTGGTGACGGAAGGCGATTCCCGGATCATCTACGCCAACGAGACCTATATGGCGCTGTCGGGCGCGACCGACGCCGCCGGCCTGCGCACGGTCGACCGCCTGTTCTCCGGGGCGCCGGAAGTCGCCGAGCCGCTCTACCGGCTGGCTCAGGCGGCGCGCGAGGGCAAGCGCGGCGCCGAGGAGCTGCGCCTCACCCCGCCCCTGCTCGGCGAGGGCGAATTCGGCTGGTACCGCATCCGCGTCCGTCCGGTCGACCGGCCGTCCGGCCCGCCGGCGGCGCTGTGGACGATTTCGGACGTCACCCGCGAGCGCGAGCGCCACGAAAATATTTTCCAGGAACTGCAGCACGCGATCGATTTCCTCGATCACGCCCCGGCCGGGTTCTTCTCGACCGATCCCAACGGCAATATTTCCTACATGAACGCCACCCTGGCCGGCTGGCTCGATTTCGACCTCGCCCAGGTCGGCTCGGGCGGCCTCGCGCTGCGCGACATCGTCGCCAACGACGCGGCGGCCTTGCTCGACCCCGGCAAGGGCCGCCCTCCTCCGTGCGCACCGAGCAGATCGACCTCGACCTGCGCCGCCGCGACGGATTGCGCCTGCCGGTGCGGCTGCTGCATCGCGTCGCCTATGGCCATGACGGCCTTCCCGGCGCCTCGCGCACGCTGGCGCTCAACCGCGCGCCGGGCGAGGAGCCCGCCGAGGAGGCCCGCGCGGCCGAGGTGCGGTTCGCGCGTTTCTTCAATTCCACGCCCATGGCCATCGCCACGGTCGACCGCGACGGCGCGATCCAGCGCTCCAACGCGGCCTTCGCCAAGCTGCTGCCGCGCGCCCTGCAGGACGGCTCGGGCGGACGGCGGCTGATCGCCAACGGCATCGCCGAGACGCATCGCGACGCCTTGCGCGCGGCCATCGCGGCGGCGGCCAGCGGCAGCGAGAGCAACGAGCCGATCGACGCCGCGCTCGAGGGCTCGTCCCGCTCGGCGCGCCTGTTCGTCACCCCCAACGACGAGGCCGACCAGCGCGGCGCTCTGGTGTTCGCGCTCGACACGACGGAAGAGCGCAACCGCGAGGAACAGCTCCACCAGTCGCAGAAAATGCAGGCGGTCGGGCAGCTCGCGGGCGGCATCGCCCATGATTTCAACAATGTCCTGACCGCGATCATCGGCTATTCCGAGCTTCTGCTCGCCAATCACCGCCCGACCGATCCGTCCTTCCAGGACCTCATGCAGATCAAGCAGAACGCCAATCGCGCGGCGGGCCTCGTGCGCCAGCTGCTGGCCTTCTCGCGCCGCCAGACCCTTCGCCCGCAGGTGTTGCAGCTTGGCGACGTTCTGTCCGAATTGCAGATGCTGACCCGCCGTCTCGTCGGCGAAAAGGTCGAGGTCGACCTGCGCCAGGGCCGCGATCTCTGGCTGGTCAAGGCCGACCTCAACCAGTTCGAGCAGGTCGTCGTCAATCTGATCGTCAACGCCCGCGACGCCATGCCGGACGGCGGCAAGATCTTTTTGCGCACCAAGAACGTCCCGGCGTCGGAATGCGCCGCCTATGGCGAAAAGCTGCTGCCCGCGGCCGATTACGTGGTGGTCGAGGTCGAGGACACCGGCACCGGCATCCCCGCCGACATTCGCGACAAGATCTTCGACCCGTTCTTCACCACCAAGGAATTCGGCAAGGGCACCGGCCTCGGCCTGTCGATGGTCTATGGCATCGTCAAGCAGACCGGCGGCTTCATCTTCTGCGATTCCCAGGTCGGGCGCGGAACGACCTTCCGCATTTTCTTCACCCGCCACATTCCGGTCGAGGAGCCGGTGGAGGCGCCCAAGGTCGAGGAGGAGAAGAAAGCCTCCGCCGACCATACCGGGCGCGGCGTGGTGCTGCTGGTGGAAGACGAGGAAGCCGTGCGCGCCTTCGGCGCCCGCGCGCTGACCTCGCGCGGCTATACCGTGCTGGAGGCGGAAAACGGCGCCGACGCGCTGCGCGTGGTCGATCAGGCCCAGGACAGCATCGATCTGGTGGTGTCGGACGTGGTCATGCCGGAAATGGACGGCCCGACCATGTTCGGCGAATTGCGCAAGCGCGGCATCAAGTGCCGGGTGGTGTTCGTCTCGGGCTATGCCGAGGACGCCTTCGCCAAAAACCTGCCCGAGGGCGAGGAATTCGGCTTCATGCCGAAACCCTTCACCCTGAAACAGCTGATCGAGACGGTGAAGGAGAATATGCGGGCGTGAGGGCCAAAGGCCAACGCCCGATCTCGTTGTTAAACGATAGGCGGCAGCGAGCCAAATAAGGGCCGGACCGCCTCGGGAGGGGAGCATGAGGACAGCGATCTCGTTGCGTTGGTTCCTTGCGGCGGCCGCCATTCTTGTCGCGAACGCCGCTCATTCGGACGGCGCCGGCAACCCGACGCCCTTGACTTCAATCGATGGCGAATATTTCGACAAGCAGGGAAACCCGACTTACAAAATCGAAAAAGACGGCGCGGTGGATTGGTATACCTACATCGGCTATACAATGTATGGCGCGAATTGCTTGCAATGCCATGGTCCTGATGCGCTCGGCTCGAGCTACGCGCCTTCCCTGGTCGACGCATTAAAGTCGTTGAATACGTCGGAAGTGAAGGGAATCATCATCGGCGGAAAGAAAAACATCAACAGTTCTCAGGAACTGGTGATGCCTGCCTTCGGCCTCAACAAGAACGTCATGTGCTACATCGACGCGATCTATATTTATTTGCGAGCCCGGTCCGACGGAGCGTTAGGCCGGGGCTGGCCCGACAAATTCACGCCAAGGCCTGCGGATTATGAAAAAAAGCTCAATTCCTGCCTGGCCGGCTAATCTTGTCCGGCCCGCCTGCGCCGGTCGGCGGCGGAGCAGCACCGTGAGCTTTGGCGCTCAATCTTTGAAATATGGACTTCGGCCATATCGGACGCCGGTCCGGGCGCAGGAAACGCGCCCTCGCCCGCCCCCAACGCCTCCCTCAACACCTCGCCCAATTGCCGGAACATGGCCTTGCGGCTTGACGACAGCCGCCAGGCCAGCGCGATGATGCGCGGCGGGCTATCGTCTTCCAGCGGCGTGGCGACGAGGTTCAGACCGCGCAGAATGCCGGCCTGGATCGCCATTTCCGGCACGAGGGTCACGCCCAGGCCATTGGCGGCCATCTGCACCAGCGTATGCAGGCTGGTGCCCTGAAAGCCGCTGTTGCGCCGCGCGCCTTCGAGCGAACAGGCGGCGAGCGCGTGTTCGCGCAGGCAATGGCCGTCCTCCAGCAGCAGCAGATCGTCGGCCGCCATATCCTGCGCGCGGATTTTCTTGCGCCCGGCCAGCCGGTGATCGGGCGGGAAGACGACGTAAAAACGGTCGCGCGCAAGCTCCATCGTCTCCAGCCCGTCGCAGGGATAAGGCAGAGCGATGATCGCCGCGTCGGCCTGCCCGCTTTCGAGCCGGGCCAGAATCGGCGCCGATTGCTCCTCGCGCAGGTAGATTTTCAGCTTGGGAAAGGCCTCATGCAGCACCGGCATGATGCGCGGGATGAGAAATGGCCCGATGGTCGGGATGACGCCGAGCTGCAACGCGCCGGACAGGGGATCGCGCGCGTCATGGGCCGCCTCGACCAGTTCCTCGGCCTCGCGCAACAGGTTTTTCGCGCGCTCGGCGAGGTCGAGTCCGACCGCGGTGGGAATGACCACGCGCTTGGTGCGCTCCAGAAGCTTGACCCCGAGCAGGACTTCAAGCTCTTGTATGGCGGCGCTGAGCGCGGACTGGCTGACGAGGCATTCCTCCGCCGCCGCGCCGAAATGGCGGCGCTCGACCACGGCGACCAGGAAACGCAATTGGCGAAGAGTGGGAAGCGGTTTCATGGACCCGAGACTAATCGGAAAATCCGATCAAGAAAAATTATTTTTTGAGTTTCACTCGATCACAAGAGCCGTCTAGGTTCCGTTCGTCGAGGAATTGACGCGCCGCACAACAATGCCGGCGGGTCGTACACCGGAGAAAAAAATGTCGCTCATCAATACCGAGATCAAGCCTTTCGCCTCCACGGCCTTCAAGCAGGGCAAGTTCATCCCGGTCACCGAAGCCGATCTGAAGGGCAAATGGTCGGTGGTGTTCTTCTATCCGGCGGATTTCACCTTCGTCTGCCCGACCGAGCTCGAAGACCTCGCCGACGAACTACGCCGCCTTCCAGAAGCTCGGCGTCGAAATCTACGCCGTCTCGACTGACACCCATTTCTGCCACAAGGCCTGGCACGACACCTCGCCGGCCATCGGCAAGATCGAATATACGATGGTCGGCGATCCGACCCATGCGATTTCGCGCAATTTCGAAGTCCTGATCGAGGAAGCCGGCCTCGCCGATCGCGGCACCTTCATCATCGATCCGGCCGGCAAGATCCAGACCGTCGAAGTCAGCGCCGGCGGCGTCGGCCGCGACGCCCTCGAACTGCTGCGCAAGATCAAGGCCGTGCAATATGTCGCGAGCCATCCTGGCGAAGTGTGCCCGGCCAAGTGGAAGGAAGGCGAGAAGACCCTCGCGCCGTCGCTCGACCTCGTCGGCAAGATTTAACGTCGCCCAGCAGCCCTCTGCGGCGGCAAGGCCCCGGACCTTTGGCCCGGGGCCACCCTTCGGAGCGGCCCTCCTCGGGCGCTTTCCCTCCCTCTGACCCGGAGCCCTTTCGCCATGTTGGACGCCGCCATCAAGACCCAGCTGCAAGACTATTTCGAACGCATCGTCCACCCGATCGAGCTGGTCGCCTCGCTCGACGACAGCGAAAAGTCGCAGGAAATGCTGGCCCTGCTGGAAGACGTCGCGGCGCAATCGCCCAAGATCTCGCTGGTCCGCGACGGGACCGACGCGCGCAAGCCGTCCTTCGCCATCAGGCGCGCCGGCACCGACGTCGGCGTGGCCTTCGCCGGCCTGCCGATGGGCCATGAATTCACCTCGCTGATCCTCGCCTTGCTGCAGGTCGGCGGCAATCCGCCGAAGGAATCCGCCGAGACGATCAAGCAGATCGAGGCGATCGAAGGCGAATATCATTTCGAGACCTATTTCTCGCTCTCCTGCCAGAACTGCCCGGACGTGGTGCAGGCGCTGAACCTGATGAGCGTGATCAACCCGAAGCATCCACCACATCGCCATCGACGGCGCCCTGTTCCAGGACGAGGTCGAGGCGCGCAAGGTCATGGCCGTGCCCGCCGTGTTCCTGAACGGCGAACTGTTCGCCCAGGGCCGGCTGGGGCTCGAGCAGATGCTGGCCAAGATCGACACGGGCGCCTCGGTGCGCGCCGCCGCAAAGCTCAAGGACAAGCCGCCCTTCGACGTGCTGGTCGTCGGCGGCGGCCCGGCCGGCGCGGCGGCGGCGATCTATGCGGCGCGCAAGGGCATCAACACCGGCGTCGTCGCCGAGCGCTTCGGCGGCCAGGTGCTGGACACGATGGCGATCGAGAATTTCATCTCGGTCCAGCACACGGAAGGCCCGAAAATGGCCGCCGCGCTGGAGCAGCACGTCAAGGAATATGACGTCGACATCATGAACCTGCAGACCGCCGTCGAACTGATCCCGGCCGCGCAGCCGGGCGGCCTCGCCCAGGTGCGGCTGGCGAGCGGCGCGACCCTGTCGGCGCGCACGCATCGTGCTCTCCACCGGCGCGCGCTGGCGGCAGATGAACGTGCCCGGCGAGACCGAATATCGCAACAAGGGCGTGGCCTATTGCCCGCATTGCGACGGCCCGCTGTTCAAGGGCAAGCGCGTGGCGGTGATCGGCGGCGGCAATTCCGGCGTCGAGGCGGCGATCGACCTCGCCGGCCTCGTCGCCCATGTGACGCTGATCGAATTCGACAGCCAGCTGCGCGCCGACGCCGTGCTGCAGGACAAGCTGAACTCGCTGCCCAATGTCCGGATCATCGTCTCGGCCCAGACGACCGAAGTGCATGGCGACGGCGACAAGGTCGACTGGCCTGTCCTACACGGACCGCGCGAGCGGCGCGACGCATCGCCTCGACCTCGAAGGCGTGTTCGTGCAGATCGGCCTCGTGCCCAACACCGAATGGCTGAAGGGCGTGGTGGCGCTCAGCCGCTTGGCGAAATCGAGATCGACGCGCGCGGCGAGACCTCCGTCCACGGCGTCTTCGCCGCCGGCGACGCGACGACCACGCCCTACAAGCAGATCATCATCGCCATGGGCGGCGGCGCGACCGCCGCGCTCTCCGCCTTCGATTATCTGATCCGCCAGGCGCCGCCCGCCGCCTCGCAGGCGGCCTGAGACCAGAAAATTCCGGCGGGGCGCTCCCCGCCGGAACAAGGCCTGCCGAATCGCTCCCCGACCGCTATAGTGCGCCTGGCCGTCGCGGCCGATCGAGGAGTTCGGCATGGCCCCGGAACGGCTCCGCAACAGAAATCCTGATGTGCCCGCCGGACCATTTCGGCGTCGCCTATGTCATCAATCCGTGGATGGAAGGGCAATTCGCGCGAACCGACGCGACCGAAGCCGAAAAGCAATGGCGGGCCCTGAAGGCGCTCGTCGAAACGCGCGCGGAGGTTTTCGAGCTGGCGGCGACGCATCCCGGCCTGCCCGATCTGGTCTTCACCGCCAATGCCGGGCTTCCCAAGGGCGACGCGTCGTCATCAGCCGTTTCCGCTGCGCCGAGCGGCGCGGCGAGGAAGCGGTTTTTCGCGCCTGGTTCGCGGCGCGCGGCTATGAGATCGTCGATCCGCCGGGCGGCATGTTTTTCGAGGGCGCCGGCGACGCGCTCCATGACGAGGCGCGAGACCTGTTCTGGGTCGGCCACGGCTTCCGCTCGCACAAGGACATCGCGCCCTTTCTCGAAGCGCGTTTCGCGACCCGCGCGGTTTCGCTCGGCCTCGCCGACCCGCGCTTCTACCACCTCGACACCTGCCTCTGCCCGCTGCCCGGCGGCTTCCTGATGTATTTCCCGCAGGCCTTCGACGCGGAATCGCGCGAAGCCATCGAGGCCATCGTGCCGGAAGCGCAAAGGATCTGCGTGTCGGAGGCCGACGCCAGGCATTTCTGCTGCAACGCCGTGGCGCTGGATGACCGGATCATCCTCAATCACGCCTCGCCCGCCTTGCGCGACCGCCTCGCCGGGGCCGGACTGTCTGTCGAACTCACGCCGCTCTCTCAATTCATGAAAGCCGGCGGCGCCGCGAAATGCCTGACGCTCGCGCTCTGATACCAATTTTCAGAGATCGCAACTCATCGCGATCTCTGAACCCCTCGCGTCAGCTCGGCGGCGCAGTCGCGCCTAACCAAAACTCATAGGTTCTCACCTATGAGTTTTGGTATGAGGCCTCTTCTTCCGGCGTCGCGCCTTCGAGAGAACATACGCCAAAAGTCAGAGAACGGCCCCAAACACAACGCTCGTTCGTTGGCGACGGTCGAGAAACCGGTCCAATCGGTCCGGCAGGTTCAGGGCTGGTTCGGCACGCACTGGATCATTGCATATTCACGGCTCGGATCCGGTTTCAATGCCGACCGGCCAAGGAACGCCTGGGCGTCCCTCCCGCAACTCATGATCGAGGTCGCCCTGCCGCCCTGGTAGGTCGCAAGCGCGGAGGACCCATCACATTTGTGCGGCTCTGTTGACACCGAACAGATCAGGATGATCACGGAAAGCATCGCTGCTCCAATCTTCCGGCGGAACGGGTCTGCTGCGAAAATGCCCGTTCGACGGATTATACGCTCAATTCAAGGCTGCGCGACCTCCTAAGGTCATTCCAGAATTTCCCGACACCCTTGTACGGCGCAGCAATCCTTCCGGTTCAGCTGCAAGCGGATTGGGAGGCTCTCGATGGCGAAGACCTTCGCGCGCCAAGAATTCTCGGATCTATCCTCGTCCAAGCCGGTCAAGACCCTCGCTCCGCAATTCGGCGTCTGCGACACGGATGTTGGGGAGGCGCGCATTCGCGGCAATATCCCGGCTCTGCCTCGCGAGTATCGGAACAAGCTCCAGGCCGCTTTCAAAGTTAAGAAGACAACGGAGCCGGCGCGCTCATCACAAGGAGGAGCCTTCAAATCGTTTTGGCGACGCCTTCGAATTGGCTTTCGAGCGTGATGTCGCGCTGGAATCGCTGCCGATCACTCAAGCCCGCACGCGTAGATCGCCTTGACCCGCGTTGTCACCCGAACGCTAGGATAACCATCGTAGAAACCCGATATGAGGAAGGTTGCGGTTTCCCCGGGAAGGGCCGTTCCGCCAGTGGACATGACGACATCCTGCAAACTCAGATTTTGAGTGGTCATTTCAATCCGGACGATCACTTTATTGTCCAATATGTTGTGCAGATCCCAGGTGAAGGCGTTCGCAAAGGCGAGAAAGGAAGGGCTTGCCGAGCGAATTTTCTTCAGATCTGCGTCCGCCACTGGTTCTGGAGTGCAGGCCGCAATTTTTCCGGCCAGCCCCCGCGTGGCGAGCCTCTCGTGCGCCTCCGCCTCACAATCGTCTCGGCAGCCTTGCATGAAGCTGCGGATCTCCTCGTCCTCGACGGAGGACGAGGTTAGTTTCGACGTGAGGCACGCTCGAAAGCAGGTTTGGGTTTGGGCCAATGGCGCGGCTTCAAGAGCCGCGGACCAGAGCATCGCCGCGATCAGGATCGTTCGCATCGAATGGCTCGCAAGACGTTGCAGGAGCTCCATCAGCCGCGTGACGGATCGACCAATGGCACGGGAGAATACGGCCCTCGGGACGCGACGGATCAGTCACAGGGCCAAGGGGCGGATCCGACGGTGGGGCGTGAGGCCGGGACCGACAAACATCGCCGCTGCCATTTCATTCTTCCAGCTTCCCGGCCGACGCCCATGATATCGCTCCAGCCCGGCCTCCAAAACAGAA
>CAWETR010000013.1:0-249755 GCA_963811975.1 uncultured Alphaproteobacteria bacterium
GCGTGCTGCCCATACGGGCAGTTGGGGCACTGACCTCAAGTGGGCGTAGTGGTGTGTGACCTCCAAAGCGGGGGAAGCATTCGCCGCCAACGGGATGCTTCCTGCTATTCCGGTTCGTCGGCCACCGCTTGCGGATGGCGGGTGAGGATGGAGTCGGCCGTATAGATGGCGATGCCGAGCCAGCAGAGGGCAAAGCTGGTCAGCTTGGTGCGGTCCAGCGGCTCATGAAAGACCACGAGGGCGACCAGCAATTGCCCCGTCGGGCCGATGTATTGGAGGAAGCCAATGGTCGAGAGTTGCAGGCGGCGCAGAGCCGCGCCGAACATGAGCAGCGGGACGGCGGTGAGGATGCCCGACAGGGACAACATGCCCAGAGTGGCGGGGGGGATGGCGCGGGCGGGGGCAGGGCGAGCGCGCCAGCGCCAGGGGGAAGAGAATGGCCGTTTCGACCAGCAACCCGTGCAGCGAGTTAATGTCCACCTTCTTGCGCACCAGCCCATAGAAGCCGAAGGTGCCGGCGAGGGACACCGCGATCCAGGGAAAGCCCGCGCCGCGCAGGGCGAGGTTGGCGACGGCGGTGCCGGCGATGAGCACCGCCACCCATTGCCACCTGCGCAGGCGTTCCCGGAGAAACACCATGCCCAGGACGATGGAGAGCAAGGGGTTGATGAAGTAACCCAGGCTGGCTTCCACCACCTGCCGGCTGCCGACGGCGTAAATGAAGATCAGCCAGTTCAGGGCGATGAGCACGCCGCCAGCGGACAGGAACAGAACGTTCCGGCGGCTGCGCAGGATGGGCCGCAGGGCTTTCCACTCCCCGCGGACCGTGACCACGAGGGCCAGAAAGAGCACCGACCAGAAGATCCGGTGGCAGAGGACGATCCAGGGCGCGACGGCAGCGAGGAGGTGAAAGTAGAGCGGGAAACGCCCCACATGCTGTAGGCGCCAACCGTAACACAGCCCGGTGCGCGCACTTTGGCGCACGGCCATCGTCTCCGCCTCACCTTGCACAATGGTATTGTCCAAATCTTTGGGTCACTTCGTCAGAACCTAACAGATGCCGCGGGAGCGGCAACTATCGACCACGCTCGGTCAGAATTGTCTTTGAAATGCGCCCGTTCCCCGGCAGTATCCGCCTTCGCTTTTGAACTCGGATTGCGGGAACATGCGATTACATCTTCTGTTCTCCTGTAGCCCGGGTTCTAATGAAACATGAAACGAACGCATCATTGCAATGAACTGCGCCCGGCGCACATCGGCCAAACCGTGACCCTCGACGGCTGGGTCCACTCCCGGCGCGACCTGGGCGGCCTGATATTCATCGACGTGCGCGACCGCGAGGGGCGCACGCAGACGCGTCTTTGACCCTTCCGACCTGCCCAAAGACCTCTTTGAGCAGGCAGCCTCGCTCCGGAGCGAGTGCGTGGTCCGCATCACCGGCAAAGTGCGCCCGCGTCCCGCCGGGACAAACAACCCGAAGATTCCGACCGGCGAGGTGGAGGTCATGGCCAGCGCGCTGGAGGTGTTGAACTCGCCGAGGTGCTGCCGTTCCCGGTGGACGACCCGGAAGTGGCCAGCAAGGTGAACGAGGAGATGCGGCTCAAGTATCGCTACCTCGATCTGCGCCGGCCGGAGATGGCCCGCAACCTTCGCGTGCGCAGCAAGGCGGCCACCGCCACGCGCTTCTTCATGGACGAGCAGGGCTTCCTGGAAGTCGAGACGCCCATCCTCTTCAAGAGCACGCCCGAGGGCGCCCGCGAGTTCCTCGTGCCCAACCGCCGCGAGCCGGGCACCTTCTACGCGCTGCCGCAATCGCCGCAGCAGTTCAAGCAGATCCTCATGGTCGGCGGCGTCGAGCGCTATTACCAGATCGCCCGCTGCTTCCGCGATGAGGACCAGCGCGCCGACCGCCAGCTCGAGTTCAGCCAGATCGACATCGAGATGTCGTTCATCGAGCGCGAGGACATCTACAACCTGGTCGAGGGCTTGCTGAAGCGCATCTGGAAGACCACGCTGAACATTGACGTGCCGACGCCCTTCAAGCGGCTCACCTTCCAGGAAGCCATCAACCGCTACGGCATCGACAAGCCGGACACGCGCTTCGGCATGGAGCTGGTGGACTTCACCGAGGAGTTCCGCGGCAGCAAGTTCAAGATCTTCAGCGGCGCGGTCGCCAATCAGGGCGTCGTGAAGGCCATCAACGCCAAGGGCCTGGCGTGCGTCACGCAGGGCCAGATGGATACCATGACCGAATACGCCAAGAGCTTCGGCGCCAAGGGTCTGGCCTTTATCAAAGTCGAAGGCGGCGAGTGGAAGTCGCCCATCGTGAGGTTCTTCAGCGACGCGGAGAAAGCGGCGCTGACCAGCAAGCTGGCCATCGAGGAAGGCGACCTGATCCTGTTCGCCGCCGACCAATGGCTGACGGCGTGCGAAATCCTCGGCAAGATTCGCCTCTACTGCGCCGAGGTGCTGAAAGGGCAGGGGAAGCTGGCCATTCCGGCCGACCGGTTCGACTTCCTCTGGGTGGTGGATTTCCCGCTGCTCAGCTTCGATAAGGAGCAGAACCGCTGGTATATGGATTATGCGGACGAGCGCGTCCTCGAACGGCGCCAGCGGGCGTTCGCCGACCACGTCGACATAGGATTCGATGAAACGGCGATAGGAATCATAAGCCAGGCGGGGATTGCCAGTGGCGCGGATCAGGCCGTGGACGCTGGCGCCGTTCATCCCGACATTGAGCACGGTGTCCAACATGCCGGGCATGGATTTCGCCGCGCCCGAACGGACGGAGACGAACAAGGGATCGCGCGCATCGCCGAGCTTTTTTCCGGTGGCGGATTCGAGACGATCTATTCCCTGCGCCAGACCGTGCCGCAAGGCGTCGAGCGCGCGCGATTCGCCGGCGCACACGCCTTCGCACAGACTGGTCGGCAGGACGAAGGCGGGCGGAACCGGCAGCCGCAACGCGCTCATCCGCGCCAGTTCGGCCGCCTTGGAGCCGACGTGATGCGCCGACAAGCGGCTTCTGCTCGGCGTCGAGGCCGATAAAGGCGGGCGCGAGATCCGGAGTTTTCATGCGGAAAGCTCCTGCAGCACGCGGTCGCGCAGCGACATCGCGGCATGGGCGAGGCGGTCGGTGGCTTCTTCCAGCGCGCGGGCGATTTCGAGGCCGAGCACCAGAGCTGCGCGCGTCGCCTCCGGGCGTGCCGCCGATGATCCGCGCCACGGCGGCGCGTTCGGCGTCGTCGCCGGCATGTTCCGCAGCGCTCACCGCTTCGATGCATTGCAAGGCGAAAGCGGCGTCGAGCCTTTTGCCGCTGGGGATCAGCAGGGCGCCCTCGACGGCGCGCGTGAGTTCGCCGGCCGAGCGGGTGGCGATGGCGGCCAGTTCGGCCAGCGGCGCGCTCAGGGAATCGGCGCTTTCGCCGGCCGCGAGGCTGAGCAGGAAGGCGGCCTGATCGAAGCAATCGGCGCTGTTCTCGGCTTCGTCGATCAGCGCCAGCAGCGCGGCGCCGTCGCGCGCGCGCTCGCAGGCCTTGCGGGCGGCGATGGTCAGGCGGTCGGCTTTTTCCTCCAGCCTTTTGGCGCGCTCGCGCAAGCGCTGGCGCTCGTCGAAGGGAGCGAGCCCCTCGGGAAGGAAGGCGGTCTCGATCATGCTGGCGAGCATGCGGGTCAGGCCGAGATGGCGCAGCACGAGGGTGAGGATCTCGCGCTCGGCGCTGTCGAGCCGCTGCGAGAGATCGGCCTGGATTTCGTCGCGGATCAGGCGGGTCGAGCGCCCGTCCTTCAGGCCCTCGCAGGCGACGTGCAGCACATTGCGCAGGAAGGCGTCGCATTCGCTCTCGCCGAGCGCCCGGTTGAGCGGCACGCCATAGGCGATGCGGCCGGGCGCGGCGTTGCGGATCGCCTCATAGACCAGTTCCGCGCCGCCGAGTTCGAGAAAGGCGCGATGGCCTTCGTCATGGCGCGCGGCCGACGTCAGGATCTCGATCGCCGCCGCCTTGCCGGTGAAGATCTGCAAGGTCTTGCGCGCCTTGTTCCAGTCGATCAGGAAGACGATGCGCGAGCCCAGGACTTCGAGGTAGCGGTCCAGATCGGCCGCATCGCGGGCCGTGAAGGCGCCGGAAAGCAGATAAAACGGCTCGCCCTCGGCGAGATTGCTCTGCCGCTTCTCGGCGAGCGGGCTCCAGGCGATTTTCTCCCCTTCGAACAGGGAGATGAAGAATTTGGCGCGGCCGCGATGGACGTCGGTGTAGGTCGTGGTCGCCGTCAGCCCTTCGACGCGCACGACCAGCACATGGGCGTCGGTGACGCCGATATCGTTCTGGATCGAGAGGCGGGCGCCGAGTTTGACGGCGGTGGTCGCCAGCCCCGGGTGGCCAAAGGCCAAGGGGGCGGTCCGATTGAGGCCGCGCATGAAAGCCGTGACGCGGGCGCGCGAAAAATCGTCGAGGCCCGCGCAATGCGCGCCGTCCACGCGCTCGACGGCGGTCTCGGCCGCCAGGCGGTTGATGAGGCGATGCAGGTCCATCACCAGCAGATGCACGCTGTCGCCGGCCTCGCGACGGGCGGAGCCGAGCGCCGCGACCTGCCCGTGGGTGACGCGGTCGCCCTCGAAAGCGGGCAAGGCCGCGAGCTGGGTCTGCAGCCGCGGTCTGGATCTCGGCGGCCTCGGCGCTTCCGGCCACGGCGATCGGCGCGGCCATGGCGCGCAGGTCCTCGGCGAGGCCAACTGCCAGAAGCGCCGCTCCGGGCGCGATGAAACCCTGCGGATCGACAGCGCGCGCGCCGGACACCAGCGCGTCGAAAGCCGGCGCGTCCAGCCCGACGGCGCGCCGCTCGGCGTCAAGCGACAGCGGCGCACGGCCGGGGTCGGCGGCCCGGCTCGAGGCTTCCTGCAGCAAAGTGAGGCGGATCTTCAGGCGGTCGTTGGCTTCAAGCGCCGAGGCGATCAGGGCGGGCAGCAGGACGGCGCCTTCGCCAAGCGATTCAACGATTTCGATCTTGCCGACCATGGGAGCTTTCCGCCTCTGCGGTGTTATAGCGCCGCCAGCATGACGGTTTTTTGAGCCAGATCATTCCTCATCGCCGTTCTTGCGCCGACGCCGCAGGCGCGCGACGACGGCGTTGGCCGTGCGCACGGCGCGGCCCTCGTCGGCGGTTTCGGCGAGTGTCTTGTTGGCGACCTCCGCCCAGACGCGGCGGAGTTCGTCCGTGTCCGCCTTGTGCGTATGGCGCGGGGCGTCTTCCGGCCGCCAGGGCATCATGCGCCTCCCATCCGACGCAGGCGTGAGGGCCCATCGTCGCGCGGGCCAGACTAATGCCGGACGGCGATCGGCGCCATGGCCGCCTCCGGGATTGAGCTTCTTTCCAGAAAGCGGATGACAGCCGCCCACCGCCTGCTAGTCTCCGGGTTGGAAACGCAAGATTGCGGGCGAATGCCCCCGAAGGAGAGAAAATGAAGCGCGGCGTCGAGAAAAGTCTTTTCGTGGTTCTGGTCGCGGGTCTTGCGCTCGGCTCCGGCCTGACGGGCGCCTCGGCGCTGGAATGTCCGAAGCTTCAGGCTCTCTCCGGCAGCGACGCGGCCCTTCCCGACCTGACCCCACAATTGTCGTCGAAAGACGTGCTGTCGCAGGTGCCCGGCATTCTCGGATCGTTGAAGGAAAAATATCCGGGCGTCTCCAAGCCGATGCTGGTGAACTATTTGATCGCGGCCTATTGCCCGGTCGTGAACGCCGAAACGAGCCTGAGCGACGAGGAGAAAATGGCGCGCGTCAGGGAATTCGCCGACAAGGCCATCTCTCTGGCATATTGATCCGGGCTTTTTGAGCCCAGTCGCGGATCATTCGTCGCGCGCGAGCCGCGCCCGCAACGTTGCGGGCGTGAGAATGCCGATCTGGCCGTAACCGACCTCGATCTCGCCCTCGGCTTCGAGCCTTCGCAGGAAGCCGCTCAACGTCGACCGCGAGAGATTGCACATATGGGCGAGGTCGGCCTGGTTGATGTCCACCCGCACCGGTTCCGCGCCGGACGCCGTTGACGCCTGTCCCGTTGGCGTGGCGAAAGCCGCCGGCGCGGAGCAGGACCGCGATGAAGCGATGGAATTCGTCGCGGATCATCAGATCGTCCATGGCGCCAAGCGAAATCTGCGTATCGATCAAGGCAAGGCCGGCGATATAGCGCCAGGACGACGGATCGCGGGCGGTGATGTCGTTGATCGCGTGGAGCGGAAGAAACAGGACCTGGCAATCGCGTCCCGCGCTGAGGCCGATGATCCGGTTGCAGCCGGCGATCGCCGGTCCATAGCCGCTCCAGTGGCCCGGGCGTCATGACATGGGCGACATAGGGTCCGCGCTCGCCCGGCGCGCTGGCGATCCTCACGCTGCCGGCGGCGAGCCCGTACATGCCGCCGGGCGGGTCGCCCACGGAATAGATCGATTCCCCGGCCCTGATAGGATTGCAGGGAAACGCGGGCGAGCACGGCGCGGCGGAAGTCTTCCGGCGTCTGGCTCAGCCAGCCGCGCGTCGTGACAATGGTTTTGGCCTCGTCTAACGTCAGCAATGCGGCCTCGAAGTCCTGAAAAAAGCAGCCGTCAGGATAAACAAAAAATCGGCGCGTGAATTGTCCGTCGCTGGACAATTCATGCTCGCGAAATGGTTAGCCTCCGTTCGCTTCATCGTTTGGGAGGGGCGTAATGTCATTTTATCGGAAATTTACAACGGCCGTCGCCTTGTCGGTCGGGCTTGCCGGCGCCACGGCGTCGTCAGGCGCGCTGGCCCAGGCGGCCAAGGATGCGAAGAAGCCGAACATCGTCATCATCTGGGGCGATGACATCGGCCAGTCCAATCTCAGCGCCTATACCAACGGCCTGATGGGCTATCGCACGCCCAATATCAATTCCATCGCCCGCGACGGCGTGATTTTCACTGATTATTACGGCGAGCAGAGCTGCACCGCCGGACGTTCGGCCTTCATCACCGGACAGAGCGTGTTCCGCACCGGCCTCAGCAAGGTCGGTCTGCCGGGCGCCGATCTCGGGCATCAAGAAGGAAGACCCGACCATCGCCGAACTGCTCAAGACGCAGGGCTATGCCACCGGCCAGTTCGGCAAGAACCATCTCGGCGACAAGGACGAGATGCTGCCGACCAACCACGGCTTCGACGAGTTCTACGGCAATCTCTACCACCTCAACGCCGAGGAAGAGCCGGAACTGCCGGATTATCCGAAGGCCGACGATCCGGAATTCCCCAATTTCCGCAAGAATTTCGCGCCGCGCGGCGTGATCCACAGCTGGGCGCTGCCGGACGGCACGCAGAAGATCGAGGACACCGGCCCGCTCACCCGCAAGCGCATGGAGACGATCGACGACGACATCGCCGCGCGCTCGGCGGACTTCCTGGACAAGCAGGTCAAGGCGGGCAAGCCGGTGTTCCTGTGGGTCAATTTCACCCACATGCATTTCCGCACCCATGTGAAGCCGGAAAGCCTCGGCCAGTCCGGCCGCTTCATGGGCCCCTATCCGGACGCCATGATCGACCACGACAAGAACGTCGGCACGGTGCTCGACAAGATCAAGGCGCTCGGCATCGACGACAACACCATCGTCATGTATTCGACCGACAACGGCCCGCACATGAACTCGTGGCCGGACGCCGCCATGACGCCGTTCCGCAACGAGAAGAACTCGAACTGGGAAGGCGCCTATCGCGTGCCGGCCATGGTTCGCTGGCCCGGCCACATCAAGGCCGGCTCGGTCGCCAACGGCATCGTCTCGCATCTCGACTGGATGCCGACCCTGCTCGCCGCCGCCGGCGATTCCGACATCACCGACAAGCTGCTGAAGGGCTTCAAGGTCGGCGACACGACCTACAAGGTCCATCTCGACGGCTATAATCTGTTGCCCTATCTGACCGGCGCGGAAGCGCGCAGCCCGCGCCAGGAGTTCTTCTACTTCTCGGATGACGGCGACCTGACCGGCCTGCGCTACGACAATTTCAAGTTCGTCTTCCTGGAGCAGCGCGCGACCGGCACCTTGCAGGTCTGGGCCGAGCCTTTCACGGCCCTGCGCGTGCCGAAAATCTTCAATCTGCGTCTCGATCCCTATGAGCGCGCCAGCGAAACGTCGAACACCTATTACGACTGGCTGCTGGACCACGCCTTCATGCTGGTTCCGGTGCAGAAATATGTCGGCCAGTTCATGGCGACCTTCAAGGAGTTCCCGCCGCGCCAGAAGGCGGCGACCTTCTCGCTCGAACAGGCGGAAGAAAAGCTGAAGACGCCCGACGGCGACTGAACGCGTCCTTCTCTGCCAAACGACGCGGTCGCCGAGAGGCGGCCGCGTTTTTGTTGAGGCCCCAGCCTTGCGCCGGCCGCGCCGTTGCGTCAGTTTGCCCGGCTCCAGTCCCGAGGCTCCATGCGTCCCGTTTTCCTCGCCTTCTTCATGCTCCTGCTGGCCCTTTCGGGGCTCGCGCCCGCAAGCGCCGAGCCGGACGCGCCATTCGTCGGCTCCGAAAAATGCGCGATGTGCCATCGGGCGCAATACGAGGACTGGCGCAAGTCCCATCACGCCGGCGCCATGCAGGTCGCCGACGACAAGAGTGTGCTGGGCGATTTCAAGGACGCCCGTTTCCGCAAGGGCGATGTCGAAAGCCTGTTTTTCCGGCGCGACGGCAAATTCTATGTCCGCACCGACGGGCCGGACGGCGCGCTTGCCGATTTCGAGATCAAATACACCTTCGGGCTTTTCCCGCTTCAGCAATTCTGATCGAACTGCCGGGCGGACGGCTTCAGGCCTTCGGCATCGCCTGGGATGCGCGCCCCGCCGACCAGGGCGGCCAGCGCTGGTTCGACCTCTACCCGGACCGCAAGCTCGCGGCGGGCGATCCGCTGCACTGGACCGGCATCGACCAGAACTGGAATTACCAGTGCGCCTGGTGCCATTCGACCGATCTGAAAAAGAACTACGACCCGGCCAAGGCGACGTTCGCGACCCATTGGTCGGAAATCAGCGTCGGCTGCGAGGCCTGCCACGGCCCGGCCTCGGGCCATCTCGCCTGGACCAAGGGCGGCGCCGGACTGACACGCGGACGAAAAGAAAAGCCGCGGCTTCGCGCTGCGCCTCGACCAGCGCGCCGGCGTGACATGGACGGCCAATCCCGAGGGGACCGCCGTTGCGCTCGCAGCCGCCGGCGCAGGCCAGAGCGACGCAAGGAAGAACTCGTCTGCGCCGGCTGCCATTCGCGGCGCGGCCAGTTCTCCGACGCCCCGCGCGACGCGCTGCATTATTACGACGCCTTCCATCCCTCGACGCTGGCGCCGGGCCTCTATTATCCGGACGGCCAGCAGCGCGACGAGGTCTATAATTTCGCCTCCTTCGCGCAGAGCCGCATGCATGCGGCCGGGCGTCACCTGTTCGGATTGCCACAATCCCCATTCCGGCAAGCTGAAGCTTGCGGGCAATGAGGTCTGCGGCCAGTGCCATGCGGCGAAGGTCTTCGACACGCCCGCGCACCACCATCATCCCGAAGGGTCTGCGGGCGCGCAATGCGCCTCCTGCCACATGCCGACGACGACCTATATGGGCGTCCACGCGCGTCAGGATCATTCCATGCGCATCCCGCGCCCCGACCGCACCCTGAGCCTCGGCACGCCCAACGCCTGCAACAAATGCCATGCCGACAAGGACGCCAAATGGGCGGTCGCGGCGCTCAAGGGCTGGGGCATGGACGACAAGCCGGGCGCGCAGACTTTTGCGGAAACCTTCGCGCTCGCCGACGCCGACGGCCCCGGCGCGGCCGGGGCTTTGGTCGGGGTGGCGAAGGACGAGGGCCAGTCGGCCATCGCCCGCGCCAGCGCCTTGAACCGCCTGAACGGCGCGGTCGACCCGGAGGTGCTGGAGGCCGCGGCGCAATTGGCCAGGGCCGACGATCCGATGATCCGCGCGGCGGCGGCCGAGGTTCTCTCCGGCGCCGACGCCGCGACCAAGAAAAGCGCGCTGGCCCCGCTGTTGCGCGACCCGACGCGGCTGGTGCGGATGCAGGCCGCGCGCTCGCTGGCGGGCGAGGGCGGAGGGAAGCCTGGCGCCGGCCGATCTCGCGCCGTTCGAACAGGCGCTCAACGATTATGTCGCGGGCCAGATGTTCACCGCCGAGCGGCCGGAATCCCGCGCCAATCTCGGCGCGCTCGCGCTGGCGCGCGGGCGGCTCGACGACGCCAAGGCCGAATTCGCGCAGGCTCTGGCGCTCGACAAGACCTTTGCGCCCGCCGCGATCCAGCTGGCCGAAATCGCGCGCGCCCGACAGGACGAAGCGGCGGCCGAGGCAGTGCTGACCAAGGCGCTGGCCGACAACCCGCAATCGGGTCCGCTCAATCATGCTCTGGCGCTGAGCCTGATCCGTCAGAAGCGGGTTCCCGAGGCCCTGGCCAAGCTGGAGGCGGCGGCGCGGCTTTCGCCCGACGACGCGCATTATTCCTATGTCTACGCCGTCGCGCTGCACGACACCGGCGACGCCGGCCAAGGCGAACGAGGTTTTGCGCGCGACGCTGGCGCGGCGGCCCAACGACCGCGACGTGCTGTCGGCGCTTGCTTCCTACGAGGCGCAGGCGGGCGATTACGCCTCGGCGCTCGGCCACGTCCAGACGCTGATGAAACTGGAGCCGGACGATCCGCGCTTGCGCGGCTTCGCCGAGGCCTTGCGCGCGAAACTCGTGCGGCCCGATCCATGAAGCGTCGCTTGAACTCGCCGCCCCGCGAAAGCCAAAGCGGTGCGCGGGGCAGCGGCTTCGTGCAGGCCAGCGCGGCGCTGAACCGAGATGATCTAAGCGACGGAGGAAGCCCGACATGACGGCGTCACAACATTCTCATGGGGGCTGGAAAACCATCGCGATGACCGTCGCGCCGCCTGTTCTGGCGCTGGCGCTGGTCGGGCTGGAGCACGCGCATCTCCTGCACGCCGAAGGCCCGGCGCTGTTCGGCGTCGCCGCGCTGCTGCTGCTGGGTTCGGTGTTCGCGGCGGTCCATCATGCGGAAATGGTCGCGCTGAAGGTCGGCGAGCCGATGGGCTCGATCCTGCTGGCGCTGGCGGTGACGGCGATCGAAACCTCGCTGATCGTCGCCGCCATGGTCGGGTCGGATACGGGCGACAATTCGCTGGCGCGCGACACGGTGTTCTCGGCGGTGTCGATCGTGCTGAACGGCGTCATCGGCCTTTGCCTGCTCGTTGGCGGCGCGCGCTATCGCGAGCAGGGTTTCCGGGTTCACGGCACCGGTTCGGCGCTCAGCGTGCTGGCGACACTGGCCATCCTCACGCTCGTGCTGCCCAATTTCACCATCGCCCGGCTCGGCCCGCAATATTCGCCGACGCAGCTGATCTTCGTCGGGGGCCTTTCGATCCTGCTCTATGGCGTTTTCGTCTTCGTGCAGTCGGTGCGCCACCGCGATTATTTCCTCGTCGAGCCGATGGCGACGAGGAAGCCGCGCACGCGCCGCCGTCGTCGGGCGCAACGGCCTTCAGCGGAATGATGCTGGTCGTTTCGCTGGCGGGCGTGGTGCTGCTGCGCGGAGACCCTGTCGCCGGCGCTGGAGCGCGGCATCCATTCGGTCGGATTGCCCGTTTCTTTCCTCGGCGTGATCATCGCGGCGCTGGTTCTGTTGCCCGAAAGCGTCGCGGCCGTGGCCGCCGCCCGGGCCAACAAGCTGCAGACCAGCCTGAACCTCTCGCTCGGCTCGGCCATCGCCAGCATCGGCCTGACCATTCCGGCCGTCGGCGCCGTGTCGCTCTATCTCGGCAAGGAGCTGACGCTCGGCCTGCATGCAGAAAACATGGTCATCCTGATGCTGACCCTGTTCGTCGCCACGCTGACGCTGGCGACCGGCCGCGCCACGATCTTGCAGGGCGCCGTCCATCTGGTGATCTTCGGGGTGTTCCTGCTGTTTTCCGCCGTTCCGTGAGCAGCGCTCAATCGTCTTTCGCCCGCTCGTGCGCGAGGCCGCCGGCGAAGACGCGGCTCGCCTTGATGTCGTCGGCGCGGATGGTCGACAAGCGCCTCGGCGTCGACCAGCGCGCCGGTTTCGAACAGGCGGTTGGCCTGCCGCAGCCGCGCGCGGTCGAGCGCGTTGCGGATCGAGCGCGCGTTGGCGAAATGGGGCAGGGCGCGCCGCGCGGCGATATAATCGGCCATCGATGCGCGGCCTTCGGCGTCGAAGCGATAGTCCTGCTGCGCCAGCATGCTTTCGGCGATGCGCAGCAATTCCTCGTTGGTGTAGTCGGGGAATTCGATGTGGTGGGCGATGCGCGAGCGGAAGCCCGGATTGCTGTTGAAGAAGCTCTCCATGCGGTCGGCATAGCCGGCGAGGATCACCACCAGATCGTCGCGATGGTTCTCCATCACCTGCAACAGGATCTCGATGGCCTCCTGGCCATAGTCGCGCTCGTTATCGGGCTTGTAGAGGTAATAGGCCTCGTCGATGAACAGCACGCCGCCCATCGCCTTCTTCAGCACTTCGCGGGTCTTGGGCGCGGTATGCCCGATATATTGCCCGACGAGATCGTCGCGCGTGACGGCGACGAGATGGCCCTTGCGGACATAGCCCAGCCGGAACAGCAGATTGGCCATTTTCAGCGCGACCGTGGTCTTGCCGACGCCCGGGTTGCCGGTGAAGCTCATGTGCAGCGTCGGCGTCTCGTGCGCGAGGCCGAGTTTTCGCCGCGCGCGATCGACCAGCAGCAAAGCGGCGGTTTCGCGGATGCGGGTCTTGACCGGCGCGAGGCCGATCAACTCGCGGTCGAGCTCGCCGAGAACATCGGCGACGCCGGAGGAGCGGTAATCGTCGGCGAGATCGACCCGCCCATCGGTCCGGGGTTCCGTGTTGGGTTCTGTCCGGGCGGCGACGTCGCCCTCGGAAGCGGGAAAATGCTCGTTCATGTTGCGACCTCTGCGTGCGATCCTTCGACCGGCTCCGGCGCTGGCGCCTTGTCCGTATGCAGCGGGGCCGGTCGGAGGGAGCCGGCCCCGCCTCAGGCTCATCTGTGCAGCGTCAGCGTGTAGTTCATCGTGCGGCCGCGCACGTCGGTGCGGGTCATGACCAAGGTCGGCTCGATCTTCGGCCGCTGCACGATGAACGACGTCCGCACCGTTTCGAAACCACGCGTGGAATCGAACGCGATGAGCTTGATGTAGACGTCCGGATGGGCCTTGCGGCAGGCGTTCAGCTCCATCATCACGCCGGCGGCGTCCTTCAGGTCGAACATGGGATGGCCCCACATTTCCCAGAAGGTGTTGCGCGGGTGCGGATCGTCGGTGTACTCGATGCCGATGGCCCAGTCGTTGCGCAGGCAATATTCGATCTGCGCCTTGATCTGCTCGTCGTCGAGATCGGGCAGGAAAGAGAAACATCCCTGGGTGATGCGCATTTTACAGCTCCATGAATTTCGGGATCATGCCAAGGGCATGGATGTTGATCGCGGTATCCGCGCCGACCGGCGCGGCGGCGGCTGACGCCGCCGGGCGCCTCGACCTTTGACTTCAAAGGTCGAGGCCATGCATTTATTGCGCCGCGACCGGGGTCGGCGTGAAGTCTGACGTGTCGGTCGAGGTGTAGTTGAAGGAAATGTTGCCCCAGGTGTCGAGCGCGGCTTCGAGCGGCTTGCACCATTTGGCGGCGGCGCGCAGGATTTCCGGGCCTTCGGCGGCGATGTTGCGGCCTTCGTTGCGCGCCAGCACCATGGCTTCGAGCGCCACGCGATTGGCGGTCGCGCCGGCCTGGATGCCCATCGGATGACCGATGGTGCCGCCGCCGAACTGCAGCACGACGTCGTCGCCGAACAGGTCGAGCAGCTGGTGCATCTGGCCGGCGTGAATGCCGCCCGACGCCACCGGCATCACCTTGCGGATATCGCACCAGTCCTGGCGGAAGAAGATGCCGCGCGGCAGATCCTGTTCCGTCACCGCCTCGCGGCAGACATTGTAGAAGCCCTGCACGGTCATCGGGTCGCCTTCCAGCTTGCCGACGGCGGTGCCGGCGTGGATATGGTCGACGCCCGCCAGACGCATCCATTTCGCGATGACGCGGAACGAGATGCCGTGGTTCTTCTGGCGCGTATAGGTGCCATGGCCGGCGCGGTGCAGATGCAGCACCATGTCGTTCTGGCGGCACCATTCGGCCATCGACTGGATCGCGGTATAGCCGATGATCAGGTCGATCATGACGATGACCGAGCCCAGCTCCTTGGCGAATTCGGCGCGGCGGTACATTTCCTCCATCGTGCCGGCGGTCACGTTGAGATAATGGCCCTTGACCTCGCCGGTCGCGGCGCGACGCCTTGTTGACGGCCTCCATGCAATAGAGGAAGCGGTCGCGCCAGTGCATGAACGGCTGCGAGTTGATGTTCTCGTCGTCCTTCATGAAGTCGAGGCCGCCCTTGAGGCCCTCATAGACCACGCGGCCGTAGTTCTTGCCGGAGAGGCCGAGCTTCGGCTTGGTGGTCGCGCCGAGCAGCGGGCGGCCGAACTTGTCGAGGCGCTCGCGCTCGACGACGATTCCGGTCGCCGGTCCCTTGAAGGTCTTCACATAGGCCGGCGGAAAATACATGTCTTCGAGGCGGCAGGCTTTCAGCGGCTTGAAGCCGAACACGTTGCCGATGATCGAGGCCGTGAGATTGGCGATCGAGCCTTCCTCGAACAGGATGTAGTCATAGGCCACGTAAACGAAATACTGGCCGGGATTGTTGGGAACCGGATCGACGCGATAGGCCTTGGCGCGATAGGAATCGGCGGCGGTGAGGCGGTCGGTCCACACCACCGTCCAGGTCGCGGTGGAGGATTCGCCGGCCACGGCGGCGGCGGCTTCGATCGCGTCCACGCCGTCCTGCGGCGTGATGCGGAAGAGAGCGATGATGTCGGTGGGCTTGGGCTCGTATTCGCCGTTCCAGTAGCCCATCTGGGCATATTTCAGCACGCCGGACTTGTAGCGCTCCTTGCCCTTGATTTCCTTGACCTTGGTTTCCATCGCGCTCTCCCTTCGAGCCTGTTTTTGCGTGTTGCGATTGCGATGAAAGCGTTTTACGCCCGGCCATTATTTGAGTTAAGTTCAATGTTCCGAACGTAACTTGTTACTGGAGTATGATGATGCTGCGGAGGGTGACGCTCCATCAATTGCGCCTGATGGCCTCGCTCGCGCGCCACATGAACATGACGCGGGCGGCCGAGGAGATGCACATGACGGCCTCGGCTTTTTCCGTCCAGATCAAGCAATTGTCGGAAAGCCTCGGCCTGCCGCTGCACGAACAGGCGGGCAAGAAATTGTTCCTGACCGAGGCCGGTCGCGCCGCCGCCGCCGCGAGCCGCGAGATGCTCGAACGGCTCGACCTGCTGGGCATGGAGCTGGCCGAAATGCAGGGGTTCGAGCGCGGCTGCCTGCGGCTGGCGATGATCACCACGGCGCGCTATTTCGCGACACGATTGATCGGCGATTTCTGCCGCGACCACCCCAAGGTCGAGCTGGTGCTGGAAGTGGTCAACCGCGACCAGATCCTGGAGCGCATGCGCCAGAATCTCGACGATCTCTACATCATGGGCCGGCCGCCGGAAGACCAGGACGTGGTCGCGATTCCCTTCATCGAAAATCCGCTGGTCGTGCTGGCGCCCGCCGGCCATCCGCTCTGCGCGGAACGGCGCATCGAGCCGGAGCGGCTCGACAGCGAGGCGTTCATCCTGCGCGAGCCGGGCTCGGGAACGCGGCAGGTGACGGAACGCTATTTCGCCGATCATGGCATCAGCCCGCCGACGCGCATGACGCTCGGCAGCGACGAAACCATCAAGCAGGCCTGCGCCGCCGGGCTCGGCCTCGCCGTGCTGTCGCGTCACGTGCTGGCGCTCGACGCCCCCTCCGGCGCCTTGCGCGAACTCGACGTGCAGGGATTTCCGCTCATGCGGCAATGGTATGCGGTGCATCTGGCGGCAAAAAAGCTGTCGCCGCTGGCGACAGCTTTTCTGACCTTGCTGAAGGACTCGCGCGGGCGCGGCTAGCATGGCAAGCCCGGCGCATCGCTTGCCAGTCGAGCCGTGTGACGGTAATCACAGTTCAGCAATGACGTTTCAGCGGGTTTATGCCCGAGAATTCTCTGGTCGGGCGACAGGACATGGGAAACTCGAGAATCATGACCTTGGACGATGGACTTGCCGATGCCGGCGAAAGGAACGAGGGAGCTCGGCCTGGGCTTCAGTCGGGGCGCCTCGACCGCCGGTCGTTTCTGCTCGGCTCTGCCGCGGGTTTCGGCGCGCTGGCGCTCGGCGGCTGCGAGACGACCGACGGCATGAGCCGCGCCGAGGCGGCGAAGCTTTATGGACCGGTCCCCAACGAGAAATTCCCGATTCCGGCGGTCGATGTCGCCAAGATCGATCCGAAATATTATCGCCGGACCGTGCGCTACGACACCAAGGAAGCGCCCGGCACGATTATCGTCGATCCCGGCCATTATTATGTCTACCGCATCGAAGGCGACGGAAACGCCACCCGCTATGGCGCCAATGTCGGCCGCGCCGGGTTTCTGTGGAGCGGTGAAGCTTATGTCGGGCGCAAGGCCGAATGGCCCATCTGGACGCCGCCCAAGGAGATGATCCTGCGTCAGCCGGAGGCGCGCAAATATGCCGGCGGCATGGCGCCCGGTCTGGACAATCCGCTCGGCGCCCGCACGCTCTATCTCTATCGAGACGGCGCCTACATGCTCTACACGATCTACAGCACCAGCGACCCCTCGACGATCGGGACCGGCGTTACCAGCGGCTGCACCGGCCTCCTCAGTCAGGACATGATCGACCTCTATTCACGAACGCCGATCAAGACGAAGGTGATCGTCCTTCCGGCATAGTCTGCGACGTCAAGACGAAGCTCCCGAGCGCGGCCGGAACCCGCGAGGGCAGTATCGCGTTTCTCTGCTTCGACGGGGCGCTGACGAAGCGAACCGGCTTTACAAGGATTTTGAGTTGAGCGTCGCCTTCACCAAGGAAGACAGTGCGGAAACGGCGGCGGAGATTTTGCTGCCCGACCGCCCGGTTTCGCCTCATCCGAACCTTGTCACGGAAACGGGATTGAAGGCTCTCGAATTTCAACTCGAACAGGCTCGCGAGGCCTACGAGGCGGCGCAGAAGATCGAGGACGTGAATGAACGGCGGCGGCAAGCCGCAATTCCCTTTCGCGACATCCGCTACTTTGCGGCGAGAGTCCGGACCGCTCAGGTCGTCCCCGATCCCGTGTCAACCGAAACCGTCGCCTTTGGGAGCACGGTGACGTTCAGACGCGAGGACGGGCGCGTCCAGACATATCGCATCGTGGGCGAGGACGAAGCGGACCCCAGGTCCGGCTCCATTTCCTTCGTATCCCCGGTGGCGAGGCTTCTGATGAACAAGGCTGTTGGCGATGAAGCCGGCGCATCCGGTCAAGAGCTCGAGATCATTTCGATATCCTAGCCCCGACGCAGTGAATTTCGACCGCCCGTCACGCCGCGCGTTTCTGCCGCGCCGCTTCCGCCGCCGCGCGGATGGCGGCGATGTTGCGGCCGTAAATTTCGGGCGTGTCGACCGAGCCGCCCTTGAACACGGCCGAGCCCGCGACCAGCACGTCGGCGCCGGCCTGCGCGACCAGCGGCGCGGTCTCGGGCGTGATGCCGCCGTCGATCTCGATATGGATCGGGCGGTCGCCGATCATGGCGCGCAATTGCTTCACCTTCTCGACCTGGCTCTCGATAAAACTCTGGCCGCCGAAGCCGGGGTTGACCGTCATGACCAGCACGAGGTCGATGCGGTCGAGCACGAATTCGAGCGCGCTGGCGGGCGTCGACGGGTTGAGCGAGACGCCGGCCTTCGCGCCGAACGAGCGCACCAGTTGCAGCGACCGGTCGAGATGCGCGCCGGCCTCGGCGTGCACGGTGACGATATCGGCGCCGGATTTGACGAAGGCCTCGATATAGGGATCGACCGGCGCGATCATCAGATGCACGTCCATCACGCCCTTGATGTGCTTGCGGATGGCGGCGCAGGTGGACGGGCCGAAGGTGATGTTGGGCACGAAATGGCCGTCCATGACATCGACATGGACCCAGTCCGCGCCCTGCGCCTCGATGGCGCGGCATTCGGCGCCGAAATTGGCGAAATCGGCCGACAGGATCGACGGCGCGATCTTGATGGATCGATCGAAGGGCTTCATGTCAGCGCATCCCTTTTCTTCGCGGCATCCTGCAGATGTGTTCGCTCGCGGCACGGATGGTCGCCGGCCGCTGAGCTTTGCCGATCCGCGCGCAACTCAGGCGGCGACCGCGCCGAGCTTGCGCGCGCCAGTTCGGGATAGAGCGCGTCCGCGTCATGCGAAAAGCTCTCGAAGGCGCGGGCGAATTCGTGATGGTCGCTTGGCGAATTCCACCGGATCGGCGCCCGCCTTCCAGCATTGCTCGGCCTGGCGCAGCGACCGCGCGCCGGCCGCGCCGCCGTCGATATGGCCGAAGGCGCCGCCGCCCGCGGTCATGATCAGGTTGGAATGGCCGAGGTTGGTGAAGAAGCCCGGCATGCGCAGGGCGTTCATGCCGCCCGAGATGATCGGCGTGGTCGGGTTCATGCCGAGCCATTCCTGATGGTAGAACGGCCCGTCGGCGCTGTCCTCGGTGATCATGTAGGCCATGGCCTTGTCGGCGGCCTCGCCCTCCATCTTGCCGTAGCCCATCGTGCCGGTGTGGATGCCCGAGGCGCCTTGCAGGCGGGCCATCTTCGACAGCACGAAGGCGGTATAGCCGCGCTTGGAATTCGGCGAGGTCACGGCGCCGTGGCCGGCGCGGTGATAATGCAGATATTGCTTCGGGAAAGCGCGCCGCGCCGTGGTGATGGCGGCGGGGCCGGCGACATAGCCGTCGACCAGGAAGGCGATATGGTCGGCGTTTTCGCCGAAGGTTTCGAGGATATATTCGCCGCGCGCGAGCATTTCGTAATGATCGTCGGCGGTGATGTTGAACGAGAACAGCTTGGCCTCGCCGGTCTTGTCCTGGGCGCGGATCATCGCGTCGTTGACGGCGCGCACGGTCTCCTTGAACGGCGCGAACACCTGGTTGCCCTGCGGCTCGTCGTTCTTGATGAAATCGCCGCCGAGCCAGAAATCGTAGCAGGCGTTGGCGAAGGGCTGCGGGCGCAGGCCGAGCTTCGGCTTGATGATGGTGCCGACGATGAAGCCGCCATTGACCACCGGACGCCCGAGCACGCGCCACAGATCCTTGATCGTGGTCGAGGGGCCGTCGAACAGTTTCAGATAGGCCGGCGGCACATAGAAGTCGTGCATCTTGCCATATTCGACGTCGCCCATGCCCTGGTTGTTGCCGATGGTCAGGGTCAGGAACGAGGCGATCATCGCGCGGCCGTCGATGACGTTGCGGTCGAACAATTCGATCGGATAGGCGATCTTCATGATCTGCTTCGCCTCGTCGATCTCATAGACGAGCGCATCGACGCCGCGCGTAAAATCGTCGGTGGTCGAGACCTCGACATTGGTGCCGGTCGAGGATTCCGCCGCGAAATGCGCGGCGGTCTGAAGGTAATTGCCGAAGCCGTCCTTGGGCTTCATGATGTAGGCGCACGAGAACGTGGCGGCCGCCCTCGATCAGCTGCTTTTCGGTGAGGCTGAGATTGGCGTAGCGATCTGACTGGTCCATTTTCTTGTTCCATTTTTTCGGCCATCGCTTCGGGACGGCGTTTGTTGATCAGGGCATTTTCTTGGGGTTTCCTGGGCAGGGGCGAGAACGGCGCGCCGGAGCGCGCCATCCGTCAGGCGGCGGCCTTCTTGTCCATGTGCGGGTCAAGCGCTCCGCTGGCGTAAAGCCGCGCCATTTCGCTCATCGGCTTGACCTTGATCAGGGCGGCCTGGCCGGCGCAGCCGAAAGCCTCGAAGCGGTCGCGGCAGACCTTGCCCATCGCGTCCATCGCGGGTTTCAGGAACTTGCGCGGATCGAATTCCGACTTGTTCTTGTTGGCGACGCGGCGGAATTCGGCGGTGGCGGCGAGGCGCAGGTCGGTGTCGATATTGACCTTGCGCACGCCGAACCGGATGCCGCGCACGATCTCCTCCACCGGCACGCCATAGGTCTCGCGCATCTCGCCGCCGTTCTCGTTGAACAAGGCGCGATATTCTTCCGGCACCGAGGAAGAGCCGTGCATGACGATATGGGTGTTCGGCAGCTTGGCGTGGATCTTCTCGATCACGTCCATCGCCAGCACGTCGCTGGTCGGCTTGCGCGTGAACTTGTAGGCGCCGTGCGAGGTGCCGATGGCCACCGCCAGGGCGTCCACCTTGGTCGCCATCACGAAGCGCTGCGCTTCGTCGGGATCGGTGAGCAGGCTGGAGCGGTCGAGCTTGCCTTCGAAACCGTGGCCGTCCTCGGCTTCGCCGTGGCCGGTTTCGAGCGAGCCGAGGCAGCCCAGCTCGCCTTCGACCGAGGCGCCGACCATATGGGCGAGGCGCGTCACTTCCGAGGTGATCCCGACATTGTAGTCGTAGCTGCCGGGCGTCTTGCCGTCTTCCTTGAGCGAGCCGTCCATCATCACCGAGGTGAAGCCGTTCTGGATCGCGGACAGGCAGGTCGAGACGCGCTCGCCGTGGTCCTGGTGGATGCACAGCGGAATCTCGGGATACATCGCCTCCAGCGCTTCCATCATCTTGGCGAACATGATGTCGCCGGCATAGGCGCGGGCGCCGCGGCTCGCCTGGATGATGACCGGGGCGTTGACGGAGCGGGCGGCCTCCATGATGGCGAGCGCCTGCTCCATGTTGTTCACGTTGAAGGCTGGCACGCCGTAGCTGCGTTCGGCGGCGCAATCCAGCAATTGTCGAAGCGTTATCCGGGCCATGTCGTTAATCCTTCGCAAGCAGGGTTTTTGCGGCGGCGACCACGGCCTCCGCGGTGATGCCGAAGTGCTTGTAGAGCTCTCCGGCGGGCGCCGAGGCGCCGAAGCCGTTCATGCCGACAAACGCGCCGCGCTCGCCGAGCCAGCGGTCCCAGCCGAAGCGCAGGGCCGCCTCGATTCCGACGCGCGGCGCCGGAACCGAGCACGTCGCGGCGATAGGCTTCGCTCTGGCGCTCGAACAATTCCCAGCAGGGCATCGAGACCACGGCGGCCTTCACGCCCTGCGCTGCAAGTTGATCCGCCGCCGCGACCGCCAGCTCGACTTCGGAGCCGGTGGCGAGCAGGGTCACGTCGCGCGGGCCTTCCGTCTCGCGCAGGACATAGGCGCCCCTGGCCGTCAGGTTTTCGTCGGACGGCGCCGTGCGCAAGGCCGGAAGCGCCTGACGGGTCAAGGCGAGCGCCGAGGGCGTCCGCTTTTCCGAGAGCGCCGCCGCCCAGCTTTCCGCGGTCTCGACCGCGTCGGCGGGGCGAAACGTCAGCAGGTTCGGCAAGGCGCGCAGAATGGCCATATGCTCGACCGGTTGATGGGTCGGCCCGTCCTCGCCGAGCCCGATGGAATCGTGGGTGAGCACATAGATCACCCGCACGCCCATCAGCGCGGAGAGGCGCAGGGCGCCGCGCGCATAATCGGAGAACACCAGGAAGGTGCCGCCATACGGGATGAACCCGCCATGCAGCGCGATGCCGTTCATCGCCGCCGCCATGCCATGTTCGCGGACGCCGTAATGGATATAACGGCCGCCATAGGCGCCGGGTTGCACCGAGTCCATTCCCTTGGTGATGGTCAGGTTGGAATGGGTCAGGTCGGCCGAGCCGCCGATGGTGAGCGCGCTGGCGCCATTGATCGCGGCGAGCGCGATTTCCGAGGCCTTGCGCGTGGCGATCTTGGGCTTGTCGGCGACGTGGCTGGCGATGAGGTCTTTCAGCGCGACAAGGATTTCGGGCGGCGTCTCGCCCGAAACCTGCGTCGTGAAAGCCGCGCCGTTTTCGCTGGCGGCGAGGCGCGTCTTCCATTGCGCATGGGCGGCCGCGCCGCGCGCGGAAACCTTGCGCCATTCGGTCAGGATCGGCTCCGGCACCACGAAGGGCGGGTAGGGCCAGTTCAGCGCTTTCCGCGCGCCGGCGATTTCTTCCGGCCCGAGCGCCTCGCCGTGGGCCTTGGACGTCCCGGCGCGAGTCGGCGCGCCGAAGCCGATGGTGGTGCGGCAGGCGATGAACCAGGGCTTGTCGCTCTGCGTCCGCGCGCCTTGGCGAGCGCCTCTGCGATCTGCTTTTCGTCATGGCCGTCGACGCGCGCGACATTCCATCCGGCGGCCTCGAAGCGGCGGACCTGGTCGGTCGAGGTCGAGAGATTGGTCGCGCCGTCGATGGTGATGTGGTTGTCGTCCCACAGCACGATCAGCTTGCCGAGCTTGAGATGGCCGGCGAGATCGATCGCCTCGTGGGACAAGCCCTCCATCAGGCAGCCGTCGCCTGCGATCACGTAGGTGTGGTGATCGACCAGAGCGTCGCCGTAGCGCGCGTTCATCATGCGCTCTGCGAGCGCCATGCCGACGGCGGTGGCCACGCCCTGGCCGAGCGGCCCGGTGGTGGTCTCGATGCCGAGCGCATGGCCATATTCCGGATGGCCGGCGGTGCGCGCGCCAAGCTGCCGGAACTGCTGCAATTGCTCGATCGGCATGTCGGAATAGCCGAGCAGATAGTGCAGCGCATATTGCAGCATCGAGCCATGGCCGGCCGACAGCACGAAGCGGTCGCGGTCGGGCCACGCCGGATCCGCCGGATCGAGCTTGAGGAAGCGTGTGAACAGCACGGTTGCGACGTCGGCCATGCCCATCGGCATGCCGGGATGGCCGGACTTGGCCTTTTCCACCGCATCCATGGCAAGCGCGCGAATGGCGTTCGCCATGTCCGGGAAGGAGGGCGCGGTCGCCGGGGCGCGTTCCGCGAGAAGGGCGTCGTTCATCGTGAACTCCTTGGCCAATTGGTGTTTCGCGGGTTCATTTGCTACGGCGGCTGCGCTCGGTCAGCCGCAGGATCATCGGCGTGAGGATGAGCTGCATGGCGATGTCGAGCTTGTCGCCGGGGATGACGATGGAATTCGCCCGGCTCATCCAGCTGCCGTTGATCATCGACACCAGATAGGGGAAGTCGATGCCGCGCGGATTGCGGAACCGGATCACCACCAGCGATTCGCCCGCCGTCGGAATCCAGCGCGCGATGAAGGGGTTCGAGGTGTCGACCACCGGGACGCGCTGGAAATTGATGTCGGTCTGGGTGAACTGCGGGCAGATGACATGCACATAGGCGTGCATGCGCCGCAGGATCGTGTCGGTGACCGCTTCGGTCGTGTAGCCGCGCGAGGCGCGGTCGCGATGGATCTTCTGGATCCATTCGAGATTGATCACCGGGACAACGCCGATCTTGAGATCGCCCTGGCTGGCGATGTCGATGTTGTCCGTCTTCACCGCGCCGTGCAGGCCCTCATAGAACAGCAGGTCGGAATTTTCGCCGATGTCGCGCCATTCGGTGAAATGGCCGGGCTGGACGCCGTGGCGTTCGGCTTCCTCCGCGTCATGGACATAGGTCCGCGCGCTGCACTTGCCCGATTCCGCATAGGAGCGGAAGGATTTTTCCAGTTCCGCGAGCAGGTTCGCGTCCTCGGAAAAATGGCTGAAGGTCATGTCGCCCGATTCGCGGCGGCGCGCCATTTCCGCCTTCATCGCGGCGCGGTCGAAGCGATGGAAGGCGTCGCCCTCGATCGAGGCGGCGACGATGCCTTCGCGGCGGAAGATCTGGTCGAAGGTGAACTTGACCGTGCTGGTGCCAGCGCCGGAGGAGCCGATGACGGAAATGATCGGATGCTTGATGGACATTCTTGTCGGTCCTTAATGCTGGAACAGGCCGCGCTCGGCGAACAGCGGCGACTGCACGCGCTGGAAATGAGCGTCGGAGAAATAGCTGGCGATGCGCGCGACCTTCTCGATCGAGCCGAACACCAGGGGCGTGCGCTGGTGCAGCGTCTCCAGCTTCTTGGCCAGGATGCGCTCGAAGCCGTCGGTGGCGCCGCCGCCCGCCTGCTCGACCAGCATGGCGATCGGGAAGGCCTCGTAGAGCAGGCGCAGGCGGCCGTGCATATAGCCGGGGCGGTGGTCGCCGGGATAAAGAAACACGCCGCCGCGCGAAAAGATGCGATGGGCCTCGCCGACCATGCAGGCGAGCCAGCGCATGTTGAAATCCTTGCCATGCGGGCCGCCGGCGCCTTCGATGCAATCGTCGATGAAGTCGCGGATCGGCTCCGGCCAGTGGCGATAGTTCGAGGCGTTGATGGCGTATTCGCGCGTCGAGGGCGCGATGCGGACATTGCGCGAGACCAGCACGAAGCGGCGCGTGGCGGGATCGAGCGTGAACTGCGCCACGCCTTCGCCCAGCGTCAGCAGCAGGCTGGTCTGGGGGCCGTAGACGACATAGCCCGCGGCGACCTGCTCGCTGCCCTCGCGGAAGAACGAGCCGGTGGCGTCGCCGGGCGTCGCGCGGAAGATGCCGAAGATCGTCGCGATCGGCATGTTGCAGTCGATGTTGGACGAGCCGTCGAGCGGGTCGCAGGCGACGGCGAGTTCGCCGGCCGGGTCGAGGGTCAGAATGGCTTCCTCCTCTTCGGAGGCGTAAAAGGCGGTCGGCGACTTGCGCAGCGCGTCGATGATCAAACCGTCGGCGATGACGTCGAGCTGGCGCTGGTTGTCGCCATCGGCGTTCTGCTGGCCGACTTCCGCGCCCAGGGCGCCGTTCAGCGGCCCTCCGGCGATGATGTCGGACAAGGCGATTCCGGCCTGCGCCATGGCGGCGACCGCTTGCGCCACGCTGGTCCGGCCTTCGCTCGCGGCGACCCAGTGTCCAAGATATGCGTCAAGGCTTTCGCCCCCGGCGTGCAACGCCGGCGCGTGATTGATCGTCATTGGGCATTCCTCCTGGCCGGCTCTTTGTGGTCGGCTGAGGTCACATTGATCGCATCATCACGAAAAAGAAATTTAAAAAAATGGAAGTTGCTCTTAGAATATCTAAATGTCGGATTTGAGAAGCCTCACCCTGAAACAATTGCGCGCGCTGGCCGCGACTGTCGAGCGCGGCTCGGTCAGCGGCGCCGCGACGGTGCTCCACGTCACGCCGCCCGCGATCAGCGTCCAATTGAAATTGCTGGAGGAGCAGGTCGGCGCGCCCTTGTTCCGGCGCGCCGGCGACGCGCCCTTCACGCCGACCGAAATCGGCCAGGAACTGCTGGCGATGGCCAAGGACGTGGAGCGGCTCGCCGCGCGCACGAGCGAACGCATCGACGCGCTGCTGGCGGGCGCCTCGGGCTCGCTGGTGTTCGGCGTGGTCAGCACGGCGAAATATCTGGCGCCGTCGATCGTCGCCGCCTTCCAGCGCGAATGCCCGGGCGTCCGGGTGACGCTCTCGGTCGGCAATCGCGAGGACATCATCCGCGGGCTGGAGCGCAACGAATACGACCTGACCATCATGGGCCGGCCGCCGGCGCATATCGAGGCCGATTCGGCGACGCTGGGCGATCACCCCTACATCATCATCGCCCCGCCCGATCATCGGTTGGCCGGGGACCCGGATATCCTCGCCGAGGATCTGCTGCGGGAGCGATTTCTCGCCCGCGAGCAGGGCTCCGGCACCCGCGCGCTGACCGATCGCTTCCTGGAGCGGATCGGCGGCGGCCGCGCGTTCGAGATCGTCGAAATGGGCACCAACGAGACGATCAAGCAATCGGTGATGGCGGGACTGGGGATCGCGATGATTTCCGCGCACACCTGCCTGACCGAAATCGCCGACGGGCATCTGGTCAAGCTGCAGGTCGCCGGTCTGCCGCTGGTGCGGCAATGGTTCCTGCTCAACCGCCGCGATCGCGAATTGAGCAAGGCGGCGCAGAAATTCCGCGATTTCGTGCTGGAGCGGCGCGGCAAGCTGCTGCCCAAGCTCTCCGCCTACGGGCTCTGAGGCCGCAGGTTTCAGCGCGCTTCGGGCAGGCCCATCCTGCGAAACAGCCACGGACGGCGGGCAGAAGCCGGTGAAGGCCGATTGCAGCAGGTTCAGGCCGATGAAGGCGGTGAAAAGCAGGAACCAGGGCGAGACGAAATAAACCAGAGCGACGGAGATCAGGACCATCGTCCCGGCCAGCGCGCGCACGGCGTCATTGACTGTCATTCTCGTCTCTCCGGATATTCAGTTTGCGTGGGGTTCAGCGCGCGAGTGGCATCTCATGCCGGCGCCATGCGGAAATGCCGCCGCCGAGATGGCCTTCCGCCGACAGGCCCATCGTCTTTGCCTGGTTCAACGCGCTTTTCGAGCGCATGCCGGACTGGCAGTAGAAGACGATCTTCTTGTCTTTCGGCAATTTCGCGACAGCGGCGGCGAAGCGCGACAGCGGAACATGGACCGCGCCGGGAATGTGTCCACCGGCCCATTCATTGGCCTCCCGTACGTCCGCCAGCACGAAGGCGCCGTCGTTTTCGCGCAGGAGATCGCGCAATTCGCCAGGGGTGAAGGTCTTGATGGCGCCACCGGACTTGAACCAACCGAACATGAGGCTTGCTCCTTTTTTGCTGACGCGCGTCAGCGCCGTCCGCAGATCATACTGGCTTTTCTCATATATACGAATATTATAATATTCAAGGCCTGCGGCGCGGCTGTCGAGCGCTTCGCCAGGCCGCCAATTCCGCGCAAGCTCCGTCTGGCAAGCTCCATCCTCGATGTTGCGACAAGCGGAGGAATGGAATGGAGGCGCGCGCAAGCCTTGCCCCGGCGGCGGAGGAGACGTCCGTCGTGACGATCCCGGTTTCAGCCGGCGAATTGATCGACAAGATCACCATTCTGGCGCTCAAGACGCGGCGCGTGCGCAATGCGCAGAAACGCCTGATGGCGGCGCGCGAGCTGGCCCTGTTGCAGCGGGCGGCGGCGCCCTTGCGCGCGGCGGATGCGAGCGGCGAGATCGCCGCCCTGACCCGTCCGCCTCGACGAGGTCAACGCCGCTCTGTGGGACGTCGAGGATTTTTTGCGCCGGAGGGAGAGCGCCGGGGATTTCGGCACATGCCTTCATCGAGGCCGCGCGAAAGGTCTATCGCCTCAACGACGAGCGCGCCCGGCTGAAAAACGCGGTCAGCGCCGCCGCCGGATGCACGCTCGCGGAAGTCAAGGAACACCCGGATTATTCTTAGCTTTTGACCTTCAGCGCGGCGTCGAAACCGTCGGCGCCGGGCCAGCCGGACAGCAGCTTCGCGCCGATGATGAAGGACGGCGTCGTCGCGACGCCGATCGCGTCGAGGAAATGCCCCTGCGCGATGATGCGGCTGCGGGCTTCGTCGCTGTTCGCCGCGTCCGCCAGCTTGTCGACGTCGAGGCCCATCGTCCCCGGCCACGGCAAGAGCCGCGTCGCCGTCGATCATGCCCTTGCGCGCATACAGGCGGCGGTGGAATTCATAGGCCTTGTCCGGGCCGTACAGAATGAGCGCCGCCTGCCGGATCTTGGCCGCCTGCACCGAACCGGAGGACAGCTGCGGACTGTCCATCAGGCCGAGCCGCAGCTTCTTCTTCGCCACGCGGGCGTCCAGCGTCTCGAAGGCCTTGCGGCAATAGGGGCAGTTGTAGTCGAAAATCTCGATGGCCGAGGGGCCGGAGCCAAACCACGACAGGCCCGGAACGGTCGCCGGATCGGCGCCGGCAGGCAGCGCGACGATCGGCAGATCGTCGACCGAGGCGGCAAGGGCCGAGCCGGCAAAAGGGAAGGAGGCAAGAGCGATGGTCGCGGGCGTCAGCGCGACGCCCGCGAGGAAGAGGCGGCGGTGCATGAAAAGTCCTTTCGGCTCAGCCGATGGAGAAGACGGGCGCGCGGCGGCCCGCTTTCGCGAGTTCGTCCAGCACGGCATGGGCCAGATCGAAATAGGGTTTGGCCTGGGGCAACTCGGGCGAACCCGCGACGACCGGCGTGCCGGCGTCCGAGGTTTCCCGGATCTTGAGGTCGAGCGGCGACGCGCCGAGGAAGCGCACGCCGTTTTTCTCGGCCTCCGCCTTGGCGCCGCCATGGGCGAAGATTTCGGTGCGGCCGCCGCAATGGGGGCAGAGGAAATAGCTCATGTTCTCGAACAGGCCGAGCACGGGCGTCTTGACCTGGTTGAACATGGCGACGGCGCGGCGGGCGTCGATCAGCGCCATGTCCTGCGGCGTCGAGACCACCACGGCGCCGGCGAGCGAGGCGTTCTGCGCCATCGTCAGCTGCACGTCGCCGGTGCCGGGCGGCATGTCGACCACGAGAATGTCGAGATCGCCCCAGGCGACGTCGCGCAGCAATTGCTTGACCGCGGTCATCACCAGCGGGCCGCGCCAGACCACGGCGCGAATCCTGCGGCACGAGAAAGCCGATCGACATCAGCTTGACGCCATATTTGACGAAGGGTTCGAGGCTCTTGCCCTCGCCGGAAAAGCTCGGCTTGCCGGAAAGGCCGAACAGCAGCGGCAGCGAGGGGCCGAACACGTCGGCGTCGAGCAGGCCGACCTTCTTGCCGAGCGCCGCCAGCGCCACCGCGAGATTGGCGGCGGTGGTGGATTTGCCGACGCCGCCCTTGCCCGAGGCGACGGCGATGATCTGCTTGACCTTGTCGAGGCCGGGGCCCTGGGCGGGGGCTTGGCCATGGGCGGTGGCTGGCGGGCTGCGGCCTGCCTGCGGCGCGCGCTCTGCGGTCAGCGCGACATAAGCGGTGGCGATGCCGGGCAGGGTCTTCAGCGCCTGTTCCGCCGCCAGCCGCATCGGCTCGCTGGCCTTGGCCTGCTCGGGCGCGACCGCGATGGTCACATAGATCTTGTCGCCGGCGACGACGAGCCCGGACAGGGCGCCCGATTGCGGCAGCGGCGTCCTGCCGTCCGGTCCCGCGACCCGCCCCAATGCGGCGAGCGCCTCTTCATTCGTGGCCATTGACTTGAACCCTCTAGGATTGGCTTGCTCGGCGTCAGACTTGCCGATTTCGGACTGTACCAGTTGAGCGTGTCGCGCAATCTCACGACGGTGCCGACGATGATGATGGTGGGGCCGCGCAGGCCGGCGGCGGCCGCCTTGCCGGCGATGTCGGCGATTGTTCCCGTCACCACTATCTGGCTGGCGCGGGTGCCGTTTTCAATGATCGCGACCGGCAAGGCGGGATCGGCGCCGTGGCGCTGGAACTCCGCCATCAGGAATTCGAGATGGGCGAGGCCCATATAGACCGCGACCGTCTGGCGCGGGCGCAGCAGCGTGCTCCAGTCGAGGTCGATCGGGCCGTCGCGGCCGTGGCCGGTGACGAAGACGCAGGATTGCGCGTGATCGCGATGGGTCAGCGGAATGCCGGCGTAGGACGAGCAGCCGGCGGCGGCGGTGATGCCGGGGCAGACCTGGAACGGGATCTGCTTTTCGGCGAGCTTTTCGATCTCCTCGCCGCCGCGCCCGAAAATGAAGGGGTCGCCGCCCTTCAGGCGCAGCACGCGCTTGCCCTCCAGCGCCAGCTTGACCATCAGGTCGCCGATCTCCTCCTGCGGCAAGGCGTGATCGGCGCGCTTCTTGCCGACATAGATGCGCTCGGCGTCGCGGCGCACCCGGTCCATGATCGCGGGATCGACCAGCCGGTCGTAGAGCACGACGTCGGCCTTCTGCATCAGGCGGAAGGCGCGGAAGGTCAGCAGGTCCGGGTCGCCCGGCCCGGCGCCGACCAGATAGACCTCGCCGACCGGATGGTCGTCGGCGGCCGAGCCGTCGGGCCGGCAATCGGCGATTTCGCGGTCGAGCAGGGCCTTCGCGCCGGCTTCGTCGCCCGCCAGCACCATTTCGGCGATCGGGCCGTCATAGACGCGCTCCCAGAAGCGCAGCCGCGCCTGATGGCTGGCGAGCTTGCCGGCGAGCGCGGCGCGGCCCGCGCCGGCGAGCTCCGCCAGCCGGCCATAGGCCGCCGGAATCAGCGTTTCCAGCCGTGCCTTGAGCATCCGCCCGAGCAGGGGCGCGTCGCCGCCGGTGGAAATCGCCACCACCAGCGGGCTGCGGTCGAGCACCGAGGGGACGATGAAATCGCTGACGCCGGGATGGTCGGCGACATTGACCAGCGCCCCGCAGGCCCGGGCGCGGGCGATCAGCGCCAGGTTCGAGGGCTTCTCGGGCTCGTCGCCGGCTTCAAAGGCGAAATAGGCGAGGGGAAAGCCGAAAAAGGCGTTGCGCTCGTCGAGATCGCCGAGGCGATACTGGCCGCGCAAGGCCTCGAATTCGTCGCTCCAGGCGGTGGCGAACAGCCAGACCTCGGCGCCGGCGCGGGCCAGGGTCTCCATGCGCCGCGCGGCGAGCGAGCCGCCGCCGACGACGGCGATGCGGCGCTTGTGGAGGTCGAGAAAGAGCGGCAGGCGGTCCATCGGGAATCCGGTGTGTTGGGTAGCGCCAGTGCTCATGGGTGAAAACCCGTGAGGGACTGGTTAGGAGCGAACGCGACGCCGAGCTTACGCGAGGGTTCTCAGAAAATGTGCATCAGGCCGCGAGCAGGCGGCCGGGATCGCGGCCGCGCCAGAGCGTTTCCGCGCGGCTTTGCGCCATCTTGATGTCCGGCGCAAGCCCCATCGCGCGCAGGGCGATCGCCAGCGTGCCGGTGATGGCGGCTTCGGCATAGGGCTCCTCGGCCTCGCCGCGCCAGACCGCGAGCAGGCGCGAGACCTCCATGGATTCGTCGGGCAATTGGCGCGGCTCCTCCATCAGCGGCGGCCAGCGCTCCTCGACGGCGACGCCGTTGGCCACGCCGAGCGTCTCGCAGGGTTTTCCCGGCCGGCGCTCGATCTCGCCGCCTTCGCCGCGAAACACCACCATGTTCGGCTCGCCCAGCAGCAGGGCGGCGTCGCGATGGGTGGCCATGTAATTGGGATGGAAGATGCCTTGCAGCAGGCAGGGGGCGCCGAACGGATTGATCATGCGCGCCAGCGTGTGGACCGGCGAGCGCAGGCCGAGGATCGGCTTGAAGCCCATCATCCGCGCCAGCGGCGGGCTGATCGCGGCGAGGTCCATGTAGGCGAAGCCGTTCTGCTTCAATTGCCGGGTCGCGGCGGCGAAGTCCGGCGCGGTCGGCAGGCCCAGCGCCGCAAGCACTTCGCCGGTATAGAGCCGCCCGGCGGTGTGGCCGTCGAAGCCATGCATGAAGACCTTGCGGCCCGACTGGGCGAGGCAGAGCGCGGCGAGCAGGAACCACGGCAATTGCCGCTTCTTGCCCGCATAGGAGGACCAGTCCACGTCGACGAGGCCCGGCTCCGGCGCGGGCAGGGTCTTGCGCACGGCGCGCACGAAGCCGGCGAGCTCGCTCGGGCCTTCCTCCTTCATGCGCAGCAGCATCAGGAAGGCGCCGAGCTGTTCGGGCAGCACGTCGCCCTTGAGAATCATGGCCATCGCCTCTTCGGCCTCCTCCACGGTCAGCGCGCGCGAAAGATTCCGGCCGCGGCCGAGAATTGCGATGAAGCGGGCGAAGGGATGCGGCGTGAACGGCATGGCGTGGTGATCCTTGGGGCGATCCTCGGGACGTTTCTTGCGGAACGGCGGCGAGAAAGTCGCCGGGCCAGCATAGACGCGCGCGCCACGGGAGCAAGGGCCGCCGCCGGCCGCCGCCGCTGCCCCACCGCGCATTTGTCGCAAAATTGGGCTAGAACGGGCGCAGGATTGGACTAGAACCAGCTTATGAGCGAATTGCAAATTCTCGCCCCGGTTTCCCGTGTCACGGCGCGCGCGCTGCTGCTGGGCGATCGCATCGACGTCGCCGGCCTGGAGCGCGCGGACGCCATTTCGACCTCGCCGCTCGCCTTTCATGTCGGCCAGGGCGGCAAGGTGGCGCTTTACCGCTATGGCGTCGCCGTCATGGTCGGGCTGTCGCCGCTCGAAGAGGAAGACATCCTCGCCCGCCTGAAGGATCGGGTCGTCGGCGCGCGGCTGCGCAAGGAGGACGAGATCGCCAACCTGCAGATCGGCGAGGCGGAGGACCGGATCGTGTCGGTCGGCCAGATCGCGCTGCGGGACCTGTCCGACGAGCGTTTCCTGATCATCGCCGACACCTTGGCCAAGAGCGTGGCGCTCGGCCGCGACGAACGCGAGGTCAATTCCGTTTTCGACAAGATCGAGCCGCTCGCCGACGTGCTGGGCCGGCTCGGGCGGCCCATGCGCGACCGCCGGGAAATGCTGCGGCTGATCGGACAGGCGCTCGGCGCGCAGCACCGCGTTTCCGGCCGCGTCGCGGTCGACGACAAGCCCGACGTGCTGTGGGACCGTCCCGACCTCGAACGCCTCTATGCGCGCCTCGAGGACGAATACGAGCTCAAGGAGCGCGGCCAGACGCTGCAGCGGAAGCTGGACGTCATCGTCGAAACGGTTCGCGCGCTCACCGAAATCATCGACGCCGACCGCTCCTCCTTCATGGAGATGGCGATCATCGTGCTGATCATGGCGGAGATCGGCATTTCGCTGTTCGAGATCGCATTTTTCCACGGGCATTAGGCCGTTTCAGTCCGGGTTTGCAGGCGTTTCGGGGCAAATCCGGCGCCGCCGCGCCCGTTGCATTTTTGCCATGCGGCGGCGCCGAGGCCCGCTTCGCCGGCGCCTCCGCATTGACATGACGGCCAATCCCTTCCAGAGAGAGCGCTGATCGCGCAGGCCCTGGCGTCCGGGGGCGGCGGCCGGCGCTTTCAGGGCGCGCGTTCCCTGCGGCGGGAACCCGATCCAGCCAATCCAAGCCGACGAGAGACAGAAGCCTTGTTATCCAACCTGATGAAACCCTTGCAGAAGAGGTTCTTCAGCACCGGACAGATGCACCTGATCGAGCGCCTGCTGCGCGAACAGGGCACCAAGCATTACAAGGGCTATGTCGTCGCCTTCGCCATGATGGGCGTCATCGCCGCGACGACGACCGCTTCCGCCTATCTCATGGGCGGCATCGTCAACCGCATCTTCGTCGATCGCAACATCCAGGCGATGTGGGCGATCGGCGGCGCGATCACTGCGATCTACGTCGCCAAGGGCTTCGCCACCTACGGCCAGCAGGTGATCCTGTCGCGAATCTCGAACAACATCATCGCCGAGAGCCAGACGAAGATTTTCGACAAGATGCTCGCGATGGACGTGAGCTTCTACAACGCCCGCCATTCGACCGAATTCATCGCGCGCCAGGCCTTCATTTCGCAATCGGCCGGCAATGCGCTCAACACCCTGGTCACGGCGCTCGGCCGCGACATCCTGACCACGCTCGGCCTGATGTTCGCGATGTTCCAGCAGGATCCGCAACTGGCCGCGATCGCGGTCCTGATCATGCCGCTGGCCATCGTCGGCGTCCGCCGGCTCGGCAATCGCGCCCGCCGCGTGATGATGACGGAGTTCTATGGCTTCGCCGCCATCCTGGAATCCTTGCAGGAGACCGCGCAGGGCATCCGCGTCGTCAAGTCCTTCACGCTCGAGCCGCTCATGCGCGAGCGGCAGCTCAAGGCGATCCAGACCTTCGAAGGCGCCGCCAACAAGCTGTCGCGCGTTCAGTCGCGCTCCAGCCCGCTGCTGGAGACGCTCGCCGGCGTCGCCGTGGCGATGGTCGTCGTCTATGGCGGCTACCGGGTCATTTACAACGGCGCGCAGCCGGGCAATTTCTTCGCCTTCATCACCGCGCTGCTGCTGGCGACCGAGCCGGCCAAGCGCGTCGCCCGCCTGCATGTCGACATGAGCTCGTCGCTGCTCGGCGTCGGCATGCTCTATGAGTTCCTGGACGAAAAGACCCCGGAAGCCGAGCCGGCGGACATGCCGCAGCTGAAGATCACCAAGGGCCGGGTCGAATTCGACGACGTCGAGTTTTCCTATCGTCCTGGCGAACTGGTGCTCAACAAGCTGAATTTCGTCGCCGAGCAGGGCCAGACCACCGCGCTGGTCGGGCGCTCGGGCGGCGGCAAGACCACCGCCATGAGCATGATCCTGCGGTTCTACGAGCCGACGGCGGGCAAGATCGTCATCGACGGCCAGGACATCAGCGCCTTTTCGCGGCGCTCGCTGCGCAGCCAGATCGGCTATGTCGGGCAGGACACCTTCCTGTTCAAGGGCTCGATCCGCGACAATATCGCCTTCGGACGGCCGGGCGCGAGCGACGAGGACATCGTCGCCGCCGCCAAGGCCGCCTTCGCCCACGATTTCATCATGGGTTTCGAGCGCGGCTACGATTCGCCGGTCGGCGAACAGGGCATGCAGCTCTCCGGCGGCCAGCGCCAGCGCATCTCGATCGCCCGCGCCTTCCTCAAGGACGCGCCGCTGATCCTGCTCGACGAGGCCACCTCGGCGCTGGACACCGAATCGGAGCGCGCCGTCCAGGAGGCGCTGAAGACATTGTGCGCCGGACGCACCACCCTGGTCATCGCCCACCGCCTCAGCACCGTGGCCAACGCCGAGCGCATCTGCGTCATCGAAGGCGGCCAGGTGGTCGAATCCGGGCGGCAGGACGAATTGCTGGCCAGGAACGGCGTGTACTCGCTGCTGCATCGGACGCAGTTCGAGCGCACCCTGACCCTCGCCACTGTCCGACGCCGCCGCGGAATGAAGCGATTTACGTAAAAAATTAGTTGAAACAATGTATTCGCGTCTGTTTCGAGTGCATTGTTTCAAGGCTCTGCCGAATCGGTCCGAAAGCAATTGATTAACCATTGAAATAAAGAGAAATTTTACCATTTCAGGCGCTGCGGGCGCAGACGACGCGGCCCGATCGAATGGCCAGCGGGGGCGTTTTGCGGCATCCCCGCGTCCCTCCTTCCTGACCGCAGAGGCGCGCCGATGCCGAAATCCGCCATTCCCAAGCCGATCATGACCGTGGCCGAAATCGAAATGCTTCTCGACGAGGTGTTTCCGCAATTGCACCACGGCGGCCGCACCGTGATGGTGGAGCAGGTCGGGTCGATGACCGCGAAGCTGCGGCTGATCGCCCATGAGCGCCATCTGCGTCCCGGCGGCACGGTGTCGGGCCCGGCCATGTTCACTCTGGCCGACGTCGGGATCTGGGTGGCGATCCTCGCCCATATGGGCCCGGAATCGCTGGGCGCGGTCACCACCAATCTCAACATCAATTTCCTGCGCAAGCCGCCTCATGGCGACGTGATCGTCGAATGCCGCCTGCTCAAGCTCGGCAAGAGGCTCGCGGTGGGCGAGGCGACGCTGTTCGCCGAGGGCGCCGCCGAACCGGTCTCCCATGCCGTCGGCACCTATGCGATCCCCGTCCTGAAAAAATAAGGTATTATAATACCACATCGTCGAAAACATCTGCGTTTTCAGGCGACTTCGGCGGATCGGCGGTTGACAAGCCGGGGCGCGGCCCGTACAAGCCCGCATCTTCCCGCGGGGGCGCGTCTGCCTGGACACCAGGATCTGCGCTCCGCGCCATATCTGGAAAAGAGACAATGTACGGCAAGACCTACTCGGCCAAAGCCGCCGAGATCGAGAAGAAGTGGGTTTTGATCGACGCCAAGGGGCTGGTCGTCGGCCGCCTCGCCTCGATCATCGCGCTGCGCCTGCGCGGCAAGCACAAGGCGACCTTCACGCCTCACATGGACGATGGCGACAACATCATCGTCATCAACGCCGACAAGGTGGTCTTCACCGGCCGCAAGCGCGACCAGAAGGTCTATTACCACCACACCGGCTTCCCGGGCGGCATCAAGGAACGTTCGGCCAAGTACATCCTCGAAGGCCGCTTCCCCGAGCGCATCGTGGAAAAGGCCGTGCAGCGCATGCTGCCGCGCGGTCCGCTTGGAACCAAGCAGCTCGGCAACCTCCGCGTCTACAAGGGCGCCGAACATCCTCATGCGGCTCAGAACCCGAGCGTTCTCGACGTCGCCGCCCTGAACTCCAAGAACGCGCGGAACGACTGATCATGTCCGAGACCCTTTCCTCCCTGCAGGACCTCAAGAGCGCCAGCGCCGCTCCGGCCCCGGAAGCGCCGGTGCATGTGCAAAAGCTCGACAAGTTCGGCCGCGCCTACGCCACCGGCAAGCGCAAGAACGCCGTCGCGCGCGTCTGGATCAAGCCCGGCACGGGCAAGGTCGTCGTCAACGGCCGCGAGCTGGAAACCTATTTCGCCCGTCCGGTGCTGCGCATGATCGTGAAGCAGCCGTTCGGAATCGCCCAGCGCGACGGCCAGTATGACGTGATGGTCACGGTCGCCGGCGGCGGCCTGTCCGGCCAGGCCGGCGCGGTGCGCCACGGCCTCTCCAAGGCGCTGACCTATTACGAGCCCGGCCTGCGCCCGGCTCTGAAGAAGGAAGGCTTCCTCACCCGCGACTCGCGCGTGGTCGAGCGCAAAAAGTACGGCAAGCGCAAGGCTCGTCGCAGCTTCCAGTTCTCGAAGCGCTGATCTTCGGGTTTCTTTTGCGGAACGGCGGGCCAAAAGCCCGCCGTTTTGTTTTGTCCGTCATTCTTTTGCGCTACACCGCCTCATCCGCCACGGGGAATCCAGCATGACCGACGCGCCCAGAAAGATCTTCATCGACGGCGAGGCCGGCACCACCGGCCTGCAGATCCGCGAAAAGCTCGCGGGGCGCGCGGATGTCGAGATCGTCTCGATCGCGCCCGAAAAGCGCAAGGACCCCGCCGCCAAGGCCGACATCCTGCGCCAGGTCGACCTGACCATCCTCTGCCTGCCGGACGCCGCCGCCAAGGAGAGCGTGGCCATGGTGGATTCGCTGGGGATGGAGGGGCCGCGCGTGCTCGACGCCTCGACGGCGCATCGCGTCGCGCCGGGCTGGGCCTATGGTTTTCCCGAACTCGCCGCCGGACAGGCCGACGAGATCGCGTCCGCGCGGCGGGTCGCCAATCCGGGCTGCTACGCCACCGGCGCCATCGCCATGCTGCGGCCGCTGGTGGACGCCGGCCTGATCGACGCCGGCCATCCGCTCGCGCTCAACGCGGTGTCCGGCTATTCCGGCGGCGGGCGGCAGATGATCGAGGATTACGAGGCGGCCCGGGCGCCGGCGTTCGAGCTTTACGCGCTCGGCCTCGAGCACAAGCATGTGCCGGAGATCATGGCCTATGCGCGCCTGCGCACGCGGCCGCTGTTCGTCCCGTCGGTCGGCAATTTCCGCCAGGGCATGCTGGTGAGCCTGCCGCTCTGCCTCGACGATCTGCCCGGCAAGCCCCATGCCGGCGATCTCGAAGCCGTGCTGGGCGATCATTACGCCGGCCAGAACTATGTCCGCGTCGTCGCCGCCGAGGACAGCGGCAAGCTGGAGCCGGAGGCGCTCAACGGCACGAACGATCTGGAAATCCGGGTGTTCGCCAATGAGGGGCGCCGCCAGGCGGTCGTCGTCGCGCGGCTGGACAATCTCGGCAAGGGCGCCTCCGGCGCCGCCGTGCAGAACCTGCAGCTGATGCTCGGGCTGTGACGAAAGCCCCGGGTGCTCCCGAGGGCGTCTTGCTCCCAACAACAAAAACCCTCGGGGCAGCAACCCGGGGTTTTCTGCTGTCGCAAACTGTTTGTCGTCAATCCACCGAGGCGGCGCCGCGCACGATCACCGTCTGGCGCGGGCGGAAATAGGTCTCGCGCCGCACGTGGTTGCCCTTGATGTAAATGATCTTCGCCGGGGCCCAGCCGGGCGGCGGGACATTGTAGCTCACGCCATAGCCGGTCGGCCCGTAGCTCGCGTCGCCATAGCCGAGCGGGTAGGGCGGATAGCCGGGGCCTTCGACCTCCGGCGCCGACCAGGCGAACGCGGCGTCCGCGCCGGGGAAGAAGCCGGAAGACCCGTAACCCGGCGCGGTAATAGCCGCGCGGATAGGCGTAGCCGAAGTCATAGCCGAAACGGCCGCGCGCTCCGAAGAAGTTCTGGCGGCCGCCGTAATATCCCGCATAGGGACCGGGACGATAGCCAGGCCGGAAAGCCGGTCCCGCTCCGGGACGGACGGCCGCGACAGGGCCGCCCGGACGGACGATGCGGATTCCGCCATGGCCCGCGAAGCCCGGACCGGCGACATGGCCGGCCAGAACCGGCGTGGCGGCGACCAGCAGCGCGCCCGCGCCGGCAAGGCCGCACATCTTGAGGAACTGACCCATATTCGCACTCCTGTCCCGAAACGACACCATTCCCGGCGCCTCGGCATCCCAAAGCGGTTCTTTCCGGGACCGGACGGGGCGTCCTGTCCGCAACGGGCAAGAAGCGCGCCGCGAAACCTTGTCCTGACAATGCCGTGCTCAAGACAAGGTTCCGGGCCGACGAAAAACCCCGGCGGCGAGGGACGCGGCCGGGGTTGGTCAAGTCAGGATTTGACGCGGACGTATTCGCCCGGGCGCGTCGCCGAGCAGCGGAACCTTGCCGCCGCCGGGCTCGCGCGCCGGAACCTTCTCCGGCGCCTGCGCGGCGATCCACTGGATCCAGTCCGGCCACCAGGAGCCGGCGTGCTCCTCGGCCTTGGCGCACCAGTCCTCATAGGTTCCGGACGGCTTTTCCCCGGTCCAGTACTGATATTTGGGCTTGGGGCCGGGCGGGTTGATGACGCCGGCGATATGGCCGGAGCCGCCGAGCACGTAGCGCATCTCGCCGCCGAACAGTTTCGCGCCGTTGAACACCGAACGCGCCGGCGCGATATGGTCTTCCTTGGCCGCGAGATTGTAGACGGGAACCGTGATCTTGCCGAGATCGAGCGTCACGCCGCCGATCACCATCTTCTTCCGGGCGAACTGGTTGTTGAGATAGCAATTGCGCAGATAGAACGAATGGTTGGCGCGCGGCATGCGGGTGGAATCGCTGTTCCACGCCAGCAGGTCGAAGGCCATCGGCTCGATGCCCTTCAGGTAATTGTTCACGACATAGGACCAGATCATGTCGTTGGGGCGCAGCATGTTGAAGGCGTTGGCCATCGAGCGGCTTTCGAGAAAGCCCGCCAGCTCCATCTCGTTTTCGATATTCTTGATGCGGTCCTCGTCGGCGAAGATCTTCAGATCGCCGGGGTCGGAGAAATCGACCTGCGTGGTGAAGAAGGTCGCGCTGGAGATGCGGTCGTCGCCCTTGGCGGCCATATAGGCCAGCGTCGCGGCGGACAGCGTGCCGCCGACGCAATAGCCGATCGAGGTCACCTGCCGTTCGCCGGTGATCTTCTCGATCTGCCCCAGCGCCGCCTGGATGCCGTCGGTCATATAGGCGTAGAAATCCTTGTCGGCGTGGCGCGCGTCCGGATTGATCCAGGAAATGCAGAACACCGTGAGGCCCTGCGCGACCGCCCAGCGGATGAAGCTCTTCTCGGCGTTCAGGTCGAGAATGTAGAACTTGTTGATCCAGGGCGGCACGATCAGCAGCGGCCGCCGATAGACCTCCTCGGTCGTCGGGGCATATTGCAGCAGTTCGATCAGGTCGTTGCGGAACACGACCTTGCCGGGCGTGGTCGCCATGTTCACGCCGAGCACGAACTTCTCGTTGTTGGTCTGGCGGATCTTCAGATTGCCGCCGCCCGCCTCGATGTCCTCGGCGAGCATCTTCATGCCGCGCGCGAGGTTTTCCGCCTCCGCCGTCCAGGTCGTGCGCAGGAGTTCGGGATTGGTCAGCAGGAAGTTCGACGGCGACACCGCGCCCGAAACCTGGCGCAGATAGAACGACGCCTTGTCATGCGTCACCTTGTCGAGCTCCGCGCCGTCGACCATGTTGTTCGCCCAGTCGTCGGCGATCAGATAGGCCTGGCGCAGGAAATCGAAGAACGGATTGTCGCGCCAGTCGGGCGAGGTGAATCTTTTGTCGCGCGGGTCGGTCGGAACATAGGGCTCCTTCAATTCGCCGGAGAGACGGCGGAAGGTGTTCGACCACAAGCCAAGCAGGTTGCTCGATATGCTGGTCTGCGCCTCGATCGTCCGTTTCGGGTCGGCCAGCCAGTATTCGGCGACGCGGCTGAAGGCCTTGAACGCGTCGGTGACCTCTTCCGTCATCCCGGACTTGACCTTGCCTTCCTCGACCGGCCGGATCATCGCGGCGAGCGCCTTGCCGCCATGCTCCATCGCGATGGCGAAATTGTCGGCCATGCGCTCGAAATTGGGAACGTTGGAGGCGCCAGCGGTCACGGCGACCTTTTCCGGAGGCCGGGGCGCGGCCGGCGCAGGCGGAGGGGGCGGCGCGGCCGGCGCGGGAGAGGGCGCCGCGACGGGCGCGGGCTCCGCCGCCTTGGCCTTGGGCGGAACCGGCGCAGGCGCGACGGCTGCGCTGTCCAGCGCCGTGCTCATCGGGGACGGGCCCTTTGGGGGGCGCGGTTTTTACGGGCGCGGATTTGGCGGTCGTGGTCTTGGCGGGCGTGGTCTTGGCGGACGCGGTTTTGGCGGCCGCGGGTTTGGCGGCGCGGGTTTGGCGGGCGCGGTCGGCGCAGGCGCCGTCTCGGCGGGCGCGGATTTGGCGGACACGGTCTTCACGGTCGCCTTCTTCGCGGCGCGGCGCCTTTTTGGCGACAGCCTTTTCCGCCGGCGCGCTGTCGGCCGGCGCGGACTGGACCGGCGCCGTTTCGGCGGGCGCGATCTCGGCGGGCGCGGCTTTTTGCCGCGGCGCGGCCTTTTTGGCGACGCTCTTGCGCTGAGCGGGCTGGCTGGCGGTCATGACGTTTCCTCTTTATTGAACCGGGGCTTGCGATTGGACGCGCCCTCGTCCCGTTTCCGACATAATAAGACTTTATGCGACAGTTTCAGCAATGATCCGATGGAAGCACTTCCTTTGGATGATGTGCCCAGGACTTGACGAAAGCTAGGGAAAATGAAGGCCGAAATCGCTGCGAAACGCCTTCGCACTCGCAAAATCGGAACGCTCGCCCTCGCCATGGCGGCGATGATCGGCGCAGGCGAAGCGCGCGCGCAACAAAGCCCCGTGCGGGCCGTGACCAACATGCTTGGCTGGACGAAAGACACGGACGACGGAGCGGATTTCGTCCGCGAAACGCGTCCCGACCTCAACAATCTGGGCTTCTCGCATGTGACAGGCGTAGACAAGCCGCGAGTCGCGGTCAAGACGCCCGCCGAACTCGAGGCGGACCAGGCCAGCCTGATCGCCGATCGCGATAAGGCCGACGCGCGCCGCAAGAAGCTGCAGGCCGAAAAAGTCGACGCGGTCGCCCCCAACAAGGCGCCGCCCATCAAAGACGAGTGATTTTCATTACAAAATCGCTGACATTGACCTGCGGACGCTGCTAATCAGCGCGTTTCCCGGCGCATTTCGCGGATGACGAAGCAAGGACGAGACTGATGAGCGATTTTTATCGCGTGCGGCGCCTGCCGCCCTATGTGTTCGAACAAGTCAATCGTCTGAAAGCCAAGGCCCGAGCCGGAGGCGCCGACATCATCGACCTGGGGATGGGCAATCCCGACCTGCCGACGCCGCGCCACATCATCGACAAGCTGGTCGAGACGGCGGGCAAGCCGCGCACGGACCGCTATTCCGCCTCCAAGGGCATCGCCGGCCTGCGCCGCGCCCAGTCGGCCTATTACGAGCGCCGCTTCGGCGTGAAGCTCGACCCGGACAGCCAGGTCGTCGCCACGCTCGGCTCCAAGGAAGGCTTCGCCAATATGGCGCAGGCGATCACCGCGCCGGGCGACGTGGTTCTGGTGCCCAATCCGTCCTATCCGATCCACGCCTTCGGCTTCCTGATGGCGGGCGGCGTGATCCGCTCGGTGCCGATCGAGCCGAACGAGGAATTCTTCCGCGCCGCCGAGCGGGCGGTGATGCATTCCATCCCGAAGCCGATCGCGATCGTGGTGTGCTATCCTTCGAACCCGACCGCCATGGTCGCCTCGCTGGATTTCTACCGCGACCTCGTGCTGTTCGCGAAGAAGCACGACATCTACATCCTGTCCGATCTCGCCTATGCCGAGGTCTATTTCGACGAAAACCCGCCGCCGTCGGTGCTGCAGGTGCCGGGCGCGGTGGATATCTGCGTCGAGTTCACCTCGATGTCGAAAACCTTCTCGATGGCCGGCTGGCGCATCGGCTTCGCGGTCGGCAACGAACGCCTGCTTTCGGCGCTGGCGCGCGTGAAATCCTATCTCGACTACGGCGCCTATACGCCGATCCAGGTCGCGGCGGCGGCGGCGCTCAACGGGCCGGACGATTGCATCAAGGAGATGCGCTCGATCTACAAGAAGCGCCGCGACGTGATGGTCGAGAGCTTCGCCCAGGCCGGCTGGAAGATTCCGGCGCCTTCGGCCTCGATGTTCGCCTGGGTTCCGGTGCCGGAGAAGTTCCGTCCGCTCGGCAGCGTGGAATTCTGCAAGCTGCTGATCGAGAAGGCCGACGTCGCGGTCGCGCCGGGCATCGGCTTCGGCGAGCATGGCGACGATTACGTGCGCCTGGCGCTGGTCGAGAACGAGCAGCGCATCCGGCAGGCCGCGCGCGGCATCCGCCGTTTCTTCGACGGCGCCGACGATTCCCTGCACAACATGATCGATACGCAGGCGCACGCCTGAGGCGTGCGCGGAACCTGACGATCCCGCACGCCTGAGGCGTGCGCAGAACGTGACTATGCCGCACGCCTGAGGCGACGGCGAAAGTCTCGCGCAAGTCGCACGTGTCCAGACTGGCCCTGCGGCCTTTTCGTCCTGGACGGACGGAAGGGGCCGCGGCGACCTGTCCAGGGACGAAAGCCGTGCCCAGAATTCCGTTTCATCTGACATTGACCCGCAGGGTATGGGCCCTGGCGGCGCTCGCGCTCGTGACGATGGCGCTTGGCACCGGGGTCGCGCTTTATCGCTTCCAGGCAGCCATGCTCGATCTGCGCCGGGCCGAATTGCGCAGCGAAGCCGACATCGCCGCCGACTGGCTGAAAAGCGCGTTGCCCGCCGATGCGCCGGATAGCAAGGCGGCGCGTTCGCGCCGCGCTCGAGCGCCTGCGGCCGGCGCGTTTCGGCGAAAACGGCTATTTCTTCGCGATTTCGTTCGACGGCGTTTCGCTGCTGGCCCCGACGTCTCCGCAAATCGAGGGGACGAGCCTGCTCGGCGTACGCGACAGCGCCGGCGGCCTGCCGTTCGAGACGATGCTGAACCTCGCGCGCAAGGACGGCGGCGGTTCGGTCTCCTATCCGTGGCCGAAGCCCGGCGCCGACGGCCCGCGAGAGAAAACGTCCTACATCAAGGCGATTCCGGAACTCGGCCTCGTCATCGGCTCCGGTCTCTATTTCGATGACAATCTCGCGCGATCTGGTCGAGATCACGATCGCCGTGGCTCTCGCGGTCCTGCCTCTGCTCTTGCTCTTCGTCGTCGTCGCCTTTTTCGTGGGCCGCACGATTTCGCGCCGCCTCAAGGCGCTGACCTCGGGCCTCGACGCCATGGCGCGCGGCGATTTCGACATCGCCTTGCCGGGCCTCGAGCTGCAGGATGAACTCGGCGACATGGCGCGCGCGGTCGAGGCCATCAAGCAGGGTCTGCGGCGCAACGCCCAGCAGCAAGGCGCGGAGCGCGCGTCGGAGCACGAAGCCGCGGCGCGCGCTCGGGCGTCGGCCATGGGCGGGCTGGCGCAAAAGTTCGAGACGGCGGTCGGCGGCGTGGTCGGCGGCGTCACCGACGCGACGCGCCGGCTGGAGAATGTCGCGCGCGCCTTGGTGCAGGAGGCGCGCTATTCCGGCGAACAGGCCGATATCGGCGCCAGGGCCGCGGAAGTCGCGTCGCAGAATGTGCTGTCCGTGGCCTCGGCGGCGGAGCAGCTGAGCTTCTCGGTGCAGGAGATCGGCGCCAGCGCGTCGCGCTCGCGCACCCTGTCCGAGGACGCCGCGCGCGAAGCGGAAACGACGCGCGACCGCATGGGCGAACTGGTGGCGGCGATCGACCATATCGGCGGCATCGTCGCGATGATCGCCGGCATCGCCCAGCAGACCAACATGCTTGCGCTCAACGCCACCATCGAGGCGGCGCGCGCGGGCGAGCAGGGGCGCGGCTTCGCCGTGGTGGCGCAGGAGGTCAAGTCGCTGGCGGAACAGACGACGCGGGCGACCTCGGACGTCTCCGGGCAGATCGCCCATATCCAGCGCGCCTCGCAGGAGGCCAATTCCTGCATCGGACTGATGGCCGAGGCGACGCACGAAGTCAGCGCCATCGCGTCGTCGATCGCCATGTCGGTCGGCTCGCAGGGCGAGGCCACGCAGGAGATCGCGCAGAATGTGCAGGACGCTTCGGGCCGCACCCGCGAATTGTCGCAGGTGATCGAGGAGGTGCGCTCGGCCTCGAGCCAGTCTGGCAATTCCGCCGAGCAGGTGCTGCAATCGGTGACCGATCTCGGCCGCCAGATCGACAGCCTGCGCCGCGAATGCGACAGCTTCCTCGTTCAGGTCCGCGCGGCGTAAGCGGGGAACTTTCCGCAGGGCTGGCGCGTCGAAGCAGGAGGCAGGCGCGGCAGCGCGCCCGGAGACCGCCGAAATGCGCGATAAGTCCAGTCTGTGCAAAGTCGAGGGCCTACTGCTCGATCTCGACGGCGTCGTTCATGTCGGCGACGCGCCGTTGCCCGGCGCGCTGGAGGCGGTCGCGCGGCTGCGCGAGGCGAAACTGCCGTTTCGCTTCGTCACCAACACCACGCGGCGGCCGCGTCGAAGCGTCGCCGCCCGACTGGCGGCGCTCGGCCTCGTCGTCGCGGAAGATGAAATTTTTACGCCCGCGAGCCTGATGCGCGACCAGCTCGCCTCGCGCGGCCTCGCGCCGCTGCTGCTCGTTCATCCGGATTTGCGCGAGGATTTCGCCGGGCTTGCCGAAGGCGGCGACGCCGTGGTGATCGGCGACGCGGGGGAGACTTTCACCTATGACGGATTAAACCGGGCGTTTCGCGCGCTCGTCCATGGCGCGGATTTTTTCGCTCTGGCGCGCAACCGCAATTTCCTCGACAGCGACGGCGAACTGAGCCTCGACGCCGGCGGCTTCGTCGCCGCTCTGGAATATGCGGCGAGGCGGGAGGCTGTGGTGGTCGGCAAGCCGTCACCGGATTTTTTTCATTCGGCGGTCGAGGCACTGGGCGTCCCCGCCGGCCATGTGCTGATGATCGGCGACGACGCCGAGGCCGATATTGGCGGCGCGAGCGCGGCAGGCCTGCTCGGCGCGCTGGTGAAAACCGGCAAATATCGCGACGGCCAGGAAAAGGCGCTGGCGATTCCGCCGACGCTGATCGCCGACGATCTTCCGGCTGTGGTCGAGGAGATCTTGAGGTCACGACAGGGGAGGCGCTCATGACACCGGACGGTTTGACCATCCTGCCCAGCGCCCACGGCGCCAGGGAAACCATGGATCGGCTGGCGGCGGCCGTCGCCGCCGCCGGCATGAGCGTCTTTGCGCGCATCGATCACGCGGCGGGCGCGGCGGCCGCCGGCCTGACGCTGGCGCCGATGGAGGTGCTGGTGTTCGGATCGCCCGTCGGGGGAACGCCGCTGATGCAGGCGACCAAGACCACCGGCATCGACCTGCCGCTGAAGGCGCTGGTGTGGGAAGACGACGCCGGCCAGGTCTGGCTCGCCTATAACCAGCCTGCCTGGATCGCGAAACGCCATGATCTGGGCGTCGGCGTCTCGCCGATCCTCAAGGCGATGACGGACGCGCTCGCGAAAGTCGCAGAATCCGCGCTTTCGCCCGAAGCTGACTAGTCCCTATGATTGCTGGGCCTGAGGGCGGCCCGTCATCCGATATGCAACGGTACGAGGGTTAAGCCGGCACGCCGGCTCAGAGCCTCATGCATAGGAGACGGGCCTGATGAACAATATCAGATTTGTCGGACTGGATGTTCATAAGCAGCGGATTTCGGTTTCGGTGGCCGACAGCGGTCGACAAGCGGCTGTGGAATATCTCGGTGAGATCGATAACGAACCGACCGCTATAGCCAAGCTTTGCCTGCGACTTGCACGGCGCGGCGCGATCTTGTCCTTTTGCTATGAGGCGGGCCCTTGCGGGTACGGCGTTTATCGTCAGCTCATCGGCCTCGGCCATCAATGCGACGTGGTGGCGCCATCGCTGATTCCGAGAAAGCCCGGTGAACGCGTCAAGACAGATAGACGCGACGCGACCATGCTCGCCCGCTTGCATCGGGCTGGCGAACTGACGCCAGTCTGGGTCCCTGACGCCGGTCATGAAGCGATGCGGGACTTGATCCGATTGCGTGGCGTCGTCCGTTACGTCGTGACGCGGGCGCGCCAACACCTTCAAGGTTTTCTATTGCGCCATGGACGCAAGCACGAGCGTGGAACAGCTTGGAAAATGGCATACCGGCGATGGTTGTCGACCCTCGCCTTCGATCACCCAGCCCAGCAGATCGCGTTTCAAGACTATGTCGACGCCGTCACCGACGCCGAGCGGCGATTGAAGCGGGTCGAAGAACAGATCGCCGCGCTTCTTTCCGAATGGAGCCTTCGTCCTGTGGTCGAAGCCTTACAGGCAATGCGCGGAATCTCTGTGATCACCGCCGTTGTGCTGGTCGCCGAAGTGGGCGACTTCACCCGCTTCGCAAACCCGCGCCAGCTCATGGCCTTCTTCGGTCTGGTCCCAGGAGAAAAATCGAGCGGCGAAAAAATCCGGCGCGGCGCCATCACCAAGACCGGGAACACCTATGCCCGACGAGCGCTGGTCGAAGGCGCTTGGGCTTATCGAATGAAACCGCGCGTCGGACGGCACAAGGTCGATCGCATTGAAGCCTTGCCCAAGGCCGTGCGCGATATCGGGTGGCAGGCGCAGGTTCGTCTGTGCGCCCGATATCGCAGGCTGAGCGCGCTCGGAAAGAACGCCAATCTCGTTACGGTCGCAATTGCGCGCGAGATGGTGGGCTTTGTCTGGTCGATCGCCTGCGCCATTCAGTCCGCGCCGAAGGCGGCGTAATCAAAGCAACGAACCGTCCAAAGGAGTTCATACGACGCTTCATCACTCTCGGCTGGTGCGCGATGCTGGGAGCGGGACAATGCCGGGGAGCCCTCGTCACCACTATGAGCCTTTGACGCTCGCCTTCTAGACAGAGGCAGCCCCAGACGAAGAAAGGTCATGCGGCTCAGATCCGCGAATGAGAGATTGTTGACCGACGTTTGCGTCCCGCTTCCTGCTTCGCGTATCGTCGTACAGTTCCTTTGCCGTCCGGCAAAATCGGCGGGACTAGCCGCTTACCCAAAGCCCTTGTCAGCAATCATGAGAGTGGTCGAACTGCCGACATCGCATTTTCCCCGACCGGAAAAAACCTTTGGCGCCGTTTCAGTCGGTGACGAGATGCCGCGGTGCGGACTAAACTTTGATAAAACCAATCAAATAAAATCTTCGAGCGGCGGAAAGCTGAACTTTTTGACGCCGCAATTGTCTGTGGCGCAAAACCACAATCCGTGAAACGCTCAACGCCCCTTGGACTGCTCCTTTTACTGACCCGAGCTATCGGCACATCATGAGAGACTTGCGAATGCGCATTTGTTCCCGCATTGCCGGCGTCCTGTTCGCTTGTTGTGGAGTCACTTTTGGCGAATGCAGCCCTTTTGCAGGGCGCGCCGAGGGGGCGGAACTTGCCGCGCCAAAGATACAGGCGGAGGCGCCTGCCAAAAATACAGCAAGGCATGTCTATCTCGTTTGCCTGCTTCAGCATGCGCAACATTTGGCGAAACAGTCTGACGAGCCGGCAGACGCGTTAACGGCGACCATTTTTGCCTCATGCTCGGAAGAGCGCGCCAAGCTCGTGCAAGCCAACGAAACCAGCGAGAGCCATCAGAGGGCCATCGAACTGGTCGACGTTTTCGACGGAGAAATCAAAAAAGGCATTCTCCTGATGGTCAATACGATGCGTACGAAAAGCCATTCCTCATAAGCCGCTCGACGCCATCGAGCGCTCGACGCCGTCACTGATGACGGCGTCCGTTTTTGGCTTCGCTCCGGACGACCGCCATGACCGGCGCCCTTCGCTCGCGGTTACTTCAGGGTGCTGACATAGGCCGCGACCGCGGCGATCTGCGGCTGCGTCAGATTATGCGCGATCGGCTGCATGATCGCCGAGGTATCCGGCTTGTCGGGCTTCTGGCCGCGCTCCTTCTCCCAATTGGTCAGCTTCCGGATGACATAATCGCTCAGCTGGCCGGCGAGGCGCGGGAACTGGCCGTCGCCCTTGGCTTCCGCGCCATGGCATGAGGCGCACGGGGGGACGTTGGCGCTATCGATCCCGTTTTCAAAAATGCCCTTGCCTTCGGCCGTGTTGCCCTTGGGGCCGCCGCCGAGCGGAGCGGGATCGAGACTATGGAAACCCTCCGACAATCCCTTGACCATTTCGGGGCTCAGGACGTGCGCGACATTGCCCATGACGGGATTGGTGCGCCGCTTTTCGATGAAGGCCTTGAGCTGGTTTTCAATATATTCCGGCTGCTGGCCGGCGAGGCGTGGCATCGGGAAGGCGCCGCGGAAGCCCTGGCCGGACACGCCGTGGCAGGTCTTGCAATAGAACAGCTTGTCCTCAAGCGCCTTGTGCGAAAACCCGCTGCTTTTCGTCGGTTCCGCATGCGCCAGCGCCGCCGCGCCCAGAAGAACGGCCACCGCCGCCGGCGCCAGGTATTTTCCGCCAATGCCTTTCATGAGCCCTCACCCTTTTTTCGCGCGACGAATTGGCCTGCGCTCGAAGCGCCCGTTTTACTTGGAGCCCACCCATTGCCCTGTCTGCTGGAGCCGAATTGATCTATATCAATGACGGAATGATGAGTTTTATTCTTGTGGGCCGCCCTGACGCCTTGCAGACTCAGTCGCGATCGCCGATTCGGATTTCTACATCGCGATTGGAATTTGTCAATAGTATAAGCGAACAATTTTCCGAAATCCAATCTATCACAATGTGGGAATGGTTTGCCGGAGGCGACCGCCCAAAAGCCCTTTAAAAGCGCGGATTGACGCAGCGTCGCATCGCCTGATGTGGCCCAGCCTATATTTTTATCAACTATGTCAGAAGTGTTGGCGTATAATGATTTCGTAAAGACGTCGGCGAAGACGGCGTGGACTAACCGCTATTGTGCAGCGCAACTATAATGCGGCAAAAATACCACGTCTTGCGGTTAAATTCATCAGTAGCGATCCAATTAGCCAAGTGATTCATTGTCGCAAGCTGATGCCTATGAAATGATTTGAACGTGATCGATTCGTGCGGCCTTGAACCGACGTTTTCGCAGTCAAAAAGTAATGCGTCGCCAAACCCAAGAATAAGCAATTCAAATTTGGGTCGACGTTTGATTAAAAAGAGGGGCGAGCGTCAGTCATGGCGGCAATCCGTTTGCGAAACGCGTTCAGGCTGGCTGCGATGGCGTCATTGGCGGCGGGAGCCGTCAGTTCTGGTCCTGCGTGGGCTGGAGAGAACGGCGGCGTCCAGGCCAAGATCGAATATTGCCAGATCTGCCACGGCCAGTCCGGCCAAGGTTTTTACGGCTATTACACGATCCCGCGGCTTGCGGGCCAGCAGCCCGATTATCTCGAAGCCCAGTTGCGCGATTATGCGGCCGGGCGCCGCGTCAATTCCGTGATGGCCAATGTGGCTCGCGGCGTTCCGCCCGCCATGATCGGCGCGATCGCGACGCATTTCCACTCCCTGAACTCGCCGCCGCTCGGCGGAGGCTCCGGCGGAAATGTCGGTCTCGGCAGGCAGATCTTCGAAACCGGCCTGCCTAAATCCAACGTTCCCGCGTGCTCGGCCTGCCATGGTCCCGAGGCGAAGGGCACGGGCCCCATTCCCCGGCTCGCCGGGCAGCTTCCGTCGTACCTCGTGAGCACCCTGTCGAGCTGGACCCGGAACAGAAGCCGCGAAATCCGCCGGCGGGCTTGCCGCGATCATGGTGCCGACCACCCATAATTTGACGCCCGCGCAGATGTCGGCGGTCGCCGCCTATGTCAGCACCTTGCGATAACGCCGTTCGTTCCATCCGGCGCCGGGCCCAGCCAATGCATTACGCGCGAGAACAAAGGTCATGAAGCATATCGGTTTGACGATCGCATCGCTTGCGATCTCCCTCCTGGCGACCGGCCCGCTTGCAGCCGAGCAGCAGGCGGCCTATCCGTGGGCGCTGCTTCCAATTCCCGAGCAGGGCCCGCTGCCGACCAAGAACTGCACGTTCTGTCACGGCGTGTCGGCGCAGGGCCTGGCCACGGCGCCGCGGCTTGCCGGCCAGCGGGCCGCCTACATTGAAAAGCAGCTGGGCGCTTTTCGCGAGCATCTGCGCGACAATCCCTATTCCAAGCTCTACATGTGGAACGCCGTCGCCAATCTGCCGCCCGCGACCGGCCGGGCGCTGGCGGATTATTTCTCCCAGCAGGCGCCGCGCGCCGCGGCCGACGGACGCCGCGACCTCGTCGATCAGGGGCGGGCGCTTTACCAGCAGGGCGTGGCCGACGCCAATATCGTCACCTGCGTGGTCTGCCACGGCCCCAACGCCGAAGGCGTGCGCGACATTCCGCGCCTCGGCGGCCTGTCCTACCTTTATCTGAAGCGCCGGCTCCAGGAATGGAACGAGGGCTACCACCAGACAGCGGCGCCGATGCCGGCGGTCACGCGGGACCTGTCGGCCGCCGAGATCGACGCGATCGCCTCCTATCTGAGCTTCATCGACGATCAATCCGCGAGCCAATAGACCTTTCGCGCGGCGGCTTCCGGCGCGCGCTGCTGACAGACTTCGGAACAGACAAAAAAACCGCGACGGCGCCGACCCAGGCTCAAGCGGGAATTCAGGAGGGCCAATCGAATGGCCGGGATGAACAGGTTCTTCAACGCCCTTCGCGCCGTGTCCGGCGAGGTGACCCCCTCGCGGGCGGTCGCCACGGGCGCCTTGTTTCTTGGCTTTGCCGTTTTCGACGGCGCGCGCAACGACGCCTCGGCCCTGCCGAGCTTCGCGCGCCAGACCGGCCAGACCTGCTCGACCTGTCATACCGCCTTCCCGCAGCTGACGCCCTACGGCCGCCGCTTCAAGCTCGGCGGCTACACCGCCGGCGGCGGCATCGACACCCAGTTGCCGCCGCTCTCGGTCATGGTGCAGTCGCAGTTCACCAATCTCGGCAGAGGCCTCAACGCGCCCGCCGGCTCCACCTCCGCCTATGTCGCCCCGCAGCCCCCGGGGCTCGGCGGCTATAACGACACCAACAACTGGACCGACCTCTCGTCGCAGGTCAGCCTGTTCTATGGCGGCAAGATCTACGGCAATCTCGGCGCCTTCATGCAATGGACCTACAGCCAGGATTACGGGCAGCAAGTCGCCTGGGACAACACTGATATCCGCTACGCCGATACCTGGAACTATGGCGGCCTCGGCGTGCTCTGGGGCCTGGATTTCAACAATAACCCGACGGTCCAGGATCCCTGGAACACCACTCCAGCCTGGGGCATCCCCTTTATTTCCTCCGCCTTCGCTCCAACCCCCGCGGCCTCGACCATGCTCGAGGGCTCTCAAGGTTGGGGCCCCGGCCAATTGGTCGGCGCCGGAGCCTATGTCTTCATCAACGACATGGTCTATCTGGAATTGACGGGCTATGGAGCGACGTCGAAGTCCTTCCAATGGGCGGTGACCGGCGGCCCGCCCGGCAACCTGCTCAGCGGCGTCGCGCCCTATTACCGCATCGCGGTCGAAAAGAACTGGGGCGAGCATTCGCTCGAAGTCGGCGCCTATGGCATGAACGCCAACATCATCACGGGCGGCAATCAGGCGTTGCCGATCGGAACCTTCGGCTGGCCCACGGACGTCGTCACCGACACCGGGCTTGACCTGCAATACCAGTGGATCACCGATGTCCACGCGGTCACCCTGCGCGCGAATTACATCTACGAGCGGCAAGGGCTGTACTCCAGCGTGCTGCAGGGCCTTGCCGCCAACAACACGGACTATCTGCGCAGCCTGAAGCTGTCCGGCGAATACGTCTTCCAGAACACCTACGCGCTGACCGCGACCTATTTCAACATCAACGGCACGGCGGACCCGCGCTTTATTCGCCGAACGCCAATTTCTCGCCCAATTCGGAAGGCTGGATCTTCGATGCGTCCTACCTGCCGTTCTCGCGGGGCGGGCCGTCGTTCTGGCCGTGGGCCAATGCGCGCATCGGCCTCAGCTATACGCTCTACACAAGGTTCAATGGCGCGAGCAGCAACATCGACCCGACCGCCGTCGACGTGAACGGGACCACCCTCTGCAACGGCGGCAGCACGACCCCTTATTGCCGGAACGCCAGTAACAACAATACCTTGCTGGCCTACGCCTGGCTCATGTGGTGAGCCGGGCCGCGAGCAGGGCGTGAACCGGGAAGGTCCGCGCCGCGCATGATGATCTGGACTGTCATCGCGCTTCTGACCTGCGTGGCCGTGCTGAGCGTGCTGTGGCCGCTTTCCGACCCGGCCCCGGCGCCGCGCGAGGACGCCGCGGACGCCGCCTTCTATCGCGCCCGGATCGACGAAATCGACGCCGAATTGCTGCGCGGCGGAACTCGACAAGGATGACGCGGACTCCGCCAAGGCGCTGGCCGCGCGCCGATTGCTGGCCGCTGCGCCGGCGGAGATCGCGGCGGCCTCGTCGCCGGTCGTGCGAAAAATCGCCGCCCTTCTGGTCACATTGACGGTCCCGGCCATCGCCCTCGGGCTTTACGCGAAGATCGGGCGTCCCAACCTGCCGGACATGCCGTTGCAGGCGCGAACCAGCGCTCCGGCGGCGCAGCCGGATCTTTCCGCTGTCGTGGGCAAGATGGAGGCCTATATCGCCGCCCAGCCGACCGACGGCCATGCGCTCGAGCTGATGGCGCCGGCCTATTTGCGCATGGGCCGCTACGATGACGCCGTCAACGCGATCAAAAAGGCGATCGACATTCTGGGCGAGACCCCGGACCGGCTCGTGAGCTATGCCGAGGCGCTGTCCTACGCCAATGACGGCGTGGTGTCGCCGGACGCCGTCGATCAGCTCGAACATGCGCTGGCGCTCGATCCGAAGAATTTGCAGGCGCGCTATTTTCTCGGTCTCGCCGCGGCCCAGCATGACGACAGGGACAAGGCGCGCGCGGTCTGGACCGCGATGCTGCCCGAGATGCCCGAGGGAGCGCGGGCAAGGCAGGATGTGCTGGACAAGCTGGCGCTGCTCGACGCGCCGCTCGACGGCGGGCCGGGGGCCGCGCCGCAATCCGCCGCCGCCGCTGTCGCGGCCCAGCCGGCGGACGAACAGCAAAAAACGATCCACGCCATGGTGGACCGCCTGGCGCAGCGCCTCGCTACCAGGGTGGGAGCGCGGAAGAATGGATGCGTCTCGTTCGCACCTACAAGGTGCTGAACGAGCCGGCCAATGCGCAAAAAGCCTATGACCAGGCGCGAAAGGCGCTCTCCGGCGATGCGGCCGCGCAACGCAACCTCGCCGCGCTGGCGCAGGATTTGGGGCTGAACGCGCATTGATCGGCGCAACGCCGAACCTTGGAAAACATGTCGATCAGTCCGACGCAGGCAAGACAATGATTTTCAATGATCGCCTTGGGACACGAGGAGATCAGGTTTCGATCTTTTTCAGGCGGGCGCCGTCCGGCGTCGCCGTCACGCTGCGGTAGAAGCAGGATTTGCGCCCGGTGTGGCAGGCCTTGCCGTCGCCGCCGGCGTTGACGCGCAACAGCAGCGCGTCCTGGTCGCAATCGACCCGGATGTCCACGACGCGCTGCACCTGTCCGGAGGTGTCGCCCTTGCGCCAGAGTTCGTTGCGCGAGCGCGACCAGTAATGCGCGACGCCGGTCTCGATCGTCTTTTCGAGCGCCAGTTCGTTCATATAGGCGAGCATCAGGATGTCGCCGGTCGCGTCTTCGACCGTCACGCAGACGATAAGGCCGTTGGCGTCGAATTTCGGCGTGAAGACGTCGCCTTCTTCGAGCCGCTTCTTGTCGGCGGAGGGAGCGGGAAAGCGGCATGAGAGATGCCTACTGGGATCGCGGCGGCGGCTCAGCGCCCGCGCACAAGGCTCAGGAACCGCGCCTGTTCGGCGGGATCGGTCCTGAACGGGCCGGAGAACTGCATCGTCAGGGTGAGCGCGCCGGGCTTGCGGACGCCGCGCATCGACATGCACATATGCTCGGCCTCGATCAGCACCGCCGCGCCGCGCGAATGCAGCCGCGGCGTCGAGCGCCGCCAGGATCTGCGCGGTCATCGCCTCCTGCGTCTGCAGGCGGCGGGCATAGACGTCCACCAGCCGTCCGAGCTTGGACAGGCCGAACACGCCGCCGTCGGGATAATAGGCGATATGGGCCTTGCCGAAGAACGGCGCCATATGGTGCTCGCAATGCGAGAAGAACGGGATGTCGCGCACCAGCACCATTTCGCCATAGCCTTCGACCTCTTCGAAGACGGTGTCGAGGATGGCGCCGGGGTCCTGCGAATAGCCGGCGAAAATTTCCTCATAGGCCTTGGCGACGCGGGCGGGCGTGTCGCGCAGGCCTTCGCGGGACGGATCGTCTCCCGCCCAGGCAGCAGCGTCCGCACGGCGGCTTCGGCCTCTTCGCGGCTCGGGCGGATGAGCGCCGGCGCGAGCGCCGGTTTCGCGCCGGAGCTTTTCGCCTCTGGATTTCGCCTTGGATTGTTTGGCGTCCTCGCCGGAGGCGCGCGCCCGCGACTTGGCGGCGGCGCGTTTGCGCGGCAAAGCGGAATGAACCAGATCGTCCAACAAAATCTCCCGATCAGGGAAGCAGCGGGGCGGAGCCCGGCCGCGCTATCGAATTTCGGCGCAATTCAGGGGCGCCGCGGGGAGGCGCCGGGACGGCCGCTGTGCGGCGCACCCAGCGTGCATATAGGGTCTAGGCGCGCCGTTTCCAGCCGTCAATTCAAATCCCGGCCCGAATCCGCCGGGTCGCTTTCTTGAGCCAGGCCTGCTCAGTGGCGTCGAGATGCGGCGACAATGCGGCGCGCACGCGCGCATGATAGGCGTTGAGCCACGCCATTTCTTCCGGCGCCAGCAATTTCGGCTCGATCAGGCGCAGGTCGATCGGAACCAGCGTCAGGGTCTCGAAGCCGAGCATCTCGCGCTCGGCGCCCTTGATGTCGCGCGGTCTCCACCGCCACCAGATTTTCGATGCGGATGCCGAAGGCGCCTTCGCGGTAATAGCCCGGCTCGTTGGACAGGATCATGCCCGGCTCCAGCGCCACGCCGCCGAGCTTGGAAATGCGCTGCGGCCCCTCGTGCACCGACAGATAGGAGCCGACGCCGTGGCCGGTGCCGTGGTCGAAGTCGAGACCGGCCTCCCACAATGGGCGCCGCGCGAAGGAATCGAGCTGGGCGCCGCTGGTCCCCTTGGGGAAGACCGCTCGCGCGATGGCGATATGGCCCTTGAGCACCAGCGTGTTGGCGCGCAGCAAAGCCTTGCTGGCGCTGCCGACCGCGAGCGTGCGGGTGACGTCGGTGGTGCCGTCGAGATATTGCGCGCCGGAATCGACCAGATAGACGCCCTTGCCGATGCGGGCGTTGGATTTTTCCGTCACCCGGTAATGCGGCAAGGCGGCGTGGGCGCGCGCGGCGGAAATGGTCGGGAAGGAAATGTCGCGCAATTCGCCGCTTTCGCGCCGAAACGTCTCCAGCGCCTGCGCCGCCGCGATCTCGGTGAGGCGGCCGCGCGGCGCGGTCTTGTCGAACCAGCACAGGAAACGCGCCATCGCCACGCCGTCGCGCAGATGGGCGGCGCGGGCGCCGGCGAGTTCGGCGGCGTTCTTGCGCGCCTTCATCAGGCCGATCGGGTCGGTTCCGGTCTGGGCCTCGCCGCCGGCTTCCGTGAAGAGGCTGGTCAGGCGGCTCGGCGCGGTGCCGGCGTCGAACAGGAGTTTCTGCTTTTTCGCGCCCAGATCCTTCAGCGCGTCGGGCAGGGCGGAGGGCGGCGACAGCAGCGCCAGTCTTTCGAGCGCGGCTTTGGTCCGGGCGGTCAGCTTTTCGGGCTCGAGGAACAGGCGCGGCTTGCCCTTGCGCGGAATGAGCGCATAGCCGAGCGCGATCGGCGTATGGGCGACGTCGGCGCCGCGCAGGTTGAAGGCCCAGGCCAGGGCGTGCGGGTCGCTGACCAGCAGCGCGTCGGCCTTGAGGGAAGCGGCGACGCGCGCCAGCTTTTTCACGGCGCTTTCGCCGGCATGGCGCGGCGGATGCAGCGCGACGCGGCCCGACGGCTGGGCGGGGCGGTCGCTCCAGATCGCGTCGATCGGATTTTCGTCCACGGCGACGAGGCTGGCGCCGGCCTTTTTCGCCGCGGCCTCGAACCGGGCGACCTGTCCGGCGGTGTGAAGCCAAGGATCGTAGCCGATGCGCGCGCCCTTTTTGGCGTTTTTCGCCAGCCATTCGGCGGGCGGGACCTCGGCCAGCGGGACGAGCGCGAAGGCTCTGGAATCGACCTGCTCGCGGGCCTGGATCGTGTAGCGGCCGTCGACGAACAGCGCGGCCTTGTCGGCGAGCGCGATCACGAAGCCGGCGCTGCCGGTGAAGCCGGCGAGCCACGCGAGCCGCTCCTCGCAGGGCGCGACATATTCGTTCTGGTGGGCGTCGGCGCGCGGGACGAGGAAGCCGTCGAGCTTCATCGCCTTCAGCCGGGCGCGCAGCATCTTGAGGCGGGGGGCGCCGAGCGACGGATCGGCCGCCTCGACGAAAGTCTGGAAATGGGAGTTGAACATGGGTTCAGGCTAAACCATTTCCGGCCAAAGGCGAAGTCTATCCCAGCCTTTGCGGCGCGGCGCCGGTGCGCCGCAGCAGCAGCGTCGCCCAGCCTTCGATATCGCGCCGCCGCCACAGCGCAAAGCCCTGCGCGGCATAGGCCGACAGCACGCCCGGAACGTCGCGCCCGAGCAGGCCGGACAGCACCAGTTCCGCGTCGGGCGCGGCGATGCGCGCCAGCGACGGCGCGAGGCGGCGCAGGGGCCGCGCCAGAATATTGGCGAGGATCAGATCGTAACGGCCGGGACGGTCGAGCTCCGGGTGGTCGGCGCCCTTGGCGACGACGGGGCGCAGCCAGGGGCCGGCGCCGTTGAGCTGGGCGTTGGCGCGCGCCGCCGCGACGGCGATGGCGTCGATGTCGCCCGCCGCGACCGGGGCCCGCAAAGCGCGGGCGACGGCCATGGCGAGCACGCCGGTGCCGCAGCCGACGTCGATCACATGGCGCGGGCGGCGGCGCTTGAGAATGTCGTCGATGAACAGCAGGCAGCCGCGCGTGGTGCCGTGATGGCCGGTGCCGAAGGCGAGCGCCGCCTCGATCTCCAGCCCGATGTCGTTGGCCCGGACGCCGTCGCGATCATGCGAGCCATGGACCAGGAAGCGTCCGGCGCGGACGGCGGAAAGGCCCTCCAGCGACGTGGCGATCCAGTCCTTCTGCTCGACGCGGCCGAACTCGACCTTCTGCGCCAGCTCCTCGCCCACGGCGGCGGCGACCAGGGCGCGGACATTGTCCTCGTCGGGCGCGTGGCCGAAATAAACCTCCACCACCCAGGGCGTCGCGGCCCAGCTGGCCGTCGTGGAGTTCTCCTCGAAGGCCGCGGCGGCGGTTTCGGCGGGGTCGAAGGTCTCGACCACGAGATCGGCGACGGTGCGGGCCTCGTCCTCGCTGCACTTCAGGCGCAGGACGAAAGCGGCGTTGTTGGGGGGCAATCCTTCGAGCATGGCGCGGAGGTATCATGAGGCGGGACGCGAGTCGATGTTGCTTGCGCGAGGCGGGGGAGCCGTTACCTTGGCCGCTCATAGGAGGCGTTCATGCGTTTTGTCGCGGCGGCTGTGATCCTCGTTGCTCTGGCCTTTCCCGCCGCGGCGGACGAAGCGAAACCGGCGGACAAGCCCGCCAGCCAGCCGTCCGAGGCCGTGCTCGCCTTCGGACTCAGCCATCCCGACTGTCAGGAATGGAGCGATGGCTGCGTGATCTGCGCGCGCGGCGAAGACGCCGTGAACTGCTCGACGCCGGGCATCGCCTGCCAGCCGGTCGAATCGCTCTGCAGGCGCCCGCCGAAATAGGCGCCGTCACAGCCCCCATTTGCGCACGAACCAGACCTTCACGAAGTGGGTCAGCGCCGCATAGGCGAGCAGGATCAGCGTGACCAGCGGCCAATAGAGCGCCGGAAGCGGAACGAAGCCGAGCTGCGCGCCGAGCCAGCTGTAGGGCAGCCAGATACCCACCACGCAGATGACCAGCGAGGTCGTCAGCAGCGCCGGGCTGGCGCGGCTCTCGATGAAGGGAATCTTGCTGGTGCGGATGATGTGGATGATCAGCGTCTGGGTCAGCAGGGATTCGACGAACCAGCCGGTCTGGAACAAGGCCGGATTGGTCCACGCGCCGAACACGTACAGCATCATGCCATAGGTGACATAGTCGAAGATCGAGCTGATCGGCCCGATATAGACCATGAACTTGAAGATGTTGCTGATGTCCCAGCGGCGCGGCTTGACGAGGAATTCCTCGTCCACATTGTCGGTCGGGATGGCGGTCTGCGAAAAATCGTAGAGCAGGTTGTTGGTGAGAACCTGGATCGGCGCCATCGGCAGGAACGGCAGGAAGATGCTGGCGCCCAGCACGCTGAACATGTTGCCGAAATTCGAGCTCGCGCCCATCTTGATATATTTGACGATGTTGGCGAAGATCTTGCGGCCTTCGATCACGCCTTTCTGCAGAACCATCAGGTTCTTTTCGAGCAGGATGATGTCGGCGGATTCCTTGGCGATATCCACGGCGGTGTCGACCGAAATCCCGACGTCGGCGGCTTTCAGCGCCGGGCTGTCGTTGATGCCGTCGCCCAGGAAGCCGACGACATGGCCCTTGGCGTGCAGCGCCTGGATGACCCGCTCCTTCTGCGCGGGCGTCAGCTTGGCGAACACGCTGGTCTTGTCGGCGGCCTCGGCGAGTTCCGCATCGTTCAGCTTGGCGATGGCGGCTGCCGAGACAGGATCTCGCCGGGATCGAGCCGGACCTCGCGGCAGATCTTGCGGGTGACGATTTCGTTGTCGCCGGTCAGGATCTTCACCGCCACGCCGCGCGCGGCCAGCGCCGCGATGGCTTCGCGCGCGGATTCCTTCGGCGGGTCGAGGAAGGCGATGTAGCCGAGCAGCGTCAGATCGGCTTCGTCGGCGATGGAATAGGTCGTCTTCGACGGCGGCCATTTCCTTGAAGGCGACCGCGACGACGCGGAAGCCGTCGGCGTTCAGCGTCATCGATCTCCTTCTGCGCGGCCTCCAGATGGCTCGCGATCGAGCGCGCCGGTCGCGCCGTCGACCTCGTAGCGGCTGGAAACCGCAAAGATCTCCTCCACCGCGCCCTTGCAGATCAGGATGTGCTTGCCGTCCTTCGCGCTCGACCACGACCGACAGGCGGCGCCGCGGTGAAATCGAAGGGAATTTCGTCGAGCTTCTGGTAGCTGCCGTCGATGTCGAGTTGCTTGTGGAGGTCGACATGGTCGAGCACGGCGTGATCGAGCAGGTTGCGCAGGCCCGACTGGAAATGGCTGTTCAGATAGGCGTATTGCAGCACCTTTTCCGAATCCTCGCCGTGAATGTCGAGCGAGCGCTTCAGGATGATGCGGTCCTGGGTCAGGGTGCCGGTCTTGTCGGTGCACAGCACGTCCATCGCGCCGAAATTCTGGATCGCGTGCAGGCGCTTGACGATCACCTTCTCGCGCGACATCGCGATCGCGCCCTTGGCGAGATTGACCGTCACGATCATCGGCAGCATTTCCGGCGTCAGGCCGACGGCGACCGCGACCGCGAACAGCAGCGCCTCGAGCCAGTCGTGCTTGGTCAGGCCGTTGATCAGGAAGACCGCCGGGGCCATGACCATGATGAAGCGGACCATCAGCCAGGTGAATTTGTTGATGCCGAGGTCGAAGGCGGTCGGCGTGCGCCGCCCGGCGATCTCGCTCGGCGAGCGCGCCGAAGAAGGTCGCGGCGCCGGTGCGCAGGATGACGCCGGTGGCGTAGCCGGACACGACATTGGCGCCCATGAAGCAGATGTTCGGCAGGTCGAACGGGTCGCGTCGGCGGCGGCCTCGGCGGCCGCTGGCCTGCGCGAATTTCTCGACCGGCATGGCTTCGCCGGTCAGGGTCGACTGGTTGATGAACAGGTCCTTGGCGCTCAGCAGGCGCAGATCGGCCGGGATCATGTCGCCGGCCGAAAGCCGCACGATGTCGCCGGGAACAAGCTGCTCCATCGGGATTTCGGCGAAGGGCTCGTCGGGCGACGGTTGCGGCCTGCGCCGCACGCTGGCGGTGGTGTGGACCATGGCGCGCAGCTGCGCGGCGGCCTCGTTGGAGCGGTGTTCCTGGATGAAGGCGGTGACGATCGCCAGCACGACCATCGCGCCGATGACGATCGCGGCGCGGACGTCGCCGAGCACATAGGACGTGACCGCCAGCGTCGCCAGCAGGGCGTTCAGCGGATTGCGCGCGCGCTGCCAGATTTCCTCGACGATCGTGAGCTTGCGCTCGCGCGTGACGCGGTTGGGGCCGAACTGCTTGAGGCGGCTGGCGCGCCTCCTCGCCCGACAATCCGTCGGCGGAGGCGTTCAATTGCGCGAAAAGCGCGTCGCCATCGAGCCGGCTGTACTCCAGCAGCGCCGCGTCGGCTTTGACGTGACGCGGCTCGTCGGATTTTGGCGCGCCGTTGGCGCCGGAAAAAATAGTTCATCGCGTCCTCCGCGAGGCGGGATCGGCCAGGCTCATGCGCCCGCGTCGCAACATCCTTGTCGCAACACCATTGTCGCACATTGTCCATGGGAGCGCTTGCGTTGATCCGGATCAGCCCGCAGCAAGACGACGGTTTGATGACGGTTCGGCGCCCTGCATCATGACAGGGCGGCGCCGAAATCACGCTTACGCTTGTTCCGGCTTTCGCGAATCGGCAAGATGCGGCCCGCATGCGCCCGGAGGATTCGATTCGCGGACCGGCGCCGCACTTTCGCGCCGGAAGGGACCAATTCCATGCGCTGTCCCTATTGCGGCAGTCTCGACACCCAGGTCAAGGATTCGCGGCCGACCGACGATTCGTCCTCGATTCGCCGCCGCCGCGTCTGTCCGGATTGCGGCGGGCGCTTCACCACCTTCGAGCGCGTGCAGTTGCGCGAGCTGACCGTGGTCAAGAAATCCGGCCGCCGCGCGCCCTTCGACCGCGACAAGCTGGCGCGCTCGGTGCAGGTCGCGCTGCGCAAGCGCCCGGTCGATCCCGAGCGCGTCGACCGCATGCTCAATGGACTGGTGCGCCAGCTCGAAAACCAGGGCGAGTCCGAAATCCCGTCCGAGACCATCGGCGAACTGGTCATGCAGGGACTGAAGACCCTGGACGAGGTCGCCTATGTGCGCTTCGCCTCGGTCTATCGCAATTTCCGCGAGGCGCGCGACTTCGGCCCGCTGCTCGACGAGTTTTCCGACGAAGGCGAGGCCGCGAGGCGCAAGGCGGAGGACGCCTGAGATGGCCTTTTCCGGCCAGGACGAGCGGTTTTTCCGCGCTGCTCTGGCGCTGGGGCGGCGCAATCTCGGCGCGGCGGCGCCCAATCCGGCGGTGGGCGCGCTGGTTGTCCGCGACAATGTCGTGGTCGGGCGCGGCTGGACCGCGATCGGCGGACGCCCCCATGCCGAGACGCAGGCGCTCGCTCAGGCCGGCGCGCTCGCCAGAGGCGCGACGCTTTATGTGACGCTGGAGCCCTGCGCCCATCACGGCCGGACGCCGCCCTGCGCCGAGGCCGTGGTCGCGGCCGGAATCGCCCGCGTCGTCGGCGGCCTGACCGATCCGGATGACCGCGTCGCCGGCGAGGGCTTTGCGCTGTTGCGGCGGGCGGGAATCGAGGTCGAGGCCGATGTCCTGCCTGATCTGTGCCGGCGCGCCCATCGCGGCCATATCCTGCGCGTGACCGAGGGACGCCCGATGGTGACGCTGAAGATCGCGCAGACGGCGGACGGGCAGGCGGCGGGCGGCGCCCATGACCGGCGCCTCGCCATCACCGGCCCGGCGGCCAATTCCCGCACCCATGTGATGCGCGCGATGCACGAGGCCATCATGGTCGGGATCGGCACCGCGCTCGACGACGATCCGCTGATGACGGTGCGGCTGCCCGGCTGCGACCGAAAGCCTCTGCGCGTCGTGCTCGACGCCCGGCTCGACCTGCCGACGCGCTCGCGCCTCGTCGTCGGCGCGCGGGATTTTCCCACGCTGGTTCTCTGCGGCGCAGGGGCCGACGCGTCGCGGCGCGCGGCTTTGCTGGATCTGGGCGTCGAGGTCGAGACCTGCGCGCTGGACGGCGCCCGCCTCGATTTGCGCGCCGCCCTGAGACTTCTTGCGGCGCGTGGAATTTCGCGGGTCTTTTCCGAGGGCGGGCCGCGGGTCGGCGCCGCCTTGATCGCCCAGGGCCTCGCCGACGAGATGGTCCTGTTCACCAGCCCGAAGCCGCTCGGCCGCAAGGGCGTCGAGGCCTTGTCCGCGACGGCGCGCGAAACGCTCGCCGACGAGCGCGCCTATTCCATTGTGGAACAGGGCTTGCTGGGCGCGGACAGTTTCATCCATTACGAGAGAAAATGAATGTTCACCGGCCTGATCACCGACGTCGGAACTGTGTTGTCCGTGGAGCCGCGCGGCGACCTCAGGCGCTTGAAAATCGCCTCGCATTACCCGCATGACGAGCTCGCGCTCGGCGCCTCGGTGGCGCATGACGGCGTGTGCATGACTCTGGTCGGCTTCGGCCCGCGCTCCGAGGGCGACACTTATGTCAGCTGGCACGAGGTGGACGCCGCCGCCGAGACGCTCGCGGTGACCACCGCAGGGGCCTGGGCGCCGGGCAAGACGATCAATCTGGAGCGGGCGCTGAAAATCGGCGACGAACTGGGCGGCCATCTGGTCTCGGGCCATGTGGACGGCGTGGCGACCCTCGTCTCGCGGCGCGATTTCGACAATATGGCGCATTTCGAGATCGAGGCGCCCAAGGAACTGGCGAAATTCATCGCCGAAAAGGGCTCGGTCGCGCTCGACGGAACCTCGCTGACGGTCAACAAGGTGGACAAGACCCGCTTCACCATCCTGCTCATCCCGCACACGCTGGACGTGACGATCTGGGGCGGGCGCAAGGCGGGCGACAGGATCAATATCGAAGTGGACACAATGGCCCGCTACGCCGCCCGGCTGGCCCAGGCGGCGGCGGAATAAGGCAAAAAGGCCCGGCGAGCCGGGCCTTTTCCGATACTTACGCCTTGGGCAGCTGGCCGCCGGGCGTGAGCTTGTCCACGATCGTCGGCAACGCCTGCGCGAGCAGTTGCGACAATTGCGCGGGGTCGAGACCGGCCTGCTGCGCGATTTCCGCGAGCTTGCCGTGGCCGATCACCGAATTGATCTGCTCCGGGGTGATCGTCTGGTTCTGGCCGGTGCCGACCCAGGAATCGGCCTGCTGGCCGAGGCCGGAATTGCGGAACTGCTCCAGCAGCGAGCCGAGCCCGCCGGAAACGGCGGATCCCGGCCGCGGCGCCGCCCAGGATGCCGCCGAGCTGGCCGAGCAGGCCGCCGCCGCCGGAAGCCTGCTGCTGCGGCACAGACCTGCGGCACAGGCTGCGGAGCAGGCGTTTCATCCTTGCTGCCGCCGAACATGCGTCCGAGGATCAAGGCGCCGACTGCGATCAGCAACGGCTTGGCGAAATTGCCGCCGGGGACCGCTTCGTTAACGGCGTCGTCTAGAGAACTCATCATACCCTCCTCGAATGAGGCGCGCCGTCCTGTTTGACGGCGGCGTCAGTCTCGCCGCGCAGGAACATTCGCGCAAGTGACGAATTTCTCTTTTATCATCGCCAAGTTTGCGCTCAACTGCGTCCGGGTTGGCGCTTGCTTCTGGCGGCGCGGCGTCGCGCCGCCGCCGATTTGAGCCTCCGAAACGGGAGACATTGTCATGGGTATCCTCAGCTGGATCATTTTCGGTCTCATCGCCGGCTATATCGGCAGCAAGCTGGTCAACAAGTCCGGGCAGGGCATGATGATGAACATCGTGCTCGGCATCGTCGGCGCGGTGGTCGGCGGCTATATCGCCACCATGCTGGGCATGGGCGGCGTCAGCGGCTTCAACATTTCCAGCCTCCTCGTCGCCATCGGCGGCGCGGTCGTGGTGCAGGTGATCTATCGCGCTTTGACCGGCAGCAGCCGGCTGTAAGCCCGGCTCGTCGCAAAGCCTTGCAAACCGGCGCATCCTTGCGCCGGAGCCGCGTCGTTTTCATTTTCAAATCCGACTGGAAAAGCCGGCGCGGCCCCGCCGCCGCGCCGGCTTCCGGCGTGTCGCGCGAGCATTAGATGTTGCGCCGCGACGGCGCTCGTCCTATGCAACTCGCCTTTCCGGGTACACAGGAATCCCCATGGCGGAGCCAAGCCGAGCGCCAGACGTGCAGACATCCGTCGCTGGCGCGCATTTTCTGATCGTCGAAGCGCGATTTTACGAGTCCATCGGCGAAATGCTGCTGGAGGGCGCGACCCAGGCGCTCGCGAAAGCACAGGCGCGCTGGACAATCGCCCGCGCGCCCGGCGCGCTGGAAATTCCCGCCGCCGCCGCGATTCTGCTCGACTCCGCCGAACGCGCCGGGACGCCTTACGACGGCGTGATCGCGCTGGGCTGCGTCATTCGCGGCGAAACCTACCATTTCGAAATCGTCGCCGGGGAAAGCGCCCGCGCCCTGATGGATCTCGCGGTCGCGCGCAAAATTCCGCTCGGCAACGGCATCCTCACGACCGAGAACGATGACCAGGCCGAGGAGCGCGCCGATCGCGCGCGCCTCGACAAGGGCGGCGACGCGGCCCGCGCGGCGCTGGCCATGTTCCGCCTGAAACAGGAGGCGCGCTGATGGCCGCCGAAAATCGCTCCGCCGCGCGGCTCGCGGCCGTCCAGGCGCTTTACCAGATGGAAGTCGCCGGCAAGGGGCTGAACGAAATCCTCGCTGAATTCGAGACCTGGTGGATTGGCCAGGAGGTCGAGGGCGAGCAGTACAAGCCGGCGGAAATCGCCTTTTTCCGCTCCATCGTCTCCGGGGTGGTGGAAAAGCAGGTCGAGATCGACCGCGCCGTGGACAAGACCCTGGCCGACGGCTGGCCGCTGCGCCGGATCGAGGCCCTGATGCGCGCGATCCTGCGCGCCGGCGCCTTCGAGCTTTTGCACCGCGCCGACATTCCCGCGCGGGTGGCGATCAAGGAATATGTCGACGTCGCCGGCGCCTTTTTCGACCGCGAAGAGGCCGGCATGATCAACGCCGTGCTCGACGCCCTGGCGCGAAAAAGCCGCGCCGCGGAATTTTCGGCCTGACGCGCATTTTGCATGCGTATCACTCGTAAGGACGAGCGAGCAGCGATTGCGACGCCGATGCATGGCGTCGCTCCGCGGCCGGGGAGGGCGCTTTGGACGAAGCCGAACTGATCGCCCGCTATTTCGCGCCGCTGGCGGGGCCGGGCGGTCTCGGCCTGCGCGACGACGCCGCTTTGGTCGCCCCGCCGCCGGGGACCGAACTCGTCGTCACCGCCGACGCTCTCGTCGCGGGCGTTCATTTCTTCGCCGCCGACCCGCCCGATCGCATCGCCGCCAAGGCGCTTGCCGTGAATCTGTCCGATCTTGCCGCCAAGGCCGCCGACCCGCTCGGCTTCCTGCTGACGCTGGCGTTGCCGCCCGGCTGGACGCCGCAATGGCTGGACGCGTTTTCGCGCGGACTCGGCGAAGTCGCGCGCGCGACTCAATGTCCGCTGCTCGGCGGCGATACGGTGGCGACGACCGGCCCGCTGGTCCTGTCGATCACGGCGCTCGGCGCGGTGACGGCCGGACGGATGGCGCGCCGGTCCGGCGCCCGCCCGGGCGACGCGCTCTATGTTTCGGGGACCATTGGCGACGCCGCGCTCGGCCTTGTCCTGCGTCGGGCGCAGATCGACGGCGTCCCGGCGCCGGACTGGGCGGCGCAGCTTTCCGAACCGCAAAAAGCCGACCTCGATCGACCGCTACCTGTCGCCCCGGCCGCGCCTGCCGCTGGCGCGGGCGTTGCGCGCCTGCGCGAGCGCCGCGATGGACGTTTCCGACGGCCTCGTCGGCGATCTGCGCGCCATGATGCGCGCGAGCGGCGCGAGCGCCGCCGCCGACCTGCGCAAGGCGCCGCTGTCGGCAGCCGCCGCCGCCGCGCTAAAGGCCGATCCCGGCCTGATCGAGCGGATTTTCTGCGGCGGCGACGATTATGAAGTGCTCTGCGCCGTGCCCCCGAAAGAGACCGGACGATTCGAGGCGCTCGCCGCGGCGGCGGGCGTCTCGGTCGTGGCGTTCGGGACTGTCGGCCCGGCTTCCTCGGACGATGTCTTCATCGGGCCGGAACGGCCGGCCACTGGCGTTCCGCACGGAGCGGTTCAGCCATTTCTAGGCCTTTTGGCGCAAACGCCGGCGTTTGACGACCCCCCGCGGCCGTTTCGCGGGTCGCGAACCTTCGTCTTAAGTCTGGCGGAGCCTTGACCGCCATTGCGGCGCCTGCGGCTTTATGGAAGATTGCGCCCCGACAAAAAAGATTGATCCTGGACAATGCCGAGGGCCGGGCCTTGCCGACAGTTTCTGTCGGCCAGGTTTTCCAGAGGCAGGGCTTGGCCCAAGGGGTTTATAAAGAAGGGGCGGAACTTATGGCTATTTGGCTCATCATATTGGGCGGGCTCTTGTCGATCGTCTATGGCGTGGTCACCATTCAGAAGGTGATGGCGGCGGACGCGGGCTCGGCGCGGATGCAGGAAATCTCGGCCGCGATCGCGGAAGGCGCGCAGGCCTATTTGCAGCGGCAATATGCGACGATCGCCGCCGTCGGCGTGGTCATCTTCATCCTGCTCGGGTTCCTGCTCGGCGTGAAGACGGCGATCGGCTTCCTGATCGGCGCGTTCCTGTCCGGCGCCGCCGGCTTCATCGGCATGAACGTCTCCGTCCGCGCCAATGTGCGCACCGCCCAGGCCGCGACCAAGTCGCTCGCGGGCGGCCTCGACATCGCCTTCAAGGCGGGCGCGGTCACCGGCATGCTGGTCGCCGGCCTCGCTCTGCTCGGCGTGTCGGTCTATTACTGGATCCTGACCGGCCCGATGGGGCTTTCCCCGAACAATCGCGAAGTGATCGATTCTCTGGTCGCGCTCGGCTTCGGCGCCTCGCTGATCTCGATCTTCGCCCGTCTCGGCGGCGGCATCTTCACCAAGGGCGCTGACGTCGGCGCCGATCTCGTCGGCAAGGTCGAGGCCGGCATTCCCGAGGACGATCCGCGCAATCCGGCGACCATCGCCGACAACGTCGGCGACAATGTCGGCGACTGCGCGGGCATGGCGGCCGACCTGTTCGAGACCTATGCGGTGACCGTGGTCGCCACCATGGTTCTCGCGGCGATCTTCTTCGCCAAGGCGACGCCCGAGGTTCTGGCCTCCACCATGCTCTATCCGCTGGCGATCTGCGCGGCCTGCATCGTGACCTCGATCGTCGGCGCGTGCTTCGTCAAGCTCGGCGCCAACAATTCGATCATGGGCGCGCTCTACAAGGGCCTGATCGTCACCGGCGCGCTGTCGGTCGTCGGTCTCGCCGTGGCGACGCAGTTCCTGGTCGGCTGGGGCTCGATCGGCGAAGTCGCCGGCCAGTCGGTCACCGGCGCCAACCTGTTCCTCTGCGGCCTCGTCGGCCTCGCGGTGACCGGCGCCATCGTCTACATCACCGAATATTATACCGGCACCGGCAAGCGTCCGGTGGTGTCCATCGCCCAGGCTTCGGTCACCGGCCACGGCACCAACGTCATCCAGGGCCTCGCGGTTTCGCTGGAATCGACGGCGCTGCCGGCTCTGGTGATCGTCGGCGGGCATCATCTCCACCTACCAGCTGGCCGGCCTGTTCGGCACGGCCATCGCGGTCACGACCATGCTCGGCCTCGCCGGCATGATCGTGGCGCTCGACGCCTTCGGTCCGGTCACCGACAATGCCGGCGGCATTGCCGAAATGGCCGGCCTGCCGAAGGAAGTGCGCCAGTCCACCGACGCGCTCGACGCGGTCGGCAACACCACCAAGGCGGTGACCAAGGGCTACGCCATCGGCTCGGCCGGCCTCGGCGCGCTGGTGCTGTTTGCCGCCTACACCAATGACCTGCGTTCGTTCATCGACCAGGGCCTGCCCTATTTCAAGGACGTCGGCACGGTCAATTTCGACCTGTCCAACCCCTATGTCGTGGCGGGCCTGATCTTCGGCGGCCTCATCCCCTATCTGTTCGGCGGCATCGCCATGACGGCGGTGGGCCGCGCGGCGGGCGCCGTGGTCGAGGAAGTGCGCCGGCAGTTCCGCGAAATGCCCGGCATCATGGAAGGCAAGACCCGGCCCGATTACGGCCGCGCCGTGGACATGCTGACCAAGGCCGCGATCCGCGAAATGATCATCCCGTCGCTGCTGCCCGTGCTGGCGCCGCTGGTGGTCTATTTCGGCGTGCTGCTGATTTCCGGCAGCAAGGCTTCGGCCTTCGCCGCGCTCGGCGCCTCGTTGCTGGGCGTGATCGTCAACGGCCTGTTCGTCGCCATTTCGATGACCTCGGGCGGCGGCGCCTGGGACAACGCCAAGAAGAGCTTCGAGGACGGCTTCATCGACAAGGACGGCGTCAAGCATCTCAAGGGCAGCGAGGCCCACAAGGCTTCGGTGACCGGCGACACCGTCGGCGACCCCTATAAGGACACCGCCGGTCCGGCGGTCAATCCGGCGATCAAGATCACCAATATCGTCGCCTTGCTGCTGCTCGCCATCCTGGCGCACCGCGGCCTCTGACGCCGCGACCGGACGCCCGGGCGTTTCAAAACGCCCCGGGCGCGCTGCGTTGATCCAAAGCGTCCGACAAGAAAAAAACCCGCGGAGACGATTCCGCGGGTTTTTTGTTTTGGCCGTGGCAGCGGCGATCAGAACTTGTACTGGAACTTGCCCATCTGGTTGAGCAGCGTCTGCAGCAGACGGCTTTCGCCGCCGCCGGTGACGGTCTGGCGCGTGGTGAAATCGACCACCTTGCCGTCCTCCAGGCCGTAATCGCCGGTGCGGACGACCTTTTTGCCGGCGTCGAAATAGACCGCGAAAACGCGCTGTTCGGTGATGCGCGACGGCATGGCCGGCATCATGCGCTCGACGCGCTGGCTGATGTAATACCAAGCCTCGCCGCCGACCGTGGAGGTGGTCGAAGGCGTGCCGAGCAGGATCAGGACCTGTTCGGCGGGCATGCCGGGACGCACCTGCGCGATGGTCTGGTTGTCGAACACATAGCCGCGATGGATGACGTTTTCATCGAGCGTGGAGCAGCCCGAGAGCGGCGCCAGCGCGAGCGAGGCGGCGACGAGGAACGCGCCCCGGGAGAAAGCATGGCGCGGATCGATCGCATCCTTGCGCCAATGGAATTTCACCCGCATCCAGAATCTCCGCGTTGTTGGGCAAGTTTGCCCTTGCATCCCGTCGCGCACACGCCTAACCCCGGGTGAAGGCAAAAGCAAGGCCAAGGCTAGGTCAAGAGCCCGGTCAAAGGCTTGGCGGCGGCCCCCGGAGCCAAGGGCGACGGGGGGCTGGCCACGCGCGGGAGAGCTGTCAAACGTCATGATTTTCGGACTTTTTCGTCGGAATCCCTTTCAAGACCAGGTCGCGCGCCTTCACCAGGCGGTGGTGGCGCATTCGCGCCTCCCGGCGTTTTTTCTGCCTCCCTATGGCGTCCCCGACACATTCGAGGGGCGGTTCGAAATCCTCACCCTCAACGCCGGCCTGCTGCTACGCCGACTCAGCCTGCTGCCCGATCCGGCGCCGGCTTTGGCGCAGGAGCTCTCCAATGCCCTTTTCTCCGGTTTCGACGACGCGTTTCGCGAAGTCGGAATCTCGGACGTCGGCGTGCCCAAGAAAATGAAGAAGCTCGCCGGCGCTTTCATGGGGCGCGGCAACGCTTATTCCGAGGCCTTTGCGCAGGGCGAGACGGCGCTGGCCGCCACGCTGCAGCGCAACGTCCTCGGCGGCGCCGGCAACGGCGCCGCGCTCGCCGCTTATTATCTGCGCGCCAAAGCCGCGCTCGATGAAACGCCGCTGGAAACATTCCTGCGCGGCGAAGCGACTTTTCCGGGGCCCTGACGCGCTTTAGCCTTAGAGGTGGTGCTCTGCGCCAATGAAAACGAGGCGTGGCGGGCGCGCTTTGGGGGTGCGGCATGACCGCGCGCAAGCCGCCCCGTTGGGAATCTGAACCGTTGCCGGGCATGAGGGCTGACGGCGCCGTGAACATAATCGGCTACTTGGCGGCCGGGCTGATCGTGCCCGGCCCCGCGCCCGAGGGCTACGTGTGGGACGGCGTCAAGCCCGTGCCTCAGGGCAACCGGCCTGAGTTGCAGCCGCCATGTTCACGCTGATCTTTGGCCTTCTCGCCCTCGCTCTGGCGTTCAATCTTTTGCGAATTGCATTGAACCTGATCGGCCTGATCGCCTGCGGCGTGGTCAAGGCGATCTGTCACGTTGGTCTGGCCGCGCGCTGGGTGGTCAATGCCCTCGCCAGCCCGGCAGCCGCGCCAGCCGCGCCGTCCAACGTCATTCCTTTTCGCCCTCGCCCGCATTGATGCTCAGTACAGGTCGGCGGGCGATTTCAGTCGCTTATGGCTGGTCGCTGTGACCGCGCTTACGAAGACAGGGCAAAATGGCCGAGCGCCGCCTGCGCCTTGGCCTTCAATTCGGCGATACGAGCGGCTGTCGGCCAAAAAATCCGCGACGTCCGCCGACAGGCAGGGCGGTCACGCATCGAGGCGGCCGCTGCAATTGGCGTCCAACCGGAAGAGCTTCGTAAATTCGAAACGGGAGTGGAGCGCGTCCCAGCCGCCGTCCTCTTGCGCTTGTCCAAAGCGTTTCAATTCGACGTTCTCGAGTTTTTCAGAGGACTGCCCGCGACAGAACGGGTTTCTGACTCCACGGGCGTCGCTATTGCGTCGCAAGCAACCAAGGGCGCCGAGGATGCGGCCTTACTGCTCAGTTTCTCGCGCATTTGCAATCAAAGCATGAGACAGACGATTTTGTCTTTGGTTGCCGGATACGCCGAAAATGAGACCGCAAAAGAAGATTAGAGCTGCGGATTAAGGTTTTCTTGATAACCGTTGCTGATCAGATAATTCTTATTAATTTTGTTTTTGCTCGGGCGCTCTGGTCTCGCAGACCCCGGCATTATGGTCGTTGGGTTTCGGTCGCCTTGGCTAACAAAAAGCTCAGAATCCCACAGATACTCTCCACCCTGAGCCGCTCCGAGGAGGAGCGAAACGACAGCCGAATTCGCTTGCCCCAACACACGGCGCGACCGGTTCAGTTTAGAAAAATTCACCGGAACATTGCGCTAGCATAAAGTCCGCGCGACGAAATATCGCTAATATTACAATAGTTTATTGATGAACAAACCAAATCGCACAGGGGCGCAGATGCCGAACGAGGCCAAAAGTTTGATCGAGCTGGCGAGCGTTGATTTAACATATGCTCAGCTTGAGATCGTGTACGCCGACCAACCGAGCGAATTGCTCGAGCGCATCGGATTCCATCTGAGTGAAGTGAGCCGGCGCCTGTCAGAATTGATAAAATCCGTCAATGACGCCGCAATGGGTCAGTGTCGCCGCAATGTCGAGAACGCTGAGTCCAAGCGCCCTGTATGCGATTTGGACTATTGACGCAAAGCCGGCAACTTGTGCGGCAAATCTATCATTTCGGGGCCGCAATCCATCGCAAAGCAGTTTGCTGCTTTGCTCCGCCGCGACGGCGACAGTCAAGTCCGCCTTTGGAAAGCGCCTTGCCGAATTGGAGGGCGGCGAAGTCTGAAGCGTCGAAGACGCCCGTCAGCACTTTTCTGCTCTCGCGCGCTGATGTGGCGCCTGACATTGCGTGTCGCGTCGGAGGCGGTCATCGATATGGCGAGGAAATCTTTGAGAACGCCTTGAAAGCACCTCCCCCGAAAATCGGACAGTGACGGAAGCTAAAATCTAATGTCTGCTGGTCTCTGCCAGAGAGGAGATCCGGCATGTCGAAGCGGAGAAATCATGACGCCGCGCGTCGCGCTGGAAGCCCTGAAGGGCGAGAAGACCGCTGCCGAGTTGGCGACAGCTTATGGCGTGCGTCCCACCATGATCCACCAATCGAAAAAAGCGCTGCTCGGAGGAGCGGCCGACTTCTTCGAACGTGGAGCCAAGAAGAAGGCCGAGATCGACGAAGGCGCTGTCCGCGACTTGCACGCGAAGATCGGGGAGTTGGCGGTCGCCAACGAACCCGTGATGTTGTGCTGCGATTTTCGTCGCGCCCACGCTGCGCTTCATGGAAATTGATAGGCCAAGTTCCGGACGGTGGCCGCGACGTCAATATCATTGGCTTGGGACAGTCTCTACAGAGCAGCTCTTCGCCCCCAAAGCCGATCAGATTGAGACCTGTGAAACAGCACCTGGTGAGCCGCCTTTTGCCAACAGGCCAAACCGCCCCTCATCGGACGTGCAAACTCTGTTTCGACCGAGGCTTTTCGCTTGATAAAGACCCATGTCGGCCAAGCACACGATCTTCTCGGGTTTGTCTTCAGCGAGGGGCTTTATGGTCGCCCTGCCGACCGAGACGGTGACATAGGAGCCGGTGCTGCTCAACGGATGACGAATAGCGAGTTTCTCGACCCGATCGCGAATATTCTCAGCGATGCTCTGCGCCCCAATCTCATCGGTGACCGGCAGGATCACAGCGAATTCCTCCCCGCCGAACCGCGCCGAGAAATCCCCTGCACGCTGAACGGTGTCAGCGATGGTCCGAGCTACGGCGGTCAGACATTGGTCGCCGCCCTGATGGCCGAAGCTATCATTGTATTGCTTGAAGTGGTCGATATCGAGGATCAAAAGCGAAAGCGGCGTCGCAGCACGAATTGAGCGCCGCCATTCTTTGCCAAGCGTCTCGTCAAAGGCTCGCCGATTGTTCAATCCAGTGAGGCCGTCGAGACCGGCAAGATCGCGCCATTTGATTTCGATGTCCATGACGCGCGTATTGTCTGTCACCGTCTGCATCACGCCAATTATTTGCCAGTCGCTATCGTAAATCGGCGTGGCGACGGCTGTGAGATAGGCGCGCCTTCCAGTCAGGGGGAGGTCGCACCAAATCTCGACCGAAATTGCCGTTTCGCTTGTCGTGCAATGAGAGAATGTCGCGTAAAGGTCGGTCGCCAATTCGATTTTGTCCTTGAGGACGAGATCGGCAAGACAGGGACGCGGCGTGGTATAAAACGCCTTCCAATGGTCAGTCGTCCCCATAACGGCGGCGCCATCCAGTCCCGTGAGCATTTCGCAGGCCTTATTCCACACGGCGACACGGCCATCCGCGTCCAGCGCAAAAGTCGCCGTGACGTGTTGGTCCAAAAGGCTGACAAGCGCGGAGGGGGCGAACAGACGAGAGCGCATTTGCATCCAGGGGTCAAGTTGTGGCGCGTTGAGGCGCTTCTCTCCACATGTTCAAGCGGGGGTTGCAAAAGAACTTCAGTCATAACCACTGAGCGATGGTCCAGCGCCAGTTTCATATCGCCCGCGATGCGATTAAATGTCCCTTCACTTGCGCCAGCCTTGCGATTTGAGCGCCGTGGTCTGCAAAGAGCGCGTGGTCGACCTTGGCCGCCCGCATAATCCGACGATCAAAAGCTTCAGAGGGCCTGCGCAAACGCGGTGAACCGTAACGACCTCTCTCGGGCCATGTCAGCCACGCGCAAGCGAAATGAGGTGTTTTGGGTCGGAAATATCAATCATTTCAATTCGAGCAAGGCTAAATGTTCCTGATGCGACATCCTTCCTTCGCTGCGTCGGCGCGACGTGGGGAATGCGCGTTCGCCGTTATCGTGGGCGGGCGGCGGAATGGGCGGTAACTTCGCGCTCAAGGCCAGTTTTGCCTACGCAATGGCTGCATTTGTCTGGAAATTCTTTTCTGACCGCCTTTTCGCCAGGCTCTTTGATCACAACACCTTTGTCGTCTTCGAAAGTTACAAGGGCTTCGCCTTCATCACGGTCACTGCTGTCCTGCTTTACGCCACCTTAAAGCGTTTCGCGCCGAGAAGCTCGAACGGCCACATCGAAGGTCGAACACCCACTCGCAGGTTCATCGTCTGGGGAGCCTCAGTACTCTCCATGGTCATGGCCGCCATCGCCTGGGTCATGTTTCAAAACATCGTCATTTCGATGGAACAAACGGCTCTCGATGAAGCGCAAGCGATCGTAAATCTCAAAGCCAGTGATCTAGGACGGTGGCTCTTACTGCAAAAGGCGAATGCGGCGGCGTTTGCGATAGATGTCTCATCGCAAGGCGCCTTGGATCGAATCGACCTTCGTGGCCTCGATAAGGGGCGGCTATACAGGGATGTGGCGCGTCGAGCCGCCGATTACAGCTTCGTCGCAATCGACTTCATCAATTCGGCTGGACGGTCTTTCTTCGGCGGAAATGAAGCCGCGCCACCAGAAATTGTCGCCGCGGCGGCAAAGGCCTTCTCCGAAGCCGCACCAGCGTTCGTCGACCTCCATTTCTCGCCTGGAACTGTAGGGCCCCGATTCGGCTTTGTTATTCCCCTCGCGGCGAGCGCAAGCGAAAGCCCGCATCGCCTCGCGCTCTATGCCGAATTAAGCGCGAACGATTATCTCTATCCTTTCGTCAAATCCTGGCCGCTCGCGCACGCCACCGGTTCGGGCGTGCTCGCGCGCCGCGATGGTGGCGACGTTCTGTTTCTAAGCGGATTGCCGAGCGACCCCGGAGCGGCGCTGCGTTTGCGTTTGCCCTACGTCACTTCGACCGTGCCAATCGTGCGCTTTATGCGTGGGGAAGAAGGTCCGGTGCGCGGCGTCGATCCGAGCGGAACGCGTGTCGTCGCAGCGGGGACCAAAGTTCCGGGAACCGGGTGGGAACTGGTTGCCCGCATCAATGAAAGCGATGTGCTGGCAAATAAAAACCAATACGCGCGGACGTTCGGATTGGCGGTCACAATCGCCATCGCCACCATATGGGTTATCGCTGGATTTCTATTGCAAGGACAGCAATTGACGCGCGCGCGCGCGGACCGCCGCATCCAAAACCGTTTCCTGGTCACGTTTGACCAGGCGGCGGTGGCGATGGCGCATGGCGACCTTGACGGCAACATGCTGCGCGTCAATCAGCGCGCCTGCGAGTTATTCGGTTATTCTCACGAAGCAATGCTGGCGAACAATTTCTTGCGGATGTGTTGTCCGGATGACCTGGACGCGCTCCGCGAACAATTGGAGAGAATGCGTTCCGGCGCGCTGCGGGAGTACTTTGCCGAAAGGCGATATCAAAGAAAAGATGGAACCATTTTCGACGCTGCGGTCTCGGTCAGCCTGGCCCACGGCGAAGAAGGCGACCCTGACTATCTCATGATCGTTATCGAGGATATTTCAAGCCGCAAAGCGGTCCAGGCGGCGTTGCAGCAGAGTGAAGAGCGTTTCAGACTGGCGCTTGAGGGCGCGAAAGAGGGGGTTTGGGACTGGCGCCCGCAGACGGACGAGTCCTATTTCTCCCCAGGCTGGAAGGCGATGCTGGGCTACGCCGATGACGAAATCGAAAACCACGCGAGCGCCTGGCGCCGTGTCATTGATCCCGAGGGGCGCGAGATTTTCCGGAAGCAATTCGCGGAAATCCGGGCCGGTCAGCGCAAGACCTTCGAATTCGAGACCCGAATGCGCCATAGGGATGGACATTGGCTCGATATTTTGTCGCGGGGATTGCCTGTTTTCAATACAAAAGGCCGGATGGAGCGCGTTGTCGGCACGGACGTCGACGTCAGCCTGCGCAAAGCGCATGAAGCTGAAACCAGGTTGGCCGCAGCAGTTTTCGCCAGCACGCACGAGGGCGTCGTTGTCACGGACCGCAATCGAAACATTGTGATGGTCAATCCGGCCTTTCAGGACATCACCGGTTATAGCGACGATAACTTGCTCGGCAAGAACATGCGGATGTTGCAATCCGGTCGGCACGATCGCCAATTCTACGATGCGATGTGGAGCGCGGTCCGCGAACACGGCGTCTGGAGAGGCGAAATCTGGAACCGGCGTAAAAACGGAGAAATTTACCCGCAATGGCTGACCATTTCGGTCGTCCGGGACGGCGCCGGGGAGATTGTCAATTATGTCGGTCTTTGCAGCGATATCTCGCGACTCAAACAGACCGAGGAACGCCTCAAATTTCTGGCGCATCACGATCCGCTGACCGCACTACCCAACCGAACGCTTCTCAGGGCGCGGATTGACCTGGCCATTATGGGCGCCCTACGCGCGAGAACGAAGTGCGCAGTGTTGTTTCTTGACTTGGACAAATTCAAGACGATCAATGACAGTCTTGGACACACCGCAGGCGACGATTTGCTGGTCAAGGCGGCGGAACGTTGGCAAAAGACAATTCGCTCCAAGGACACGTTGGCGCGGGTTGGCGGCGACGAATTCGTGGTGCTGCTCGCTGATATTTCGGAGCCCTCTGACGCCGCCGTTATTGCGCAAAGATTGATCGAGCAGACCGCGGACCCGTTCGCGCTTTCGCAGGGGCGCGAGGCATTTGTGGGACTGAGTGTCGGCGTCAGCCTATTCCCCAATAACGGGAATGAAGCGGATCTCCTGATACAGCACGCGGATTCCGCGCTCTATCTCGCCAAGAAAAGCGGTGGCGCGACCCTCCGTTTCTATTCTGACACGATGACCAAGGAAGCCAACGTTCGCCTCGAACTGGAAGCCGGGATCCGGCGCGCACTGGATTGCAATGAATTCGTCCTGCAGTTCCAACCACTCGTTTCACTCAAAGACCGAAAAATGGTCGGTGTTGAAGCGCTGGTGCGCTGGCATTCGCCTTCTGGCCTTATTCCACCAGATCAGTTCATAGCTCGGGCGGAACGAACTGGCCTTATCGTCCCGCTAGGCGAATGGGTTTTGCGGGAAGCCTGCACGCGCATGAAATCCTGGCTCGATCAGGGCGCGGATATCGGCTCCATAGCCGTCAATTTATCGCCAGTTCAACTGAGGCGCGCCGACATAGCCGAGCGTGTCAAAAGCATCCTGGACGAGACATCCCTGCCGGCGGATTGCCTCGAGTTAGAAATCACCGAAAGCGCGCTCGCGGAGCAGGGCGGCGAAGTCGAAGCGAGGTTGCGCGCTCTAAAGGCGTTGGGACTACGGATTGCCATTGACGATTTCGGCGCCGGCCATTCGTCGTTGTTCTATCTGAAGTCCTTCCCAATCGATAAACTCAAGCTAGATCGAGATTTCGTCAAGGACATCCCCAGCGATCCAGTCAGCATGGAGATCGCCATCGCCGTCATTCGGTTGGCGAATTCTTTGAAGGTCACCGCTCTTGCCGAGGGCGTGGAGACTGCGGCGCAGGCGGATTTTCTCGCCGCGAGCGGCTGCGCGCTCGCGCAGGGCTATCTATTTGACAAGCCCTTGTGGGAAAACGACCTGATTGACAGGTTCGGACTGTCGCGGCGCCCAAGACGAACAGCGGTTTGATTGATTTTCGATTCTCAGGAAATCCGTTCCTTCGCCGAATTAAAATGCGTCAGCGAAATCGCGCCGAAAGCGCTCGCGATATGCATTGGCTACTGGACGAGAACTCGACCGGCTCGACTTCGTGGCTGAGACCAGCGTTTTCGATCCGACCGACATCTACTTCGAAGGCGGCGTTCGTAAGGCATTCATCCCACCTGAGCCAAGCGCAATTTCGCAATTGGCTGCGGTATTTTTTGTATAGTTGCCTTGCTTTTCAGCAGTGCGCCACCAGACGGTCCCATGAACACTTAAAACTCGAGTTTTCCGCTCGGGTTTTTTGTCGCGTGCTTCTTTTCAACGGCAGTGCGCGCCGCTGGGTTGGCCTCCAACTAAAGTATTGCCTTACGTGCTTGGTGGGTAAAGCCACAATTCAAATGTAACTATAATTTACAAGGACAAAAACTAGCGGAAAATTCATACCGCCAATACATTGCAATGTTTTGATAGGCTGCGCCTATCCAGTCATCGGGCTGGGGTTGGCCGCAGGCGCGGAGCGCGGCGGCAATGCGGGCGGCTTCCAATGCCGTCATCACCCGCTCGCAGCGCGCCGTAGCCTTGGCCAGCAGGGCCATTGCTCGCTTGCATTGCGCAGGTGCGTGGGTCGCCCGCAACCGACGCTCGGCCGCACGGCGTTCCTCATGAGCGCTCCGAGCGCTGCGCTCCAATGCGGCAACGTCGCCGGGCATGGTCAGGCCGCGTCGGTTTCAGCCGCCGCCCGCTTCAAGGCGTCTGCATAGTCATTCATCGCCTTGGTCCGGCTGATTTCAATGCGCCGCACCTTCTCAATCCAGCGCTGCATCGCTCCGCGCGCCTTGACCTCTCGCAGGCGTTCAACCCGCAACTTTTCGCGAGCCGCCGATACTTCATCATCAAGCATTGATTTGCTTACACAAGCTTAGTGCTTGTTATGCGCTCAAAATTTGATGTTTGTTAGCGGATTTAAATAGTAAAAAATAAAATATTAATTTTTTGTGGCGCTAAATAAATGCAAATAGTATTATTTCTATTTTATATGCTTTGAATAAGGCCGTCGAGCGCCACTCAAACCTGTAAAAAATCTATAAGAGCCAAAAACGCCGCCGCCAGCCCCGCCAGCGCTCAAAAATAAAATTGCGCTATATCAGAGGCTTACGGAAGCTTGGCTTTTGTAAAGCGGATTTGACTTTGATAAGCCTTAAATCCATGCGAGGCGAGCGCCGAGAAAATCCATCATTCGGGGAAAGCCATGACCGAATCCCATCAAACCGAGGGCGCGCCGCCCTTTTCCCGGCCCATACTCGTCGAGTCCGTCGGCGAGAAAGGCTTGCGCCTCAATCTGGAGGCCAGCGCGGCGGAATGCGCCGCTTTGGCCGAACTCGACGGCCTCGCCGCCATCAGCAAGCTGGCGGTTGAAGCGGAGCTGACCCGCTCGCGGCGACCGCGTCTTCGTCAGGGGACGGGTCAAGGGCGTCGTCGCGCAGACCTGCGTGGTGACGCTGGAGCCGTTCGACGCGCAGGTCGACGAGCCTTTCGAGGTCGAATATGCGCCCGAAGCCAAGCCGAGGCGGCTTACGCCCGCGCCATGGCCGAAATCGAGGCGGCGCCCGACCGGGCCGCCGCGCTGGCCGAACAGCCCGATCCGCCGGACCCGATCGTGAACGGCAGGATCGACCTCGGGCAACTGGCCGCCGAATTCCTTGCGCTGGGCCTCGATCCCTATCCGCGCAAGCCCGGCGTCGAATTCGCGCCGGTGGTCGAGGATGGCGCCAACCGCCTCGCCCTTCGCCGATCTGGCCAAACTCAAAAAAGACTGACCCCGCGCGGGCCTGTCGGCAGGTAGGGCTTGCCAACCGCCGCGCAAAAGCTATTGTCCCGCGCTCCTGCGGGAGCCGGTCAATTATCGGAGTCTGGAGAGGTATGGAAAAGCCTGTACGGATCGCGCTCGACGCCATGGGCGGGGATTTCGGCCCTTCGGTCGTCGTTCCGGGCGCGGCATTGTTCGTGGAACGCTTTCCCGACGTCGAATTCCTGATGTTCGGCGACCAGGAGAAGATCGCGCCCTTGCTCAAGGCCCAGCCCCGGCTGGCGGCGTTGACCCAGGTGCGCCACACCAGCGTCGCCGTCGGCATGGCCGACAAGCCGAGCCAGGCGCTGCGCGCGGGCCGGCGCAATTCGTCGATGTGGAAGGCGATCGAGGCGGTTCGCAACGGCGAGGCCGATTGCGCGGTCTCGTCCGGCAATACCGGCGCCCTCATGGCCATGTCGAAAATCTGCCTGCGCACCATGGCGCAGATCGACCGTCCGGCGCTCGCGGCGCTGTGGCCGACCCTGCGCGGGCGCTCCATCGTGCTCGACGTCGGCGCGACCATCGGCGCGGACGCCCAGCATTATGTCGACCTCGCCATCATGGGCGCGGCCATGGCGCGCAGCCTGTTCGACGCTGGAGCGGCCGACCGTCGGCCTGCTCAATGTCGGCGTCGAGGAGGTCAAGGGCATCGAGGAGGTCAAGGCGGCGTCGCGCCTGCTGCAGGGCATCGATTCGCCGCTGCTCGACTATCGCGGCTTCGTCGAGGGCGACGATATCGGCCGCGGCGCGGTGGATGTGGTCGTGACCGAGGGGTTTTCGGGCAATATCGCGCTCAAGACGGCGGAAGGCACGGTCAAGCAGATCCGCTCCTATCTCAAGCAGTCGCTGACGCGCAGCTGGATGACCAAGCTCGGGGCGTTTCTGGCGCGCGAGGCCTTCGAGGACCTCAAGGCCCGGCTGTCGCCGCGCGAGACCACCGGCGCGGTGTTCCTCGGCCTCGACGGCGTGGTCATCAAGGGGCATGGCGGCCTCGACGCCGACGGCTTTTCGGGCGCCATCGAACTCGGCCGCAACATGGTCCGCCACGGCCTGCTCGACAAGATTCGCGACATGATGGTCCTCGCCAACGAGCACGCCGCCGCGCTCGAAGGCGCCCCGCCGATCATTCTGGACGACAAGCCCGCCGAAGCCGCGAAGCCCGATACGGCATGATAAACACAATGAAAAACGCCAAGGGACGCGATAAGTGACGACGCATGAACACAAGCGCCTGCGTTCGGTGGTGAAAGGCGTCGGCTCGGCCTTGCCGCGCCGCTGCGTCACCAATCGCGAGCTGGAAAAGGAGGTCGAGACCTCCGACGAATGGATCGTCCAGCGCACCGGCATCACCCAGCGCTATATCGCCGGCGAGGGGGAGACCACCTCGACGCTCGGCGCGGCGGCCGCGCGCGCGGCGCTCGCCAAGGCGGATTGCGCGCCCGAGGACATCGACCTCATCATCTGCGCCACCTCGACGCCCGACTACACCTTCCCCTCGGTCGCCACCATGATCCAGGCGGAACTGGGCATCACCGGCGGCGTGGCCTTCGACCTGCAGGCGGTCTGCGCCGGCTTCGTCTTCGCCGTGGCGACCGCCGACAAGTTCCTGACGTCGGGCTCGCACAAGCGCGCGCTGGTGATCGGGGCCGAAACCTTTTCCCGGATCATGGACTGGAACGACCGCACCACCTGCGTGCTGTTCGGCGACGGCGCGGGCGCGATGGTGCTCGAGGCGCAGGAGAGGCGAAGGCGCCAGTTCCGATCGCGGCGTCCTGACCAGCCATCTGCGCTCCGACGGCCGCCACCGCGCCAAGCTGTATGTCGACGGCGGCCCCTCGACCACCGGGACCGCCGGCTTTCTGCGCATGGAAGGCAAGGAAGTCTTCCGTTTCGCGGTGGGCCACGTGACCGACGTGATGACCGACGCCTTCGCCGCGACCGGGCTGACGGCGGACGACCTCGACTGGTTCGTGCCGCACCAGGCCAACCAGCGCATCATCGACGCCTCGGCGCAGAAACTGCACATTGCTCCGCACAAGGTCGTCAAGACCGTGCAATGGCACGGCAACACCTCGGCCGCCTCGATTCCGCTGGCGCTCGCGGTCGCCTGCGAGGACGGGCGCATCAAGCCGGGCGATCTCGTGATGATCGAGGCGATCGGCGGCGGATTCGCCTGGGGCGCGGCGCTGATCCGCTGGTGAGCGCGGGCGGAGGAATTTCCTGCTCGCATCCTCCGTATCATCCGCAAGCGCGGTGTTTTGGCTCGAAATCCTTGATTTATTGGGTATAAATCCGTCAGGGAGCGCGGTGCCGGTCAGGCGGCCGCAAATCAACAAAAGCGATCCTATCGAGGGGCGGCTCCATGACGACAGAGGCTTTGACATCGAAAAGGACTGAGACCGTGATTGCGCCCGAAAAGGGCGGCGAAGACCCGCGCCGGCGCACTTTGACCCGGTCCGACCTCGCCGAGGCCCTGTTCCGGCGCATCGGCCTGTCCCGGCTGGAATCGGCGCAACTGGTGGAAATGGTGATCGACGAGATCAGCGACGCCATCCTGCGCGGCGAAAATGTAAAGCTTTCGAGTTTCGGCACCTTCCTGCAGCGCTCCAAGCGCGAGCGCATCGGCCGCAACCCCAAGACGGGCGTCGAGGCGACGATTACCCCGCGCAAGGTCCTGATCTTCAAGGCCTCGCACATCATGCGCGAGCGCATCAACGGCGATTGACGCGCCCGGTTTAACGCCAGGGCGTCATCATTTTTCTGGACAAGTTCGCCGTTTGCCCGAAAATCTCCGTCGCGCCGCCGCGTGGTTCGCCGCCGCGACGGACAATCCCGCCGGAGCGCTCGATGGACAAGACGCAGGACGCTTTTCGCACCATCGGTGAAGTCGCGGAAGCGCTCGATCTGCCCCAGCACGTCCTGAGGTTCTGGGAGACGAAGTTCAGCCAGATCCGCCCGGTGAAGCGGGCCGGCGGACGGCGCTATTACCGCCCCGAGGACGTCCAGCTCGTCGCCGCGATTCGCGTCCTGCTTTACAGCGAGGGCTATACGATTCGCGGGGTGCAGCGCATCCTGAAGGAGCAGGGCGCCCGGGCCCTGATCGCGGCTTCGCGCGCCAATGGCCGCGCCTTGCCGCCGCCGCGCGCCGAAGATGCGGAGCGGGCGCCGGCGGGCGGCGAATCGGCGCTGGCGGACCTCGACGCGAATTTCGCCTCCGCCGCCGCCCCGGAACCGTTCGCAGGCGAGGACCAGGCCGAAAGCGGCGCGTCAGGCGGGGCGCCACCCGGCTGTCCGCCCAGGATCGCCACCGCATGGAAGCCATCCTGGCCGAACTGGCGGAGGGCGGACGCATCCTCGACGAGGCCCGGCGCCGCTGACCCGGCTTTGCGACGGTTTTTTTCGCCGCGCCGTTGCCAGCCCCTAAAGCCTTCTCTATAAGGCGGGCAGTCGGAGTGTAGCGCAGTCCGGTTAGCGCACTAGTCTGGGGGACTAGGGGTCGTGGGTTCGAATCCCGCCACTCCGACCATTAACCATCTTACCTTTTTACGCAAAAAGCCGCGTCCTTGCCGACGCGGCTTTTTGTGTTTTGGCGCGGCGTCGCGGGCGACGATCAGGCACCGGCGCTTCCGACGAAAAGGCGGTCGATTTTCGCGGCCATGATGAAGTCGTTCTCGTGCAATCCCTTGATCTTCTTGGTCTGCAGGAAAATCGTCGCGTAGCCCCAGCCGAAATGGATGTCGGGATGGTGGCCTTCGGCCTCGGCGAGCGCGCCGACGGCGTCCACGAAGGACAGCGCCGCGCGGAAATCGGCGAAACGGAAGGGCCGTTCGATCCGGCGGGCCTCGCTGTCCAGGCGCCAGTCGGGCGTCTGCTCCCGCAATCGTTCGGCGTCCCGGCGCGTCAGCGGCTCCACGCCGCCGCGGCAGGGCGTGCAGGTCTTGCCTTGCAGGGCGTCGATCATCGTCACTCTCCTGCTCCGGCAACGCGCGAGCCCGCCCGGCGTTCCAGACCGCTGCGGCGTTCGGTCCGATCGGATCGCGGGAATTTGATCGCTCAGCGCGGGCCGGGGCGGTAACGATCCCGCAATGTTCTTGGTTTCAACTTTATTGTGGCAAAAAGTCGTTGAAACCTGGGGAGGAATTCATGGGCATGTTGCGGAAAATTCTACGCGCCGTTCTTTACGATGACGGCGCGCCAAGCCTTTATTCGGGCCTGATCGGATCGCCAGGCGATCCGCAATCCGGCGGCCGCATGGGGCCGGGTCTCGACGATCGGAAGATCCAGACGACTGCGCGGCCGAACGCTCGCCAGAACTGAGCGGAGCATCCATCTCTTTGCAAGCGACCGCGCCGCCCGCGAGGGGCGACGCGCGCAATTCAGCCGACGATGTGTTTTTCGATCTCCCAAACCGGGATTTTGGTGAAATCCTTGTCGATCTCGGCGATCAATTTGGCCTTGACGTCGTTGTGCAGGCAGCGCCGCAGGTCGGCGAGGGTCCGGGCCGGCGCGGCGATGATCAAAGCGGGGGCGCTGCGTTCGCGCACGATTTTCTCCAGCGCCTCGGCGGCGCGCTCGGCGAAACGATGCTCTTCGATATCATGCCAGTCGGTCGGCTCGACGGCGCTGCGGGCGTTCGAGCTCGCGCCCATGAAGGCGCGTCCCGGCTTGTCGGAGCCCTGCTCGCGGCTGGGCGGATTAGCCTCGCCGTTGAGCACACGTTCGGTGACCAGATTGGCGTATTTTTCATCTCCCTCGTTGCGCAGGAACAGCGCCTTGCGGCCGTCGCCGACAAAGACAAATGCGTCATGGGGAAGGGCGATCTTGCTCACGATTCAACTCCCGATTTTCGGGGTGAGACGCCGCTCTGCAAGCGGCGCACGACGGTTGGAGCGGGCCTTGGAACCCGCGACCGGCCTGCCGCCGGGCGGGACCCGGATTTTCCTCCAGCGCCCTAACATAGGAACACCGCTCCGCCGGCGCCATGACCCGTGTCAAATCCGGCCTTAGCCTGAAGCCTCAGGCGACCGAAGGCTTGCGCACGGGCGCCGCCATCCGGGTGGCGACGAAGATGGCCGCAAGCGCGAGGAAATAAACCAGCGCCTGGGCGCCGGACGGCTGATCCACATAACCGAACAGCACATGGGCGACGCGGCCCGGGATCGAATCGTCGGGCAGGATGGCGGAGGTGTCCCAGAGCGTGCCGGACAGGGCGGTGACAAGGCCCGCCTGCTGGAGGAACACCATGCATTGCGCCGCCATGCCGGCGGCGAGAAAGGTGATCAGCGTCGTCGTGACCGCAAAGAGATGGCGCGCGGGAATGGCGACGAGGCCGTAGAACATCAGCAGGGAAAGCGCGCAGCCGAGCGCGAGGCCGAACACGCCGCCGATCAGAAGATCCTTGAACCCGGCCGAGCCCGAAGCCGCGATGCCGTAGAGAAAAAGCACGACCTCGGAGCCTTCGCGCAGAACCGCGACCGCGACGACGACGGCCAGCGCGGTCATGGACTTGGAGCCCTCCGCGACGGCCTGTCCCACGTTACGCAGGTTGGCGGCCATTTCGCGGCCGTGGCTCGCCATCCAGATGTTGTGCCAGGCGAGCATCGCCACCGCCAGCGCCAGCACGCTGGCGTTGAACACTTCCTGGCCCACGCCGGAGAAGGCGTCGGCGAGCGCGCCGGCGAAGGCCGCGACCAGCGCCGCGCCGAGCAGGCCGGCGGCGAGCCCTCCGCCGACATAGACGCCTCGTCCGGGCACGCCCTGCGTGACCGCGAGCACGATGCCGACGATCAGTCCGGCCTCGATGACTTCCCGAAAGACGATGATCAGCGCGCCGAGCATGGCAAAATCCTTATTCGACGATCAGATCGCCGTCGGTCGTGTCCTGATGGAAATCGTCGAAGAAATGATAGCGGCCTGGATTGAGCGGCCGGATCTGCATGGTGATTTCTCCGCCCGGCGCCACCACCTTTTCGACGCGCAGCGTCTTGCTCTCGAATTCCGAGGCCGTGGAATCGAGATTTTTCACGACGATGGCGAAGGGCTGGTTGGCCGGCGCGTGCGGATCGGAGGGCGAGAATTTATGGTCCTTGATGGTGATGTGGACCGTCGTCTGCTGTGCCAGGGCCGGCGTTGCGAACAACGAAGCCAGAGCAAGAATTGCGGAAATTCGGGCGGTTTTCATGTTGTTCTCCCAGAAAAAGGAAGGTTCGCGATCAGAATTCGAAACCGAGCTTCAGATTAGCGCGCTGGCGCGGGAAATCTGTCAGGTCGAGATTGCCCGGCTCATTCTCGGCATGTCCCGTGGCCTGAATGGACCAGGCGGCAGCAAGGTAGATCTTGGGATTGAACTGAACATGCAGGGTCGGGCCGACGTAAAACGCCGATCCGTCGAGCGAATTGAAGCCGAACCCGCCATAGGCGCGGTAATATTCCGCTTCACCGCCCATCGTCACCTTCGGCGTGAGGCGATAGGCCATGGCGGCGGTGGCGCCGTAGCCCGAGGAACGGCTCCAGCCCGGATCACCCGGCGCGCGGTCGACCTCGGGCGCATAGATCAGGTTCACCGCCGCATAGAGCATGTTGGCGATTACCTCGGTGTCGGCGGCGAGGCGCGTCTCCATGCTGAAACTGGTGGAATTGACGCCGCTGGTTCCGTCGATGCGGCCCCACTCGGGCTGCACCGAGAGCGACAGGCCGATCGGGCTGCCGGGACCGCGTCCGATAATCAGCCATTTCGGCTGCCAGGACAGGCCGCTGAAGTTCGTCTGGTTGAGATTGCTCAGCCCCTGAACGTCGTCGATGTGCTGGGACAGGAAATGGGCGCTGAATTCATAGCCCCAATATTGCGACGGCACGTTCTCGAATTCGAATTCCTGCTCGATGGCGCTGTATCGGCCGCCATGCATCTGGAGCCCGGCGGTGGTTTCCGCCTCGAATTCCTTCTCTCCCTCGCCGCCGATGTCCGTGCCGTCGGTGAAGCCGAACAGATATTTGGTCTCGAGCTCGTAATAGCGGCCCGAGGGCGACGGCGCCTCCTGCGCGCTCGCCGCGCCCGCGAGCGCGCTCACGGCGGCGGACAAAAGCAGGGTACGGGCTCGAAATCTGGGCTTGAACATCGGGAGGTCCGGCGTGCGTGTTGATCGGGCTTTCCGATCCTTTCTCGCCGCGCCGCCATTCCGATGCAAATGAAACGGCTCTTCTTAGAATCATTCAAAACTGCGTCGGACGTTCAGCCGGACGGACAGCCTTTCAGCCGTTCGATCAGCCAGCGTCCAGCCGGTCCCGGCGGCGCGGTAGTGCGATAGACCGCCGACATCGGCACGATCTGCCCGGCGGCGGGACTTTCCGGCGTCAGCAGACGCGTCAGCCGCCCCTCGGCGAGGTCGCGCTCCACGGCGTGCAGCGGCATCGAGCCCCAGCCGAGGCCGGAGAGCAGGAAGGAATGCTTGGCGTAGAGGTCGGCGAGCCGCCAGGTCGTCGGCGACATCACGCCATATTCCTGACGGGCGGAGCGGGTGGAGCGCTCGGTCAGCACCAGCTGCACATGCTTGGCCAGCTCGCCTTGCGGAATGACGCCCTCGATGCTGGCGAGCGGGTGGTCGGGAGCGGCGACCATGACGATGGCGACGCCATTGAGCGATTTGCTGCTCAGGCCCTCGGGCAGCGGCGCGGGGCCGCCGACGACCGCGAGGCTGGCGCGTCCGTCCAGCACCGGCTCGGTGGCGCCGCCAAGAACCTCGACATAAAGCCGCAGCGGGGTGGCGGGAAATTGCTCACGAAAATGCCGCGCCGCCTCGGTAATCGCCTGAAAGGGGAAATAGACGTCGATGACCGCGCAAAGCTCCGGCTCCAGCCCCTGCGACAGGCCTTTGGCGCGGAAGTTCAGGAAGTCGACGGCGCCGCCGATGGCGCGCGCGTCTTTCAGGAGCAGCTCTCCGGCAGGGGTGAGGGTCGGCGAGCGGCTGGAGCGGTCGAACAGGACAAGGCCGAGCTGCTCCTCCAGCCGGCGGATGAGATCGCTCACCGCTGATTGCGCGCGGCCGAGCTTGCGGGCGGCGGCGGAGAAACTTCCTTCCTCCGCGGCGGCGATGAAGGTGCGAATCTGGTCGAGCGAAAGCCGATCATGCATGATTTATCCTATCAGGAAATCAGATGGATTATATCATAAACCAACGGCTAGACGGGGAGACAATCGGGCGGCACTTTGGCGTCAGGTCGGGCGGGCTTCCCCCGATACCCGAATTCGCTTGTCCTTAGAGAAGGAAAATTCGCATGAACCGTTACTTCACCGCCGGCGCCCTTGGCGCGCTTTTGCTCGCCGGGGCCGGCTCCGCCGTTCTCGCCCAGGCCAATGTCAAGGAAGGCAAGGACGTCAAGGCGGGCGTCTATAAGGTCGAGCCCTATCATAGCCAGGTGCTGTTCGCGGTTTCGCATTTCGGCCTGTCCAATTTCTCCGGGATCCTGACCGGCGCCTCCGGTTCGCTCAAGCTCGATCCGGCGAAGCCGGGCGAGTCCAAGCTCGAGGTTTCGGTCGATGCGGCCAGCGTCCTGACGCCGGTGCAGAAGCTGACCGACGAGCTGAAGGGCGCGGAATGGCTCGACGCCGCCCAGTTCCCCAAGGCGACCTTCGTCTCGACCAAGGTGACGCCGACCGGCGCCAACGAGGCGACCATCGCCGGCGACCTGACCCTGCATGGCGTGACCAAGCCGGTGACGCTCAAGGCGCATTTCGTCGGCGCGGGCGTGAACCCGATCGACAAGGCCTATACCGTCGGTTTCGACGGCCAGGGGACGATCAAGCGCACCGATTTCGGCGTCACCAAATATGCGCCGATGATCGGCGACGAGGTCCATCTGACCATCCACGCCGCCTTCGAGTTGCAGCAGTGACAGCGGCTCTCGGCGAGAGAGCCGCCAGGAGCGAACGCGACGCCGAGCCGATGCGACGGGTTCGGTGTTCGCGAGTTTCGCGAACACCGGAAAGGTGAAAAATGCTCAAGCGGTCCGATCGCTATGACTCGGTCACTGTCGTCCTGCATTGGGCGATGGCGTTGGGGGTCTTTGTTCTGATCGGAATAGGCTTGGCGATGAAACACGCGGATCTGCCCAAGATCCGCGTGTTCCAGCTGTTTCAGCTGCACAAATCCATCGGCGTCGTGCTCCTGCTGCTGGCGGTCGCGCGGCTGGCGTGGCGGCTGGCGCATCGCGCGCCGCCGCTGCCCGACGCCATGCCGGCCTGGGAACAGAAGGCCGCCCACGCCGGCCATGGCCTGCTCTATGTCTTCCTGCTGGGGCTGCCGCTGAGCGGCTGGGCGGTGGTGTCGGCTTCGCCGCTGAACATTCCGACCGTGCTGTTCGGACTGGTTTACTGGCCGCATCTCCCGTTCCTGGCCGAATTGCCGGACAAGGCGCCGGTGGCCCACGCGCTGACGGCTGTGCATGATTACGGCGCCTACGCGCTGATCGCGGTGCTGGCCGCCCATATCGGCGCGGCTTTGCGCCACGCGCTCAAGGGCGATGTTCCGCTGTCGCGGATGTCGCTGCGCGGCGCGAAGGAGAAGGCCCGATGAAATTTGCGACGTGCTTCGCCGCGCTCGTACTGGCGGCCCCGGTCGCCCGCGCGGCCGACTGGAAAGTGCTGCCCGGCGAAAGCGCCCTGACCTTCACGGGCGTGCAAACCGGTGAGAAATTTTCGGGAAAATTCGGACGGTTCGACGCTCAGGTCTCACTCGATCCCGACCGGCTCGACGACGCCAAAATCGTGGTGACGGTCGATGTCGCCAGCGCCGCGACCGGCGACAGGCAGCGCGACGCGGCGATGCCGGCGAAGGAATGGTTCGATGTGGCCGGCTTTCCGCAGGCGCGGTTCGTGTCGCGCAAGGTGACGCGCGCGGCGAACGGCTATGACGCCCTGGGCGACCTGACCTTGCGTGGGGTGACGAAGGAAATCCATCTGCCCTTCACGCTCGACATCGACGGGCGCAAGGCGCACGCCAGAGGCCATGTCGATCTCAAGCGCGATGTCTTCGGGGTGGGGCAGGGCGATTGGGCGACCGGCGATTGGGTCGCCCTCGATGTCGGCGTGGATTTCGACCTGAAGGCCGAAAGGGCGGATTGAATCCGCCCCCTCGTCAGGACGACGACGACATGTCGCCGATGTGTTTTTGCGCGTAGAGCTGCACGCCAAGTTGCTTGATCAGCTCAAGCTGGGTTTCGAGAAAGTCGATATGCTCTTCCTCGTCATGGGCGAGGCCTTCGAACACATTCTGCGTCACGCGGTCATTGACCGAGAGGCAATAGGCCGCCGCTTCGAGATAGAGCGCGCGCGCCGACATCTCCGACGCCAGGTCGAGCTGGATGATTTCCGTGACGTTTTCGCCGATGGTGAGACCATTCAGCTCCTGCATGTTGGGAAAGCCTTCGAGGAAAAGAATACGCGCCGTGATCTTGTCGGCGTGCTCCATTTCCTCGATGGACTCGACGCGCCACTTCTTGGCCATGTCCTTGTAGCCCCAATTATCGAGGATGCGGTAATGGAGCCAATATTGGTTGATGGCCGTCAGTTCGCTGCGCAAAGCTTTGTTGAGATATTCGATAACTCTGTCGTCGCCGCGCATTGTGGCTTCCTTTCGGCGTCCGGAAAATTCCTGAACTCATTATAGAGCAAAGCGCTGGCGGCGCAGCGCCCAAAAAAGCCACTTTTCGTTAAAGCCGCTGGCGCAGAAAATGGCAGATCATTCCGCCGCGATGGCGAGCGATTGGAGCGGCGGTGTTCGCAACGTCCCTCGACCTTGGCGTTGGCTTCGCGATCGCAAAGGGACTGGATGTTTTTCACGCAGCGGCCGCATTTGGGCAGGCAGCGCTTGGCGCGAAACACGTCGCGGGCGCGGTCGGCCGAGGCCCCGCAGGGCTTGACGCTCGCCCGCACGTCCCGGTCCGTGATTTGATTGCAGGAACAGAGGATCATCTCTCGCCCGTCGCTGACTTTGACCTCGACATTAAACACCGGGTCCGGAAACTACGGAAGCAATTTGGCCTTTGTTAGATGATTTCTAAACTGCGGCAAATGAGGCGGCCCGGAAACCGCTGTGTCCGGGCCGGCTGTTTTCAGTGGAAGATGATCATCGCCTTGGCGAAGGTCTGCTGCACGCCCCAGGCCAGCGGAATTCCCACGGCGAGCCAGGCCAGTATGGTTTTCCAGTCGAACGGGCCGCCGCCGATGCCATAGGCGCCGATCGGCCCGGACGGGATGGCGTGCGCGGTTTCGAACTGCTGCGCCTCCTTTTCGGGGATCAGCCATTTCGGATCGACCGGACGCACCAGCGCGTTGCAGATCAGGCCCAGCACAAGAAAACCCGCCAGCACATACATGGTCACGTCATAGAGGCGGTCGGCCGGCACGCCCGCCGCCTTGTTGAATTCGCGGATGTAATTCACCACGACCGGGCCGACGATGCCCGCCGTGGACCAGGCGGTCAGCAGCCGGCCGTGGATCGCGCCGACATATTGCGTGCCGAAAATATCCGCGAGATAGGCGGGCACGGTGGCGAAGCCGCCGCCATACATCGACAGGATCACGCCGAAGGCCAGGACGAACAAGGCCTTGTTGCCCGCGTGGGCGAGGGCCGGCGTGCTGGCGTAAAGCGCGATGCCAAGCGCGAAGAAGACGAAATAGGTCGCCTTGCGTCCGAGATGGTCGGACATCGAGGCCCAGACGATGCGCCCCGCGATGTTGAACAGCGACAGCAGGCCGGCGAAGCCCGCCGCGATCACGGCGATGGCCGATTTCTGGCTGGCGTCGAGCGCGGCGAAGCCCAGTTCCGGCTTGCCGATCAGCGAGCCGCCGAAAATCTCCTGCAACATCGGCGAGGCCATGCCGATCACGCCGATGCCCGCCGAGACGTTGAGCGTCAGAGACGGCCCAGATCAGCCAGAATTGCGGGGTCTTCAGCGCGTCGTCGAGATGGACGTTGCCGTGCAGGACCATTTTCTTGGCGGTCGTCGGCGGGGTCCAGCCCTCGGGACGCCAGCCGTGCGGCGGCACGCGATAGCCGAAGGCGCCGGCCATCATGTAGACGAAATAGCCGCAGCCGAGCACGACGAAGGTCTGCCAGACGCCGACCGAATCCGGCGTCTTGAAATGGTTCATCAGCATGGCCGCGAGCGGCGAGCCGATCATCGCGCCGCCGCCGAAGCCCATGATGGCCATGCCGGTCGCCATGCCGCGGCGGTCGGGGAACCATTTGATCAGCGTCGAGACCGGCGAGATATAGCCAAGGCCGAGGCCGACGCCGCCGATGATGCCCGGGCCGAGCCAGAGCAGCCAGAGCTGGTGCAGATAGACGCCGAGCGCGCCGATGAACAGGCCGCCGGCCCAGCACAGGGCCGCCACAACGCCCGCCTTGCGCGGGCCCGCGCGCTCCAGCCAGCCGCCCCAGATCGCTGCCGAGGAGCCGAGCAGAACGAAGAACAGAGTGAACATCCAGCCGAGATCGGCCACCTTCCAGTCGCAGGTCGTGGTGAACAGCGCCGTCATCAGGCCGGAATCGGCGGGGCAGGCGACGGCTTTGCCGATGCCGATGGCCTGGCTCAGGGGCAGCCAGAACACCGAGAAGCCATAGGCCATGCCGATGCAGAGATGGATCGCAAGAGCCGCCGGCGGGACCAGCCATCGGTTGAATCCGGGCTTGGCGATGGTGGCGTCGCGATCGAGCCAGCTCGGCGCCGATGGCGCATCGAGCTTCAGTGCAGTTGTCATAATATCCTCCCAGATATTTGTTTTAGAGTTTCTTTTTACTTCATCTTCTTTCTTTTGATTCCGTCTCTCGCGGCTTGCAGCAGCGGGGTCAGGACTCGTCCCGGCTCGTTGGCCGCGGCGAGGAAGTCTTCGCGCATTTTCGGCGTCCAGAAATGGTTGATGTGCTTCGCGATCGATTCCGACGCCGTCTCGGGAGGATAGGCGTGAAAATAGTCTGCGATCTCCTGGGCCATGCGGATCAGCTTGGCCCCGTTGTCCTGGTGGTCGATCAGATGGCTGTCCTGAATCATGACGCTGCGGCCTCCGGTTCGACGCCGTCCCGGGAGTCGAGCGCGCCAGAAAAAATCATCATGCTGTCGGGCCGCGCGATCGCCGCAAGCGTCAGCCCCAAAGCTTCCGCCCGTTCGATCGCCAGCGAGGTCGGCGCCGAGATGGCGACCAGCGTGGTCAGCGCCGAAGATCGCGGCTTTTTCGACCATTTCGAACGAGGCGCGGCTGGTGACCAGAATGAATCCCTCGCGCGGCGAAACGCCGTCGCGCAGCAGGGCGCCGATCAGCTTGTCGAGCGCGTTGTGGCGTCCGACGTCCTCGCGCACGGCCCGAATGGCGCCGTCGCGCGAGCAGAAGGCGGCGGCGTGGACGGCGTGGGTCAGCGAATTGAGCGTCTGGTTGCGGTCGAGATTGGCCAGAGCGGAGAAAATCGCGCGCGCCGGGACGGGCGGCGCGGGCGCGAGCTTTTGAGCCTGCGGCAATTGCTCGACCGTCTCCACGCCGCACAGGCCGCACGAGGTGCGGCCGGTCATCGAGCGCCGCCGCGCCAGATGTTCGCGGAAACGCCCCGGCGCGAGTTCGATCTCGACGGAGAGGCCCTTGGCCTGCGGCGCCGTCTTCACCGAGCGGATTTCATCCGCCGAGCGCACGAGCCCTTCGGTCAGGCTGAAGCCGTAGGCGAAGTCTTCCAGATCGCCGGGGCTCGCCATCATCACGGCATAGGGCGCGTCGCCATAGACGAAGCTCACCGGGATTTCCGTGGCGATGGCGCGTTGGGACGAAATCGCGCGCCCGCTCGCGCTGTCGAGGCGAAGCGCCTGCGTCAGGCGCGAGGCGGGCGGACCCTCATTCAGCGGCATCCGGCGTCGCCTCCAACACCTTCCGCATGGTCACGTCCTCCTCCGCATTGCGCTCCTGCCAGGAGGAGAGCGCGTTGGAGCGCCGCACTTCGACGGCCGTGACCTTGTATTCCGGGCAATTGGTCGCCCAGTCGGAATTGTCGGTGGTCACGACATTGGCCCCGGAGTCGGGATAATGGAACGTGGTGTAGACCACGCCCGGCTGCATGCGCTCCGAGATTTTCGCCCGCAACGCCGTATCGCCGGCGCGGCTGACGACGACCACCAGGTCGCCGTCGACGATGCCGCGCTGTTCGGCGTCGAAGGGGTGAATTTCCAGCACGTCCTCGAGATGCCAGCTCGAATTGGCGGTGCGCCGGGTCTGCGCGCCGACGTTATATTGCGACAGGATGCGGCCGGTGGTCAGGATCAGCGGGAAACGCGGCCCGCTGCGCTCGGACGTCGGCACATATTCGGTCAGCATGAACTTGCCGGCGCCATTGACGAAGCGCGTGACATGCATCAGCGGCGTGCCTTCGGGCGCCGCCTCGTTGCACGGCCATTGCACCGAGCCCAATTCGTCGAGCTTCGCGTAGCTGACGCCGGCGAAGGTCGGCGTCATGGCCGCGATCTCGTCCATGATCTCGGAGGGATGGCTGTAGGACATCTCATAGCCGAGCGCCTTGGACAGCTCGCAGATGACCTGCCATTCGTCCTTGCCGCAGAGCGGCGACATCACCTTGCGGACGCGGTTGATGCGCCGCTCCGCATTGGTGAAGGTGCCGTCCTTTTCGAGGAAGGACGCGCCGGGGAAGAAAATATGGGCGAATTTGGCGGTCTCGTTGAGGAACAGGTCCTGCACGATGACGCATTCCATCGCCCGCAACGCGGCGGAAACGTGATGGGTGTTGGGGTCCGACTGGGCGATGTCCTCGCCATGCACGAGCAGGCCCTTGAACGAGCCGGAAAGCGCCTCGTCGAACATGTTGGGAATGCGCAGGCCCGGCTCGTCGTCGAGCGGCACGCCCCAGCGTTGCTCGAAGCTCTCGCGCACCTTGTCGGTCGACACGTGGCGGTAGCCGGTGAACTCGTGCGGGAAGCTCCCCATGTCGCAGGAGCCCTGCACGTTGTTCTGGCCGCGCAGCGGGTTCACGCCGGCGCCGTCATGGCCGATATTGCCGGTCGCCATGGCGAGATTGGCCAGCGCCATCACCGTGGTCGAGCCCTGGCTGTGCTCGGTCACGCCGAGCCCATAGAAGATCGCCGCGTTCTTGACGCTGGCGTAGAGCCGCGCCGCCGCGCGCACGTCCGCCGCCGGCACGCCGGTATAATGCTCCATCTGTTCCGGCGAATTCTGCTCCAGCGCGATGAACCGCGCCCACGATTCGAATGCCGCGACATCGCAGCGTTCGCGCACATAGGCTTCGTTCACCAGCCCTTCGGTGACGACGACATGGGCCAGCGAATTGACCAGCGCCACATTGGTTCCGGGCCGCAATTGCAGATGATAGTCGGCCTTGATGTGAGTCGAGCGCACCATGTCGATGGCGCGCGGATCGGCGACGATCAGCCTGGCGCCGGCGCGCAGCCTTTTCTTCATCCGCGAGGCGACGACCGGGTGGCCGTCGGTCGGGTTGCAGCCGATGATCAGGATGACGTCGGTGGCGTCGATCGACTTGAAATCCTGCGTGCCGGCGGAGGTGCCGAGCGTGGCGGACAGGCCGTAGCCCGTCGGCGAATGGCAGACGCGGGCGCAGGTGTCGATGTTGTTGTTGCGGAAGGCGGCGCGCACCAATCTCTGCACGACATAGACTTCCTCGTTGGTGCAACGCGAGGAGCTGATGGCGCCGATGGACTCGCGGCCGTGCTTGGCCTGGACGCGCTTCAGTTCCGAAGCGGCATAGGCGATCGCCTCGTCCCAGCTGACTTCGCGCCACGCATCCGTGATCCTGGCGCGGATCATCGGCTTCAGCATGCGGTCCTTGTGGGTCGCATAGCCATAAGCGAAACGGCCCTTGACGCAGGAATGGCCCTCGTTGGCCTGGCCGGCCTTGTAGGGAACCATGCGGATCAATTCTTCGCCGCGCATTTCCGCCTTGAACGAGCAGCCGACGCCGCAATAGGCGCAGGTCGTGACCAGCGAATGTTCCGGCTGGCCGCGTTCGATCACGCTCTTCTCGATCAGGGTCGCGGTCGGGCAGGCCTGCACGCAGGCGCCGCAGGAGACGCATTCCGACTCGAGGAAGTTGGTCGGCCCGGGCTTTACGCGCAAGTCGAAGCCGCGGCCCTCGATGGTCAGCGCAAAGGTGCCTTGCACTTCCTCGCAGGCGCGCACGCAGCGGCTGCAGACGATGCATTTCGACGGGTCATAGGAGAAATAGGGATTGGACTCGTCCTTGGCGTCGTCGAGATGGTTTTCGCCCTGGTAGCCGTAGCGCACCTCGCGCAGGCCCACTTCGCCGGCGGCGTCCTGCAATTCGCAATTGCCGTTGGCCGAGCAGGTCAGGCAGTCGAGCGGATGATCGGAGATATAGAGCTCCATCACGCCGCGCCGCAGCTTGGCGAGGCGCTCGCTCTGGGTGCGCACGACCATGCCTTCTTCGGCGGGCGTGGTGCAGGAGGCGGGCGTGCCGCGCCGGCCTTCGATCTCGACCAGGCAGAGGCGGCAGGAGCCGAACGCCTCCAGATTGTCGCTGGCGCAGAGTTTGGGAACCTTCACGCCGCGCGACATGGCGGCGGCCATGACCGAGGTTCCCTCGGGAACGCGGACCTGCTCGCCGTCGATGGTGAGGGTGACGGTTTTCTCGGCGACCCGGATCGGGGTGCCGAAGTCGATTTCCTGAATGAGGCTCATAAGGCGCTCCTATTCGGCGGCGGTCTGGCGCGCGGCGGGGACGAAGTCCTCCGGGAAGCGGTCGATCGCGGATAGCACGGGCATGGGGGTGAGGCCGCCATGGGCGCACAGCGAACCGGCGGTCATGACGTCGCAGAGATCGCGCACGATGGCGATATTGGCCTCGACATTGACGCCGGCGATGATCTTTTCGACGGTTTCCTCGCCGCGCACGGCGCCGATGCGGCAGGGCGTGCACTTGCCGCAGCTTTCCTTGGCGCAGAAGTGGAAGGCGAACCGCGCCATCTTCGCCATGTCCACGGTGTCGTCGAACACCACGATGCCGCCGTGGCCGAGCATGGCGCGATTGGCGGCCAGGGCCTCGTAATCCATCGGCAGGTCGAGTTCCTTTTCGGTGAGGTAGGCGCCGAGCGGGCCGCCGACCTGGACCGCGCGGATCGGGCGCCCGCTCGCCGTGCCGCCGCCAAAACCTTCGATGATGTCGCGCAGCGAAATGCCGAACGCGAGTTCAATCAACCCGCCGCGCAAGACATTGCCGCCGAGCTGGACGGGCAGGGTGCCGCGCGAGCGGCCCATGCCGAAATCGGCGTAGCTTTTCGCGCCGTCGGCGAGGATGTAGGGGACGGCGGCGAGCGTCAGCACGTTGTTGATCAGCGTCGGCTTGCCGAACAGGCCGGACAAGGCCGGCAGCGGCGGCTTGGCGCGAACGAGGCCGCGCTTGCCCTCGAGGCTCTCCAGCAGGGAGGTCTCCTCGCCGCAGATATAGGCGCCGGCGCCGATGCGCAGTTCGAGATCGAACGGCTTGCCCGGCCCGAAGGCGTCGGGCCCGATCCAGCCGGCCGTTTCCGCGAGGCGGATCGCGCGGTCCATCACCTGGGCGGCGTGCGGATATTCCGAGCGCAGATAGATGAAGCCCTTGGTCGCGCCGACGGCATAGGCCGCGATCGCCATGCCCTCGATGAGCATGAAGGGATCGCCTTCGAAAATCATGCGGTCCGCGAAGGTGCCGCTGTCGCCCTCGTCGGCGTTGCAGACCACATATTTGCGGTCGGCCGACGCGTCATGGACGGTCTTCCACTTGATTCCGGCCGGGAAGCCAGCGCCGCCGCGCCCGCGCAGGCCGGACAGCCGGACCTGTTCGACGACCTCGGCCGGCGCCATCGCCAGCGCCTTTTCAAGGCCCGCGAGGCCGCCATGGGCGCGATAATCGGCCAGCGAAAGCGGATCGGTGATCCCGATGCGCGCGAAGGTGAGACGCTGCTGGCGCTTCATCCAGTCAAGCTGGTCGGTCAGGCCGAGCCGCAGAACATGGTCGCCGCCCTGCAGCGCACCGGACTCCAGCAGCGAGGCGACGTCGCGCGCGGCGACCGGGCCATAGGCGACGCGCCCTTGCGCGGTCTCGACCTCGACCAGCGGCTCCAGCCAGAACATGCCGCGCGAGCCGTTGCGGACGATCTCGATGATTTGCCCGCGGGCGGCGGCTTCGCGCGCAAAGGCTTCCGCGACGGCTTCGGCGCCGACCGACAGCGCGGCGGCGTCGCGGGGAATATAGACCCGGATGCTCATTGCCGGGCTCCCGCCTTGCGCGCGGCGCGGGCATAGAGCTCTTCGAGGCTCTGCGGGTCGAGCCGGCCGTGAATCTCGCCGTCGAACAGCGCGTTCGGGCCGAGAGCGCAATTGCCGAGGCAATAAGCGGTCTCGACGCTGACCCCGTTTTGATAGCCGCCATCGATTTTTGCGCCGCACGATTTCTCGAGGTGGCCGGCGAGGTCTTCGGCGCCCCGCGCCTGGCAGGCTTCCGCCCGGCAAAGCTTGATCGTGCGGCCGAGCGGCGGCTGGCGCTTGAAATCATGGTAGAACGAGATCGTGCCGAAAACCTCGGAACGCGAGACATTCAGCGCACTGGCGACGATCGACACCGCGCGCAAATCCACGTAGCCGAACTTTTCCTGCAAGGCGTGCAGAATAGGCAGCATCGCGCCTTCGAGCCCCGATCTCTCATCGATCAACGCGCGAGCGAGATTTTCGTCCCATCCGACGTGCACAGACATCTTATTCCTCCGCATCCTGCATCTTGTTCGTGCAGGTAAAGCCTAATTTGTGCGTCAGGGTTCTGACTTGCGCAAATCAATTTTTCCGAAGAACAGATAGAGCGTGTCTATCAAGGCCAGAGCCCAACCCCCGCGCCAAAAGAGGCGATTTTTCTTTTTCGGGGACGGCTGCCTGGCGTCAATACATTGAGATAGGGATGTTTTTTCCCCGGACAAGACCTGGTGTCAGCCGTTCTGGACGGCTTGCCCGCCTGTTTTCCTTCGACGATGGAAAAGGGCCTGGCGCCGGGCGTTCAACCAAAGGCTGAAACGGTCGAGATAGAGATAGACCACCGGCGTCGTATAGAGCGTCAGGATCTGGCTCACGATCAGGCCGCCGATGATCGACACGCCGAGCGGACGCCGCATTTCGCCGCCCTCGCCGAAGGAGACCGCCAGCGGCAGCGCGCCGAGCAAGGCGGCGCAACTGGTCATCAGGATCGGCCTCAGGCGCAGCAGGCAGGCCTCGTAGATCGCGTCGCGCGAACTGGCGTTGTGGTCCCTTTTTGCGGTGATGGCGAAATCGACCATCATGATCGCGTTCTTCTTCACCAGGCCGATCAGCAGGATCACGCCGATCGCGGCGATGATGTCGAACTGGATGCCGAACAGCCACAGGCTGAGCAGGGCGCCGACGCCGGCCGACGGCAGGGTCGACAGGATGGTGATCGGATGAATCGTGCTCTCGTAGAGAATCCCGAGCACGATATAGATCGACAGGATGGCCGCCGCGAACAGCAGCGGCATTGTCGAGAACGAGCCGGCAAACAGCAGCGCCGAACCCGACGGCGCGCCATGCACGCTGCTCGGCATGCGGATCTCGGCCTCCGCCTCATGGATTTCGGCGATGCCGTCGCTGAGCGAATCCTTCGGGTCGAGGTTGAAGGAAATCGTCGTGGTGACGAAGGGACCCTCGTGGTTGATCGAGAGGGCGGCGTTGCCGCGCTCGTGATGGCTGATCGCGGACAGCGGGATCATCGTTTCCTTGGCGGTGCTGACCGCCGCTCCGGCCGAGGCGGAGCTTTTGCCCGACGCGGCCAAAGCGTTGATCGCCGCGTTGCGGGCTGAATCGAGGCTGGCGGAGCCCGCCTGCTCCGCGGGCGCGGCCGCCGTTTTGGGCGTCGTCACGGCGCCGCCGGGCAGGCTGGTCGTGGCGACGGCGTTGGCCGCCCCGCCTGCGGTCGAGATATAGATGTCGTCGAGCATGGAGGGGCGCTGGGTGTAGCGCGGGTCGATCTCCATGACGACGTGGTACTGGTTGATGGCCGAGAAGATGGTCGAGACCTGGCGCTGGCCGAAGGCGTCGTAGAGCGTGTTGTCGATCATCGCCGCGGTCAGGCCGTAGGTGGAGGCGGCGTCGCGGTCGATGACGAGATCGGATTCCAGCGACCTGATCTTCTGGTCGGACGTGACGTCCTTCAGCCGCCCGCGCTTTGCCAGCGCGTCGCTCAGTTTCTGCGCCCATTCGTAAAGGTCGGCCGTGCTTTCGGCATAAAGCGTATATTGATATTGCGAGGAGGACTGGCGGCCGCCTGGATTGACGTCCTGGAACGCCTGGAAGAACAGTCGACCGCCCGGCACGTGGCCCAGTTTTCCGCGCAGCCGCCCGATCACCTCGTCGATGCTGATCTTGCGTTCCGAAATCGGCTTGAGCGCAGCGAAAACCCGCGCCGTATTGGTGGCGCTGCCCGGGCCTGCGCCAGCGCCCGTGAAACCGACCACCGTCTCCACCGCGGGGTCGGCCTTCACGATCTCGATCATCTCCGCGAGCTTGTCCTTGATGCTCTGGAAGGAAATGCTCTGGTCGCCTTCCAGCGTCCCCATCATGCGGCCGGTGTCCTGCTGCGGAAACAGGCCCTTGGGGACATGGGCGTAGAGATAGAAATTCAGGCCGATGGTCGCCGCCAGCGCCAGGATGACGACGAACGAGTGGCGCAGGGCCCAGGACAGGCTGCGGCCATAGGCGGCCTGAACCCGGCTGAAAGCCTCCTCGAGGAAATGCTGGCGCTTGGGGCCATGGCTGCGGCGCATGAACAGGGCGCAGAGCATCGGCGTCGTGGTCAACGAGATGACCAGCGAAATCAGGATGGCGACCGAGAGCGTCACGGCGAATTCGCGGAAGAACCGGCCGACGATCCCGCCCATGAACAGGATGGGCGTGAACACCGCGATCAGCGACAGGGTGATCGACAGGACGGTAAAGGCGACCTCGCTGGCGCCGAGGATCGCCGCCTCGACCGCATCCATGCCGGCTTCGATATGGCGCTCGATGTTCTCGACCACGACGATGGCGTCGTCGACGACGAAGCCCGTCGCAATGGTCAGGGACATCAGCGACAGGATGTTGAGGCTGAAGCCGAGGAGATACATCGCGCCGAAGGTGCCGACGATCGACACCAGCACGGCGATGCTCGGCGCGAGCGTCGCGCGCACATTGCCGAGGAACAGGAAGACGACCAGCGTCACCAGGGCGATGGCGATCAGCAAGGTGATCTCGGTGTCGCGCAGCGACGCGCGGATGGTCGTCGAGCGGTCGATGACCGTCCGCAGGGTGATGTCGCCCTGCAGCGCAGCCTGCAGATAGGGCAGCTCCGCCTTCACCGCATCGACGGTTTCGATGATGTTGGCGCCCGGTTCGGCGGTCAGGATCGCCAGCACCGAGGGCACGCCGTCGGCGAAGCCGGCGTTGCGCAGGTCCTCGACCGAATCGACCACGGTTGCGACATCGGACAGCCGCACCGCCGCGCCGTTGCGGTAGGCGATCACCAGCGGCAAATAATCCTCGGCGTGGGAGGCCTGGTCGTTGGTGTAGATCTGGAAATGGCGTTCGTCCTGCTCGATCGCGCCCTTCGGCGCATTGGCGTTCGCGGAAGCCAGCGCGGCGCGCACGTCTTCGAGGCCGATGCCATATTTGAACAGCGCCTGCGGGTTCAGCTCGACCCTCACGGCGGGCAGCGCGGAGCCTCCGATGATGACCTGGCCGACGCCCGGAAGCTGGGAAATGCGTTGCTGCAGGACATTGCTCGCGGCGTCATAGAGCTGCCCGCGCGTCAGCGTTTTCGAGGTCAGGCTCAGGATCAGGATCGGCGCGTCGGACGGGTTGACCTTGCGGTAGGTCGGGTTGGAGCGCAGGCTGGTCGGCAAGTCGGCGCGGGCGGCGTTGATGCCGGCCTGGACGTCGCGCGCGGCGCCGTCGATGTCGCGGCTCAGGCCGAATTGCATGACGATCCGGGTCTGGCCGAGGCTCGACGTGGAGGTCATTTCGGTCACGTCGGCGATTTGCCCGAGATGCCGCTCGAGCGGCTGGGCGACGCTGTTGGCGACGGTCTCGGGGCTGGCGCCGGGCAAAGCGGCGGTGACGGTGATATAGGGAATCTGGACCTGCGGCACCGGCGCGACCGGCAGCTGGAAGAAGGCCAGCGCGCCGGACAAGGCGATGGCGGCCGTCAGCAGGATCGTGGCGACGGGACGGCGGATGAAGGGCGCGGAAACGTTCATTCCGCCGGCTCCCCTCCTGTCGCCGGCTGGAGCGGGGCGGACCCGCGGCCTCCGCGCAGGCGCAGGGCCAGCCGGTCGAAATAGAGATAGATCACCGGCGTGGTGAACAGCGTCAGCACCTGGCTGACGACGAGGCCGCCGACGATGGCGAAGCCGAGCGGGCGGCGCAGCTCCGAGCCGACGCCCGACCCCAGCATCAGCGGCAGCGCGCCGAGGATCGCGGCCATCGTGGTCATCAGGATCGGCCGGAAGCGCAGCAGGCAGGCCTGACGGATCGCCTCGACCGGGGGCAGGCCCTCGACGCGCTCGGCCTCGAGGGCGAAATCGATCATCATGATCGCGTTCTTCTTCACGATGCCGATCAGCAGGATGATGCCGATGATCGCGATGACGTCGAGCTCGTAGCCGAAAACCAGCAGCGTCAGCAGCGCGCCGACGCTGGCCGAGGGCAAGGTCGAGAGAATCGTGACCGGGTGGATGAAGCTCTCGTAGAGCACGCCCAGCACGATATACATGGTCACGATCGCCGCCGCGATCAGCAGCAACTGGTTGGACAGCGACGACTGGAAGGCGTCGGCCGCGCCCTGATAGGCGAGCACGAAGGAGTCCGGCAGGCCGATGTCCGCCTTGGCGCGGTTGATCGCGGTCACCGCTTCGCCGAGCGAGACGCCCTTGGCGAGATTGAAGGAGATCGTGGTCGCGGGGAACTGGCCGAAATGGGTCACGACCAGCGGCCCCAGCCGCTCCTTCACATGGACGATGGCCGAAAGCGGAACCTGCCCGTTGGCGGTCGAGGCGTTGGACGGCAGGTAGATCGTGTCCAGTCCCTTGATCGAGTTCCTGCACCGAGGGCGCGCCCTCCATGATCACGCGATATTGGTTCGACTGGGTGTAGATCGTCGTGATGATGCGCTGGCCGAACAGGTCGTAGAGGACATTGTCCACCGTCGCCGGCGTGATGCCGAAGCGCGCGGCGGTCTCGCGGTCGATGGTGACGTCGAGCGCCGCGCCCTGCTGCTGCATGTCGCTGCCGACGTCCGTCAGCTCCGGCGCCTGGCGCAGGCGGTCGGTCAGCTTCGGCGCCCATTCCGCGAACAGGGCCGGATTGGCGCTTTCCAGCACGAATTTATATTGCGCGCGGGTGACGCTGGCGTCGATCGTCAGGTCCTGCGACGGCTGCATGTAGAGCTTGACGCCCTCGACATGCGCGGCCTCGCCGCCGATGCGGCGGATGACTTCGGCGATGCCGTCGGCGCGCTGGCCCTGCGGCTTCAGATTGATCAGGAAGCGACCGGAATTGAGCGTCATGTTGGAGCCGTCGACCCCGACGAAGGAGGTGATCGAGGCGACGTCGCGGTCGTTGAGCAGGACCTCGGCCAGCTCGCCCTGCAGGCGGGACATCTCCTTGAACGAGACATCCTGCGGCCCTTCGGAAATGGCCTGGATGATCCCGGTGTCCTGCGCCGGGAAGAAGCCCTTCGGGATCGCGATGTAGAGCAGGGCGGTGAGCGCCAGCGTGGCGATGGCGACGAACAAAGTCAGCGGCTGATGCCGCAGCACCACGTCGAGCGCGCGGGCATAGGCCGCGATGATCCTGTTGAAGACGCGCTCGGCGGCGAGGTCGAACCGGCCGCGCTCGCTGTCCGGGCGATGGCGGATCAGCCGCGCGCACATCATCGGCACAAGGGTGAGCGAAACGAAGGCCGAAATGACGATGGTGACCGCGAGCGTCACCGCGAATTCGTGGAACAGACGCCCGACCACCTCGCCCATGAACAGCAGCGGGATCAGCACGGCGATCAGCGAGACGGTCAGCGAGATGATGGTGAAGCCGATCTCCTGCGAGCCTTTCAGCGCCGCCTCCATCGGCCTCATGCCGCCTTCGACGTGGCGGGCGATGTTCTCGATCATGACGATGGCGTCGTCGACGACGAAGCCGGTCGAGATGGTCAGGGCCATCAGCGAGAGATTGTCGAGGCTGTAGCCCAGCAGATACATGATCCCGAAGGCGCCGATCAGCGAGAGCGGCGCCGACAGGCTGGGAATGAGCGTCGCCGGCAGCGTGCGCAGGAACAGGAAGATCACCAGCACGACCAGCACGATCGCCAGCACCAGTTCGAACTGCACGTCGGCCACCGAGGCGCGGATGGTCACGGTGCGGTCGGTCAGCACCTCGACATCCACCGCGGCCGGCAGGTCGGCCAGCAGTTTCGGCAGCAGCTTGCGCACCGAATCCACCGTGGCGATGACGTTGGCGCCCGGCTGGCGCTGGACGTTGAGGATGATCGCCGGGGTGCGGTTGGCCCAGGCCGCGAGCTTGCTGTTCTCCGGGCCGCCGACGACCTTGGCGACGTCGCCGAGCCGCACCGGCGCGTTGTTGCGATAGGCCAGGATCGTCTGCGCGAAGCCTTCGGCATTGGTGATCTGATCGTTCGCGGCGATGGTCGAGGCTTGCGACGGCCCGTCGAAACTGCCCTTGGGAATGTTGACGTTGGCGTTGCCGAGGATGGTGCGGACGTCGTCGATGTTCAGTCCATAGGCGGCGAGCGCGGTCGGATTGAGCTGCACGCGGATCGCGGGCCGCTGGCCGCCCGACACGCTGACGAGGCCGACGCCCGGCTGCTGCGAAATCTTCTGCGCCAGCCGGGTCTCGCTGAGGTCCTCGAGCTCGGTCAGCGGCAGGGTCTTCGAGGTCACGGCCAGCGTCAGGATCGGCGCGTCGGCGGGATTGACCTTGAAATAGATCGGCGGCGCGGGAAGGTCGGCGGGCAGCAGATTGGTCGCGGCGTTGATGGCCGCCTGCACCTCCTGCTCGGCGACGTCGAGCGACAGCGACAGGCCGAATTGCAGGGTGACGATCGAGGCGCCGGCGGAACTCGCCGAGGTCATCTCGTTGAGCCCCGGCATCTGGCCGAATTGCCGCTCCAGCGGCGCCGTGACCGAGGAGGTCATCACCTCGGGGCTCGCGCCGGGATAGAAGGTCTGCACCTGGATGGTGGGGTAATCCACCTCCGGCAGGGTCGCGAGCGGCAGGAAGCGATAGGCCATCAAGCCGGACAGCAGGATGGCGATCATCAGCAGCGTCGTCGCCACGGGGCGCCGGATGAAGGGCTCGGAGACGTTCACGGGGACGCGCCCTCCGGGAGGGACCGCGCGTGTCAGCGTCAGGGATGCGCGCCATCGCCGCCCTTTCCGCCCGCCGTCTTTTTGGGGCCGGAGCCGTCCGAGACGACGCGGACTTCGGCGCCCTCGCGCAGGCGGTCGGAGCCGTCGACCACGACCACGTCGCCCGGCGCGAGGCCGGAGAGGATCTGGACGTAGTCGCCGTCGGTCTGTCCGAGTTTCAGGAGGCGCACGGCGGCCTTGCCGTCGGCGACGACATAGGCGTAATCGCCCGGCGCGCCATGCTGGACGGCGGCGGTCGGCGCGGCGACGGAATCCTTGAGCGTGTCGACCAGCAGGCGGATATTGACGAACTGGTTGGGGAACAAAGCCTCGTCGGAATTGTCGAAATTGGCGCGCAGCTTCACCATGCCGGTGGTGGTGTCGACCTGGTTGTCGAGCACGCTGACCGCCCCGGTCGCGAGCTTTTTGACATTGGCGCGGTCGTAGGCGACGGCGACGAGCTTCGAGCCGTCGCGGATTTTCGGCAGGATCTTCTCCAGCGCGTCTTCCGGCACCGAGAACAGCACGGACATCGGCTGCATCTGGGTGATCACGGCGATGCCGGTCGAGGAGCCCGCGGTCACGTAATTGCCGGGATCGACCAGCCGCAGGCCGATGCGGCCGTCGACCGGGGAAACGATCCGGGCGTAGGTGAGGTTGAGGTTCTGGGCGTCGATCAGCGCCTGGTCCGAGCGGACCGTGCCTTCATATTGCTCGACGACGAATTTCTGGTTCTGCGCGGTCTGGGCCGCGATCGAATTCTGCTTCAGCAGGGTCTGGTAGCGCGCGTCGTCCGACTTGGCCTGGTCGAGCAGGCCCTGGTCATGCGCGAGCTGGCCCTCGTATTGGGCCTTGAGCGCCTGATAGGGGCGGGGGTCGATCTGGGCGAGGACATCGCCTTTCTTGACGTGCTGGCCCTCGGTGAAGGCGACGCTCTGCAGATAGCCGGAAATCTGGCTCACCACCGTCACGGTCGCGATCGGCGTCACCGTGCCCAGCGCGTTGATGACCACGTGGATGTCGCGGGGCGCCACGGTGGCGACGCCGACCGGCGCCTTGCCCGCGTTGTCGCCGCGCTTGCCGCCGGGCGCCTGCGCCGCGGTCTGCTGCTCCCCGCTTGCGGGAGCGTCGGCGGGGTGACGGTAATGTCTCCATCCCCAGACGGCGAGAACGGCGACCAGGATCAGGACGACCCAGCGCAGCCATGGCCGCGGCGGCGGGGCCGAGGGACGGTTGCCCGCGATCTCGCGCTGGAGGGCTGGCGGGCACGCCGGCGTCGGCGCCGTCGGCCTGGCGCTGCGAGAGGGTCAATTCGCTTTCGTTCATCACCATTGCGCTTTCACAGTTGCGCTTTCACGGCCGAAACCGGCCGCCGGTTTGTCCGCGGATCGCGGCAGACTTGCTCCCTTCCGCCATTTAGGAAGCGGAGAGGCCAAATATAAGGCCGCGTCTAGGGCTGCGGCGGGATCGGAATCGAACGCGCGACCGCCTCGATCAGCGGCGGCGCCGTCTCTGCGGCAAGGCTTGCCGCGTCGTAGCCGCCGCCGAGCGCCTCGATCAGCGTGACATTGGCCACGAACAGGGCCTGCCGCGTCGCCAGCACCGCTTCCTCGTCGGCGAGCAGCGTGGCTTCGGCGACCACGACGGTGGTGAAGGCGACGGTGCCGGCGCGATACTGGTTGAGATAGACCTTGACCGCCTCGGCGGCTTCGTCGCGCGCCTTTTCCTGCACCCTGATCTGCTTCGCATAGACGCGCAGGGCGACGAGCTGGTCCTCGACCTGCTGGAAGGCGGCGAGCACGGTCTCGCGGTAATTGGCGACCGCCTGCCGCCAGGTCGCCTTGGCGGCGTCCACCTGCGCCGCGCGCAGGCCGCCGTCGAACAGCGGGTCGGCGGCTTGGGCCCCGAGCGACCAGATCTGGTAGGCGGCGAGGAAGGGGAAGGCGTTGGGGCCCGCGAAGCCGCCGGCGGCCGAGAGCGAGATGGTCGGATAATAGGCGGCGACCGCGACGCCGATCAGGGCGTTCTGCTCGGCGACCACCCGTTCGGCGGAGGCGATGTCGGGCCGGCGCTCCAGCAGCGTCGAGGGCAGGGTGAGCGGCACCGCCGGCGGGGATTGCGGCAGCGCGCCCCGCGGGATGGTCAGGTCCGCGGGCGGGCGGCCGGTCAGGGTCGCGATGGCGTGTTCATATTGCTGGCGCGGGACCTGGGTGGCGATCGACTGCGCCTGCGTGTTGAGAACCTGCGTCTGCGCGGTGATGAGGTCGGCCTTGGAGACGGTTCCGCTGTTATACTGGTTCAGCGTGATCTTCTCGGTTTCCTGGTAGACCTTCACCGTGCGGTCGAGCAGGTCCTTCAGCGTATCCTCGTAGCGCAGGTTGAAATAGGCGACGGCGAGCTGGGCCTGCGCCGAAAGGGTCGCGTTCGACAGAGTTCGCGGAATCCGCCTGCGCGCCCGCAACATTGCTCTCGATCTGCCGGCGGATCTTGCCCCAGACGTCGATCGTCCAGCTTACCGTCCCCTGCGGATAGAAGACGGTCCGGGCATAGGACCGATCGACCGTGGACGATGTGATGGCGCCTGAACTCGAGGACGCCTGGGAGCCGGCGCCGGAGCGGGTGACGGGATAGGTTCCCGACACCATCGGCAGCAGGCTCGATTGCGATTCGCGAATGATGGCCCGCGCCTGTTCATAGGCGGCGAGAGCGGCGGCGACGTTCTGGTTGTCGATCTCGACCAGCGACACCAGCCGGCTCAGCTCCGCGTCGCGGTAAACCGACCACCAGACGCCGCGGTCGGCGCCGTCGCGAGGCCGGGCCTGGCGCCAGCCCTTCGACTCCTTGAAATCGGGGGGCGTCGGCGCGTCCGGGCGCACATAATCGGGCCCGACAGTGCAGGAGGCGAGAAAAAGCGCGCCGCCGGCGACAGCCAGGATCTTGAACGAAGGCAGTCCAGCCATCAGCTTCGCCCGAGCAGCGGCACGCCGGCTGTTGCTGACCTGCGCTCGAAATCGCGCCGCCTGTTGGCCCGCATGTGCACTCCAATTCCATTGTTCCGCACCGACGTTTGCTCCGGGGCGTCGCGCGCGCCGCAACTTCGGAGGAGGACGGATCAATCATTCATTAACGATTTCGGCCTGATTCCGTAAGACCCGGCGCCTTGACGATGGGCAATATTCTTGATCTGTGGCGGAAATGCGCAGGCCATGCTCCGGCGTCCGCGTCTTGACGGCGCGGCGGGCCTTGGCTAGAGCGGCGCACGCCAGTGTCGAGTCTCGTTCGCGGGACCCGGCCGCTGGCGTGAGGCCGGGAAAGACGAGGTTTGCTGGCGAGTGCGCCCGCGGGTCCCATCAGTCGCCGCCGCGTCCGCATCGGGTTTTGCGCGGATGCAAGGGAAAACTGGCGAATTTGCGCCAGTTTCGGCCGACTTCTCGCGTCCCGGCGTGGACGCTCGGGCTTTTTTCGTGAATTTGGCAAGGTTTCGAACTCGATGGGTCCCAAAGATCCCAGTTTCCGCTACTGGATCGAATATCTCGGCTTTCGCCTCATGGGGCTGATTTTTGCCGCCATGCCCGTGGAATGGGCGTCCGGGGTCGCGGGCTACCTGATGGCGAAGCTCGGCCCGATGTCCAGGAAGCGCCATCCCAGGCTGCTGCGCAATCTCGCCGCCGCTTTCCCCGAAATGACCCTGGAGGAGCGCGAAAAGCTGGCCCGGTCGGTGTGGCGCAATATCGGATGCGTCGTCGGCGAATTCTTTCATATCGACCAGATCGTCCAGGACCGCGTCGAGGTCGCCAATCCGGAATTGCTCGAAGCCGTCGCGAAAAGCGGCAAGGGCGCGGTGCTGTGCGGCGCGCACCAGGCCAATTGGGAAGGCGCGAGCGCCGTCGTCAACAAATTCGGCCTCAGCCCGATGGCCGTCTATCGGCCGATGAGCAATCCCTATGTCGACGCCGAGATGTTGCGCCGCCGGAACAAATATTACGCCGGCGGTCTGATGGCCAAGCACGACATTGAAACGCCGGTGGCGCTGATCCGTCACGCCCGCGCCGGAGGCGTCGTCGGCGTGCTCGTTGACCAGCAGGCGTTCATGGGCCTGCCGACGCCGTTCTTCGGCCGCCCGGCGCAGACCACGCCTTTTCCGGCCCTGCTGGCGCGGCAATGCAACATTCCGCTGCTGCTGATCCACGGCTACCGGATGCCGGGCGTGCGCTTCAAGATGTTCGTCACGCCGATCGACGTGCCGCGCACCGACGACCGCAACGCCGACATCTACGCGGCCACGGCGGCGATGCAGGCCGAGCTGGAAAAGTCGATCCGCCTGAACCCGGACCAGTGGATGTGGACGCACGACCGCTGGAGATGAACTTACCCGCTGGGCCTCTTGGCCAGCGCATGCCACAGCCGGACCTGCGCGCGATAGAGCGGGCGGCCGATTTCGCGGGCCAATCTTTGCCCGAGCGGCTTGCTGCGGGCCTGGATGGTCGAGCCGCCGAGCGCGGCCGAGGCGTCGCGCACGCCCGAGGGCGTCAGGGCGAGCAATTCGACGCCGGTCACCCAGGACATCTGCAGGAAGGTGTCGATCGGACGGTCGAACGGCTCGGTGACCGCAAGCAGCTTTCGCGCGGCGTCCGCGGTGACGAACTGCGCGATGGCGCGCAGCGGCGGATTGTCGGGGCGGATCAGCGCGACGCCCTCGCCTTGCGCCAGCGTCCGGCCGCGAAGCCGCGTCTTGTTCGAGGGCGCCAGCGCATAGGACCAGAGAGCGCGCGTTTCGCGGGCGAGGGCGCAGGTCCGCGCGAAGGCGGCGGCGTCGATCTCGCAATCGTCCTCGAACACGAGGGCGTAATCCAGCCCTTCCGCCAGAATCCTCCGCCAGGCCGCGCGATGGCTCAGGAAAACGCCGATTTCGGCCCGGTTCAGGCCGAAAGGATAGCGCGGCCGCCGCGCCTGGCGGACATAGGCGCGCGCCAACTCGTCCGGCGTCAGGCGCGCGCCGTCGGTCGCGTCGAGAATTTCGCTGGCGCAGGGCAAAGCGGCGCGCAGCCGTTCGACCTGCGGTCGCCGCTGCGCGGACCGCTCCAGATGGATGATGAACGCCTTCAACTCGGACATGTGCTCGCGGCGCCGCCTTCCCGCGCTTTTAGCGGGCCGCGCGCCGGCTGTCAGCGGCGCCGCTTTGACAAAGGGCGGGAAAAGGTCTTTTTCGACGCAAAATTCTTTCAGGACGCCGCTCGTGCCGAAACTGCCGATTTCCGCCACCGTGATCTGCAAGAACGAGGAGGTCTGCATGCCGGCCTGCCTCGCCAGCCTCAACTCCTGCGCGGAAATCGTCGTGGTCGATTCCGGCTCGACCAATTCCACCCTGGCCATCATCCGCGATTTCATCGCGCGGGGCTGGCCGATCCGGCTGATCGAGCGCGGCTGGCCGGGCTACGCCAAACAGAAGCAATTCGCGCTGGAGCAGGCGACGCAGGATTGGGTCTTGAGCATCGACGCCGACGAATGGCTCGACGACGAATTGCGCGCCGACCTGCCGCGCCTGTTGCAGGCGCCCGCGCATATCGCCGGCTGGCGGCTGCAACGCGCCCTGACCCTGTTCGGACGCACCGCCCCGGCGCCGCGCGCGACGCGGCCGGAGCGGATTTTGCGGCTCGCCCGGCGTGAAAAAGTCCGCTTCGACGAGGATCTTCTGGTCCATGAAGGGCTGATCGCCGAGGGTGAGACGCTCGACGCCACCAACGGCCTTCTGCGCCACGAGCGCGCGCTGCGGCTCGACGCGCAGCTCGGCAAGGAAATCACCTACGCCCGCCTCAAGGCCCAGCAGCGGGTCGCGGCGGGCAAGAAGCCGAGCCTGCTCAAGCTGGTCTTCAATCCGCCGCTCTATTTCTTCCGGGTCTATGTGTCGCGGCGGATGTTCCTGTGCGGCGTCCCGGGCTTCATCCACGCCTGGACCGGCGCGATCTATTCGCTGATCTGCGAGGCGTTGCATTACCAGATGTGGATCGAGAGCGGCCGCAAGAATTAATCCAGCCGGTTCATCTGCTCGCCCCGGACAAAGGCGTTCAGCACCGCGCCGAGCTGGTCCGCCAGCGTCTGCTGGGATTCGACGCTGGCCCAGGCGACATGGGGCGTCACGATCACGTCGGGCCGCCGCGCCAGCCGCATGATGGCGCTGTCTTCGGGCGGCGGCTCGGGACGCGTCACGTCGATGCCTGCCCCGGCGACGAGGCCGGCGTCGAGCGCGCGCTCCAGCGCCTCCTCGTCCACCAGCCCGCCGCGCGCCGTGTTGATGAGCAGGGGCTTTTTCCGCATGGCGCCGAACTCGGGCCAGCCGATCATGTTCTGCGTCTCGGCATTGAGCGGGCAATGCAGCGAGAGGATATCGCAGGTCGCCAGAACCTCGTCGAAATCCACCGTTCCTGACCGGCCCTTCGCGCCCTTGCGGCTGGAAAACACACTCTCCATGCCGAAGGCGGCGGCAAGCTGCGCCACGCGCTGGCCGAGCGCGCCGGAGCCGAACAGGCCGAGCCTCTTGCCGCGCAGATCGGAGATCCTGTGGGTGTGGAAGGCGAACTGGCCCGACGCCTGCCATGCGCCGGCGCGCACGTCCGCCACATAGGGCAGGATCTGGCGCTGCAGGGCGAGGATCAGCGCAAGGGTATGTTCCGGCACGGAATCGGTCGAATAGGCGCGAATGTTGGTCACGCCAATTCCGGCCGCCCGCGCCGCGTCGAGGTCGACATTGTCATAGCCGGTGGCGGCGATGGCGATCAGCCGCAGCTTCGGCAGGGCCGCGATCTGCGCGGCGCCGATGCGGACCTTGTTGACGACGACGATCTCGGCGTCCGCGGCGCGGGCGACGACCTGATCCGGCGCGGTGGCGGGAACATTCGTCCATTCATGCGGAAAATCAGGCTTCGGCAACACGATTTCGCCGGCCAGCGTCGCCGCGTCGAGAAAGACGATCCTGTGCATCCAAGCCTCCGCTCTGTGCATCCAAGCCTTCGCTCTGTGCATCCAAGCCTTCGCCGGGGTGGCGCAACCCAGCGCCGTCCCTCGCGCCGCAGAAAAGACCGTCGATTGCCTCGACGCAAGGCTTCATGCGAAATTCGCGCGAAACGCAAAACGAACGCGGGACCGCATGAACGAGAGAATGATCGTCGTCGGCGCCGGGCAGGCGGGCCTTCAGGTCGCCGAAAGCCTGCGCGCCGAAGGGTTTTCAGGCGAATTGATCCTGCTCGGCAATGAAAAGGTCGCGCCTTACCAGCGGCCGCCCTTGTCGAAAGCGTGGCTCGCGCGAGAAACCGCGGACGACCGCCTCGTCCTGCGCGGTCCCGAGGCGCTTGCCGCCAAAAAGATCGACCTGCGCCTCGGCGCCGAAGTCGCCGGGCTGAATCTCGCCGAGCGCAAAATCGTCCTCGCCGACGGTTCGGACCTGACCTGGACCGGACTGGCGCTGGCGACGGGCGCCCGCGCGCGGCGGCCACGACCTGCCCGGCGCCGACCTGCCGGGCGTCTGCGTGCTGCGCGACCTCGACGACGCGCGGCAGATTTCGCACCGGCTCGATACGGCGAAAAGCGTCGTGATCGTCGGCGGCGGCTTTATCGGGCTGGAAGTCGCGGCGGCCGCCCGCAAGCGCGGTTGCGCGGTGACTCTGGTCGAGGCGCTGGACCGGCTGATGGCCCGAGCCGTGACCCCGAAGATTTCGGCCTTTTTCGCCCATCTGCATCGCGCCCGCGGCGTGGAGCTGCTGTTTGGCGAACAGGTCGCGGCGATTGCGGGCGGACGGCGCGGTTTCCGGCGTGACCCTGGCCTCGGGCCGGACTCTGGCGGCCGATCTGGTGGTGCTCGGGATCGGCGCCGTCCCGAATGACGAACTGGCGGCGGCGGCCGGCCTCGAGGTTTCGCGCGGAATCGTCGTGGACGCCTGCGGCCGCACCTCGCATGACCAGGTCGTCGCGGCGGGCGATTGCGCGGCGCTGCGTCGCGCGGATGGCGCATTGCAGCGGTTCGAGAGCGTGCAATATGCCGTGGAAGGCGCCAAGGCCGCCGCCGCCGCCTTGATGGGCAAGGAAAAGCCCTTCGTGGCCGCGCCCTGGTTCTGGTCCGACCAATATGACGTCAAGCTGCAGATGGCGGGGCTTGCCGAGGGCCATGACCGCTGCGTCGAAAGGCCGTCTGGCGCCGATTCCTTTTCCCTGTTCTATTATCGGGGCGATCAGCTGATCGCCGTCGATTCGGTCAACCGTCCCGGCGAACATCTGCTGGCGCGCAGGCTGCTCGACGCCGGCCTCTCGCCCGATCCGGCGCAAGTCGCCGATCCGGGGCAGGATTTGCGGATGCTGCTGCGCTGAAGCCGCCGAACCCCCGCAATTTTGTCGCAATCATGCAACAGCGTTGCATTATTGCCACGCGTCGGTCTGTCCTGTAATTTCCTCCTCCGATTCCCTTCACGCCTCGCGGTCTATGACCCAAGACAAAGAAAACCGGCCCGAACTCCCGCCCATCGCGCCGCCGCGAGCGCAGCGTGCTGTCGCGCCTTGGCCCCTTCGTGGTCGCGATCGCGATCCTGTGCGCCATCGGCAGCTTCCTGATCTTCGCCGGGCTGACCCCGCTCACGCCGACCGACCAGAACGTCCAATATCTGTTCATCATCGACGCCGCGATCGCCGCGGTGCTGGCGGCTCTGGTGGCCTTCGAGGCGTTCCGGCTGGTCCGCGCGTGGCGGGCGAAGACGGCGGCGGCGGGCCTGCATATCCGCATCGTGGCGCTGTTTGCGGTCATCGCCGCGGTGCCCGCGATCAGCATGGCCATCGTCGGCTCGGTGACGCTCGACAAATTGTTCAACCCGGCCTTCATGCGCGACGTGCGCGGCTTCATCGGCGGCGCGACCGAAGCGGCCAATCTGTTCCGCGAGAACCAGTGCCTGTGGCTGCTGCAGGAATCGCAGCTGACCGCGTCCGATCTCGACCGCGGCAAGCCGATGTTCGATTCCGACCCCAAGCTGTTCAACGAGTTCTTCACCTCGCGCGCGCATTTCCTCGGCTTTTCCGCCGCCGCCATGATCAAGCGCGACGGCGCCATCGTGCAGCAGGTCGAGACCGGCTCGATGATCCGCGACCCCGTGGTCAAGCCGCAGGACGTCGATTTCGCGGATTCGCTGAAGAACGAGCCGCTCTGCCTGATCCTGAACGAGGGCCGCACCTTCGTGGCGCTGCGGCCGATGCCCTCGTTCGGCGACGTGTTCCTCTACACCAGCCGCCCGGTCGATCCGTTCACGCTCGAATTCCCCAAGCAATCCGCCGCGCTCAACCGCCTGTTCGACACGTTCGAGCAGCATCGCCACCAGTTCCAGATCACGCTGGCGGTGATGTTCGGCCTGCTCGCGGCGATCATGCTGCTGGCGGCGGTGTGGATCGGCCTCGCCTTCACCAATGGCCTCGTCGCGCCGATCCGCCGCCTCATCGCGGCGACCGACCAGGTTTCGGGGGGCAATTTCTACGTCCAGGTGCCGGTGCGGGCCGCCGAGGGCGATCTCGCGCATCTGGGCTCGACCTTCAACAAGATGACCTCCGAGTTGCGCCAGCAGCAGAACCGCCTGATCGCGGCCAACCATCTGATGGACGAGCGCCGCGTCTTCACCGAGGCGGTGCTGTTCGGCGTCCCGGCGGCGGTCATCGGCGTCGGCGCGCGCGGCGACGTCACCGTGCTCAACCCGTCGGCGCGGCTGCTGGTCTGCGCCGAGGGCGAGGAGGCCGACGAGGCGATCGGGCGTCCGCTGACCGAGGTGCTGCCGGAGCTGGGCGCGATCCTGCAGGAGGCGCGCGGCGGCTATACGCGCATGATCCAGCGCCAGATCAGCATCAGCCGGGGCGGGCGCGATCGCACCTACAACGTCCGCATCACGCCGGGGCCGCTCAATCGCGGCGAGCGCACCTTCGTCGCCACGCTCGACGACATGACCGATCTCGTCAGCGCGCAGCGCACGGCGGCCTGGGCCGACGTGGCGCGCCGCATCGCCCACGAGATCAAGAATCCGCTGACGCCGATCCAGCTCTCCGCCGAGCGCCTCAAGCGCAAATACGGCCGGGTCATCACGGCGGACAAGGATATCTTCGACCAGTGCACGGACACGATCATCCGGCAGGTCGACGACATCAAGCGCATGGTGGACGAGTTCTCGTCCTTCTCGCGCATGCCCAAGGCGCAGCTGGCGACCGACGACCTGTCCGCCTGCGTCGAGCAGGTCCTGTTCCTGATGCGCGTCGGCCATCCCGACATCGCCATTTCCGGCGCCTATCCGCCCGAGACCGTGATCGCGCGGTTCGACCGCCGGTTGTTGTCCCAGGCCCTGACCAATATCGTCAAGAACGCGACCGAGGGCATCGCCGCGACCGACATGGAAGGCCGGGCCCCGAAGATCGACGTGACGCTGCGGGTCGAGGAGGGCGAGGCGATCGTCGACGTCGAGGACAACGGCAAGGGATTTCCGCGCGAGAACCGCGCGCGGCTGCTGGAGCCCTACATGACGACGCGGTCCGAAGGCACGGGCCTCGGCCTGCCCATCGTGGCGAAGATTCTCGAAGATCATGGCGGCGGCATCGAACTGCTTGACGCCGCCTCCGGCCAGGGCGCGCTGGTGCGCCTGCATTTCCCGATCGCGGCGTCCGCCGCGACGGGCCAAGGCGCGGCAAGCGCTGAAAAAGCATGAGCGAAGGTTGAACATGGCGCACGATATTCTCATCGTCGACGACGAAGCCGACATTCGCGAACTCGTCTCCGGCATTCTGGAGGACGAGGGCTATTCGACGCGCACCGCGCGCAATTCCGACGAGGCGCTGACCGCGATCGAGGCGCGCCGCCCGCACATGATCTTTCTCGACATCTGGATGCAGGGCTCGAAGCTCGACGGGCTGCAATTGCTGGAATCCATCAAGCGGCATCACGAAAGCCTGCCGGTGGTGATGATTTCCGGCCACGGCACCATCGAGACGGCGGTCACCGCCATCCGCCAGGGCGCCTATGACTTCATCGAGAAGCCGTTCAAGGCGGACCGGCTGGTGCTGGTGGCCGAGCGCGCGCTCGAAACCTCGCGCCTGCGCCGCGAGGTCTCGGAGCTCAAGGCGCGTTCCTTGGGCTCGAACACGCTGGTCGGCCATTCGCAGGCGCTGGTGCAGCTCAAGCAGCTGATCGAGCGCGTGGCGCCGGCCAATTCGCGCATCCTGATCACGGGCGCGCCGGGCGTCGGCAAGGAGCTCGCGGCCCGCGCCATCCACGAGGCGTCGTCCCGGGCCGGCGGCCCGTTCGTCGTCATCAACGCCGCCGCCATCGCCGCCGAAACCATGGAAATGGAGCTGTTCGGCGTGGAAGCGCGCGACGGCCGCCCGCGGAAAACCGGCGCGCTGGAAGAGGCCCACGGCGGCACGCTCTATATCGACGAAGTCGCCGACATGCCGCGCGACACCCAGGCCAAGATTCTCCGCGTGCTGGTGGACCAGAATTTCACCCGCGTCGAGGGCACGACCCGCGTCCATGTCGACGTGCGGGTGATCTCCTCGTCGGCGCGCGACCTGCCGCGCTGCATCGCGGAGGGGACGTTCCGCGAGGACCTGTTCCACCGCCTGTCGGTGGTGCCGGTGCGGGTGCCCTCGCTCGCCGAGCGGCGCGAGGACATTCCGGAGCTGATCGCCTTTTTCATGGACCAGCTCGCGGCCAATTCCGGCCTGCCGCGCCGCAAGATCGGCGACGACGCCATGGCCGTGCTGCAATCGCACGACTGGCCGGGCAACATCCGCCAGCTGCGCAACAATATCGAGCGCCTGATGATCCTGACCGGCGGCGATCCGGAGGCCGAAGTCACCGCCGAAATGCTGCCGCGCGAGATCGGCGCGCTGGTGCCCTCGACCCCGACCGGATCGGGCGGCGAAAAGCTGATGAGCCTGCCGTTGCGCGACGCGCGCGAAGTGTTCGAGCGCGAATATCTGGTCGCGCAGATCAACCGCTTCGGCGGCAATATTTCGCGCACGGCGGAATTCATCGGCATGGAGCGCTCGGCTTTGCACCGGAAATTGAAATCTCTGGCGATCGACTGAGCGCTGCATGACGCGGCGCGAGCTTTTCCTCGGTTTTTTCAAGCTCGGCGCGCTGGCGTTCGGCGGCACCGGGCCGATCTCGCGGGCGATCATCGTCGACGACCGGCGCTGGCTCGACGACAAGGAATTCGCCGCCTTGCTCGGCCTGTGCCAGGCTCTGCCGGGGGCCAACACCTGCAATCTGGCGGTCATGCTCGGCGACCGCTTCTGCGGCGCGAGCGGGGCCGTCGCCGCGCTGGTCGGGCTGCTGGCGGCGCCGCTCGTCATTCTCGTCGCGCTCGCGAGCTTTTTCGCGACGTTCTCCGCGTTTCCGGACGTGCGGGCGGCGCTTTACGGGGCGACTGCCGCCGCCGCCGGGCTCGCCATCGGCACGGCGGTGAAGATGATTGGGAAGATCCCGTTCGATCCCGTGGTCGCGCTGGTCGCCGTCGCGGCTTTCGCCGGCTCGGTGCTGCGCCTGCCGCTGCCGCTGATCCTCGCCGTTCTCGTCCCGACGAGCTTCGCCTTCGCGCGGGCGCGGCGATGAAGGACGATCTTCTCACCCAGATTTTCCTGCGTTTCGCCGGCATTTCCCTGCTGGCGGTCGGCGGCGCCACGGCGGCGCTTCCCGAAGCGCAACGGCAGATCGTCGGGCAATTGCATTGGCTCACCGGCCCCCAGTTCGCCGAAACCTTCGCCATCGCCCAGACCTCGCCCGGGCCGAATGTCATCGTCTTCAGCCTGTTCGGCTGGCGGCTGGCGGGACTCGCGGGCCTGTTCGCCGCGACGCTCGGCATTTTGGGCCCGTCGTCGCTGCTCGCCTTCGCCGCCGCGCGGGCGATGCGCCGGGCCGGCGAGGCGCCCTGGCTGGCGCAGTTGAAAAAGGCCCTGATTCCGCTCGCCATTGGCCTGATGGCGGCGAATGGCTATCTTCTGGCGCGCGGGGCCGATTCCGGCCTGCTCGCCGCCTTCATCACCCTGGCGTCGGCCGCCTTCGTCGCGCTGTCGCCGCGCAGCCCGCTCTGGGCCATGGCCGGCGCGGCGATTCTGGCGGTCGTGGCCGGCAGGCTGGGATTTTTGTAGGGCAGGGCGCCAAGTCCGGCGGAGCTGGCCAGGAGCGAACGCGACCAATAGCACGTCGAAAGACGGGCGTCGTTGACGCCCTATGGCTCGAAGGCCGGCGACGCCGTCCAAGCAGGAGCGGCTAGGAGCGAATGCGACGCCGAGCTTATGCGAGGGGCGCCGTCCGCAGGACGGCAAGAAAGGAAGGACAAAAATGAGCCGCATCGCCTATGTCAACGGCCGCTATATCCGTCATTCCGAGGCAGGCGTCTCGATCGACGACCGCGCCTTTCTGTTCGCCGACGGCATTTACGAGGTGATCGAGGTTTTCGACGGCGCCCTGATCGACGAGGCGGGCCATCTGGCGCGGCTGGGGCGTTCGGCGCGGGAATTGCGGCTGGCTCTTCCGGTCGCCGAGGCTGCGCTGAAGCTGATCCTGCGCGAGCTGGTCGCGCGCAATCGGGTCACGGACGGCCATGTCTATCTGCAGGTGACGCGCGGCTCCGCCCGGCGCGATCACGCTTTCCCGCCGCCGGGGACGCCGACGACGCTGGTCGCTTTCGCCCATCGCGGCGAGCGCGCGGCGGCCGAGGCCAAGGCGCAAGCCGGGATCAAGGTGATCTCGCTGCCGGACATCCGCTGGAAGCGCCCGGACATCAAGACCACCAGCCTGTTGCCCAATGTGCTCGCCAGGCAGCAGGCGCGCGAGGCCGGCGCCTACGAGGCCTGGCTGATCGATGAACAGGGCTTCGTCACCGAAGGCTCGGCGAGCAACGCCTGGATCGTGGACGGCGAGGGCGCTTTGGTCACTCATCCCGCCGATTCGGCGATTCTGGCTGGAATTACCCGGGCGCGGCTGTTCAAGATCGCCGCCGCGCAGGGCGTTCGACTGGTCGAGCGTCCTTTCACGCTCGCCGAGGCGCTCGATGCGCGGGAAGCCTTCATCAGCGGCGCGACGACGCTGGTCATGCCGGTCGTGGCCATCGACGGGCGGAAAATCGGCTCCGGCGCGCCGGGGCCGGTCGCGCTCGGCCTGCGCGCGGCGTTTCACGATTTCGAGGCCGCGGAAGCGTGATCGCGATTGCGTAAATTCAAGCGGCTGTCCGAAAAAGATTTTCTTGCTTAGTATGAACGCTTGAGACTCTAATAGGCAAACGCGCGAAAGCGCGATGCATCAGGCATGCGGCCTTAACCGAAGCCATGCTTTCGTCATTGGGGCCGACGCAAGAAAAAGAGAATAGGAATAAACATGCCGGTCGAACGCACACCCAATCTTCAGGATACTTTTCTCAATTTCGTTCGAAAAAACAAAGTCCCGCTCACGATTTTCCTGGTCAATGGCGTCAAATTGCAGGGCGTCGTGAGCTGGTTCGATAATTTTTGCGTGCTGCTGCGTCGCGATGGCCACTCGCAATTGGTCTACAAGCACGCCATATCCACGATCATGCCCGGCCACCCGATCCAGATGTTCGATCCGGCGGACGAGGGCGCGGAAAAGTAGCATGATCGCAGCGACCAACCCGAGACTGGCTTGAACGAAACACTCGCGCCCCTTGACGGCGCTTCCATCCTGCGGCGCGGAGAGAAGACCCGCGTCCTGGTGATCGGCCCCTATCTGACCGACCGCGCGGCGACGCACGCCACGGGCGAAGCGTCGATCCGCTCGCGCGAGGCGCGCATGGAGGAGGCGGTGGGCCTCGCCTTGGCCATCGATGTCGAGGTCGTCGGACAGGACATCGTTCCGCTCGCGCAGATCCGCCCCGCGACCTTTCTCGGCAAGGGCAAGGTCGAGGAGCTGGCCGAAAAGATCAAGGAACTCGAAGTCGAGCTGGTCGCGGTCGATTGCGCTCTGTCGCCCGTGCAGCAGCGCAATCTCGAAAAGGCCTTTGGCGCCAAGGTCATCGACCGCACCGGGCTGATTCTCGAAATTTTCGGCGAGCGCGCGCGCACGGCCGAAGGCGCGCTTCAGGTCGAGCTTGCCCATCTGACCTATCAGAAATCGCGGCTGGTGCGGTCCTGGACCCATCTCGAGCGCCAGCGCGGCGGCTTCGGCTTCCTCGGCGGCCCCGGCGAAACCCAGATCGAAACCGACCGCCGCCTGATCCAGGAGCGGATGAACCGGATCGAGCGCGACCTCGAAACGGTCAAGAAAACGCGCGGCCTGCATCGCAAGAGCCGCCGCGACGTGCCTTTCCCGATCGTGGCTTTGGTCGGCTACACCAATGCCGGCAAATCGACCCTGTTCAACCGCCTGACCAAGGCGGAGGTTTTCGCCAAGGACCTGCTGTTCGCCACGCTCGACCCCACCTTGCGCGGCCTGAAGCTGCCGCATGGCGGCAAAGTGATCCTGTCCGACACGGTCGGCTTCATTTCCGACCTGCCGCATATGCTGGTCTCGGCCTTCCGCGCCACGCTGGAAGAGGTGCAGGAAGCCGACATCATCCTGCACGTCCGCGACATCGCCCATGACGACGCGCAAGCGCAGAGCGCGGATGTGGAGAAGATCCTGGCCGAGCTGGAGATCGACGTCCACGACCATGACCGGCTGATCGAGGTCTGGAACAAGATCGACCTGCTGGCCCCCGAAGAGCGCGAGCGGGTCAAGAACAAGGCGGCGTTGCGCGCCGGACGACGAGCAGCCCTGCGCGGTTTCGGCCGTCAGCGGCGAGGGGCTCGACCAGCTGCTGCAGGCCATCGAGACGCGGCTGGCGCGCGGGCGCCCGGTGCTGAACCTGCGGCTCGACGCGGGCGACGGCGAGGGCCAGGCCTGGCTCTATTCCCACACCGAAGTGCTGTCGCGCGACAACGACGACGAAGGCTGCGCCCGTTTCGCGATCCGCATCGCGCCCGAGCAGCAGGAACGGATCTTGCGGCGTTTCCGCGGCGCCGAGCCGGCGGCCCCCGACCTCCATTAAGTCCACTTCTCACTGCCGTTCTTGGCGGCATTGCCGAGCCTCTGGCGATCTGGCAGGTTCGCTTCCGGCCGAATGCGGCGACAGGAGGCGGCGCATGCGCGATACGGGCCCGGAAAATTACGTTTATGACCCCGCGCAGCGGCTGCTGCACTGGCTGATGGCGGCGATCATCCTGACGGCGATCGGCGCCGGCCTCTATGCGGTCGCTTTGCCGAAGGACGATCCGTCCAAGGGCGTCGTGTTCATGATCCACAAGTCGCTGGGCATGACGGCGCTGCTGCTCGCCGTGCCGCGCATCCTGTCTGCGCTTCCTGCAGGGGCGCGCCGCCCTATCGCACCGCGCTCGGCCAATTGACGCGGCTCGCGGCTTCGGCGGGGCATGCGGCGCTCTATGTCCTGATGCTCGGCGTGCCGATCGGAGGCTATGTCCTCTCCTGCGCCGCCGACCGTCCGGTGCCCTGGTTCGGCCTGTTCAGCTTTCCGCGCCTCGTTTCGCCCGACAAGGCCTTGGCCCATGTCGCCGAGAACGCCCATGTCGTCGGCGCCTGGATTTTGATCGCGGTGCTCGGCGTCCACATTCTGGCCGCGCTTTGGCACAACTGGATCAAGAAGGACGAAGTGATGGCCCGGATGGCGCCCATCTGGCGCGGGAGCCGTCGCAAACCGGTTGAGGCGGCCGTCCGGCGTCAGCCGCCGGTCAGCGCCTCCAGATCGGAGGAGAGGTCCAGCCATTCCTCCTCCGCCGCATTGAGCGCGCGCTCCAGTTCGGCGCGCTGCTGCGACAGTTTCGAGGCCTCGGCGGGGCTGCGCTCGAAGGCGCGCGGATCGGCCAGCATCAGGTCGACCCGGGCGATGAGATCGGCGAACCGGGTCATTTTCTCCTCCGCCGCCTTGACCTTGCGGGCCAGCGGCGCGGCGTCCTTGCGGGCCTTGGCCGCGTCGCGCCGGCTGTCGAGCCGTTGCCCGCGGCGGCGTCGCGTTTCTTCTCCGCGCTATCCTTCTGGCTCTTGCGCGCGGAATCGAGCACGAACTTGCGGTAATCGGCCATGTCGCCGTCGAAGGCCTGAACCTTGCCGTCGGCGACCAGCCACAGCCGGTCGGCGCAGGCTTCGAGCAGATATTGGTCGTGCGAGATCAGGATGACGGCGCCGGCGTAATCGTTGATCGCCTCGGCCAGAGCGGAGCGGCTGTCGATGTCGAGATGGTTGGTCGGCTCGTCGAGAATGAGCAGATGCGGGCCGTTGAAGGTGGCGAGGCCCATCAGCAGCCGCGCCTTCTCGCCGCCGGAGAGATTGGCGACCCTGGTGTCGGCCTTCACGTTGGGAAAGCCGATCTGCGCGGCGCGGGCGCGGACCTTGGCCTCGGGCGCCTCGGGCATCAGGCGCTGGACCGCCCGATAGGGCGTGTCGTCGAGATTGAGGTCGTCGACCTGATGCTGGGCGAAGAAGCCGGCCTCGAGCTTGGTGGACTTGCGCAGCACGCCGGACATCGGCTCCAGCCGGCCGCCGAGCAGCTTGGCGAAGGTCGACTTGCCGTTGCCGTTCGAGCCGAGCAGGCCGATGCGGTCGTCATTGGCGAGGTTCAGGCTGAGTTTCGACAGGACGATCCGCTCGCCATAGCCGACCGCGACGTTCTCCATGGCGATGATCGGCGGCGACAGCGGCTTTTCCGGCGAGGGAAAGGCGAAGGGAAGCACCTCGTCGTCCACCACGGCCGGGGCGGATTCCATCTTCTCCAGCATTTTCAGGCGCGACTGCGCCTGGCGGGCCTTGGTCGCCTTGGCGCGGAAGCGATCGACGAATTCCTGCAGATGGGCGCGCTTTTCTTCCTGCTTCTTCAGGAATTTCGCCTGCAGCATCCGCGCCTCGGCGCGCTGGCGGGCGAAGGAATCGTAATTGCCGCGATAGAGCTGCAGCTTGCCCTTGTCGAGATGGACGATGTGGTCGCAGACATCGTTGAGCAGGTCGCGGTCATGGCTGATGACGATGATCGTCGCCGGATAGGTCGCGAGATAATCGACCAGCCAGAGCGTGCCCTCGAGATCGAGATAATTGGTCGGCTCGTCGAGCAGCAGCAGGTCGGGCTTGGAAAACAAGACGGCGGCGAGCGCCACGCGCATGCGCCAGCCGCCCGAAAACTCCTTCAAGGCGCGATTCTGGGCGTCCTCGTCGAAACCGAGGCCCGACAGGATCTCCGCCGCGCGCGCGGGCGCGGCGTGGGCCTCGATATCGGCGAGGCGGATGTGGATTTCCGCGATCCGGTGCGGGTCGTGGGCGGTTTCCGCCTCGTCCAGCAAAGCGGTGCGCTCGACGTCGGCCGCAAGCACGAAATCGATCAGCTTGCCGTCGCCGCCCGGCGCTTCCTGCTCGACGCGCCCGATGCGCGCGCCGCGCGGAATGGTGGTCGTGCCGCCCTCCGCCGCGATCTCGTTGCAGATCAGCCGGAACAAGGTGGTCTTGCCGGCGCCGTTGCGGCCGACGAATCCGACCTTGGCGCGCTCGGGCAGAGCCGCGCTGGCGGAATCGAACAACAGGCGCGGCCCGAGCCGGTAGGTGAGATCAGTGACGGTGAGCATGGCGCCTTATAGCCCGAGACGGCGCCTCAGCAAGTCGTCTTGCCGCATTTGGCCATCGCGTCGATCTTCGCCTTGAGCGGGTCGAGGCCGACGGCGCCGACAATGGCTTCGTCGCCGACCACATAGGACGGCGTGCCGGTGAGGTTCAGGGCGTCGGCGACCTTCATCGTCTGCTCGAGGCCGCTGCGGATCGCGGGATCCTTCATGTCCTTCTGCAGCTTGTCCATGTCGAGCCCCATGTCCTTGGCGACCGCGAGCGCCTGCTCGCGTCCGACATGGCCGTGGGTCAACAGCAGCTTCTGGTGGAACTCGAAGAACTTGTCGCCGGAAATCTGCCGCCGCGCGGCGGACGCGACCTGCGCCGCTTCGACGGAATCGGCGCCCAGCACCGGGAAGTCCATCAGCACGACGCGCAGCTCGGGCTCGGCCTTCATCAGATTGACGAGATCGCCGAGCGCCCGTTTGCAATAGCCGCAATTGTAATCGAACAATTCCACCAGAGTGATCTTGCCCTTGGGATTGCCGACCACGCCCGGGAACGCCGACGTGAACAGGACGTCCTTGTTCTGCGCAATGACCGTGCGGCGCAGGTCGCTTTCCTCCTGCTGCTGCTTCTTTTCGAGCTCGACGGAGACTTCGCGCAACACTTCGGGGTGTTCGACCAGATAGGAATGGATGATCGATTCGATCTCGGTCTTCTGGGCGGCGCTGAACTCGCCGGCGGAAGCGGGCAGGGCGAAGGCGGTCAGGCTCAGGCAAGCGGCGAAAATGGCCTTGCGGCTCTGGACGAACATGGACAACTCCAGCGGAAAAATCTAACCCTGCTTAGCACTAAAACGGCCGTGGGGTCGAATTACGGCGCCCTTTTCTCAGAAATTCTCATGACTCAATTCACGAAAATCATGAATCCCTCGATTGTCGCTCCCGCGCTGCGGGCGGCGGTGGCGCCGTTCATCGCCATGGACGTCAAGCGCGAGGCGAGCCTGCTGGAGCAGGCCGGGGCGGGGATCGTCCATATGGAGGTCGGCGAACCGTGCGCGCCGCCGCCGCGCCGGGTGCGCGAGGCGGCCATCGCCGCTTTGGGCGGCCAGCCGGTCGGCTATACCGACGCCCTCGGGCTTGGCGCGCTGCGCGAGCGGATCGCGCTTCATTATCGCGAGGCTCATGGCGTCGAGCTCGATCCGCAGCGCGTGGCGGTGACGACAGGCTCGTCGGGCGGCTTCGTGATGGCCTTTCTCGCCTTGTTCGACGCCGGGGCGCGGGTCGCGATCCAGAATCCCGGCTATCCGGCCTATCGCAACATTTTCGGGGCCCTGGGCATCGAAGCTGTCGACCTGCCGGTGGATGCGTCCAATGGCTTCGCGGTCACGGCGGCGGCGGTGGAACAGGCGGATTCGGCGCAAAAGCTCGACGGCCTGCTGCTGATGAGCCCGGCCAACCCGACCGGCGCGATGCAAAGCCCGGAATCGCTGAGCGAAATCGCCGAGACCTGCTCGCGGCGGGGAATCACGTTCATTTCCGACGAAATCTATCACGGCCTGACTTACGACCAGCCGGCGCAGACGGCGCTGGCCTTTTCCGACCAGGCCGTGATCGTCAATTCCTTCTCCAAATATTATTGCATGACCGGCTGGCGCGTCGGCTGGCTGGTGCTGCCGCCGCAACTGGTCCGCACCGTCGAGCGCCTGCAGCAGTCGCTGGCGATCTCGCCGCCGACCCTGTCGCAGATCGCCGCCGTCGCCGCCTTCGACGCGACCGACGAACTCGAGGCGGTGAAGGCCGGCTATCGCCTCAATCGGGACATCCTGCTGGACGGATTGCCCGCGCTCGGGTTCGACCGGCTCGCGCCCGCCGACGGCGCGTTCTATCTCTATGCCGATGTGAGCCGGTTCACCGACGACTCGCCGCGACTTCTGCCACGACCTGCTGCACCGCGCCGGGATCGCGGCGACGCCCGGCGTCGATTTCGATCCGACGCGCGGTCATCTGGCGCTGCGCCTGTCCTATGCCGGCGCGGAATCCGGCATGGTCGAGGCGCTGAGGCGGATGAAGGCCTTTCTGGCGTCGCGGTGAGCGCGAAACTCACCGCGTCCGCTCGATCAGCGCCATGGCGGCGGCGGGGTTGCGCGCCTTGTAGCCGCTGATCACGTAAAGGAAGACGTCGCGGGGCTTTGCCGGCGGCGCCGGCCCCACACTGGCGAGGCCCTCGGGCGTTCCTCCCGCCGACCAGATTTTCGCCCGCTCGGCCCAGGTGTCGAGATTGGCGTCGGAATAGCCCCGCTTTTCGCTCTCGCTGGTCCCCATGATGCGGGCATAGACGAAGGACGCTGTCGGATCCGCGATTTGCGGGTAGTCGCTGTCGCCGGCCACCACGATGGCGACTCTGAACCTTCGCGCCAGCGACAGGAATTCGGGCGTCCGAAAGCTGTCATGGCGCGGCTCCACGGCATGGCGCAAGGCGAAGCCGTCGATGGAGCGCGGCAAGAGGGCGAGAAACGCCTCGAAATCGGCCGGATCGAATGTCTTGGTCGGCATGAACTGCCAATTGATCGGGCCGAGCTTTGGTCCCAGCTCCATGAGTCCGCTGGCGAAGAAGCGGTCGATGCTCGCGCCGGCTTCGGCCAGCACCCGCCGATTGGTGGCGAAGCGGGGCGCCTTGAGCGAGAACACGAAATCATCCGGCGTCTCGTCGCGCCAGCGGGCGAAGGTGTCCGGCTTTTGCGAGCGGTAATAGGTGGAGTTGATCTCGATCGAGGTCAGGCGGCGGCTGGCATAGTCCAGTTCGCGCTTCTCCGGCAGCGCATCGGGGTAAAATGCGCCGCGCCAGGGCTCGTAGCTCCAGCCGCCGATCCCGATCCTGATCTTGCCGGCCGCGCTCATCGAATCGAGGCTACTCCACCTTCAGCAGCACGTGCTTCTTCTTGCCGACGGACAGCTTGGCCACGCCTTCCTTCTCGAAATCGGCCTGTCCGAGCACCTGGCGCTCGTCGGTGATCGTGACGTCGTTCAGCTTCAGCCCGCCGCCCTTGACCTGACGGCGCGCCTCTCCGGTCGAGGGCGTCAGGCCGGCCTTGACGAAGGCCGTCAGCACGCCGAGGCCGGCGGCGAATTCGCTCGCCGCCACGGTCACGGTCGGCAGGCTCTGCGCCAGCACGCCTTCCTCGAAGGTCTTGCGCGCGGTATCGGCGGCGGCTTCCGCCGCCTCGCGGCCGTGGAGCAGGGCGGTCGCCTCGTTGGCCAGCACCTTCTTCGCCTCGTTGATTTCGGCGCCCTCAAGGGCGGCGAGCTTGGCGATCTCGTCGAGCGGCAACGTCGTGAACAGTTTCAGGAACCGCGCGACGTCGGCGTCCTCGGAATTGCGCCAATATTGCCAGTAATCGTAGACCGGGAGCATGTCGGAATTGAGCCAGACGGCGCCTGCGGCGGTCTTGCCCATCTTGGCGCCGGAGGCGGTAGTCAGCAGCGGCGAGGTGAGGGCGTAGAGCTGCGGCGTCCCCATGCGGCGACCGAGATCGAGGCCGGTGACGATATTGCCCCACTGGTCCGAGCCGCCCATCTGCAGCAAACAATTGTGCCTGCGGTTTAATTCCACGAAATCATAGGCTTGCAGGCACATATAGTTGAATTCGATGAAGGACAGTTCATGTTCGCGTTCAAGCCGCAGCTTGACCGAATCCATCGCCATCATCCGATTGACCGAAAAGTGTTTTCCAACGTCGCGCAGGAAATCAATATAGTTCAGCTTGCAAAGCCATTCCTCGTTGTCGCTCAGCAGGGCGTCGGTCTTGCCCGGGCCAAAGGTCAGGAATTTTTCGAAGACCTTCCTGATCGACTCCTTGTTGGCTTCGATCTGCTCGACCGTCAGCATTTTCCGGCTTTCGTCCTTGCCGGAGGGGTCGCCGACGCGGGTCGTGCCGCCGCCCATGAGGGTGATCGGCTTGCCGCCGGTTTTCTGCAGCCAGTGCAGCATCATGATCGGCAGCAGCGAGCCGACATGGAGCGAGGCGGCGGTGCAGTCGAAGCCGATATAGGCGATCAGGTCGCCCGCAAGCGCCTTCTGGTCCAGCCCCTCGACGTCGGAGCACTGATGGACGAAACCGCGCGCGAAAAGCGTGTTGAGAAAATCGGATTTCGGTTTGTAATCGGTCATCGTTCCCTCGGCGTTCCGCGAGGTTTAGTTTTTTAGGGCGGGGCGCGCAAGGCGGCGCGCCCCGAAGCCGGCGCGAAAAGCGCCCGCCGGCATGAGGCGGCCTGCTCAGCGCCGGATCAGGATGACCCCGCCGATCGAGCAGCGCGACCCCGAGCGAGCCGGGGCAGGTCGAGGGGACGCTGGGCGAGCCCCAGCCAGCCGAAATGGTCGAAGGCCACGGAGGACAGCATCTGGCCGGCGATCAGAAGGCTGATGAAGGTCGCGGCGCCGAGCTGGGGCACCAGCAGGACGGAGAGGCCGATGAAGGTCGCGCCGAACAGGCCGCCGGTCCACGCCCACCAGGGCAGGCGTGCGGCAAGGCTCACGGAGGGGAAGGGCGCGCGCAGCAGCAGCGCGGTCAGCGCGATGCCGGCGATGCCGACGAAGAAGCTGATGAAACTGGTCCAGACCGCCGAATGCAGCCCCAGCCGGAGCTTCGCGTTCACCGCCTGCTGAATGACGATGCACACTCCCGTGAAAGCGGCGAGAAGCGAAGGGAGCAGGCTGCTGAGCATCGGAGGTCCTCGTTGGAAAGCGCGGCCGGGGCGGGCGGCGCCGGTCGTTCTGTCATTCCCCGATGATCTTGACCAGCACGCGCTTGCGCCGGCCGCCGTCGAACTCGCCGTAGAAGATCTGCTCCCACGGGCCGAAGTCGAGCTTGCCGGCGGTGACCGCGACCACGACCTCCCGGCCCATGACCTGCCTTTTCATATGGGCGTCGGCGTTGTCCTCGCCGGTGCGGTTGTGCCAATAGCCCGAGACGGGCTCGTGCGGCGCGAGTTTTTCGAGCCAGACCTCGTAATCGTGATGCAGTCCGCTCTCGTCGTCATTGATGTAGACCGAGGCCGTGATGTGCATGGCGTTGACGAGAAGGAGGCCCTCGCGCACGCCGCTCTCGCGCAGCGCCGCCTCGACCTGAGGGGTGATATTGAGGAAGGCGCGACGCCCCGGCGTCTCGAACCACAGCTCCTTGCGATAGGATTTCATCGGGTTTCCTCCAGTTCCGTCCGCGACTGGTCACATCATTCCGGGGAAACAGGCGCCCGGGCAAGGCGCCCGAATCGGACGTGTCCCGAATTGGACTTGCGCCCCGTTCGAGCCTGCGGCACGATCCCGCCCCATCGAAACGGAGGACGCCGGATGACTTTGAAGAAATTTTCGCGCAAGGCCGCGGGACTGGCTGTTTTTGGCGCGCTGCTGGCCGCCCCGGCGACCGGCGCGCTGGCGCAGGGCACGCCGCAGGAGCGCTCCGACTGCACCGGCGACGCCTTCCAGTTCTGCGGCTCGGTCATTCCGAACGTTCCGCAGATCGAGGCGTGCCTGAAGGCCAACATCAATCAGCTTTCGCCGGCCTGCCGGTCCGAATTCGAGCCGACCGGGCGCTCCCGCCTGAAGCCCGAGCACTTCAGCTGAGCCGGCGAAGCTAGGTCTCGACCAGGGCGGCCAGCTGCTCCGTGCAGATCGGCCAGCCCTGGTGAAAGCCCATCGCCTCGTGACGCTCGCGGTCCTCGACCGACCAGTGCAGCACGCGCGCCCGATACAGCGAGCCGCCGTCCTGGGGGATGAAATCCAGCGCGAGCGTCATGAACGGCCGCTCCGACGGGGTCCAGGCGTCCACATAGGCGTCGGTCATGACGAGGCGCCGGCCGGGCTCGATTTCGAGATAGACGCCGACATTGGGGAATTCGACCCGATCCGGCCCCCGCATGACGAGTCGCGACGCGCCGCCGATTTGCAGGTCGCATTGGGCTTCCGGCACCGACCAGGGATGCGGCGCGAACCATTTCGACAGTATTTCGGGCTGCGTCCAGGCGTCGAAAAGGCGTTCCGGGGCGCAGGCGAAAGATCGCTCCAGCCCCAATTCCCGACCGTCGGTCCAGGTCCTGCACTTGTTATTGGACATGAGCGCTCCCTTTCCGCCCGTTTTCGGGCATTGCCTCGCTTGTCCCTCCTAGCGCGCGGCTTTATTGCGATTTTAGCGGGAATTTAACGCTCGAAACGGCCGAAAAAACGGTTGACGACGGCGATTCCCGCATCTATGTTCCGCGCCACTCAGACAGGCCGTAGACGGGCATGTTTTCCAGCGCCTCGCCGGAAACCCAAGCAGTCTAAACGCTGTCGACCAGCTTTGCGACTTAACAGTCATCCGATTCCGTAAAGGGTTCGCCCTGGAAGAATCGTTCATCGACACGATCGGCGCGCAGGCGTCGGTCCTCTGTCTGGCAAGCGCCGGAAGCCCCATCGGGCTGAAGGCGCTCGTTTGCTTCGCACCAAGGCCATCCGGGCTTGCGGCGGGGCAAGGCGGGCCGGAGCCATTCCGGTTGCAATTTCGTTTCACTGTTCGCTTCGGAAAGGCGAAGGATGCCGACAATTTCCCAGTTGATCCGCAAGCCGCGGCAACCGAAAACCTATCGCGAAAAGGCCCGCCATCTGCAGGCTTCCCCGCAGAAGCGCGGCGTGTGCACGCGCGTCTACACGACCACTCCGAAGAAGCCGAACTCGGCCCTTCGTAAGGTCGCGAAGGTTCGCTTGACCAACGGGTTCGAGGTTATCGGCTACATCCCCGGCGAAGGTCACAACCTTCAGGAGCACTCCGTGGTCATGATCCGCGGCGGCCGCGTCAAGGATTTGCCCGGCGTGCGCTACCACATCCTGCGCGGCGTGCTCGACACCCAGGGCGTGAAGGACCGCAAGCAGCGCCGTTCGAAATACGGCGCCAAGCGTCCGAAGTAAGATAGATTTCGAGGAGCGAACATGTCGCGTCGTCACAGCGCCGAAAAGCGCGAAGTCATTCCGGACGCCAAGTATGGCGACACCGTCCTGGCCAAGTTCATGAACTCCATCATGTACGACGGCAAGAAGTCGGCTGCCGAAGCCATCGTCTATGGCGCCTTGGATATCGTCGAAGCCAAGGCCAAGGTCGATCCGCTGGGCGTTTTCAAGCAGGCGCTTGAAAACGTCGCTCCGGCGATCGAAGTCCGCTCCCGCCGCGTCGGCGGCGCCACCTACCAGGTGCCCGTCGAAGTGCGCACCGAGCGCCGTCAGGCTCTCGCGATCCGCTGGATCATCACGGCCGCCCGCGGCCGCAACGACAAGACCATGGTCGACCGCCTCTCGGCTGAACTGCTCGATGCGTCGAACAATCGCGGCTCCGCCGTCAAGAAGCGTGAAGACACGCACCGGATGGCGGAAGCCAACCGCGCCTTCTCGCATTACCGCTGGTAAGCCCGTAGCTTAAGCCAAGGACTTTTCGACCATGCCGCGCAGTCATCCGATCGAAGACTACCGCAACTTCGGCATCATGGCCCACATCGATGCGGGCAAGACGACGACGACCGAACGCATCCTGTATTATTCCGGCAAGTCGCACAAAATCGGCGAGGTGCACGAAGGCGCCGCGACGATGGACTGGATGGAGCAGGAGCAGGAGCGCGGAATCACGATCACGTCCGCCGCGACGACCACGTTCTGGAACGGCAAGCGTCTGAACATCATCGACACCCCCGGGCACGTCGACTTCACCATCGAAGTCGAGCGTTCTCTGCGCGTGCTCGACGGCGCGGTCTGCGTTCTCGACGGCAACCAGGGCGTCGAGCCCCAGACGGAAACCGTCTGGCGCCAGGCCGACAAATACGCCGTGCCGCGCATCTGCTTCGTCAACAAGATGGACAAGATCGGCGCCGACTTCTTCAAATGCGTCTCGGACATCAAGACCCGCGTCGGCGGCCGTCCGGTCTGCATTCAGTTGCCGATCGGCTCGGAAAACAATTTCAAGGGCGTCATCGACCTGATCCGCATGAAGGCGGTCGTCTGGGACGACGAGGGCCTTGGCGCGAAGTACCATGACGAGGAAATCCCCGCCGAGCTCCTTGAGCAGGCGAAGGAATATCGTCTGGCCATGATCGAAGCCGCCGTCGAGCTCGACGACGACGCCATGGCCGATTATCTCGACGGCAAGGAGCCGGACGAGGCGACCCTGAAGCGCCTGATCCGCCTCGCCGTTCGCAAGATCGCCTTCCATCCCGTGTTCTGCGGCTCGGCCTTCAAGAACAAGGGCGTTCAGCCCCTGCTCGACGCCGTCGTCGACTTCCTGCCGTGCCCGATCGACCGCGAAGCGGTTCAGGGCGTCGACATGGACACCGGCGAAGTGATGACCCGCGAGCCGGTCGACACCGATCCCTTCTCCATGCTCGCCTTCAAGATCATGGACGATCCCTTCGTCGGCACCATCACCTTCTGCCGCGTCTATTCCGGCAAGGTCGAATCCGGCACGACCGTGCTGAACTCGACCAAGGACAAGAAAGAGCGCGTCGGCCGCATGCTGCTGATGCACGCCAACAACCGCGAAGACATCAAGGAAGCCTATGCCGGCGACATCGTCGCTCTGGCCGGCCTCAAGGACACCCGCACCGGCGACACGCTTTGCGATCCGCTGAAGCCGGTCATCCTCGAGCGCATGGAATTCCCCGATCCGGTCATCGAGATCGCGATCGAGCCGAAGACCAAGGCCGACCAGGAAAAGCTGGGCATCGCTCTGTCGAAGCTGGCGGCTGAAGATCCGTCCTTCCGCGTCTCGACCGATCAGGAATCGGGCCAGACGATCCTGAAGGGCATGGGCGAGCTCCATCTCGACATCAAGGTCGACATCCTGAAGCGCACCTACAAGGTCGACGCCAACATCGGCGCGCCCCAGGTGGCGTATCGCGAGCGTCTGTCCAAGAAGGCGGAAATCGACTACACGCACAAGAAGCAGACCGGCGGCACCGGCCAGTTTGCCCGCGTGAAGATCGTGTTCGAGCCGAACGAGGCCGGCGGCGGCAACGTCTTCGAGTCCAAGATCGTCGGCGGCGCCGTGCCGAAGGAATATATCCCCGGCGTCGACAAGGGCATCCAGAGCGTCATGGGCGCGGGCATTCTTGCCGGCTTCCCGGTTGTGGACATGAAGGCCACGCTGATCGACGGCGCGTTCCATGACGTCGACTCGTCGGTTCTCGCCTTCGAAATCGCCTCGCGCGCCGCCACTCGCGAAGCCCTCCAGAAGGGCGGTTCGGTTCTGCTCGAGCCGATCATGAAGGTCGAAGTCGTGACCCCGGAAGAATACACCGGCTCGGTCATCGGCGACCTGAACTCGCGTCGCGGCCAGATTCAGGGCCAGGACATGCGCGGCAACGCGGTCGTCATCAATGCGATGGTGCCGCTCGCCAACATGTTCGGTTACGTCAACCAGTTGCGCTCCTTCTCGCAGGGCCGCGCCAACTTCACCATGCAGTTCGACCACTATGAACAGGTGCCGGCCAACGAGGCCGCCAAGGTTCAGGCGAAGTACGCCTGAAGCATCTGAAACACTTTGAGGAGTCCGGGCTATGGCCAAGGAAAAGTTTTCGCGCACGAAGCCGCACTGCAACATCGGCACGATCGGTCACGTTGACCATGGCAAGACGTCGCTGACGGCGGCGATCACCAAGATTCTGGCCGAAACGGGCGGCGCCACCTTCACCGCCTACGACCAGATCGACAAGGCGCCGGAAGAAAAGGCGCGCGGCATCACGATTTCGACGGCGCACGTCGAATACGAGACCGCGAAGCGCCATTACGCGCACGTCGACTGCCCCGGCCACGCCGATTATGTGAAGAACATGATCACCGGCGCGGCGCAGATGGACGGCGCGATCCTGGTGGTTTCGGCCGCCGACGGCCCGATGCCGCAGACCCGCGAGCACATCCTGCTCGCCCGCCAGGTCGGCGTGCCGGCGCTGGTGGTGTTCCTGAACAAGGTCGACCTGGTCGACGATCCGGAACTGCTCGAGCTGGTCGAGATGGAAGTCCGCGAGCTTCTGTCGAAGTACGACTTCCCCGGCGACGACATTCCGATCACCAAGGGCTCGGCCAAGGTCGCGCTGGACAACGGCGACAAGACGATCGGCCATGACGCGGTGCTGGCGCTGATGAAGACGGTCGACGAGTACATTCCGCAGCCGGAGCGTCCGGTTGACCTTCCGTTCCTGATGCCGGTCGAAGACGTGTTCTCGATCTCGGGCCGCGGCACGGTTGTGACGGGGCGCGTCGAGCGCGGCATCGTCAAGGTCGGCGAGGAAGTCGAGATCGTCGGCCTGAAGCCGACCATCAAGACGGTGGTGACCGGCGTTGAAATGTTCCGCAAGCTGCTCGATCAGGGCCAGGCGGGCGACAACGTGGGCTGCCTGCTGCGCGGCACCAAGCGCGAGGACGTCGAGCGCGGCCAGGTGCTGTGCAAGCCGGGTTCGGTGAAGCCGCACACCAAGTTCAAGGCCGAGGCCTATATCCTGACGAAGGAAGAAGGCGGCCGCCATACGCCGTTCTTCACCAACTATCGTCCGCAGTTCTACTTCCGCACGACGGACGTGACGGGCATCTGCACGCTGCCGGAAGGCACGGAAATGGTGATGCCGGGCGACAACGTCTCGATGGACGTGGCGCTGATCGTTCCGATCGCCATGGAAGAAAAGCTGCGCTTCGCGATCCGCGAAGGCGGCCGCACCGTCGGCGCGGGCGTCGTCGCTTCGATCATCGAATAATCAGGCTGGATGCGCCGGCGCGGGGTCTTCCCGGCGCCGGTCCGCCAAGGGATGCAATCAATGAACGGCCAGAACATCCGTATCCGCCTCAAGGCGTTCGATCATCGGATTCTCGATACGTCGACGAAGGAAATCGTCTCCACCGCCAAGCGCACGGGCGCCCAGGTTCGTGGTCCGATTCCGCTTCCGACCCGGATCGAGAAGTTCACGGTGAACCGCTCGCCCCACGTCGACAAGAAGTCGCGCGAACAGTTCGAAATCCGCACCCACAAGCGGGTTCTGGACATCGTCGATCCGACCCCTCAGACGGTCGACGCTCTCATGAAGCTTGACCTCGCCGCCGGCGTGGATGTCGAGATCAAGCTCTAATTTGGTTTTGAGACGTTTTCATTACGTCTCGCGGCGCCTCTTCCGTGAATTCAATTCACGAGTGAACGCGCCTTAAGGGAAAAGAACAATGCGGTCAGGCGTCATCGCACAGAAAGTCGGCATGACCCGCGTCTTCACGGACAGCGGTGAACATGTGCCGGTCACGGTTTTGAAACTCGACGGCGTTCAGGTCGTCGCGCATCGCACGATGGAGAAGAACGGCTACACCGCCGTTCAGCTCGGAATCGGCCGCGCGAAGGTCAAGAACGTCTCCAAGGCCGAACGCGGCCGCTTCGCCGTGGCGAAGGTCGAGCCGAAGCTGAAGCTCGCGGAATTCCGCGTCGAGGAAGGCGATCTGCTGCCGATCGGCGCCGAAATCACCGCCGACCATTTCGTCGTCGGCCAGTTCGTCGACGTCACCGGCACGACCATCGGCAAGGGCTTCGCCGGCCCGATGAAGCGCTGGAACTTCGGCGGCTTGCGCGCCACCCACGGCGTGTCGCTCTCGCACCGTTCGCACGGTTCGACCGGCGGCCGCCAGGATCCGGGCAAGACCTTCAAGAACAAGAAGATGGCCGGCCACATGGGCGCCGATCGCGTGACCACGCAGAACCTGCGCGTCGTGCAGCTCGACGTCGAGCGCGGCCTGGTCCTGGTCGAGGGCTCGGTTCCCGGTCACGCCGGCAACTGGATCTTCATCCGCGACGCGGTGAAGAAGGCCCTTCCGGCCGACGCGCCGAAGCCCGGCAAGTTCCGCATCGCCGAGGACTCCGCGGCTGACACCCACGCTTCGGCCCCGGCCGAAACACCTGCTTCGGAGGCCTGAGCCGTGAAGATCGACATCACCTCCTTCGACGGCGCCGCTGTCGGCTCCCTCGACCTCTCGGACGACATCTTCGGCCTGGAGCCCCGCGAGGACATCATCGCCCGCATGGTGCGCTACCAGCTCGCCAAGCGCCGCGCCGGCACCCATGCGGTCAAGAACCGCGCGGACATCGCCCGCACCGGCAAGAAGATGTACAAGCAGAAGGGCACCGGCTCCGCCCGTCACGGCTCGGCCCGCGTGCCGCAGTTCCGCGGCGGCGGTCGCGCCTTCGGCCCGGTGGTGCGCTCCCATGCGCATGACCTGCCCAAGAAGGTCCGCGCGCTGGCCCTGCAGGCACGCCCTGTCGGCCAAGGCCAAGGACGGCGCGATCGTGATCTGGGACGCGGCCAATGCGGCCGAGCCCAAGACCGCCGCGCTGAAGGCGAATTTCGCCAAGATCGGCCTCAAGAACGCGCTGATCATCGATGGCGCCGAGGTCCAGGCGAATTTCGCTCTGGCCGCGCGCAACATCCCGCAGATCGACGTGCTGCCGGTCCAGGGCATCAACGTCTATGACATCCTCCGCCGCGAGAAGCTCGTGCTGACCAAGGCGGCCATCGATGCGCTGGAGGCGCGCTTCAAATGAGCCAGGATCCGCGCCATTACGACGTCATCGTCGCTCCGGTCATCACCGAAAAGGCGACGATCGCGTCCGAGCAGAACAAGTTCGTGTTCAAGGTTCGTCCGGACGCGACCAAGCATCAGATCAAGGCCGCCATCGAACGTCTGTTCGATGTGAAGGTCGAGGCTGTGAACACGCTTGTCCGCAAGGGCAAGAAGAAGGTCTTCAAAGGAACGCGCGGCGTGCGTTCCGACGTGAAGAGCGCGGTTGTGACTCTGGCCGAGGGCCAGAAAATCGACGTCACCACCGGGCTGTGAGCTGGAAGTAAGGAAACAGGCAGATGGCGCTTAAAACGTTCAAGCCGATCACGCCGAGCCTTCGCCAGCTCGTGATCGTCGACCGCAGCGAGCTCTACAAGGGCAAGCCGGTGAAGAAGCTGACGGAGGGTCAATCCTCCGCCGGCGGACGCAACAATACTGGCCGCATCACCGTCCGCTTCCGCGGCGGCGGCCACAAGCAGGCGTATCGCATCATCGACTTCAAGCGTCGCAAGGAAGGCGCCGCCAAGGTCGAGCGGATCGAATACGATCCCAACCGCACGTCGTTCATCGCCCTCATCAACTATGAGGACGGCGAGCAGGCCTACATCATCGCGCCGCAGCGGCTTGCCGCCGGCGACTCGGTGGTGGCCGGCCCGCAGGTCGACGTGAAGCCCGGCAACGCCATGCCTCTGGCGGCGATCCCGGTCGGCACGATCGTGCACAACGTCGAGCTGAAGATCGGCAAGGGCGGCGCGATCGCCCGCTCCGCCGGCTCCTACGCTCAGATCGTTGGCCGCGACCAGGGCTACGTGATCGTTCGTCTGAATTCGGGCGAACAGCGCCTCGTCCATGGCCAGTGCTATGGCTCGATCGGCGCGGTGTCCAACCCGGACCACATGAACACGACGATCGCCAAGGCCGGTCGTCAGCGCTGGCTGGGCTGGCGTCCGCATAACCGCGGCGTCGTCATGAACCCGGTCGACCATCCCCACGGCGGCGGCGAAGGCCGTACTTCGGGCGGCCGTCATCCGGTCACCCCCTGGGGCAAGCCGACAAAGGGCAAGAAGACCCGGTCGAACAAGTTCACCACGAAATTCATTGTGACCTCGCGTCACAAGGCCAAGAAGAAGGGCTGACCTCATGTCGCGCTCGATTTGGAAGGGTCCGTTCGTCGACGGCTACCTCCTCAAGAAAGCGGAGACGGCGCAATCCGCCAAGCGCTCCGAGGTCATCAAGACCTGGAGCCGCCGCTCCACCATTTTGCCGCAGTTCGTCGGCCTCACCTTCGGCGTCTACAACGGCCACAAGCATGTGCCGGTGCAGGTGACGGAGGACATGATCGGTCACAAGTTCGGCGAATTCTCGCCGACGCGGACCTTCCATGGCCACGCGGCCGACAAGAAGGCGAAGAGGGGCTGATATGTCGCAGGAAAAGAACGCCCGCGCGCTCAAGGACAACGAGGCCAAGGCCGTCTGCCGCATGATCCGCGTCAGCCCGCAGAAGCTCAACCTCGTCGCCCAGCTCATTCGCGGCAAGAAGGTCGATCGCGCGCTCGCCGACCTGACCTTCTCGCACAAGCGCATCGCCGCCGACGTCAAGAAGACGCTGGAAAGCGCGATCGCGAATGCGGAAAACAATCATAGCCTGGACGTGGACGATCTCGTCGTCGCCGAAGCCTTCGTCGGCAAGGCGCTGGTGATGAAGCGCTTCCACGCCCGCGCCCGCGGCCGCGCCGGCCGGGTCGAGAAGCCCTTCTCGAACCTGACGATCGTCGTGCGCGAAGTCGAAGCCGTTTCGGCGAAGGCCTGAGGAGAGAACGATGGGACAGAAAGTTAATCCGATCGGTCTTCGTCTGGGCGTCAACCGGACGTGGGACTCGCGCTGGTTCGCCAACAAGGGCGAATACGGCAAGCTGCTTCACGAGGATTTCGCCATCCGCGAAGTCCTGATGAAGGCGCTGAAGCAGGCGGCGGTCTCCAAGATCGTCATCGAGCGTCCGCACAAGAAGTGCCGCGTCACCGTTCATTCCGCCCGTCCGGGCGTCGTGATCGGCAAGAAGGGCGCCGACATCGACAAGATCCGCAAGATGGTGGCCAAGCTCACCGCCAGCGAAGTCGCGATCAACATCGTCGAAGTCCGCAAGCCTGAAATCGACGCGACGCTCGTCGCCGATTCGATCGCCCAGCAGCTCGAGCGCCGCGTGGCGTTCCGTCGCGCCATGAAGCGCGCCGTGCAGTCGGCCATGCGTCTCGGCGCCGAAGGCATCCGCATCAACTGCTCCGGCCGCCTCGGCGGCGCGGAAATCGCCCGCCTGGAATGGTATCGCGAAGGTCGCGTGCCGCTTCACACCCTGCGCGCCGACGTCGATTACGGCGTTGCCACGGCCCATACGGCCTACGGCACCTGCGGCATCAAGGTGTGGATCTTCAAGGGCGAGATCCTGGAGCACGATCCGATGGCGCAGGAGCGCCGCGCCAACGAGATCGGCGGCGATCATTCGCACGACCGCCGGCGCGAGCGCCGCGAGCCCCGCGAACCGCGTGAACCGCGCGGCGCGCGCTGAACCGAGCTTGAGAGTTTGAAAAATGCTGCAACCCAAGCGCACAAAATTCCGCAAGGCCTTCAAGGGCCGCATCAAGGGCTCCGCCAAGGGCGGGTTCGAGCTCGCCTTCGGCCAGTACGGCCTCAAGGCGCTCGAGCCGGAACGCGTCACCGCCCGCCAGATCGAAGCGGCCCGCCGCGCGATGACCCGCCACATGAAGCGCGCCGGCCGCGTCTGGATCCGCGTTTTCCCCGACGTCCCGGTCTCCTCGAAGCCGACCGAAGTGCGTATGGGTAAAGGCAAGGGCTCTCCGGAGTTCTGGGCGGCTCGCGTCGCCCCGGGCCGAATCATGTTCGAGATCGACGGCGTTCCGCTGAACATCGCTCGCGAGGCGTTCACGCTTGCCGCGGCGAAGCTGCCGATCAAGACGCGTTTCATCGAACGCATCGCCGAATAACAGGAGGACAGGATGAAGGACAAGCAACGCCTGTCTGACTTGAAGACCATGTCGGACGATCAGCTCAACGACGAATTGCTCAAGCTGAAGAAAGAGCAGTTCAACCTGCGCTTCCAGCGCGCCACCGGCCAGCTCGAGAACAGCTCGCGCGTCCGGATCGTGCGCCGCGAGGTCGCCCGGATCAAGACGGTCGCCGCGCAGAAGCGCGCCGCCGGCAAGAAGTAAGGTTTTCCCATGCCGAAGAGAATTCTCCAGGGCGTCGTCGTCAGCGACAAGCAGGAAAAGACCGTGGTGGTGAAGGTGGAGCGTCGCTTCACCCATCCGCTGCTCAAGAAGACCGTCCGTCGCACCAAGAACTATCACGCCCACGATGAAGCGGGCGAGTTCAAGGTCGGCGACGTCGTCTCCATCGAGGAGACCCGTCCGATCTCGAAATTGAAGCGCTGGATCGTCGTGAAAGACGAAACCAAGGCTTGATTTTTGCATCGAAATGAACGAGGAAGCGCGCTCGCTTCCTTCAGGCGTAGTCCAACGGAATGATCCCGGACGGAAACCGATCTGAGATGAAAGGCTCGAAGCCATGATTCAGATGCAGACCAACCTCGACGTCGCGGACAATTCCGGCGCGCGCCGTGTGATGTGCATCAAGGTGCTTGGCGGCTCCAAGCGCAAATATGCAGGCGTCGGCGATATTATCGTCGTGTCCATCAAGGAAGCCATTCCGCGCGGTCGCGTGAAGAAGGGCGACGTGATGAAGGCGGTTGTCGTTCGCACCGCCAAGGACATCAAGCGCGCCGACGGCTCCACGATTCGTTTCGACACGAACGCGGCCGTCCTCATCAACAATCAGAAAGAACCCGTGGGCACCCGCATCTTCGGACCGGTTCCGCGCGAACTCCGCGCCAAGAACCACATGAAGATCATCTCGCTCGCTCCGGAGGTGTTGTAATGGCCGCGAAAATCAAGAAGGGCGACAAGGTCGTCGTGCTCGCCGGCCGCGACAAGGGCCGCAAGGGCGAAGTGACCCTGGTGATTCCGAAGGAAGGCAAGGCCCTCGTGTCGGGCGTCAATCTGGTGAAGCGTCACCAGAAGCAGACGCAGACCCAGGAAGGCGGCATCATTTCCAAGGAAGCCCCGATCCAATTGTCGAACATCGCGATCGCCGATCCCAAGGACGGCAAGGCGACCCGCGTCGGCTTCAAGATTCTCGACGACGGCCGCAAGGTCCGCGTCGCCAAGCGTTCCGGAGAATTGATCGATGGCTGAGGCGAAGACCCCCAAAAAGGGCGCCGAGAAGGCCCCCAAGGTTAAGGGCGCCGAGTCCGTGTCCGCCGCCGGCGCCGTCAACCGCGCCCCGGAAGGCTATCAGGCTCGCCTGAAGCAGCACTACGAAGAAGTGGTGCGCCCGAAGATGATCGAAGAGTTCGGCTACAAGAACCCGCTCGAAGTTCCGTCGATCGAGAAGATCGTGCTGAACATGGGCGTGGGCGAAGCCGTCAACGACACCAAGAAGGTGACGATCGCCGCGGCCGATCTTGCGCTCATCGCCGGCCAGCGGCCGGTGATCACCCGCGCCCGTAACGCCATTTCGACGTTCAAGGTGCGCGAAAACATGCCGATCGGCGCGAAGGTGACTTTGCGCAAGACCCGCATGTATGAATTCCTCGACCGTCTCGTGACGGTCGCGCTGCCGCGCGTAAGAGATTTCCGCGGCCTGAATCCGAAGTCGTTCGATGGCCGCGGCAATTTCGCCATGGGCATCAAGGAGCACCTGGTGTTCCCGGAGATCGACTACGACAAGGTCGACACGGTTCTTGGCATGGACGTCATTGTCTGCACCACGGCCAAGACCGACGACGAGGCTCGCGCGTTGCTGCGCGCGTTCAACTTCCCGTTCCGGCAGTGAGGCTCGTCCTCAGACGCGGAGACCAGAGGTAACACATGGCCAAGAAAAGTTCGATCGAGAACAACAAGAAGCGGGCCGCTCTCGCCGTGCAGAAGGGCCCCAAGCGCGCCCGTCTGCGCGCGCTGGCGAAGGACCGCTCGCTGAGCGTGGAAGAGCGCTTCGAGGCGACCCTGAAGCTCGCCGAGATGCCGCGCAATTCCTGCATCAATCGCGTTCGCAACCGCTGCGAGGTGACGGGTCGTCCGCGCGCCTATAACCGCAAGTTGAAGATGTCGCGTATCGCGCTTCGCGAATTGGGCTCCAAGGGTCTGATCCCGGGCCTCGTGAAGTCGAGCTGGTAAGGAGACCGTCATGGCGATCAATGATCCTGTGGGCGATCTGCTCACCCGTATTCGCAACGCCCAGATGCGCCGCAAGTCGTCGGTTTCGACGCCTGGCTCGCGCCTGCGCGCCCACGTCCTCGACGTGCTCAAGGACGAAGGCTATATCCGCGGCTACAGCGTCACGGAATATGGCAACGGCCGGACCGATTTCGAAATCGAGCTCAAGTATTTCGACGGTCACCCTGTCATCCGCGAAATCAACCGCGTCTCGAAGCCCGGCCGCCGCGTTTACGCCGCTGTCGGCGCTCTGCCGCGCGTGGCCAACGGCCTCGGCATCGCGATCATTTCCACCCCGAAGGGCGTCCTCGCCGACCATGCGGCGCGCGACGCCAATGTCGGCGGCGAAGTCCTCGCGACCGTCTTCTGACCGAGAAGGAGAAAACCATGTCTCGTATCGGTAAGAAGCCTGTCGCGGTTCCCGCCGGCGTCACCGCCAAGGTCGAGGGCCAGAAAGTGTCCGTCAAGGGCGCCAAGGGCGAACTGTTCTTCGTGGTCCACGACGATGTCGCGGTCTCGATGAACGACAACCAGATCAAGGTGGATCCCCGCTTTGAAACCAAGCGCGCCCGCGCGCTGTGGGGCACGGCCCGCGCCCAGATCAACAATCTGGTGATCGGCGTGACGCAGGGCTTCGAAAAGAAGCTCGAAATCACCGGCGTCGGCTACAAGGCGGCTGTTGCGGGCAAGAACCTGCAACTGTCGCTCGGCTACAGCCACGACATCCAGTATCCGATCCCGGCCGGCATCGCCATCGTGACGCCCAAGCCGACGGAAATCACCATTACCGGCATCGACAAGAGGCAGGTCGGCCAGGTGGCCGCCGAGATCCGCGATTATCGCGGTCCCGAGCCCTACAAGGGCAAGGGCGTCAAATATGCCGGCGAATTCATCTTCCGCAAGGAAGGCAAGAAGAAGTAAGGAACCCGCGTCATGGCTCAGGACAAATCCTCCGAAAGCCGCCGCAAGGCGCGCGTTCGTCGTACTCTCCGCGCTCGCGCCTATGGCAAGCCGCGGCTGTCCGTCTTCCGCTCGTCGAAGCAGATCTACGCTCAGGTCATCGACGACGAAAACGGCGTCACCCTGGCGTCGGCTTCGACCCTGGAAAAGGACAACCGCTCGGCTCTCAAGACCGGCGCCAACATCGAGGCCGCGAAGTCGATCGGAAAGCTGATCGCCGAGCGCGCGGTCGCCGCTGGCGTCAAGGAAGTCGTGTTCGATCGCGGCGCCTATATGTACCACGGCCGCGTCAAGGCCCTGGCCGACGGCGCCCGCGAGGGCGGACTGCAATTCTGATCGGCGACACTTTCGCCGGTTGAACCTGAAAGCCGGCCCGGACCGCCTCGCGCGTTCCGGGTTATGGCTTTGAGCAAGACGCCCGCTCCCCGACAGCGCCGGTTCATCGGCGGGGGAGCAGGCCAATAAACCCAGCGAGCGGGCGCCTTCGGGGCGTTCCGCGCAAGTGACGGATATAAAAATGGCTCGTGAAGGTGAAGGCGGTCGCGGTCGCGATCGCAAAGAGGAAGAGCGCGACAGCGAATTCGTGGACCGTCTGGTCCATATCAATCGCGTCGCCAAAGTCGTCAAGGGCGGTCGTCGCTTCGGCTTCGCCGCGCTCGTCGTCGTCGGCGACCAGAAGGGTCGCGTCGGTTTCGGTCACGGCAAGGCGCGCGAAGTGCCGGAAGCCATCCGCAAGGCGACCGAATCCGCGAAGCGCGGCCTGATCCGCGTTCCGCTGCGCGAAGGTCGCACCCTGCATCATGACGTGAACGGCCGCCACGGCGCCGGCCGCGTCATCCTGCGCGCGGCTCCGGCCGGCACCGGCATCATCGCCGGCGGTCCGATGCGCGCCGTGTTCGAGACGCTCGGCGTCCACGACGTCGTCGCGAAGTCGCAGGGCTCGTCGAATCCCTACAACATGATCCGCGCCACGTTCGACGCGCTTCAGGCTGAAGATTCGCCCCGCGCCGTCGCCGCTCGTCGCGGTCTGAAGGTTTCGGTTCTGCAGTCGCGTCGCCCCGGCGGCGACGACGGCGCGGCTGAAGGCTGAGGGAGGAGCGATCCATGACTGACGCCAAGACCATCACGGTCGTCCAGACCAAAAGCCCGATCGGCCGCCCGGCCGAGCAGCGCCAGACGCTGGTCGGCTTGAAGCTCAACAAGATCGGCCGCAAGGCGGTGTTGGAAAACACCCCCGCCGTGCGCGGCATGATCGCCAAGGTCGCGCATCTCGTGCGCGTCGAAGCCTAAGGGGAGCGGCGCACATGAAACTCAACGGCATTTCCGACAATCCCGGCTCCAGCAAGGAGCGCATGCGGGTCGGTCGCGGCATCGGGTCCGGCAAGGGCAAGACCGCCGGCCGCGGCGTCAAGGGTCAGAAGGCCCGCACCGGCGTCGCCATCAAGGGCTTCGAAGGCGGCCAGATGCCCCTGCATCGCCGTCTGCCGAAGCGCGGCTTCTGGAATCCCTTCTCCACGGATTACAACGAAGTCAATCTCGGCCGCATCCAGCAGGCCGTCGAAGCCGGCAAGCTCGACGCCAATGCGACCGTGACGCTCGAAAGCCTGATCGCCGCCGGCGTGGTCTCCAAGCCGCGCGACGGAATCAAGGTTCTCGGCCAGGGCGAACTGACCGCCAAGCTGACCTTCGAAGTCGCCGCTGCGTCGAAATCGGCGGTTGCGGCCATCGAGAAGGCTGGCGGCGCGATCAAGCTGCTGGCGGCCGTGGAAGCGGCTCCGAGCGCCTGATTGAGGAAAATTCGCGGCCGAAGCGTCAAAGGACGTGATTTTGCCGTGAGGAATGATTAACAACGGGGCGGCGGACAACAGTCTCCGCCCCGTTTTTTTATCTTCACCACCTGCGCGCCCAACGCGCAACTTTCGCGCGCCGAATGCGCAACCTCTCATGCGCTCCGGGCGCATTTTGGAGCGACAGAACATGGCCTCGGCAGCTGAACAGCTTGCGGCTAACATCAATTTCGCCTCCTTCGGCAAGGCCGAAGAGCTCAAGAAGCGGATCTGGTTTACCCTCGGCGCGTTGATCGTCTATCGCCTCGGCACCTATATCCCGCTGCCGGGCATCGATCCCGCCGCCTTTGCCGCCAATTTCCATGGCAAGCAGCAGGGCGTGCTGGAGCTGTTCAACATGTTCGCGGGCGGCGCCGTGCAGCGCATGGCCATCTTCGCCCTGAACATCATGCCCTACATCTCGGCCTCGATCATCGTCCAGCTGATGAGCTCGGTGATTCCCTCGCTGGAGCAGCTCAAGAAGGAAGGCGAGCAGGGCCGCAAGGTCATGAACCAGTACACCCGGTACCTGACCGTGGTGATCGCCGCCTTCCAGGCCTATGGCATCGCGGTCGGCCTTGAAGGGCAGGCCAATGTCGTCAGCGATCCGGGCTGGTTCTTCCGCGTCTCGACCGTGCTCACGCTGATGGGCGGCACCCTGTTCCTGATGTGGCTCGGCGAGCAGATCACCTCGCGCGGCATCGGCAACGGCTCCTCGCTGATCATTTTCGCGGGCATTGTCGCCGCCTTCCCGTCGGCCATCGCCAATACGCTGGAGCTGTCGCGGCAGGGCGCGATCTCGCCGCTGGTGCTGATCGGCCTGATCGTCATGTCGTTCGGCGTCATCGCCTTCATCGTCTTCATGGAGCGCGCGCAGCGCCGCCTGCTGATCACCTATCCCAAGCGCCAGCAGGGCAACCGCGTCTACGAGGGCCAGACCTCGTTCCTGCCGCTGAAGCTGAACACGTCCGGCGTCATTCCGCCGATTTTCGCGTCCTCGCTTCTGCTGCTGCCGACCACAATCGCGAACTTTTCGCAGAACGGCGGGGCAGGGGGCGTGCTCGGCTTCATGGCGACCTATCTCGGTCACGGCAGGCCCGCCTACATCATCCTGTACGTGGCGCTGATCGTGTTCTTCGCCTTCTTCTACACCGCGATCGTGTTCGATCCGGTCGAGACGGCGGACAACCTGAAGAAGCATGGCGGCTTCATTCCGGGCGTGCGCCCCGGCGAGCGCACCGCGCAATTCATCGATTACGTCCTGACCCGCATCACGGTTCTGGGCGCCGCCTATCTGGCGATCATCTGCCTCCTACCCGAAATGCTCATTTCCCAATTTGCGCTTCCGTTCTATTTCGGCGGTACGTCCCTGTTGATCGTGGTGAGCGTCACCATGGACACGGTCGCGCAAATCCACGGCCATCTCCAGGCGCAGCAATATGAAGGCCTGGTCAAAAAGGCCAAACTCAGGGGGAAGAAGAAATGAGGCTGATTCTGCTCGGACCGCCGGGCGCCGGCAAAGGCACCCAGTCGGCGCGCCTTGAACAGAAATATGGCATCCCGCAGCTTTCGACCGGCGACATGCTTCGCGCGGCCGTCAAGGCGGGCTCCCCCATCGGCCTGCAGGCCAAGGCGGTGATGGAAGCCGGCGGACTGGTGTCCGACGAAATCGTCGTCGGCATCATCGAGGCCCGCATCGAAGAGCCGGATTGCGCCAAGGGGTTCATCCTCGACGGCTTTCCGCGCACCGTGGCCCAGGCCAAGGCGCTCGACGCCATGCTGCGCCGGCACCACAAGGAGCTGGACGCGGTGATCGAACTGGTCGTCGACGACCAGATCCTGCTGGCGCGCATCGAGGGCCGCGCCCGCGAGACCGTGGCCGCTGGCGGCGCCGTTCGCGCCGACGACAATCCCGAGAGCTTCAAGAAGCGCCTGGCGCAATATCACGAACTCACCGCGCCGGTGTCCGATTACTACCGCTCGGTCGGCGAATTGCGCACGGTCGACGGCATGGCCCAGATCGACGCGGTCACCGCCGAGATCGATTCGATCCTGGGCAAATAAGCCTCAGGCTCCGTCAATTCCTTGTGATGCGGTTGACGCCGAGGCGCCGCCGCTATAAGGGAACAGGTTCATCACGCGCTCCGGCTGAAAAAAGCTGGAGCGCTGTTTTTTGCATCCCCGCATGGGCCGGCCTCCACCGGACGCGGGAACACCCCGGGCCTCGCGGCCCCGATATGGAGAAGTGAAGAAATGGCTCGTATAGCCGGCGTCAATATTCCGACCAACAAGCGCGTGGTGATCGCGCTCCAGTACATTCACGGCATCGGCCCGAAGAAGGCCGAAGAGATCTGCACCAAGGTCAGCATCCCGGCCGAGCGCCGCGTCAACCAGCTGACCGACGCCGAAGTGCTGCAGATCCGCGAAACCATCGACCGCGATTACATGGTGGAAGGCGATCTGCGCCGCGAAGTCGCCATGAACATCAAGCGCCTGATGGATCTGGGCTGCTATCGTGGCCTGCGCCATCGTCGCCAGCTTCCGGTCCGCGGCCAGCGCACGCACACCAACGCCCGCACCCGCAAGGGCAAGGCGAAGCCGATCGCCGGCAAGAAGAAGTAAGATTTTCCGGCTCGGCGCTTTGTCCGGGTCGCTGACGCGATCCGGGCTTTCGCGTATCCGGCTTTCCGTTCGCTGCTGGCCGGTCCTGGCCGGCGCAAGCGAGATCATGGGCGCGATGCCGCCCACAACCCCAGCGCCTGGCATTACGGGCGCGCTAGAAGGATAGAACAATGGCCAAGGACAACACCCGCGTTCGCCGCAGGGAACGCAAGAACATCGCCTCCGGCGTCGCGCACGTGCATTCGTCGTTCAACAACACGATGATCACCATCGCCGACGCCCAGGGCAACACCATTTCCTGGTCGTCCGCCGGCACCATGGGCTTCAAGGGCTCGCGCAAGTCCACGCCTTACGCCGCGCAGATGGCCGCTGAAGACGCCGCCCGCAAGGCCGCCGAACATGGCATGCGCACGGTCGAAGTCGAAGTGTCCGGCCCCGGTTCGGGCCGTGAATCGGCATTGCGCGCGCTGCAGGCGGCGGGTTTCACCGTCACCTCGATCCGCGACGTGACCCCGATCCCGCACAACGGCTGCCGCCCGCGCAAGCGCCGTCGCGTCTGATTTTTGACTGAAATGGCGCGCGTGGTTCCGACGGGAATTGCGCGCGTTTTCCTGTGATACGGCGCTGGCGCCAGGGTCGACGGACCGATATGCCCAGCGACCGAAGGAAGAGGCGATAACATGATCCAGAAGAATTGGCAGGAACTCATCAAGCCGAACAAGCTGCACGTCATCCCCGGCGAAGACCCCAAGCGGGTCGCGACCGTGGTGGCCGAGCCGCTTGAGCGCGGCTTCGGCCTGACTCTCGGCAATGCGCTGCGCCGCATCCTGCTGTCGTCGCTGCAGGGCGCCGCCATCACCTCCGTTCACATCGACGGCGTGCTGCACGAGTTCTCCTCGATTCCCGGCGTCCGCGAAGACGTCACCGACATCGTCCTGAACATCAAGGACGTCTCGATCAAGATGCACGGCGACGGGCCGAAGCGCATGACCCTCAAGAAGCAGGGTCCGTGCGTGGTCTATGCCGGCGACATCGGCGTGACCGGCGACATCGCGGTGCTGAACCCGACGCTGCCGCTCTGCACCCTCGACGACGGCGCGGAAATCCGCATGGAATTCACCGTCAACACCGGCAAGGGCTATGTCCCGGCCGACCGCAACCGCGCCGAAGACGCGCCGATCGGTCTGATCCCGGTCGATTCGATCTATTCGCCGGTCAAGAAGGTTTCCTACCGGATCGAGCCGACCCGCGAGGGCCAGGTGCTCGATTACGACAAGCTGACGATGCAGGTCGAGACCAACGGCTCGCTGACGCCGGAAGACGCCGTGGCCTTCGCCGCGCGCATCCTGCAGGACCAGCTCAACGTCTTCGTCAATTTCGAAGAGCCCAAGCGCGAAGAGCACACGCCGTCGATCCCCGAACTGGCGTTCAACCCGGCGCTGCTCAAGAAGGTCGACGAACTGGAGCTGTCGGTCCGTTCGGCCAACTGCCTGAAGAACGACAACATCGTCTATATCGGCGACCTGATCCAGAAGACCGAAGCCGAAATGCTCCGCACGCCGAACTTCGGCCGCAAGTCCTTGAACGAAATCAAGGAAGTGCTGGCGCAGATGGGCCTGCACCTGGGCATGGAAGTCACCGGCTGGCCGCCGGAAAACATCGACGAACTCGCGAAGCGGTTCGAAGAGCATTATTGAGCGATTGCCGATCGCGAGAATCGCGATCGAAGACCCTCGCATGAGCTCGGCGTCGCGTTCGCTCCTAGCCAAGCCCCTGCGGGGCTTGGCATGAAACTTTCCGGTCAGCCTCTTACGAAGCGGCCGGCTCAACGCCCCAAAGGGGCAAAGCACCGAACGGCCGTACCGTGGCACGGCGGCCGTAACCAAGATGGAGAGCCAAAATGTATCACGGTCGTTCCAAGCGCCGTTTCAACCGCACCGCCGAACATCGCAAGGCGATGTTCGCCAACATGTCGCAGGCGCTCATCCAGCATGAGCAGATCACCACGACCCTGCCCAAGGCCAAGGACCTGCGTCCTGTGGTCGAGAAGCTGGTGACGCTGGGCAAGCGCGGCGACCTGCACGCCCGCCGCCAGGCCATCGCCCAGATCAAGGACGCCGTGCTGGTCAAGAAGCTGTTCGACGTGCTCGCGCCCCGCTACAAGGAGCGGAACGGCGGCTACACCCGCGTGCTGAAGGCGGGCTTCCGCTACGGCGACAACGCCGCGATGGCGGTGATCGAATTCGTCGACCGCGACGTCAGCGCCAAGGGCACGGGCGCCACGGCGGTCGAGGCCGAAGCGGCGGAATAAGCCCTTCGCGAACTGACCTCTCAAAAGGGCGGCCATTCGGTCGCCCTTTTTCATTGGCAAACCCGCGCCTATATTTCCGCCTACGATCAACGGGGGATTCGCATGGCGCTGCCGCAAACATCTTTCGCCCGCAATCTTCTGGCCGCGCTCGGCCTGACGCTGGCGCTGGCCGCGCCTGCCGCAGCGCGAGGACGCGCGCGCGGTTCCGCAGTCCAAAACGCAGGTGACGCTGAGCTTCGCGCCCGGTCGTGAAAAAGGCGGCGCCGGCGGTGGTGAACGTCTATGCGCAGCGGGAGGAAAAGCTGCCCCCGCGCAATCCCTTGTTCGACGATCCCGTGTTCCGTCGCTTTTTCGGCGAAGGAAGCCGCCCCGGCGGCGCCAAGGCGCAATCGCTCGGCTCCGGCGTGATCGTCGATCCGTCCGGCCTTGTCGTGACCAACAATCACGTCATCGAGAACATGACCGACGTGAAGGTGGCGCTGCAGGACCGCAGAGAACTGCCGGCGGAAATCCTGCTGCGCGATCCGCGCAGCGACCTCGCCATCCTGCGCATCAAGGGCGGGGCCGAGACCTTCCCGGTGCTGGAGCTGGGCGATTCGGACGCCATCGAGGTCGGCGACCTGGCGCTGGCCATCGGCGACCCCTTCGGCGTCGGCCAGACCGTGACCCAGGGCATCGTCTCGGCGGTGGCGCGCACGGAAATCGGCATCTCCGATTACGGCTTCTTCATCCAGACCGACGCCGCGATCAATCCGGGCAATTCGGGCGGCGCCCTCGTCGATATGGAAGGCCGCCTGATCGGCATCAATTCGGCGATTTTCTCGCAATCGGGCGGCTCGGTCGGCATCGGCTTCGCCATCCCGGTCAATATGGTCAAAAGCGTCGTCGCGACGGCCAAGGCCGGCGGCAAGGAAGTGCGGCGGCCCTGGCTCGGCGCCAGCCTGCAGAGCCTGTCGCGCGATCTGGCCGATTCGCTCGGCCTCGACCGGCCCAACGGCGCTCTGGTCGCGGAGGTCGATCCGCGCGGGCCGGCGGCGGAAGGCGGGCTGAAACGCGGCGACGTCATCACCGCCGTCGATGGCAAGGACGTCTACGATTCCGGCAGCGTCGGCTACCGTCTCGGCGCCAAGCCGCTCGGCGGCGTCGCCTCGCTGTCGATCCGCCGCGACGGCAAGCCGGCGGTCGTGCCGCTCAAGCTGACCGCCGCGCCAGAGCGGCCGCCGCGCGATCTCGTCAAGATCACCGGCGCCTCGCCCTTCGCGGGCGCCAGCGTGGTCAATATTTCGCCGGCCACGGCCGAGGAATTTTCCATCGCCCATGCGCAGGAGGGCGTCGCCGTGATCGGGGTCGAGGAGAACACCGCCGCGGCCATGGTCGGCTTCCAGAAAGGCGACATCGTGCTGACGCTCAATGGCGAGAAGATCCAGACCACCCGCGACCTGGAGCGGATCGCGGGCCAGCGTCCCTATCTGTGGAAGCTCACGATCAATCGCGGCGGCCAGGTGATCACCAGCGCGATCGGCGGCTGATTCCGCAGCGCGGGAACCATTTGCCCGTGCTGCTCTTTACCCCTGAGCGCGGCCCTTGGCCCATCGGCGGCGCATCGCAAACAATCGGGTCCTCGAACGCGAGAGGCCGCCGATGGCGTTTCCCCTGAACCTGCTCAGCCTTTGCGGCGCGGTTGCATTGCTGCTCTGGGGCTCGCACATGGTTCAGACGGGGATCCAGCGCGCCTTCGGCCCGCGCCTGCGCAGCTTTCTCGCGAGCGCGCTGCAGGGCCGGTTCCAGGCCTTTCTCGCCGGGATCGGCGTCACCGCCTTGTTGCAGAGCAGCACGGCGACCGGCCTGATGGCGACGGGTTTCGCCGCCGCCGGCCTGGTCGATCTCGTTCCCGCGCTCGCCGTGATGCTCGGCGCCAATGTCGGCACGACGCTGGTCACGCAATTCCTGACCTTCAGCACCAGCGCCTTCTCGCCCACCTTCATCCTGCTCGGCGTGGTCGCTGTTTCGCCGGGATTCGAGCGCGACCGCGCGCGACATCGGCCGGGCCTTCATCGGGCTCGGCCTGATGTTCCTGGCGCTCGGCCAGCTGCTCGACATCATGACGGTCTATGAGGACACGCCCAGCCTGCGCATGCTGCTCGGCGCGATCGCCACCGAACCACTGGTGGATGTCGTGGTCGCGGCGGGGCTGACCTGGGCGGCGCATTCCAGCGTCGCGGTCGTGCTGTTCATCATGTCGCTCGCCGCGCGCGGCGCCGTGCCGCCCGACGCCGCTTTCGCGCTGGTGCTCGGCGCCAATATCGGCGCCGCCATCAATCCCGTGCTCGAGGGGCCGGCGGGCGACGATCCGGCGGCGAAGCGGCTGCCGGTCGGCAATTTGCTGACCCGCGTGACCGGGGCGGCGGTCGCGCTGGCGTTGCTGTCGCCGATCGGCCGCTTCATGGTGACGGCGTTCCCCGACAACGCCCGCGCCGTCGTCAATTTCCACACCTTGTTCAACCTCGCGGTCGCGGCCGTGTTTTTCCCGATTCTGCCGTTTTATGCCCGGCTGCTGCAGCGCCTGCTGCCGCGGCGCGAAGATCCGGCCGACCCGGCGAAGCCGCTCTATCTGGACGAGGCCGCGCGCGAGACGCCGATCGTCGCTTTGGGCGGCGCGGCGCGCGAGGCGCTGCGGCTGGTCGATCTGGTCCAGGACATGATCGTCGCGACCCAGGCCGCGATCGAGAAAGCGGACAGGCGCTCGGCGGTCGAGGCCCGTCGCCGCGACGACCCGATCGACAGGCTGGCCAGCGCGATCAAGGCCTATCTCGTGTCGCTCGACACCGACGCCCTGAACAGCGAAGATCAGCGCCGCCTCGGCGAGATCGCGACCTTCGTGTCCGAGATCGAGCAGGCGGGAGACAGTCTGTCGCGTAACTTTCTTTCCTCGCTCGCCAAGAAGCTCAAGGGCGGCATCGCGCTCGATCCGAGCGGAGCGGGACGAGATCCGGTCGATGATCGATCGGCTCTCCCGCAATCTCCAGACGGCGGCGTCGCTGTTCATGACCGGCGATGCGCGCGTGGCGCATCTGCTGGCCGACGAGAAGGTCGCCTTTCGCGACGCCGAATCGCAGGCCGCGCTGGCGCATTTGAACGCCATCGGCTCCGAATCCGCCTTCGCCGCCCAGGCGAGCGCGTTGCGCCTCGAATTGATGCGCGACCTCAAACAGGTCAACAGTCACATCGTGGCGGCGTCGGCCTATCCCTTGCTGGAGCGCACGGGCGAATTGCTGCCGAGCCGCCGTCTGGACAGAGGGCGCTGAGCGGATCACATTCCTGAAGTCTGATCTTGCCGGGAGCCTTTCATGCGCATGGCGTTTCGCAAAATGCTGACGTTTCACTGGCTCGCGACCTTCCTGCTGATGGGCCTGTTTTCCGCTCTCGGCGCGCTGGCTTCGGTCAATATCTTCGTGCTGCTGGACGCCGAATGTCCGTTTTCTCTCGCAACACGGCGTGATGGCGGTGATGGAGGGCGCGCTGACCCAGCTCGGCCAGCTGCTGCTGTCCGGGCTGTTCGCGCTCGCCATGTATCTCGGCTTCAAGGCCTGCGAGCGCGTTCTGGTCGAGAAGATCCTGGAACGATGATCAGCCGGGTCGGCGCATGTCGAACAGGGTTGCGATGGTCGCGTAATCCCCGGCATAGCCGCACCGCAGGAGCGGATCGGCGGCCTTGAGGTCGAACTTGCCGTCGCGGATGAAAGCCTCGCCGATATGGACGCCGACCACCTGTCCGATGGTGAGAATATTGCCCATCGGCGCGCCGGACAGGTTTTTCAGCCGGATGATCTCGGTCACCCTGCATTCGAGGCTGCACGGGCTCGCCGCGACGCGCGGCGCCTTAACCTTCATGCAGGGCGCGCTTTCCAGCCCGGCGAATTCGAATTCGCTTTGACCGCGCGGCAGCGACGCCGCGCTGGCGTTCATCGCCTCGCGCAGCGCAAAACTCGCCATGTTCCAGACGAATTCGCCGCTCTCCTCGGCGAATGCGGCGCTGTCCTTGGCGCCCTCGCTGGAAAAGGCGAGCAGCGGCGGGGCGCCGCCGACGGCGTTGAAGAAGCTGTACGGGGCGAGATTGGCCGCGCCGGAAAGGCTGCGGGTGGAAATCCAGCCGATCGGGCGCGGCGCGACCATCGCCTTGAACGGATCATGCGGCAGCAAAGCGCGGTCGCGGCTTTCGGGCTCGTAGAACATCAGTCCTCGCCGTGCATGCGCTGGAGCAGGGTCGCCGCATCGTAATTCTCGCCCGCCGACATCGCGCAGATGCGCGAGAGCTGCGCATAGCCCAGCCCGGTCTCCCGCGCCCAGCCGTTGAAGGCCGCCTGAACGGCCGCGAGATCGCGTTTCGAATTCGCCTTTTCCGAAAGCGTCGACGCCCGCCTCGCGCAACGCCGCCGACCACGTCGCGCGACAGGATGAAGGCGTCCCAGCCGATGAAGCGCAGGAAATATTGCCCGGTCATGCCGCCAAGCCGCGCGCCGTTCTTCGCCAGGAAGGCCAGCAGGCCGATTTCGTCGTCGGCCGGCCAGTCCGCGAGCAGCCGCCCGAACGAGCCGCGCTCCGCCGCAATGCGGCTGACGAAGAGCGCGTTCTCGCGCACGGCGGCGATCTTGGCGCCATGGCGCACGATGCGCGTATCGCTTGCGAGTTTCTCCCAGAACTCGTCGGGCTCGAAGGCGAGCCGTTGCGGCGAGAAGCCGAGAAAGGCCTCCTCGAAGCCCGGCCATTTCTGGTCGATCACCCGCCAGACGAAACCCGAGCAGAAAATGCGCCGGGTCATGCCGGCGAGAACGCGTTCGTCGGACACCTGCGCCAGCGCGCCATTGCCGGCGAAAGCGGGCAGCAATTCAGCCAAAGCGGCGGCGCCGCCCTTGCGTTTTTCGGCGCGGGCGCGAAGCGCGGCGAAGCCGTCGGCCATGCTCAGGCTCTGGACGAGGTGTTGGCGGCGGTCTGGCCGAACAGGATCTTTTTCGCCTCTTCGGTCATAGGCGCGGTGGGGCGGATCTCCTCGCCGATCTCATAGGCGCGCACCACCGCAGGGCGGGCGCGGATCGTGTCGAACCAGCGGCGCAGGTGGGGGAAATCGTCGAGGTTCTGGTCCTGCTGCTTCCACGGCACGATCCAGGGATAGGCGGCCATGTCGGCGATCGAAGGGCGCCGGCGATGAAGCCGCCGATCCGGGTGCGGCGAGTTGGCGGTCGAGCACGCCATAGAGCCGGTTGGTCTCCTTGACGTAGCGGTCGATGGCGTAGGGAATTTTCTCGGGCGCGTAATTGTTGAAATGGTGGTTCTGGCCGGCCATCGGACCGAGGCCGCCCATCTGCCAATAGAGCCATTGCAGCACGGCGAATTTCTCGCGCGGCGCGGCGGGCAGGAATTTTCCGGTCTTTTCGGCGAGATATTCCAGGATGGCGCCGGATTCGAAAATCGAAATCGGCGCGCCGCCGTCGGCCGGCGCATGGTCGATGATCGCCGGCATCCGGTTGTTGGGCGCGATTTTCAGGAAGTCCGGCTGGAACTGGTCGCCCGCGCCGATGTTGATCGGCCGGATCTCATAGGGCAGCCCGTTTCTTCGAGGAAAATCGTGATCTTGTGGCCATTGGGGGTCGGCCAGTAAAACAGTTCGATCATGGTCGCGTTTCCGGGTCTTTGCGTTTAGCTTGGCCTTCAAGATAGTGTCCGATTTTCCCTGCGGGGTTTGCAATGCCGAAAATATTCCGCGCCCTTGGCGCAATGACGGGCACGTCGATGGACGGGGTCGATCTCGCCTATCTCGAGACCGATGGCCGCCAGACGCTCAAATTCGGCCCGCACCGCCTCCTATCCGTTTTCCGACGCCGACCGCGACCTGCTGCGCAGCGCCGTGGACGCCGCGAAATATCTTGCCCGCCGCGACGACCGCCCGGGACCGCTGGCGGCGGCGGAAGAGCTGATCACGCGGCGCCACATCGAAGTGATCCGTGAATTTCTCGTCCGCGAGAAGCATCGAGCCCGCCGCCGTCGACGTCATCGGCTTCCACGGCCAGACCGTGCTGCACCGGCCCGACCGGGGCCTGACCGTGCAGATCGGCGACGGCGCGTTCCTCGCCCGCACCGTGGGCATCGACGTCGCCTATGACCTGCGCGCGGCCGATATGGCGGCGGGCGGGCAGGGCGCGCCGCTGGTGCCCGTCTATCATCGCGCGCTCGCCGAGGCCTCCGGCGCCGCGTTGCCGCTTGCTGTTCGTCAATATCGGCGGCGTCGCCAACATCACCTATGTCGCGGCGGGGCAGGACCCGCTCGCCTGCGACGCGGGCCCGGGCAACGCCTTGCTCGACGACCTGATGCTGGCGCGCACGGGCGCCGCCATGGACGCGGACGGCGCCTGCGCCGCGTCCGGCGCGGTCGACGAGGCCGCGCTGCAGGCCTTGACCGCTCATTCCTATTTCTCACAAAAACTGCCGAAGTCTCTGGACCGGAACGCTTTTTCGCTCGATCCGGTTTCGGCGCTCTCCACGCCCGACGCGGCGGCGACGCTTGCCGCCTTCACGGCCTGCGGCATTCTCGCTCATTTGCGCTTCCTGCCGGAGGCGCCGCGCATGATCGTCCTGTGCGGCGGCGGCGCGCGCAATCCGGCGATCGTCCGGGCGCTTGGCGAGCGCGCGCCCTGTCCGGTGCGGCGCGCCGAGGATTTCGGTTGGGATTCGCAGGCGATCGAGGCTCAGGCCTTCGCCTTCCTCGCGGTGCGCTCGGTCAAGGGGCTGCCGCTGACCTTCCCGACCACGACCGGCGTCAGCGAGCCGACCAGCGGCGGCGCGCTGGCCTGGGCAGGCTAGGAGGGTCCCCTATTCAGATCAGCGGTCGCCGGGAATCGCGATGACGTCGAGCACCTTGAGGCAGTCCGCCTCCTTGCCCTGCGCCTCGTCCTGGCGGGCCAGATCGAGCGCTTTCGCCGCCTTGGCGCGCGCCACGTCCTTGGCGGCGGCGATGGAATCGGCCGTCGGCTGGTGGTGCGTGGTCGCGAAATCCGATTCCTTCATGTCGGGAATGACGGCGCCGGATTTGTCGAGCAGGCCTTGCAGGCGAATGATTTCGCTGTGGCAGGTCTTGCTCTGGGCCGAGGCGGGCGCGGCGAAGCCGCAGGCCAGCAACGGGACGAAAGCGAGAAGGATCGGGGTGACGGCGCGGGTCATGATGCGTTCCTTTCCGGGAGCCGCCGAAAAACGACGACAAAATGCCAATTTTCGAGCGCCCTTGCAAATGATGTCGGCGGTTTTGTCAATCTTCGCTCGCGTAAAGGCGCTGCATTTCGGCAATGTCGTCGAGCGTGGGCAAGCCGGCCTCGTTGCCGAGATGCTGCACCTTGAACGCCGAGGCGGCGCGGGCGAAATCGAAATGCTCGGCCCAGCGGGCGCTGCGATTGCGCAGATAGGACGCGAGATAGGCCCCGTGGAACACGTCGCCGGCGCCGGAGGTGTCGATGACCTTGTCCATCGGCACCGGCAAGGCGGGCATGCGGGAAATCAACCCGTCCTCGTCGCTCCACAGAAGGCCGCGCTCGCCCTCGGTCACGGCGGCGATCTTGACGCCGCGCGCGGCGAGATAAGCGAGCGTTTCCAGCGCGGTGAGCTTCAGTTGCGCGCAGAACGCCTCCGCCACCACCGCCACGTCGATGAAATGCAAGCACCTCTTCCGTATTGAGGCGCACGGCGCCGCCGTCGAGCGAGGTCAGCAGCCCCTTTTCGCGGAAGGCCTGCGCGTAATAGAGCGCAGCGTCGCCCTGATGGCCGTCGAGATGCAGCGCCTCGTAGCTCGACACGTCGAGCTTCATGAACGGGCGCAGGTAATGCGAGTCGCGCGCGCGCAGGATCGCGCGCTTGTGGCCTTTCGGCAGCACGAAGGACAGCGACGAGCGCGCGACTTTGCGCGGATAGATCGAAACGCCGTATTTATGCGCCATTTCCCAGAACATCTGGCCGAGCCAGTCGTCGGACATCGTGGTCAGCAGGTCGGGCTGCACGCCAAGCCTCGCGCAGGCGAAAGCGGCGGTCACGGCATTGCCGCCGAAGGAGACGGCATAATCCTTCGCGACGGACTTCTCGTCGCCGGAGGGCATGACGTCGGTGATCATCGTCATGTCGATATAGGAATGTCCGACAAAAAGGGCGGTCACGGCGGTCTCGTCGGTCGGAATCGGGGCTGGCGCGATTAATCCACAAAATCGCGGGCTTGTCTTTGCCTATTGCCGCGCCTGCGCTTTCGCAAGACCGGCTTTGCCGTTTGGGACTTGAACGCGGCGCGCATGCGGGGCGATGTCTTGCCGGGAAACCCGAACCCCGATGGAACCATGGCCTCCCCGAATTCCTCGCTCGTCTCCCTCGTCTCGAAGGCGGGCGACCGCGCCGCCGAAACGCCGGTCTCCTCGCTGTTCATCGGGCGCTGGTCGTCGCGCGCCATGACCGGCGAGCCGATTCCCGACGACGTGCTGTTCGCCTTGTTCGAGGCGGCGCGATTCGCGCCCTCGAGCAACAATTCGCAGCCCTGGCGCTTCGCCTTCGCCCGGCGCGGCGAGCCGGATTTCGACAAATTCGTCGCGCTGCCTGAACGAAAGCAATCAGGTCTGGGCCAGACACGCCTCGGCGCTCGTCCTGATCGCGAGCAAGGCGGCCTTTACGCCCGCGGGCAAGACGGAGCAGAGCGTTTCCTCTTGCGCGTCCTTCGACACCGGGCGCGGCCTGGGCGAGCCTGGCGTTCCAGGCGGCGCTGCTGGGCTGGACGACGCGCGCCATGGGCGGCTTCGACAAGGATCGCGCCCGAATCGCGGCGCATGCGCCGGACGGCCTCAAGCTCGAAGCCATGATCGCCATCGGCCGGCGCGGCGACGTGTCCAGCCTGCCGGCGGACCGCCAGCCGCTGGAAAAGCCGAATGCGCGCAAGTCGATCGCGGAAATCGTCTTCGCCGGAGGCTTTCCCGCCGATTGCTGAACGTCAGGGCCGGGCCTGGATCAGCTTGCCGGCGAAGACCGGCGCGCTGGTCGGCTTGCCGGTGGGCGATCCGCCCGCCGGCTCGACCGTGATGGCGTAGAGCGAGGTCTTCACGACCTCGGGCGGATAGGCGCGCAGGCGGTCGTTTTGCGTGAAGTCGGCCTTGTCGATCACGCCCAGCGATCTCGGGCCGCCAAGGCTGTCGTTGATCATCCAGAGCTCGTAGGATTTTCCGCTCGGGGCCACCGCGTCGATGGGCCGCACCGTCAATTCGCGGCTCGCCAGATCGACCGACACCACGAAGGCCGGCGAATTGGCGTCCTGCTGCAGGACCGCCACGAAATTCTGCGGTTGCCCGAGCCGCCCCATTTCGCTCAGGCCCAGAGCCAAGGCGAGACCGGCGGCCAGCGCGCCGCCGACGAGCGCCGCGGCCTTCCAGCGCCGGGCGCGCTGGCGCAGGATCTCGACCAGATCGACCACGACGGGCGGCGCGGGCAGGGCGCTCTCGATCCGCGGCCACAGGTTTTCAGGCGGCGCGACCGGCGGCAATGCCTCGGCGAGCGGCGCCAGGCGGCGCTCCCAACGCGTGATGGCGGCGTCGAGCGCCGGGTCGTTGCGGCGGCGCGCTTCCGTCTTCCGCCGCTCCGCGAGATCGAGCACGCCAAGGGCATATTCGGCGGCCAGCAGGTCGAGATCGTCGTCGGGGGCCATCATTCGCCGAGGCACTCCCGCAATTGCAGGAGGCTGCGGCGCAGCCACGTCTTGATCGTGGCGACGGGATGGGAGAACCGCGCCGCCAGCTCGTCGCGGCTCAGGCCGTGGCAATAGGCCTGCACCACGATGCGCCGCCGCTCGGGATCGAGCCCGTCGAGACAGGAGAGCAGGCGGCGCAGCTCTTCGTTGCGCGCGCGTCCGCCGAGCGGGTCGATGTCCGGCGCCGCGAGATGCAGATCCTCGGAATCGGCGTCGACGGAGACCATGCGGCGCTTGCGGACTTCGTCGAGCGCGCGGTTGCGGGCGATGGCGTTCATCCAGGCGAGAGGCGAAGCCCGGGCGGGATCGAAACGCGCCGCGTGACTCCAGATCTTCACATAGACCTCCTGCAGGATATCCGTGGCTAAAGCGCGGTCATTGAGGATACGCAGGACGGCGCCATAGAGTTTCGGCGAGGTCGCGCGATAAAGCGAGGCGAAGGCCGCGCGGTCGCCGCGCGCCGCGCCGGCCAGAAAAGCCTTCAGGTCCTCCGAGCCATCCATCGCCGCTTCCGCATGAAACAGGTTGCGCCCCGAAATCATAGCACATCGGGCGGCGTCAGCCTTGGCGGAGAGTCGATCTTGTCGCGCCGCGATCGTATATACGGGCGCGAGGGAGCCGTGGATGACCTATAGCGTCAAGGAAATGTTCAAGACCCTGCAAGGCGAGGGCGGCCAGACCGGGCGCGCGGCGGTGTTCTGCCGCTTTGCCGGCTGCAACCTGTGGAGCGGCCGCGAGGAGGATCGCGCCGTGGCGGATTGCACCTTTTGCGACACGGATTTCGTCGGCGTGGACGGCGAGGGCGGCGGCAAGTTCTCCGACGCGGAAAGCCTGGCGCGCCGCCTCGCGGAAGTGTGGGGCGCGGACCGCGACCAGCGTTGCGTGGTGTTCACCGGCGGCGAGCCCTTGCTGCAGCTTGATTCCAAATTGATCGAGGCCGTCCGCGCCGAAGGCTTTTTTGTTGCGGTCGAGAGCAATGGGACGCTGGCGCCGCCGCCGGGAATCGACTGGCTCTGCATCAGTCCGAAAGCGGGCGCGCCTCTGCGCGCGACCGGCGGTCAGGAGCTGAAGCTGGTTTATCCCCAGCCGGACGCAAGTCCGCAGCAATTCGAGGCGCTGGATTTCGAACGGTTTTTCCTGCAGCCGATGGACGGCCCCGACCGCGAGCGCAACATCCAGCAGGCGATCGCCTTTTGCCTGGCGCATCCGCGCTGGCGATTGAGCCTCCAGACGCACAAAATCGTCGGAATCCCGTGATTTCGCGATGGGGCGATAAACGCGTCGAGCGAAGCCTGGACTGTTGCATAAAAACAAGGATTGTGAAAAAACGCATCACGGCGTCGTGAAGAGGCCGGGGATTTGATTTGACGTCAGGCAAGCCTCGCGCAGGATGATAGACTTAAGTTTCTATCGCGCGGCCGTGTTTCCTGGCGGCGAGAGGTGCGAATTGCGGGCGTATTCATTCGGATCCGAACGCGGGAGGCTTTTGCCGTGAAGCATCGGAAATGGGCGCGTTTCCTCGGGCTGACCGCCGCCAGCGCGGCATCGCTCTGCCTTGGCGCGTTCTTGTCCTACCAGGCCGCGACCCAGGCTGAATCCTCCGGCGCACCGTCGTCCGAGGCCGCAGCCGCGTCCGCGTCCGGCCCCGCCGACGTTGCGGCGCTGCCCCCGTCCGCCGCTCCGACTGCGCCTGCTGCTCCGATCAAGTCCGCCGATGCGGCTAAAGCCGCCGAGCCGCCCGCGCCTGCGCGGCCGATGGTGCTCGCGAGCCTGGAATCGGATGCGCCGCCGATCTTTTCCCCGTCCAACGCTCTCGCCTCGCCGCTCGAGCTTCGGATGGAAGAGGAGCGGCAGCAGGATCTCGACGCGGCGCTGCACGACAGCGACCTCGCGACGCCCGCCAATCCGCAGCCGCTTCCCGACGCCGCGCCGCTGCCGCCGGACGACTCCGGCTTTGTTCCATGGCAAGCCGGCGCCGCTGCCGCCGGTTCGTCCGGCTGCGCTGAAAGGCGCGCCCGCCGAACTGGTCGCGGCGCTGCCCGAACCGCCGGTTCCCCCCGCCGCGGGGCCCGAGCCCGTCATCGGGCCTTCTCCCTCAGCGGCGCCGTCGCCCGCGCCGGGCGCTCGCGCCGCGCCGCCCGCCGCTACGATGGCGGCGAACTCGCAAGGCTCGTTCCCCAGCGTCGCCAACGCTCTGGCGGCGGTCACCGCCTCGGTCGGCGGGGCCAGCGCCGCCGTCACGCCGATGCAGCCGTCCGCTGCCGCCGTCCCGGACGGCGCCGAAATCGGCGGCTTCAAGAAGGGCTCGCCCGTCTATGTGCGCATCTTCAAGAAGGAAGGCGTGCTCGAGCTCTGGCTGAAGCGCGGCGACAATTACGCGCTCTACAAGTCGTTCCCGGTCTGCAAATGGTCCGGCCAGCTCGGTCCCAAGACCCGGCAGGCGGATTATCAATCGCCCGAGGGCTTCTATTCTGTCTCGGCGCGCCAGCTCAATCCGAACTCGCACTATCATCTGGCTTTCGACATCGGTTATCCCAACGCCTATGACCGCCGCCAGGGCTCGACCGGCAATTCCGTCATGGTTCACGGCGATTGCAAGTCGGTCGGCTGTTTCGCGATGACCAACAACGGCATCGATGAGATCTATGGCATTGTCGAAGCAGCCCTGCGCAACGGCCAGCGCGAGGTTCCTGTGCATATTTTCCCCTTCCGCATGACGGAAGAGGCGATCGCCCGCGAGAATTCACCGAAGCAATTCACGGCCCTGGCTTTCCTCGCACCCGCGAATCCGCAGCCGCAGAGGGATTGGTCGTCGTTCTGGCGCAATCTGAAGCAGGGCTACGACATGTTCGAGCGCAGCCATGTGCCGCCCGTGGCCTTCGCCTGCGGCGACCGCTACGAGTTCGGCGGCGCCGCCGGCTCCTGCGCCCGCATCGCCGGCTGGTGATATCCCTTTCCGCATCTGGCGAACGCCGGCAAGCCTCGTTATGATCCTGACGCCCGCGCCTCGATCAAGGGGCGCGGGCGGTCAATTTTGTCTAGAGGAAGAAACATGGCTATCGTCGGCACGTGGAAACTGACGCTTGAAACGCCGTTCGGCGTTCAGACTCCCTCCTTGCGGATCGACGCCGACGGCACGGGCGGCTTGATCTCGCCGATCGGCGAGGCGCCGCTGACCGACCTCAACGTGACCGACGACACGGCGGAATTCAGCGCCAATGTCCCGACGCCCATGGGCAATTTCGCCATCGGCTTCAGCGTCAAGGCGAGCGGCGACGCGCTGGCCGGCACCTTCACCTCGCCGCTCGGCGCGACCGACTTCACGGGCCTGCGCGAGGCCTGAGCGCATCGCCGCTCAAGCCGCGGAATCGACCTCATTGACGAAGGCGGCGATCCGCTCGAGGGTCGGCGAATCCAGCAGCAGCGGCGCGTGGCCCTGGCCCGGAACGAGATAGGTCTGGCAACGGGGATTGCGCGCCGCCATTTGCGCATGGATTTCGGGCGTGAGCAGGTCCGAGTTCTCGCCGCGCAAGGCGAGGATCGGCGCTTCCAGCGCGCAGAACTGCGGCCAGAAATCCGGCAGCGGTGCGTTGGGATCGAAGTTCTCCATCGTCCGCGCCAATTGCGGATCATAGGACAGGCGTAGCCGCTCGGGCGTGACGTTCAGCGAATTTTCGCGCATAGAACTGCCACTGGTCATCCGGCACGGCCGGAAAACGCGGGCCCATGACGCGCTTGTAATGGGCGACGGCCTCGTCGATGTCGCGCAGCAGCGGCAGTCGGCCGATGTAATTGGTGATGTTGAGCAGGCCCGCCGGATTGAGTTCGGGGCCGACGTCATTCAGGATCAGGGCCTTGACGAAGTCCGGGCCGCTTGCCGGCGAGGGTCAGCGCGTGAAGGCCGCCGCGCGACAGGCCGATGAAGATGGCCGAGTCGATGTCCATCGCCTTCAGGACGGTGAGAATGTCGGCGAATTCCGTGCCAAAGGAATAATGCGTCCAGTCCGGGTCCCAGTCCGAGCCGCCGCGCCCGCGATAATCAAGGCTGATGATCCGCCGGTGCGTCCGCGTGCTGAGAAACAAGGCGAGCACGACAAAATCGCGCGCCGGCCGGGTCAGGCCTGGCAGGCAGATCACCGGCGCGGCGCCGGTCTGGCCGTCTGGGTCCTGGCCATAGACCAGCGCGTGCAGGTTCAGCCCGTCGGCGGACTTGAAAAAATGGCTTTGCAATCTCTCGCTCACGCGAGCCCCTCCCGCATTAATCCAACGCGGTCGCCCAAGGGCGGGGCCGCGTCAGTCGCGCTGTTTCAGGAGCCGGCCTTTTTCCCGGTCCCAGTCGCGCTTTTTTTCTGTTTCGCGCTTGTCATGTAGCTGCTTGCCCTTGGCGAGCGCGATTTCGATCTTAGCGCGACCCTGAGCATTGAAATAGAGCTTGAGCGGCACGATCGTCATGCCCTCCCTTTGGACGCCTTGCGCAAGTTTGGCGATTTCGCGCTGTTTAAGCAGGAGTTTGCGCAGCCGCTTGGGCTCGTGATTGAAGCGGTTGCCGGCAAGATATTCGGGAATATTGGCGTTCACCAGCCAGAGTTCGCCCTTGCTGTCCACGCTGGCGTAGGATTCGGCGATGGTCGAGCGGCCCGTTCGCAGGCTCTTTACCTCGGTGCCGGTCAGGACGAGGCCAGCCTCGAAGGCTTCGCCGATCTCGTAATGATAGCGAGCCTTGCGATTGTCCGCGACGATCTTGAAATTCGATGTGGGTTTTTCGGTCACGATTCGCCGGCTGTTCGCTCCATCGGGGCCCGGCGGCGCAGAGCGCCGCCACGCTTCTTTTCAGCTGGCGCAGGGCGCCGCCAAGCTTATTTTCAACCGGCCAGGACGCCGGACAAGACGCCGGCGTGGACCAGCGCCGCGCGGATGGCCTCGCGCGTCTTGTCGGTCGAGGGCACCAGAGGCAGCCGCACCTCGTCGCTGCGCGCGGCCGAGCAGGCTGAGGCCGGTCTTGGCGCCGGTGACGCCGGCTTCCAGGAAGGTCGCCGCGTGCAGGGGCGTCAGCTTGTCCTGGATGACCAGCGCCTTGGCGAAATCGCCGCCGGCCGCTGCTTCCCACAGGTTCGCGCAGGGGCGCGGCGCGGCGTTCGACACCACCGAGATGCAGCCGACCGCGCCCGCCGCGAAACAGGCCAGCGCCGTCATGTCGTCGCCGGAGAATTGCAGGAAGTCCGGCCCCATCGCCTGGCGCTGCAGCGAGATGCGCGCGACATTGCCGGTGGCGTCCTTGACGCCCGCGATATGCCGCAATTCGCCATGGCAGCGCTTCATGGTCTCGACCGACATGTCGATCACCGAGCGCGGCGGAATGTTGTAGATGATGATCGGAATGCCGATCGCCGCGTCGATCGCCTTGAAATGCTGGAACAGGCCCTCCTGATTGGGCTTGTTGTAATAGGGCGTCACCACCAGCACCGCGTCGGCGCCAGCCTTTTCGGCATGGACCGCGAGATCGACCGCCTCGCGCGTATTGTTGGAGCCGGCCCCGGCGATGACCGGAACGCGGCCGCCGGCTTCGGCGACGGCGATCTCGACGATGCGCTTGTGCTCGTCATGCGACAGGGTCGGGCTCTCGCCGGTCGTCCCCACCGGAACCAGCCCGTGCAATGCCGCTTTCGATCTGCCAGTCGATCAGGGCGCGGAAAGCGGCCTCGTCGCACGGCGCCGTCCTTGAAGGGCGTCACCAGCGCCGTCATCCATCCCCGAAGTCGCGTTCCTGTCGCCATCGCCTTTTTCCGTCCTGCTTCTCGCCCCACGGGCGCCGCTTTTGGCAGGCTATTTGCCTCGGCCACTCATAGCGGCTGATTGCGGCGACGGGAAGGGGCGCTGTGCGGCGCCCGTCGCGGGGAATGCGGAAATTGGCGCCGCGAGACTTCAAACAAGACCTGGTCAAAGACTTGGTTAACCTGTCGTTAATTTTCCCGGCGCAGGCTGAATCCTCGCAGCTCCGGGCCAACAGGACGTTTCAATGCGGATCATTCGTGTGGACAGGAGATGGACCGGCGCCGCAATGGCGGCCGCTTTGTGTCTGACCTTGCCCTCCCTCGAACATTTTCCGCTGCGTCCGCATCTTCCCACTCATCGGGCTCCGCCCGTCTTTCCGCCGCATAACGGCCGGCGCCCGTTCGCGCCCCGGAAACCGTCGAGCAGGGCGACAGCGACAATCAATGGGGCGCGCCCGATCCGGCAAAACTCGCCGCGGGCGCCGCGCAGGACGAGGAAGCGCGCGCCGCGCAGGCGGTCGCGCTCGGCTATGATCTCGCTGGGGTCGCCGAGGCCCTGCAAGCCTATGCCGAAGGGCAGGGGCCGGCCGGCGACGCCGTGCTGGCGAGCAAGGACCCGACGGTTCGCGCGGCCGTGGAATGGACTTTCGTGCGGCTTCATCCGGGCGAAGCCGGGCTCGGGCGGATCGCCGCCTTCATGCGCGCCCATCCGGACTGGCCGACCGCTTTGCTGCGCAAGCGCGCGGAGGAGATGGCCGGCGCCGAGGGGGCCAAGCCCGACCGCGTCGCCGCCTATTTCGCGGAATTTCCGCCGACTTCTCCCGCCGGACAGATCGTTTACGCCGAAGGGCTGCGCAATGATCCGGCCCGCGCCGCCGAGGCCGACAAGATCGCCCGCGACCTCTGGCGCGACAACGACCTCAGCGCCGCGCTGGAAAAACGCCTGCTGAAAACCTTTTCCGGCGCGCTCTCCGTCGCCGACCACCTTTATCGCGCCGACCGGCTGATGCTGCGCGAGCAGGAGACGGCCGCCGCGCGCGCGGCCGCGCTGGCGGGCAAGGACGGCATGGCGCTGTACCGCGCGCAGGCCGATCTGGCCCATGACGCGAGCTGGACCAAGGTTTCCGCGCGCGCCCCGGCGGCCCTGCGCGACGATCCCGGACTGCTCTACATGCGGATCCACAGCGAGCGCCATGCGGAGCATATCGACGAGGCGGCGAAGCTCATGCTCGCCGCGCCGCGCGATCCTGCGAAACTCGCAAGCCCCGACGAGTGGTGGGTGGAGCGCCGGCTGATCGCGCGCAAGCTGCTCGATACCGGCGATTACCAGCGCGCCTATCGGCATCTGCGCCGAACATTCCGCGGCTTCGAACGAGGCGCAGATCGAGGCCGAGTTCCACGCCGGCTGGATCGCGCTGCGCTTTCTCAACGACCCCGCGCTCGCCGCGACCCATTTCGACAAGCTGGCCCAGATCGCGCAGAAGCCGCAATCGCTGAGCCGCGCCGCTTACTGGCAGGGCCGCGCCGCCGAAGCGAGGGGGCAGGACCCCAAACCCTTTTACGCCCGCGCAGCGAACGAGACCGAGACCTTCTATGGCCAGCTCGCGCGCGCAAAGCTCGGCGACGAGCCCGTCGTCCTGCGGCCGCCGCCGACGCCGGCCGAAGGCGCGGCCCGTGCGGAGGCCGTGCGCGCCGTGGAATTGCTGTTCGTCCTCGGCCAGAAGGACTCCGCGCGCGCAGCTCGCCCTGGAAAGCGCCACGACCCTGACCGCGCCCGAGCAGATGGCCGCGCTGTCGCAGCTCATCGAAGGCAACAGCGACGCGCATACCGCCCTGATCGCGGGCAAGTCGGCGCTGCATCGCGGCCTCGCCATCGACAGCCTCGCCTTTCCGCTCAATGGCGTGCCGCAATATTCGGAACTCGCCAATTCCGCGAGCCGGCCCGTCGTGCTGGCGATCGCGCGGCAGGAGAGCGCCTTCAACGCCACCGCGAAATCGGGCGCCGGCGCCTTCGGCCTGATGCAGATGGTCGAGCCCACCGCCCGCAAGGCCGCGCGAAGCGCCGGCGTCGCCTATGACGAATCCAGGCTCAAGAACGACGCCGCCTTCAGCGCCCAGCTCGGCGCCTTTCACCTCGGCCAATTGCTCGGCGAATATCGCGGCTCCTATGTCCTCGCCTTCGCCGCCTATAACGCCGGCGGCGGCAATGTCGGCGACTGGATCAAGGCCTATGGCGATCCGCGCGATCCCCATGTCGATCCGATCGACTGGATCGAGCGCATTCCCTTCACCGAGACGCGCAATTACGTGCAGCGGATCGTCGAGAACCTGCACATCTATCGCGCGCGGCTGGGCGATCCGGCGCCGAACCTGTTCGCCGCCGACCTGAAGCAGAAGGTTGCGGCGCAGGAGTAGGGCCGGTCAGGCCACGGCCAAGCCCGGCGACGATTTTCGCGAAGACCGAATCGAACATTTCCTGGGTCAGCACGCCGGTATTGGTGTTGTAGCGCGAGCAGTGATAGCTGTCGTAGAGCCGCAGGCCGCGCGTTTTCAGCCGGTGTTCGGCGCCGTGGCCGAAGGGCAGCGCCTTGGCTTTTTCCCCGAACACTTTGACTGCGCTGTCATGGGCGATGCGCCCGAGGCAGAGGATCGCGCGCAAGCGCGGCATCGCCGCGATTTCGCGGGCGAGGTAGTCGCGGCAGGCGGCGATTTCTTGCGGCGTCGGCTTGTTCTGCGGCGGGACGCAGCGCACCGCATTGGAGATCCGGCAATTGTTCATATGCAAACCATCGTCTGCGCGTTCGCAATAGGCGCCGGTGGCGAAACCATGCCGGATCAGGGCGGGGTAGAGCATGTCGCCGGCCCAGTCGCCGGTAAAAGGCCGGCCGGTGCGATTCGCGCCGTGCAGGCCGGGCGCGAGGCCGATGATCAGCAGCGCCGAGTCGAGGCCGCCGAAAGCGGGGACGGGGGCGTTGTGGCCGCCCGGCAAGGCGCGGCGGTTGTCGCCGCGAAAGTCCGCCAGCCGCGGGCAGCAGGGCGCAATCGGCGTCCGGTTCGGCGAAAGCGGAGGAAACGGAAAGAGGCGCGTCCGAAGTCATCGGCGCGCCTCGTATTGTTGCATTGTGGCGAACGGGGCGATCATGCGTCGCCGGTCATTCGTCGCGCGGTCATTCGTCGTCCGTCATGGCGTCGTGCGGCAGCGCGGTCGTCGGCGTGACGGGGCGGCGTTCCTGAAAACGCTGCAGACGCTCGGTGCGGTCGGCGGGATCGCGGCCGATCTTGTTGACGAGATGGACCAGATCGACGAATTCGTCGGCCTGGCGGCGCAATTCGTCGGCGACCATCGGCGGCTGGGTCGTGATGGTCGACAGCACCGAAACGCGCACGCCCTTGCGCTGCACCGCTTCGACGAGCGAGCGGAAGTCGCCGTCGCCGGAGAACAGCACCATGTGGTCGATGTGGTCGGCCATTTCCATGGCGTCCACGGCGAGTTCGATGTCCATGTTGCCCTTGACCTTGCGGCGGCCGAGAGCGTCCACGAACTCCTTGGCCGGCTTGGTGACGACGGCGTAGCCGTTGTAGTCGAGCCAGTCGATCAGCGGGCGGATGGAGGAGTATTCCTGGTCCTCGACCAAGGCGGTATAATAGAACGCGCGCAGCAGACGGCCCTTGGACTGGAACTCCTTCAGGAGGCGCTTGTAGTCAATGTCGAAGCCGAGCGATTTCGCGGTTGCATAAAGATTAGCGCCGTCAATGAATAAAGCGATTCGTTCCTGGTCTGCCATTATGTATTTCCAATTCAGGTTGTGGCTACGTTGTCTCCCATCCGACAACGGTTTACGAATGTCTGTTCATCTATCCCACGGACAGGCAAAATCAAGTTACGATTTTATGACAACGCGGAAAGGTGCTCGGCGTCAGTCGCGCTGGAGCAGATGTGACCGCAATGTTGTCGAAAATTCACCACAATCGGGTATTTCGCGGATTCTGCCACTTGCGTCGAAGTTTCACGGCGGTTGGGTCGAATCCCTGCTTTGCCGCGGCTGTTTCCAACGCCGCGAACCCGGCGCGGAATAGATGGCCGCGCTGTCGTTGTTTGCAGGACAATCTGACTCTCCCAGTCGTAAACTGTAAATGGGACTTTTTCACGGAAAATTCTCGACAGCCTTGCTGTGCTAAAAACTTGCCTTGGCGACAATTTTTCTGTAGCAGAATCGTGTTTCCCGTTTGCACGACGTTTTGAGGAGTGTGGCCGAATGGCGCGCGTCACCGTTGAAGATTGCATCGACAAGGTCGATAACCGTTTCGATCTGGTCCTGCTGGCGAGCCACCGCGCGCGGATGATCTCGTCGGGCTCCCAGATCACCGTGGCGCGCGACAACGACAAGAATCCCGTCGTCGTCCCTGCGCGAGATCGCCGATTCGACCATCGCGCCCGACGATCTGAAAGAGGATTTCATCCACTCGCTGCAGAAGCACGTCGAGGTGGACGAGCCCGAGGCGGAGGTCGTCCCAAGCCTGGCGACCCCGGTCAGCGACGCTGCCGGCGAGGTCCAGTTCGACCGCATGACCGAGGAAGACCTGCTGCGCGGCCTCGAGGGACTGGTGCCCCCGGCCGAGACGGACGACGATTCGGAATAATCCGCATCGGGCCGCTCCTGTCGGCGCCGAGATCACGAAACAAGCCCTCCGCGCTCGCGGGGGGCTTTTTCGCGCCCAGCTCCTTGCAAGCACTCGCAAGCCTTCCCGCGCCGCGAGCGCTGGTCCCCGCTCCTGGTCCAAGTCTTCCCTTGCCCAAGTTCGCCGCGGCGTCGATACTGGCGCGGATGGTTTGTTCGGCGTTTGAGCCGCGGGGATTTTCGTCAGCATGATGCGGCAATACGAACTCGTCGATCGCGTTCGCAAATATAATCCGCAGACCGACGAGGATCTTCTCAATCGCGCCTATGTCTACGCCATGCGCGCCCACGGCCAGCAGATGCGCGCCTCGGGCGACCCCTATTTCACCCATCCGCTGGAAGTCGCGGCCATCCTCACCGAGATGAAGCTCGACGACGCGACCATCGTCGCCGCCGTGCTCCATGACACCATCGAGGACACCGGCGCGACCCGGGCCGAGATCGACACCCTGTTCGGGCCGGAAATCGGCGCGCTCGTCGACGGCCTCACCAAGCTGAAAAAGCTCGACCTCGTCACCAAGCGCGCCGCCCAGGCCGAGAATTTCCGCAAGCTGCTGCTGGCGATCGCCGAAGACGTGCGCGTGCTGCTGGTCAAGCTCGCCGACCGCCTGCACAACATGCGCACCCTGCATTACGTGTCGCCGGAAAAGCGCGCGCGCATCGCCGAGGAGACGCTGGACATCTATGCGCCGCTCGCCGGGCGCATGGGCATGCAGAACCTGCGCGACGAGCTGGAGAATCTCTCGTTCAAATATCTGATGCCCGAAGCCTTCGCGATGGTTTCGACGCGGCTGGAGGATCTGCGCGAGACCAATCGCGAGCTGATCAAGACCATCGAGAACGAGCTCAGCGAGGAGCTGTCCCGGCGCGGCATCAAGGCCGACGTGCGCGGGCGGCAGAAGCAGCCCTATTCGGTGTGGAGCAAGATGGAGCGCAAGTCGCTCGCCTTCGAGCAATTGTCCGACATCTTCGGCTTCCGCGTCGTCGTCGACGACGTGGACGAATGCTATCGGGTGATCGGCGTCGTGCACACCAAATGGCCGATGGTGCCGGGGCGGTTCAAGGATTACATCTCGACTCCGAAGCAGAACGACTATCGTTCCGATCCACACCACCGTGGTCGGGCCGGGCCGCCAGCGCGTCGAGCTGCAGGTGCGCACCCGCGAGATGCACGACATCGCGCGCCACGGCATCGCCGCGCACGCGCTCTACAAGGATGGCCGCGACGCGCCGGCGCCGGTGCTGTCGCACGAGAGCAACGCCTATCAATGGCTCAAGCGCACCATCGACATGCTCTCGGAAGGGTCGAGCCCGGAAGAGTTCCTGGAGCACACGCGGCTGGAGCTGTTCCACGACCAGGTCTTCTGCTTCACGCCGAAGGGGCGGCTGATCGCGCTGCCGCGCGGCGCGACGCCGATCGATTTCGCCTATGCCGTCCATACCAGCGTCGGCAATTCGGCGGTCGGCGCCAAGATCAACGGGCGGCTCGCGCCGCTGCTCGCGCCGCTCGACAATGGCGACGAGGTCGAGATCGTGCGCGCGGAAGGGCAGACGCCGCCCGCGGCCTGGGAATCCATCGCCGTGACCGGCAAGGCCCGCGCCGCGATCCGCCGCGCCACGCGCGATGCGGTGCGCGCGCAATATGCCGGGCTCGGCCGCCAGATCGTGCTGCGCGCCTTCGAGCGCGCCGGCAAGAAATTCTCGGATGAAAAATTGCGGCCGTCGCTGCCGCGACTCGCGCATTCCAATATCGACGACGTGCTGGCGGCGGTCGGGCGCGGCGAGATGTTTTCCGGCGACGTGGTCAAGGCCGTCTATCCGGACTTCAAGGAGGAGCGCAAGACTGCCCGCGCCGGACCGCACCGATCCGGGCTGGTTCCGCATGCAGAAGGCCTCCGGCGTGCAGTTCAAGGCGCCGGGCGCCGGCGAGCGACGCGCAAGCCCTGCCGATCCGGGGCCTGCAGGGCGACCTGCCGGTGAGCTTCGCGCCCAATGGCGCGGTGCCGGGCGACCGCATCGTCGGCATCATGACGCCCGGCAAGGGCATCACCGTCTATCCGATCCAGTCGCCAGGGCTCGCCGCCTTCGACGACCAGCCCGAACGCTGGCTCGACGTGCGCTGGGACGTCGAGGACGCGCAGGCGCTGTTTCCGACGCGGATCATGGTCGCCGCGATCAACGAGCCGGGCAGCCTCGGCGCCGTGGCGAGCCTGATCGGCGAGCAGGGCGCCAATATCGACGACGTGATGGCTGTTTGCGCGGATCGTGGTGGCGGCGATCAACGAACCGGGCAGGCTCGGTGTCATGCGCGAGCCGAGATCGGCGAGCAGGGCGCCAATATCGACGACGTCACCTTCAGCAAGAAGTCGCCGGATTTCCGCGAAATGATCTTCGACATCCAGGTCTTCGACCTGAAGCATCTCAACGATATCTCTCGCGCCTGCGGGTGCTGCCGATGATCCACAGCGTCCAGCGGGTGATCGGGTGAGAGGCCCCATTCCGAAAGGCCAGCGATGAGCGCGCGAACAAGATCCGCCTCGGCGTCAACATCGATCACGTCGCCACCCTGCGCAACGCGCGCGGCGGCGCGGTCCCCGATCCCGTGCGCGCCGCGCAGATGGCGCTCGCGGCGGGCGCCGACGGCATCACCGCGCATCTGCGCGAGGATCGCCGCCATATCGTGGACGAGGACATGCGCCGCCTCAAGGAGACGATCTCGGCGCCGCTGAATTTCGAAATGGCGGCGACCGAGCAGATGCTCGACATCGCGCTGAAGATCCGGCCGCACGCCTGCTGCCTGGTGCCGGAAAAGCGCACCGAGCGCACCACCGAAGGCGGGCTCGACGTGGTCGGCGGCCGGGACCGGCTCGCGCCCTTCGTCGACGAGCTGTCGCGCGCCGGCATCCGCGTCTCCTTGTTCATCGAGCCGTCGATCGAGGCTCTGCGCCGCCGCGCGCTCCGTGAAGGCGCCGGTGGTGGAACTGCATACCGGCGCCTGGTGCAACGCGCGTCTCCAGGGCGAGGCGGACAAGGCCGAGGCCGAATTCGAGCGCCTGCGCGCGGCGGCGGCGGAAGCGGAGCGGCTCGGGATCGAATGCCACGCCGGCCACGGGCTGGACTTCGACACGGCCGCGCACGATCGCCGCCCTGCCGCAGATCGTCGAACTGAACATCGGCCATTTCCTGATCGGCGAGGCGGTGTTCATCGGCCTCGACGCCTCGGTCCGGCGGATGATCGCGGCGATCGCGCAGGGCCGGCACGGCGCGGCGGAAGGCGCGCGGCATGATCATCGGCCTCGGCATCGATCTCTGCGACATCCGCCGCATCGAGCGACACGCTGGAGCGATACGGCGACCGTTTCCCGCAGCGCTGCTTCACCGACCGTCGAGCGCGCCAAGGCGGACGGACGCAAGGCGCGCGCCGCCACCTACGCCAAGCGCTTCGCCGCCAAGGAGGCCTGCGCCAAGGCGCTCGGCTCCGGCATCGGGCAGGGCGTGTCCTGGCTCGACATGGGCGTGGTCAATCTGCCGTCCGGGCCGCCCGACGCTGGAACTGACCGGCGGCGCGGCCGCGCGGCTCGCCAGCCTGACGCCGCCGGGCTGCGAGGCGCGGGTCCACCTGACCATGACCGACGAATATCCGCTGGCCCAGGCGCAGGTGATGATCGAGGCGCTGCCCAGGGGCGTCGCGGGCGCTAGACGCCGCGCCCCGCGGCGGCGGACGGACAAAGAATAGCCGCTGAAATCGCGCGACAGCCTTGCGTCGGGCCGCGAAAACGTCGACAACCGGCGCCCGGCATGGAACAGGACAGAGAGAATCCATGAGCGACGCCGCGCCGCGCCGCCAGGAAATCGGGACAAAGCGGAAAATCCGAGGGCGGTCTCGGCGAAACGATCATCGTGATCCTGCAGGCGCTCGCCATCGCCCTGGTCGTCCGCACCTTCCTGTTCCAGCCCTTCAACATTCCCTCGGGCTCGATGATCCCGACGCTGGAGATCGGCGATTATCTGTTCGTCTCCAAATACAGCTACGGCTATTCGCGCTATTCCTTCCCGTTCGGCCTCCCGGCTTTCCAGGGCCGCATCTTCTCCTCGCCGCCCAAGCGCGGCGACGTCGTGGTGTTCAAGCTGCCGCGCGACAACGAGACCGATTACATCAAGCGCGTCGATCGGCCTGCCCGGCGACAAGATCGAGATGAAGAAGGGCCGCCTCTACATCAACGACGCAGATGGTGCCGCGCGAGCCGATCGAAAAGGCGCGTGACCGAGGACCTCTACGGCCATGTCGGTCCGGTGCCGACCTATAAGGAGACCCTGCCGGGCGGCGTCGTGCACACGATCATCGAGATCCAGGGCGACGACGGCTTCAACGACAACGCCGGGCCCTTCGTGGTGCCGCCGGACCATTATTTCATGATGGGCGACAACCGCGACAATTCCACCGATTCCCGCGTGCCGCAGGATCAGGGCGGCGTCGGCTACGTGCCGCTCGAAAATGTCGAGGGCCGGGCGGAGATGATCTTCTTCTCCGTCGGCGGCGGCGCCGCGGCCTGGGAGTTCTGGCGCTGGCCGTGGACGCTGCGCGTCGGCCGCATGTTCCACGTGGTCCGATGAACGCAAAGCCCCACCCGGCGACGGAATTCGGCGATCTCGGCCGCGCTTGCAGGACGCGCATCGGCTATCGGTTTCGCTGACCCGTCGCTGCTGGCGCGCGCGCTGACGCACGTCAGCGCTTGGCGCCGGGTCCGGCGCAGCGCCGCGTCGAATCCTATCAGAGGCTGGAGTTTCTCGGCGACCGCGTGCTCGGCCTCGCCGTGTCGGAAATGCTGTGCGCGCAATTTCCCGACGCCGAGGAGGGCGAACTGTCGCGCCGGCTGGCCGATCTCGTGCGCAAGGAAACCTGCGCCGACGTCGCGCGCGACTGGGGCGTCGGGCGAGGTCGTGCGGCTCGGCGAAGGCGAAGCCCAGACCGGCGGCGCGCAGAAGGCGCGCCATTCTCGGCGACGTCTGCGAATCGATCCTCGGCGCGGTTTTCCTCGACGGCGGCTTCCCGGCCGCGCGCGACACGGTGCGGCGCTTCTTCCACGACAAGATGCTCAATCCGGTGCGGCCTCTGCGCGACCCCAAGACGGCCTTGCAGGAATGGGCGCAGGCGCGCGGCCTGCCGCCGCCGTCCTATCGCCAGTCCGGCCGCGACCGGGCCGGATCACGCGCCGGTTTTCCTCATGGAAGTCAGCGTCAACGGCTATGAGACCGCCGATCGCGCAGGGCAGCTCGAAGCGCTTCGCCGAACAGGCCAGCGCGCAGAAGTTCCTGGTCCGCGAGGGCGTGCTGGGAGGAAGGGCGAATGAGCGACGAGGCGCAATGCTCCGCGTTGCGGTTTCTCGCGCTGATCGGCGCGCCCAACGCCGGCAAGTCGACCCTGCTCAACCAGCTGGTCGGCGCCAAGGTCTCGATCGTCTCGCGCAAGGTGCAGACGACGCGCGCGCTGGTGCGCGGCATCGCGCTCGACGGCGCGGCGCAGATCATCTTCGTCGACACGCCCGGCATTTTCGCGCCGCAAGCGCCGGCTCGACCGCGCGATGGTCACCTCGGCCTGGGGCGGGGCGGGCGACGCCGACGTCGATCTGCCTGCTGATCGACGCGCGCAAGGGCGTGGACGAGGAGGTCGAGGCGATCCTCGAGCGCCTGCCGCAGCTGCAAGGCGCCGAAGATCCTCGTGCTCAACAAGATCGACACGATCGAGCACGAGAAGCTGCTCGGCCTCGCCGCCGATCTGAACGCGCCGGCTGCCCTTCGCCGAGACGTTCATGATCTCGGCGCTGAAGGGCCATGGCGTGGAAAAGTTCCGGCAGAAGCTCGCGCGCACTACATGCCGCCGGGGCCGTGGCTCTATCCCGAGGACCAGATTTCCGACGCGCCGCTGCGCGCTGCTCGCCGCCGAGATCACGCGCGAAAAGCTGTTCGAGCGCCTGCACGACGAATTGCCCTACCAGTCCACGGTCGAGACCGAATGTGGAAGGACCAGCCGGACGGTTCGGCGCGCATCGAGCAGACGATCTACGTCACCCGCGAGGGCCAGAAGAAGATCGTGATCGGCGAGGGCGGCAAGACGATCAAGACGCATAGGCTCGGCGCGCGCGCAAGGAAATCATGGAGGCGGCGGAACAGAAGGTCCATCTGTTCCTGTTCGTGAAAGTGCGCGAGAATTGGGGCGACGACCCCGAGCGCTATCGCGAGATGGGGCTGGAATTTCCCAGGAAGTAAAGGGGCTGCGGCCATGGAATGGTCGGAGCGCGGCCTGATCCTCGGCCTGAAGAAACACGGCGAGACCAGCGTCATCCTGGAATTGATGACGCGCGGCCATGGCCGCCATCTCGGCGTCGTGCGCGGCGGGCGCTCGAAAACCATGCAGCCGGTGCTGCAGCCGGGCAACGAGGTCGCGGCGGTCTGGCGCGCGCGGCTCGAGGAACATCTCGGGCTTTACGCGGTCGAGCCGGCGGCCTTGCGCACCGACCTGCTGCTGTCCAGCCCGCAGGGCCTGCACGGCGTCGGCTGGCTCGGCGCGCTGCTCGGCTGTTGCCGGAGCGCGACCCCCATCCCGGGCTTTACGATCGCGCTCAGGTTCTGCTGTGCGCAGATCGCAACGCCGCTGGCCCCGGCTTTGTTCGTCCATTTCGAGCTGGCGACTTCTGGCCGAGCTCGGCTTCGGCCTCGATCTCGACGAATGCGCGGCGACCGGCGCGCGTGACGATCTGATTTATGTTTCACCGAAATCTGGCCGCGCGGTCTGCCGCGAGGCGGGCGCGCCCTGGGCGGCGAAACTGCTGCCGTTGCCTGCCTTCGTGCGGGGGCGCCCGGCGCGCCGGTCGAGCGGGACGCAATTTGCGAGGGCTGCGCCTGACGGAGTATTTCCTTGCCCGCGACGTCTTCGCGCCCGCGCGGGCTGAGCCGCGCCGGACTCGCGCTCCGCCTTCATCGCCCGTTTCTGATCTGGCGCGTTTCTGATTCGCTAACGCAAAACGAAAAAAAGCGGCCAGGTCGGCCGCTTTTTGGGTGGGCTCGCGTCCGCCTTACTGGCAGACGTGGCGGATTTCCTTGTGCGAAACGCCGTAGCCTTCATCGGCTTCGACTTCGCGATCTTCGCAACGCGGCGATTGGCTGGAATTGGCGTCCGCCTGGACGGAGGCCGCTTCGATCGCGCGCGCGCCGCCTTCCGCCATGACCTGTCCGACCGGGGACAGGTAGGCGATGGCGAAAAGGGCGAAAAGGCCAAGCAAAAACAACGCGGGCATCAAACGGTTTGACGATTTCATGACTGCCTCAGTCATCGATCCCGACAGAAAACCCGCGCACAGGACAAATCGTCCTGCCGCGCTCGCGTCTCCAGCCGGGAATTGAACAGTTCAAGGGAGTAAAGGTTCCGCTTCAGCGAAAAGTCTTGTGCGTTCTAAACCTGCCGACCGCGCCATACTAGTGCCGAAAGGCCACATATTTCGTTAAAGTGGAAAAGCGTACAAATCGGGAACTTGAATGGCCCGCCGGGCTGCTCTATGGCTTCTCCATGGCCAAACCGCATGTGCCGCCGCCCGGCGAAAACAACCAGCCGATCAATCTGCGCGACGCGCTGGAAGAGCGCTATCTCGCCTATGCGCTCTCGACCATCATGGGCCGCGCGCTGCCGGACGCCCGCGACGGGCTGAAGCCGGTCCACCGCCGCATTCTCTACGGCATGCACATCCTGCGGCTCGATCCCGGCTCGCCGTTCAAGAAATGCGCGAAAATCGTCGGCGACGTGATGGGCTCGTTCCATCCGCACGGCGACCAGGCGATCTATGACGCCCTCGTGCGCCTGGCGCAGGATTTCTCCTCCCGCTATCCGCTGGTCGACGGCCAGGGCAATTTCGGCAATATCGACGGCGACGGCGCCGCCGCCTATCGCTACACCGAAGCGCGCATGACCGATGTCGCGCGGGCGCTGCTCGAAGGCATCGACGAAGACGCGATCGATTTCCGCGAAAATTATTCCGGCGACCAGAAGGAGCCGGTCGTGCTGCCCGGCGGCCTTCCCGAACCTGCTCGCCAATGGCGCGCAGGGCATCGCGGTGGGCATGGCGACCTCGATCCCGCCGCATAATGTCGCCGAACTCTGCGACGCCGCGCTTTATCTCATCGCCAATCCCAAGGCCGAGGCCGACCAGCTCATCACCTTCGTGCCGGGGCCGGATTTCCCGACCGGCGGCGTGATCGTCGATTCGCGCGAGACCATCGCGGAAACCTATCGCACCGGGCGCGGCTCGTTCCGCATCCGCGCGCGCTGGACCAAGGAGGAGGGCGCGCGCGGCCTCTGGAACGCCGTGGTCACGGAAATTCCCTATGGCGTGCAGAAATCGCGGCTGATCGAGAAGCTCGCGGAACTGGTCAACGAGCGCAAGCTGCCGCTGCTCGCCGACGTGCGCGACGAATCGGCCGAGGACGTCCGCATCGTGCTCGAGCCCCGCGCCCGCAACGTCGACGCCAGCGTCATGATGGAAAGCCTTTTCCGCATGAGCGAGCTGGAAACGCGCTTCGCCATGAACATGAACGTTCTGGTCGACGGCGTCGTCCCGCGCGTGCTGTCGCTGGCGGAAGCGCTGCGGCAATGGCTCGATCACCGCCGCAACGTGCTGGTCCGCCGTTCGCGCTACCGTCTCGGCGAGATCGAGCGCCGGCTCGAAGTCCTCGCCGGCATGATCATCGCCTTCCTCAATCTCGACGAGGTGATCCGCATCATCCGCGAGGAGGACGAGCCCAAGGACGTGCTGAAGGCGACCTTCGCGCTCACCGACAACCAGGCCAATTACATCCTCGACACCCGCCTGCGCTCGCTGCGCCGGCTGGAGGAAATGCAGTTGCGCGGCGAACACGCCGCCCTGACCAAGGAAAAGGACGATATCGAGGACCTGCTCGGCAGCGAGGCCCGGCAATGGAAGACGATCACCTGGCAGATCCGCGAGATCAAGAAGAAATGGGGCCCGCTCACCGCGCTCGGCAAGCGCCGCACCACTTTTGAAGCGCCGCCGGCGGGCGTCGAGAATTTCGACCTCGCCGACGTGCTGGTCGAACGCGAGCCGGTCACCGTGGTCGTCAGCCAGAAGGGCTGGATCCGCGCGCTGAAGGGGCAGGTCGCCGATCTCGGCAATGTCCAGTTCAAGGGCGACGATTCGCTGCGGCTGTCGTTCTTCGCCGAGACGACCTCGAAAATCCTCGTGCTTGTCGACCGACGGCAAGGTGTTCACGCTCGAGGCGTCCAAGCTTCCGGGCGGGCGCGGGCGCGGGCGAGCCGATGCGCCTGCTCGCGGATATCGACGACAGCGAGGATGTCGCGGCGGTGTTCGTCTATCGGCCCGGCGTGAAAATGATCGTCGCCACGACGCGACGGGCGCGGCTTTCTGGCCGCGCAGGACGAGATGATCGGCAACACGCGCAAGGGCAAGATGCTGCTCGGCGTTGACGCCGGCGCCAAGGCGCGTTTCGTGGTCGCCGCCGAGGGCGACCATGTCGCGGCGATCGGCGAAAACCGCAAGCTGCTCTGCTTCCCCCTGTCCGAACTGCCCGAAATGACGCGCGGCAAGGGCGTGCGCCTGCAACGCTACAAGGACGGCGGCCTCTCCGACATCAAGACCTTCACGCTCGGCGAGGGGTTGAGCTGGACCGATCCGGCGGGCCGCGTCTTCAACGTGTCGCAGGACAATTTGACCGAATGGCTCGGCCACCGCGCCGACGCCGGCCGCCTGCCGCCCAAGGGTTTTCCGAAGGCCAACCGGTTTTCCTGAGCCGTCAGGCCGAAGCCCGGCGCTCGCGCGTCTCGCGGGCGACGGTCCGGCGCAGCATGTCGATCGTTTTCAGCAGGCGCGGCGCGGGCGCTGCGCCGCTGGTGAAGACGAAATCGAACGTCGCGTCGCGGATCGACGCGGGTGGGGAAGCGTTCGGACAGCACATGGTCGGCGCGCCGCGCGATGGCGGGGGCGGGGTCGATCCAGCGCAAAGGCCACGGCGCGAGCCGGCGAAAAACCTCCTGCAACAGCGGATAATGGGTGCAGGCCAGCACGATGGCATCGGTGCGCCGCCCGTCCCGCGCGACGAAACAGGGCGCGATTTCCGCCGCGACGCTCTCGTCCGAGATCGCCTCGCCCTGCATGAAGGCTTCGGCAAGCCCGGCGAGTGCGTGCGAGCCGACCAGGGTCACCTCGCAATGGCCGGCGAATTTCCCGATCAGGTCGCGGGTATAGTCGCGCGCCACCGTGCCGGGCGTGGCCAGCACCGAGATCAGCCGCGACTGCGACGTTTCGGCCGCCGGCTTGATCGCGGGCACCGTGCCGACGAAGGGAATTTCGGGCCAGCGCGCGCGCAGGATCGGCAGCACCAGCGTCGAGGCGGTGTTGCAGGCGACGACCACGCAATCGGGGGCATGGTCCGCGATCAGGCGCTCCATCGCGGCCAGCACGAGGGCCGTGACCTCGTCTTCGCTTTTCGGACCATAGGGAAAGCCGAGATCGTCGGCGGCATAGACGTAATCGGCGTCGGGGCGCTGCGCGGCGAGCGCGCGAAACACGGTCAGCCCGCCGAGGCCGGAATCGAACACGAGGATTTTCGGCGCGCGGGTCATGGCTCTGGCGGCTGCGGCGGACGTTCCGGTGAATGGGACGCCTTGTCGGTGAACAAAGCGTTGGCGTGCTAATCTGGGCGATGCTTCGGCCCATGCTATGGAGGAAATCATGCCGGTCAACAAGGGAATCGTGCTGGCGTCGCGCCCTGCAGCGGGCGGCAAGGCGACGCTCGACAATTTCGCTCTGGTCGAGCGCGAGATCGGCGATCCCGCTCCGGGCCAGGTGCTGGTGCGGAACGCGTATCCTGTCGCTCGATCCCTATATGCGCGGCCGCATGGAGGACGCGCGCTCCTATGCCGCCAGTCAGGAGATCGGCCAGCCGATGGTCGGGGGAACCGTGGGCGAGGTCGTCGCGTCGAAAAACGAGCGGTTCGCTGTCGGCGACAAGGTGGTCGGCATGGGCGGCTGGCAGCTCTATAGCCTCGATGACGGATCGATGCTGCGCAAGATCGATGTGGCCGCAATTCCGATCCAGGCCTGGCTCGGCGCGCTCGGCATGCCGGGCGTGACGGCTTGGCATGGCGTGAACAAGATCATCGCGCCCAAACGCGGCGAAACCCTGGTCGTCTCGGCGGCGACGGGCGCGGTGGGATCGGTGGTCGGCCAGCTCGCGAAGGCGGCCGGCGCGCGAGCCGTGGGCATTGCCGGCGGCCCCGAGAAATGCGCCTTCGCCGTCGGGGAGCTGGGCTTCGATGCTTGCGTCGATCACCGCTCAGCTCATTTCGAGGCTGATCTGAAAGCGGCCGTTCCCCAGGGGATCGATGGCTTGTTCGAGAATGTCGGCGGCCAATGTTTCGCCGCCTGCCTGCGCCGTCTCAACGACTTTTCCCGCATCGCCCTGTGCGGGACGATCGCGTCCTATGAGGGCAAGGAAACCACGGCGTTGCCGGATTTGCGGCTCGTGCTGGTGCGCCGGATCAAGCTCCAGGGCTTCATCGTGAGCGACCATCTCGGCGAGTGGCCGCAGGCGATCGGCGAGCTGGCGGCGCTCTATGGAGCGGGCAAGCTGAGATGGCGGGAGACCATCGCGGAAGGAATCGAGGCGGCGCCGAAAGCGTTCCTGGCCCTGCTCGAGGGCGGCAACTTCGGCAAGCAATTGGTGCGGCTTTCCTGAAGACTTGCCTGAAGACTTGCCTGAAAGCAGAAGGCGACGATTGACTTTGCCGCCGCGCGACCGTAGAAGGCCCAATCTTCGCGCGGTCTTTTCCGCGCGACGTTCTTTCGCACCCGTGACCGCTCCCGGCAAGGTATGGCCTCCCAAGGTTTGTCCCTCTCCAGTGAGCCGTCTGTCGGCCTGCTCGCGCAGGCAGAGGAGGGCGCGTTCCACCCGCATGGCGGGGGGACGCTTGTTCGCGCCGCATTTCGCGGCCGCGCGGCGCTGTCCCCATGCCGATTTGTTTTTTGAGGACAGCATGACGAAGCGTTCAGAAGCCAAGTATAAAATCGACCGCCGCATGGGCCAGAACATCTGGGGCCGCCCGAAGAGCCCGGTCAATCGCCGCGAATACGGCCCGGGCCAGCACGGCCAGCGCCGCAAGGGCAAGCTCTCCGACTTCGGCACCCAGCTCAAGGCCAAGCAGAAGCTCAAGGGCTATTACGGCAACATCTCCGAGAAGCAGTTCCGCAAGTACTACGCCGAGGCGATCCGCATGAAAGGCGACTCGGGCGACAACATGATCGGCCTGCTGGAGCGCCGCCTCGACGCCGTGGTCTATCGCGCCAAGTTCGTGCCGACCGTGTTCGCCGCGCGCCAGTTCGTCAACCACGGCCACGTCAAGGTCAACGGCCGCCGCGTCAACATCGCCTCCTATCTCGTGAAGCCGGGCGATGTGGTCGAGGTCAAGGAAGCCTCGCGCCAGCTCGTGATCGTGCTGGAAGCGGTCGGCCTGGCCGAGCGCGACGTGCCGGATTATTACGAGGTCGATCATTCCAAGATGACCGCCAAGCTGACCCGCGTGCCGCTTCCGTCCGACGTGCCCTATCCGGTGCAGATGGAGCCGAACCTGGTCATCGAATTCTATTCGCGCTGATATTTTCGGCGCGGCCTTGTTTCCACCGGCCCACGAGGCCGGTTCGGAGCGAACGCGAAAACGCGTCGAAAGTCGCCCGTATGGCGATGGGCTGCGGCCGAGCTGACGCGAGGGATTCCACGCGAACGCAATGCGTTCGCGTGGCGCAAAAAAGGCCGCCTTCGGGCGGCCTTTTTTGGTTCCGCGGCCAAATGCCGCAACCGCGGCGCGATTGATTCACGTCAACGACTGAAACCAGGCGCAGCGCGACGCTCGGTCCAGTGCAAGGCGGGAAGGTCGCTTCGGCTCCTTTGCGCGGCAGCGGGGAACGAGAAAAAGAAGAGAGAGCCTGCGGTAAATCGTCCGCGGCGACGTCAGGAGGCGACGATGACCAGATTGGCTGCTTTGTTGTGGGTCATGGGCGGAACGGTTCTGGCGGGGGTGGCCGTCCTGATCGTTCTGATGATGCCCTCGCTGCAGGGCGAGGCCTTGCGTTTCATTCCGATCGCGGCGATCGCGGGTTATGCCGTCGGCATTCCGCTGGCGCTGGCGGCGGCCAAGGCGATCACCCACAACGCCGGGTGACGGCATGTCTCTCGGACAGCAGCGCAGCCCGGAATGGCGCGCGTCGCGCATGCGCGCGGCGCTGTCGCGCATTCTGAGCCCGCCGCGCCCTCTTCAGCGGGGCGGGTGGCAGGTTCCGGCGTCAGCCGGTCAGCCCATCATTGCGAAAGCTTTGAAAAAAGTCCCGCGAGCCGCATCAGGCCTTCGGGCCAGGGACCGTGACCGCTCTCGGCATTGATATGGCCCGCCTCGCCGGCGTCGGCAAGGTCCAGCCCCCAAAGCTGCGCCAGCCTTTCCGCGAAGGCGTAATCCGCGAAGGAATCGTTGCGGCTGGCGACGATCACGCCGGGCACGCCGAGCGCCGCTTGCGGCGCTTTTTCCTTGAAGGCGGGGTCGATCAGGCCGGGCGGCAGGCCCGGCGAATCGGGATCGGGCGGCGCGACCAGGAAGGCGGCGGCGATTTTCTCCCGCGCCGGGGTCTCGGCGATCGCGTGGGCGGCGGCGATCGAGCCGAGGCTGTGGCCGACCAGCGCGACGGGGCGCGCCGAGGCGTCGATCTCGCGCAGGATCGATTGGACCCAGGCCTCGCGATCGGGCTGATGCCAGTCCTGCTGTTCGACGACGCGGGCGGTGGACAGTTTTTGCGCCCAGCGGCCTTGCCAATGATCGGGACCCGAGCCGCCGAGGCCGGGAATGATGAGAATATCGAGATCGGAAACGCGCATGCGCCCAGATGTAATGAGCGCCGGCGCTTTTGGGAAGCGCCGGCGCCTTATTTTACGCCCCTGATCGCAACGCGTCGCGATCAGGGAATCCCTCGCGTCAGCTCAGGCGAAGGCGCCCACTTCGTGGGCTTGGTCGAGTTCGCTCCTGACCGGTTCTCACAGCTGAGAACCGGCGCTAGCAGCAGCGGAAGCCCCCGGTCGCGACGCCGCCGCCGAAGCGCCGGTCCTCGCGATTGCGGAAGAATTCCGTGCGGGTCATCGGCGTCTCGTCGGGATGGTTGCTCACCCAATGCGCCCGATAGGCGTCGTAATCGGGCTGGCCGCACATCAGGGACGCCGTCTGGCGCAATTTCCGACCCAGGCTCTTAAGCCTTGACGGGCTGCAATCCAGGCAGATCATCGCCCACCTCCCGGGTTGTGGTGTTGGGATCCGCATAAGCCTTGCGGATGGTGATGACGCCCGCGACGATCATCGCGAGAACCACGGCGATGAAGATCGCGGTCAGGCCGGCGTCGACATAATCATTGGTGACGACGCGGGCCATTTCCTCGACGTTCTTGGCCGGGGCGAGCACCTTGCCGTCGGCGAGCGCGGCCGAGAATTTCCGCGCGTGCGACAGGAAGCCGATCGCCGGATTTTCATCGAACAGCTTCTGCCAGCCGGCGGTGAGGGTGCAGATGATCAGCCAGATCGTCGGCATGACGGTGATCCAGGCGTAGCGCTGCCGCTTCATCTTGAACAGCACGGCGGTGCACAGGATCAACGCGATCGCCGCCAGCATCTGGTTGGAGATGCCGAACAGCGGCCACAAGGTGTTGATGCCGCCGAGCGGATCGATGACGCCCTGATAGAGGAAATAGCCCCACATGGAGACGGCCAGCGCCGGTCGCCAGCAGATTGGCGAAGAGGTTGTTGGTCCGCGCCATCACCGGGACGAAATTGCCGAGCAGGTCCTGGATCATGAAACGGGCGACGCGGGTGCCGGCGTCGACCGTCGTCAGGATGAACAGGGCCTCGAACAGGATGGCGAAATGATACCAGAACGCCGTCATGCCCGGTCCGCCGAGCAAGCCCGACAGGATCTGCGCCATGCCGACGGCGAGCGTCGGCGCGCCGCCGGCGCGCGACAGGATCGTGTTTTCGCCGACCGCGCGGGCCGTGTCGGTCAGCATGTCGGGCGTGATCACGAAGCCCCAGGACGAGATCGTCTGCGCGGCCTGTTGCGCCGTGGTTCCGATCAGGGCCGGCGCCGCGTTCATCGCGTAATAGATGCCCGGATCGAGCACGGTGGCGGCGATGAGGGCCATGATTCCCACGCCGCTTTCCATCAGCATCGCGCCATAGCCGATGAAGCGCATCTCGCTCTCGCGCATGACCATCTTGGGCGTGGTGCCGGACGCGATCAGGGCGTGGAAGCCGGAAACGGCGCCGCAGGCGATGGTGATGAACAGGAAGGGGAAGAGCGCGCCCTTGAACACCGGGCCGGTGCCGTCGATGAACTGGGTCACGGCCGGCATCTTGAGGTCCGGCCTGACGATGGCGATGCCGACGGCGAGGGCGAGAATGGTGCCGATCTTGAGGAAGGTCGAGAGATAGTCGCGCGGGGCGAGCAGCAGCCAGACCGGCAGCACCGAGGCGACGAAGCCATAGGCGATCAGCATCAGCGCGAGCTGGTCGCCCTTGAAGGTGAAGAGCGGGGCGAGCGTCGGGCTCTGCGAGACCGTCTGGCCGTAGAGGATGCCCGCGATCAGCAGGACGAAGCCGATGGCCGACATTTCGGCGATGCGGCCGGGGCGGATGAAGCGGTTGTAGACGCCCATGAACAGCGCGGTCGGCAGCGTCGAGGCGACGGTGAACGTGCCCCACGGGCTGCCGGCGAGGGCCTTGACCACCACGAGCGCGAGCACCGCGAGCAGGATGATCATGATGGCCAGCACGCCGAACTGGGCGATGAGGCCGGCGGTTTCGCCCATCTCGGTCTTGATCAGGTCGCCCAATGAGCGACCGTCGCGGCGGGTCGAGATGAACAGGACGACGAAATCCTGCACTGCGCCCGCGAAGACGACGCCGACCAGCAGCCAGAGCGTGCCGGGCAGGAAGCCCATCTGCGCGGCGAGCACTGGCCCGACCAGCGGTCCGGCGCCGGCGATGGCCGCGAAATGATGGCCAAACAGCACATATTTGTCGGTGGGAACGTAATCGAGGCCGTCATTGCGGCGCACGGCCGGGGTCGGCCGCGAATCGTCCAGCCCCAGCGCCTTTTCGGCGATGAACGTACTGTAGAAGCGATAGGCGATCAGATAGACGCAGATCGCCGCGGTGACGAGCCACAGCGCGTTGATGGTTTCGCCGCGATGCAGCGCGATGGTCCCGAGCGAAAAGGCGCCGACGAGCGCGACGACGATCCAGACGCCCCAGGGCAGGGGGGAGCCCTTCACGGGCTGGGCAATGCTCATTTGCGTTTCCTCCGGCCCTGCCCTTGACCGGGCGGGCTATTGTTTAGGGATGAATTTTATCCCCGCGCGAAAATTTTGGAAATCCGCCGCAAGGATTTTTCTTGATCCTGCAAAGGGCTGAGCGGATGGCGCGCGCCGGGCCTATTTCGCAGGCTTGACGGATTGCTCGGGAGCAAGTAGTTAGGAGGCTATCTATTAGTCTCAGAACGATTGATCTCCATGCTCTATGAACGCTTCTTCGCCACCGCCTTGCTGCTGCCGCGCCGCTGGCGCGCGGTGATGGATGCGGAAGTTTCGCGCTACGGGCTGACCAGCGCCACCTGCCGGCCGCTGTTCTATCTGGGGCGGCTCGGCGACGGCGTGCGGCCGAAGGATCTCGCGGAAATGCTCGAAATCGAGCGGCCGTCGCTGGTGCAATTGCTCGATCGCCTCGAGGCGGCCGGGTTGTTGCGCCGCGAGGAAGATCCGCACGACCGGCGCGGCAAGACCTTGCGCCTCACGGCTTCCGGCCGCGAACTCTATGACCGGACCAAGGACATGGCCGAAAGGATGGCCGAGCGGCTGTTCGAGGGCGTGATTGAGGCGGATATCGACGCCTGCGAGCGCGTCTTCGCGCGGATTTTCGCCAATGCCGCGCAGTTGGCTGAAGACGCGCCCGCCGCCGCCGGGGAATCGCCGCGATGAACGCGAGCGCGTCGGGCCTCGCCGCCGTGGCGAGCCGGCTGCGCGAGGCGGCCGCGCCGCTCCTCGCGCCCGGCGTCTGGGCCCATGCGGCGCGCACGGCCATCGCCGCTCTGCTCGCGCTCTGGTGCGCCTTCGCGCTGCAGCTCGACACGCCCTATTCGGCGATGTCGACGGTGCTGATCGTTTCCAGTCCGGTGCAGGGCATGATCCTCGCCAAGAGCGTCTACCGGCTGGGCGGCACGCTGCTGGGCGGGCTCGCCGGCGTGGCGCTGATGGCGCTGTTCGCCCAGGCGCCGGTGCTGTTCCTGCTCGGCTTCGCGGCCTGGCTGGCGCTGTGCACGGCGGCTTCGACGCTGTTGCGCGGCTTCCGCTCCTATGGGGCGGTGCTGGCCGGCTATACGGTCGCGCTCATCGCCATGCCGGCCGTCGACCATCCCGAACTCGATCTTCACCCTCGCCATGGCGCGCGTCGCCGTGGTGTCGCTCGGCATCGCCAGTTCGGCGCTGGTCGGCGCGCTGCTGACCGGCCACGGCGCGGCGCGCGGACTGGACAAATTGCTGCGCGCGATGCTGGCCGATCTTTTTTCCTCTTGCCGCGTGGCGCTGCGGCCCGGCCAGTCGACGGAGCTGAAGCCGTTGCGGCGGGCGCTGGCGATGCGTCTGGGAACGCTCGAATCCGCGATCCAGTTCGCCGCCGCCGAAAGCCCCGAGCACGCCGCGCGTCTCGCCGCGCTGCGCGATTGCGGCGCGGCCTTCTACGGCGCGCTGACCGCGGCGCCGGCGCTGACCGAAGCGCTCGATCCGGATTGTGGCGCCGAATTCCTGCTGGCGGAGGATCTGCGCGACGCCGAGGCGGCGATCGACGCCGCGCTCGCCGCCCTGGCGAGGCATGACGATGCCGCTTTCGCCGAGGCGGCCGCCGCGCTCGGATTTTTGCGCGCGCGGCTCGAAGCTTTCTTTTCGGCGGGCGACGAAGATAATTCGCCGCGCTCGGCGCTGGCGATCGACCGTCTCGCCGACATGGTCGCGGAGCTCGAACGGGCCGCGCTCGGCCTGTCGCGCGAGGCGCCGTCAGCGCGGGCCGCTTCGCAACGCCACCCATCTCGACTGGCGCTGGGCCCGGCTCAACGCGGCCCGGGCCGCCGCCGCCATTCTGCTCGCCGGCGCGCTCTGGCTGGGGCTCGGCTGGTCGGCGGGGCCGACGATGATGGCCTCGGCGGCGCCCAATGTCGCGCTGCTCGCCTTGCGCGAAAGGCCGTCCGCCGACGCGATGGACTTCGTCCGGGGCGTCGCGATGGCGACGCTGCTGGGCTTTTTCTACCTGCTCTGGGTGCTGCCGCAGATCACCGGCTTTCCCCTGCTGGCGCTCTGGCTGGCGCCGCCCATCCTCGTCAGCGCGGCTTTGATGACCTCGCCGCGCCTGATGTTCGTCGGCATCGCGTTCGGCGTGTTCTTCATCACGCTGCTCGCGCCGTCCAATCCGATGATCTACAACCCCGAGGCCTTCATGAACAACGCGCTGGCGACCATCGCCGGGGCCGCGCTGGTCTCGCTGGTCTACCTCATCGTGCTGCCCGTCGACGCGCAGGGTTTGCGCCAGCACCTGCTGGCCGAAATCCGCCGCGATCTCGCCGACCTGCTGCTGCGGCGCAAGCCGGTTTCGGCGCCCGAATGGGAAGGCCGGATGCATGACCGCATGCGCCTCCTCATCGCGCGGTTGCGCGCCGCCAATATCAGCAGCGACGCCTCGCTGCGCAGCGGCTTCGCCGCGCTGCGGCTGGGCCGCGACGTGCTGCGGCTGCGGGCGCTGCTCGCCGCCGATCCGGCCTCGGACCAGCTCGCGCGCGACGCGCTGTCGAGCCTCGCCGGCCCCGAACGCGCCGCCGCTTTGGCGCGGACCGCGGCGGGGCTGCGCGCCCGCGCGGCCGAGCTCGATCCCGCGACGTCCGCCCAAATCCTGCGCGCGGCCGCCATCCTTCCGTCGATCGACGCGCTGGTCGCGGGCCGCCGCCGCTTCTTCCAGCAGGTGCTTCAAAACCCATGACCAGAGAAGTCAATTTCTTCGGCGTCTATTTCGCGCCCTTCGTCAGCGACCTGCTGCTCGCGCTGCTGATCTTCCTGCCCCTGCGCTGGCTGTGCGCGCGCGCCGGCCTGTTCAAGCCGTTCTGGCATCGCGCGCTGGTCGAACTCTGCTTCTTCGTCGTCGTCCTCGCCTTTACGGTTTACCTCGCATGAAACGCTCCTTTCGCCGCTTTTTCGCCGTCGCTCTGACCCTTGGCGCGGTCGCCCTTGGCCTGCTGCTCGCCACCGCCTTGTGGCGCCATTACATGATCTCGCCCTGGACCCGCGATGCGCGCATCCGCGTCGAGACGATCGCCATCGCGCCGGAAGTCTCGGGCGTGGTGAAGAGCCTGCGCGTCGCCGACAACCAGCCCGTCAGCAAGGGCGACGTTCTGTTCGTCATCGATCCGCGCGCCTATGAAATCGCGGTGGCGCAGGCGAGCGCCGTGTTGGACGGCCAGCAGCATTCGACCCAGCTCGCGCAACTGAAATCGCAGCGCCGCGCCACTCTGACCGAGCTTTCGATTTCCAAGGAAGAGAAGGAACAATACGACGTCTCCGCCCGGGTGGCCGATGCGGCGGTCGATCAGGCGCGCGCCCAGCTCGACATGGCGAAGCTCAATCTGGAGCGCACGATCGTGCGGTCGCCGGCCAATGGCTATGTCGCCAACCTGCGTCTGCGGGAGGGCGATTTCGTCACGGCGGGCCAGGCGAGCCTGACCATCGTGGACCGCGACTCCTTCTGGCTCGCCGGCTATTTCGAGGAAACCCAGCTCGCCGCCATCCATCCCGGCGACGAGGCGCGGTTCGTGCTGATGGGTTATCCCGATCGCGTGCTGACGGGCCGCGCGGCCAGCGTGACCCGCGGCGTCGCGGACCTCGACTCGGGCGGCGCGGGCGCGGCGCTGCCGAATGTGAACCCGGTCTTCACCTGGGTGCGCCTCGCCCAGCGCGTGCCGGTTCGCATCGAGATCGATCCGCCCCCCGCCGACGTCACGCTCGTCGCGGGGATGACCGCGACGGTTGGAATCGGCCGTCCCGACAGTTTCCGCGACGATCTCGCCTGGGCTTTGCGGTTCTGGCGCCGCGGCTGGCGCTATTGAGCTTTTCGGCGCCGACTTTGGCGCAGGGCGATCGCGGCGTAGCGAAGGCCCGAGCTTGCCAGTCGAGCCATGTGACGGTAATCACAGTTCAGCGAAGACATTCAGCGGGTTTATGCCCGGGAATTCTCTGGTCGGACGAGAGGACACGGGAAACTCGAAAATCATGACCTTGGACGATGGACTTGCCGATGCCGGCGAAAGCAAAGAGGGATGCCCGGCCTGGGCTTCGGTTCGGGCGTCTCGACCGCTGGTTGTTTCTGCTCGGCTCCGTCGCGGGTCTCGGCGCGCTGGCGCTCGGCGGTTGCGAGACGTCCGACGGCATGAGCCGCGCCGAGGCGGCGAAGCTTTACGGACGGGTCCCCAGCGAGAAATTCCCGATTTCGGCGGTCGATGTCGCCAAGATCGATCCGAAATATTATCGCCGGACAGTGCGCTACGACACCAAGGAAGCGCCCGGCACGATCATCATCGATCCCGGCCATTATTATGTTTATCGCATCGAAGGCGACGGAAACGCCACCCGCTACGGCCCAATGTCGGCCGCGCCGGGTTCCTGTGGAGCGGTGAAGCTTATGTCGGGCGCAAGGCCGAATGGCCCATCTGGACGCCGCCCAAGGAAATGATCGAGCGTCAGCCGGAGGCGCGCAAATATGCCGGCGGCATGGCGCCAGGTCTGGAGAATCCGCTCGGCGCCCGCACGCTCTATCTCTATCGAGACGGCGTCTACATGCTCTAGACGATCTACAGCACCAGACGACCTCGAGTCGATCGGGACCGGCGTCACCAGCGGCTGCACCGGCCTCCTCAGTCAGGACATGATCGACCTCTATTCGCGAACGCCGATGAAGACGAAAGTGATCGTCCTGCCGGCATAACTGCGACGTCAAGACGAAGCTCCCGGAGCCGCCTTCCCGGGGCCGAGAGGGCCACGCGCAGAGGCTGCGCGTCTCGCCCAAAGCCGGAAAAAGCCCATTGATCGGCGGCCGCTTCTCGCCTGACCCCGAATATTCGAACTGTGGCGCCGCCAGCGTTTCCGCGCGATTGGCGCGGCGGCGCGGCGGGTCTATAACAGGGCTGAATTCGCCGCGCAAGACGGCGGAATCGGGCGAGGAGGACCCGTCGTGAAGCTCTTTGTTTTCGACGTCGACGGAACGCTCGTCGACAGCCAGAACCTCATCGTCGAGGCGCAAGCCCGCGCCTTCGCCTCGCTCGGCCTGCCCGCGCCGGATCGGGAGCGCGCGCTGTCCGTCGTCGGACTGTCGCTGATCGAGGCCTTCGAGGCGCTGACCGAAGGGCAGGGGCCAAGCGACCTGCTGGCGCAGGCCTACAAGGACGCCTGGAAGCAGTTGCGCGCCCAGCCGGGTTTTCACGACCCGCTCTATCCCGGCGCGCACGAATTGCTGACGGAACTGGCCGAATGCGACGATTGCCTGCTCGGCATCGCCACCGGCAAGTCGCGCGCCGGAGTCGCCAGCCTGTTCGACCGCCATGGCTGGCATGGTCTGTTCGACACCGTCCAGACGGCGGACGACGCCCCGTCGAAACCGGCGCCCGACATGTTCTATCGCGCGCTCGCCGAAACAGGCGTCGCGCCGCGCGACGCCTGCATGATCGGCGACACCACATTCGACATGGCCATGGCCCATTCCGCCGGCGCCCACGCCATCGGCGTCGGCTGGGGCTATCACCGCCACGACAAGCTGAAAAAGGCCGGCGCGGCGCATATCGTTTCCGATTTCTCCGCGCTTCGCGATGTTTTGGACGAGTTCAGGCAATGCGTGACGATCTGAGCGCGATTTTCGTCGAATTCCGGCGAGCGCAATCCCCTGAAGGCCGCGCAGCGCGACTTGAAGCGACCGCTGCCGAAAAAGTTCTATTCGGAGGTGAGCGTCGCGCCCGAGGGCGACGGCTTCGGCGTCAGGCTCGACGGCAAGCCGGTGCGCACGCCCGCCCGGGCGCCGCTGGTCGTTCCCACCCGCGCGCTGGCCGAGGCTTTGGCCGAGGAATGGCGCCGGCAGGGCGAACGGATCGACCCGGCCGACATGCCGATCACCCGCCTCGCCAATACCGCGATTGACGGCGTGGCCCGGGAAATGACCGCGACCGCGGAGGAAATCGCCAAATTCGCCGGTTCGGACCTCGTCTGCTACCGCGCCGGGGCGCCGGACAGTCTGGTCGGGGAGCAAAACAGCGCGTGGAACCCGGTTCTGGACTTTATGCGCGAAAAATTCGGCGCCCGCTTCCTGTGTTCGGAAGGGGTGGTGTTCGTCGCCCAACCCGACGAGTCGCGGGCGGCGATCGCGCGCGCGGTGGCTGAACTGGGCGAGGGCCCCGGCGGCCCGCTGCGGCTGGCGGCGCTGCACGTCATGACCAGTCTGACCGGTTCGGTCCTGATCGCGCTGGCGCATGTTCACGGCGCGCTTTCGCTGGAGGACGCCTGGGCGGCGGCGCATGTCGACGAGGACCATCAGGCGCGGCTGTGGGGCGGCGACGACTGAGGCGGAAGCCCGCCGCGCTGCGCGTTTCAAGGAGATGCGCGCCGCCCACGAGGCCTTTTTCGGAACCCGGGCTGAAATCTCGGCTTCGACCCCGCCGCACATTATCCGAATGGATTTCATCCTTTCGTCACGTTGCGGGTTCCGGCTCCAAAAAAGCCGTGCTAAACCCGCCCCAATGTTTTTTGCGGCGCACTCCGCCAAGAGACTCCGCTAAGACCGGGAAACCTCCATGAAACACATTCTCGAAATCCTCGACGAGCGCCGCGAAGGCGCCCGGCTCGGCGGCGGTCAGAAGCGTATCGACGCCCAGCACAAGCGCGGCAAGCTCACCGCCCGCGAACGCATCGAACTTCTCCTCGACCACGGCTCGTTCGAGGAATTCGACATGTTCGTGCAGCATCGCTGCGTCGATTTCGGCATGGACCAGGAAGACAAGATTCCCGGCGACGGCGTCGTCACCGGCTGGGGCACGATCAACGGCCGCGTCGTCTATGTCTTCGCCAAGGACTTCACCGTGCTCGGCGGCTCGCTCTCCGAGACCCACGCCGCCAAGATCACCAAGATCCAGGACATGGCCCTGCGCAACCGCGCGCCGATCATCGGCCTGTTCGACGCCGGCGGCGCCCGCATCCAGGAAGGCGTGGCGGCGCTGGGCGGCTATGGCGAGGTGTTCCAGCGCAATGTGCTGGCCTCGGGCGTCATTCCGCAGATTTCCGTCATCATGGGCCCCTGCGCGGGCGGCGACGTCTATTCGCCGGCCATGACCGACTTCATCTTCATGGTGAAGGAGACGAGCTACATGTTCGTCACCGGCCCCGACGTCGTGAAGACCGTGACCAACGAGACCGTGACCGCGGAAGAACTCGGCGGCGCCTCGGTTCACGCCACCAAGAGCTCCGTCGCCGACAAGGGCTATGACAACGACGTCCAGGCGCTGCTGCAGATGCGCCGCCTGATCGACTTCCTGCCCTCGTCCAACACCGACGAAGTGCCGGAATGGCCGACCTTCGACAGGGACGACCGCTATGACATGTCGCTCAACACGCTCATTCCGGACAATCCCAACAAGCCCTACGACATCAAGGAACTGATCACGAAAGTGGTCGACGAGGGCGATTTCTTCGAAATCCAGGAAGCCCACGCCAAGAACATCGTCGTCGGCTTCGGCCGCTTGGACGGCCGCACCGTCGGCATCGTCGCCAACCAGCCGCTGGTGCTGGCGGGCGTGCTCGATTCCGACGCCTCGCGCAAGGCGGCGCGCTTCGTGCGCTTCTGCGACGCCTTCAACATTCCGATCGTCACCTTCGTCGACGTTCCCGGCTTCCTGCCCGGCACCGCGCAGGAATATGGCGGCCTCATCAAGCACGGCGCCAAGCTGCTGTTCGCCTATGCCGAAGCCACCGTGCCGAAGATCACCGTCATCACCCGCAAGGCCTTCGGCGGCGCCTATGACGTCATGGCCTCGAAGCACCTGCGCGGCGACGTCAATTACGCCTGGCCGACCGCGCAGATCGCGGTCATGGGCGCCAAGGGCGCGGTGGAGATCATCTTCCGCCAGGATCTCGGCGACGCCGAGAAGATCGCCGAGCGCACCAAGGAATACGAAGACCGCTTCCTGTCGCCCTTCGTCGCCGCCGAGCGCGGCTATATCGACGAAGTGATCCAGCCGTTCGGCACCCGCAAGCGCGTGGCGCGCGCGCTGGCCATGCTGCGGCACAAGGAGCTGGAGAACCCCTGGAAGAAGCACGACAATATTCCGCTGTAATATCAGTCCTGTTTCTCTGGTCTGCTTCAGTGTCGCGACGGATCAAAGGCCTTCCACTTTCGGTGGAAGGCCTTTTTCTTGCGTTAGCAATTGGTTAATGAATGATTTCGAACCTGTGCTCCAGCACGTAAGGTTAGTTTAAACGATTTCCGTTAAAAGGGGAGGCTGGGCCTCCGACAGGCCCAAGGCCGCCATCTCGCCAACCGGATCGTCGATGTTGATTTTGCCGTCTTTGCTTGAGGACTGGCGACCGAAGCCGGCGAGCGGGCTTGAGCGCGAGCTCGACCTCGCCCGACTGACCATCCTGATCACCCATCTGCCCTTGCTTTACGGAATGCTGTGCATCAATGTCGTCGCGACGGCTTATGCCTTCGCGGGCGTGGCGCCGGCGGCGCTGGTTTACGCGGCGCCGGCCGTGCTGGTCGTTTTCGCGCTGTCCCGCGCGTTCTACTGGCGCTATCACCAGAAAACGGCCATCGACGCCAGCGTGGCGCGCGGCATGTTGCGGGCTGTCCATGTTGTCGCGATCGGCCTGGGCTCGCTGTTCACCGCCTGGACCGTCGCGCTTTTTCTCTATGGCGATTACGTCCTGCGCAGCCAGGTCGTGTTCACGGTCGTCATCACCAACATGATCTGCAGCTTCATCCTGGCGCAATTGCCGCGGGTGGCGCTCGCCCTGGCCGGCATCTCGATGCCGGGGTTCCTGATCCTGCTGGTGCTGTCAGGCGGCCATGAAGCGCCGATAGTTGCGGTCAATCTGACGCTGGTCGGCCTGTTCCTCGCCTATATGGTGATGGTGTCCTCCCGCGATTTCGAGGCGATGGTGGCGGCGCGGGTCCAGGCGGTGGAACTCGCCGAGGAGAACCGGCGCCTGGCCAATACCGACAGCCTGACGGGCCTGCCGAACCGGCGCGAGTTCTTCGAGCGACTCGACCGGGCCATCCGCGAGGAGGGAGACCGCGGCGGCCTCGTCATGGGCGTCATCGACCTCGACGGCTTCAAGCCGATCAACGATCTTTACGGACACGCGATCGGCGATTGCGTCCTGCGGGAATGCGCCGTCCGGCTGGAGGGCTTCGCCAGCGGCGCGACGACGATCGCGCGTCTCGGCGGCGACGAATTCGCCATTTTCGTGCGCGGCCAATTCAACGAAAGCGACATTCTCCGGCTGGGCGACGAACTCTGCGCCGCCATTCGCGCGCCGCTGCGTTTCGCCGACGTTCATGCCGGCGTTTCGGCGTCGATCGGCTTCGCCCGTTTCCCCGCCGACGCCATGGACGGCCACCATCTTTATGAGCGGGCCGATTACGCGCTCTATTTCGGCAAGCAGAACCATCGTGGCGGCGCTGTCCTGTTCACCTCGGAACATGAGAGCAAGATGCTGCTCAACGCCCGAATCGAGCAGGCGCTGCGCAAGGCGGATTTCGAAGCTGAACTGACGATCGAATATCAGCCGCTGCTCCATGCGGAGACCCAGAGGATCGTCGCCTTCGAAGCCCTGACGCGCTGGGTCAGTCCCGATCTGGGCGCCGTTGGGCCCGACGTGTTCATCCCGGTCGCGGAATCGGGCGAGCTGATCCATGTCATCACGCGGACGATCCTGCGCAAGGCGCTGCAGGCCGCTCGCAGCTGGCCGCGCGATATCAACCTGAGCTTCAATATTTCCATTCGCGACCTGGTTTCGGAGCGCGCGCTGACGCAGGTCATGGCTTTGATCGAAAGCAGCGGATTCGAACCCTCGCGCCTCGAAATCGAAGTCACGGAAACGTCGCTTGTCGCCGATTTCGACCGCGCCGCCGCCGCAATCGCCCAGCTCAAGGCGATGGGCGTGAACATTTCGCTCGACGATTTCGGGACGGGCTATTCGAGCCTGTCCTATGTCCATCGCCTGCCGCTGGACATGATCAAGATCGACCGCAGCTTCGTCAAGGACATGCACATCAACAAGGTCGCCCGCGATATCGTCCGGTCGATGATCGGGCTTTGCGTCAATCTCAAGCTGAACTGCGTGACGGAAGGCGTCGAAACCGTCGAGCAATTGAACATGCTGCGCGATTACGGCTGCACCTATGTCCAGGGCTATCTGTTCGGCCGGCCGGTCGCGGAAGGCGAAGTCGCGGACGTGATCGAGCAGTTCCGCGCGGTCGGTGGCGGGCAGGCGCTCAGCGCCTGACGCCGGACCTTCAGCGCCGGCATTTCGCCGCCGGCGGAAACTCGATCCGCGCCAGTTCCCCGCTCAGCACGAAATCGCCGTAATCGAGCCGCAGCCCGGTCGAGACGCCGTTCTCATACAGATTGAACGACAGCACGTAATCGGGCAGGCCGTCTTTTCGGTTTGGCGAGAAATAGGCGACGGCCACAGGCCAGCGCGTCATGTTGCGCAGCGCGGGAATCTGGGCGCCCTTGTCGGGATCCGCATCCTGACGCGGCTTGCCGATGAAAGTGGTGACGTCCGAGATTTTCCGTCCGTCGTCGGACGCGTCATAGACGCGGGCGAGCACGACCTTTTCGCCGCGCCGCGCGGCTTCGATGACCTTCTCGATATGCTGGGTCGGAAAGAGGACGTCGCTGGCCACGTCGAGGTGGAAGGGCTCTGGACGGTTCAAGGCGATCGAAACGCCACGGGCGTCGCGCGCGGCGTGGCCGTCCACTTCGGCGCCCTTGCCGACGAGGCCGGCGACGTTGAAGCGGAAATCCGCGCCCGCCGCGTCTTCAAAGGTCGTGGAGCGCGTCTCGGTGACCTGCCGCTCGCCCTCGTTCGGCTCGATGTCGAGAACCTGGCGCAGGGTCTGGGCGTAGCCTTCGCAGGACGCCCCGAATTCGAACGCGATGCGGCCGGTGGCGCTGGCCGGGGCTTTCGTTCCCGCGCCTTCGAGCAGGTTCAGTTCGTATATCGCCTTGTGGCTCGCCAGCAGCAGTAGGGACGGCGGCGCGCGGCAAGGCTGGACGGCAGGTGAAGCCCGGAACGGCGAGGGCAAGGGCCGGAACGGCGAGGGCAAGGGCGCAAGCGGCGCCGAGAAAGGAACGGTTCAAACGCATGATTTAAGCTTCTCGACGGGATTCGCTGGCCCAAACTCTAGCGTTTGTCCATTGTTGCGGGAAGGCTGTGGCGAAACTACGATGAATCGACGAGCAAGGACCAAGGAAATGGCGCAAACCGGCGACGAGATCGAGCAGCGGCTCAAGGCTCTGGGCTTCACGCTGCCGCAGCCCGCGGCGCCGATCGCCAATTACGTTCCGGCGGTCGTCAGCGGCGCGCTGCTGTTCGTCTCGGGACAATTGCCTTTCGGCGCCGACGGGACGCTCGCGCCCGCCCATGTCGGCAAGGTCGGGGCAGGGGTGTCGGAGGTGGACGCCGCGCAGGCGGCGGAGCTTTCGGCGCTGAATTGCCTCGCGCAGGCCAAGATGAAGCTCGGCGATCTCGGTCGCGTCAGCCGGTGCGTCCGGCTTGGCGGCTTCATCCATTGCGCCGGGGATTTCACCCGACTGGCCGCGGTGATGAACGGCGCCTCGGATCTCGTCGGCGCCGCGCTGGGCGAGATCGGCGCCCATGCCCGTTCGACCATCGGCGTCGCGCAATTGCCGCTGGGCGCCTGCGTCGAGGTCGAGGCGATCTTCGAAATCGCCTCGTGACCCGCAAGCGCCAACCCGATCCGTCCTGGCTGGTCGGCCGGCCGATCGCCCATCGCGGCCTGCACGATCCGGCGCGCGGGCTGGTCGAGAATTCCATCGGCGCGGCGCGCGCGGCGGTCGAGCGGCATTATGCCATCGAATGCGACCTGCGCCTGTCGCGCGACGATCAGGTCTTCGTGTTCCATGACGATTCGCTGGAGCGGCTGACCGAGGCGCAAGGCGCCTTCCAGCACCGCAATGCGGCCGAGCTGGAGAACATCGCCTTCCTCCACGGGGGCGAAACCATCCCGACGCTGCGGCAATGGCTGGCGGCGGTCGACGGCGCCGCGCCCCTGATCCTCGAACTGAAGAGCGACTTTTCCGGCGACCTGTCGCTGGCTTCGGCCGTCGCGGCGGCGCTGGGCGATTATTCCGGCCCGGTCGCGCTGAAAAGCTTCGATCCGGCGCTGATCGCCGCGCTGCGGGCGCGCGAGGCGCCCTGGCCGCTCGGAATCGTCGCGCAAAGCGATTACGATTCCGAGGAGTTTCGGCGGCTGACCCCGAGCCAGTGGCGCGCGATGACGCGCTTCACCCATGCCGTCGAAACGAAACCGGACTTCCTGTCGTGGCGGGCGGCGGATCTTCCGGCCGCGATCACCGCCTTTGCCCGGGCCTGCACGCCGGTTCCCGTCATGACCTGGACAATCCGCTCGCCGGCGCAGGCGGAGGTCGCATACCGCCACGCCGACCAGATCGTCTTCGAGGGTTTGTGGCTTAGATCGCGACGAGTCGCGAAGGCGCCCTCGCATAGGCTCGGCGCCGCATTGCTCCTAGACCAACGCTCCAAAAGGGAGCGTTGGTCAAAAGGCCGAAACAAAAAAGCCGCCCGGAGGCGGCTTTGCAGGGAAGAAGACCAAGCCTTACTTGATCTTGGTTTCCTTGAACTCGACGTGCTTGCGCGCGACGGGATCGTATTTCTTGAACGCCAGCTTGTCGGTCTTGGTGCGGGCGTTCTTCTTGGTGACGTAGAAATAGCCGGTGTCGGCGCTCGACAGCAGCTTGATCTTGATCGTGGCGGCCTTGGCCATGGACTTTAACCTTGCAAGCGGGGCTGGCGCCGCATCCCGGGTCGGGATGGAGGCCATTGACGGAACAAAAGGGGCCGGATCGCTCCGGCCCAAACTCGCGGGCACCATAAGCACTGGCCCGCTTTTGTCAAGCGCGGCCGCGCCCCCCGATCGCCCGCGCCGGGCCCGAGAAGGCGAGGACCAGCCCGAGATAGGCCAGGAACAGCACGGAAAGCGCGTCGAACAGGCCGCGCGGCGAGGCGAGGTCGAGGCCGAGGCCCAGCGCCGGCGGACCGATCATCATGCCCACCGCATACATCATGATATAGGCGGCATTGGCCGAGGCGAGCTGCGCGCCGTGGAATTTTTCGGCGAGAATCGCGAGTCCCACCGGATAGAGGCCGCCGATGAGGCCGCCCCAGATGAAGAGAGCGAGCGCATAAGTGGCGCGGTCGGCGGCGAAGGCGGGCAGAGCGAGCGCTCCGGCGAGGCCGAAAAAGGCGAAGAAGGCCAGCATCCAGCGCTTGTTCAGGCGGTCGGCCACCAACCCGATCGGGATCGGAAAGACGACATTGCCGAGCGCGACCAAAGTGAGCTGGAAGGTCGCCCAGCCCTGCGGAAATCCCGAGCGCAGCCCGAACACCGGCAGCAGCCCGTTCAATCCGGTCTCGATCGCGCCATAGAGCAGGGCGGCGCCGAGCGCGACCGGCGAGGCGATGAAGATTTTCCGCAGATTGGGCCGTGACGGCCCCTCCATCTTCACGGCGCCGTCCTTGCCGGCCAGCGCCACGGGAATCGCGGCGGCGCCGATCAGCGCGGCCGCGACGAAAAACGGCGTCTGGCCCTGAGCGCCGGTCAGGCTGAGCAAAGCCGGGCCGACGGCGAAGCCCAGCGCGAGCACGGTCGCGTAAAGCCCAAGCACCAGGCCGCGCTGCGCCGGCGGCGCGGCGGCGCTGATCCAATATTCGCTGACGACGAAAATGATCGTCAGCGACAGGCCGAAGACGGCGCGAATCGCCAGCCACAGCTCGTAATCGGCGCAGAAGGCGAAGCCCATCAGCGCGGCAATTCCCAAGGCGAAGGCGACAAACAGCAGCGTCCGGATTCCGAGATGGCGCGCGAGCCACGGCGTCAGCGGCGCGCCGATCAGGGTGGCGAGGCCGGTGACGGCGATGTGCAGGCCGTTGGTATGGCCGGGAAAACCGGCGGCCTCCAGCCGCAGCGCGAGCAGCGGAATGACCAGCGACAGGCCGATTCCGACGATCGAAATGCAGGAAATGGCCGCGGCGAGGCGCTTGCGGGTTTGCGAATCGAAAGCGGAGAACATGGCGGCTTATAGGCCACGAATCGCGTCCCGGCGAAAGGCCGCGCCGGAGCAGAGGGCGGCGACAGGCCCGGACAAGTTTCAATCGTGACATTGACGGCCCAAGCGCGGCCACGAAATGGTCCTGTCGTCTCGAGGACGGCTCTTTGTCACGTCCGCCGTGTAACGTGCAGTCCAGGCGCAAGCTCTTGCGCGTGCGCGAGATCGGGATCAATAGTCCCGACACGTTTGATCGGATTGCGACCGGACTTGTTTTCAACGCGTCCCTGTGGCGACGCGGACCCTTATTTCAATCGAGGCCATTTTCAAAACGCCTCGAGCATCGAATGACGGAAGAGCCGACCATGAATGGCGTCCCCTACGCGAACCTCACCCTGGCCGACCTGATCGCTTTGGTCATCGACGCCGTCGAAGCCACATGCCTGGGTTGCGGCGGGATCTGGCGCGCGCCCTTCCATTACCTGCCGCCGACGACGCGGCTTCACACCTTGGCGGGGGTGCTGATCTGTCCAAGTTGCGGCGGGCGGGAGGTTCTGGTTGCGCCGGCGCGCGGCTGCGGCGCCTATCCCATACATTGAGGCTGCCCTTCGAATTCGAGCGAGTTGTCAGTGCGCCATCGGGAAACAGGCCTGGGCCGAGATCGTCTTGCTGTTCAGCAGCGGGATGAAATTGGTCGCGTGCGCGACACGGCGGTCGAGACCGGCGTCGAACCGCTCGAAGCGACCAGGAAGGGAGCGGTAAAGGCGGTGCTGTTCAGGGGATCGGGCACCGAAGACACTTTCGACATGCCCAGAGAGGCCGTGATGCTGGGGGTCGAGGTGCATTGGCTCGGCGTCGAGCCTTCGTATTTGACGCTTTTCGCGGTCATCGTGGTGCCGCAGGGGACGGAAATCGACGCCGCGCTGGAGATATTGCAATTGGGCGCGTTGATGCCGGTGCCGCCGGTCAGGCTGATGCCCGAGGAGGTCGACAAAGCCGTGATGCAGTCGCTGACACCGCCCGGTAACTGGGCATAGGCGCTGCCCGAAATGGTCACCGAATTGGCGCCCTTCGAGACGACATTGGCCAGATAGAGCGGCTTGCTCGTGAAGACGGAAACTTTCAGCGCATTCGTCGTCGTGTTCGACGGCGGCGTCGCCAGGGTGGCGGCGACGCAGGGCGGCGTGGTGCTTGAGCCCGTGCAGGATGAGACCACGCCGTTCAGCGAGGCGACGTTCTGGGCGGCCGCAAGGGCGCCGGTGACGGCTGTTGCCATGCTGGTTGTAATAGGTCGCCGCAGCGAAAGCCGCCGCGTCGGCGATGCGCTGGTCCTCGGTCCTGCTTTTCAAGCGCCAGACCATATTCGGCGACGAGGGCGCCCATGCCGACGACGCCGACCATGATGGCGGCGGCCAGGATCGTGACGGTGCCGCGTTTATCCGCGGCGAAGGCCTTCATGGCCGGATGGGGAAGGAGGGAACGCATGATACGACCGCCTGTCAAAAGCGTAGGATGGACTATAGCTAAACCATCGCCCTTGAATACCGCGTTAGGCAGTTGACGTGCATTTTATTGAAATGTGTTGGCGTCTCTGGTTAATGAATATTTCTACTTGTCGGCAGTAGTAGTGAGTTTGTTTACCATGAAAAACTTGATTGCAAATCGGCGGACACAAGGGAGGGCCGCCTCAAAGCTCTTCGCGGCGCCACTTTCCTTTGCGGAAATAATAGAAGGGCGCCGGCAGGAACGGGCTCATGCCGCCCTTGAGCCGCGCGCGCAGCTCGGCCAGCACCTGCCGGGTCACGTCGGGCAGGTCGAGGTTTTCCGCCTTGTCCAGATTCACCCAGGCCAGCTCCACCAGTTCGGCGTCGGCGTGGGCTATTCCGTCGAGCCGGGCGGTCACGGCGCGGGCGTCGATGGCGAAGAAGCGGGTGTCGAAACGCCTTGGCCGCATGGGCGGGGTGATGGCGCGGGCGATGAAATGCAGCTCCTGCAGATCGGGCAGGCATTTGTGCTCGGCATAGCCGCGCCAGGCGGCGGGCGGACGGTCCGGGCCGCCGTAATCGCCGGTTCCGACGACATGGCCGGTCTCTTCAAAGGTTTCGCGGATCGCGGCCAGCGCGAGGGCGCGGGCGAAACTCGGGTCCGATCCGGCGCGGCCCTTGAGCAGCCGCGCCTCGACGCGGGCGTCGAGCGGGCCGGCGATGTTCATGCGGCGGTCGCCCGGCTCCAGCCGGCCGCCGGGAAAGACATATTTGTCCGGCATGAACTTGAGCGCCGGATGGCGCTTGCCGAGCAGGATTTTCGGGTTCTTCCTGCCGATGCCGTCGAGCAGGATCAGCGCCGCCGCGTCGCGCGGGCGCACCGGCCGGCGTTTTGGCTTCGCTCACGCCTTGTCTCCCGCAAAGCCGCGGTCGTCCGGCGTCTCCGGTCCGAATCCGTGCATGCGCAAGGCCCATTGATAGGCGATCAGCGCGCCCTTCACCTTCGGCAGCAGCCACAGGCTCAGAAGCAGCGCGGCGATGGGCCAGAACACCATCTGCGGCCAGTCGGGCAGGTTGGGGAAAAAATCCTGGCCGGCGATGATGCCCGCGACCACGACATGGCCGGTGATGACCATGGTGACATAGGGCGGCATGTCGTCGGCGCGCTGGTGGAACAATTCCTCGCCGCAGGCGGGGCACAGGTCGTTGACCTTGAGATAGGCGTAAAAGATTTTTCCGCGCCCGCAGGCGGGACAGAGCCCCCGCAAGCCGCGCTTGAACGCGGGCCAGACCGGGCGCGACGGCAGGACGATGTCGGCCCGAGTAGTTGTTGGAGTCGCTCGCACTCATGCGCGGGTCCGCCGCCGCGAGGTTTTGGCCCCGGTCTTGCCCGGGCGGCCGCGCGGCGTTCTGCTCTTGAGCGTGCTGGCGCGGCCCGCGCGCTGCTTGCCCTCGCTCAGCATCTCGAAGCGCAGGGCGCCGGCGAAGGGCGCGGCTTCGACCAGCTTCACGGTCACGGAATCGCCGAGCTGATAGGTCTCGCCGGTGCGCGCGCCGATCAAAGCGTGATGGGCCTCGTCATAGCGGAAATAATCGTCGCCGAGCGAGCCCGCGGGCACGAAGCCGTCGGCGCCGGTGTCGGCGAGCTTGACGAACAGGCCGGCGTTGGTGGCGCCGGCGATGCGGCCCTCGAAACTGGCGCCGATCTTTTCGGCGAGGAACGTCGCGATCAGGCGGTCGGTGGTTTCGCGTTCGGCGGCCATGGCGCGGCGCTCGGCGGCGGAAATGCGCGCGGCGATTTCGGCGAGCTGTTCGCGGCCCATCTCGGGCAGGCCGCCGGGGCCGAGGTCCAGGGCGCGGACCAGCGCGCGATGGACGATGAGATCGGCATAGCGGCGGATCGGCGAGGTGAAATGGGCGTAGCGGCGCAGGTGCAGGCCGAAATGGCCGTAGTTCTCCGCGACATATTCCGCCTGCGCCTGGGTCCGCAGCACGATCTCGTTGACGACGTTCTCGTGCTCGGTGCCGCGCACCTTGGCGAGAATGTCGTTGAACTGCATCGGCTTGAGAACCTGGCCCTTGGCGAGCTTGATGCCGATCGTGGCCAGAAACTCCGACAGCGCGTTGAGCTTCTCGATGGAGGGCTCGTCATGGGCGCGGTAGATCAGATGCGACTTCTCGGCTTCGAGCGTCTCGGCGGCGGCGACATTGGCGAGGATCATGAATTCCTCGATCACCTTGTGGGCGTCGAGGCGCGGCGGCGTCAGCACGCGATCCACCGTGCCGTCGGCTTTCAGCAGGATCTTGCGCTCGGGCAGGTCGAGATCGAGCGGCGACCTTTTGGTCCGCGCGATTTTCGTCGCCTCATAGGCGCGCCATAACGGTTTCAGGGCTTCGTCCAGCAGCGGCCGCGTGCGTCTCGTCCGGGTGCCCGTCGATGGCGTCCTGCGCCTGTTGATAGGACAGCTTGGCCGCCGAGCGCATCATCACGCGATGGAACGAATGGCCGAGCTTGTGGCCGTCCTTGCCGATGCGCATCCGGCAGGCGATCGCGGGACGGTCCTCGCCTTGCCGAAGCGAGCAGAGGTCGTTGGAAATGCGCTCGGGCAGCATGGGCACGACGCGGTCGGGGAAATAGACCGAATTGCCGCGATCCAGCGCCTCGCGGTCGAGCGGGCTGCCCGGACGCACATAAAAGCTGACGTCGGCGATGGCGACGGTGACGACGAAGCCTTCCGGATTGTCGCTGGACTCGTCGGGTTCGGCGAAAACGGCGTCGTCATGGTCCTTGGCGTCGGGCGGGTCGATGGTGACGAGGGGAACCGAGCGCCAGTCCTCGCGCTTGAAGCCCTCGGCCTCCATGCGCGCGGCCTGGGCGGCTTCGGAGGCCTCGATGGTCTCGGGCCGGAACAGGTCGGGGATCGAATGGGTGTTGATGGCGATGAGGCTGATCGCCTTTTCGCTGTTCATCGAGCCAAGCCGCTCGCGCACCTTGGCGACCGGAAGGCCGAGGCGCCCGCGAGCAAGGGTCTCGACGCTGACGAGATCGCCGTCGCGGGCCTCGCCGCGATCAGCCTCGGCGACGCGGAATTCCTTGTCGCGCATCTTCTTGTCCACCGGCACGATGCGGCCGCCGCCCGTGTGCGGGTCTTCGCGGAACACGCCGAGGATGCGCCTGGCGGCGCGCGACAGCAGCTTGACCACGCGGCCGGAATAGGCCGGCCCCACGGTCTCGTGCAAAGGCGAGACGCGCACCAGCGCGCGGTCGCCGACGCCCGCCGAGGGCGGCCCGCCGACGCGCGGCTTGCGGGGCGCGAAAATCGCGATGCGCGGCAGCGGCCCGAGCGCCTCTTCCCATTCGGCCGGCACGGCGATCAGGTCGCCGTCGCGGTCGCGCGAGGTGATGTCGGCGAGCACGATCTGGGGCAGGGCGCCTTTCTCGTGCAGGCCGGAGCGCGAGCGCTTGATCTCGCCTTCCAGCTCCAGTTCTTTCAGGATTTTCTTGAGTAGAATCTTGTCGTCGCCGCGAATGCCGAAGGCGCGGGCGATCTCGCGCTTTCCGATCTTGTCCGGCAACGCGCCGCCAGCCTGCGCCGCCGCCTCGCGCTCGCGGGCGATGAAGGCGAGGATATCCTCGCGGCTTGGCATGACAGCGCGTTTCTTGGGGGCGGGTTTTTGGGGAGCGGGTTTGTTCGGCACAACCGCAACATAGGGACTAACGCGTCCCGCGTCATCCCCGCCCGCGATAGGGCGCGACGCCCTGATCCGGCAGCCACAGGTCCTTGGGCGGCTCGCCGGTTTGCCAGAACACGTCGATCGGCATGCCGCCGCGCGGATACCAATAGCCGCCGATGCGCAGCCAGCGGGGCGCGAGCGCGGCGACGAGATCCTTGGCGATGCGGATGGTGCAGGCTTCGTGGAAGGCGCCGTGATTGCGGAATGAGGCGAGATAAAGCTTGAAAGCCTTTGATTCAACGAGCCATTGATCGGGAACATAATCGATCACGAGATGCGCGAAATCCGGCTGGCCGGTGACCGGGCACAGCGAGGTGAATTCCGGCTGGGTGAAGCGGACGACATAATCCACATCCGGATGCGGATTGGGCACGCGGTCGAGCGTCGCCTCGTCCGGGCTTTGCGGCGTCTTGGCCTGCGCGCCGAGCAGGCCGGCGCCGTCGTGGGTCTGAACCATTTTTGTCCTCCGTCCCTGCTGCCGCCGGATCATTTACGCGCAGGCCGACGCTAGCGCGCCTGCGCGCAAGGCGGTTGCGCCGGGAAAATCCCCGCTGCGGCCTTTGGCCATCTTTTTTATTTCGCGCATCCGGCGTAGAAGGCCGCCATCCTTCGACGGAAGGACCCATATGATCGTTCAGGGGAGCCGCATGACTGAGATTATCGACATTCTCGCCCGCGAAATTCTGGATTCGCGCGGCAATCCCACGGTCGAGGTCGACGTGACGCTGGAAGACGGCTCCTTCGGCCGCGCCGCCGTGCCCTCGGGCGCCTCCACCGGCACCCGCGAGGCGGTCGAGCTGCGCGACGGCGACAAGGCCCGCTATCTCGGCAAGGGCGTGCTCAAGGCGGTCGAATCCGTCAACGGCGAGATTTTCGACGCCATTTCCGGCCTCGACGCCGAGGACCAGGTCGGCATCGACCAGGCCATGATCGAACTCGACGGCACGCCCGAACAAGGCGCGCCTCGGCGCCAACGCCATCCTCGGCGTCTCGCTGGCGGTCGCCAAGGCGGCGGCCGACGCCGCCAAGCCTGCCGCTCTATCGCTATGTCGGCGGCACGCAGGCCCGCGTCCTGCCGACCCCGATGATGAACATCATCAACGGCGGCGCCCATGCCGACAATCCGATCGATTTCCAGGAATTCATGATCCTGCCGGTCGGCGCCGACAGTCGATCAGGGAAGCGGTGCGCTGGGGCGCGGAAGTGTTCCACGGCCTGAAATCGGCGCTGAAAAAGGCCGGCCACAACACCAATGTCGGCGATGAGGGCGGCTTCGCCCCCAACCTGCCGTCGGCGGAAGCGGCGCTGGACTTCGTCGTCAAGGCCATCGAGGCCGCGGGCTTCAAGCCGGGCCAGGACATCGCGCATCGGCCTCGACGCCGCCGCCAGCGAGTTCTTCAAGGACGGCGCCTATCATTACGAGGGCGAGGGCAAGGTCCGCTCGATCCAAGAGCAGGCCGAATATCTCGCCAAGCTCGCCAGCGCCTATCCGATCGTCACCATCGAGGACGGCAATGCCGAAAACGATTGGGACGGCTGGAAGATTACCACCGACCTGCTCGGCAAGAAGGTCCAGATCGTCGGCGACGATATTTTCGTCACCAATGTCGCGATCCTCGGCGAAGGCATCAAGAAGGGCGTGGCCAATTCCATCCTGATCAAGGTCAACCAGATCGGCACGCTGAGCGAGACGCTCGCCGCCGTCGATATGGCCCATCGCGCCGGCTATACGGCGGTGATGTCGCACCGTTCGGGCGAGACCGAGGATTCCACCATCGCCGATCTCGCGGTGGCCACCAATTGCGGGCAGATCAAGACGGGCTCGCTGGCCCGCTCCGACCGCATGGCCAAGTACAACCAGTTGATCCGCATCGAGGAAGAGCTGGGCAAGCAGGCGGTCTACGCCGGGCGCGCCGCGCTCAAGGCCCTCGCCTGACCATCAACGAACAAGGGGCGTTGCGGGAAATCCCGCAACGCCCCTGATCAGGCGCCGATGGCGCCTGCGCTGTGACCATACAAGAAGATATCTTCGCCCGATGGGCGACGCTTCACGGGAGGCCGGCGAGCTGGCGCAGCAGGACCGTGGCGCTGTCCGAAAAGGCCATGACGGCGAGGCCGGCCGCGCCCAGCGTCGCCAGGACGAGCGTGGTCCTGATGCGGGAACGGCGTTCCTTGCAGGCGACGAGTTGGTCGACGTCGTCGATTTGGCGTCCGACGCCGCGGCGGCGGGGGGCCGGCTGCCGTTCGAAATTGGTTCCGATCGTGAATCCCAGGCTGGGCATGGTCGTGGTCCCGATTTGGCTTCAATTCCCGCTTTTTCGTGCCGAAATGGAACGAAGCGGCGGTCTTGGGGAACGCGCTTCAATTCGGGCGCCACAGGTTTGATTTTCGACTTTTTAACCCTGACCTAACTTTTCCGGGCGAAGGTGGCGCATGGTCGTCCGCACGCGCTTCGCCGCCATCGTCATCCCGCTGCTGTTCTACGTCTTCTCCGGGGCGGTGGGCGGCTTTTTCGTGTGGCACGCCTTTCACGGCGAGCGCGGCATCGCCGCCGATCTCGAAACCCGCCGCGAAATGGCGGAAGTCGAGGCCAAGCTGAAAGTCATCCGCGCCGAAAAGGCGGATTGGCAGCGGCGGGTCGATCTGCTGCGCGGTCCCGTGATCGATCGCGATCTGCTCGACGAGGAGGCGCGCAACCTGCTCAACCGCGTCAACAAGACCGACCTCGTCGTGATCCTGCCGCAGGACAAGGGCCAGACGGTCCGCACTAAGGCCATCAAGCCGCTAGCACTGAAGCCGCCGTCTCGCTTTTTCGTACGTCTTCGGGCTAGCCTTCCGCGAGAACGGCCCGCAATTCCCGACAGGACTCGTCGCGTGGCGAAACCGGGCGCGGGAGGATCCATGGCCGCCGCTTCCATTGCGCCGCCGGAAGGCGGCAATCCCCGCCTGGCCGCCTTTGTCGGCGAGGGCGACGCCATTTCGATCTATCGCGCCATGCTGCTCATCCGCCGCTTCGAGGAGAAGGCGGGCCAGTTGTTCGGCATGGGCCTGATCGGCGGCTTCTGCCACCTCTATATCGGGCAGGAGGCGGTCGTGGTCGGGATGAGGCTCGCGGCGCGCGAGACCGACCAGTTCATCGCGTCCTATCGTCATCACGGCCATCTGCTCGCCTGCGGCGTCGATCCGCGCGCCGTGATGGCGGAGATGACCGGGCGGCGCGGCGGCGTTTCCGGCGGCAAGGGCGGCTCGATGCACATGTTCGCGCCGGATTGCGACTATTTCGGCGGCCATGGCATCGTCGGCGCCCAGGCCTCGCTCGGGACCGGGCTCGCCTTCGCCAACGCCTATCGCGGCGACGGCCGGGTCTGCATCTGCTTCTTCGGCGACGGCGCGGCGGATCAGGGCCAGGTCGCGGAAAGCTTCAACATGGCGGCGCATTGGCGCCTGCCGATCGTCTTCGTCATCGAGAACAACCGCGCCCAGCCGGCCGGCGCGCGGCGACGGGCCGGTCAGTCTCGCCCAGCGCGGCGCCGCTTTCGACATTCCCGGCGAATCGATCGACGGCATGTGCGTCGAGGCGGTGCGCGAGGCGGGCGCGCGGGCCGATCGCGCGGGCGCGCTCCGGCAGCGGGCCCCGCGATCCTGGAAATGCGCACCGAGCGTTATCGCGGCCATTCGCTGGCCGATCCCGCCAAGTACCGGCGCAAGGACGAGGCGCGCGCCGCGCAGGCGCCGGACCCGGTCGAGCGCGCGCGCGAAAAAATCCTGCGCGCCGGTCTGGCGGACGAGGCCGATCTGAAGCGGCTCGATGCGGAGGTCCGCGCCATTGTCGTGGAGGCGGCCGAATATGCCGCGCAAAGCCCCGAGCCCGATGCGGCGGAGCTCGAAAAAGATGTGCTGCTGTGACGCCGAATGGACGCTTCTGGAGACGTGAATGGCGACCCCTGTGCTGATGCCGGCGCTTTCGCCCGAGATGAAACACGGCAAGCTGGCGAAATGGCTGAAGCGCGAGGGCGAAAGCGTCGCGGCCGGCGACGTGCTGGCCGAGGTCGAGACGGAAAAGGCGACCATGGAGATCGAGGCCGCGGAAGCCGGCGTGCTGGAGCGCATTCTCACGCCGGAGGGCGCGGAAAAGGTCGCCGTCAACACTCCGATCGCGCTGATCGCCCCGGCGGAATTCGTCGCTGCGCCCACGCCGCAAAGCCGGCGTGAGGACGAGACCGGAAATCGAAAGCTACGCGCCGCTGCGCATCACTTTCCGCGAAGCGCTGCGCGAGGCGCTGGCCGAGGAAATGCGCCGCGACGCCACGGTGTTCATCCTCGGCGAGGAAGTGGGCGATTACCAGGGCGCGTTCCGGGTCACGCAGGGCCTGATGCAGGAATTCGGCGCCCGCCGGGTGGTGGATTCGCCGATTTCGGAACACGCCTTCGCGGGGCTGGGCGTCGGCGCGGCCATGGCGGGCCTGCGTCCGGTGATCGAATTCATGAGCTTCAATTTCGCCCTGCAGGCGATGGACCATATCGTCAATTCGGCCGCCAAGACGCTCTATATGTCGGGCGGCGCGCTCAACATCCCGATCGTCTTTCGCGGCCCCAACGGCGCGCGCTCGCGGGTGGGCGCCCAGCACGCGCAGGATTTTTCGGCCTGGTTCGCGCATGTTCCGGGCCTGAAAGTCGTCGCGCCCTATAGCGCGGCCGACGCCAAGGGGCTGCTCAAGGCCGCGATCCGCGATCCCAATCCGGTGATTTTCCTCGAGCATGAAAAGCTCTACAGCCAGAGTTTTCCAGCGCCGCGCGGAAAAGACCATCTGGTCGAGATCGGCGCCGCCGCGATCCTGCGCGGCGGCGGCGACGTGACGATCGTCGCCTTTTCCCACGGCGTCGGCCTCGCGCTGAAAGCCGCCGAAAGGCTCGCGGAGGAGGGCGTCGAGGCGGAGGTGATCGACCTGCGCACGTTGCGCCCGCTCGACATGGCGACCATCCTCGGCTCGATCGCCAAGACCGGCCGCTGCGTGATCGTCGACGAGGGCTGGCGGCAATGCGGCATCGGCGCGGAGATTTCCGCGCGAATCATGGAAGAGGCCTTCGACGATCTCGACGCGCCGGCGCTGCGCGTGACGGCGAAGGACGTGCCCGCGCCCTATGCCGCCAATCTCGAAAAACTGGCGCTGCCGACCGAAGCCGACGTCGTGGCGGCGGTGAGGAAGACGCTTTACCTGAAGATTTGACGGCCGCGCGCCGGAAGAGGGAGTTCCATGACCGAGCTGAAACGCGAATTGTCCATTCCGCCCGATGTCGAAACCAATGGCGGCACGGAGATCCTGCGCCTGTTCATCTCCAACGGCGCGATGTCGCTGTCGATGCAGCGGGCTTTCGCCGAGCCGGAAGCCTGGGGCCGCCTGCTCGGCGAACTGGCGAGCCAGGCGGCGGAGCTTTACGCGCGGGAGACGCCGCTGACGGCCGCCGACGCGCTCGGCGAGATCCGCATGGCGCTGGACTCCGCCCTCGACCAGATCGAATCCGGGCTCGCGCCCCTGAACTGAGTTTCTTTGACGGGGGCTGTTGATGGCGATCACGATCCTGATGCCCGCCATCGAGCCGTCGGCGCGGACGGGGCGGCTGGCGCGCTGGCTCCGGCGCGAGGGCGAATTCGTCGAGGCGGGCGATCCGGTCGCCGAAATCGCGACGGCCCATGCGACGATGGATGTCGAGGCGCCGCGGGCCGGAATCCTGACCCGGCTCCTGGTCGCGGCGGGCGCGGCGGACATCGCCGTGAACGCCGAAATCGCCACGCTCGAACCGGGGCCGGCGTCCCATCTCGCGCCTTGCGGCGGGGCTGACGCCGAAGGAGCGGCCGCGCCGCGCGCGTGCTGGCCTCGCCGCGCGCCCGCCGGCACGCCCGGGAGGCGGGCCTCGACCTCGCGCAAATAGCGGGCGGCGGCCCCAACGGGCGGATCGTCGAGGCCGACGTCCGCGCCGCGATCGAAACCCATGCGCCCGGCGCCCGGCCGTCGTCGCTCGTCGCGCGCGACGTCAGGCAGGCTGCATCCGCTGATGGAGGCGGCGCAATGGGTTCCGCAGGTCCATCTCGAAGCGGATTGCCGCCTCGACGCGCTCGATGCCCTGCGCGCGACGCTCAACGAGCGGGCTCGCGCCGAACACAGCACCAAGGTTTCGCTGCTGGACTGCCTGGTCAAGGCGCTCGCCGGGGCGCTGCGGCAGGTTCCGCGCGCCAATGTCGCGCATGCGCCCGGCGGCTATAGTCTGGCGCGCGGCGCCGACGTCGCGCTCGCCCTGACGCTGGACGGCGAGATCGTCGCGCCGGCGTTGCCGGCGGCCGACGCCATGTCGTTAGGCGAGATCGCCGCCGCGCGCGCCGCCTTTCTCGCCGGTCGCTTCGCGCCGAATTCCTTCACCGGCGGCGTCAGTCTCGTCGCCAATCTCGGCGCTTTGGGCGTCAGGCGGGCGCTTCCCGTGGTCGTGGCGCCCTGGACCAGCGTGCTGGGCATCGGCGCTGCCGAAAAAAGAGTGATCGTGGAGGAGGGCGCTCCGGTCATCGCGACGATGCTCGCCGCGACCCTGTCGATCGACCGCCGCGCCATGGACGAGATCGCGGGCGGGGCCTTGCTCGCCGCCTTCAAGGATCTGGTGGAACATCCCGCCGGGCTCGTCGATTGACGCCGCCGGTTTGGTCAATCAAGGTTTCGTTGCGGCGCGCGGCGATTAGAGTTTATGTGATCGCAGATATCGTTTCCGGAACCGCGCCATGGCCGTCGTCCTCGACCTTCTCAATTCCGATCCTCGCAAGAAGGATGAGGAGCGCCCGCGCCACCCCGAAAAGGCGCACAAGCCGGACCAGCCAATCGCCCGCAAGCCCGACTGGATCCGCGTCAAGGCGCCCGGATCGCCGGGTTGGGCCGAGACCAACGCCATCGTCAAGGCCAACAAGCTGGTCACGGTCTGCGAAGAGGCGGGCTGCCCCAATATGGGCGAGTGCTGGGACAAGAAGCACGCCACTTTCATGATCATGGGCGACACCTGCACCCGCGCCTGCGCCTTCTGCAACGTCAAGACCGGCCTGCCCGGGCCGCTCGACGCCGCCGAGCCCGCCCATATCGGCGAAGCCACCGCCAAGCTGGGCCTCGCCCACGTCGTCGTCACCTCGGTCGATCGCGACGACCTCGACGACGGCGGCGCCGCCCATTTCGCCGCGGTGATCGCGGCGATCCGGCGGCTGAGCCCCGCCACCACCATCGAGATCCTGACCCCGGACTTCTTGCGCAAGCCCGGCGCGCTGGAGCGCGTCGTCGACGGCGAAGCCCGACGTGTTCAACCACAATCTCGAAACCGTGCCGTCGCACTACCTGACCGTTCGTCCCGGCGCGCGCTATTTCCACAGCCTGCGCCTGTTGCAGAAGGTGAAGGAGCTGGACCCGGACATCTTCACCAAATCCGGGATCATGCTGGGGCTGGGCGAAGAGCGCAACGAAGTGCTGCAGCTGATGGACGACCTGCGCTCGGCGGAGGTCGATTTCCTGACCATCGGCCAATATCTGCAGCCGACCCGCAAGCATCATCCGGTCAAGGCCTTCGTTCCGCCGGAACAGTTCAAGGCCTATAAATCCATCGCCTACGCCAAGGGCTTTTCGCTGGTTTCGTCGTCGCCGCTGACGCGCTCGTCGCATCACGCGGGCGAGGATTTCGAACGGCTGCGCGCACGGCGGCGCGCGTCGCGAGGGTGACGCGGCGATGCCGAGCTTTCGCACCAGCCATGTCGTCAACCATACGCCGCAGCAGATGTTCGACCTCGTGGCCGATGTCGAATCCTATCCGGAATTCGTGCCTTTGTGCCAATCGCTGCGCGTAAGGCGCCGGTTCGCCGGGATGGACGGGGCGGAGGTTCTGACCGCCGACATGGAGGTGGGCTACAAGGCGATTCGCGAGAGGTTCACCAGCCGGGTGACGCTCGACCGCGATGCGCGGCGAATCGACGTCGAATATGTCGATGGCCCGTTCAGTCATCTCGAAAACATGTGGCGCTTCACCGAGGCCGACGGCGGCAAGTGCCGGATCGAATTCTACATCGCCTATGAATTCCGCAATCGCGCGCTGGCGACTCTGATGGGCTCGATGTTCGACGCTGCGTTCCGGAAATTCTCGTCGGCCTTCGAGACCCGCGCGGACGAGGTTTTTCGCCCGGCGTGATCGAGGCGGCGCGCGATCGGTGCAAGAATAGCCAAGCTCTGACAGCAAAGAGACGACCGCAGAGAATGTTCTTCGGTCCTTCTACGAAGGATAAGCTTCGAGCCCTTAATCGCGGCTCAAGAGAAGCGAACGGCCCCGACGCCTTCAGGCGCGGGGCCTTCGAATTCGCTCACGGCGAATTCTGATGATAATCAGAAGCTTGTGCGGATGATCCGCTATGAATTTCGACCTGTTGCGATGATTGGCGTCTCCCGTCAATAAGGCTTTTTCCGTGCTTTTCCGCCATGTGCGGCGGCAAGCGCCGCGCCCAGGCGGAGGCGACCGGAAAGAGCGAGCTGAGGCGGAGTCATCTTTTGCGCGTTCCAGTCCTCATCAGCAGCGCGCCCAAATCCACGATCAACGCGAAATCGGCGGCTTACGAACGAAGGGGTGGTTGATCCGACACCAAGGACGAAGCGTTTCAAGCTTTGCCACTATACTGCCAAGATCAATCGCGTTATTGCCGGCCGACCGGGTTCATAGCCCATCGGCGCTGTCCTTGACTTGAAACCGGCTTCGCACGTCTTTCAAACAAGGCCGCAACACCATGGAGTGTGACACTTTTTTTTTTCGCGTCAATAGCGGATTTTGCCGCCAGGCTTCCGGCGCGGGGCGCCTCGCCGGGCCTTGGCGGCGACGCGGGGACGGGTTAAACGGGCTTTCCGCGGCGTTTCCGGGCTTGCCCAGGGCTTTGGCCGGGAGCGTGGCCAGAGATGTCACGTATGGTGACGAATGTGTGCGGCGAATTGTCGCCGCACGAACGGGCGGATGGGCGAATGACGGGATTTTTCGCGCGGCGTCGCGGCGTTGCTGGCTCTTTTCGCAGCGCTGGCTCTTTGCCCGGGCGCTCCGGCGGGCGCGGCGGAATTGCCGGCGCCGCTGTTCGACCATGTCTTCGTTATCGTGCTGGAAAATCACGGCTTCGACAATTCCTTCGCCAACGGTCCGTCGCCCTTCATGCGCGAACTGGCGGAAAGCCAAGGGCTTGCGACCCATTATTTCGGCATCGTCCATCCCAGCCTGCCGAACTACCTCGCGTTGATCGGCGGCGACGATTTCGGCATTCGCAACGACCGGCCGAGCTGTTTCGCCTCCGATCTCTCGGATGCGACGGCCTGCAACAAGGTCGCCGGCGACAGTCTGGTGGGGCAATTGCGCCGCGCTGGCCTGAGTTTTGCGATTTATGCCGAGGACCTGCCCCAGGTCGGCTCGCTGGCCATCACGCGCGCCCAACGGCCCGTCGGGCGCGCTCTATGCCCAGAAGCACAATCCGGTTCCCTATTTCGAGGATCTGGCGCGCGACCCCTCCGTCCTGTCCCAGATGAAACCTTATTCCGATTTCGCCGCCGATCTCGCCTCGGGACCGCCCTCGATGGCGTTCATCGTGCCCAATCAATGCCATGATGGGCATGGCCTCCCCGTTTGCCGCGACCGCGACCGACTGATCGCCGATTATGATTCCTTCGTCCGGGAGGCCGTGACGGCAATTCGCGCCTCGAAGGCCTGGACGCGCCGCTCAGCCATTGTCGTGACCTTCGACGAGGGCGCCCGCAGCCTTTATCCCGAGGCGCCGTTGTCCGAACCCGCGCGGCGGGCGGCCGGGGCGGACAACCATATTGCGACCATTGTCGTCACGCGTTGCGGCGCGCCGATTCGGGACGCCGAGCGCTACGATCACTTCAGCCTCCTCGCCACGATCCAGGACGGCTTTGGGCTGCCGCGGCTGAGAAAGTCGGTCCAGGCGGCGCCGATGCGGCCGCTGTTCGCAGATCGCTGCCCGTCCTGAGGACCTCAGTTCAGGCCGTTGGAAACGATGACGAATTTGTTGTTCAGTCTTCCGCCGATGGCGGTCAGCCCGACGATCAGGGCCATCGCGACGAAACTTGCGATGAACGCGTATTCGATGGCGGTAGCCCCCGAATTCGCAGCGAATGTAGTTCATGATCAAAGCGCGCATGTCCCGTCCCGTCGGCTCGTTCCCGTCGAGAGGCGCCGATGCGAGCGCGGGCTCTCGTTTGCGTGCGAGTGAAACCTAAAATTTTGAGAGTCCGCTTAACCGTCTGCGTCCAGCCGTCTTAATCCCCGTTCACCACGCAGTTTATCTTGCCGCAAGGTCAATGAATGCGCTGAGGAAGCCGGGCGAGGAAAGAGGCGGCGGCCCCGGTTCTGGAGAGGGCATCGAACCGGGGCCGCCGCGATCGCCGGTTCGGAGGACGCGGGAGATGGGAGCCGCGGTCCGGACCTGACGATGACTGCAAATCCGCGAAAGCGGACCCGCAATGTGCAGGGCGCGGGAAAAATCACCGCGCGGGACTGGCGAAAACACGCGCCAGGTTTAGTATGGCCGGCGAAACGGATCGGCGCGGCGGTCGTACGGCAGACAACTGATCGTAATTTATTGCGATTACATATTGACGGAGCCTATGTCGAAATCGCTTCGTGCGGCAAGCGAAAAGTTTGGCGGCCGGCGCGCAAGGAACGGGTAGAGCATGACAGGTCACAAGATCAACGCCTTGCTGGCGCTTCACAGCGAGGGGCGTTTTCTGGTCGGGCACGAGCGGATGAAACTGCTCGAAAAGGTCGCCGAACTCGGCAGCATCGCCAAGGCGGCCAAGGCGACGGGCTTCAGCTACAAGACGGCCTGGGATTCGGTCAACGCGGTCAACAATCTGCTGCCGACCCCGGCCTTCGTGACGCGTCCCGGCGGCCGCTCGGGCGGCGGCGCCGAGGTGACCGAAGAGGGCCGCAAGCTCATCGCCACCTTCCACCGCCTGGAGGAGAAGCTTTCGCTGATCTCCAACATCATCGCGGAAGAGGGGATGGAGGGGCAGGAGGAAGCGTTCCTCTGGGCGCTGGGCGTGCGCATTTCCGCGCGCAATGTCTTCCAGACCGAGGTCGGCGCGATCAAGCGCTGGCCCGTCGATGTCGAAGTCACACTGAAATTCGCCGACGAGCGGAAAATTTTCGCCATCGTCACCAATGAAGCGGCCGACGATCTCGACCTGAAGCCGGGCCGCATGGTGCTGGCTCTGGTCAAATCCTCCTTCATCCGGCTGTTTTCGCCCGAACATGCTCCGAAGGACGACCGCAATTGTTTCCTCGGCGTGGTGTCCGACCGCACTGACGCGGAGCGCAACAGCGAAATCCGTATCGACATCGGCTTCGGCAAGACCCTGCACGCCGTCGCGCCGCGCCAGACCGTGGAAGATCTCGGGCTCGAGGCCGGGGCCAAGGTCGTGGCGACGTTCGACCCCAGCCAGGTCATCCTGGCGGTCAATTGATGGCGCCGGCAGGATCTTCATGAACAGGCCGGCGGAAAACGCCTTCGGAAAGCGCGCGTCGCGAAAGCGCAACCCGCTTCTGCACGGTCTGACCGCCTGGGGGCCGGGCCTTCTGGTCATGCTTGCGGATACCGACGCCGGCAATGTCGTCGCCGCCGCGCAGGCGGGGCGCAGTGGAATTTTCGCCTGCTGCCGCTGATTCTCGCTTTGATTCCGGCGCTTTATCTGGTGCAGGAGCTCGCCGCGCGTCTGGGACTGTTCACGGGCGATGGGTTCGGTTCGCTGGTGCGGGCGCGTTTCGGCAAGGGCGCCGCGCTGGCCGCGCTGGCCGGCCTCGCGTTCGCGACGTTTGGGACGCTGGTCACGGAAATGACCGGCTTCGCGGGCGTCGGCGAACTTTACGGCGCTCTCTCGCGACGTCAGTCTTTCGGCCGCAAGCCTCGCTTTGCTGGCCATCGCGGCGACGGGCTCCTATCGCAGGGCGGAGCAGGCCGCTTTGGCTGTCGGACTGTTCGAATGCGCCTTTCTGGTCGTCGCCTGGAAGGCGCGGCCCGATCCGGTCGCCATGGCGCGGGATTTCCTGCATGCGCCTCTGGGCGACGCGGGGTTCTTGTTTCTCGCCGCCGCCATCGTGGGCGCGACGTTCAACCCATGGATGGTGTTCTACCAGCAGGCCGCCACGGCGCGGCGGCGCCTGCAGGACGACGATTTCTCGGCCGTTCGCGCCGACACCGCGCTCGGGGCGACCGTCACGCAGGTGCTGACCGGCGCCGTCCTCGTCGCTGCGGCCGCGACGCTCTATGCCGGAGACCGGAGCCGGGGCCTCTCCAGCATCGGGGAGATCGGCGAGGCGCTCTCCGCCGCGCTCGGGCGCGACAATGCTTTGCTGGTGTTCAGCCTCGGCGTGCTCGGCGCCTCCTTCGCCGCCGCCATCGTCGCGTCGCTCGCTTTGTCATGGGGCGTCGCCGAGGTTTTTCCGGAGCAATCCACCGGCGGCGGGGGGCTGTTCGAGTCGCGGCGTTTCCTCGCGCTTTATGCGGCGAGCATTGGCGGCGCCGCGGCTCTGGTGCGCTTCTCGGGCGATCTGGTCTGGCTGAACATCGCGGCGCAGGTCGCCAACGCGCTGGTCTTCCCTTTGGTGGTCGGCCTGCTGATCGCCCTGACGGCGAAAGTCCTGGCGCCGCCGTTTGCGCCTGCGCGGCATCCGGCTCGCAATCATGATCGGGCTCGCGGCGAGCGTCGGATCTGATCGGATTGGTCGGCGCCGCCGCCTCGGTGTTTTGAGGGCGCGATGCCGAAATCAGGCAATTGCTTCGCCGACCTGCCCGAGCGCCTCGCGGAGGAAGCCGTCACGACGCTTGCGTCCTTTGCGGGCGCGCGGATCGAGCGGATCGTTTCCACCGGGCAGGCCAGCCCGCCCGGCTTCTGGTACGATCAGGACGGCCCTGAATGGGTGATCCTGCTGGCCGGGTCGGCCGGGCTTCTGTTCGAAGGCGAGGACGAATTGCGCGTCCTTGCGTCCCGGCGATTATGTCGAGATCCCGCCAAGGGTCCGGCATCGCGTCGAATGGACCGATGCGAGCCGTCCGACGGTGTGGCTGGCGGTTCATGGCGCGATTTCCGGCGCGCCTGTTGGAAAATGAATCCTTGTTCCGAACAGGCTAAGTGCGCGAGCAGCCTCAACCCGCCGTAAAGCATGGATTGGCTTGGCCTGACCCCCGGCGGCATTTGATTAAAATGCCGCCATTTTTGTTTCGCGGCCGGAAAGCCGGAAAACCGAAGCTCGATCCCGGACAAGACGGACGCCGCTCCGTCGATGGGATGCGAGACGGGACATGGCGAGAATTCTGGCGTTTTTCCTGCTGGCTGTGCTGGCTTTGCCGTTTGCTGCGGCGCGGGCGGGCGCCTTGCCGGCGAGCAATTTCGCCATCGCCTCGGGAGAAACCTCCGTTCCCTACGGTTGGGTGGATTTCTGCCAGCGCCAGCCGCGGGAATGCGCGCAGCCTGTGCTGGCTGCCCGCGATGTGGCGTTGAACGCCTCGACCTGGAAGGCGCTCAACCGCATCAACCGCGCGGTCAATTCGGAGATCGAGCCGATTTCCAATTTCGATCATTGGGGCACGATGCTCGATCATTGGGATTATCCGACCGACGGCAAGGGCGATTGCAAGATCTACGCGCTCTACAAGCGCAAGCTGCTGATCGAAAGCGGCTTCCCGCGCCAGGCGCTGCTGATGACCATCGTGCGCGACCTGCAGGGCGAGGGCCACGCCATCCTGACCGTCAAGACCGACCGCGGCGATTTCATCCTCGACAACCTCACCGACGACATCCGTCCGTGGACCGCCACCGGCTACCGCTTCCTGAAGCGCCAGTCGCAGGAAGACCCGAACGTCTGGCTTTCGATCCAGGGCGTCGCTCCCGCCATGGCCTCTCGCGCCGCGTCGCTGAACGCCAATTGATCGGCCAATTGAACCGGACCAAATTGAAGGCGTTTCGGCGGTCGTGGTAATCGTTCGAGGCCCATGGACTCTCGAGGAGCCTGACCGGTGACGACGACCTGCGCGCTGTGCGGCCGGCCCCTCGGCGTCAGGATCGAAGCGCATCACCTGATCCCGAAGAGCTTTCGCGGGCGTGAGACGGTCGCGCTGCATCCGATTTGCCACCGCAAGATCCACACGGTCTTGAGCGAGCGCGAGTTGCAGCGGCGCTTCCACACCATCGAGGCGCTGCGCGGCCACGAGGAGATCGCGCGCTTCATCGCCTGGATCGCGAACAAGGAGCCGAATTTCCACGTTGCGACCCGCGCCAGCAAGGCGCTCGACGGCAAGCGCCGCCGCTGAGATTTACGCGCGTGGGATGGCGTGCGCCAGCGCGCCGGCTGCTTCACGGGTGAGCTTGCGCCGCCAGTTGGGGCGTTCGCGGTCGGTGCCCGGCAGGTTGACGGCGTTGGTCTCGCCGAGCAGGTCGTCGATCTGGACCATCGCGAGGGCCGAGGGCGTTTTCGCGAGAAAGGCGTGGATGGCCGCGACAAAGTCCGGATCGAGCGGCAAGTCGCCGACATCGGCCGGCAGGCATTTTCCGCCTCCAGCGCTTTCAACAGCCGCTGCCATGTCGGCGTGGCGGCGGCGCTGTTCGGCTTCGGCGGCCTCGGGCGAAATCAGGCCGAGCGCCGCCTTTTCGTCGATGTCGGCGCCCCTTCGCCAGCCAATGAGCGTCGGCAGATCATGGGTCGAGGCGCAGGCGACGAGCCTTGCGCGGATAGGCCGACGGCGGCGCGAAATCGTCGCCCCAGCGCTCGAAAAACAGCACGCGATAGCTCAGCACATTGGCCGCCGCCAGTTTTTCGCGCAGGCCGTCGGGCACGGTGCCGAGATCTTCGCCGATCACCAGGCAATTCGCCCGCTGGCTTTCCAGCGCCAGTTGGCCGAGCAGGTCGTCGAGCGGATAGGACAGATAGGCGCCGTCCAGCGCCGGCGCGCCTTCCGGCACGACGAAAAGCCGCTGCAGCGCCATGACATGATCGATGCGCAACGCGCCGGCGTGGCGCATGTTGGCGCGCAAAAGGCTTTTGAAGGCCGCATAGCCGCAGCGCGCCATCGCCAGCGGATTGGGCGGCGGCAGTCCCCAGATCTGTCCGCCTTCGGCGAAAGGATCGGGCGGCGCGCCGACCGAAGCGCCTTGCATGAAAAGATCGCGGTTCGGCGGCGATTTCGCCGCCGTCCGGCGCCGCGCCGACGGCGAGATCGCGATAGAGACCAAGCCAAAGCCCGGCGGCCTTGCCCCGCGCCGCCGCCTGCGCCAACTGGCGGTCGCACAGCCATTGCATCGAAACAGATCAGCGCGGATGTCCTGCGCATGAGCCTCGGCGAAGGATTCGACTTCATCCGGACTGGGGGCGTCTTGCCGCGTCGCGCCCAAAATTCGAACGCGGCGAAAAGCTGGCAGACGCGCGCCGCCTTCGATGATGAATGCGTCGAAGTCGCGCGCCGGGGCGAAATCGGGATTTTTCCGCGCCGCCTGTTCGAAGGCGGAAAAATGCGCGGTCAGCGCCTGCGCCTTGAGCGCCCAGACCGCCGGATAATCGACCGCGCTTTTTTCCGACAAGAGCCTTCGCCCGCGCGCGCGTCTCGGCGTCGAGCGAGCAGGGCAGGCCAGTGATCTCTTGCAGCGCATCGAGATCGAGATAGATCGGATCGAGGAAATTGCGGTCGCTGGGATGATAGGGGCTGGCGCGCTCGCGCTGCTGCGTGAAACAGGGCGTGCAGCGGGTTGATGCCGAGCGTGGCATAGCCCGCGCGGCCCGCCGCTTCGGCGAGTTCCGCAAGCGTGGTGAAATCGCCGACGCCCTGATCGCCGTCGCGGCGCAGGCTGTAGAGCTGGGCGCTCAATCCGGTGGCGCGGGCGTCGAGCGCTGCCGGCCAGAAACAGGCGCGCGGCGCGATGGTCAGATGGCAGAGGCGTCGCGGCGATCGTCGGCGAGCGAGAGGCGGTAGCGGCCGATGGGCGAGCGGCGGCAGCGTCGCGACCTGAACGGCGAAAACGCCGCCATCGCAGGCGCGCCGGTTTTCGCGCCGGAACAGTCTCGGGCCGAAGGCGGCGGCGGGCGCCGCCTTCGTCGACCAGTTCCGATCCGCGCTGGGGGCGTGCCAGGACCAGCGGCGCCTCGATGCGTTCGCCCTCGCGGACGACCAGAGTGAACGGCAGCAGCGCGGCGGTCGCTTGCGGCGGCGAGGCGATTGCAGGCTGGCGCGCGCCTCGCGCATGGGTTTCGGCGGGCAGGCCCATGCCGGCGAGCAAGGCGCGCTTGGTCGCGTCGGGAACGACATGGCGCGTTCCGTTGATGTCATGCCAGTCCGGCGCGAGTCCGGCGGCGCGCGCGAGCAGCGTCGAGCGTCTCCGGTTGCGGCGCCGCGTCGAGGCGATGCGGCGCATTCTCGCCCGTCTCGACCAGCACCAAGCGAGGAGCGCGGCGCGATGATCAAGGTCTCGCCGCAATCGAAACAGGCGTCGTCGCCGGCGCCGTCCTCGGCCTGCGTGTCGAGACGCGCGGCGCCAGAGGAAATTGTCGGCGCGGCTGCGGCAGGCGAAAACGGGCGGCCTCGTCGCGCCCCGCGTTGAGCAACAGCGGCCGCGCGCGAATCCGTCGCGCGTGGAAGAATCGCGGCGAGAAAACGCCGTTCGCCTTCGCGCCATTGCCCGTCGCGCAAGATGTCGCCGTCGGCCCCGCGCCATTCGACATCGGGAAGGCCGGAATCGGTCCGGCGCGCCGGTCAGGAAACGATCGTCCGTGAAGGCCCGATTTTGCCGGCGCAGCGCGATCAGGGCGCGCGTGAAGGCGATGAGGTCGCGGGTCGGCCTTGTCCCAGTCGAGCCAGGCGGTCGGCATTGTCCTGCGCATAGGCGTTGTTGTTGCCGTGCTGGCTCTGGCCGAGTTCCGCGCCCATCGACAGCATCGGCGTTCCGCGCGCCAAAATGCAGCGCGGTCAGCAGGTTGCGCTGGTCGCGCCGCCGCGCCGCCAGAATGGCTTCGTCCTGCGGTCTCGCCTTCGGCGCCATTGTTCCAGGAATGATTGGCGTCGGTTCCGTCGCGATTGCCTTCGCCATTGGCCTCGTTGTGCTTGCGCTCGTAGGAGACGAGATCGGCCAGCGTGAAGCCGTCATGGGCGGTGACGAAATTGATGCCGCGCGACGGCGGCTTTGCGGTTTTGAAACAGATCGGCGGAGCCGGCGAGCCGCGTCGCCAGTTCGCCGATCATGCCGCGCATCGCCGCGCCAGAATTTGCGCGCCGTGTCGCGGAACTTGTCGTTCCACTCGCCCCAGCGCGGCGGGAAATCGCCCGATCTGATAGCCGCCCGGGCCGATGTCCCAGGGCTCGGCGATCAGTTTGAGATCGCGCAGCAGCGGGTCCTGCGCGATGGCGGCGAGCAGGGGCGCGTGGGGATCGAAACCTTCCGCGCGCCGCGCCGAGCGTGGTCGCGAGATCGAAGCGGAAACCGTCGACGCCGCCGTAGAGCGCCCAGGCGCGCAGCGCGTCCATGCGTAAGCGCAGCGTCGCGGGATGATCGAGCCGCAGGATATTGCCGCAGCCGGCGTCGTCGATGATAGCGGGCGCGGATTTTCGGGATCGAGGCGGTAATAGGTCGCGTTGTCGAGGCCGCGCAGCGAGAGCGTCGGGCCTTGCGCGTCGCTTTCGCCGGTGTGGTTGAGCACCACGTCGATCAGCACTTCGAAGCCCGCGGCCTGCAAGGCGGCGACGCTCTCGCGCACCTCCTCCAGCCGCCGGGCGCGAGGCGCGGATCGGGCGCGGAGAAGCGCGACCGGATTATAGCCCCAGTAATTGGTCAGGCCCGCCGCGCGCAAATGGCGCTCGTCGATCCAGGCGGCGCAGGGCATGAGCTCCAGCGTGGTGACGCCGAGCGATTTCAGATGGGCGAGCGCGGCGGGATGGGCGAGGCCGGCGAAGGTTCCGCGCAGCGCTCTTCGGGCAGGCTGCGCGAGCGCTTCGGGTGAAGCCGCGCACATGCAGTTCGTAGATGATCGTGTCCGCGCCACGGAATCTTGCCGCCGCGCGAGGCGTGGCCGACTCGGCGCGATCGCCACGGCCTTGGGCGCGAAGGGCGCGCTGTCCGCGCCGGCGAGCGCAAACAGCGACTCGTGCAGCCGGAGCGGCCCGTCGAGCGCCAGCGCATAGGGGTCGAGCAGCAGCTTTGTCCGGGTTGAAGCGCAGGCCCTCGTCCGGGCGCCACGGGCCGTGGGCGCGAAAGCCGTAAAGCGCGCCCGCGCCGAGGCCCGGGACAAAACCATGGAAGACCGGGCCGGTGCGTCCCGGCAGGACGCGGCGCGGCGATTTCCATGCGCGCCGCTGGCGTCGAACAGGCAGAGTTCGATGTTTTCCGCCGTTTCCGAATAGACGGCGACATTGGCGCCGCCCTCGGCGAGCGTCAGGCCGAGCGGCTCCGGCGAACCGGGCGAGCGAGGCCTCGGCGCGCTCACGCGGCGACGCTCGGCGGCGGCGGGCGCGATGTCGCGGTAGATATGCGGCGTAATGGCGGGCCGGATGGGTCCAGCTGACGTCGGTCTTCATGCCATTGGTCTGAAGCTTCCTCCACAGCGTCTTGTGCGCGAACAGCGCGGCGCATTTTCGCATCGCGCCCGCCAGGCCTCGGCGGTGACCGGCGCGAATTGCAGGCCGGTGGCGCAGCCCGCTTGCAGCGCCATTTCATTGGCGTCGATGATGGTGTCGGCAAGGCCGCCGACCCGCGCCACCACCGGCACGGCGCCATAGCGCATGGCGCAAAGCTGGGTCAGGCCGCAGGGTTCGAAACGCGAGGGAACGAGAATGGCGTCGGCGCCCGCCTGGATCAGATGGGCGAGCTTTTCCTCATAGCCGAAATGGGCGCCGATGCGGCCGGGATGGGTCTGCGCCGCATCCTGAAAAGCGGCCTCCAGCGCCGGATCGCCGCGCGCCGAGCAGGGCGAGTTGCGCATTGCATTCGTCGAGCAGCGGCAGGCAGCCGAGCAGCAGGTCGAGGCCCTTCTGCCACGACAGGCGGCTGACCACGCCGACCAGCAGCTTGTCCGGCTCGCGCGCCAGTCCGAGCCGCGCCTGCAGCGCCGTCTTGTTGCTCAGTCGCGGCCGGCGAGCTTTTTCGCCGAAAAGGGCGCGGCGATCAGCGGGTCGGTCTCGGGGTTCCAGACCTCCACGTCAATGCCGTTGAGAATTCCGGCCACATCGCCGGCGCGGGCGCGCAAAAGCCCGTCGAGGCCCATGCCGGCGTGGCCCTGCTGGATTTCCTGCGCATAGGTCGGCGACACCGTGGTGATGCGGTCGGAGAGCTGCAGGCCCGCCTTGAGAAAGCCGACGCCGCCGTAATATTCGACGCCCTCGATGGCGAAGGCCTGCGGCGGCAGGCCGAGCGCGCCAAAAATTTCGGCGGGGAACTGGCCCTGGAAGGCGAGATTATGCACGGTCATCACCGCGCCCGGGCGCGGGCGCGCCGCTGTAATGCAGATAGGCGGCGGTCAGGCCCGCCTGCCAGTCATGGGCATGGACGACCTGCGGCGGGAAGGCCGGGACCAGGCCCTGGCCGAGCGCGGCGCCGACTTTGGCGAGCGCGGCGAAGCGGAAGGCATTGTCGGCGAAATCGCGGCCGTCGGGTCCGGCATAGGGGCCGCCGTCGCGGTCGTAGAGATGCGGGGCGTCGAGCACGAACAGGTCGAGCGCGCCGGCGCGGCCGGCCAGCAGGCGGGCGGGGCCGCCGAACAGGTCGGCGAATTTCGCGACGGTCTCGGCCTTTTTCAGCGCCGCCAGCACCGGCGCGATAGCCGGGGCAGAGCGTGCGCAGCGCGACACGTTCTCGGCGAGCAGCGCGCCGGGCAGGGCGCCAGCGACATCGGCGAGGCCGCCGGTCTTGACCAGCGGATAGATTTCGGACGCGACCGAAAGCGCGACGATGGATTTCATGACGAGAGCCGGTCGATCATCGGCTGGGTGACGAGGCAGACGCCGCCTTCGCGTGCGGCGGAAGCGCGCGGCGTCGAGTTCGGGGTCCTCGCCGATGACCAGGCCCGGCGGGATGCGCACGCCGCGATCGACGACGACTTTGCGTCAGCCGCGCCGAGCGGCCGATGTCGACGTCGGGCAGGATCACGGCGCCTTCGACCTGGGCGAAGGAATTGACGCGCACATGGCTGAACAGCAGCGAGTTGCGCAACGAGGCGCCGGAAACGATGCAGCCGCCCGAAACCAGCGAGGAAATGGCCTGCCCGCGCCGCCCGTCGACGTCATGGACGAATTTGGCCGGGGCGGTCAGTTCGGAATAGGTCCAGATCGGCCAGTCGCGGTCGAAAATGTCCAGTTCCGGCTCGATCTGCGTCAGGTCGATATTGGCGGACCAATAGGCGTCCACGCGTGCCGACGTCGCGCCAATAGGGCGCGACCTCCTTCGTCGAGCGCACGCAGGACGACGAGAAGTGATGGGCGCAGGCCTTGCCGTGCTTGACGATGTAGGGGATCAAGTCCTTGCCGAAATCATGGGTGGAAAGGCGGTTGGCGGCGTCCTCGCGCAGCAGGTCGAACAGGAAATTCGTGTTGAAAACATAGATGCCCATGCTGGCGAGGCAGCGGTCGGGCTTGCCCGGCATGGTCGGCGGGTCTTTCGGCTTTTCCAGGAAGGAAATGATGCGGTTGGTCTCGTCGATCCCCATCACGCCGAAGCCGGTGGCCTCCTCGCGCGAGACTTCGAGACAGCCGACGGTCACGTCGGCGCCCTGGTCGACATGCTGCTGCAGCATCAGCTCGTAGTCCATTTTGTAGATATGGTCGCCGGCGAGGATGACGATGAATTTCGGGTCGTAGTCGAGGATGATGTCGGCGTTCTGATAGACGGCGTCGGCGGTGCCGACATACCACATGTTTTCCGAAATGCGCTGCGAGGCCGGCAGCAGGTCGAAGCTTTCGTTGCGTTCGGGCCGCAGGAAGGTCCAGGCGCGCTGCAGATGGCGGATCAGGCTGTGCGCCTTGTATTGCGTCGCCACGGCGATGCGGCGGATGCCGGAATTGAGCGCGTTGGACAGAGCGAAATCGACGATGCGCGCCTTGCCGCCGAAATAGACGGCGGGCTTGGCGCGCCGGTCGGTCAGCTCCATCAGTCGCGAGCCGCGCCCTCCCGCCAGCACATAGGCCAGCGCGTGGCGGGCGAGCGGGGCGTTGGCGGCCGGCGGTTTCGACAGCGGAACATTGAAGGATTTCGGCGTCATCGGGCGTTTTCCTCCGGCGCTTCTTTTGCGGCAGGTTCTCGTTTGTAGTCCGGGCTGGGTCAGCCCGCGTCAATCTGGATCAAGTCCCGAGACCGCCATTGGGTTCATGCAGCAGGTAAACGGCGCCGAGCGGCGGCGCCATGATCCGCGCCGAGGCCGGCTGGCCGCCATGCGGTTCGGCCACAGCTTCGACCGCGCCGAAATTGCCCAGCCCGCTGCCGCCATAGAGGGCGGCGTCGGTGTTGAGGATCTCGCGCCAGCGGCCCGGCGCGGGCAGGCCGATGCGATAATCGGCGACGCGGCTCGGGCGTGAAATTGACGATGACCGCGACCGGCGGATCGTCCGGGCCGCCGCGCCGCAGCCAGGCGAACACCGAATTGTCCTGATCGTCCACCACCAGCCATTGAAAGCCGTCCGCCTCGCAATCGCGGGCGTGCAGGGCGGGATAGGCGCGATAGAGATGGTTGAGGTCGCGCACCAGCTGGCTCAGGCCCGCATGGGGCCAGAATTGCAGCAGGTCCCAGTCGAGCGAACGCTCCTCGCTCCATTCGCGGGTCTGGCCGAACTCCTGGCCCATGAACAGCAGCTTCTTGCCGGGATGGCCCCACATGAAGGCGAAATAGGCGCGGGCGTTGGCGAAGCGGCGCCATTCGTCGCCGGGCATCTTGCCGATCAGCGAGCCCTTGCCGTGCACCACTTCGTCATGGGAGATCGGCAGGATGAAATTCTCGGCGAACGCGTAGAGCAGGCCGAAGGTCAGCCGGTCATGGCCCCAGCGGCGAAAGATCGGATCCTGCGCGATATAGCGCAGGGTGTCGTTCATCCAGCCCATGTTCCATTTGAAGCCGAAGCCGAGCCCGCCGGCATGGACCGGATGCGACACGCCCGGCTAGGAGGTCGATTCCTCCGCGATCATCAGCGCGCCCGGATAACGCTCGTAGACCAGCGTGTTGACCTGCTGGAGAAAGGCGATGGCTTCGAGATTTTCGTTGCCGCCGTGGATGTTCGGCGTCCATTCGCCCTCCTTGCGCGAATAATCGAGGTAGAGCATGGAGGCGACGGCGTCGACGCGCAGCCCGTCGATGTGGAACTGCTCGAACCAGTAGAGCGCGTTGACGGCGAGGAAATTGGCGACTTCGCGGCGGCCGAAATCGTAGATCGCGGTGTTCCAGTCGGGATGGAAGCCCCGGTGCGGATCGGCATGTTCGTAAAGCGGCGCGCCGTCGAACCAGGCGAGGCCATGCTCGTCGGTCGGGAAATGCGCCGGCACCCAGTCGAGGATCACGCCGATTCCTTCGCGCGTGGGCGCGGTCGACGAAGCGCTTGAAACCCTCGGCCTCGCCGAAGCGCGCGGTCGGCGCGAACAGGCCGATCGGCTGGTAGCCCCAGGAGGCGTCGAGCGGATGCTCGGAAACCGGCAGCAGTTCGAGATGGGTGAAGCCCTGCTCCCGCGCATAGGGGATCAGGCTGTCGGCGAGTTCGTCATAGGTCAGGAAGCGATTGCCCTCGCCGCGGCGCCACGAGCCGAGATGGACTTCGTAGATCGACATCGGCGCGCGGCGCGGGTCGTTGTTTTTTCGCGCGGCGAGATAATCGGCATCGGTCCAGGCGAAGGCCCTGGAACTCGCGACGGCCGACGCGGTGGAGGGCCGCATCTGCGCCTCCTGCCCGAAGGGGTCGGCCTTGAGCGGCAGGACCGCGCTGGACGCCGGCAGAATTTCATATTTGTAGAGCGCGCCTTCCGCGACGCCGGGAATGAAGATTTCCCACAACCCGCTGTCGATGCGCTTGCGCATGGGATGGCGACGTCCGTCCCATGCGTTGAATTCCCCGACCACCGAGACGCGCCTGGCGTGCGGCGCCCAGACCGAGAAATGCACGCCTTCGGCGCCTTCATGCGTCATGAGATGCGCGCCGAGCCGCCGGTAGAGCTCCAGATGCGCGCCCTCGACCAGCAGATGGTCGTCCATTTCGCCGAGGATCGGGCCGAAGCGATAGGGATCGTCCCAGTCCCACGCCCCTGTCTCGCCCTCGGCATGGAGGCGATAGTCGAGCGGCGGTCGGCGGGCGACGAGGCCTTCGAAGAAGCCCTGTCGCCGCGCGCTTCAAGCGGCGCCCGCTCGCCGTCCGCGAAAACGGCCGACAGACGCCGCGCGCCCGGCGCAAAGACGCGCAGCATGGCGCCGCCCGGACAGGCGTGCGGCCCCAGCACGGAGAAGGGGTTGGGATGCCGGCCGGCGACGATCGCTTCGACGTCGGCGTCCAGCGCCCAGCTCGCGCGACTTGTCATGAGTGGCGCACCGGAACCTTCCAGATGTCCGCCGCATATTCGGCGATGGCGCGGTCCGAGGAGAACCAGCCGGTGCGGGCGGTGTTGAGAATGGCCGAGCGCCACCAGCGTCTTGCGGTCGCGCCAGCGGCGGCCGACCGCGGCCTGCGCGGCGCAATAGGCGTCGAAATCGGCCGTCACGAGGAAATAGTCGTGATAGGTGAGCATATCGACCAGCGGCGCATAGCGGTTGCGGTCGTCCGGCGAGAACACGCCGTCGGCGATGGAGCCGAGAACCTCGCGCAGGGCCGGCGAGGCCTCGATGGTCTCGCGCGCGTCATTGCCGCGCGAGCGCCGCTCCGCGACCTCCTCGGTCGTGAGGCCGAAGATGAAGATGTTGTCGTCGCCGACGCGCTCCCTGATCTCGACATTGGCGCCGTCGAGCGTGCCGATGGTGAGCGCGCCGTTGAGCGCCATCTTCATGTTGCCGGTGCCCGACGCCTCCATGCCCGCCGTCGAAATCTGCTCCGACAGATCGGCGGCCGGGATGATCGATTCGGCGAGGCTGACGTTGTAATTGGGCAGGAAAACCACCTTCAGCAGATCGCGCACCGTGGGGTCGTTATTGACCACGCGCGCCACGTCATTGGCGAGCTTGATGATCAGCTTGGCGGTATGATAGCTGGCGGCGGCCTTGCCGGCGAAGATTTTCACCCGCGGCACAAAGTCGCGCATGGGCTGGGCGCGGATCTCGTTATAGGCCGCGATCGTCTCCAGAATGTTCAGCAATTGCCGCTTGTACTCGTGGATGCGCTTGATCTGGACGTCGAACAAGGCGTTCGGGTCGACCTTGATCAGCATGCGGTCGGCGATGAGATTGGCCAGCGCCGCCTTGTTGGCGTGCCGCGCGGCGGCGTAGCGCGCCTGGAAATCGAGGTCGGTCGCGAGCGGCTCCAGCTTTTCCAGCTGCGACGCGTCGTCGTAGAAGCCCTTGCCGATCGTCTCGGCGATGAGCCGGGTCAGATGCGGATTGGCCTCGAACAGCCAGCGGCGGAAGGTGACGCCGTTGGTCTTGTTGACGATGCGGTCCGGGAAGATCTCGTGCAGGTCGCGGAACACGGTCTCCTTGACCAGTTCGGAATGGAGCGCCGACACGCCATTGACCTTGTGCGAGCCGAGGAAGGCGAGGTGGCCCATGCGGACATGGCGGCCGTTATGCTCGTCGATCACCGACAAGGCCGAAAGCTTGCCGGGATCGTTCAGGCCCTCGGAGCGCAATTTGTCGAGATGCCGGGCGTTGATCAGATAGATGATCTGCATGTGGCGCGGCAGCAGCCGCTCCATCAGCGGCGCCGCCCAGGTTTCCAGCGCCTCCGGCAGCAAGGTGTGGTTGGTGTAGGAGAAGGTCGCCTGCGTGATCTGCCAGGCGCGGTCCCATTCGAGCCCGTAGACGTCCACCAGCAGGCGCATCAGCTCGGCGACGCCGATGGCCGGATGGGTGTCGTTGAGCTGGATCGCGACCTTGTCCGCGAGCGTGTCGATGTCGCCGTTCTGCTTGAGGTGGCGCCGGATCAGGTCCTGCAGCGAGGCGGAGGCGAAGAAATATTCCTGCCTCAGGCGCAGCTCCTGCCCGGCCGGAGTGGAATCGCTGGGGTAGAGGATCTTGGAAATGGATTCCGCGCGCACCTGATCGACCAGCGCGCCGACATAATCGCCCTGGTTGAACATTTCGAGGCGCAACGGGTCCGGCGCGCGGGCCGACCACAGCCGCAACGTATTGACCTGCGCGCCGCGCCAGCCGACCACCGGCGTGTCATAGGCCACGGCGACGACCGTTTCGGACGGACGCCAGACCTGCGCGGGCAAGCCGTGCGGGCGCGGCGCGCTGTCGACGACGCCGCCGAAGCCGATGTTGTAGGCGACCTCGGGGCGCGGGAATTCCCACGGATTGCCGAAATCGAGCCAGTCCTCGGGATATTCGTGCTGCCAGCCGTCGCTGATGGTCTGGCGGAACAGGCCGTGGTCGTAGCGGATGCCATAGCCGTGCGCGGCGATGCACAGGGTCGCCATGCTCTCCATGAAACAGGCGGCGAGGCGGCCGAGACCGCCATTGCCGAGAGCGGCGTCCGGCTCGACATTGCGCAATTTGTCGAGATCGATGTCGAAGCCCGCGAGCGCCGCGCGCATCGGCTCGACGAGGCCGAGATTGCTGAGCGAATCGATCAGCAGGCGGCCGATGAGGAATTCCAGCGACAGATAATAGACGCGGCGGCGGTTCTCGCGATAGGCGTCGCGCACCGAGCGCATCCAGTCGTTGACGATGCGGTCGCGCGTCGCCAGCGCCACGGCGATGAACCAGTCGCGCTCGCTGGCGGTGTTGCGGTCCTTGCCGACGGAATAGTTCAGCTTTTCGAGCACGGCGTCGCGCAATTGGGTGATCTCGGCCGCGCGGCCGTCGACGGTTTTTTCGGCTTCCGGTTCCTGGGTGGCGGTCGTGGAGGAGGAAATCTCGTTCATGCGCAGTCGGTTCCTTGGCAGCCGGGCGAAAAGGTCCGCCGCAGCCGCCCATGCAGGGCGGCCGATCGGTCGCGGCTTCGTCTGCCGACACCATAGCGCGATAAATCGTGGAGGGAAGGTGAGGGGGCGCTCAAGGGCTCCCCCGACATTTCGCTCGGGCGCGCGTTCGCAGCCTTGACGGGATCGCAGCTCGGCTTCAGTGCAGATAAAATTCCGAACCGACGATCGTCAGTTCGGCGGGCTTGATCAGGCAGGAATGCCCGACGATCACTTGATGGATGGCCCCGTCGATCTTTGCCGTCCAGAATTTCAGGAATTTGCGCAATTCGGGAAATTCGGGCTGCAGATCGTATTGCTGCCAGACGAACGACTGAAGGATCGCGGGATGATCCGGCATCCGGTACAGGATATTGGCCGTCGTGATCCCATATCCTTCCAATTGACGCAGAAAGTCTTTCGACACCATGGCGCGCCTCCCTTGCTCCAACAAGGAAATTAGGCGGTCAGAATCACATAAAAGTCAATATAATCAGTTTGTTAGCAGCAACGCCCAGCGAGTGCTGATTTTTTCGTCGCGCGCAGAAATGGCCAAAAGAAAAGGCGGCTTCGCCGAAGCAAAGCCGCCTGATCGAACCTGCGCCGGGGTTCAGCGGCAGACGCGAACGCCGCCGCGATAATAGCAGCGCGCCACGGGGCGGCGGGTCGTGACGACGGCGCCGTTCGGGCCCGCGCAGCCGGCGCGATAGACGCCACGGGCGCAGACGACGGCGTTGGCGGCCGGGATGTCTGCGACGATCATGCCGAGGGCGAAGAGGCTGAGAAGCACTTTTTTCATGGTCGTTTCCTCTTTTGGGCGCACTGCCGTTGTCGGACGAGCGGATGCGCAGCGCGAAATCTGGCGCGTCAACTTGTACCATAGCCTTGGCTTTAAACACCAAAATGACGCCGGCGGCAGCAATTTCTGCCTGCCTTAAGGTCAGTTTATGGCGCCGATTTACCTTTCGGCGGCATTGTCCGAAACCGGCGCCAATCCGGCTTCCTGCGCGATCAACGCCGCGAATTTCTCTGTCCAGCCGAGCGCGGGCAGATGGCTCAGCGCCAGATCGCAGGCCGCGCGCAAGGCGCCGCCGTCATAGGCGCGCTGGTCGAAACCTGGCGCGCGCGGATCGTCGGCGGACCAGAACAGGGTCTGGGCGAGATTGTTGAGTTCGAGGACGACGATCTTGCCGCCGTCCGGGCCGCGCAATTCCGCCACAAAGCCGCAATGATCGCTGAGATAGGTCTTGAGCGCGCAGCAGGGCGCGCTCGAGCGCGGCGGCGGCGGCGTGCGCCTTGCGCGCGCCGATCAGCCGCGCCCGCGCGACGAAGGGCAAATAGGCTTGCCAAAACGCGCGCCGCCGCTCCAGCGCGGCAGGCTCTTCCGTGGCCAGTTGCGCGACGATGCGGAAGGAGGTTTCCACGGTCTCGGGGGCCAGCCATCGCTCGACCCGGTCGACGGTCGCGTCCGGAATGTCGCGCCAGTCGTCCAGTCCCGCGCGCGGATCGCCCGCGATGCGGAACGCCAGCTTTAGCGCCTGATCGACGGACTTCCGCTTTTTTGTGGGCTACCGCCCAGCGCACGAGCCCGGAAATGAAGGCGATCTTGGCCCGGGCGCGTGCGGAGGCCGGCCCGCCTGCCGCGAGCAGGCCGGCGGGCTCGAAGAAATCGAGCAGTGGGCCGGCGGCGGCCCAGCTTTGTTTGGCCGAGTTTTGTTTGGCTGAGTTTTGTCTGGCGGTGCCTGACGCGGCGCGCAGCGCGTAGAACTCCGCGACGGCGACGAGGAAGCCGGAATTCTGCAGGATGGTCCGGGTCTGGGCGTTGCGGCCGGCCTCGCTCAAAAAGGCGAGGTCGCCCGAGGCCAGCGCCTCGGCCGCGCCGGAAACGGCTTCTGGCCCGCGCCAGAGCCGCCAGGCGCGGGCGAATTCGCCGAAGCGGCCCCACAGCGCCGCCTGCCGGCCCGAGAGCCAGTTCCGGGTCAGTTCGGCGGCGGGATTGTCGGGATCGTAATGGCGCAACAGCGCGATGCAGATGCGGGTTTCGGCGATGCGCGGCTTCCAGCCGGTTTCCGCCCAGCGCAGCCAGGCCTCGATGTCGCGGGTTTGCGCGATCCACGGCTGGCGCGGGCGCCACAGCAGTTCCAGCACGGCTTTCTTTTCCGCGAAATCCAGCGCGGCGAGATCGCCCCGGCTTTCGCTCAGCTTGCGCGCGGCGCGGTCGATCAGCAATTCCGGCGCGCCGGGCGCGGCGCGTCCCGGCCCGTGGCGGTCTTCGAGTTCGCCGGCGAGGCGCGTCAGGCGAGAGCGCCGTCCGGTCGAAAGCAGGGCGGGCGTGATCCTAGCGGGCCCCGGCATCGAGCCTGTCCAGCCGCTGGTTCAGCTCGCGCAGGGTCTTTTCGACCTGCTCGCGATTGACCGCCATGATCAGCCTGACCTCGATGCGGCGGTCGGTCTCCATCGCGGCCTTGTCGGCGCGCTGCTTGTCGCTCAGGCCGTCGACCACGGGCCGGGTGTCGGCATAGCCGCTGACGCCGAGCAGGCTCTTGCCCTCGGCGTTTTTCAGATTGGGCACGCGCGGGTCGGATTCGCGCGCGATGCGGAAGGCTTCGATGGCGCGGGCGGCGGAAAGGTCCCAATTGTCGTGAAAACGCTCGCCGCCGCGAATGGGCGCGGCGTCGGTGTGGCCCTCGATATAGACGGCATTGAGCACGCTGCCCTGCGACGGCGGCGGGCAGGCAGGTGGCGCCGGCGCGCCCGGCAGAAAACAGGGAACCACGTCAGCCAGCGCCGCGCCGAGCAGGCGGATGACCTCGCGCCCGTGCGGCGTCGGATCGGCCTCGCCGGATTCGAACAGGTTTCCGGTCGGCAGGCGCAACACGCCGTTGCGGAAATCGGCCTCGACGGCGACGCCCTGCGCCGCAAGCCGCTCCTTCAGCATCTGCAAGATTTTCGCGCGCGTCGCGTCGGCCTCGGCGAGGCGGTCGAGCAGCGGAACGACGCCCTCGGTCTTCACATAGGCGACGAAATCGCTGAGCCTGTCGGCGCGCGCCTGCAAGAGGTCGCGCTGCGCCTTGACCTCGGTCAGTTCCTTGGCGGCCTGGTCGTAGAGCGGGCGCGGCACCGCGTCTTCCATCATCACCAGCGAGAGCGCCAGCACCATGATGATGAAGATGAAGACCACGCCGACCATGAGGTCGGCGACGGGCGCGAACACGTCCTTCTTCTCTTCTTCCTCGATCTTGTGGACGCGGGAGGCGAACATCAGCGCGTCTCCGCCGCCTTCTTGGCCGCGCGCGTGTCGACGATGTCCCCAATGTCGATCAGCGCCGCTTCGAGGCTGCCGATCGAGCGCGCGATCTCGTTGTCATAGGTCTCGATGCATTGCGAGATTTCCCGGCCCGAGCGCCTGCACACCGCCGGTCAATTGGTCGAGCGTGCTGGCGATGGCGGTTTCGACCTCACGGAAATTGTCGGCCTGCGCGCCAAGGCTCTTGTTGGCCTGCGTCGCGGAGCGGCGGAAATTCTCGACCACCTTGCGGCCCGCCTCGGACATTTCGCGGATCTGTTCGGCGGCGCTGGAAAAGCTCTCCATCGCGCCGTGCAGCGAGGCGCTGGCCGAGGCCACGGGCGCGGCGGCTTCGGCGACCGTTCCCGCGGCGTCCGCGAGCGATTGCGAGGCGCCGGACACGACGGCGCCCGCCTTTTCCAGCCGCGTGTTCTGGGCGTCCATGCCCAACGCGACTTCGGCCAGTTTCAGCGACAGGCCGCGCGCGGAATCGGCGAAGCGCTCGACCGTCTTGGTCATCAGTTCGGCCGAGCTTTCCGCCGCGCCGGACAGGAGTTTGGCGCCCTGGCGCTGCGCCCGAGGCGAGCGCGTCGTGGCTGTCGCGCAAATGCGCGCCGGAGGCTTCGCTCGCCTGCAACAGTCGATCGGCCGCGACCGACAGGGACCTCGAAATGTCGTCCACCCGCGCGGAGAACAGGTCGGCGCCGCCCCGGCTGGCCTGGGTCGCGGCGGCGGCGACGCTGTCGAGCGCGGACTGGACCTTTTCGCCCATGACGCGCGAGGATTGCTCGGAAGCTTCGGCCAAAGCGCCGGGCATGGCGAGGATTTTCGCCTCGAACGAGGCCAAGGTCGCGGCGAGCGAGGATTGTCCCCGTTCGAAACCGGCGCTCATTTTCTGCGCGGCTTCCGTCAGGGCGGACGCCGAGCGGCCGATCTCGTCGCCGAAGCCGCTTTCGGTCGCCTTGATCTTGTCGGGAAGCGAGTCGAAGGCGGCGAGCGAATGGCTCATCTGCGCGCCGAACGCGGCGATATGGCCCGCGATGCCGTCGCCCGACGCGGAAATCTGCTCGATCCGCGCGGCGGCCTCGCCGAAACGCGCCATGGCGTCGCGGAAGGTGAGCGTCGCGGTGGTGAGCGGGGCGGCGGCGCCTTCCATCGCGCCCGCCGCCAGCGCCAGATTGTTGGAGGCGCCGGAGACGATTTCGCCTGCCTTGTCGAGGCGTTCGTTATGGGCGCCGAGCGCCTGTTCGGTCTGGTCGAGGCGCGTCGACAGCCGGCTGACGGCGGAGGAGAAGGCCTCGACCATGCGCGTCAGGCGCGCGGCGGAATCCTCGCCCGAGGCGCTGATCGCCTGCACGCCCTCGGCCATTTGCGCGCGGGATTCGACGCCCGCCTGGGCCAAGGCGGAGGCCGCGGCGGCGAGCGCGGCGGCGACGCTTTCGATGCGCGCGGAAATCTGTTCGCTGTTGGTGCGGCTCGCCTGTTCGGTCACCTGCGCGGCGCTGTCGAGCGAGGCGAGCATGGCGGCGCCGGCTTCGCGCGTGCTTTGCTCGGCGGCCGAGGCGATGGCCGGCGCGATGCCGGCGATCTTGCCTTCGAAAGCAGCGAGCGTCGCGGCGAGGCGATCCTGCGCCTGCTCCATTTGCTGGGCCATCCGCGAGGCCGATTGCGAGAGTTCGCCGGCGCCGCGTCCGATCTCGTCGCCGAAGCCGGCCTGGGTCGCCTTGACCGCATCGGAAACGGATTCGAACGACGCGAGGGAATGACTTCATCTGCGCGCCATAGGCGGCAATATGGCTGGCGATCTGGTCGCCCGAGGCGGAAATGACCTCGATGCGGCGGGCGGCTTCGCCGAGGCCGACCATGGCTTCGCGGAAGGTGTGGGTGGCTTCGGTCAGCGGCGCGGCGGCGCCTTCCATCGCGCCGGCGGCGTGGGCGAGGTTGCTGGAGGCGCCCGAGACGATCTCGCCGGATTTGTCGAGCCGCTCGTTATGGGCGCCGAGCGCATGTTCGGTCTGGTCCAACCGCGTGGACAGGCGGCCGACGGCTGCAGCGAAGGCCTCGACCATGCGGGTCAGGCGGGCGGCGGATTCCTCGCCCGAGGCCGAGACGATGCGGACGCCTTCGGTCATTTGCGCGCGCGAATCCGCGCCGGCTTTGGTCAGGGCGGAAGCGGCCGAGGCCAAGGCCGCAGCGACGCTCTCGATGCGAGCCGACATGGTCTCGGCATGGGCGCGGCTGCTCTCTTCCGCCGACCGATGGACGCTGTCGAGCGTCTGGCGCAAGGCGGCGCTCATGTCGCGGGCGCCCTGTTCGGAGGTCGCGGCGAAGGCGGCGGGCAGGCCGGCGATTTTCAGTTCGAAGGCCGCCAGCGTCGCCGCCATGCGGTCCTGGCTCTGCTCCATCAGCGTGGCCATGCGCCCCGCCGACTGGGTCAGTTCGTCGGCGCCGCGGCCGATCTCGCCGCCGAAGCCGCGTTCGACCTCGGCGAATTTGCGCGGCATGGAGTCGAGCGCGCCGAGCAGGGCCCCCATTTGCGCGCCGAAGGAGTCGAGATGACGGCCGATCCCGTCCTGCCACAAGGCGCCGAAGGTCGCGCCCGCGCTTTCCGCCACCCCGGCGTTGGCCTCGCCGACGCGCGCGCTCATGGCGGCGATCTCGTCGCGCAGCGGCGTGAAGGCCGAGGCCGCGCCGTCCGACAGCGTCTGTGACATTTTCGAGAAGGCGGCGTCGAGCCGCGCGGACAGGTTGTCGGCGAGCGCGCCGAACTGCGCGTTCTGCGACTCGGCCAGCCGCAACTGCCGGCGGAGAATCATTTCCGGCGCGACATAGGTCGAGAGCGCGCGGATTTCCCGCTAGCAGGTCTTCCTCGGCCAGCGTCTGGGCGCCGGATTGCTGGCGCGCCACCACGCTCCAGAAGATATAGGCGAGGATGCCGGCGATCGAGGTGATGAATTTCACCGAACTGACGGCGAGAATGCCTTCGACGGCGCGTTTCAGCTGCTCGGGCGAGAGCAAATCATGGCCGTCGCCGCCCAGTTGCAGCAGCGCGGCGGACAGTCCGACGAAGGTGAAGAACAACCCGATGGTGAGGAAGATGCCGGCGAGCGTCGAGGACCATTTCGGATAGGAATGGCCGGGCAGGTGGACGAGGGCGAAGAAATCCGCCGGGTCGGAATAGCTCAGCGCCTGGCCATGCTCGAATTCGATTCCCGACCGGTAGCGCCGCCAGGCCGGGGCGAGCTCGGTCGCCGCAAACAGCGAGTCGGCTTCGGCGAAGGCGGCTTCCGGCGCGATCTCCTTGCCGCGCAGGGCGCGCAGCGCGCGGGCGATCTGGCGCAGGGGGCCGAGAAAACGGCGCTCGGCGGGAACCAGCGTCAGCAGCCACAGCAGCAGCGCCGCGCCGAGGATGCTCAGGGCGATCCCGACAGCCAGCGAGCGCCCGGAGAACAGGGCGATCGGCGTCAGGATGAAGTCGGCGAAACGATCCATCGTCTTGTCCCGGTGGTCCGCAGCCTGTCAATCAAAGCGCCGGAAAAGCCCCCGCGGCGCGAAAGACGCGGCGGGGGCGGGTCCGCCGGCGCAGGGCCGGCGGAATCGATTGAAATCAGGCGACCTTGACGGCTTTCACGGCCTTGTCGAACTGGCCCTTGAGCGGCTCGACGGATTCCTTGGCGATCTTCTGCGCCAGTTCGGACAGGTCCTTGGCCTGGTCGGTCAGGGCCTTGATCTGCTTCTCGGTATGGGCCGCCTGCAGCGAAACCGCTTCGGTCGGGCTCTTCACGCTGGCGAGGGAGGACAGGAAGTCGAGCGTCAGATAGGCGTTGGACTGGATGGATTCGAACGCCTTGGCGTTGAATTCCGACAGGCCCTTGGCGACGATGCCGACGCTGGATTCCAGCGAGCTGGCGGCGTCCTTGGCGGTCGCATTGAACTTGTCGAAAGCCTCGCGCGTCTGGGTCAGGCCCTTTTCGGCGGCCTTGCGGACGTTCTCGCCGGAAAGCTGGAAAAGTTCGGCGGGGATCTTGGTCTCGTTCGACATGTTTGGCTCCACTTGGACGATTATCGGGAAAATTGGACGATTGTTTGGGAAAAGTCCGGTTGCGAAGCGGCGCGATTTATCGCGCTTCACATCGCGGGCGCATCCTAATGGAGCTTCAGGTGCGCTGCAATAATTTTGTGCAGCGCAGCAAAACAGCCAAGCTTCGCGGCGCCTTCTTCAGGCCATGAACCAGCGGATCGTCTCGACGATCGCGATCGCAGCGCCGACCGCCAGCGCGCCGAAGGCGGCGCGCCAGAGCCAGGTGCGCTGGCCCTCGGTCAGGCGGCCCCCGAGGGCGGCGGGGGCGATATAAAGCAGCAGGGCGACCAAAGCGAGGGCCTGCATCGTGCGATCCATAGGGGCTCCGGCGAGTTGTTCCAGACCTTATGGCAGTCCGTTTTCGAGATGCATCAGGTCCTCGTGCGCTTCCTTGGCGCTTTCGAAAATATGCGGCGCGACGCCCCGGTTTTCCAGCGCCTCGCCCAGTTTCATGCGCAGGAAGCCGCTGGTCGTGTAGCGCGAGACGCCGGAATAATACTGGTCCATCAGACCGCGGACCATGGCCGAATAGGAGTCCAGCAGTTCCGGCAGGATCGAGAAATTGTCGTAATTGACGATGGCGTAGACGCTGCGCCCGAGCGGCCCGAGCTTGGATTCGACCGTTTTCCGGATGTCGTCGATGTCCTTCTGGCTGCGCAAGGAGTAATGTTCGAGATCGACGAAGAACAGGTCCTTGTCCGCATCGAGCGCCAGCCGATCCGTGAGCGGGCGGTCGAGCAGCCGCGACCGCAGGTCCATCGGCTCGTTCCCGAAGATTCGCGCATCCATCAGGATCGGGTCGCGCGGGATCAGGGGCTTGAAGTCCATGTGGGCGAGGATGTCGCGCTCGATATCGACGCCCGGCGCGACTTCCGTCAGCTCCAGCCCGTCCGGCCGCAAGGCGAAGACGCAGCGCTCGGTGACGTAAAGCACGCTCCGCCCGGTCCGGGCCGCGACCGGCCCGCTGAAGGTGACATGTTCGACCGCGTTGACGAATTTGCGCGCCCGCGCTTCGACGATGATCGCGAGCTTGCCGTCGCGCGCCTCGACCTGCTGCTTGCCGGCGCCGAACGTGCCGACAAAGACGACGCTTTTCGCATTCTGGCTGATGTTGATGAAGCCGCCGGCGCCGGCAAGCTTCGGCCCGAACTTGCTGACGTTGAGGTTGCCGTGGACGTCGACCTGAGCGAGGCCGAGGAAAGCGGCGTCCAATCCGCCGCCGTCGTAGAAATCGAATTGATAGGGCTGGTCGATCACCGCCTGGGTGTTGGTGGCGCAGCCAAAATCGATGCCGCTGGCCGGGATGCCGCCGATCACGCCCGGTTCGGCGGTCAGCGTGATCAGATCGATGATCTTTTCCTCATTGGCGACGGCGGCGATGCCTTCGGGCATGCCGATGCCGAGGTTGACCACGCTGTTGGCCTTCAGCTCGAAGGCGGCGCGGCGCGCGATGATCTTGCGCTCGCTCATCCCCATCGGGGGCAGGGCGCCAGCGCGCACGCGGATCTCGCTGCTGAAGGCGGGGCTGTATTGGGTGCCGAAGGTCTGCCAATGGTTTTCCGGCTTGGCGACGACGACGCAATCGACCAGCACGCCGGGCACCTTGACCTGCCGCGGATTGAGGCTGCCGCTTTCGGCCACGCGCTCGACCTGGGCGATGACGATGCCGCTGGAATTATGGGCCGCCATCGCGATGGCGAGCGCTTCGAGGGTCAGCGCCTCCTTTTCCATGGTCAGGTTGCCGTCGGCGTCGCCGGTGGTGGCGCGGATGATGCCGACATGGATCGGGAAGGTCTTGTAGAGCAGGAACTCCTCGCCGCCGATGGCGATGCGCTCGACGATGTCTTCGGTGGTGCGGGCGTTGAGCTTGCCGCCGCCGTTGAGCGGATCGACGAAAGTGCCCATGCCGACCCGCGTGATATGGGCCGGGCCGATGGGCGGCGATGTCGCGGAACAGGTGGGTGATGACGCCCTGCGGCAGGTTGTAGGCCTCGATCCGGTTGCCGATGGCCAGTTCCTGCAGCTTCGGCGCGAGACCCCAATGGCCGCCGATGACGCGCTTGAGCAGGCCCTCATGGGCGAAATGGTTGAGTCCCTTGGATTTGCCGTCGCCCTGTCCCGCCGCATAGACCAGGGTCAGCTCGCCGAGCCGGCCCGCCGAATAGGGGGTCTCGTCCTCGCAGGAGAGAAAATGCTCTTCGAGCGCGATCGCGATTTCCTCGGCGAAGCCGATGCCGACGAAGCCGCCGGTGGCGATGGTGTCGCCATGACGCACGAGGCGCACCGCTTCCTGGGCGCTGACGATCTTTCCCTTCTCCGCGGAACGCAGATAGGGCAATGCAGGATGGTTGGGCATCGGTCGTTTCCCCATTTTATCGATGGCGTCTTTGCGCCTTATCCGCTCAGCCTAACCCATTTTTTCGCCGTCGTGTCCTGCAAAAAACAGGGCGTTCGGAGCGCGGGGGTTCCGTCAGCGGCGGACCTGTCCGATAAGAGCGTCGTTCCAACAGAGCGCCTGGAGCGGCGCGCGCCTCGACCAGGGATAGGCCATGGCATTCGAAATCATCACCATCGAGGGATCGCCGGATGGGCCGCCGCCCCCCCGGCTGTGGCCTTTCGTCTGGCATTTCGTGCGTCAGATCAAAGGGCTGCTGGTCATTCTTCTCGTGCTGGAGGCGTGCGTGGCCGCCGGCTCGACCATGATCCCGGTGATGATCGGGTGGCTGGTCAACGACATCAACGGCTCCGCCCAGACGCGCGACGTGCTGAGCCACCCGTGGCTGTGGCGCACTGCCGCGCCGATCCTGATCGGGTGGGGCGTCGGCATGGCGCTGCTCTGGTACATCTACGACCATTATTACACGGCGCGGTTCAACAACCTGATCCGCTACCAGCTCGCGCGCTACACGCTCGGCCACAGCATGGCCTATTTCACCAATGATTTCGCCGGGCGGCTGGCCAACAAGGTGGTGGACGGCGGCGCGGCCTTGCGCGACCCGCTGCGCAGCGCGATCAGCGCCATCTGGTATTGCGGCTTTTTCGTCTTCGCCTCGACCGCGACCATGATGCGTTTCGACTTCTGGCTGGCGGCGCCGACGCTTGTCTGGCTGGCGGCCTTCATCGCCTCGCTGGTCTATTTCCTGCCGCGCGTCCGCGCGCTCCAGCTCGCCCATGCGCGCCACCACACCGAACTCGTCGGCCATGTGAACGACGTTTTCGTCAATATCGGCCTCGTCAAGCTGTTCGGGCGCGAGGCGGACGAGACGGCCTCCAACCTCAGCCGAACTCCGCCGGCACACCGGCAGTTTCAGCGCTGCCCTGCACAAGATCTGGCTGATGGGCGCGACCCATACCGCGATGAACGTCGCGCTGCTGCTGGCCGCGCCGGCGCTGGCGCTGGCGCAATGGCAGGCGGGGCGGATTACCTCCGGGGTGGCGATCATGGTGATCCCGATGACCTGGCAGATGGTCAACATGTCGGGCTGGATCCGCAACGAGGTCACCAATGTGTTCGAGACGCTGGCGCGCGTCGAGGAATGCATGGAGACGATCGCGCAGCCCTATTCGGTGGTGGATGCGCCCGGCGCCCGCCCGCTGAAGGTGCGAGCACGGCAAGGTCGAATTCCGCGCCATCGGCTTCCATTACGGCCGCCGCCGCAGGACGGGCGACGAGGGGGTGATCGAGCGGCTCAGCCTGACCATTCCGCCGGGGCAGAAGGTTGGCCTGATCGGGCGCAGCGGCGCGGGCAAGAGCACCCTCGTCAGCCTGCTGCTGCGCTTCTACGATCTGGAATCCGGCCAGATTCTCATCGACGGCCAGGACATTGCGCGGGTCACCCAGCAGAGCCTTCGCCGCCATATCGCGGTGGTGACGCAGGACAATACGCTGCTTCACCGCACCATCGCCGAAAACATCCGCTATGGACGGCCGGAGGCGAGCGACGCGGAAATGATCGACGCCGCGAAGCGCGCCCACGCCCACGACTTCATCATGGACCTGCGCGACAAGGACGGCCGCCCCGGCTACGGGGCGCAGGTCGGCGAACGGGGCGTCAAGCTTTCCGGCGGCCAGCGCCAGCGCATCGCCATCGCCCGGGTGATTCTCGAGGACGCGCCGATCCTCGTGCTGGACGAGGCGACCAGCGCGCTGGACAGCGAGGTCGAGGCGGCGATCCAGGAGGAAATGACGCAATTGATGGACGGGCGCACCACCATCGCCATCGCCCACCGCCTGTCGACGATCGCCCATATGGACCGCCTGATCGTGGTCGACCGCGGCCGCATCGTCGAGGACGGCGGCCACGACGAGCTGCTGGCCCGCAACGGCCTCTACGCGCAATTGTGGCGGCGGCAGAGCGGCGGCTTTCTGGGGACGGAAGCGGTGGACGCCTAGCGTCGCGCCGCTAAAATCTGCTCGAGGACGAAGGCAAACTCGCCGCGCGCCCTGCGTCGCGACGGCTTGCCAAGCGCCGCGCCTGTTGGCATAACGGCATCGCGCGGGTGTAGCTCAATGGTAGAGCAGCAGCCTTCCAAGCTGAATACGAGGGTTCGATTCCCTTCACCCGCTCCAATTCCACCTTATTGATCGTCGTCTTTTGCGGGCTGCGCGGCCGACGGCGTCTCCGAGGACGCTTGGTCCGGCAACGGCCGACGAGGCCCCATGGCTTCTGACGCGGGCGCCTTGAGCCGATCTGACATCCGGAAGGGGCCGGTTTAGCGGAAGAGGCTGCGCAATGACCCGTATTCAATGCGATCCAATCGCTCCGCAGTCGGTTGGGAGCATTCCTCCGAGGTGTATTCATCGATTTGCAGTTTGGAAGAACACGTTGAGGCGGCGTCTTCCATCGCCCTGACTTCCTCGGCCCTGACCTTGGCGTCGACATGACTGATGCCAAGTCCGACAAATCCGATGAGCGCCCCGAGAAAAAGAACCGGCGCCCAAGTTTCCTTAATCGCGCGAATGAATTTCAAGGTTGCCTCCGTTCGGTTGAGCCGCGGTCTGCACCGTATTTCGCAATCCGAGACTGTTGCACCGCGGGTGAACCGGCGATGAATGCGATTTTCGGCGCCAGCCTCGCGGCGGCCGTGTCGCAGGCCGTGAGGCAGCCGATGGCGTTGCAACATCGAGATTGCAACATCGAGCCTCGAAATCGTGACTGAACCTGCAAGGCGGGCAATCGTTCTTGGGAACGGGGGCTGACATCTTTGCCGGAACGCAAACCTTGAGCGAGGTTCACCATGCAGGAAGTCGAGATCCATGATTACGCGCGCCGCCTGTTCAACGCCCGCGGGGCGAAGGCCGCCGCAGAGGCCGCTCAAAAGGCGCGATCCTGTGAGGAAAGCGGCAAGGCCGAAGACGCCAGGACTTGGCGCCATGTGGAGACCGCAATCAAGCAGATGCTGGGCCCGCGCCAAAGCTGACGCCGATCGCCTGGGCGATCGATGACCCGGAGGCCGCATTCAGTGGGCTGAGACTGCGCCGTCAGGGCGGGGCGGAGCCGAGCGAGCCTGTCGCGAGCGCCAGCCCCTCCGGGAACAACCGTTCAGGCTGAGCCAGGGTGGGCTTCCCCATGTTGTTTCTGCGCCACAGTCTTTCTGGAAATGGTTTCTGGTTCAACGGTCACGTGACCCTTCAACGCCGCAGAGTTGGGCGGCTGTAACGACAAATTGATGTAACATAAACAACTGGGTGTATGGAGTGACCGGTCGCGGCGACGAGCTTCGGCCACGCCGACTGGCGAGAATGGCGCAGTCTGCTTAATATTGGCTCAGATAGCCACCGCGTAAATTTTCGATGAAATGTAAACGTAACATATGGGCATCGGCATAGCTGATCGGGAAGCGTCGGCGTTTCACCGGCCTGGCGCGCCAGAAGCACAGGGGGGCGCATGGCTCGATGGGCGGGGTTTTCGCTTTTGCCTCCGTGCTGGCGGGCTCGGCGCCCGCGGCCGAGCTCGCATCGACCAAGGCCCCGCATGCCACGCCGTCGCCGCTGTCCTGCTTCAGCGATTCTGGATTACCTGAACTCGACGATCCGGACTGCCCGAGGGTCACGGCCCCGGCGCTTTACGGCACGCTCGACGGCGCCGCCGGCTACGAGCAGTGGGGCGCTCCGGTCGGCGCCTCCGCCGACAAGCCCAATTACGCCATCCAGCGAAAAGCGGCAATACGCATTGGCTGTGGTCGCCGAACGGTCTCAGCACCTCGACCATCGGCAAAGGCTGGCGCAGAAGGTGTTCGGGGGCTGGGAAGTCGTCGGCGCCGTCGAAGCCGGCTTCAATCCCTATTCGTTCCGGCTGATCAACGGCCCGCAGTCCCAGGCCAACAACAACCAGAGCAAGACCGCCTACCAGACGACGATGTTCGATTCGGCCGCGCCGGCCAGTTGGACAACGGGCAGGGCTTTTTCGGCATCAGCAATCCGACCTACGGCACACTGACCTTCGGCCGCACCGTCCTGCTGTCGCAATCGGCGCTCGGCGCCTATGATCCGGTGGCGTCGGTCGCCTTTTCGCAGATCGGCTTTTCCGCGGCCTACGCCACGTTCGGGGCCAGCCCGACGTCGCGCATCAACACCGCTTTGACCTATCGCCTGACCTACCAGGGCTTCCGCGTGGCGGCCCAGGCGCAGGTCGGCGGCTACGACCAGAGCAATGCGGCGACCGCGCAATATCAGGGGCAGGTCGGCTTCGATCTCGGCAAGTTCTCATTCGACGCCATCGGAAATTACGCCCAGAACGCCACGACCTATTCGAGCTATTCCGGCGCGACCTGCCGGCCGGCTACGACCCGAACTCGATCGTGCGCGCGACCTTGCAGAATACGGCCGGCGTCGAACTGCTCGCGCGCTACCAGTGGGAAAAGTTCAAGTTTTATCTGGGCTATATCTACGCCAAATCCACCAATCCGAGCGCCGTCAACTTCCCCGACGGCCTGCCCACCATCGCGCAGGGGATCGTCGTTCCGCCGAGCGCCGTCACCACCAACGCCTACGCTGTTCCGCGTGTTCAAAATACGGCGTGGACCGGCCTGCGCTATGCTGTCTGGACGAACCTCGACCTCGCCTCGGGCGTCTATTGGGAAACCCAGAACAACTTTCTGGCCTCGCCCGGCGTCTGCACCGGCTCGGGCACGCAGACCAGCAGCGGCCGTTGCGCCGGCGGCCGCTATTCTATTTTCCTAATTGATTACCTGCCGGTTCCGCGCGTCAATGTTTATGCCGGCGTGCTGGTGTCGAACGTCTACGGCGGCGTCGCCAGCGGGTTCCAGCACGCCGACAACATCGCTCCGACCGTCGGCGTCCGTTTCCGGTTCTGATGACGCAGCCGCCGGCGCGCTCGACGCGTGGGCTGCGGAAAGAGCTCAATTCGCGCGAAAATCGGGAAGGCTCGTCTCGATGTCGCGGAGCAGCGCCGCGTTGACGCCGAGCGTCTTCAGCGTCGCAAGGGGGATCGTCGTCGGCCCCGCGCAGACCCCTTCGACACTATGCTGGAGGCTCGACGTGTGCATTGCCAGCCCCCTGGCTTTCGCGTCGGGCCACAGCTCAAAACGCAGGTTCACGTGCTCGAATTCCTCCTTGCATTCGGGCGCGCTATCCTTGTCCGACGCCGCGATGAAAAGCGCCGTCAATTGCGGGGAAGCCAGTTCGGGCCCTGGCTTGCCGATCAGTTCAGGAGGAAGCAGCTTTCGCCAGTCAACTGGCTTGCCGGTGCGGAGGTCGAAAACGAACGCATCCATAATGAAATTGGGATGGGCGCCGCCGCAGGAAAAATTGCCGTGCCGGTAGAAGCTGACGTAGCGCGCTCCAAGCAGGGTCGCCTCGGCGGCTTGCTCCCACCAGAAGCCCTCCTCCGGCGCATCGCGCAGGCAATCCTTCATGTCCTTCAGTTGCCGGGCGTTGGCGGCGGCTAGGGCGCGATTGATTTTCGTGATCGCTCTTGTGCCGCCGACCAGCGTCGGCAGCGCTTCCGCGTCCTTGGCGAGGTTGGGCGCCGGGCGCAGGGGCTGCGGACTGCTGGCCGCCCAGGCCGGTTGCGCCGCGAGCGCGACGACCATACAGACAAGAGCCGATTTCACGATTTCGCTCCAGCCGCGATATCCGCCAAAGCGCGGACGGCCGCGCGGTCCAGTTCCTTTTCCTCGGACGAAAGCGCGTCGAAATCCTTGATGCTCGGGTGAATCAGGCGCGCATTGTCCCGCGCTGCGCCAGAGCGCCAGCCATGTTCGATGCGATCCGCCATCCATCGGCGATGCTCGATCCGCGCAAGGCGATCGACAAGCGCTGGATCGCCCATCGCGCGCCTGATCGCGTCGCCGTCGCCGAGCGACAGCCCCTGGCTGGCGAACAGGATGGCGATGTGGTCCGCCGCGGCGCGGTTGGCCTCGCGCAGATTTTCCGGCAGGTCGTCCCAGGCGGCGGCCGCCGCGGGCGATCCGGGCGAAGTCTGTTGGGCGACGTCGAGATAGCGGGCGTGCAGCGCCATGGCGATTTCGTCGCCCTTGCGGTCGAGCACGCGCGCGACGGTTTCCGCGCGGATCGGCCCGCTGAAGGGCGCCATGCGGCTGTGGTCGCGGTTCCTGACGCTGGTTTCGGCCAGCGCCGCAAGCAAAAAGTCCTCCTTGCTCTGGCGCACGAGGATTGGCGTCGCGGCGGTCTGCAGCGGATGGGCCGGCCGCCGCAGCGCCAAAGCGGCCGAAATCGCCTCGCTGCCGTCAGCAGGATCACCACCAGATCGGGCGCCCCGTCGGCTTCGACGCAGACCTCGCAATCCTGGTCAGAGGGCAGGCCCCCGGGGGCGGCGTCGAGAACCTCGATGCGCACGATCAGGTCGAGATCGGGATGGGCCTCCAGCCACGGCGCCAGAGCCTCGCGCTCCTTGGCGGCCAGAACCAGCGTCAGCGCGGGGCGCTGGGTCGGATGATCCTGCAACGCGACAATCAGCTGGCTGAGCGCCTGCTCCCAGCGCCCTTCAGGCCGACCACGAGGGCGTGGCTGGCGCCGCGCGATCGCTCTTCACGAAGGCCGGCGCATAACGCGCCAGTTCGATCCGCAGACCGTCGCGATCCGGGCAGAGGCGATGGTAGCGCACGCCGTGCTGGCGGGTGACGCCGTCGAGCGCGGCGTCGAGTTCGTTCGCCAGATCCTCCCGGTCGATCTCGACGGCGAGCGCCAGCGGCGGCCGGTCTGGCGCGCGGCCGCCGACGGCCCGGACGGCGAGCATGGCGAGGTTGATGTTCTCCAGATCGTCCGGCCCCACGACGAACAACGCCGCCGCGTCGCTCAGATTGATGGACCGAAACGTCGCCGACTGCGTCAGATCGGCTTCAATCACGGTCAGGCCGAGCCCCTCCAGCGTTTCGCGGCGCGCGGTCTTGTACAGGGGCGCGACCGCGACGACCTGCCGCGCGCCCGCCGCCAGACTGTCGAGCGCCGCCTCCGACATCTGGGCGTCGCCGAACACGGCGACATGATTTTGCGTGTGCGGAAGCATGGCGAGCCGCAGGGGCCGGGTCACGCCGCCGAGCAGCACGTGAAAGGTGGCCGACACCGCGACCAGCGGCACGAGCAGCCGGGCGCATTGCAACTGCCAGGGCACGTCGGTCTCGAAGGAGGTCGGGAAGTGCAGCGTGATGAGTTGCAGGGTGCGGAAACAATTGTTGAGAACCTCGGCCCAGTCCTTCGCCGGCGCCTTGATCGACCAGCCCCACAGGCCGAGCACCAGCGCCAGGGCGCCGAAGCAGAACTGCAGCAACCCGCAATTCTTGCCAACATAGGTTGAAAAGCGAAGCGCGAGGCGGGTGACCAGGGCCAGAATATTCATTCTTCTCGCATCGAGCCGGAAATGGACATCGCGACCAGCGCCGGGCGCGCGGGCGGTCGTCGAAGCTAAGCCCACCTTTGATGCAAACTCAACCGCTGCCTTCCCTCTTGCCTGAGCTGGAGGGAAACGCCACACTCCAAAAATTGCATTGCCCGCTCGCTGAACCGTCCCAAGGGTCGAGCCTTCATGCGCGAGAGACGCGTTTTCATCAGCTATTCGTCCCGCGATTCCACCGCGGCGCGGCGGATCTGCGTGGCGCTGGAGCAGCGCGGCTGTCCTTGCTGGATCGCCAATCGCGACGTGGGCGCGGGCGAGAATTACCAGGAGGCGATCGTACGCGCCATCGAGCAGGCGCGCGTGATGGTGCTGGTGTTTTCCGCCAATTCCAACAAATCCCGGGAAATCGCCAAGGAATTGTCGCTGGCCAGCCGGCGCAACTTGGTGGTGATCCCGGCGCGCACCGAGGATGTCGCCCCGTCCGGCGCCTTCGCCTATGAAATCGCGACGCGGCAATGGATCGATCTGTTCCAGGATTGGGACGGCGCGCTCGACGGGCTCGCCGAGCGGGTGCGCGCGATACTCGCCAGCCTGGAGCCGGACGAGGAAAAGACCAAAGAGGAAAAGCGGGACGGCGGCAAGCCGCCCGAGACGATCGCGGCGCTGACCGACCATCCGCCCACCGAGCCGCCCGCCAAGACAGCCGCCACACCCGCCGCGTCCTCCTCGCGCGGGCCGTTCATAGCCGTCGCGCTGGTTCTGGCGGCGTTGGCCGGTGGGATCGGTTATTTCGTCTTGAAGCCGGGCCAGAACGCCGGCGTCGCGCAGGCGCCGTCACCCATCGTCGCGGTCACCCCGGCCGCAATCGTTGCGCCGCCTCCCGCCGAAAAACCCGCGGCGGCCCCGCCCGCTGTGCCCCCGGTCGAGCCCCGGTAGCGCCTCCCGCCGCCCCGGCGGCCTCAGCCTGCCGCCGCGCCGCAGCCGGTCGCGCCAGCGGCCCGCATCCGCTCGTCGTCGCGGACGCCGCGCCGACGGCCGCGGAGGTCGGCACGGGCGGTCAATTGTTCCGCGATTGCCCAACCTGTCCGGTCATGGTGAGCGTGCCGGCGGGTTCTGCGGCGATCGGATCGCCGAGCGCGGAATCGGGACACGAATTCACCGAGGAGCCCAGGAAGCGCGTCACATTCGCGCATCCTTTCGCCATCGGGCGCGACGCAGTGACCTTCTCGGAGTGGCAGGCCTGCGTCGCCGAGGGCGGCTGCGGGCAATATTGGCCGACCGACATGGGCTGGGGGCAGGGCGACCGCCCCGCGATCTTCGTATCGTGGTCCGACGCCAAATCCTATGTCGAGTGGCTCTCCAACAAGACCGGAAAGACCTACCGGCTGCCGAGCGAGGCCGAATGGGAATATACGGCCCGGGGCTGCCGCGCCGCGTCCTGCGCCGACGAGGCGTTCTGGTTCGGCTCGGCGAGTGATCCCAACCGTGCCAATTACGATTGGCGCCTGTCCTACGGCGGGGGCGCGAAGGCCCAGGCGCCGCGCAAGACACTGCCGGTCGGACGCTTCGGCCCCAACGGCTTCGGCCTGTTCGACGCCGCCGGCAATGTCGCGCA
>CAWETR010000014.1:0-353058 GCA_963811975.1 uncultured Alphaproteobacteria bacterium
AATGAGTAGACCCATTTCGCCATTGGTGAATCTTTACGCCGTCAGAACGGATCCTGACTTCAACTGTCAGAAGATGCGGGAGATGAGGTTTCCTGAGCCCGCCTTTATCATCCCGATGGGCCAAAACCAAGCGTCAGGCGCGCAATTTCAACCCCAGGCCGATCCAGCCCGCGCCGTAGAACACCATATCGACGCCAAACAGCGTCCCGAGGATCAGAAGCGTGTTGCCCGGCCAACCGGCGAGAATGAGCACGCCCAGCAGCGTGGTGACCACGCCGGCGAGGACGATATAGGCCTTCGGCCCTGCCGGAAGCTGGTAGCCGAGCCAGATTCGGACGATGCCGGCGATGAGGAAGCCAATTCCGACCACGACCGTCAGCGCCGCCGCGGCCACGACCGGCTGGGCAACGGCGAACGCCCCGAAAACAAGATAAAAAAGGCCGCTGATCACCCACAGGAAGAAAGCCGGCCAGTCACGGCTGTTGAACCCGATGATGATTTCGACGCCGCCGGCCAGGATCAGCATGAGTGCGATGAAAAACACCACCGCCAGCGTCGAGGCGGCCGCCATGACCAGCGCGGCGATGCCGAAAACCAGGCAGATCGCCCCATAGGCCACGAACCAACCCCAGCGCGAGCGCAAACGCTCGATTGCGCCGCCTAGGCTGTGACGGGGTCCATTTCCTGCGGATTGGTGCTCATTGTCGCGTCCTGCCATCGAGCGCGCCTCGGCCCGATGCAGCGGCTTTGGCGTCAGGATGCGATCAAAGCCGCCACGCCATCCGGCGTCAAGAGAGCCTTCGGCGACCTATTGCCAAGCTTTCGAATGGATTAACGGCGCGGAGACAAAATTCTTCCCCGCGATTGCCCCTCGGAGCCGCAACGTGTAAAGCACCCTTTGGCGCTGTTCCCAAAGGGGGCGAATGTTGATCGAGCGTACAGTGAATAATAATTCGACGACCCCCGTTCTCGACCGTGTCAAATTCCCCGCCGACCTGCGCCAATTGCCGGAGAGCGAATTGCGCGCGGTGGCGGAAGACTTGCGCCGTGCGACGATCGATGCCGTCTCGGTCACCGGCGGCCATCTCGGCTCGAGTCTCGGCGTTGTCGAGCTGACTGTCGCGCTCCATTATGTCTTTAATACGCCGAAAGACAGGGTCATCTGGGACGTCGGCCACCAGGCCTATCCCCACAAGATATTGACCGGGCGACGCGACCGCATCAAGACGCTGCGCCAGCCCGGCGGGCTGTCCGGCTTCACCAAGCGCTCGGAAAGCGAATACGACCCTTTCGGCGCCGCCCATTCCTCGACCTCGATTTCCGCCGGCCTCGGCATGGCGGTGGCGCGAACCCTTTCGGGCGGCGACAACAGTGTCATCGCGGTGATCGGCGACGGCTCGATGTCGGCCGGCATGGCCTATGAGGCGATGAACAACGCCGGCGCCTCGCATTCGCGCCTCATCGTCATTCTCAACGACAACGACATGTCGATCGCGCCGCCGGTCGGCGCGATGTCGGCCTATCTGGCCCGGCTTGTCCTCGGGCCGCACCTATCTGAAGCTGCGCGACGCCGGCAAGACCATCGCCCGCCGCCTGCCCAAGACCGTGGAAACCGCCATCACCCGCGCCGTCGAGCACGCCCGGACCTATGTCACCGGCGGCACCCTGTTCGAGGAGCTCGGCTTCTATTACGTCGGCCCGATCGACGGCCATAACCTCGACCATCTGCTGCCCGTGCTGAAGAACGTCCGCGACGCCGATGTCGGCGGCCCGGTACTGATCCATGTCGTGACGCAAAAGGGCAAGGGCTACCCGCCCGCCGAGGCCGCCGAGGACAAGTATCACGGCGTCAACAAGTTCGACGTGGTGACCGGCGCCCAGGTCAAGCCCAAGGCCAACGCGCCCTCCTACACCAAGGTGTTCGGCGAGAGCCTGTCAAGGAAGCGGGCAAGGACGACAAGATCGTCGCCATCACCGCCGCCATGCCGTCGGGCACCGGCCTCGACCTGTTCGCAGCAGGCGTTCCCCAACCGCACCTTCGACGTCGGCATCGCCGAGCAGCACGCGGTGACCTTCGCGCCGGCCTCGCCGCCGAGGGCTAGAAGCCGTTCTGCGCCATCTATTCGACCTTCCTGCAGCGCGGCTACGACCAGGTGGTGCATGACGTCGCGATCCAGAACCTGCCGGTGCGCTTCGCGATCGACCGCGCCGGCCTGGTCGGCGCCGACGGCGCCGACCCATGCCGGCTCGTTCGACATCGGCTATCCTCGGCATGCCTGCCCGGCATGGTGGTGATGGCCGCCGCCGACGAGGCCGAGCTGGTCCACATGGTCGCGACCGCCGCGGCCTATCGACGACGGGACCGATCGCCTTCCGCTATCCGCGCGGCGACGGCGTCGGCGTGCGATCTGCCGCAAGAGGGCAAGCCGCTCGAAATCGGCAAGGGCCGCATCGTCCGCGAGGGCGACAAGGTCGCCATCCTCTCGCTCGGCACCCGGCTCGCCGAAGCCCTCGAAGGCGGCGGACATGCTGGCCGCGCAGGGCATTTCGGCGACCGTCGCCGACGCCCGCTTCGCCAAGCCGCTGGATGTGGAGCTGATCTCGCCAGCTCGCCAGCGATCACGAGGCGCTGATCACCGTCGAGGAAGGCTCGATCGGCGGCTTCGGCTCCTTCGTCGCGCAGCAACTGGCCGAGGGCGGCCTGCTGGACCGCGGCCTGCAGCTTCCGCTCCCTGGTCCTGCCCGACGTCTTCCTGGACCAGGACAAGCCCGACGTGATGTATGCCAAGGCCGGACTCGACGCCAAGGGCATCGTCGACAAGGTCTTCCAGGCGCTCGGCAAGCCCGCGGCGACGTTCAAGACGGCGTGACCGCGACCAGGCGCGCCGATATCGCCCTCGTGGAGCGCGGCTTGTTCGCCAGTCGCGCCAAGGCCCGCGAGGCGATCTTGGCAGGGCTGGTCACTCTCGACGGTCGCGTCGTCGCCAAGCCGTCCGAGCCGGTGGCCTTGTCCGCGCAACTGACCGCCAGCGCGCCCTATCCGTGGGTTTCGCGCGGCGGCGTCAAGCTCGCGGCGGCGCTCGACGACTTCGCCATCGATCCTGCCGGAAAACAGGCCCTCGACATCGGCGCCTCGACCGGCGGCTTCGCCCATGTCCTGCTGACGCGCGGCGCAGCCCATGTGACCTGTGTCGACGTCGGCCACGGCCAGCTTCACCCCGTCATTGCCGGGAACTCCCGCGTAAAATCGTTGGAAAAGCGGGACGCCCGGACGCTCGTCGCCGCCGATCTGCCGGCGCCGCCGCAACTCGTAGTCTGCGACGTCAGTTTCATTTCGCTGTCGCTGATCCTGCCGGCGGTTCTGGCGCTCGCCGCGCCGGAAGCCGAAGCGGCGCTGCTCATCAAGCCGCAATTCGAGGTCGGACCGGATTTCGTCAAAAAAGGCATTGTCCGCGATGCGCAGGCGCAAGGCCGCGCTTGCGAAAAAATTCAATCGCTGGTCGAACATCTCGGCTGGCGCAGTCTCGGCCTGATCCCCTCGCCGATCGAGGGCGGCGACGGCAATCGCGAATTCCTGCTCGGAGCCCGACGGCCATGATCGACCTCAACGCCCATCTCGACATCGACCGCCTCGGGGCGCGCGGCGAAGGCGTCAGCCGGGGGCGGGAGGGCCTGATCTTCACGCCGTTCGCGCTGCCGGGCGAAAAGATCCTCGCCGAGGTCGATGGCGACCGCGGCAAGCTGGTCGAGGTGCTGGCGCCGTCGCCGGACCGCGTCCCGGCCCCTGCCCGCATTTCACCCGGTGCGGCGGCTGCGCCGTGCAGACGCTTAGCGCCCCTGCCTATCAGGACTGGAAGCGCGGGCTGGTCGCCGACGCCCTGCGCAATGCGGGCGTGACGGCGGAGGTCGCGCCGCTCATCGCCGCCTGGGGCGCCGGCCGGCGCCGCGCGACCTTCCACTCCCGCAACGACCAGCGCGGCCAGCCCCATGTCGGCTTCATGGAGGCGCGCAGCCACCGCATCTATGAACTCGACTCCTGCCCGATCCTCGCGCCGGAACTGTCCGGCGCCCTGAACGCCGCGAAGAAAATCGCGGAAAGTCTCAGCCCGCTCGAAAAGCCGCTCGACATTGTCGTCACCGCCAGCCTGAACGGTCTCGACCTCGACATTCACGGCTGCGGCAAGCTGGATTTCGAAGCGCAGCAGGCGCTGATCGCGACAGCGGCCAGCCTCGATCTCGCCCGCATCGCCAATCACGGCATCCCGCTGGTCGAGCGCCGCGCGCCGGACATCGCCATCGGCCGCGCCCGCGTGACGCCGCCGCCCGGCGCCTTCCTCCAGGCGACGGCGGCGGGCGAAGAGATTCTGGCCCAGCTTGTCATCGATGCGGTCGGCGACGCGAAAAAAGCCGCCGATCTTTATTGCGGCATCGGCACCTTCGCCTTGCGGCTGGCCGAAAAGGCCGAGGTTTACTGCGTCGAGAGCGACGCCGGGGCGCTCGCCGCCGGGCTGCGCGGCGGACGCGCGGCGAGCGGCCTTCGACCCATCTCAGGCGAGGCGCGCGACCTGTTCGCCCGCCCGTTGCTGAAGGACGAACTCGCACGGTTCGACGCCGTCGTGTTCGACCCGCCGCGCGCCGGCGCGGAAAAGCAGGCGCGCGAACTCGCGATGAGCGCCGTGCCTTGCGTTGTTGGCGTCTCCTGCAACGCCCAGACTTTCGCCCGCGACGCCAATCTGCTGATCGCCGGCGGCTATGAGCTGACCAGCGTCACGCCGGTTGACCAGTTCCTCTATTCGCCCCATGTCGAACTGGTCGGAACGTTCCGGAAGGCCGCGGCCAAATCCGCGCGCAAACGGCGCCTGCTCGGCTAAAGGCTTGCAGCGGCGCGCCGTCTGGGGCAAAGCAGTGGCGCTTCAACAGAGACGGACTGAAATGACCGAGCTTTCCCCCGCGGAGACCGCGGCGCAACTGGCGAAGATCGTCGGCGAGAAATACGTGCTGACCACGGCGCAGGACATGGCCGGCTACCTGAGCGAGCCGCGCGACCTGTGGCATGGCAAGGCGGCTTGCGTCGTGCGCCCCGGCTCGGCGGCGGAAGTCGCCGCCATCTGCGCCTTCGCCGACCAGCACGGCCTGAAGATCGTGCCGCAGGGCGGCAACACCGGCCTCGTCGGCGGCCAGACTCCGGACCAGACCGGCCGGGAAATCCTGCTCTCGCTCGGACGGCTCGACACGATTCGCGAGATCGACCCGGAATCCAACACCATGGTCGTCGAGGCCGGCGTCACCTTGCAAAAGGTGCAGGAAGCCGCCGAAAGCGTCGATCGCCTGTTCCCACTGTCGCTAGCCTCGGAAGGCTCCTGCACCATCGGCGGCAATCTCGCATCCAACGCCGGCGGCACCGCCGTGCTGGCCTATGGCAACGCCCGCGACCTCGTCACCGGCCTTGAAGTCGTGCTGGCCGATGGATCGGTGCTCGGCAATTTGTCCAAGCTGCGCAAGGACAATACCGGCTACGACCTCAAACACGTCTTCATGGGCTCGGAAGGCACGCTCGGGATCATCACGGCGGCGGTGGTCAAGCTCTACCCGCGCCCGCGCGCGGTCGAGACCGCCCTGATCGGCCTCGCCAGCCCTGAAAAATGCCTCGCCCTGCTCATGCTGGCGCAGAGCATGGCCGGGCCTGACCTGAAAACCTTCGAATTCATGTCGCGTCTTGGCGTCGAGATCGTCGTCAAGCATTCCGCTGGCGCGCGCGAGCCGCTCGAAAGCGCGCATGACTGGTATGTGCTGCTCGAACTCGCCTCGCAATCCGAAAGCGGCCTCAACGACACCATGATGGCGCTCCTGGAAGCCGCCTTCGAGAAGGAGATCGTCGAGGACGCCGCGGTGGCGGCCTCGCTCGACCAGCGCAAGGCTTTTTGGGCCCTGCGCGAAAATCTGTCCGAGATGCAGAAATTCGAGGGCGGCTCGATCAAGCACGACGTCTGCGTGCCGGTGGCGCAGGTGCCGGACTTCCTCGCCGCGGCCATTCCGGTGGTCGAGGCCACGATTCCCGGCGCACGGCCCGTGCCGTTCGGCCATATGGGCGACGGCAATATCCACTTCAACGTCAGCCAGCCGCTCGGCGCCGACAAGGAATCCTATCTGGCGCGCTGGGAAGAGCTGAACGAGGCCGTCCACGCCGTCGTCACGCGGATGCACGGCTCGATCTCGGCCGAGCATGGCATCGGCGTGCTCAAGCGCGACCTGCTGCCGACGGTCAAGGATTCCGTGGCGATGGACGTCATGCGCCGCTTCAAGACCGCGCTGGACCCCCACCACACTCTCAATCCCGGCAAGGTGCTGTAAGCCGCCGACGAAAGCGAGTTCCGACGAAAGCAAACGGCGGCTTAGACCGATGGTAATGATTGTCGCGCTATCAACCGACGAGGCCCAGCCTGAAGCCGGACGCGACGACCCGCGACAAAAAGCGGCTGTCGGCCAGAGAGCATTCGCGAAATGCAGAATCCCGACCGCCTGAACACCCGAATTCCGACCGCCTCGATCCTGATCGGCGTCTATCTCGTTTCGGTTTTCGTCCTGTTCCATTTGGCCGGGCCGCCCTTTTTCTACCCGATGGACGACACTTACATTCACACGGCGACGGCGCGCACGCTTGCGACGACAGGCGTCTGGGGTGTCAGCCCAGCCAGCCCCGCCGCCGCCTCGTCCTCGCCGCTCTGGACCGTCCTGCTCGCCGGCGCGTGGCTGGCGAGCCCCCGCGCCTGGTTCGTCGCTTTGCCGCTCGCGCTCAACCTGCTGGCGGGCTGCGCCTTGATCCTCCTGCTGGTCGCGATGTTCCGGCAAAAAGCTGCGGCGCTGGCGCTCGCCGCGGTGATCTTCTGCGCGGCGGCGCTGCCAAGCGTCAGCATGCTGGGCATGGAGCATCTCCTCCACGCTTTTTGCGCCCTGTTGCTGGGCCTTGCGGGATGCCGCGCGCTCGCCGATCCCGAGGAGGAGCGCGACCTCAAGACCTTGGCGTGGATCGCCCTGCTGGTGGCCGCCGCCGTCGCCGCGCGCTACGAGAGCCTGTTTCTGGTCGCGCCGCTCGTCGCCTTGTCGGCGCTGCGCCGGCGCTGGCCCCTCGCTCTAGCGTTTGGCCTCGGCGCCGCGACGCCGGTGCTCGGCTTCGGCCTGCTCTGGATTCACAATGGCGGCTGGCTGCTGCCCAATTCCCTGCTGCTGAAGACGGATGTCACGAAAGCAGGCGCGTCCTCGCTCGCCGCAATCTCCGCGCGCTCCATGAAAAATCTCCATTCGGCGAATTTCATCGGCGAATTCAGCGCCATGATCATCGGCGTCGTTGCGTTCCTGTATTTTTACTGGAAGCAATTTCGGCAGGTCTGGGACGTCCCCCTGCTGTTCGCGCTCTGCGCCGTCGCCGCGACCGCCGCCCATCTCGCCTTCGCCAGCGTCGGCTGGTTGGTGCGCTACGAAGCCTGGCTGATCGTGCTCGACCTCGCCGCGCTGTTCCTGCTAGCCGAACGCCTGCTTAGCCCCCGCGCGCTGTTCCTGTTCGCCGCGCTGGTCGCCGCCTTGTTCGCGGCCCGCGTCGTGGACGCGACCGCGCGGACGGTGCTGTCGATCGACGACCGCCGCGTACAGCATCTGGCGCCGGCGCTGTTCGTGAAAGCGAACTATCCTGGCGAAACGGTCATGGTGAACGACATCGGCGCGGTCGCGTGGTTCGCTCCGCAAAGCCAAGCCCTCGACGTGTTCGGCCTCGGCGACAACGAACCGCTGCGCCTGGCTTTTCGCCCGGCGGCTACGACAGCGCCGCGCTGCGCGACTGGGCGCTGCGCGCGAACGCCCGGATCGCCGTCCTCGAGGTCTGCTGGAAGGCGATATCCCGCCTCGTCCCGGACGAGTGGCGCCTTGAGTCGCCAGCTGGCGAATTCCGCGCAATGTCGTGTTTGGCGAACATGTCATCGGGTTTTTCGCGACCTCGCCCGACGAGGACGAAAAGCTCGACCGCGAATGGCGCAATTCCCGCTGCCTGAGGGCGTGACGCTGAAGATGCGCCCCCCGCGAGCCGCGATGACGGACGGCTGCTACGACGATCCGGCGCGATAAGCGCGGACCCCGCCGCCCGCTTGACGATGGCCCGGCGCCGTCGTCAGATGGCGGCCGCAAGGGAGGCATGCATGACCCAGTTCAAGGCCATTCGCATCGACAAGGATCCGTACCGCGCGGCCTATGCGGACTTCGACGAAACGGAATTGATGGAGGGCGACGTGACCGTGCGCGTCACCCATTCCACGGTCAATTACAAGGACGGCCTGGCGATCACCGGCAAATCCCCGGTCGTGCGCCGCTTTCCGATGATTCCCGGCATCGATTTCGCCGGCGTGGTCGAAAGCTCCAGCCATGCCGATTTCAAGCCCGGCGACGAGGTCGTCCTGAACGGCTGGGGCGTCGGCGAAACCCATTTTGGCGGCTATTCGCAAAAGGCCCGCGTCAAGGGCGACTGGCTGGTGCCGCTGCCCAAGGGCATTTCCGCGGCGCAGAGCATGGCTGTCGGCACCGCCGGCTATACCGCCATGCTCGCCGTCATGGCGCTGGAAAATCAGGGCATGACGCCGGACCGCGGCCCGGTGCTGGTGACCGGCGCGGCGGGCGGCGTCGGCTCGATCGCCATTTCCCTGCTCGCGACGGCGGGCTGGCGCGTGATCGCCTCGACCGGCCGCGCGGACGAAGCCGGGTTCCTGAAACATCTCGGCGCGTCCGAGATCATCGACCGCGCCGAGCTTTCCGCGCCCGGCAAGCCGCTCGGCAAGGAGCGCTGGGCGGCGGCGGTGGACAGCGTCGGCTCGCATACGCTGGCCAATGTGCTGGCGCAGACGTCTTATGAAGGCGCCGTCGCCGCTTGCGGGCTGGCGCAGGGCATGGACCTGCCGACGAGCGTAGCGCCGTTCATCCTGCGCGGCGTCTGCCTGCTCGGCATCGACAGCGTGACCAAGCCCAAGTCCGTCCGCCTGCAAGCCTGGGAGCGACTGGCGCGCGACCTCGACCGGACCAAGCTCGCCGAACTCAGCACGACGATCGGCTTCTACAAGGTGATGGACACCGCCGCCGAGATTCTCCAGGGCAAGGTGCGCGGCCGCGTGATCGTCGAGATCGATTAGGGCTGGCTTCCCTCGCCGGCGCCGTTGCCGGCGCCGCTCAAGACGGCGCGCCGCTTGCTCAGCTGCGCGCCGGCATGATCCATGAAGGCGCGCACGCGCGCCGCGTGGCGCAGGTCCGGATGGGTCAGCAGCCACAGCACGGCGCCGCGCCCGGCCATCGGCTCGTCGGTGCAGACCAGTTCCGGGTGCTGGTCGCCGATGAAGCGCGGCAGGAAGCCGATGCCGACCCCCTGCGCGATGCATTGGGCGAGACCGACCGTGGTGTTGCAGCGCATGGCGATGCGATGCGGCGGAATTTCCTTCTCGATCCAGTCGAACACGTCGATGCCGCCGAAATGTTCGTTGAAGGCGATATAGGGATGGCTGTCGTCGGCCAGATCGAAACCCGATTCGTACAGCGTCCGCGAGACGTAGCGGCCCCACACCGACGACCCGATGCGCCGGCCCACCAAAGTCTCCGGCGGCGCGTAGGTCGAGCGCACGGCGATGTCGGCGTCGCGGCGCGACAGGTTCAACGGCTGGTTGGTGACCAGCACGTCGAGCTGGATCTCGGGAAAGGACTTGCGGAAGCTCGCCAGGATCGGGGCGAGGACATAAGAGAACAAGGCGTCGTTGGTGGTGACGCGCAGCAGGCCCGAAGGCTTTTCGTCGCGGCCCGCGATGCGGCGCTCGAAATCGGTGACGTCGCGACCCATGCGCTCGGCCAGCGCCACCATTTCCTGGCCGGCGGCGGTGGCGGCGTAGCCATTGCGCGACCGCTCGAACAATTTGGCCCCGATCATCGCCTCGAGCGCGCCGAGGCGGCGGAAGACCGTCGAATGATTGAGATTGAGCGCGGCCGCCGCGCCGACCAGCGAACCGGATTCGGCAATGCCGCGCACCAGGCGAAAATCGTCCCAACTGATCTGATTCATGGCCCCAAAATGGTTCAAATCCGGACCAAGCGCAAGGTCGGCGGCTTCAGGGGCGCGGCGCGGCGGCGCGGCGCAGGCGGTCGTTGATCGCCTCGCCGAGGTCTTCGTCGGGAATCGGCGCGACCGCGATTCGCCGCGCCGGGCCGGCGTCGAGCGCGCGCAGCATGGAAAACAGATTGGCCGCGGCCTCGGCAAGGTCGCCGCGCGGCGAAAGATCGAGAATCCTGCCGGGCGCGCCGGCGAAATGCCCCCCGAAATCGAGCCCCGCCTCATCCTCCCGCACGTCCCCGGCGTCGAGCCGCACGCCGGCGCGCGGCGCATAATGCGAGGCGAGCAGGCCCGGCGCCAGCGGCGCGTCGCCCGCCTCGTCGGCGCCCGCCAGGCTTTCGCCAAGCACGGCCTCGATCGCCGCGCGCGAAACGCCGCCCGGACGCAGCAGGCGCGGCGTCTCGTCGAGCAGGGACACGATGGTCGATTCGACGCCGACCGGGCAGGCGCCGCCATTGAGCACGGCGTCGATCCGCCCGTCGAGATCGGCCAGCACATGGGCCGGCGTCGCGGGGCTGACATGGCCGGAGCGATTGGCCGAGGGCGCCGCGACCGGGCCGCCCGCCGCCGCGATCAGGCTGCGCGCCTGGGCGTTGGCCGGCACGCGCAGGCCGATGCTGTCGAGGCCGGCGCGCGCCAGATCGCAGACGCTCGCGCCTTCGGCCAGCGGCAGGACCAGCGTCAGCGGCCCGGGCCAGAAGGCCGCGGCGAGCTTTTCGGCGCGGGAATCGAAGCGGCCTTCCCGGCGCGCCCCGGCCACGTCGGCGACATGGGCGATCAGCGGATTGAAGCTCGGGCGGCCCTTGGCGCGATAGATGCCGGCGACCGCGCGCGGGTCGGCGGCGAGCGCGCCAAGCCCGTAAACCGTCTCCGTGGGGAAGGCGACCAGCCCGCCGGCGCGCAAAAGCGCCGCCGCCTCGGCGATTCCGCCGGGGCCCGCCGTCAAAAGCCGCGTCGCCCGCTTGCCTTCCTGGTCCAAACCGCCAATCCTGTTTGACGGCGGCGTAAAAAAATGGTTCAGTTGTGAACTAATAACCGCCGCTGCTGCAAAGCAAATGACATTGGCGCACGCGTCAGGCAAGCGGCAAGGAACGGACCAGGAGGAAAATCATGGCGGATGTGAACGTCGCGCGATCGGGCGCGGTGCTGGAGCTGACGCTCAACCGGCCCGCCAAGAAGAACGCCCTGACCAATTCGATGTATCGGGCGCTGAACGTCGCGCTCCACGAAGCCGAGCGCGACCAGTCGATCGGCGTGGTGCTGATCGCGGGCGCGGGCGGCGTGTTTTCGGCCGGCAACGACATCGGCGATTTCGCCGCCGCCGTGAGCGCGGGCGGGGAAATGGCGGGCGCCGATTTCATCCGCAAGATCGCGAGCTTTCCCAAGCCGCTGGTCGCGGCGGTCGATGGCCTCGCCGTCGGCGTCGGCACGACGATGCTGCTGCATTGCGACCTGATCTACGCCAGCGAGTCCGCGCGGTTCTCGCTGCCCTTCGTCGATCTCGGCCTGCTGCCGGAGGCCGGCTCCTCCCTGCTGCTGCCGCGCCGCGTCGGCATGGCCCGCGCCAGCGCCTGGCTGCTGGCGGGCGAAAGCTTTTCCGCCGCGGAGGCGCGCGAGGCGGGCCTAGTCAACGAGGTCGTCGCCGCCGACGCTTTGCTCGCGCTGGCGCGGGAAAAGGCGGCGAAGCTCGCGGCCAAGCCGCGCACGGCTTTGCTCGCGGCGCGAAAATTTTTGCGCGGCGACAAGGAGGAAATCCTCGCCCGCATCGACGCCGAACTCGACGCCTTCCGCTCCGCGCTGGCCTCGCCGCAGGCGCAGGCCGCGCTCGCGGCTTTTCTCAACAAAGGCAAATAAGTCCGTCGCGTTCGCGCCGGCAAAAATCATCAGGGAGTGCAAATCATGGCCAGCCTCAAGGGCAAGACCTTGTTCATCACCGGCGCATCGCGCGGCATCGGCCTCGCCATCGCGCTCAGGGCGGCGCGCGACGGCGCCAATATCGCCATCGCCGCCAAGACGGCGGAGCCGCATCCCAAGCTTCCGGGCACGATCTATACCGCGGCCAAGGAAATCGAGGACGCGGGCGGCCGCGCCTTGCCGCTGACCGTGGACGTGCGCGAGGAAGACCAGGTCGCCCAGGCCCTGGCGCAGACCGCCGCGCATTTCGGCGGCGTCGACATCGTCGTCAACAACGCCAGCGCCATTGCTCTGGGGGGAAGCCAGCACATCGACATGAAGCGCTTCGACCTGATGCACCAGATCAATGCGCGCGGCTCCTACATGACGGCCAAGCTCGCCTTCCAATATCTCGCCAAGGCCGAAAATCCGCACGTGCTGATGCTGTCGCCGCCGCTCGACATGAAGGAAAAATGGTTCGCGGCGCATACCGCCTATTCCATGGCGAAATTCGGCATGAGCCTCGCCGTGCTGGGCCTCGCCGGCGAGTTCCGGCCGGCAGGAGTCGCGGTCAATGCGCTGTGGCCGCGCACGACCATCGCCACGGCGGCGGTCAATAACCTCCTCGGCGGCGAGAAGCTGATGCGCGCCTCGCGCAAGCCGGAAATCATGGGCGACGCCGCCCACGCCATTTTTTGCTCGCCGAGCCGCGAGCTGAGCGGGCAGTTCCTGATCGACGACGTCATCCTCGCCGCGCGGGGCGTGACCGATTTCGACGCCTATCGCGTCGACCCGACCAGCCCGCTGGCGCCGGATTTCTTCGTGCCGGACGAAACGCCCGTCCCGGCCGGCGTGTCGCTCAAGCCGCTGGTTTGACGCTTCGCCCGCGCAAGGCTAACAGGAGGCCGCGCGCGGGGGCTGGCCGGGCGCGGGGAGAGAGTCGCGGGCGATGGCGGTTTACACGGATGTCACCGACGAGGCTTTGTTCGCCTTCCTCGCCGATTACGAACTCGGCGAGGTTCTCTCTTTCAAGGGCATCGCCGAGGGCGTCGAGAACTCCAATTTCCTGCTGCATTGCGAGGGCGGCCGCTTCATTCTGACGCTTTACGAGAAGCGGGTGAATCCGAACGACCTGCCCTTCTTCATCGGCCTGATGGAGCATCTGGCCGCCAAGGGCCTGTCCTGCCCGCTGCCGGTCAAGCGGCGCGACGGAACGCCGCTGGGAACGCTGGCCGGACGCCCCGCCGCGATCATCACCTTCCTCGACGGCGTCTCGACCCGCAAGCCCGCGGCGCGCCATTGCGCCGAGACCGGCCGCGCGCTGGCGCAATTGCATCTCGCCGGCCAGGGCTTCGCGCTCTCGCGTCACAATTCGCTTTCGGTCGACCATTGGCCGGACCTGTTCGCGGCGTCGCACGCGCGCGCCGACGAGGTCGCTCCCGGCCTCGGCGCCGAAATCGAGTCGGAACTGGACGCGCTCCAGCGCCTCTGGCCCTGCGAGCTGCCGCAAGGCGTGATCCACGCCGATCTCTTCCCCGACAATGTCTTTTTCATCGGCCCGAACCTCTCGGGCGTGATCGACTTCTATTTCGCCTGCAACGACGCGCTCGCCTATGATCTGGCGATCTGCCTCAACGCCTGGTGCTTCGAGACGGACGGCTCGTTCAACGCCACCAAGGGCCGCGCCTTGCTGCAGGGCTACCAGAGCCTGCGCCCGCTGGCAGACGGTCGAGCGCAAGGCCCTGCCCGTGCTGGCGCGCGGCGCGGCCATGCGCTTCCTGCTGACCCGACTCTACGACTGGCTGAACGTGCCTCCCGGCGCGCTGGTGAGGCCGAAAAACCCGCTCGAATATCTCGACAAGCTGCGCTTCCACCAGACCATCGACCATGGCGGCGAATACGGGCTCGAACCATGACCCGCCGCGTGGCGATCTGGACCGACGGCGCCTGTTCCGGCAATCCGGGCCCGGGCGGCTGGGGCGCCGTCCTGACCTACAATGGCGTCGAGAAGGATTATTCCGGCGGCGAGACGGCGACGACCAACAACCGGATGGAGCTGCTCGCGGCGATTTCGGCGCTGGAGGCGCTGACGCGCCCCTGCGCGGTCGATCTGCACACGGATTCCCAATATCTTCGGCAGGGCGTGATGTCCTGGATGCACAACTGGAAACGCAACGGCTGGCGCACCGCCGACCGCAAGCCGGTGAAAAACGACGATCTGTGGAAACGCCTCGACGAAGCGGCCAGCCGCCACGACATCGCCTGGCACTGGGTCAAGGGCCACGCCGGCGACGAAATGAATGAACGCGCCGACGCACTGGCGCGAGCGGGCATGGCGCCCTATCTGAAGGCGGCGAAGCTTGGGCCGGGCGCGGGGAAATGACCGGACCAGCCGCCGGACCTTGCTTCCAGCCCGCCGGGTTTGCTACACATCCCCTGCAAATTCACCGAGACGCGGCCGGGGGCGGCACAAGAGCGGACAGAGAATGGCCATAACGATGATCGCCTCCAAGACAATGATGCCTCGCCGACAATGAATGCCGCCAGGGCCATGACCGCCTCGATGCGCGCATTTTTCCTTTTCGCGGCCGTTTTTCTGGGCTTTTGCGCCTTCTCCAGCGGCGCGCGCGCACAATCCTGCAACGAGGACCTCGCCGGCTTCGGCAAGGATCGCAACAGCGAGATCGAGGCGCTGAACACGATTTCCAAGGCGCACGGCAACAAGCTCGACCCCATCGCCGCCTGCCCGCATCTGCGCAAGATGAAGGAGATCGAGGGGAAAATGAGCGCCTACATGGTCAAGAACAAGGAATGGTGCAACATTCCGGACGATTTCCTGAACAATTTCAAGGAAAACAGCGACCGCACGACCAAGATCGCCGAACAGGCCTGCGCGCTCGCCGCCAAGGCCAAGCAAATGCAGCAGAACGGCGGAGGCGGCCCCGGCATGGGGAACCTGCCGCCGCCGCCGAAACTGCCCGCCGGGCCACTCTGATCCATGCCGGCGCCGTCGCTCGACGCCGCCGTGCTGCCGGACGCGAAACCTTCCGGCTTCTGGCGACGCTTCCCCGCGAGCTGGCAGCCCTATATCCAGCTGGCGCGGCTCGACCGGCCGACCGGCTGGCAATTGCTCCTCGCGCCCTGCCTGTCCTCGACCTGCCTCGCCAGCATTGATCAGCTGCAAAGCCCCAATTACCGCCTGTTGCTGCTGTTCTTCATCGGCGCCGTCGCCATGCGCGGGGCCGGTTCGACCTTCAACGACCTCATCGACCGCAACATCGACGCCAAGGTCGAGCGCACGCGCGGACGCCCGCTGCCTTCGGGACGGGTGAGCCCGCTCGGCGCGGCGGTCTTCCTGGCCGCGCAGGGGCTGGTCGGGCTTGGCGTGCTGCTTTCGCTCAACCGCTTCGCCATCGCCGTCGGCCTGTGCTCGCTGATCCCGGTGGCGGCCTATCCGTTCATGAAGCGATTCACCTCCTGGCCGCAGGCCATGCTGGGCGTCGCCTTTTCCTGGGGCGCGCTCATCGGCTGGGCGGCGCAGACGGGCGGCCTCGCCGCGCCGGCGATCTGGTTCTACCTGTCCTGCATCGCCTGGACGATCGGCTACGACACGATCTACGCCATCCAGGACCGCAAGGACGACGTCGACGCGGGCGTGAAATCCACCGCGCTCCTGTTCGGCGAGCATCTGACCTTCGCCGTGGCCCTGTTCTATCTCGCCACGATCGTCTGCGCGGAAATCGCGCTGCTGTCCGCGGGCGCCGGCCTGCTCGCCCATGTCGGGCTGCTCGCCTTCGCCGGACATCTGGTCTGGCAGATCCGCCGGCTGGACGGCTCCGACGAGGCCCGGGCCTTGCGCCTGTTCCGCTCCAACGGCGCGGCGGGCTTCGTGCTCTTCGCCGGCCTGTTCGCGGAAAACCTGCTGTTCTATCTCGTCAGGTAAGTCCGCTCACTCGTAGCAGATGATTTCCCGCTCGCCGCCATGGACCGCCATGATCCGGCCGTTGACGCCGGGGCCGCGACGCCCCGACATCGTCGAGCGGCGGCCTTTCAGCGGCCAGCCGCGACGGCGCGGCTGAACCGTGCGGGCCTCGATTTCACCGTAGCGCTGCTCGACGACCGCCTCGCGGCCGCTGGCGGCGCGGGTCAGGCGCGGCAGCCGGAAGAACTGCGCCCAGGACAGCCATTCCCGGCTGATGTCCTGCTCGCTGCCGGATTCCGCCAGGACCACGTCGAGCTCGGAATCGGCGTGAACGAGAGCGACGCGATAGATGAACCCCCGCGCGGCTTCGATCACGCTGAGCGCGACACCGCGAAAGCTCGGCGCCGGCAGGCAGAGCCGCATCTTCACGCCGCCGACGCGCCGGTCGATGGCGATCGCATCGGCCGCGATGCTGATTTCGCGCGTGCCGCCGTCGGCGCGCGGGTCGGCGGCGACAAGGCGGGCAGGGGGCGGCGTGGGACATGACCATATCGGGCTCCTGCGGAAAACTTCCGCTGCTGGCCCATGTTTCGCCGCGAGTCGCCTCAACGCTGCTAAGGAAATAGGCGGCATTTTAGCGAAACCGCCCGGTCCGGCGGCACGCCCAGCGCCCCGTTAGCCCGATTGTTCAAATTGTCGGCAACGCCCTCAAATCCTCTTAAATCCCGGCCTTTCGCAGTTGCGAAATTCCTTGCGCTGCGATGATATGGCGTTTACACGAATGCCAAATTCCTCAATCTGGGTCGCGATTTGTCCGATCTGTCCGCCTTTGCCCTCCTTCTGCCTCGCGTCGAGGCGATCGTGCGCGAGGCCGGCGACATCGCGCTGGATTATTTCCGCCACGGCGAACCGACCCATGCCGAGGTGAGCCACAAGGACTGCGGCTCTCCGGTGACCGAGGCCGACCTGCGCATCGATCGATTCCTGCGCGACCGGCTGGGGGCTGCTGGCGCCGGACTTCGGCTGGCTCTCCGAGGAAACCGTGGATTCGCCCGAGCGCCTCGGCCGCGAGGCGGTTTTCGTGGTCGATCCCATCGACGGAACGCGCGGCTTCGCCGCGGGCGATCCCTGCTTCTCGATTTGCGTCGCGCTGGTCGTCGACGGGCGGCCGTTTTTCGGAATCGTGCTGGCCCCAGCGCTCGACGAAATGTTCGTCGCCACGGCCGGCGGCGGCGCGCGTTGCAACGGCGCGCCGATCGCTGTTTCGGACCGGCGCGAACTCGCTGGCGCGCGGCTGTCCGCCCCCGAACCGATGGCCTCCGATCTGCGGCGCTCCGGACTGTCCTTCCGCCTGCAGCCCCGCCTGCCCTCGCTCGCCATGCGCCTGCTGCGCGTCGCCGACGGCGATTTCGACGCGGCGCTGGCGCGCAAGAACGCCTGCGACTGGGATATTGCCGCCGCCGATCTGATCCTGCATGAAGCGGGCGGCGTGCTGACCGATTTCTCGGGCCGGACGCCCTTGTACAACCAGGCCGAGCCGAGGCATCCCGCGCTGGCCGCAGCCCCCGCCGGCCTGCAGGCCGAACTCGTCCGCGCGGCGGCCGAATGTGCGGCCAAGGCGCGTCCGCGCGCCCTGCGCCCGAACACCAGTCCTGAACACGGAAATTGATGACAAGCATCTGAAAGGATGAGCGAATGAGCCATGAAGTCGAGCCCAAACAGCTGTTGCATCTTGTTTTCGGCGGCGAGCTGAAAAATCTCGAAACCACCGATTTCAAGGATTTGAGCAAGATCGACCTCGTCGGCATGTATCCCGACTTCAAAAGCGCTCACGCCGCCTGGAAGGCCAAGGCGCAATCGACCGTGGACAATGCGCAAATGCGCTATTTCATCGTCCACATGCACCGCGTGCTCGACCCCCGCGACGACTGAACGGCTTCGGGGCGCCGCGAAGGCGCGACGCCCTCGCTATTTTCTCCCGGCTGCGCTATCTCTCGCCCGCAAGAACGGCGGAAGCGCGCCGGATGAAATTCTTTCCGCGTCTTCGCCGCCTTTCAGCCGGAATGGCCGGTCAATGTCGCGCCCCGATACTCCGATTCGCGCCGCAAGGCCATGAGCCGGGGCGCAGGCGACGCGCAACGGGCGCGCGCCCTTCCACGAGACGTTTCAAAGAGAACAGGCTGCAATGAGTTCTGCGGTGTTTCTGCCCGTTTACCGCGCCGCCGCCGCCGGCCTCGCGCCGCTGAGCGGGCTGTTCCTGTGGCGGCGCGGACAAAAGGGCAAGGAAGATCTCAAAAGGATCGGCGAGCGCCGCGGAATTGCCGGGGCGCCGCGACCGGAGGGACGGCTGGCCTGGCTTCACGGCGCCAGCGTCGGCGAGGGCCTCGCCTTGCTGCCCGTGGTCGAGCGGCTGACCGGCAAGGGCTTTCACGTCCTGGTCACCACCGGCACCGTGACCTCCGCGCGCATTCTCGCGCAAAGGCTTCCCGCGGGCGCGATCCACCAGTTCTCGACGCTCGACGCGCCGGCCTACATCGAACGCTTCCTCGACCATTGGCGGCCGGACCTGTTCCTGCTCGCCGAATCCGAGATCTGGCCCAACACCATTTGCGCGGTCCATGCGCGCAACATCCCCATCACTCTCGTCAACGCCCGCGTTTCGCCGCGCTCCTTCGCGCGATGGAAGCGCTTCCCGGGCTTCATCTCGGCGCTGCTCGGCAAGATCGACCTGTGCCTCGCCCAGAGCCAGGACGACGCCGCGCGCCTGCTGCAGCTGGGCGCGCCGCGCGTCGACGCCATCGGCAACCTCAAATATGACGTCGAGCCGCCGCCCGCCGACCCTGCCCGGCTCGAAGACCTGTCCCGGCAGATCGGTCCGCGCCGGATCTGGATCGCCTCCTCGACCCATCCCGGCGAAGAGGAGCTCGCGTTCCAGGCTCACAAGGCGCTGACGGCGCGCTTCCCCGGACTGCTCACGGTTCTCGTGCCGCGCCACCCGCATCGCGGACCCGAAATCGCCGCCCAGGCGCAGGCGGCCGGGCTTGACGCCGCCCTGCGCTCGCGCGGCGACGCGATCACGCGCTCGACCCAGGTCTATATCGGCGACACCATCGGCGAACTGGGCCTGTTCTATCGCCTGTCCAGCGTGATCTTCATGGGCAAGTCGCTGGCGGGCCACGGCGGCCAGAACCCGATCGAGCCGGCCAAGCTGGGTTCGGCGATTCTCCACGGCCCCCATATCGGCAATTTCATCGACGTCTACGGCGCGCTGGACAGCGAAGGCGGCGCCATTCCGGTCAAGGACGCCGACGATCTCGCCCGCCAATTGCAGGCGCTGCTCGCGGACCCGGCCTTTCTGCGGCGCACCGCCGAAGCCTCGCGCCGCGTCGTCGGCGCGCTGGGCGGCGCGTCCGATAAAATCATGCTGGCGCTCGAACATTATATCGCGCACATGATTGTATCAGAGCAGTAGGCCCTCTAGATTTAAGCCTCCAAGCTAGCGAGGTTCCATGCGCGCGCCGGCTTTCTGGTGGTCCGCGACGCCCGGCCTGTTCGGCCGGACGATGACCACGATCCTGACGCCCCTCGCCGCGCTTTACGGCCGCGCGGCTGCGCGCAGAATGGGGCGCGCCGGCTCGCGCATCAGCGCGCCGGTCATCTGCATCGGCAATTTCGTGGTCGGCGGCGCCGGCAAGACGCCCAACGGCGCTGGCCGTGGCCAAATGGCTGAAACGCGCCGGCGAAACGCCCTATTTCCTCTCGCGCGGCTATGGCGGCGCGCTCAGCGCCGACGGCGGCGCCCATCTCGTCGACCAGCGCCGCCATTGCGCCGCCGAAGCCGGCGACGAGCCGCTGCTGCTCGCGCGCGTCGCCCAGACGGTGGTGGCGCGCGACCGTCCGACCGGAGCCATGCTCGCGCTCGCCGGCGGCGCCAGCCTGATCGTGATGGACGACGGACTGCAAAACCCGAGCCTTCGCCGCGATTTCGCGCTCGCCGTCATCGACGGGGCCGTCGGCTTCGGCAATGGCCGGCTGCTGCCGGCCGGTCCCTTGCGCGCGCCCATCGACTTGCAGCTCAAGCACAGTTCGGCGGCTCTCGTGATCGGCGAGGGCGACGCGGGCCGGGCGGCGGCGGCCTTGTTCGAGGCGGTCGGCAAGCCGGTCTTCCACGGCCGCCTCGCGCCGGACGCCAATACCGCCCTGCGCATGCTGGGCGCGAAGGTCGTGGCCTTCGCCGGCATCGGCCGGCCACAGAAATTCTTCAATTCCCTGCAGGCCTGCGGCGCGCGACTGGTCGCCCGCCACGGCTTCCCCGATCATTACCCCTATCGCCCGTCCGACATCGCCGCCCTGCAACGGCAGGCCGAAGCGCTCGACGCGCTGCTGGTGACGACGGAAAAGGACATGGTCAAGATCGCGCCGTTCCTGACGGCGCTGCGCGGCGACCTGCCGCAGCCCGAGGCGCTGCCGGTCGTGCTCGTCGTCGACGAGGCCGACGACCTGCGTCAGATGCTGCTCGACGTGGTGACGAAATTCCGCGGCGCCGGCCGCATCTCCGGCCAGGTCAACCTGTAGCTCTTAGAACCACACAGGTTTACCAAGAAAAACGTTTGAACCAGCGGATTGACGCTACATTCAAACATTCATGGGTGCACAATGCCGCTCAGGCTTTTTCCGGCAATTCGCCGAGCTGGCGCAACCTCAGCAGCTTCGCCTCCGGGCCCGCATAGGGTTCCTGGCGGTCGACGTTCCAGTAGCGCAATTCCTCGACCGGAATATGCGCGCCGGTCGCGGCGCAGACGACATAGGCGCCCGGCCGTCTGATCCTGAAATCACCGTCGAGATATTCGATTTCGGCCGGCCCGCTGAGCGGGACGCGGCGATCGATGCGATTCATCGGCCCAATCCGTTTCGCCCCGCGTTCGGTTCGGGGGTCCTATGGATGTATCGCCAATGGCCGCGCCGTTCAATCCCGAAAGGATCGGGACGAGGCGGGCGAACCAATGTCGACTTGGCGTCGGCCGGCATCCGCACGGACGCCGGCCGTCGACTTCAGTTTTCAGCGCGGGATCAGCACTTTGTCGATCACGTGGATCACGCCATTGTCGGTTTCGACATCCGCCTTGACGACATGGGCGTTGTTGACCTTCACGCCGTGGCGTCCGTCGATATGCACTTTTTCGCCTTCGACCGTCGCCACCGACAGGCGTTTCCCGGCCAGCTCGCTCGATGTAACTTTCCGGGGACGACGTGATAGGTGAGGATCTTGACGAGCTGGGCCTTGTTCTCCGGCTTGAGCAGATTTTCCACCGTGCCCTTGGGCAGCTTCTTGAAGGCCGCGTCGGTCGGCGCGAAAACCGTGAAGGGCCCGGGCGATTTCAGCGTCGTCACCAGATCCGCGGCCTTAGACGGCGGCGACCAGCGTGTTGAACGAACCGGCAGCGACGGCGGTATCGACGATATCCGCCGCGCTTGCCGGAGCAGCGGCTGCAACAGCGGCGAAAGCCAAAGCCGCCGCGAAAGACGAAACAAATCTGTGTTTGCCAAATGACATGACGTTCTCCCGTTCGAATTCGCCCTCTGTTACGAGAACGCGCCAGGGGCGGATCTACAGGGCCGAACCGGGGAATTCAACAAGCCGTGAAACCAGGTGCAGTCTCTTGATGAGGCCAGCAACGCTTCAGATCCCGAATCCGGAATCGGGCTCCATCGCCGCATCGTCGGCGGCGGGACCAAGCTCCAGCGGTCCGGGGCTGCCGCACCAGCGTCACCGTGCAGGGGGCCTGGGCGCCGATCCGCGCCGCGACCGGCCCTATCGTGCGCCGAACGGGCGAGCCGGCGCCGATCACGATCTGGTCGACGTGATTCTCTCGGGCGAAATCGATCAGCGCCGCCGCCGGATCGACCGCCTCCAGCACATGGGCCGTGACCTGCTCGGACGGCAGGCTCAGGCCGGCCGCCCATTGCCGCGTCTCGACCAGCCGCCGCACATGGAGATTGCGGCCGCTTTCGTCCTGGGCGTTGTCGATGCGCAGGCGGCTCGTCTTGATGACATTGACGCAGGCCAGCCGCGCGCCCGGCGCCGTGGTCATGATGCGTCCGACCGTTTCGCGCAGGACCTCGCCCAGACCGGCGTTGACCTCGCTCAGGTCCAGCGCCGCCATGACGATGGGCGCCGCCGCCCGCCGCGCCGCGATGCTGCGGGGATGGCGCATCGGCGTGAATTTCTGCGCCCACCAGCGCCGGCGCGCCGTCAGCCAGGAATCGGCGCTGCGCTTTTCGGCGCGTTCGGTCAGGCGGATCTGCTCCGGCGTGGCGAGATCGAGCGCGAGCTGGGCGGCGGTTGGATAGCGGTTTTCGGCCTCGGGCTCGAGGCAATGCAGGATCACCTCCTGCAGCCAGGGCGGACAGGCGGGATTGTAGCGGATCGGCGGCTCGGGATCGCGCCACAGCCGCCGGGCGAGCGCCCGCCTCTGGCGCGGCGCGCCGAAGGGCCGCACACCGGTCAGCAGATAATACAGGACCACGCCGAGCGCGAAGATGTCGCTGCGCGGGTCGCCGCGATCGCGCCGGATCTGCTCGGGCGACAGATAGGGGCCGGTGCCGAGCGGCAGGCGGAACTCCTCGGCCAGCAGGTCGGGCAGCAGGTCGTGGCGCGACAGGCCGAAGTCGATCAGCGCGAACTCGCCGGTGGGCCGCCGCATGATGTTGGACGGCTTGATGTCGAGATGGATGACGTTCTGGCTGTGCAGGTCCGCCAGAGCGCGGGCGACGCCGGCGCCGATCTCGACCACCTCCTCGACCGGCAGCGGCGCTTGATCGACCCGCGACAACAAGCGATTCGCCTTCGATCAGCTCCATGACGATAAAGGGCTGCTGGGTGAAATCGCCCGAGGCGATGAAGCGCGGCGCGTGCGGGCCTTGCAGCAGCGGCAGGATCATCTGCTCCATCTCGAAGCTGACGATGGCCGTCGCGTCGTCTCCGTCCTGGATGATGGGCGCCTTGAGGATCGCCGGCGGCGACATATCGTCGCGCGTGGCGCGCCACAGATGGGCCATGCCGCCGACGTGCATGCGCTCCACCAGGCGAAAGCCGTCAATGACGTCGCCGGGTCGCAGATCGGAAAAGGCCGGTCTTTCCGTCGAAATCACGCGTCTCCTCGAGGCCAATCTAGACCGCCGCGCGGAGCGCGCCAAGCGCGCAAACGTGGGCGGCGCGCGCAAAGTCAAGCGAAGCGCCAATCCCCGCCCCGGGTTTGGGCCCGGTTTTTCTTAAATTTGCGAGGGGAGCGACGCGTCCGCGCCGAAAACGGGTTTCCCTTTTGCCTCCGGCGCTTTAGAACTGCGCGGCATTTCCGATGGGAGGATTTCATGACGCCGAAGAAAATTCTCGTCGCCCAGGGCGGAGGACCGACCGCCGTCATCAACCAGTCGCTCGCGGGCGTGGTGCTGGAGGCGCGCAAGTTCGCCGGCGTCGAGCGGGTCTATGGCGCCCATCACGGCGTGCGCGGCATCATCGACGAAAATCTCCTCGATCTGACCCAGGAGACCAGCCACAATCTCGAAATGGTGGCCAATACGCCGTCCTCCGCGCTCGGTTCGACCCGCGACAAGCCGGACGCCAAATATTGCCACGAAATATTCAAGGTGCTGCGGGCGCATGAGATCGGCGCCTTCTTCTATGTCGGCGGCAACGATTCCTCCGATACCGTCCGGATCGTCGCCGAAGAGGCGCAAAAGGCCAATTATGCGCTGCGCTGCGTGCATATCCCCAAGACCATCGACAACGATCTGGTCGGCAACGACCATACGCCCGGCTTTCCTTCGGCGGCGCGCTTCGTCGCGCAGGCCTTCGCCGGCGCCAATCTCGACAACGCCGCGCTGCCTGGCGTCTATGTCGCGGTGGTGATGGGCCGCCACGCCGGCTTCCTGACGGCCGCCTCGGCGCTCGGCAAGAAATTCCCCGAGGACGGCCCGCACCTGATCTATGTGCCGGAGCGCGTGTTCGACATCGACAAGTTCCTGGCCGACGTGAAGCGCACCTACGATCGGATCGGGCGCTGCGTCATCGCGGTCTCCGAGGGCATTCACGACGCCGCCGGCGCCCCGATCGTCACCAAGCTCGCCGAGCAGATCGAGCACGACGCCCATGGCAACGTGCAGCTTTCCGGCACGGGCGCGCTCGCCGACCTGCTCTGCGAGGAAATCAAGGCCAAGCTGAAGATCAAGCGCGTGCGCGGCGACACCTTCGGCTATCTGCAGCGCTCCTTCATCGGCTGCGTCTCCGACGTCGACCAGCGCGAGGCGCGCGAGGTCGGCGAAAAGGCGGTGCAATACGCGATGTGGGGCGACCGCAACGGATCGGTGTCGATCAAGCGCACCGGCTATTATTCGGTCGATTACGAACTCGTTCCGCTCGAATCCGTCGCCGGCAAGACCCGCGTGATGGAGGACGAACTGATTTCGCCCTGCGGCACCGACGTCACCGACGCTTTCCGCCTGTATTTGCGGCCGCTGCTCGGATCGGGCATGCCCGACGCCTTCCGGCTGCGCCCCAATGCGGTCGCCAAGGTTTTGCACAAGGGCTGAAGAGAGCAGATCGGACGCGCGTGGCGAAACAGCCAGACGATAAGAGTCCCGTGGGACTGGACGGGTTTCTCTCGGACGATCTCGCGCCGGCGTTCTGGACGCCGGACCTGCAGATCGAGGAGAGCCGCTGGTGGCCCCACGTCCCCTTCGCCTTCTGGCTGGTCGCCGCGACGAAGCCGCGCAGCCTGGTCGAGCTCGGGACCGGGCGCGGCGTGTCCTATTCCGCTTTTTGCGAGGCGGCGGCGCGGGTTGGCCTCGACGCGCGATTTTGCGCGATCGACACCTGGACCGGCGATAGGTGGACTGGCGACGGCGAGACCGGCTTTCATGACGAGAGCGTCTTCGCGAACTTGCGCGCCTTTCATGACCGCCGCTATGCGGCGTTCTCGACGCTGATCCGCTCCGGTTTCGAACAGGCCCTGCCGCGTTTCGCGGACGGCTCGATCGATCTGCTGCATATCGACGGCCTGCACGGCTACGATGACGCGCGTCGGCATTTCGAGATGTGGCGAAACAAGCTGTCGCCGCGCGCGGTCGTCCTGCTGCACGGCACGCGGCTGTCCTGCGACGGTTTCGGCGTCTCAAAACTGTTTGCCGAACTTGGCGCCGACGCTCCCCATTTCGAATTTCCTCAGGGCGACGGGCTCGGATTGATCGGCGTCGGCCCCGAGACGCCCGACGCGCTCGCTGCCTTGTTCGGTCTGCGCGATGAGGGCGACATCGCCGTCGTGCGAGAGCCGTTTCGCCTTCCTGGGCAGATGTGGAGCGAACGGTCGATCACCCTCGGCATCGTCCAGCAATTCGACCGGGACATCGCGGTCTTCAATCCTTGGGATCAGCGCATAAGGTTCCCTCTTCATCTGAGATTTGCGCGCAGCGTGCTCAAGACGATCGACGACCCGCTGCGCCATTTCAAGAAAAGCAGGCAGACGTTCTGATGAGCACGACACGGAAGAAACGCTCCTTCTGGCCGGTGACGGGACTGCGCTATTCCTATCTGCCGCTGCCGGTCGAGACGGCCGGCCCCGCGCCGCGCGCCCACGCGAAGATCGGCGTTTTCGTTCACGCCTATTACGAGGCGGAAATCCAGGAAGTCCTGCCCTATCTGGACCATATCGGCGCGCCGTTCGAGCTGTTCGTCACCACCGATACGGAGGAGAAAAAACACTTTCTGGACAATGTGCTCAGGCCGATTTACGGCGACGCCGTCACTATCGGCGTGTTCGACAATCGCGGGCGCGACGTCGCACCGAAATATGTCGGCTTTCGCGACGAGCAACTCGCCTGCGACCTCGTCCTGCACCTTCACACGAAAAAGTCGCCACACAATTCCAAACTCGGCGAGTGGCGGCCGTTCATGTTCGATTGCCTGCTCGGCTCGCTCGCCATCTGCGACAGCATCCTCGATCTCTTTGCGCGCGAACCCGACGCTCGGCGTGGTCGCGCCGCGTATTTTTCCCGCGATCCAGCCGGCGGTGGGATGGCGTCAGAATTATTGCAAGACCGTCTATCTGGCGCGGCGCATGGGCGTGCGCCTCGACCGCTCGATGCAGATCGATTTTCCGGCCGGCTCGATGTTCTGGGCCCGGTCGGCGGCGCTGCGCCCGATCCTCGACCTCGGTCTGACGTTCGGTTCATTCGAGCCGGAAGGCGGCCAGGTCGACGGAACGACGGCTCACGCCATCGAACGGCTGATCTTCTATTCGGCGGAACGCGCCGGCTATCGCTCGCTCCATGTCGGCGCCTCGGGCGACGCTGAGCCTTTCGAAACCGTGATCGGCGCGCAAGACATTGAAAAGGGCTGGGTCAAGACGCATGGGGTCAAGACGGACGGGGCGAAGGCGGACGGGGCCAGAACGCCAGTGACCAGCAGGAGGCCGTCTCATTTTTAGATCGCTCGCCGATATCTGGCTGATCCTGAAGTCGGGAGCGTTTCGCCACGCCGATTACGCCTGGCTGCATCTGTCGTCCCGTTATCTCGCTCCGCTCGCCTTGCTCCATTACATGGCGTCCGGCGAAAGGCGCGGCTTCCGGCCGGCGCCCTTTTTCGATCCCGCCTTCTTTGCCGCGCGCCGTCCCCAGCCCGGCGGGGCCAGCCTGTTCGCGGCCTTCCTGCGCGATCCGCGCGGCGCTCCCGCCTGCGCTGAATTCGACGAGAGCTGGTATATCGCCCACAATCCCGAGGCCCACAATCCCGCGCCGAGTTCCGCAGCCAGCGCCTGGGACGATCTGCGCCTGCGCGGCCTCGACGCTCTGCGAGACCCCTCGCCCGACGTGTCGCTGGCCTTCGTCGCGCAAGCCTATCGCGGCCGCCACAACCGCCTCGCGCGCACCCTGATGAAGGTTTTCGAGCGGCGGCGCGGCGACGGAAAGCTGTCCTGCGTGCTGCGCCTGGCCGATCTCAAAGCCAACCAGGCCGCCTTTCGCGCCAGGATCGAATTGAAGACGCTCGCGGCCGGTCCCGCCAGGAGATCCTGCCTGGTCTTCGTCCAGACCAATGGCGAGCATCGCGAAGAACTCCACGACCCCGCTCGCGGCTACGACCTGATGCTGAACTATTATCAGCCGCCGCAGCAGCCGCCGCGCCCCGCCGAATTCGTTTTCGTGCAGAACGGAACCAAGACCACCGCGATTTCAAAACTGCTCGACGAACGGCCGGAGGTTTTCGAGCCTTACGACTATGTCCTGTTCCTCGACGACGACATCGAACTCTCGCCCGCGCAGTTGAGCGAATTCTTCGCGACGATGAAGACGCACCGGCTCGATCTCGCGCAGCCGGCGCTCGCCGCCGGGTCCTACGGCTCCTTTCCCGCCTTGTTCCAGAAGGCCGGATCGCCCGGTCTGCGGCGCGTGAACTATGTGGAGATCATGATGCCCGCCCTGTCGCGACGGGCCCTGTTTGCGACCCGCGACTGCTTCCGCCAGGGCATCAGCGGATTCGGCGTCGACGCGCTCGTCGGGGAGAAAGTCCGCCAGGACTTCGGCCCCCATGTCGCGGTGATCGATAGCGTCGCCGCCCGCCACGAACGCCCCATCGATCTCGATAGCGGTCCGCTTTATCGCTATCTATGCGCGAATGGCATTGATCCGGGCGTCGAGATGTGGACCATCCTTGCCGAGAACCATCTGGAGCACGGACTCAGGGAAATGGACGCGAAAGCGACGTGAAGTTCTATTACATCAATCTCGACCGCGCCCCGGAGCGTCGCGCCCATATGGAGCAGGCGCTGGCGGGGCTCGACCACGAGCGGGTCGCGGCCATCGACGGGCGGATGCGTCCCCCCACCGAAAAAGGCCTGACGCGCTTCCAGATCGCCTGCCTGGAAAGCCATCGCGAGGGCTGGATGCGCTTCCTGGCCTCGCCGGACGCCTATGCCTGTTTTCTCGAAGACGATGTGCATTTCTCGCCGGATTTCGGCGCCTTCGCCGCGCGGGACGACTGGGTTCCCTCCGATTGCCACGCGGTCAAGCTGGACAGCTATTTCAACCCGGTCATGCTCGGCGCGCCGGCGCCGACGGCGCTCGGGCGCCAATTGTCGCTGCTCTACACGCGGCATGAGAGCTGCGCGGCCTATATCCTCAGCCGGCGCGGCGCGCAGATCTTCCTGCGCCTGACCGAAGACCCGAGCCTGCCGGTCGATTATATCGTCTTTCCGGAGGACCCCGTCGGCCAGAAGCTCAAGCTTTACCAGCTGACGCCGGCGATCGCGATCCAGGACTCGCTCTATCTGAGCCATCATTCCGAGGGCCATCATTTCGAAAGCGACATCAGCAGGCTCGACGCCGCGAAGCCCGCGAGCAGGCAGCGCAAGCTGCTGTTCACGCTGAAGCGCGAGGCCGTCCGGCTATACCGGCAGGCGTTCAAGGCGAAGCGCTATCTGGTGAACCGCGTGGGGCGCGGCCTCAAGCCGGAAATCGTGCCATTCCAGTGACGCGCTGCGTCACCAGCCGAGAAAGAGCCGCTCGGCGAGAAATTCCGGCAGTCCGGCGCCCAGGATTTTCCGGGCGGCGTCGTCCACGTCATAGGACACGCGGATGAAGTTCAGCGCGCCGCGCGCGTCGTCATAGAGCGCGAAAGCGGCCAGCGGATTGCCGTCGCGCGGCTGGCCGACCGAGCCCAGCACGGCGAGCCAGCGCCGGCTGCGCGCCAGCGGCGTCGGCAGGCCCGCCGTCGGCGCGAAAAAGATCGGCGGCTTGCCGGCCGCGGCGTGGTAGAGCTGCGGCCGGTGCACATGGCCGCAGAACGTGACATGCGCGGAAACAGCGTTCAGCGATTGTCCGGCGGTTTCAACGCCCGTGACATAGATGAAACGCTCCGGCGCGCTGGCGTCGCCGTGGACGTAATGCGCCAGTTCCCCGCCCTCGCCTTTGCTGGTCGCGGTCATGGGCATCGCGGCGAGAAAAGCCTTCTGCGCGCCGTCGAGACGCCGCGAGGTCCATTCGATCGCGGCGCGCGCGGCCTCGTTCATGTAGTCGGACGGGCCTTCGACCGCTGCGAGATCATGGTTGCCCATCAGGCTGATCGCGCCGCGCGAGACGTCCTCGGCGACGCAGTCGACGATATAGGACGGATCGGCGCCATAGCCGACGAGATCGCCGAGATAGACGAATTTCTCCGCGCCCAGCCGGCGCGCTTCCATGCGGCAGGCGTCGAACGCCTCGCGATTGCCGTGGATGTCCGTCAGAAGGGCAATAAGCATATTGATCCAGATCAATTGGGCTTATTTTCTAGATCAAATTTTTGCGCGCGTCGCGTGTTTCCGCGCATTTTCCGGCCCTCGCGTCAGAAAAGGCTGCCCTGCCCGCCATCAGGCGTTTTGCGCGGGGCGGAGGCGCGTTTTTTCGCCGCGGGCGCCGCGCTCCGCGCCGGGGACCTCGAGCGGCGCGCCGGCGACGGCGGCGATTCGGCCGTCGGAAAATTGCACCGTCAGCCGCGCGCCGTCCGGCGCCTGCGCGACCGAGCGCACCGGCGCGTCGGCGGCGTCGCGCACCAAGGCGAAACCGCGCCGCAGCACCGCCTCGTAGCCGACCGCCGCGAGCATCTGCTTGGCGTGGGCCAGCCGTTCGCCGCGCCGGGCAATGGCCGCGGCCATCGCCGCGCCGAGCCTTGCCGACAACGCCAGCCGCCGCTCCTCGGCCGCCTGCAAATCATTGCGCAGCAAGGCGAGACGGGCCAGGCGCGCGGAAACGAACCGCGCGTCGAGCACGTCCAGCCGCTCGCGCCGTCTTGCGACAAGGCCGGCGCGCGACGCCTCGAGGCGAAACGCCAGCGTGTTCAGCCGCCCCGACGCGCGCTGCACTTCCGCATGCGGCGCATGGCGCGCCAGCAGCCGCGAAAAATTGGCCAAAGCCAGCTGGCGCCGCGAGAAAAAAGCGGCGAGCGCGGCGCGCAATTTGTCGCCCGAGCGGTCGAGCCTTTGCTGCGGAATCGCCAGCAGCGTTTCAGGTCCCGGCAAGGCGCGGGCCAGGGCGCGCAGGTCCGAGCGCCTGCGGTCGAGCAGCCGCAGCGCGGCGCCGTCATGGCGGCGGGCGAGATCGGCGAGATCGGCGAGGAGCTCGGAGCGCACCGGCACGGCCTTTTCGGCGGCGCCGGTCGGCGTCGGCGCGCGCAAGTCGGCGACGAGATCGAGCAAGGTCCAGTCGGTCTCATGCCCGATCGCCGAAATCAGCGGAATCGCGGACAGCGACGCCGCCCGCAAAACCTCTTCCTCGTTGAAGCTCCACAGATCTTCCAGCGAGCCGCCGCCTCGCGCGACGATCAGCAGGTCGGGACGCGGAATCGCGCCCAAAGGCGGCAAGGCGTTGAAGCCGCGAATCGCCGCTGCGACCTCGGCGGCCGAGGTTTCGCCCTGCACCCGCACCGGCCACACCAGCACGCGGCGCGGGAAACGGTCGTTCAGGCGATGCAGGATGTCGCGGATCACCGCGCCGGTCGGCGAGGTGACGATGCCGATCACGCGCGGCAGGAAGGGCAGCGCCTTCTTGCGCGCCTCGTCGAACAGGCCCTCGGCGGCGAGCTTTTTCCGCCGCTCCTCCAGCAGCGCCATCAGCGCGCCGAGGCCAGCCGGCTCCAGTTGCTCGATGACGATCTGATAGGAGCTCTTGCCCGGAAAGGTGGTGATCCGGCCGGTGGCGATCACCTCCAGCCCTTCCTGCGGCTTGGTGCGCAGGCGCGCATAGGTTCCCTTCCAGATCACCGCGTCGATCCGGGCGCTGGAATCCTTCAAGGAGAAATAGCAATGGCCGGAGGAATGCTGGCCGCGGAAATTGGAAATCTCGCCGCGCAGCCGCACATGGCCGAACTGGTCTTCGATGGCGCGCTTGAGCGCCCCGGACAATTCCGAGACGGTCAGTTCGGGCGCATTGGTCAGCGGCGCGGATTCGCTCATGGCGCAAGGCTAACCCTTTTGGCCGCAGTCTGGCGAGGGGGAGATTGGCGCGAAAACTGCTGGTCCGGCGAAAACGTCCCACGGAGCAGCCATGCCGTCGATTCCCGTCGCCCAATTGCATGAACAAGGCCAGGACATGGTGATCGTCATCATGGAGTCCGCTTTCGCCCGCGCCTCGCCGACACAGCAAGAGGCGACGATCAGCCAGTTGCAGGCCCTGGCCAAGCTCAACGGCCTCAAGGGGACCATCGCGATGGTCTGGGACGCCGGCGGCAAGATGGATTACCTCGTGCCGCAGCCCTGGCACGACTTTTTCCGCTCCATCACGCTCGACGACGTGCGCGGCCGGATCAATGCGGAAATCAGATGGTGACGGGGCGCCACATGGTTTAAACTTGGCTTCTGCTTCGCGACAGTGATGCCGAGAATCCGCTAACGACCGTGGGGCCAAAACCGTCCGACGATGAACGACGGCGCCGATGCGATCGACACGGAGTTCGACAAGTAAAATCGCTGAATGGGCACAGCGCGTAAAGCTCGCCTTTGACTGTGGCTTCAAAACAGGGCTTTTGGAGCGGGCGTCTCCCGCCTGGACTTCGCAGCGAGCTTTTTGTCCAGCGCGACCAGCGCGAAGCCCGAAAGCGTGAAGCCGATGCCAATGATGAGGCAATTGGCGAGAACCTGGCCCAAGCCGAGCCGGGGGACATCGTAAAAAGGATAGGGATATTGGCCATCCGCCGCAGCGCGGGCGAACACATAGGCGGCATAGGCGACCGTAACCGTGGTCCAATGCAGCGGCGCGCGCCAGCTCAGGCCGCCACGGGGCGCGCAGGTAAGCCAGTATAGGAGCGCCAACAGCGGCGTCGCATAATGGAGGAGCGCGTTGGCGACGCTGTCCCAGCCGGACTCCGGCGCCTGATCGCGCAGCATCACCAGATAGACGACGCCGACGAGCTGGGTGAAGAGGATGGCGCCGTTCAATACAATTGGCGGGATCGGCGAAAAGACCGCGCGGGCGAAGACGACGACGATCAGGGCGTTGGCCATGATGGTGAAAAATCGCAGCAACACCCAAAGCGCGACCCATGGACCCGGAGTATAGCCGAGTTGAAGTCCGAACTGGATCGCCAGGCCGAAGAATGCTGCAAGAGCCAGCAGTACCGCCAGCAGGGTCGAAATGCGCCCGGCCGCCACAGTCGAATTCAGCAGGGATCCGTCAAGGCGCACTCGTTTTTACCTGTCCTGTGCTGGGAGTTTATAAAAAACATAGTCCGCGGCGACGCCGGGTGGCACGGGAACAATCTTCTTGAAGGCGCCGTCCCCCATGACGTCATGCAGGTCATCCAAGGCAGACTCAAATCCTTGATTTATCCGCGCAATGAAACGAGGCTTGTCAATGCGGCCGTTCGAGTAGGCGTCATAGAGCGCAACCCGTTTATAGTACAGTGATTGATAAACATCCTCAATATCTGATTTAAACTTGTCGTACTGCGCGCCCAGGGCGGGCTTCAGAAATCGTTCCATATCTGCATTGAGTATTTCCCATTCGCCATTCAGCCCCCCTGAAATTCGCGCGACGACTTCGTGGACAGTCTCATCCGGTATACGGCCGGGGAACTGCTGATTAACGGCGAAGGCCGCATCCTCGACCCTTTTTATCAAAGCGTCCTGTCCAAGTCCGTATCTGCCGAAAATTGGCGTTGCGATCTCGTTGCCGAATGCGTTTCTGACATCAATATTGGCAGGAAGCAGTATCCTGTTTGCGCATTGATTGCAGATGCCAGTCACCCCGTAATCAATGCCCGCGTGAAAGTCTTCCCGGCCGGCGATTTCCTTCGCCCATGCAAAGTCGCCCCTGCCCTGCGCGACCAGGCGCGCATTGCCGGGTTCCTCGGATTGCTTTCGTCCAAAACACGCGTACTCGTCACCGTTCGATACCGCGACGGCCGTGTGATCCAACGGCCAATCGCCGATCGAAGGTATCGGATGCCATGTCGTCCGCATTGCGTATGCGGAAAATACTGCGGTATTTTCCGCTCTGGCTTCCGACTGATGAAAGGCCGCAACGCTGGCGACGAGAAGCAAATTCACGTGTCGACGCGTCAGCATGGCAATCTCCCGCTAATACTTTTGGAAGCTGCAGGCGTACAGAGTACGATATGGGCTTCGGCCAGTCGAGCGCCTTCGGCGGGCCGATCCATATGCTGACCGTCGAAACGCTCCCGGCGGCCGAAGGGGGGAAGTAACGGGCTCTTCAACGAGAGCACTTATTTCAACCGCACGCCCGAGAGCATCCTCGAGATCTTGAAGCACCTGAACGCGCTCGGCGGGCCGGGAAGGTTGACGCCATGTAATTCCCCTTATGCGGGATCGATCCGGAACACCGGATAGTCAGTGGCGATCGCGGCGAATTCGGCCAACGGCCCGTCGTAGGCGACGGGCAAGTGCTGACGGCCGCTCGTAGCCAAGCTGGCACCACGCTTTCAAAATTGGGGCGCGCTGCTCGGGCGGAACCTCCATCAACAGAACTGCCCCGTCCGGCCGCGCTTCAGGAACGCGACCCCGCGGGTTTCGCGCAGATCAAGCACCCAGTTGGAGCCGGCGCAGCATCGAGACCAGATACCGCTGGCCTTCGTAGACGACAGGCACAAGCACATGGCCGATCAGCCGTCCGCTCTTGCGCTCTTTGACCAGCAACGTCACGACGATATCCGGCGTTAGACCTAGGCTCGTCGCCCAGGCCCAAATGCGCGTCCAAAATCGCCCGAAAAGGGTTGGACGCCAGTTGCGGTAATGGAAGCGAAGTGGCCCGCTTTCGGCGGGGTCTTTTCTGTTCGCAGACATCGCGTATATCCCGCGTAACAGCCGAACAAGAAGATCACGAGGACTATGATAACGTATTCGTGTCCATTGCTTTACCCTTCCTGAGCGTGATCCCCGCTGCGCGCCAGAAGGTTGGTCGAGATCGATTTGGTTAACGACAAATTGTCACTTTGGTTTTCCCCCTTAAATGATCCAGGGCTATAGCGCGCTTGGCATTGGGGCGATGTGATTTGCGTGCTTTTTCACATGCGGCGTCGGCGCTTTTTCCGGCGGCGGGAAGTTGACGTTTCAAAGCGACGTCGGAAGGGAAAGGCATTGGGCGGGGAGCGGGCGTTGCCGAAGCCTCAAGCGGAGCTATCGCACATGTCGCAGCGATCAAAGAGACGTTTGTGGGAACGATTGCGATTGATGGGGCCGCCGCAATCATAACAAAAATCGTTTTCTGTCATTTGTCGTGCGCTATTCATCTCTTCGCCAGTCATGGGACGAGAAAATCGCCACGCAGCACGCAAGGCCATTGGAATGGCGACAACCGCACACAGCGCGTATCCGAAAATGAAAGGGTACAGTGCCTTCATGGGCCGACCCTAACTTTAGTTCGTGAAAAATTGATGAGCCGCGAAGGACGTAATATGGAACGATGGGAAAGGCTATCCGTCGAGGCGAGCGGCCGTCAACGTGATCGGAAGGTTCCCTTCGAGCCGATTTCCGACATTGCGTCAGGACGCAACGCGCGTGATTTTTTGCTGCCCGGCGCAAATGACAGGGAAAGTTGAAACCTTGGCCGCGCTCGCCTAAACAGGCGGCGAAACGAGGCCCTTCATGAATGTCCTTCTCATCGGCTCCGGCGGACGCGAACACGCGCTGGCCGTCGCGCTCGCCAAAAGCCCGCTGCTGACCAACTTGTTCGTCGCGCCCGGCAACCCCGGCACGGCGCGCGTCGCGCAGAATGTCGCGCTCGACGTCGCCGATTTCGACGCCGTCATCGCCTTCTGCCGGGTCCAGGCCATCGGCTTTGTCGTGATCGGGCCGGAGCAGCCGCTGGTCGACGGGCTGGTCGACGCGCTGGAGGCGGCGGGAATCAAGGCGTTCGGGCCGAGCAAGGCCGCCGCGCGGCTGGAAGGCTCCAAGGGCTTCACCAAGGACCTTTGCGCCAAATACAACATTCCCACTGGCTACTACGAACGCTTCACGGCGCGCGAGCCGGCTTTGGCCTATGTGCGCAAAATGGGCGCGCCGATCGTGGTCAAGGCCGACGGCCTCGCCGCCGGCAAGGGCGTGGTCGTCGCCATGACGCTCGCCGAAGCGGAAGAGGCCGTGGACGCTTTGTTCGCGGGCGCCTTCGGCGAGGCGGGCGCGGAAGCGGTGATCGAGGAGTTTCTCGACGGCGAGGAGGCCTCCTTCTTCGCGCTCAGCGACGGCGAAAGGGCCTTGGCCTTTGCCTCGGCGCAGGATCACAAGCGCGTCGGCGACGGCGACGAAGGGCCGAACACCGGCGGCATGGGCGCCTATTCTCCCGCGCCGGTGGTCACGCCCGAAATCGCCGCGCGCGTCATGCGCGAGATCGTCGAGCCGACGGTCGCGGCGATGAAGGCCGAGGGCTGCCCGTTCAAGGGCGTGCTGTTCGCCGGCCTGATGATCGGCAAGGACGGCCCGAAGCTGATCGAATACAACACCCGCTTCGGCGATCCGGAATGCCAGGTGATCATGGCGCGGCTGGAGGACGACCTGCTCGGCCTGCTGCTCGCCTGCGCGGAAGGCCGCCTGCCGCAAGACGTGCGCCTGTCGCCCCGAGACCGCCTTGACCGTGGTGCTGGCGGCGCAGGGCTATCCGGCGGCGCCGCGCAAGGGCGGCCGCATCGCGGGCGTCGAGGCGGCGGAAAAGATCCCCGGCGTCAGCGTGACCCACGCCGGCACGAAATGGGACGGCGGCCATCTGGTCGCCAATGGCGGCCGCGTGCTGAACGTCATCGCTCTGGCCGACAGCGTCGCCGAAGCGCAGGCTTTGGCCTATCGCGGCGTCGACGCCATCGACTTTCCGGAAGGCTTCTGCCGCCGCGACATCGGCTGGCGGGCGATCGGGCGCTAGGACGACACCCATGCAGGCTTTGTCTTTCGCGAAACGGGCGATCTCTCCGCGCTCGCTTTGATCGAACGTCCGGCGCCCGAGCCGCGCGAGGCGAGGTTCTGGTCGAGGTCAAGGCGGCCGGCTCAATCCGAGCGACGTGAAACGTGCTCGGCTCTTCCCCGCCTATACGGTCCCGCCGCGCATTCCGGGCCGGGATTTCGCCGGCATCGTCCGTCAGGGGCCGGATCATCTGGTCGGCGTGAAGTCTGGGCACCGGGCTCGGCCTAGGCTTCACGCAGGACGGCTCCCACGCCGACTATCTGGTGCTGCCCGCCGCCGGCTGCGCCCTGATGCCCGAAACGCTGTCCTTCGCGGAAGCGGCGGCCTGCGGCGTGCCCTACGACCGCCTGGGACGGCATCCGCCGCGCAAACGTCGGATCGGGCGAAAATCTTCTCGTCATCGGCGCCGATAGCTCGGTCGGACGCGCGGCCATCGCGCTGGGCCGCGCGCTCGGCGCGAAAGTCGTTGCGGCGGTGCGTCGGTCGAACAGGCGGTGGCACTGGAGCGCTTCGGCTACGAGACCCTGCTGCTCGGCGCGCCAGAGGACCTGAGCAAGCAGGTCTACCAAAAATTCGGCGCTCACGCCGACGCGATCTTCGAGACCACCGGCGCCTGGCTGCCGGCCAGCATCCGCGCGGCGGAAAAGCATGGCGCGATCAGCGTCATCGCGCCGCCCGGCATGGGCCAGCTCACCGTCGATTTCCCGGTGTTGGATTTTTACCGGCGCGGCCTGATGCTCATCGGCGTCAACACCCTGCTCGACGACACCATCGCCTGCGCCGCGATGCTGACCGAATTTTCCACGCTGTTCCAGTCCGGCGCGCTCCCGCCGCCGCCCGCGCCGGTCGAAATGCCGCTGGTGCGCGGGCTCGAGGCCTATCGCAAGGTCGATAACGGATTTTCGGGCAAGATCGTTCTGGTCAATGGCTGAATGGCTGGCCGGCCGCACCGCGGCCGCGCCTTCACCTCAGCAGGCCGCTTACGCGGCCGCCCCTTCCCTAAGGGTGTAGCCCGCGCCGCGCACGGTCTGCAGCAGCGGCGTCTCGTGTCCCTTGTCGATCTTGCCGCGCAGGCGGGAGACATGGACGTCGATGACATTGGTCTGCGGATCGAAATGATAGTCCCAGACATTTTCCAGCAGCATGGTGCGGGTCACGACCTGCCCGGCGTGACGCATCAGATATTCCAGCAGGCGGAACTCGCGCGGCTGCAGCACGATTTCCTTGCCGGCGCGAAAGACCTTGTGCTTCAGGCGGTCGAGTTCGAGATCGCCGACGCGATAGCTGGTTTCCTCATTGGCGGAGCCGCCGCGACGGCGCGCCAGGATTTCGACCCGCGCCAGCAGTTCGGCAAAGGAATAGGGCTTTGACAGATAATCGTCGCCGCCGGCGCGCAGGCCCTTGACGCGGTCGTCGACCTGGCCGAGCGCCGACAGGATCAGAACCGGCGTCTCGATCTTCTGGGCGCGCAAGCCGCCGATCAGGGAGAGGCCGTCGAGCTTGGGCAGCATCCGGTCGACGATCAGCACGTCGTAATCGCCGGCTTCGGCCCTGGCGTAGCCGGCAAGGCCATCGGCGGCGACGTCCGCGTTATGGCCGGCTTCCCGGAAAGCCTTGACCAGATAAGCGGCGGCCTGCGAATCGTCTTCAATGATGAGAATGCGCATGTCGGGCATGATAATCGATTCCTAAAAAAAGTCGGCAGGCCGGGAGGGGGTTTCCCGGCCTGCCTTCGGGAGCGCGACCCTCAATACGGGTTGGGTCGCGCCCTTTCGGGGATATCGCACTTTTCGCCGGCATCCGGCGAAAGGGCGCTCTCGGGAGCAGCGCCCTTTTCGTTCAAGACCTCACGACGGATCGGAGGACAGGGCGAGGAAGTGCGTGTTGTCGCCGGTCTTCACGCGAAGCAGGACGGCGCGGCGGCCTTCCTTCTTGGCGGCGTCCAGCGCCTTGACCACGTCGTCGGGGCCGGCCACCGGCTTGCCCGCGGCGTCGAGGATCACGTCGCCGGGACGCAAGCCCTTCTGCGCGGCGGGGCCGTCGGGATCGAGGTCGGTCACCACCGCACCTTCCTTGCCGGCGCCCGGAACCTGCGCCGACGGCGCGAGGCTGAAGCCGAAATTGGCGAGCGCCGTCTTGGCGGGCTTGCCCGGCTCGACCGTCTCGACCTTGGCCTCCTTCTCCTCCGGCAATTTGCCGAGCTTGACGCTGATGGTCTTTTCCGCGCCATTGCGGATGATCGTCAGATTGACCGAGGCGTCGGGGCCGAGCGCGGCGATCTTGCGCGACAGCTCATGCGGGTTGTCGATCTTCGTCCCGTTGACGGCGGTCACGACGTCTCCGGCCAGGATGCCCGCCGACGCCGCCGGCGTGTTGGGCTGGGCCTGCGCGACCAGCGCGCCGCTCTCCGACTTCAGGCCGAGGCTTTCGGCGATCTCCGGCGTCACCGGCTGGATCTGCACGCCGATATAGCCGCGCGTCACCGAGCCCTTGTCCTTGAGCGCGGCGATGACGTCCTTGGCGACTTCCGACGGGATCGCGAAGCCGATGCCGACGCTGCCGCCCGAAGGCGAATAGATCGCGGTGTTGACGCCGACCACATCGCCCCTGGCGTTGAAGGTCGGGCCGCCCGAATTGCCGCGGTTCACCGCCGCGTCGATCTGGAGGTAATCGTCATAGGGACCAGAGCCGATGTCGCGTCCACGGGCCGAAACGATGCCCGCCGTGACCGTGCCGCCGAGGCCGAACGGATTGCCGACCGCAATGACCCAGTCGCCGACGCGCGGCATCGAATCCGCGAACTGGACGTAGGGGTAGGTTCCCGCTTCGGTGATCTTGAGCAGAGCGAGGTCGGTCTTCTTGTCCACGCCGATGATCTTGGCCGGGACCGCCTTGCCGCCCTCGAGCGTGACCGTCACTTCGGTCGAATTGTCCACGACGTGATTGTTGGTCACGACATAGCCGTCGCTCGAAATGATGAAGCCCGAGCCGAGCGCCTGGCCCTTGTGCGGCTTCTGCGGCATCGGCATGCCGTTCGGGCCGCCGAAGCGCTTGAAGAAGCGGTAGAGCGGATCGTCGGGCGAAACCGGGGGCATGCCCGGAGGCAGCCCTTCGGCGCCGGAATCCGAACCGTTGGCGTCAGCGTTCTCGACGACATTGACCTTGACCGAAACCACGGCGCCCTTCACCCGGTCGACCATGTCGGCGAAGGACGGCGGACCGACCTGGGCCATGCCCTGGTTGGCCGGCGCTTCGGCGTAGGCGGGCAGCATGACGACACTCGCGGCCGAACCGACGAGCGCGGCCGCGCCGACAGCGCTCAGCAGCGTCACGCGCAGCGGACGGCGGCGCCGGGCGGCAAGCGGAGACAATTCGCGGCGGGAGGTAGGCTCGGACGAATTCAGCATGAGGGGCTCCATAAACCGTTTCCGAAAAGCTGGCGGCAAGTCGCGCCGCTGTTCGAAAGCGAATATGGAGCCCGCCAGCTTACGCCGCTGTTTCGGCCAGATGAATTTTTGGTAAGTTAGGCCGGATCGTCGCCGAGCAGGCCCTTCAGCCGGGCCTGCTCCTCCTCGGACAGCGGCGCGACCGGCTTGTCCTCGACCTTGCGGCGCGCGGCCAGCACGGCGGCGGCGCCCAGCCCCAGGATCGCGAAGGGCGACAGCCACAACAGCAGCGTATCCCATTCGAACGGCGGCTTGAGCAGGATGAAATTGCCGTAGCGGGCGACCAGGAAGTCCTTCACCTGCGCGTCGGTGTCGCCCGCCTTGAGACGGTCGCGCACCAGCAGGCGCAGGTCCTTGGCCAGCGAGGCGTCGGAATCGTCGATCGACTGGTTCTGGCAGACGAGGCAGCGCAGATCGGCGGAAATCTTCCGCGCGCGATGCTCCAGCCCGGCGTCGGGCAGGATTTCATCGGGCTGCACGGCGAAAGCCGGAACCGTCAGCAGGCGAACGACAGCAGGAGAAGGGCGCAAAAAGCGAACAGCCGGGCTTTCATGGTTTCAGCTCGCCACGTTCGCGCCGGCGGGAATCTTCGCGGCGCGGCGCGCGACGCCGACGCGCAGTCGCCGGTCGCTCAGGCTCAGGCCGCCGCCAAAGGCCATGACCAGCGCGCCGATCCAGATCAGCGAGACCAGCGGCTTCCAGTAGAGCCGCCCGTCGAGCGTGCCGTTCTCGTTCTGGTCGGCGATGCTGACATAGATCTGGCCGAAATTCAGCGTGACGATGCCGGCCTGCGTCGTCGCCATCCGCCGCGTCGAGAAGAATCTCTTGGCCGGCGTGATCAGCGCGACGGCCTGGCCGTCGCGGCGCACGGTCATATGCGCGATGGATTCCTTGTAGTTCGGACCCTGCTGCTCGGTCAGGCCGACGATTTCCAGCTGATAGGGGCCGACGTCGTAGGCCGCGCCCTGCTTCATCGCGACGATCTTCTCGACGCCCCAGCCGGTCGCGGCGAGGCCGAGCAAGGTGACGCCGAGGCCGGCATGGGCGAAAGCGGTGCCCCAGACCGAAAGCGGCAGCCCCTTGCGCGCGGAAAAAGGCGTTTTTCGTCACGCCGAACCCGGAAGCGAAGATGCGCCCGAAAATCTCGGCGAAGGCGCCGATGATCAGATAGACGGCGACGCCCGCTCCGATGAAGGCCACCACCGGCTTGCCGTTGACCGCCGCGAACACCAGCAGGGCGACAAGGCCGCACAAGGCGGCGAAGATCAGCCGCTGCGCCGCCGCGAGCAGGTCGCCGCGCTTCCAGGCCAGCAGCGGCCCTAGCGGCGCCAGCAGCAGCAGCGGCGCGAACAACGGCCCGAAGGTCAGGTTGAAGAACGGCGCGCCGACGGAAATCTTGTCGCCGTTGAAGGCTTCCAGCGCCAGCGGATAGAGCGTGCCGACGAAGACCGCCGCGCAGGCCGCCGTCAGCAGCAGGTTGTTCAGCACCAGCGCGCCTTCGCGCGAGATCGGCGCGAACAGGCCGCCCTGTTTCAGCGCCGAGGCGCGCAGCATGAACAGGAACAGGGCGCCGCCGATGAACAGCACGAGAATGCCCAGGATGAACAGGCCGCGCTGCGGATCGCTGGCGAAGGCGTGAACCGAGGTCAGCACGCCCGAGCGCACCAGGAACGTGCCGAGCAGCGACAGCGAGAAGGTCAGGATCGCGAGGAAGATCGTCCAGATCTTCAGCGCCTCGCGCTTTTCCATCACCGCCGCCGAATGCAGCAAAGCCGTGCCGGACGAGCCAGGGCAGCAGCGAGGCGTTTTCGACCGGGTCCCAGAACCAGAACCCGCCCCAGCCGAGCGTGTAATAGGCCCAGTAGGAGCCCATCGCGATGCCGAGCGTGAGAAAACACCAGGCCGCCAGCGTCCAGGGCCGGACGACGCGCGCGAAGGCGGCGTCGATGCGTCCGCCGATCAGCGCCGCCGCCGCCAGCGAAAACACGATCGAGAAGCCGACATAGCCCAGATAGAGCAGCGGCGGATGGATGGCGAGGCCGGGGTCCTGCAGGATCGGGTTGAGGTCCGCGCCCTCGATCGGGGCCGGCGACAGCCGCGCGAAGGGGTTCGAGGTCAGCAGGATGAACAGCAGGAAGGCCGCGCCGAGGACGCCCTGCACCGAGAGCGCGTCGGCGAGCAGGCGCGGCGGGATGGCGCGCGAGAACGCCGCCATCGCGGCGCCGCACAGCGTCAGGATGAGGACCCACAGCATCATGGAGCCCTCGTGGTTCCCCCAGACGCCGGAGATCTTGTAGATCAGCGGCTTGGTCGAATGGGAGTTCTCCACCACATTGGCCAGCGAGAAATCCGACACGACATGGGCGTAGGTCAGCGCCGCATAGGACAGCGCGACGAAGGCGAACTGGGTCAGCGCGATGGGCCGGGCCGTGGCCATCAGCCGCGCCTCATGCGTCCGCGCGCCCCAGAACGGCAGGATGAATTGCATGACCGCCAAAGCGAAGGCCAGCACCAGCGCGTAATGGCCGATTTCGACGATCATTGCGTTGCTCCCGCCGTCTTGGCGTCTTGACTGGCGCCCTGTCCGGATTGTTTCCAGCCCAGACGCCCTGTTTCTTCAGGGCGTCGGCCACTTCGCGCGGCATGTAGCGCTCGTCGTGCTTGGCGAGGATATTATCCGCCCGGAACACGCCGCCAGCGTCGAGCGAGCCCTCCGCGACCACGCCCTGCCCCTCGCGGAACAGGTCCGGCACCAGGCCGGTATAGGCCACCGGAACCTCGGCCTTGCCGTCAGTGACCGCAAAGGTGATGCTCTTGCCTTCGAGATGGACGAGGCTGCCGGTCTTGACCAGCCCGCCGATGCGCAGGCGCTGGCCGGGGCCGACATGTTTCTCGACCATTTCCGTCGGGCCGTAGAAGAACACGACATTGTCGCGCAAGGCGAACAGCACCAGACCGACCGCCAGCGCAAGCACGCCAAGCGCGGAGCCGATCAGGGCCAGTCTTTTCTGCTTGCGCGTCATTTGCCGTCCAGCCCCATTTCCTGCGCCAGCGCGGCGAGTTTCTGCTGCGAGGCCTCGTCGCCCGCCAGCGCCTTGCGCGCCTCGTTATACGCGCCTTGCGCCTTGTCCTGTTCATTCAACACTTTGTAGGCGCGAATGAGGCGCAGCCATTCGTCGGCGCCGCCGCCTTGACTGTTGAGGCGCTGCGCCAGCCGATCGACCATGGCGCGGATCATCTTCTGCTGCTCGTCCACGGGCTGGGCCGCGACAGCGGCGGCGGCGTCCGGCGACGGCGCCGCGCCCTTGCCCGCGTTGCCGGCGGCCGCCTGAGGCGCCTCGCCCGGGGCATCGAGCAAGGCGAGCTTTTCCGTGACGTCCTGCTTCGCCCGCGAGCCGTCGGGCAGGTTGGGCAGCATCGCCGTCCACAGCGCCCGCGCCTTGTCCTTGTCGCCCTGCTGCGCCGCTTCAAGGCCGAGATAGAATTGCGCGCCGAGGTTCTTTGGGTCGAGCACGAGCGCGCGCTGGAGCTGCGTCACCGCCTCCGGCGGCACGACGCCGTCATTGGCGTAGGACAGGGTCTCGGCATATTTGACCAGCCGGTCGGGCGTCTCGCCGAGCAGTGCGATCACCTTGCGCCGGGCGTTGACGGCTTCCTCGTTGCGGCCCATCCGCAGATAGACCGGCGCCATCAGCTCCAAAGCACGGCCGTCGTCGGGATGGGCGGCGATATGGGCCTCCATCTTGGCGACCACCGCGGCGAAATCCTGCTGCGCGGGCGGCGCGCTCATCCGCGCCTGCAAGGGCAGGTCGGGCAGGTCGGGATGGCCGACCTTCGTATAAAGCCCCAGCGCGATGGCCGGCGCCGCGATCAGCGCCAGAACCGCCGCGAGCCGACGCACGACCGGGGAATCGCTCGTCGCGACCTCCTCGGGGGCGACCGCAAGCAGCCGCCGCCCGGCCTCGGCTTTGGCCGCGGCGGCCTGTTCCGCGTCCAGACCGCCACGCGCCAATTCGGCGTCGATCTCGGCGATCCGGGCGCGATAAAAGGCGACATCGGCCGCGTCCTCGCCGCGATTCGGGCGCGGGACGCGACAAAGGCCAAAGAATGCTGAGGACGGCGACGCCGGTCAGAACCGCGAAAACAAGCCAGATCATGCCGCTGCTTTATCTTTTTCCCGCCGCCAATGAAAGGGCGCCATTGTCGCAATAAAATTGCGGGCTAACCTCTGGACCTGAAAATCCAGCGCAGGAGCGATTCCCTCTCATGGCCGACGACCCGCAAAACAGCCCCGGCAAAGTCCTCGTCGGCAAGGCCGAGGACTACATCTATCTCCTTCTGCGCTATGGCAACCGGCACGGGCTGGTCGCCGGCGCGACCGGCACAGGCAAGACCGTCACCCTGCAGAAACTCGCCGAAGGTTTCTGCGCGGCCGGAACCTGCGTCTTCGCCGCCGACGTGAAAGGCGACCTGTCGGGCATCGCCATGCCCGGCGACGGCGCCAAGCCTTTTGTCGCGCGGGCCGAAGAAATCGGCGTCAAATACGAGCCCGACCAGTTCCGCTGCGTGTTCTGGGATATTTTCGGCGAAAAAGGCCATCCCGTTCGCGCCACCATCGCCGAAATGGGGCCGCTGCTGCTCGCCCGCATCCTCCAGCTCAACGACGTGCAGGCGGGCGTGCTCAACATCGCCTTCCGCGTCGCCGACGAACAGGGCCTCGCGCTGCTCGACCTCAAGGACTTGCGCGCCATGCTGACCTATGTGTCGGACAACGCGTCCGACCTGCAGCAGCGCTACGGCAATGTCTCGTCGGCCTCGATCGGCGCGATCCAGCGGCAGTTGCTGGTGCTGGAAAACCAGGGCGCCGACAAATTCTTCGGCGAGCCGGCGCTCGACATCATGGACCTGCTCAAGCCCGATATCGACGGGCGCGGCTTCATCCATATCCTCAAGGCGGAGAAGCTGGTCCTCAGCCCCAATCTCTATGCGACCTTCCTGTTCTGGCTGCTGTCGGAGCTGTTCGCCAAGCTTCCCGAGGTCGGCGACCCCGACAAGCCCAAGCTCGTCTTTTTCTTCGACGAGGCGCATTTCCTGTTCGACGACGCCCCCAAGGCGCTTTTGCGCGCGATCGAACAGGTGGTGCGGCTGATCCGAAGCAAGGGCGTCGGCGTCTATTTCGTCACCCAGAGCCCGCTCGACGTGCCGGAGACCGTGCTGGGACAGCTCGGCAACCGCGCGCAGCATGCGCTCCGCGCCTTCACGCCGCGCGACCAGAAGGCGGTCAAGACCGCCGGCGCAGACCTTTCGGCAGAACCCGGCGCTGGACACGGCGGACGTCATCACCAAGCTCAATGTCGGCGAGGCGCTGGTCTCGATGCTGGAAGCCTCGGGCACGCCGGCGATGGTGACGCGCGCGAAAATCGCCCCGCCCGCCTCGCGCGTCGGCCCGATCACGGATTCCGAACTGGCGGAAGTTCAGGAGTCCAGCCCGTTCAAGGGCAAATATGACGTGGCGGTGGACCGCGAATCCGCTTTCGAGATCTTGCAGGCGCGCGCCCAAGGGCGCACGTCCGGCGCGCCGGTCGGCTCCGGCGAGGCCGAGGGCGGGCTGCTGTCGCAGATCGGCTCCGGCCTCGAGGACCTGTTCCGGACGACCAAGGGCAAGCGCCCGTCAGTGGCCCAATCCGCGATCCGCTCGGCCGCGACCTCGGCCGCCCGCACGGTCGGCTCGGCCATCGCCCGCGAAATTTTACGCGGGATTACCGGCGGGGTGAAGTGAAGAGGCGATGCGTTATCGGGCAAGATCGAGTTTCGGTAGCACGCGCCCGCCTTGATGCCGAGCCGAGTTTTGCATCGAAGGGCGCCCGGTCCGTTCGCCTCGCTGTCACGCTCTATCGAGCAGAACTCCTTTGAGCATGCGAAAGGTGCGCCCGCGTCCAAACGTCCGCGGCGGCGAAGCTGGGGCGCGCCTGCATGGCGCGCCAATAGTGATCAAGCGCCGGCCGCCTCAATTTCGGCGCCAAGGCCGATGAGCTCGACGCGCGCCGAGAAACACCGTCAGGACCGTATCGGAGACGTTATAAGCGGGCGGCGTCAGCGTGGCGCGGCCATCGCTGAGCGCGCGCTCCATCTGTCCCAGAATGTCGATCGCTTGGGCGCGGCGCCGATCTGCAAGCCGCCCCGCCGCAGCGGGATCGAAAATGCGGAGCCGAATGGCGAAGACGTCGGCGCGCGCCCGCTAAAGAGCTGCAAGATCGGGATTCTGGCGGCGCGTGCGAGCAGACGGCGATGGATCCTGGCCAGCACTTTCGGACCATGATTTGCGCCTGCCGGCTACGGGGAGAAACGTCCCGAAGGTCAGCTTTCGATCGGAAGGGCGTAATGGAGATCGAGCCGCCGACCGTGGAGAGTCGCGAATTCAAGCGCCAAGAGGTTGAAGCAATGAATGTTTCCCGCCGCATTCCCATGGCCGGAGCCCGATCAAGATCTCCCTATCGGGCTCGATCGCCATCGCGTGTGGACTGCTCTCGCTGTGCCTTCGCGCTACGCCCGCAATCCGCCGCAGGCTTGCCAGTCGCGCAGGGCGGCTCACTGAGCCGCCGACACGTTCAGGTTTCGCCCACCACCCGCCGGAAATGCGAAAAATCACTCTTTCCCCGGCGCGGCCGCCACGGCGGGCGCAGCTTGTGCGGCGGGCGCTTCGGGCGCCGGCAGGTCGCCGGTGGTGATCTGGCCCGGCGGCGGGCGCGGCGTGCGGTCGGCGCCGGCGTCGATCACGGCCTGCGTGTCGTCGGACTCGCGCCGCTTGCCGATCTGGCGCACCACCTGCGGCGCGTTGGTGTAATTGTCGTGGCCGATCAGGTTGGTGCCGAGGTCGGAAATGTCATAGACGCCGATCCCGAGACGTTCGATGAGGTCGCGATCGTGGTCCGAACCAGGATCGAGCGAGCCGAGGCGGCGGTCGCCCTGGATGCCGGCGGAAACCTGCAAGGCGCGATCGTCCTTGGAGACATAGACCGAGAAATGCGCCGGATCGAGGTGGCTGATCTGCTGCTTGAACACCGACAGGTCGATATCGGGCGCCGCCAGCATCACATTGCCGAGCTTGCCGTGAAGATCGGGCGTACCGGCGAGCGCCTCTCCGCGCAGGGTCTCCATCGTCAGCCACGTGCCCATGGAATGGGCGAGGATGTGGATGCGTCCGATCCCGGGCGTATCCGCCAGATCATTGAGCAGGTTGAGATAGGCGTCGCGCGAGGCGGTGGCGCTTTCCTTGTCCGCGCCATAGGCGAGCAGCGCCGCCTTGGACGGCCAGGTGAACAGCACCGCGACGCCGCCGAACTTGGCGTCGACCACGAGTTGCGCCAGCCGGAAGCGCGCCTCCTCCAGCGAGGTGTTGAAGCCGTGGACATAGATCAGCACGTCGCGATTGGAGCCGACCCGGCCAGAGACATGCGCGGCGATCTGTTCGCGGAATTCGTCCTCGTCGAGCTGGCTGTGCTGGCTCAGGACGAAGTGATGGTCGGGATTGGGTCCGCCGATCGCGGGCAGTTCGACCACCCCCGGCTTGTGGTCCGGCGGCACGGAAATGTAATCGAGCGAAAAGCGCGCCTTGGCGCCGGGCGTCAGCTCGGTCGAATGGGTCCCGCCCTTGCGCGTCGAGGCGACGAAAATTTCGGCCGTATAGGCGGTCCGGTCCGAGGCGCCGCCGAAAATTCCGCCGAAATTGAAGCCGTCGCCAGCGAGAGCCGCGCCGCCGCCGGTCACGCCCGGCGCCAGAATCAAGGCAAGCCCGAGGCCGGCGGCCGCCCGCCAGTGGTTCGAAATCTTTCGCAATGTCATCTTCCTTGTCGCCGGTCGTCCAGCACGTCTTTCGCGCCGCAACAAACGCCCGCGAGCTTAACCGAAGATGAATCGCCCGCGCGGCTTCTGGCCGAGGTCATGACCCAGAAAGGCGGCGACAATGGGACCGCCGCCTTGCCCGGACCGGCGAATCCCTGTTGAGTCGCGCATCATGGAAGCGTCATCATCCCCCCGTCTTGCCGCGCAAAACGTCTCCGCCGCATCGGCTTTCTCGTCGGCTGGGTTCTCGCGCTGTGGGCGATGATCGCCTATCTCGCTCTCCCCGCGATCTGGAAGCGCGCCGAACGCCAGCAGCTCGTCGAGGGCCACGATCTGGTCACGCGGACCAGCCTCGGGATCGCCGGCGATCCGATCAATTTCGGCCTGGTCGGCGATCAGGCCGAATTGCTCTGCGCCTTCCGCGCGGCCGGCTGGACGCTGGCCGAATTCGATCACGCTGCGCACCAGCATGAAGATCGTCGGCAGCGTCGCCCTGCATCGCCCCGACCCGGCCGCGCCGGTGAGCCCGCTGCTGTTCGACGGCCGCGCCGAGGACATCGCCTTCGAGCGCCCGGGCGGAATCTCCGCCGCGCGGCGCCATCACATCCGGCTGTGGCGCGTCGCCGGCGCGTCCTATGACGACCGCCCGCTCTGGCTGGCCTCGGCTTCGTTCGATCGCGGCGTCGAGCTGAGCCGCTACACCTTGCAGGTGACCCACCGCATCGGCCCCGACCTCGACGCCGAGCGCGGTTTCGTCGGCCAGTCGCTCGGCGACGCGGGCGCGATCCGGTCTTTCTTCCAGATCGAGGGGATCGGCCCGACCCTTCACGGCCGCAACGGCGGCGGCGATCCCTATTTCACCGACGGCGAGATCCTGATCGGCGTGCTTGCGCGCGATTGCGACCTGACGCCCGGCCGCGCCGTCGCGCCGCCGCGCAATCCGCCGCAGATCGACATCCGCAGCGCCATCATCCATGCCCTGGGCGAAAAACATTGACAGCGGCCCGGGAGGCGTAACGCGTCTTTCACACGGGGCGACTATGCCCAGACCGACAATCCGGGACGCAGGAGCCGCGCCTTGACCCATTCCGCCGACCCAGCCCACGCCCAGGCGCCGCTTTCGCCGCCGCTCTCTCCGCCCTTGCCGATCCAGACCTCGTTCGAGGACCATGTCGGCATCATCGCGCTCGACCATTACGCCAAGCGCAACGCGCTCAGCGCCGAGATGATCGCCGCGATCCTCGCTGCGTTCGAGATCTTCAAGGCGCGGCAGGTCCGGGTGGTGATCCTGCGGTCCGCGCAGAACGGGCCTGTCTGGTCGTCGGGCCATTCCGTGGACGAACTGCCCGTCGCCGATCGCGATCCCCTGCCCTATGACGACCCGCTGGAGCAGATCCTGCGCGCGGTCAAGAGCTTCCCGGCCCCGATCATCGCCATGGTCCACGGCTCGGTCTGGGGCGGCGCCTGCGACCTCGTGCTGGCCTGCGATCTCGTCGTCGCCGACGAAACCGCCAGTTTCGCCATCACGCCGGCCAAGATCGGCCTGCCCTACAATATCGTCGGCATTCTCAATTTCATGAGCCAGCTGCCGCTCGCCGTCGTCCGGGAAATGTTCTTCACCGCCGATCCGATCGACGCGCGCCGCGCGGAGCGGATCGGCCTCGTCAACCGGCTGACGGCGCCCGAAGAACTGGAGGCGGAAACCTTCGCTTTGGCGCGAAAGATCGCAAGCCGCTCGCCCGCGGCCATTTCCGCCTTCAAGGAAGCCACGCGGGCGCTGAGCTCCGCCGCGCCGATCAACCCCGACACCTACGAATATCTGCAGGGGTTGCGCCGCAACGTCTATTTCGGCCCGGATTACCGCGAAGGCATCGCCGCCTTCCTCGAGAAACGCGCGCCGAAATTCTGAACGGCTCAGATCCGTGGGCGCGGCGAGCCGGTCGCTCATGTTCATCGTGAGCGTTTCGATGCGCCCGGTCAGTTCGTGCACAATGCGCGTCAAGGCGATGTTTTGCTCCATCAGCCCGCTGATCTGTTCGGTCAGCGTGTTGTTCTGGCCGACCATTTCGACCAGCAGACTGCTCTGGCGGTGCATTTCCTGCTGACGCTCCTCGCTGATCCGGTGAAGCTCTTCGCGGTGCAGCGCATCGGCCTCGCTATGCGACCTTGTCGCGATCGGCCTGCCGCGTCTGCGCCAGCAGGATGAGCGGCGCGGCATAGGCGGCCTGGAGCGAAAAGGCGAGATTGAGCAGGATGAAGGGATAGACGTCGAACTGGGTCCAGCCGGCGAGATTGATCCCGATCCAGATCGCGACGATGAGCGTCTGCCCGATCAGAAAGGCGGGCGTCCCGAAAAAGCGGGCGAAACCCTCCGCCTTCAGGGCGAACCAGTCGTCGCCGAACACCGAGCTGAGATGGGCGTGCGGAAGATGAAACCGCCAATGATGGCGGCTGGGCGTGGGCTGCTGCAAATCGCTCACTTTGATCTCCGTGGCATGATGGCATCGACAATCATGCCACAGACCCTGCGACGTTTTTATGACTTTCGTCGCGAGTCGCGCCGCACGCCGCAAGCCGCCGCCTTCGACAAATGACAACTGGCGCCGCAGCGCGCAAAATGGCAAAAGGGCGCAAACAGAGCAGGAGATTTTCGCATGGCCGCCTCCGAGCAAGCCGCGCCCTTCGTCGACACTTTTGCCCCGGCCGCCGAGGAGCAATGGCGCCAGAAGGTGGAAACCGCCCTGAAGGGCGCGCCGCTGCAGAAGCTGGTCGGCAAGACCTATGACGGCTTCGACATCCAGCCGCTTTACGCCCGCGCCGCCGGCAAGCCGCGCGCCTTCCGCGCCGCCGGCGACTGGGCCGTGACCGCCCGCGTCGATCATCCCGATGCCGCCGCCGCCAACGAGCTCGCCCTCGCCGATCTCGAAAACGGCGCGGACGGCCTGCATGTCGTTTTCGCCGGTTCGGTCGGCTCCTACGGCTTCGGCCTCAAGGATTCCGCCAGCCTCGCGCCCGCGCTGAAGGGCGTCCATCTCGACGCCGGATTGCGCATCATCCTCGACCTTCCGGCCGAATCCGCCGCTCCCGTCGCGGCGCTGCTCGACCTCGTCGCCGCGCGCGGCTACGACCCCAAGAAGCTCGACATTTCCATCGGGCTCGACCCGATCGGCGCCGCCGCCGCGCAGGGAACGCCGCTCGACTGGGCGACGGAAGGTCCGAAACTCGCGGAACTGGCCAAGACTCTCCTGGCCAAGGGCTTCGACAAGGGCCTGATCTGCGCCGACGGCCGCGTGGTCCACGCCGCCGGCGGCTCGCCGGCGCAGGAACTGGCCTTCGCGCTCGCCAGCGGCGTCGCGGCGCTTCGCGCGCTGGAGGCGGCCGGCGTCAGCCTCGACGACGCGCGCAAACTGATCGATTTCCGTCTCGCCGCCGACGCCGACGAATTCCTGACGCTGGCCAAGTTCCGCGCCCTGCGCCGGCTGTGGGCGGCCATCGAGCGCGCCTGCGGGCTCGAGGCCAAGCCGATCCGCGTCCATGGCGAGACCGCCTGGCGCATGATGACCCGGCGCGACCCCTGGGTGAACCTGCTGCGCTCCACCGTGGCGGTGTTTTCGGCGGGCCTCGGCGGCGCCGATTCGGTCTGCGTGCTGCCGTTCACCCAGGCGCTCGGCCTGCCCGACGCCTTCGCCCGCCGCATCGCCCGCAACACCCAGCTGGTGCTGCTGGAGGAATCCAATCTCGGCAAGGTCGCCGATCCGGCCGCCGGCTCCGGCGGCGTCGAGGCCCTGACCGACGCGCTGGTCGAGCGCGGCTATGCCCTGTTCCAGGAGATCGAGAAGGCCGGCGGCCTCGCCAGGGCGCTGGAAAGCGGCGCCTTCCAGGCCGAAGTCGCGAAAACCGCCGCCGAGCGCGCCAAGAATGTCGCGCGCCGCAAGGAGCCGCTGACCGGCGCCAGCGAATTCCCGGACATTCACGAAAAGCCGGTGACCGTGCTGGCTGCCCGCCCCGGCCGCGCCCAAGGCCAATCCCAAGGCGCTCGCGCCGCATCGCGTCGCCGAGGCGTTCGAGGCGCTGCGCGACCAGGCCGAAGCCGCGTCCGCGCGCCCGAAGGTGTTCCTCGCCAATCTCGGCCCGGTCGCCGCCTTCACGGCGCGCGCGACCTTCGCCAAGAACTTCTTCGAGGCGGGCGGCGTCGAGGCGCTCGGCAATGACGGCTTCGCCGACGCGGCCGCGCTCGTCGCCGGCTTCAAGGCCAGCGGCGCGAAGCTCGCCGCCTTGTGCTCCTCCGACGCCGTCTATGCCGAACAGGGGCTGGACGCCGTCCGTGGCGCTCGCCGCCGCCGGCGCCCATGTCTATGTCGCCGGACGCCCCGGCGAGATCGAGGCGCAATGGCGCGAGGCCGGCGCGCGCGACTTCATCCATGTCGGCAGCGACGTGCTGGCGCAATTGCGCGAGGCGCTGCAAGCGGCGTGACTTTTTTGCTGCGCCGCGAAAATTTCGTGGCGCAGCCTTCATTTTGACGCTTTGCAATCGGCGCAAAGCATGCGAGCCAAAACCCGATCCATTCACGCGCCGAGGTTCGCTCCCGTTTTTTGCGGGCCGCGCCTCGGCTTCGGCGGCGCTCGCGAAAACCATCCGGATTTTCGACCGCGGCCTCACTTGATCGTTCGGGGAGATGCGTCCGTGCGCGCGAAAACCATTGTCGCCAGCCTTCTGCTTTCGTCTTCGCTTGCCGTTGCTTTTGCCGCGCCCGCTTTGGCGCAGCCGTCCTATGACGGCCGCTGGCGCGCCGACATCGAGACCACGGTCGGCAATTGCCCGAAGTCGGGCCAGGTCGTGCTGACGATCAAGGCCAACCGCGTCGAAGCCATCGACGCCCAGGGCGTGACGCCGTGGGGCTATATCGACGACACCAACACCTTCGTCGGCCATTTCAACATCGGCGAGAAGGTCGTGCGCGCCAATGGCGACGTGAAGGGCCAGACCGCCTCCGGCCCGTGGTCGTCCAATACCGATTATTGCGGCGGCCGCTGGACCGCGCACAAGATCGATTGAATGCGCTTTCCGGCGCCCCCTTCTCTGAGCGCCCCTTGCAGGCGCCGCGCCCGGCGTTAAGTTCAGGTGATGACCATCCCCGAGCAACCCGCTGAACTTTCGACCGAAAAGGCCGGCGCCGACGAGGCGCCGCGCTTCGATCTCGCCTTCGACGCGCCCGTCGGGCCGCCTTTTGCGCGTCTCGCCGCTGGTCCGGCGCATCGTCGCGCCCAATCCGGGGCCGTTCACCTTCACCGGCACCTGCACTTATGTGGTCGGCGAAGGCGAGGTGGCGGTCATCGACCCCGGCCCCGACCTGCCCGCCCATGTCGCCGCTCTGTTCGACGGGTTGAAGGGCGAGACGATCGCGTCGATTTTCGTCACCCACACCCATCGCGACCATTCGCCCGCCGCGCGGCTGCTGCAACAGGCCACGGGCGCGCAGATCATCGGCTGCCCGCCGCATTTTCCGGCGCGCGACATGGCCTTGGGCGAGATCAACAAGCTCGACGCCTCCAACGACCTCGACCATCGCCCCGACCGCGAACTGGCCGACGGCGAGGCTTTTGAAGGCCCGGGCTACACGCTGCGCGCGATCAGGACGCCCGGCCACACCATGAACCACGTCTGTTTCGAACTGGTCGAGGAAAAGGCCCTGTTCACCGGCGACCACATCATGGGCTGGTCGACCTCCATCGTCGCTCCGCCGGACGGCGCCATGCGGCTCTATCTCAATTCGCTGGAGAAGCTGCGCGCCTTCGACCATGCCGTCTATTGGCCCGGCCACGGCGGTCCGGTCGCCCAGCCGCAACGCTTTTTGCGGGCTCTGCTGCATCATCGCCGCGCCCGCGAAAAATCCATTCTGGCCGCGCTCGAGTCCGGGCCGCTCGCCGTCCCGCACATCGTCGAAAAGGTCTATGAGAAGCTCGACCCGCGCCTGAAAGGCGCCGCCGCGCTCTCGACCTTCGCCCATCTGGAGGATCTTTGCGCGCGCGGCCTTGTCGGGACCGAAGGCGCGCCGCAGCTGACCGGACAGTTTTCGCGCCTTTGAAGCGCCTGTTCAGCAGCTATAGGTTCCGCGCAGGAACAGCAGCTTCTGCTCCATCTCGGTCTCGTGGAAAATGCGTTCGTGATAAGCGATCAGCGCCGCCAGCAGATCGGTCCTGGGACAACAGGCCGAGCAGGCGCTGCTGGTCGACGACGGCGACATGAGTGGCGCGCCGTTCATCCATCAGGGCCAGACAGTGCCGCACGCTGTCGGCCGGAGCGGCCACCGCGATGCCTTCAGCCATCATCTCGACGACCGGCGTATCGCGCACGGTCCGGTTCGCGGGCAGACGCTTTCGCGCATGGTCCCGCTCCGAGAAAATTCCGATGAGTCCGGCAGGCGAGACCACGGCGACCGCGCTCACATCGCGCTCGGCCATGACGTTCAGCGCATCGAGCGCCATCGCGTCCGCGCCAACGCTGGCGACCTCGCGCGGGCCTGAATCCGCCAGCGCCGATTTCGCGGTGGGTTCGGGCACACGCGGATGCTGCGCCTCGGGGATCGCCAGCCGCTGCGCGAGCACGCCCTTCTTTTCCCGGCCTTCGCCTCGTGGAAATCCGAACATGGCCTGCCTCGCATCCCGCACGGACACTAACGTCGCATACGCGGCCTTAGTTCGGACGACGGCCTTTCAGGTCTAGTTCGCTTCGTCCTTTTCCTCGAGCAAATCGCTGAGCTTACCGATGAGCTTGGCTCCGGCGCCGAGGTCATTGGGCAGGTAGCGACGTCACCGCGCGCATGTCGACGCGCGTCTCGTCCTCGCCGGGACGGATGCGGATGGCGATGGCGATGGGCAGGTGCAGCGCGGTCGAGTAGGCGAGCGCCTCGATATGGCCTTCGGGCCGTTTTGGACCGCCCGGCCGCACCTCCTCGAGGATTTTCCAGCGCAATTGCGCCGCCGCATCATGGGTCGCCTTGAAGGCCTCGTCCATTTCCATGTCGAGCGTGATCGGCTTGACTTCGGGATAAGCCGCGATCTGCTGCTGCCGCAATCCGGCGTCGAGCGGTCCCGGCGTCCAGCCGTCACGACCGGCGACCGCCTCGGGCGACGTCAGGAAGGCGGGCGGATCGTCCACATCGGTCGAAACGTCGGCAAGCCACGGCGGATTGCCGGCGGAATAGACGAGATAGGCCGGATACGGCGCGAGCAACGCCAGCAGCAGGATGGTCGTGACGATCCTGCCGACGCCGCGCCGCCCCCTGACCCACATCGAGGCCGCCGCCGCCAGAGCCAGCACGATCGCCAAGGCCGCGACGGCGAGCGCTGCGGTGAAAAAGAACAGGCCGATGCCGGGATCGGGCGCGGAGCTGGGGCGCAGGGTCAGGATGGCGAAAAAGCGCGCCAGCGCCCCGCGCGCATGGGAGGCGACCAAAGCGACCGCGGCGAGCAGCAAGGCGAGCTTGGCGAATTTGGTCGAGAGAATCGCGAGGCGCGAGACGGGCTCCTCGACATTGATGCGCCGCAAGGCGCTGTCCATTCCCCCCATCGTCCCGTTCCGCCAGACGGCCGCCTATCGCCGTGAAAAAGCCGCGCTGCGAATTTGGTAGCCCGCCGCGCCCCCCGAGGCAAGCGCAAGCCCTGTGGCCCAGGCCCGCATTTGGCCTTTCCCCGCCGATGATTTAGAAGGCGGCTTTCCGTTCAGGGTCGCCGCCATGTCGCACAACACCTTCGGGCATCTCTTCCGCGTCACCACCTTTGGCGAAAGCCACGGCCCCGCTTTGGGCTGCGTGGTCGACGGCTGCCCGTCGCGCCTGAAGCTCGAAGCCGCCGAGATCCAGGCGTGGCTCGACCTGCGCCGCCCCGGCCAGTCGCGCTTCACCACCCAGCGCCAGGAGCCGGACGCGGTGAAGATCCTGTCGGGCGTGATGACCGACGACGCCGGCGTGCAGATGACCACCGGAACGCCGATCGCGCTGATGATCGAGAACACCGACCAGCGCTCCAAGGACTACGGCGAGATCAAGGATGCCTATCGCCCCGGCCACGCCGATTACGTCTATGACGCCAAATATGGCATCCGCGATTATCGCGGCGGCGGGCGCTCCTCGGCGCGCGAGACCGCAGCGCGGGTGGCGGCCGGCGCCATCGCGCGAAAGGTCATTCCCGGCGTGACCATCCGCGCGGCGATGGTGCAGGTCGGGCCAAACAAGATCGACCGCGCGCGCTGGGACTGGGACGAGGTTTCCCGCAACCAGCTGTTCTGCCCGGACCCGGTCGCAGCCGCCGAATGGGCCGATTATCTCGACGACATCCGTAAACGCGGCTCGTCCATCGGCGCGGTGCTCGAAGTGGTCGCCGAAGGCGTTCCCGCCGGCTGGGGCGCGCCGGTCTATGGCAAGCTCGACGCCGATCTCGCCGCCGCGCTGATGTCGATCAACGCCGTGAAAGGCGTGGAGATCGGCGACGGCTTCGCCTCCGCCGAACTGACCGGCGAGCAGAACGCCGACGAGATGCGCGTCGGCACCGGACGGACCGGTGTTCCTCGCCAACCACGCCGGCGGCGTGCTAGGCGGCATTTCCACCGGCCAGCCGATCGTGGCGCGTTTCGCGGTCAAGCCGACCTCGTCGATCCTGACGCCGCGCCTCACCGTGGACCGCTACGGCGCGGAGACGGAATTGCGCACCAAAGGCCGCCACGACCCTTGCGTCGGCGTGCGCGCCGCGCCGATCGCCGAAGCCATGGTCGCCTGCGTGCTGGCCGACCATTTCCTGCGCCATCGCGGCCAGCAGGGCGAAGGCTTTTCCTGGCCTTTCCCGCGCTGAGCCGGCTCACCTCCGCCGGCTCACCTCCCCTTGGCCACCGCCCCGACCATCGGCCCCATCGGCAGCGTGAAATCGTTGCGGCCGAGGTTGGGCGCGTAGAGCGCGGAAACCGAGCCGTCGAGGAACAGCGCGTTGTCGCAATGCAGGGCGTCGCGGAACAGGCTGGCGAATTCGTAAAAGGTCACCGGCTCGTTGGAGATCGCGAAAACGACCAGCCCCTCGGAATCCACGCCGACGCCGTTGCGCGTCTTGGCCGAGATTCCGTCGGCCTGGATGCGCGGATGGATCTTGCCGTTCAGCACCAGCATCGGGCCGGATTGCGTGGCGTAACTGGCGGCCGGGCGCGCGCTGAGGAAATGCGATGTCTCCATCACGCCCGCCTGCCCCGCGCCAATGAAAAACACGCCGTTGGGCTTGAGATGGAAATTGCCGGCGCCGCCGCGCGTATTGGCGCGCCGCAATTCGACGCCCTTTTCGACATAAAGCCCGACCGGCGCGTAATTGGGATCGTACATTCCGGCGTTCATGGCGAAGACCAGCTTCTCGCCGCCTTTCAACGTCGCGGCGGCGGCTTCGAAACTGCCCAGCGGCTCGCCGTCCGGCGCCCGCCAGAACAAGCGCAGGTCATCCGTCTTCGGATCGAAGCGGCAAATCGTATAGGATCGCCCGTCCTGCTTGAGATCGGCGCACGGCCCCGCCGAAAGCGGCCAGGGCACGGCCACGGCAGGCGCGCAAAAGCCGAACAGCACGAGCGACAAGCCCGCCAGCATGAGATGAAAATGTGACCGCATGGGCCTCCCGTACGGATTTTAGTATTGCTAAAATCCGGAAATTCTCTAGCTTCGCCCGCCATGAAGCTGGCGGAATGGTTGCGCAAATCCGGCGTGAGCCGGATCGAGTTCTCGCGGCGCCTCGGCCTGACGCCGGGCGCCGTGAGCCAGCTGTGCAACCAGGAGAGCGTCTGGATGTCGCGCGAGACGGCGCAAGCCATCTCCCGCGAAACCGGCGGCGCCGTGACGCCGAACGACTTTCTGCCCGAGGTCGGGGCTAAAGGACAAGATGGGAGGACACTCCGTGACGAATTCGGTGACCCAGGCCATAGAGGCGATGAAGCGCGGCGAGATCGTCATCGTGACCGATGACGACGATCGCGAGAACGAAGGCGATCTGGTGATGGCCGCAAGCCTGTGCACGCCGGAGAAAATGGCCTTCATCATCCGCAATTGCTGCGGCATCGTCTGCGCCCCTGTCAGCGGCGCCGAGGCGCGGCGCCTGCATCTCACGCCGATGGTGGCCGACAACGACGCGCCGCTCGGCACCGCCTTCACGGTGTCGGTGGACGTCAAGCACGGCCTGACCACCGGCATTTCGGCCGAGCAGCGCTCCAACACCGTGCGCGGCCTCGCCAACAACAATCTCGGCGCCAGCGATTTCGTGCGCCCCGGCCATGTGTTTCCGCTGGTGGCGCGCGAGGGCGGCGTGCTGATGCGCTCGGGCCATACCGAAGCCGCCGTCGACCTGTGCAAGCTCGCCGGCCTGCCGCCCGTCGGCGTGATCTGCGAACTCGCCAATGACGACGGCACGGTGATGATGGGGCCGCAGATCGTGGCTTTCGCCGAAAAGCACAAGCTGAAGCAGATTTCGGTGGCCGACCTCATCGCCTATCGGCAGGCGCGCGAGACTCTGGTCGAGCGCGTCGCGACCTTTCCCGTCAAGACGCGCTTCGGCGAATTCACCGGCTACGCCTTCGTGACGCCGTTCGACAAGGTGCAGCATTTCGCGATCGTCGCGGGCGACATCGGCGACGGCCGCAACATTCCCGCCCGCCTGCATCGCGCCGACATCATGAGCGACGTGTTCGGCGGCGGCGTCTCGATCAATTCGGCGCTCGAGAGCTTCACCAAGCAGGGCCGCGGCGTGCTGGTCTATCTGCGCGACGGCGCGGCCGGCGTGCCCGCGACGCTGGTCGGGCAGGAGAAGGAAGCCGGCGCCGAAACCGAGCGCGCGAAGAACTGGCTCGACATCGGCGTCGGCGCGCAGATCCTGCGCAATCTCGGCGTGTCCTCGATCCGCCTGCGCACCAAGACGCCGCGCAAATATGTCGGCCTGTCCGGCTTCGGCATCGAGATCACCGGCTCGGAGGATGGCTTTTGAGCGACGAATCGGGAGGCCCAGCGCCATCGCGACAAGATGGCGAAGCGCAAGCAGGTTCAGGACGCCGAGGTCGCCGCCAAGACGATTCGATCCAAGGGGCTGCTGATGGTCCATACCGGTCCAGGCAAGGGCAAGTCCAGCGCCGCCTTCGGGCTGGTGCTGCGCGCGCTCGGGCACGACTGGAAAGTGGGCGTGGTGCAGTTCGGCAAGGGCGCCTGGCAATCCGGCGAGCGCAAGGCGCTGGAGCGCTTCCCCGATCTCGTCTCCTGGCACACGCTCGGCGAAGGCTTCACCTGGGAAACGCAGGACCGCGCCCGCGATGTCGCCGCCGCCGAGCGCGCCTGGGACAAGGCGAAAGAGCTGATGGCCGATCCCGCCATCAAGATGATCGTGCTGGACGAACTGAACATCGCCCTGCGCTACGAGCATCTGCCGCTCGACGAAGTCGTGGCGACGCTCTCGGCGCGCCGTCCCGACCTCCACATCATCGTCACCGGGCGCAACGCCAAGCCGGAACTGGTCGCCGCCGCCGATCTCGTCACCGAAATGCAGGCGACCAAGCATCATTTCGCCGCCGGCGTGAAGGCGCAGGAGGGCATCGAGTTCTGATGGCCAGTTCGAAATTCAGCCGGCCGCGCGCTGATGTTTCAGGGCACGGGCTCGGACGTCGGCAAGAGCCTGCTCGTCGCGGGCCTTTGCCGCGCCTATGCGCGGCGCGGCCTGCGCGTGCTGCCCTTCAAGCCGCAGAACATGTCGAACAACGCCGCAGTGACGCAGGACGGCGGCGAGATCGGCCGGGCGCAGGCGCTGCAGGCCCGCGCCTGTTTCGCGCCGCCGAGCGTCGACATGAACCCGGTCCTGCTCAAGCCGCAAAGCGAGATCGGCTCGCAGATCGTCGTGCAGGGCAAGATTTTCGGAACCGCCAAAGCGCGCGATTATCAGGGCCTGAAGCCGCAACTCGCCGGCTTTGTCGCGGCCTCGTTCGCGCGCCTGCGCGCCGAGGCCGACCTCGTGCTGGTCGAAGGCGCGGGCAGCCCGGCGGAAGTCAATCTGCGCCGAGGGCGACATCGCCAATATGGGTTTCGCGCGCGCGCAGAATGTCCCGGTGGTGCTGATCGGCGACATCGATCGCGGCGGAATCATCGCCCAGATCGTCGGCACCAGGATCGTGCTCGACCCCGAGGATTCCGCGATGGTGCGCGGGTTCCTCGTCAACAAGTTTCGCGGCGACGCCAGCCTGTTTGCGGACGGCATGACATTGATTGCCGAAAGGACCGGCTGGGCGGGGCTCGGGCTCGTGCCCTTCTTTGCCGAAGCCGCGCGCCTGCCCGCCGAGGACGCGGTCGCCTTGTCGCGGCCGGAAAAATCCAACGGCGGCGGCGCGGTCGTCGCGGTTCCGATGCTGTCGCGCATCAGCAATTTCGACGATTTCGACCCGCTGAAGCTGGAGCCATCGGTCGATCTGCGGATGGTCCCGCCCGGCGAACCGCTGCCCGTGTGCGATCTGGTGATCCTGCCCGGAACCAAGGCGACCATCGCCGATCTCGCCTTTTTGCGCGCGCAGGGCTGGGACATCGACCTCCTCGCCCATGCGCGGCGCGGCGGCAGGATCTTGGGCGTTTGCGGCGGCTACCAGATGCTGGGCCAGACCATTTCCGACCCGCTCGGCATGGAAGGTCCGCCCGGCGTGGTCGCGGGCCTCGGCCTGCTCGACGTCACGACCGAATTGACCGCCGAAAAGATTTTGCGCGCCTGCGCGGGCGCCTCTGTCGACGAGGGCGCCGCTTTTGCCGGCTACGAGATGCATGTCGGCATGACCCAAGGGCCGGATTGCGCGCGGCCGCTGCTGCGCTTCGACGACGGCCGCGCCGACGGCGCCGTCTCGGCCAGTGGCGCGATCCGCGCCTGTTACGTCCACGGCCTGTTCAGCGCCGAGGCGCAGCGCGCGGCGATCCTGCGCTGGATCGGCGCCAAGACTTCGGCGCTCGGCTATGAAGCGGACGTCGAGCGCGTGCTCGACGCGCTCGCCGGGCATCTCGAACAACACATCGACCTCGACGCGCTGCTCACCTTAGCGCGATGACCAGCAGTCCGGCCAGCGCCAGCATCTGCGCGGTGCAGGCGCGGCGATACAGCGCCAGCGCGCGGCGAATGTCGGCGGCGTCCAGCTCCGCGCGGCCATCGCCCATGAAAACGTCGTCCACCCGCTCGCCGCCATAAACGCGCGGCCCTGCGAGTTTGAAACCCAGCGCGCCGGCCAGCGCCGCCTCGGGCCATCCGGCATTGGGCGAGCGATGGTTTTGGGCGTCGCGGCGGCACCGCAGCCCACGCGCCGCGCCATTCCGCGCGCGGCGTGAAGGCTGCGGCGAGGACGATCCACAGAGCCGACAGGCGCGAGGCCGGCAGGTTGACGAGATCGTCGAATCGCGCCGCCGCCCAGCCGAAATTCTCGTAGCGCTCGCTGCGGTGTCCGATCATGGAATCGGCGGTGTTGGCGGCCTTGTAGAGCGCGCCGCCCGGCAGACCGAACGCGGCGATCCAGAAGGTCGGCGCCACGATCCCGTCGGAAAAATTTTCGGCGAGACTTTCGACCGCCGCGCGGGCCACGCCGGCGACGTCGAGCGCCGACACGTCGCGCCCGACGATCATCGCCACCTTGTCACGCCCGCCCGCCAGTCCGTCGCGCTCCAACGCCTCGGCCACCGCCGCGACATGATCGTACAGGCTGCGCTGCGCAACCAGCGACGAGGCCAGCACGGCGAGGACGATGAAGCCGAGCCAGCCTTGGCCCACCCATTGGGTCAGCGCGCCCGCGACGGCGCCGGCCGCGGCCAGAACGGCGAGCAGCGTCAACACGCCCAATCCCTTGCGGCGGGCGGCGGAAAACTCGGGCCGGTTGAGCATTTGCTCCAGCCGCGCGATAAGGGCGCCGATCCAGGTCACCGGATGGCGCAACCGTGCGTAAACCGGCGCGGGATAGCCGATCAGGGCTTCGACGAGCAAAGCGGACAGAGCGAGCGCGAGAGTGAAGGCGGAAAACATGGACGCGGCGACGAATCGTTCGGACGAGACCGCGCTAGCCTATCACGGCGGCGGCCTGTCCGCCGCGCGCCGTCTGTTTCCGCAGGCGCCCGAGCCGTGGCTCGACCTTTCCACCGGCATCAACGCGACGCCCTATCCGTTCTCGCCGGTGAGCGAGGCGGCTTACGCGCGGCTGCCCGAGGCGGAATCCGTCGCGGCGCTGGAAGCGGCGGCGGCGCAGAATTTCCGTCTCGGCCTGAGCGCGGCCATTGTCGCCGCGCCGGGGACGCAGGCGCTGATCCAGCTGCTGCCGCGCGCGCTCGGCGCGAAAACGATCGCCATCCTCGGCTTCACCTATGGCGAACACGAACGCGTCTGGGCCGCCAGCGGCGCCGAGGTCGCGATTTGCGAAAGCTTCGACGAACTGGCCCGCGCCGACGCCGCCGTGATCGTCAATCCGAACAATCCGGACGGGCGGCTGTGTGATGCGGGCAACCTCTGCGCCCTCGCCCGCGACATGGGCGCACGCGGCAAAAGCCTGATCGTGGACGAAGCCTTCATCGACGTCGCTGCCGCGCGAAAGCAGCCTGGCGCCCCTGCTGCCGCTGCCCGGCGCGCTGGTGCTGCGCTCGTTCGGCAAGACCTATGGTCTGGCCGGCGTGCGGCTCGGCTTCGCGCTCGGCGAGCGCGCCCGCATCGACGCCTTGCGCGCCGCGCTCGGCCCCTGGGCGGTCAGCGGCGCAGCGGTCGAGATCGGTCTCCAGGCCTATCGCGACGAGGCGTGGCTCGGCCGAGCCGCCGCCGCGCTGGAGCAGGATGGCGCCCGCCTCGACGCGCTGCTGCAGGCGGCCGGATTCGATCTGATCGGCGGCACGCCCTTGTTCCGGCTCGCGCGCCACGACGAGGCGCAGCAAATCTTCCGCCGCCTGTGCGGGGCCGGCGTTCTCACCCGTCCCTTCGCAGCGCGGCCGGACTGGCTGCGCTTCGGCATTCCGCAAGGCGACGCCGACTTCGCGCGTCTGGCCGCGGCGTTGCGCTGATCATTTATTGACGGCGTTGGCCGCCGTGATCGCCTGCAGGATCTGTTCGGAGAAGCCCTGCACCGAACCCGGCGAATGCGAGATGAACAGGGTGTTGGTCTTGTCCTGTTCGCCGATCGACTTGAGCGTGTCGAAATATTGCGTCACCAGCACCAGCTGCATGACCTCCTTGGCGCTGGCGTCGCCGAGCGCCTTCTGGAAATCCTCGATCGAGCCGCGCAGGCCCTCGATGATCGCCCGGCGCTGGTCGGCGATGCCCTTGCCCTGCAGCGCCTTGCTCTCGGCCTCGGCTTCCGCTTTCTTGACGACGAGGATTTTCTCGGCCTCGCCGCGCGCATTGGCCGCGACCTGCTCGCGCTGCGCGGCGTTGATGTCGTTCATCGCCGATTTCACCTTGGCGTCGGGGATGATGTCGGTCACCAGCACATTGACGATCTCGTAGCCGAATGTGGCCATATCGACGTCGAGCTCATGCTTGACGGCTGCGGCGATGCTCGACTGGCTGGCGAAAACCTCGTCCAGCGTCATGCCCGGCACATGGCCGAGCACGACCTGTTCGACATAGGCCTGGATCTGCGCCTGCGGATCGGAGAGCGCGTAATAGGCCTCGAAAACTTTTTCGGGCCGCACCCTGCTCTGCACGGAAATCGGGATGGTGACGAAGACATTGTCCTTCGTCTTGGTCTCCATGGTCAGCGACATCTGATCAACGCGCAGACTCATGCGCCCGTCCACCTTGTCGATATAGGGAACCTTCCAGTTCAGGCCGGCCTGCGCGGCGCGCAGATAGCGGCCGAAGCGGGTGATGATGGCGACCTGCGCGGTTTGGACCGTGAAAAAACTGCCCAGAATGGTCGCGAGAACGAAAAACAGCGCAAGCGCGCCAAACGACGATAAAACAACATCCATGACGCGCCCACTTTCACTGGCGGAGAGGCGAAAAGACGCCGCTCTGGGTGCCATCAAGCCATCGACCAGTGAAAGTTACAAGACGCGCGCACGCGTCGCTGCGATCAAGCCGCGAACGGCCTTAACTGAACGCAAACGGCTCGGCGGGCAATGCCACTCGGCTCGCGCCGGCATTGCCCGCTTATCCATCGTCAGATGGAACCCAGCGCCTCCAGCCGTTCCCGGCCACGCCTCGCCATGATCTTGTTCAGCGCCGCGACATAGGCGCGCGCCGCCGCCACCAGCGTGTCCGGATCCGCGCCGCGGCCCGAGACCACGTTGCCGTCTTCCGACAGGCGCACCGAGACTTCGGCCTGCGCATCCGTGCCCTCGGTCACCGCATGGACCTGGAACAGCTCCAGCTTGGCGTCATGCGGCGCCAGGGCGTGGATGGCGTTGAAGATCGCGTCGACCGGGCCATTGCCCGTCGACTGATGGGTCTTCTGCTCGCCGTCGATCTCCAGCGTCAGGGCGGCCTTCTGAGGCCCCCTGGTGCCGGCGACGACCGTCAGCTCGATGACCTTGATCCGCTCGTTCGAGCTGACGATCTCGTCATCGACCAACGCGACGATATCGTCGTCGTAGACGATCTTCTTGCGGTCGGCCAGATCCTTGAACCGGGTGAAGGCGACCTCCAGCCCGTTCTCGCCCAGGTCGTAGCCCAGCTCCTTCAGCTTTTCCTTGAAGGCGTGGCGGCCGGAATGCTTGCCCATCACCAGCGAGGTCTTCTGCACGCCGACCGATTCCGGCGTCATGATCTCGTAGGTGTGGGCGTTCTTCAGCATGCCGTCCTGATGGATGCCGCTTTCATGCGCGAAGGCGTTCCGGCCCACGATGGCCTTGTTGTACTGCACCGGGAAGGACGTCACCGCCGACACCATTTTCGACGCGCGCGTCAGCAGCTTCGTGTCGATGCGATTGGTGAAAGGCAGCGTGTCGGCCCGGGTGCGGATCGCCATGACGATCTCTTCCAGCGCCGCATTGCCCGCGCGCTCGCCGATGCCGTTGATGGTGCATTCGATCTGGCGAGCGCCGCCCTGCACGCCGGCGATGGAATTGGCCACAGCCAGACCCAGATCGTCATGGCAATGAACCGAGAAGATCGCCTTGTAGGAATTGGGCACGCGGGCGCGCACCATCTCGAACAAGGCGCGATATTCGTCCGGCGTGGTGTAGCCGACCGTGTCGGGAATGTTGATGGTGGTCGCGCCGGCATTGATCGCCGTCTCGACGGCGCGGCACAGGAAGTCATGCTCGGTGCGGGTGCCGTCTTCCGCCGACCATTCGACGAATTCGACATGATTGCGGGCGCGGGCGACGGACGAGGCGATCAGCTCCAGCACCTTTTCCGGCGACATCTGCAGCTTGTATTGCATATGGACCGGCGAGGTGGAGATAAAGGTGTGGATGCGCGGGATGCGCCCATGACGCACCGCTTCGGCGCAGCGGTCGATGTCCTTGGCCGAGGCGCGCGACAGCCCGCAGACCGACGCGTTCTTCACGCGTCGCGCGACTTCCGACACGGATTCGAAATCGCCCTGCGAGGCGATGGGGAAGCCCGCTTCGATGATGTCGACGCCCAGCGCGTCCAGAATGTCGGCGACCTCCAGCTTTTCCTCGAAGGTCATCGAAGCGCCAGGGCATTGCTCGCCGTCGCGCAGAGTGGTGTCGAAAATGAAGACCCGGTCCTTGTCGGAGTTCTGGACGGGAGAAGGATTGTGCTCGGTCATGGGATGTTCCTGGCGATTCGGCGCCCAATTCGCGCTCGGCATAGTCCGGTTGATGTTTTCACGCAATGCGTCGCGGACATGCGGAGCCGGGGCCGGTAAAGGCTGCGGCTAAAGAACCCCTGAGCGCCCAGGCAAAGCCCGGCCGGCCCTCAGGGGTTGATAAGAAGACGGGTTCCGAGCGCGCGCGCGGACGGCGCCGAGGCAAAAGCGCCGGCTTTCATCGTCTGCGTCTGGTTGGTCTCAAAGGACACGGGCGGCTCGTTCTGGGATCCGATAACCTGTAAGCGTTCTAATAACCGATTTTGGGGGCGAAGCGCAAGGGGAGCGCGCGAGGCCGGGGCCGATCAGGGCCAACCACCGGAAAAATAGACCACCTGCCCAGTCGTGAAGGGCGAGGCCCCGGAAGCGAAAAAGGCGATCAGTGCGCCGACTTCTTCCGGCTCGCCGAGTCGTCCGAAAGGCACCTTTTCGGCGATCAGCGCGCGCCCATCCGGATCGTCGATAAATTTGGCGCGCGGATAATACATCTCGCTGTAGAGATAATTGGGCGCCACCACATTGGATTGGATGCCGAACGGCGCAGCTTCCTTGGCGAGCGCCCTGGCGAAAGACGTGGTCGCGGCGCGCAGGCTCGTGGGCACGGCGAAGCCCGGCTCGGGCCGCGTCTCGCGCGCCGATGTGACGAAAACGAAAGCGCCGGAGCGCCGTTGCTTCATCGCCGGCAGGAACGCCTGGGTCAAGGCGATCGGAAACAGCACCACGACGTCGAACGTAGCCCGGAAATCGTCGAGCGGAATGTCCTCGATGGCGTTTCGGGTGATCGGATAAACGTCATTGCTGACGATGGAATCGGGCAACCCCGCGACCGCCAGGACTTCGGCATGGATGTCGGCCGGCGTCTGGGCGCCCAGCGCCAGCGCGCCGGTCTCCTGCTCGAAACTTTTGCGCGCCTCGAGCGAAACGAAAGACGCGTCGTGGCACAAAACCCGCGCCCCGCTCCTGACCAGCGCCGTCACGGCGCCGGGTCCGCAATATTGCCGCGCGTTGGTCAGCAAAACGTTGCGCATTTGTTCACCGATAAAAAAGTATCATCCTGAACTGGCAATAGGTCATCGCTTTCCATTAGCAGATGAATGTCCGAGGAAAAATAGTTTCATCCTCCTTCGAACGAGTTTCCCTACCAGCCAATGCCGATCGCCAAAATGCTTGTTCTGGAGAGGAAAGGGTCCACCTTTGGCGACGCCGAACAGGAAACAGCCGTTCGACAACATGTCAATCGTCGCCACATCTTCGTCGACCTGGATCGGATTGTGAAACCGCAGCAGGACCGCGGCGCAGCCGAGTTTGATCGTTTTTGCAGCGCCCGCCAAATAGGCCAGCAGCAGGATCGAGGGGCTCGCCACCAACTCGTCAAAATGATGCTCGGCGATCCAGCATTCTTCGAACCGAGGCCTTCGGCGAATCCAACGAGATGGACCTGCTCTCCCGGTAGCAGGACACGATATCGCCGTCCGGATTATCGAAAGTGGAGAAAATGCCGAAACGCATGCGCATCTCCCGGGCCAAACCTGAGGCCTCAATATGTAGTCAAGATATACGCATTATGCCCACAGCGAGTCAGTCCCCCTGTCGCCGGCTCTCCGTCATCGGCGCCGCTTGAATGACGACCGGACCGTTGGAGAACGCGCCCGGCGAGAAGAGCGCGCGGTGAAAGCAGCGCCCCGAGCAACCTCGCCCACCGCGCCGCGGAGGGGGTCGATTATTTCCAGGCGACCATGTTGATGACGGCGGACATGCCGTTATGGCCAGCGCCCTCCGATAATGGGCGCTCAGCCTCTTCGATTTCGATGCGCGAAAAGTCCCCGAACTCGGTCTCGAGCATGGTGCGAGTATAAAGGTTCTCGCTGGCCTTGGGCCCCCCGGTCCCATACTCGAGCTGTTTCGGCGTGTAGCCTTCAATAAGCAACAGTCCGTCTGGCTTCAGCGTCCGTCTCATACCTGCCCATTTGCGCGCGCGCTGCGCCGGCGTCGAGAATTGGGTGAAAATCTCCACCACGACATCGAAGGCCTTTTCCGGATAGGCCCATTCGTGCACATCGCCGACTTCGAAAGCCAGGATCGCGTTCCGCTTCGCCGCGAGCGCCCGCGCCTTGGACTGGGCGACGGGCGAGAAATCGAGCGACAGGACGTCGAGACCCTGTTCAGCAAGCCAGACGCCATTGCGGCCTTCGCCATCGGCGACCGCCAGAACGCGGGCGCCAGCCCGAAGGAGGTCCCGTTTGGAGACAAGAAAGGCGTTCGGCTCCTCTCCGAAAACGTAATCGACGACCGAATAGCGTTTCTGCCAGTTTTCGAATTCATCCATTCAGATGCCTTCCCCGGTCCGCAGTTGTCGATGCCGTTCAGTGCGGAAAGAAATGATCTTTTGCACGAACCGCCACGCCCGATTTAACGTCCTCGACCACAAAGGCAATATTGACGACATCTTTCGGCGCAGCGTCTTCCGGCGCGGTGACCAGGGCGCGCAATTCCAGCGTCTGATCGGGGCCGACGACGACGGTTGGCTGATCGGAACCGCCCTTCTCGCCATTGATCTGCAAATGGGCGCCGCTAATTCCTTCGACATGAATTTGGAAGCTGCGCTCCTCGCCGTTCTTGTTCAACAGGCGCAACGTGTAGCCATTGCCGACCGATCCGTCTGACAGGGTCACAGCCATGGGATTGCGGTCATGCAGCACATTGACCCCGCTGAACTGCTTGTTCAGCAGCGCGACGGTCATGATCGTCCCCACGACGCCGATCAAGGCGACGTAAAGGATTGTCCGCGGCCGGACGAGCTTGTAGATTTCCGGCAGCCCCGCCCTGCGGCGCTCTGCGTTGAGGTCATTGTCATAGGCGATCAGCCCCGTCGGGCGGCCGATTTCTTTCATGACATTGTCGCAGGCGTCGATGCACAACCCGCATTGAATACAGCCCAGTTGCGAGCCTTCGCGGATATCGACGCCCGTCGGGCAGACCGCTGTGCATTGGCGGCAATCGATGCAATCTCCCGCCGGCTTGCCCAGCTCGCGCAAATGGGCGGCTTTTTTCGCCGATACGCGTGGTTCGCCGCGGTCGCCGCGATAGGTGACGTTCAAGGCCCATTCGTCGGTCAAGGCCGCCTGGATGCGCGGCCAAGGGCACATGAAGATGCAGACCTGTTCGCGCGACGTCCCGGCGAGGAGATAGGTGCTGGCCGTCAGAATGCCGATCCAGATATAGGCGGTCATCGGCGCCTGGAACGTCGCGAGTTCGCGCACGAGCGTTGGCGCATCGGAAAAATACAGAACCCAGGCGCCGCCCGTCCACCAGGCGACAGTAAGCCAGAGAAAATGTTTCGTCGCCAGCTCCCACACGCGCCTGGCGTTCAGACCGGCCTTGTCCTTGCGCATCCGGTCGCGACGGTCGCCTTCGACCAGGCGCTCGATGGCGTAAAACAAATCAGTCCAGACCGTCTGGGGACACATGTAGCCGCACCAGATACGGCCCGCCACGGCGTTCATCAGAAACAGAGTGAACGCGGCGATGATGAGCAGGCCGGTGAAATAATAGACTTCTTGCGGCCAAAGTTCGATGAAGAAGAAATAGAACCGGCGGTGGGTCAGATCGACCAGAACCGCCTGGCTCGGCGCACCCGGACCACGATCCCAGCGCACAAAAGGCAAAAGGTAATAGAGTGCGAGGGCGACCGCCATGAACGCCCATTTGATCCGCCGGAAGCGGCCCTGCACGGCTTGCGGGTACACCTTTTTTCGCGACGTATAGAGTGGGCCGTCAACGAAGGTCTCCGGCTTATCGACGGCGTTCATAGGCTAGCCTTTATTATCTCGCGCTTGCGAAGTCCGGCGGCGCCGGTCCACCATGACAAATTGTTTCAATGCGCGCGGCGATCCGAAAGATTCGATGCGATCAGCCAGGAGAGCGGCATGGCGAGGACAAAGCCCGCGAGCGAGGCCCAAGGGATCAACTTCATCGCCTGATCGGCAAAAGCAGGCGTTGCAAGAACGATCGTGAGTCCGCAGCCCGCCAGAGTCGCCCCGAGAACGATCCAGATAATGATTGCGATCTTCAACATGATGCGCCTCGCTCATTGGTCGCCGATGACGCGACGTTACGGCTCGGGGGACTAAAACATATATCGATAATATAACAATTGATTCAGATCAAAGGACCGGGCGATTCGGCTACCGCCCCGGTTGCTTCGTCCCGCGCCGGCAACGGCTGGGTCAACGATCAAAGAAAGCGCTGAGGAAAACTACTATATCAAAGGCGCCTTTTAGCGAGACGCGTCTGCCGGTTAATCCATCAGAGCTTCTGAAGGCACTATTAGAGCCAGCGCGGCGCACGCGCCGAATAGGCGCTCCATTCCTGTCCGAAACGAGCGGCAAGATGCGCTTCTTCGCGACGAATCGCGAAATGTTGGACCGCGATCGCTGCACCGAGTCCCAACGCCAGGAACCAGCCATTGTCGAGAAAGGCCGACAAGCTCAGCATAGCGATCGTGTTGCCCAGGTAGATCGGGTTGCGCGTGAATCGAAACGGCCCCGAGGTCAATAGCGTATCAGCTCCCTTATGCGGGAGTATGTTGGTTTTCGCTCGCCACATCGTGGCCATCGCCCACAGGTCGAGCAAGACTCCGGCAATGCAGCACGGCCAACCCGGCCATGCTGACGACGCGATGTTGCCCGAAGGCGAGCGGGAAAAGCTCTCCCAGCCCATAGGCGGCGACAGCGGCGGCCATGTAGATCACCGGTGGCCAGGGCAGGATATGGAACGGACGGCGATGTCGAATTTCATGTTTTGGCGAGCGGCGACTGCGGGCGGCGCGACTAAGCGCCGCGACGCGTTGGGACGGGTCTGCGGCGAATTGCAGAATGGAAATCACACGCCCCTTGGCGCAATTTGACGGGCGTCGTTTTGGCGTTCAGGAATTGTCACCATGCGATCCATTTTTAACGCTGCGCCTCGCCTTTCGGTCATTGCGCTTCTCGCGGTCGCGCTGGCCGGCTCCGTCACGGCAAGTCATGGCGCCTGGGCTGCGGACATTTCCATTCAACACGCCTGGGCGGCGGAGACGCCGCCGAAAGCGACCGTTGGACATGGCTATATGACGATCGTCAATTCATCCGCGGAACCGGATCATCTGCTTGCCGCGACGGCGGACGTTTCCCGTACGACCGAAATCGATGGACTGAGGAGGGCCGACAGTTCGCCGCATATGGAGCAGTTGTTGAATCTGGACGTTCCCGCTGGCGGCAGCATCGATCTCCAGCCGGGCTCCTATCATGTCTTGCTGCGGAATTTGAAAATGCCGCTGACGCCTGGCCAGACATTCAGGGGCACGCTGACCTTTGCAAGGTCAGGGGTCATCCCGGTGGAATACAAGGTAGAGTCGAAAAATCGCGCGATTCCGGCAGCGGAATGACGCGCATCATCCGCTCAGATGCGTCGCCTCCGTCGCGCATGTCGCGACACATGGGCGCCCTCAAATCGGCCGGGCTGGTCGTTGATCGGCGCGACGCGCAATGGGTGCGTTATCGCGTCAATCCGGCCCTGCACCCGCGGACGCGGGCGATTGTCGAGGCGGTCATGGCGGCGCTGCCGCTGGCGAAAAGGAACGCCGCATGAATGCTCCTCCGTTTCAGTTCGAGCCTCATGCCTTCGAAATCACCTGCCGTCTGGATCGCCGCAACCGCCGGTTGCCCTCGTCGCTCTGGTTCGCGCTCTACTGGCGGCTCGAAGAATTTTCCGGCTGGCTCGTCGCGAAATTGGCGCTGCCGCCGGGCGGCCATCTGGAGGAGGCGGCGCGCTTCTTCGTCTATGACACGCCCAAGGTCCTAATGCTGCTGACGCTGGTGGTGTTCGCCATGGGCGTCGTCCGCAGCTTCTTCTCGCCCGAGCGCACGCGCGCTCTGCTGGCCGGCCGGCGTGAGGGGCTAGGCAACATCGCGGCGGCGGCGCTCGGCGTCGTCACGCCGTTCTGCTCGTGCTCGGCGGTGCCGCTGTTCGTCGGCTTCGTCTCCGCCGGCGTGCCGCTCGGCGTGACCTTCTCGTTCCTGATCGCGGCGCCGATGGTCAACGAGGTCGCGCTCGGCCTGCTGTTAGCCCTGGTCGGATGGAAGGTGGCGCTGATCTATCTCGGCATTCGGCCTGGCCGTTGCCATCGTCTCCGGCTGGGTCATCGGCCGGCTGCATCTCGAAGGCTGGCTCGAGGAATGGGTCCGTAACGTCCGCCGGCGAGGCCGTCGATCGCTGCCGGACACGCGGACGATCGTCGACCGAATCAAGGCCGGGGTCGAGGCGATGCGCGATATCGTCGGCAGGGTCTGGCTCTGGATCATCGCCGGCATCGCGGTCGGCGCCTTCATCCACGGCTATGTGCCGTCCGAATTGCTGGCCTCGATCATGGGCAAGGACGCCTGGTGGTCGGTGCCGGCGGCCGTTCTGATCGGCATCCCGATGTATTCGAATGCTGCTGGCATCATCCCGGTCGTCGAGGCGCTGATGAGCAAGGGCGCGGCGCTTGGTACGGTGCTCGCCTTCATGATGTCCGTCATTGCGCTGTCGTTGCCAGAGATGGTCATCCTGCGCAAGGTGTTGACGTGTGCGGCTCATCGCAGTGTTCGTTGGCGTTGTCGCCGACGGCATCTTGGCCGTCGGGTATCTGTTCAACGCTTTGTTCTCCTGAGAGAGGAATCGATCATGAAAGACGTCAAAGTGCTCGGCCCCGGCTGCAAGCGCTGTGAGGCGACCGCGGACATGGTGCGCGCTCAGGCCGCAAAACTTGGAGTTGCCGTCGAGTCGAAAAGGTCACCGACTATGCCGCCATCGCGGGCTTCGGCATTGCGTCGACGCCTGGCATCGTCGTCGACGGCAAGGTCGTTCATGCGGCGGCCTGCCCAAGCCGGAGGACGTCGCCAAATGGCTCGCGGCTGAGCGGCAATCACTGAAAGGGCGTCAAGATGGAACGGATTCCAATCCTCTATTTTTCCGACGTGCTCTGCGTGTGGGCTTATTTCGCCGAACTGCGGCTCGCGGCCGTCCAGAGCGCTTTTGGCGAGCAGGTCCAATTCGACTTCCGCTTCTGTTCCGTTTTCGGCGACGCGCCGCGTAAAATGGCGACGGCATGGGACGCAAAAGGCGGATATGAGGGGTTCGCCGATCACGTGCAGCATGTGGCGCAACAGTTTCCAGAGATAAGCCTCCATCCCGATCTTTGGCGAAAAGTTCGGCCGGCTTCGTCCCTCTCCCCGCATCTTTATCTGAAGGCCGTTCAATTAAGCGAAAGCGAAGGAGGAAGCCCGCCGGGAGCGTTTGAGCGCGCCCTGCGCAAGATGCGCGAAGCTTTCTTCATTGAAGGCCTCGACATCGCGCGACAAGACGTTCAGCGTGAGGTTGGCCGGCAATCCGGCGCCGACGATAATTTGGCGCGGCGGTTCCTTGCCGATGGCCGCGCCCACGCGTTATTGGACTCCGATTATAAAGACGCCGAAAGCCTCGGGGTGAAGGGCAGCCCGACCATGATCCTGAACCAGGGTCGCCAGAAGCTTTACGGCAACGTGGGCTATCGGATCATCGAAGCCAACATCCAGGAATTGCTGCGCGATCCCAACCCCGACCAGGCGAGCTGGTGCTGAACCGGGCCCGTGGCTAACGGACGAGGAGTTGGTCGAGCGGCGATACGCTTGCTTTCTCGCGTCAGCGGCGCAAACATCGCCATGAGCGGCGTCTGGATGCTCGGCGCGAGCTTGAGCCAAGTTCCCACAAGGACCGAAACCATGTGCCTTGGCGTCCCAATGCGCATCATAGAAGGCGACGAGATGTCGGCTTTGTGCGTGCGCGGCGATGAGCAGCGGCGGGTTTCGCTGCTGCTCGTCGGCCCGCAGCCTGACGGGACGCAGGTTCTCGTTGATATCGACACTGCGGTGCGCGTGCTCGACGCGACGAGGCGGCGTTGATCGACCGCGCGCTGGACGGCCTCGCCGCCGCGATGCGCGGCGAGGATTTTGAATCTGCCTTCGCGGATCTCATAGATCGCGAGCCGCAATTGCCGGAGCATCTGCGTCAGCGCTGACAAGAAACAGATCAGCGCTATAAACTTTCTTTTCACAGGATAGCGACCCAACGCAGGGGCGATGACGCTGCACGCGCCGGCGGCGCCACGTCAGATTTCGACAGACAGGTGAGCCGCATGGCCCTACAAAGCCGATATTTGCTCAAGCGCAACTAAAAATCAGAACTTCGATCATTCCCGACCGCATGACGATTTAACAAATTCACATTTTATCATATGATTTCCGCCATCGGAGGAGATCATGCGCGCGCCAGAAACGGATGTCGAAGGCTACCTGACCGATCCCGCGGACTGGAGCGAGGATTGGGCGACAGAACAGGCCCGCAAGCTCGGCATTGAGCTCAACGACGACCATTGGGCGGCGCTGCGCTACATGCGCGCCTTTCTCGATGAGCATCAGGTTGCGCCGGACGCGCGTTTCGTCATGCGCCACCTGACCGACACGCGCGGCGCCGGCCGGAATCGCCTTTTCGAGCTTTTCCCTTATGGCTATGCCGGCCAGGCCTGCAAACTGGCTGGCATGCGGCGCCCGCGCGCATGGAGCACGGGCTGATTTCGGTCAATTCCGCCGCACACTCTCAGACAATTTCGATCGAGGACATCTCCTGTCCTTCCGGATCGACCACATGCACGGCGCATGCGATGCAGGGATCGAAGGAATGCACGGTGCGCTGGATTTCCAGCGGCTGTTTCACGTCATAAAGCGTGTGACGGTCCTGCAGAGCCGCTTCATAGGCGCCGCTCTGACCCTTCGCGTCGCGCGGGCCAGCGTTCCAGGTGCTCGGCACCACCGCCTGATAATTGTCGATCTTGCCGTTCTTGATCACGACCCAATGAGCCAAAGCGCCTCGGGGCGCCTCCATGGCGCCGACGCCCCGCGCTTCGCGCGGCCAGGTCGCCGGATCCCAGAGGCGATCGTTGTGAACCTTGAGGTCGCCGTTCCGGATATTGGTCACCAGCGCGTCGAGCCAGCCCTCCATCTGGTCGGCGATGATTTTCGTTTCGAGTGTGCGCGCCGCCGTCCGGCCCGAGAGTCGAATACATCGCGGCCAGCGGCAGATCGAGCTTCTTCAGCGCCATATGTCGCGAGTTCGCGCGTTTGTTCATGGCCTTTGGCGTAGAGCATCAGCACGCGCGCCAACGGGCCGACTTCGACAGCCTTGCCGCGCCAGCGCGGCGACTTGATCCAGGAATAGGATTGCTCCACTTCGAGCTGCTCGAAAGGAGGCTTCGGACCGCTATAATCGAGCGTGGTTTCGCCGGCATAGGGATGCAGGCCCGCCGTCTTTCCGGCGCTGTAATCGTACCAGCTATGAGCGGCGAATTCCTGGATCTGCTCCGGATCGTTGAGATCCACCGGCTCGATGCGGTTCAGGTCCCGGCCGAGGATCACGCCCGAGGGAATCAGCAGCGAGCCAGAGTTCGCGCGGCCGTCGGCGGGGAAATCGCCATAGGTCATGAAATTGCCGAGGCCTTCGCCGCGCGCGAACCAGTCCTTGTAGAAGCCCGCGATGGCGAGCGTGTCGGGCACATAGACCTGGTCGACGAAGTCGCGCATCGTCTTGATGATGCCGCGGATCTGATTGAGCGTGACGATGTTCACGGCGGTCGAGGCGCTGCCATCGCCCGCCTCGCCCGGTCCGGCGCTGATGGGCGCGGCGACGCCGCCGACCAGGAAATTGGGATGCGGATTCTTTCCGCCGAAAATCGTGTGGATCTGGACGACGTCGCGCTGCCAAGCCAGCGCGTCGAGATAATGCGCCACGGCCATGAGATTGGCCTCCGGCGGCAATTTATAGCCCGGATGTCCCCAGAAGCCGTTCGCGAAAATGCCGAGCTGGCCGCCATCGACGAAGGTCCGCAGACGCTTCTGCACCTCGGAGAAATAGCCCGGACTCGATTTCGGGTAGGATGAAATGCTCTGCGCCAGTTCCGACGTCGCCTTCGGATCGGCCTTCAGCGCCGAGACCACGTCGACCCAGTCAAGCGCGTGTAGGTGATAGAAATGCATGACGTGGTCATGCACATATTGCGCGCCGATCATCAGATTGCGAATGAGCTGGGCGTTGGCGGGGATATCGTATCCCAGCGCGTTCTCCACCGCCCGCACCGACGCAATGCCGTGTACCAGCGTGCATACGCCGCAGATGCGCTGCGCGAAGGCCCAGGCTTCGCGAGGATCGCGGCCCTTCAGGATCAGTTCGATGCCGCGCACCATGGTGCCCGAGGAATAGGCGTTGCGGATCGACTGGTCCTCGCCCAGTTCGGCTTCGATTCGCAGATGGCCCTCAATCCGGGTGATTGGGTCCACGACGACGCGCTTGCTCATGGCATTTTCCTCGATCGGAACGTTCGGTCAAAAATCAGTGTGCGAGCAACGATCAGTCCTGGAGATTGTCCGCCACGAGCTCGAGAAGGCTCTCGACCTTCTGGTCCCATTTGAAGTGCTTCGCGCCGAGCGTCAGCGTGATGCGGCACTGTCCGCAAGCCGTGACGAAATGTTGCGCATTGGCGTCTTCGACCTGTTTCCTCTTGAGCTCGAAGGCCTTGAAGCGCAGCGGATCGGCTCGCGTGTTCGACACCACGCCGCCGCCGCCGCCGCAGCACCAGCCGAGCGCGCCATGATCTTCCAGCTCCTTGAGCTCCAAGCCCAGCGCCTTCAGCACCGCGCGCGGCGCGTCGTTGACTCCGCCGCGACGAACCAGCTGGCAGGGATCATGGAAGGAGGACGACTGGCCGATCTGCTTCAGCTTGATCTTGCCGCTGCCGACGACCTCGCCCAGGAATTCCGTCATGTGAATGATGCGCAGCGGTATTTCCCGGCCATACCAGCGCGACGCCTCCCAGCGCGCCGCGCCATAGGCATGGCCGCATTCCGGCAGGATGAGCGTATGCGCGCCGATTGCGATCGCATTGTCGATCATCTTGCGCGTCATCTTTTCCTGGAGCTCGATGTCGCCGTTGATATAGCCGATGTTCGAGGCTCGAAGCCGGCGCTGCTGTAGGTCCAGCTCGCAGTCCGCCTCGAAGCCGGCGGTGCTGTACGTCCAGCTCGCGCCGATCTTGTTGAGGATCTTCGCGACGTCGGTCAGCGCCTTGGTATGTTCCGTGAGCTCCGCCGGCGCCGTCGTGATGACATAATCGGCCTTGGGGAGGTCGACGTTCACCGGCACGCCATTCTCCTCGCCGGCCTCGCGAATGATGTCCGCGAAATCATCCGCGGGCGTCGCCGGGCTGCCCCAGGCCTTCGTTGTGCGGTCCATCAATTCGAGGCGGTCTGGCACCAGACCCGCCTTGTACATGCCGTGCCGCGCCTCCTTGATCAGCTCCGCGATGTCGATGCCCATCGGGCAGGCGAGAGTGCACCGGCCGCAGAGAGAGCAGGCGTCGTAAAGCAGCGCTTCCCATTCCTGCAGCATGTCGATTGACACGTTGGACTTTATCCCCAACAGCCGATAGAGCGGCGCGAAGGGACCGACGTGCCGGTGATAAGCCTGTTCGAACGGTCGCAGCTTGTTGATCGGCGTGTATTTCGGATCGCCGGTCGTCACGTAATACTGGCAGGCGTTCGCGCACATGCCGCAGCGCAGGCAGGATTCCATATGGATCGCAGCGCGTACGCGCGAAATCGCGCACAAAACCCTGCATCGCGGCGTCGCGCCGTTCGGTATCGCTGCGATCGCCCTGCGCGTCAAAGGCCACGCCGGCGACTGTCGTCTTGGCGGTCATAACTGCGCTCCTCTGTGCCGGAAGCGGACTCCCGTCGCGCCGCGCGAAAAGACGAAAAGAAAGGCGTGCATCAGCTTGCCGAACGGGAACCAGATCAGGAAGGCGCAGATGCTCAGCACATGCAGCGCCAGCAACGTCTCGTAACGCGCGCCGATATGGCTCGCCGCGGCGAGGCCGGTGACGACAGGCAGAAAGGTCAGGAACCAGCTGACATAATCGTTGCCCCGCGAAATCAGCTTCAGCACGGGACTCGTCAGCCGATAGGCCAGGGCCGCGACGAGCGAGGCCGCGGTCAAGGCGCCGATTCCAAAGATCAAGCCGTTCGGCAAGCCCGGCCAGCTCACGCCGAACACGCTTTTCAGGAAGAGGATGTGCGGCGCGAAAGCGAAAACGCAAAGCGCCAGTCCGATATGAAAGACATAGCCGTTCACCGTCGTGAACATACCCGCCTTGAGAAACGTCTTGTGCGGAATCATCTTGCTGAAAATGGCCTCGATCGCCGCCGAGCCAGTTCGGCGGCGCGCCCTCTCGCGCCGGAGACAGGTCGCGCCACGGCGGCAGCGCCAGCACGCCGACCAGCCGCCACAAGGTTCCAGCAACGAAGATCGCCGCGGCGAAAGTCAGCGCCGGGCCGCGTGCGAATGCGAGAAGATCCATGGCTCATTCCTTCTCTTTTTCGCTCGCCGCAAGATAGGCTTTCTGATGGCTGCGCGCGGCGAGCGCGGCGCCGACGCCCAGCGCCGCCCCGGCAACGGCAGCGCCGGCGAGGGTCGGCCCCATCGCGCCGAGCGGCGTCGGGAGCGGTCGGTAGAAGCCGCCCTGGTCCCAGAAATCCGGTTCAGAACAGCCCAGGCATCCATGTCCCGATTGAATCGGAAACGAGACGCCCCCATTCCATTTCAGGGTCGCGCAGGCATTATAGGTGACCGGACCTTTGCAGCCGAGCTTGTACAGGCAATAGCCCTGCCGGGCGCCGTGGTCGTCGAATCCGTCCGCGAACAGGCCGCGTTCGTAAAACGGACGCCGGTAGCAGCGGTCGTGGATGGTCTCGCCGAAGAAAGCCTTCGGGCGCCCCAGATGATCCAGCTCCGGCAATTTGCCGAAAGACAGCACATAGGACAGCACGCCGGTCATCGCCTCGGGAATTGGCGGACAACCGGAAATATTGATCAATGGCTTGCCGCCCGCCAGTTCCGAAATGGGGACCGCGCCGGTCGGATTGGGCTTCGCCGCGGGAATGCCGCCGAAACAGGCGCAGGAGCCGACCGCGACCACCGCGAAAGCATCGCGCAGCGTGTCCTCCAGCATCTGCAAGTTGCTGATTCCGGCTATCGTCGAATAGACGCCGCCGTCCTTGGTCGGCACCGAGCCGTCGACGACGACGATATACTTTCCCTTGTTTGCCGCCATCGCCTGCAGGCGGGCCTGTTCCGCCGCCTCGCCCGACACCGCCATCAGGGTGTGATGGTAGTCGAGCGAGATGAAATCGAACATCAGGTTTTCCAGCGTCGGCGAATGCGAGCGCGTAATGGACTCGGTACAGCCGGTGCATTCCTGAAACGACAACCAGATGACCGATTGCCGACGCGCCGCAGCCAATCCCTCGGCCAGAGCCTCGGCCGCCGAGGGCGGCAGCGCCATGAGCGATGCGACATAGGATGCGTATTTCAGGAACGCGCGCCGCGACACGCCGCGTCGCTGCATTTCGGCGGCAAGGGTCTCGTCATTCCTCATGCGAGGTCTCCGCGTTCTCGAGTTTCGTTGCAAGCGCCTCCGCCAGGCGTTGCGCCGCATTATCCGCGTCGCGCCGGTCGGCAGCTAATATCGAGGGGCAGGACGTGATTTCGATCAGGTCCGCCGCGATCGCCTGGTCTCCGAAATGGCGCACGCGCCAAACGCTGGAAAATCCCGTCTCCCAAACCTCCGAGCGGCCGGCGACATCGACCGTCGCGCTGACCTCTCCTCGACCCAAAATGAAATCCAGCGCCTCGCGGTCGCGTCCCGACATCGGAAGTCCCCCGAGGTCGATCGACGCCATCTCTCCGGTTTCCGCGAAATGCGCGAGTCGGGCGTGCGTCTCCCACAGGAGAGCTTCGACGAAGGCGCTGCCGTCTTTCGGCATTTGTTTCGTTTCGCATGCCAAATTCACGACGCCCACCTTTCGATCAGTTCGCGCGCGGCGCTGCCGCATCTGCGGGATCGCCGTCACCACCGCGGGTGTTGGCGACAGCCCCCAGTCGACGCATTCGGGCTGGACGCCAATCAGCGCGCGCAACGCCGGCTTGCACCCGAGCAGTTCCGCCGTCGCCAGCAGATCGAACAGCGCAACCTCGTGGACCGTGCTCTTCTTTCCGGAAAGCTGCGCGTCCATTTCCGCGCCCGCGAATGTCCTGACCGCGCCCGGCTCCGCTCCGAACATCGCGGCGTCGAAGACGATCAGGGCCCGGCAGGATTCGACTTCCGGCAACAGCGACAGCCCCAGCGTCCCGCCGTCGATCACGCGGACCGCATCGCTCTCTGGCGCGAACTCGTAGGTCGCGTGAACGCCGGCGCCGTCGTCCTGCATCAGGACGTTGCCAATTCCAAGGACGAGAACGGGATGCGCCATGGCTATGCATATCAACTTAAATCACGATGTGATGATATGTTGGCCTGTTTCGTTCCCAGCGCCTTGACCTGGATTAATTCCTGCGCGCGAAATGCGCTATGGGTTGAAGACAAAAAAACGGGACCAGCCGAGGCCGGTCCCGCAAGAGGCATGCGCTGCGTTTCAATCAATATTTCGCGATCACGGCCTGAGGCGTATCCCAGTGATAGGTGTAGCCCAGCGTGATCTCGAGTTCTTCCAGCCAGATGCTGATGTTCGAATAAGGATTGTAGCCAAAGCCCGGCAGATATTCCTGGCCCGAAACATTGACGCGCGGAGAATAGAGCGCGGAGAAGTCGACCGAGGAGTTCTGGTTCATCGCATAGGAGAAACCGGCGCCGATGTGGCTGGTGACAACGCCCGGCGCCAGGATGTTGAGCATGACGTTCTGCGCGGTCACAGGCTGGGTGCTGTAGGAATAGCCCGCGCGCAGGGTCATGCGGTCGCTGTATTTCCATTCGAAGCCGATGGCGATGACATTGACGTCGCGCCAGCCGAAGCCCGGGCCGTTCGCAGTGCCCAGCGACCCCGGATTGATCGGGGCCATCTGATTGCCGATCGAGGGCACCGACGAATAGAAGATATGCTTATAGTCGACCATCACGGCGAAGGTCGGCAGGAGCTTGTAGGAAATGCCGGCGCCGAGCGTGGCCGGAATGTCGAAACTGCCGCCGCCGGCGAACAGGCCGCTGTAATCCTGGAACTTGGTGCTCCAGATGGGCGTCGAACCGTCGATCGAAAGCGAGAAGTCCGGCGTGACGTGATAGAGCATGCCGGCACGGACGCCGCCGCCGACCGAATAGGCCGGAGAATGGTTCGAAACATTCGCCGGATCCGACGACAGGCCGAAGGCGCTGAAAGCGCCGAGGCCATAGGCCGAGAAGATCTGGACCGACATCACCGGCGCAATGCCGAACGAAAAATTGCCGAAGCGCTGGGCGTAGCCGCCATAGATCAGCGCCTGGTTGAGATCGACACCCGCGCGGCCATCGCAGAACACGCCTTGCATCGGCGAGTGGTACATGGCGCAAGCGGGATTGGCGATCCCGCCCGAATAGGTGGTGTTCATGCCGCCATTGCCGACCATGGCGAAGCCGAAGGCCGAAATCGGCGCTCAGCGGCTGCGAATAGCCGAGCGCCGGAATCGCGAAGGCGTTGCGATAGCTGTCCACGCTTCCCGGCGCCGTCAGCATGGTCCCGGAGGCGTCATAGCCGCGCCAGGGCATGAAGAGGGAGATGTCGCCGTTGAACTGCCGCCCAATATCGACGAGACCTGCGGGGTTTTCCGAGATCGAGATGGCGCTGGAAGGGTTGGCGGAGCCAGCGCCTGCGAGGGATTGCTCGCGCGCGCTCGCGCCTTCCACGAAATATCCCTCTGTCGCATGCGCGCCGGTCACCGCCGCGCCAAAAGTGAGCGCGCACAAACTCACGCCGAATAGAAGCCGCCATTTTTGCATTTTATTCCCCCCGCTTCGCTCATCGACGCGACGCTTCGATGTCGCCGCCCTCAAGCATTCTCATTTTTCATATGATAACATTTGAATTCATGGGGCGATGCAGCGTTTCTGCAACACCTGCAGCTATTCGCGCGAAATTCATAAATTCGCCTGAAGCGGCTTCGCCACTGGTGACCCCATCGCATGCTCGAAAGTGGGATTGCCGCCTTGACCGCCCTGGCAATCTTTCAATATATTCGTTTTTATAAATATATAGAACGACGGCTCCCGGGAGCGGAACGCTTGCCATTTTTGTACAGTGACGGCGCCGCCCTGCTATCGGGCGTGCTCGTTGGATTCGTTCTCGGCCTGATCGGCGGCGGAGGTTCCGTTTTCGCCACGCCGCTTCTTGTCTATTTTGTCGGGGTCCGCGACCCGCATGTCGCCATTGGGACGGGCGCCACCGCGGTCGCGGTCAACGCCCTCTTCAATCTTTTCGGCCATGCGCGCGCCGGGCATGTCAAATGGCGATGCGCCGTGGTTTTCGCGGCGGCCGGAATGCTTGGCGCCGTCATCGGATCTTCTTTGGGCAAGGTTTTCGACGGCCAGAAGCTGCTTCTGCTTTTTGGCGCGCTGATGCTGGTCGTCGCCACTCAAATGGCGTTCAAGCGAACGCCCCTTTCCGCCAAGGACGTCGCGATGACAGCGGTCAACGCTCGCGCCATGATCCCCAACCTCTTGTTTTTCGGCCTCTCGGTCGGCGCCCTGGCCGGCTTCTTCGGCATTGGAGGCGGCTTTCTCGTCGTTCCCGGCATCCTTGCCGCGACAGGAATGCCGATGATCTCGGCCGTGGGATCGTCACTGGTTTCTGTCGCCGCTTTCGGCGCCGCCACAGCCGCCAATTACGCTATTTCCGGGCTGGTGGACTGGCGCGTCGCTGCGCTGTTGCTCGCAGGCGGCGTGGTCGGGGGGATATTCGGCGGCATGCTGGCCCAGCGCGTCGCGGTCCGCAAACAGACTCTCACCAAAATCTTCGCCGCCCTGGTCGCCAGCGTCGGCGTCTATGTCATCTATCGGGGCGCGCTCGTCCTCATCGCTCCCTAAAACTCAACTCGCAACACGACAATGTCGGGCCTTATCGAGGCAAAAATTACGGGATCACCACGCCATGCCGTTCACGCCGCATCCCTTCGCCCGTTTCATCGCGATTCTCGGCCGCGGCCGGAATCTTTCGCGCGCGCTGACCGTGGAGGAGGCCGAAGAGGCGATGGCCATGATTCTCAGGGGCGACGTGCTGCCCGAACAGCTCGGCGCCTTCCTGATGCTGCTGCGCATGAAGGAGGAAGGCCCGAGCGAGCTCGCCGGCTTCGTGCGCGCCGTGCGCAAGACCCTGCCCGCGCCGGAGCCCGGCCTCGTCGACGTGGACTGGACCTCCTATGCGGGCAAGAAGCGGCAATTGCCGTGGTTCCTGCTCGCCGCGCTCTGCCTCGCCCAATCGGGCCGCAAGGTCTTCATGCATGGCTTCGACGGCCACACCGCCGGGCGGCTCTATACCGGCGAAGTGCTGGCGGCGCTGGGCCTGCCGACCGCGCCGGACTTCGCCGCCGCGACCCGGCAATTGAAGCAGAACGGCTTCGCCTACATGGACCTCGCCGCGATCAGCCCGCCGCTGGCGCGGATGATGGGCTTCAAGCCGATCCTCGGCCTGCGCTCGCCGGTCCACACGCTGGCGCGCATGATCAATCCGTTCGGCGCCCCCTGCCTGCTGCAAGGCATCTTCCATCCCAATTACATGGCCACCCATCGCGACGCCGCCCTGCTGCTGGGCGAGCCCAACATGGTGGTGTTTCGCGGCGAAGGCGGCGAGATCGAGCGCCGGCCGGGAAAACCCTGCGAGACGCTCGGCGTGGCCAACGGCGTCGCCGTCGAGGAGCGCTGGCCGCCGCTGATGGAGGAGCCGCGCCAGCTGCCCGACAAATCCATGGAGGTCTCGCGCCTGCTCGCGGTCTGGCGCGGCGAGGCCGAGGAGCCCTATGCCGAAGCCGCCATCACCGGCACGCTGGCGATCGCCCTGCGCGCGATGGGGCTTGCGGCGGACATCAAGACGGCGCAAAGCCGCGCGGAAACGCTCTGGCGCGGCCGCGATCCCGGCCGCCTGCTCGCGGCCTGATGCACATTTTCTGAGAACCCTCGCGTAAGCTCGGCGTCGCATTCGCTCCTAACCAGTGCTCACGGGTCTCCACCCATGAGCACCGGTGCTACCCAACACACCGGATTCCCGATGGACCGCCTGCCGCTCTTTCTCGACCTCCACAAGCGCCGCATCGCCGTCGTCGGCGGCGGCTCGCTCGCCGCGCGGCGCATGGAGACCCTGGCCCGCGCCGGCGCCGAGGTCTGGCTGTTCGCCACCGCCTGGAGCGACGAATTCGAAGCTTTGCGCGGCCAGTATCGCCTCGGCGATCTCGACGAGCGCAACGCCTTTTTCGGCTTTCCCCTCGCCTATTTCGCCTTCGAGGCCGGCGACGAGCCCGAGAAGCCCTCGAACCTGGCGCTGATCGCCCGCGCCCGGGCCTGCGGGGCTCTGGTCAATGTCGCCGACCATCCCGGCGTCAGCGACTTCATCGTCCCCTCGGTGCTCGACCGCAGCCCGCTGGTGGTGGCGATTTCCACCGGCGGCGACGCGCCGTTGCTCGGGCGGATGCTCAAGGCAAGGCTGGAAACGCTGATTCCGGCGGCCTATGGCCGGCTGGCGGAGCTTGCCGGCGCGGGCCGCGCCGCGCTCGCCGGCAAGCTCGCCAGCCATCAGGCGCGGCTGCGCTTCTGGGAGCGCGTCTATGACGGCCCGATCGCCGAAATGGTGCTGGCGGGCGACGAAGCCGGCGCGAAGGCCCTGCTCGACCGCGAAATCGCCGATTGCCGGCCCGACGGCTCGGCCGCCGACGAGCATCCGGTCGGCGAGGTCTATCTGGTCGGCGCCGGGCCGGGCGACCCGGACCTGCTGACCTTCCGCGCCTTTCGCCTGATGCAGAAGGCCGACGTCGTGCTCTACGACCGGCTGGTCGATCCCGCGATCATGGACCGGGTGCAGCCGCGACGCCGAGCGCATCTATGTCGGCAAGAAGCGCGCCGATCACGCCCTGCCGCAGGAGGAGATCGGCGACCTGATGGTCAAGCTGGCGCTGGAGGGCAAGCGCGTGCTGCGCCTGAAGGGCGGCGACCCCTTCATTTTCGGGCGCGGCGGCGAGGAGATCGAAAAGCTCGCGGAAAAGCAGATCCCGTTCCAGGTCTGCCCCGGCATCACCGCCGCCGCCGGCTGCTCGTCCTACGCCGGCATTCCGCTGACCCATCGCGATCACGCGCAATCCTGCGTGTTCGTGACCGGCCACGGCCGCGACGGCCCGATCGACCTCGACTGGAGCACGCTGCTGCGCCCGCGCCAGACGGTGGCGGTCTATATGGGCCTCGCCCATCTCGCATTCCTGATGGCGGAGTTCCAGCGCCACGGCGCCGATCCCGCCTTGCCGGTCGCGATCATTGAAAACGGCACCCGCGCCAACCAGATAGTGGTGACGGGAACAATCGCCGACATCGCGAGCAAGGCGGCCGCCGCCGGCCTGAGAGGCCCCACCATCATCATCGTCGGCACCGTCGTGAGATTGCGCGACACGCTCAACTGGTACAGTCCGAAATCGGCGGCTTCAGCCTCGACCGGGTGAAGCCAATTTTTTTTGAATCAGGGATTTTGAGAATTTGATTGCGACCACACCCCGGATTTCCGGTTGCAGACTGGTTGCCCTCGGACCTGGCGACGGTGACCGCTATTGCGATCATTTGATGCGCCTCGACGCCGAGGATCGGCGATTTAGGTTCTTTGCGGACCCGCCGGAATTTATGATCGCGCTACACGCCGGCGCCGCCGTTTCCGACGGCCGCGCCGTCCTCGCGTGGGAATCGGAAGGGGAAATTCGTGGAGCCGGGGAACTGCTGGCCGATCTCGCCGTGCCGAAGCTGGGCGAACTTGCCTTCAGCATCGAACGCGATTGGCGCCACCGGGGCCTCGGATCCGCTCTCATGGGCGAGATGATCACGCTCGCCCGCAACAAGCGCTTTGCGTATCTCGAACTGGAAATTCTTCCTGATAACAAGGCGATGCAGGCGATGGCGCGCAGATATGCGTCGCGTTTTCAGGAACGCGACGGCAATGTGATCGCGACGATCGAGCTCTCGCCCAAGGGGCCATGAGCCCCGGCGACACACATTTTGATATTCAATTATTCAAAAAGCCACTTTACACGGCTCTTACTCGACCTTATTTGTCAACATATCATTGTGCAATGCGAAAGGGCTTTCCATGGCCTTGACGAAGGTGAAAGAGAGCGACGAGTATGGCGATCTCAGTCAACTTGTCGACAGCGCGCAGGACGCCGCCGATTTTCTGAAGGCGTTGGCGCATGAATCGCGACTGTTGATTCTCTGCCTTTTGACGGAAGGCGAGAGATCGGTCGGCGACCTGGAAATGTTGCTGGCGCAGCGGCAATCCACAGTCTCCCAACAACTGGCGCGGTTGCGCCTGGAAGGACTCGTTTCGAGCCGCCGCGACGGCAAGTCGGTTTATTACGCCTTGGCGAATGACGACGTGCGGACGATCCTGAATGCTGTCCACAAGGTTTTCTGCCGCAAATCGTGACCGTCAGGCCGTGTGCTTGATGATGAACCTGTAGACGCCACCATCGGCGGTGGATTCCATCAGTTCATTCCCCGTCGTGCGGCAAAAGGCGGCGAAATCCGCGACCGACCCGGGGTCGGTGGCGAGTATTTCGAGCGTTCCGCCTGCCGGGACTTCCTTCAGCGTCTTTTTGGCGCGAAGGATCGGCAGCGGGCAGTTCAAGCCCTTGGCGTCGAGTGTTTTATCAGCCATCGTTTTCCTCTTGGCGCTGTTTGAACAAAGGTTTCAAATGAACAGGTTGATGTCGGATTTCAGCGCCTTTTCCATATAGGTCGCGGCGCCGCCCAGCTCGATGCCGTCGATCAGATCCGATTTCTTGAATTCGAACAGGTCGAGCGTCATCTGGCAGGCTATCATCCGGACATCGGATTCAATCGCCGCCTCGCGCAAATCCTCGATCGAAGCGACGCCCTTTTTCTTGATGAGGTTCTTCATCATCACCGTCGCGCCGGCGTCCACGCCGGGAATCATGTTGACGATGTTCGGCATCGCCATGTGCATCCCCATCAGCGGCATTTTCATCGCCGCGTTGCCCAGCGCCGTCACCTGCAGGTCGAGCTTTTTCTTCAAAAGCTCAAGACCGTAAAAGGTGAAGAACAAGGTGACGTCGACGCCCATGGCTGCGGCGGTTGTCGCCAGGATGAAGGGCGGGTAAGCCCAATCCAGCGATCCTTTGGTGACGATGATCGTCATGGTCTTGGCGTTGTTCCCGCCCGTGTTCGATGCTTCGGTCATTGCCTGATCCTCAAGGGCGAAACCCCGACGGCGGGGCGTGCGCCAATCTGCGCGTCAATCCGTTGTGATGTTTTTGAGTTTTCCGATGCCCAGCATGTTGAGCGCGGCGGTCTCATAGAACGGCTCGCTTTCGCCCTTGCGCATCTTGCGGATGAAATATTTCTCGAAGCCGATCTTGGCGGCGTGGACCCAGCGGCCAGACGCCGACCAATTGACATTGCGCGGCGGGATTTGCGGTTGCGCCACGAAAGCGATGCCGCTGTCGCCGAAATCGGCGAGGCAGATCGCGTTCCAGGTTCCGCGATAGATCGGCTTGCGGCCGCGCAAGACCTCGCCGATGTTTTTCGCCGCCGCGGTGACCATGGATTCGATCATGAAACCGGTCTTGGGCACGCCGCAGGGCACCGGGGTCGGCCCCATCGGCGGAATGGCGACGCAGACGCCGACGGCGAAAATATTCCTGAACTTCTCGTTCTGCTGGTGCTTGTCGACCAGCACGAAACCGCGCGGATTGACCAGCCCCTCGATGCCGCGCAAGGGTTTGATCCCGCGGAAGGCGGGCAGCATCATCGCCATGCCGAAGGGCAGTTCGCGCGTCGCCTTGACGGCGCCGTCGTCGGCGATTTCCTCGACGACCATCTTGCCGCTCTCGACCTTTTTCACGCGCGAACTGGTCATCCACTTGATGTGCTTGTCGCGCAGGGCGCTTTCGAGCAGCCCCTTGGTGTCGCCGACGCCGTCAAGCCCGAGATGGCCGACATAGGGCTCCGACGTCACGAAGGTCATCGGGACCTGGTCGCGGATCTTGCGACGGCGAAGCTCCGTTTCGAGGATGAAGGTGAATTCATAGGCCGGCCCGTAACAGGACGCGCCCTGGACCGCGCCGGTGATGATCGGACCCGGCTTCTTGCAAAATTCCTCGAAGCTCAGCCCAATCTTTTCGGCATGATCGATATGGCAGATCGAACTGGTGTGGCCCTCGGGACCTAATCCCTCGATCTCGTCGAAGGCGAGTTCGGGGCCTGTCGCGATGACGAGATAATCGTAGCCGAGCGTGGAGCCGTCCTCGAGTTCGAGCCGGTTGGCCTCGGGATCGACCTTGGCGACCGGGACCGCCTTGAACTCGATGCCGCGCCGCGCGAAAGTCGGCGCGAGGTCGATCTCGACCGCTTCACGCGTCCGCCAGCCCACCGCCACCCAAGGATTGGACGGGACGAAATGATAGATCGGGTCTTTGGTGACGACGGTCAGCCGATCCTCCGGCCGCATCGCGTCCTTCATCTCGTAGGCCATGATGACGCCGCCCAAGCCGGCGCCCATGATGACGATATCCGCCATTTTCTCCTCCCACGCGGCGCGCTTACTGCTGTCGCCGTCCCATTTTTATATTCATATTAGCTTATTCGCATTTATGTGATTGTCGAGTGAATTTCCATCGGTCGCCGCCGTCTTTTTTGATCGCCCCAGTCGCCTCCGGTCTTGCCCCCCGCTTTGCCCTTCAATAGCGGGCGTCGTTGGGCTTTCCGCCGTTCGGCCAATCATTGACCTTCGCCGGGAAATCCGGGCGTGGCTGATGCGTGAAATATTCGGCGATGTCGACCGCGTCCTGATCCGATAGGCCGCCCTGGTCCTGCGGAAAATTGGGGACGTGGGCGACGGGCATGTTGGCCTTGATGAAGCCTGCCGCCGTGTAGGTTCGCGCCATTCCAGCGCCGATATTGAACGATTCGTTGCCCCAGAGCGGTGGGAAAATCCAGTCGCCGGCGGCATTTTTGGCGCCTTCGCCATTTTCGCCATGGCAGACGGCGCATTCCGCCTTGTAGAGCTTCTCGCCCCGCGACGGGTCAGGCTTGATCGTCCGGTCGATCTTGACCGTGCCGCGGCCTTCGATCTTGCCGTCCGCCGACACATCGCCCTTCATCCAGGCCATGAAGGCGACCATCGCCTGCATGTCTTTGGACTCGACCGCCAGCTTCGAACCTGCCTCGGAGCGCAGGAAACAACCGTTCAGGCGGTCCTCGATGCTGATGACGCGGCCCGCGCGCTTGTTTTCCATCGGAAAGAGCGCGGTCAGGCCGAAATAAGGCGAGGCTTTGGCCACTGTGCCCCCGTTCATGTGACAGGAGGCGCAGTTCAGCGCGTCGCCGACATTGTTCGGCAGAAGGCTCCGCGTCTCCGTCATCAGCCGGGCGCCATCGATCAGCTTCTCGGCTTCCGGCTGGCCAAGCAGATCGGCGAAACGCGGCGTCATGGGCGTTTTTGGCGCGGGCGGCGGCAAGGCCAGCTCGTCGCGCATGGCGCGCACCTGCGACGCCGTCACAGCGCTCGAATCATTGCCCCAGGCCTTGCGCGCAAAGGTCAGGATTTCCGAGAGTTCGTCATCGCCGAGCGCGGCGAACGCCGGCATGTTGAAAACATGGTCGCGCGCGTTCGTCCTCGCCGATGCGCCGCCCGTCAACAGGATATAAATCACCGAAGTCGGATCGCTCGACAGGAAAGCCGGATTGCCGGCCAGCGACGGGAAGATGCGCGGCGCCCCAAGCCCGTCGCGTCGATGGCAGGACGCGCAGAATTGCGCATAGCCAAGCCCTCCGCGCGAGCCATACAGCGCCTTTTCTTCGACCGCCAGTGTTTCCGGCCGCTTTCCCGATGGCGCGAGCGACGCGAGATAATGCGCCACGGCCCGCAGATCGTCATCGTTGTAATGCTGGGTGCTGAAGTGGATCACTTCGGTCATCGGGCCATAGGCCATCGAACGATCGTTCGATCCCGATTTCAGCAAATCGACAATATCGCTTTCAGAGGTGAGATTGCGCAAGCCAATGGCGCGCCAGGGCGACAGCGTCGATCCGGCGAGATAATATTCGCTATCGTCGCTCAAGGCCTTTTCCTGCATCGCGAATCCGCGCGGCGTGTGGCAGGTTCCGCAATGGCCGAGCCCCTCGACGAGATAGGCGCCGCGGTTCCACTGCGCATCCTTGGCGGGATCCGCGGCGAAGGGCTTCTTGTCCAGGAACAGAAGGTTCCAGGCCGCCATGCTGAGCCGGATGTTGAAGGGGAAGCGCATTTCGCTCGGCTTGTCCGTCCTGCACGACCGGCTCCACCCCTTGGATGAAATAGGCGTAGAGCGCCTTGACGTCCTCGTCGGTCGTCTTGGCGAAGGACGGATAGGGCATGGCCGGATAGAGGCGGCGCCCATCCGCTGCGATTCCAAGGCGCAGGGCGCGATCAAACTGTTCGAGCGTGTAGCCGCCGATCCCGGTCCGGGCGTCGGGAGTAATATTGGTCGAATAGACCACGCCGGCCGGCGTCTTGAAAGGCAACCCGCCCGCCAGGTATTTGCCGCCCTCGGCTGTATGGCACGCGCCGCAATCGCCCAATCTGGCGAGATATTCGCCACGCGAGACCAAAGCCGCATCCTCGACCGTCGCCGACCGCGCCGGATGTCCCGTGAGACCAAGAACGCAAAACAAAGCCGCGACGAAAGGCGCGCGCAATCCGGGCGTCAGCATATTTTCTCCCCTGTTGCGGCGCCTTTCCCGGCGCATCGCGTTTTTTATGCGTTGCGGCGCTCGATCAAGACGAAGGCGGCCAAAGCGATCGCCCCAAGCGCCGCGAACCAGATGACGTCGGGAATGCCCGTCAGCTCCGGCAGCCGCACTTTTCCCAGCGCCCAGACGCCGAGAATATGCGCCTTGATCCAGCCGTAGCTGAAGGCGTAGAGGATCGCGCCCGCGATCATGCCGAAGACGCCGACGAGGGCATGCAGACTTCCCGTGGCGGCGGCGGCGAGCCCGGTTCCGGGGCAATAGCCGAGGAAGACCAGCGCGATGCCGAAAATCGCCGCTCCCAGCAAGACGGCGAGCAGATTGGCGTCCTTGACGTAATAGTGCGCTTCGCCCATGCGCGTCAGCGCCAGCACGCCGAGGCCTCCGACAATCATGGCGGGGAGCATCACTTTCACCATGGTGAAATCGCAAAGGCAGAACTGTCCTTCGATGACGTTGGAATCCGTCACCCGCGCCCGATTGAGCAAGACACCGAAAACAAAGCCGAGCGCCAGTGGAAGAACGACGCTCATCGATCCGCCCCCCGACCGAACACGATGCGCGATGCGATCAATGCGCTGGCGAACAGCACGATCAGGAAGATCCAGCTCGACAGCGCCAGCTGCATGGTTCCCGATATGCCGTGGCCGCTGGTGCAGCCTCCCGCCAGCCGCGCGCCGAACATCATTGCCGCGCCCCCGAAAAAGGCGCCGGCAAACCGCTTCAGGACGGAGCCGCCGAAACGCTCGCGCCAGAACCGCGGCACAACCTCCCAATGGAACGTCCCCGATACCAGCGACGAGACCAAGGCGCCGCCCATGAGGCCGACCAGGAACAGGACGCCGTAATCCCACGAAAAAGGCATGGGCGCCCAATAGGGATTTTGCGCGACGACATCGGGGCCGAGAAAAAGCGCGGCGATCGGCGCGGCGGCTCGCGACAGCGCGGTGGTGACGCCCAGCGGTTCCTTGGCGACAGCGAAGGCGACCCAGCTCAGCACGCCGATGGTTGCGCCAATCAGATAGGGCGACAGGTCACTCCGCCGTCCCGCCGCATTCGGCGCCGCGCGATCCGTCAGCAAAGCCATTACGCTCCCCCGCTGGGCTATGCGCCAATGTTGCGGCATTCAGTCGACGCCGCCTTTGTAAGCCTTGAAACCGTAGCTCTCGAAAATCGCGAGCGCCTCCGGCGACCGGATGAAGTCGAGCCAAATTTTCGCGGCGTCCGGATGCGGCGCTCCCTTGACCATGGCGCCGGCATAGATCGCCGTGCTGTTCATGGCGTCCGGAATATCGACATGTTCGATGGGATGGCCATTCTTCTCCTGGAACATCGCTTCCGATTGCCAGGTAACGCCAGCCTGCGCCCGACCCTGCATCAGATAAAGAGGGGTCTGGCGATGATGGATGTGCGTCAGGATCGCGCTGCCGTCCGTGACCTTCGAGTCGTAGACCGCCTTCACCAGTTCGTCGCCTCCCGCCTTGGCGAGCGACGCCTTGATCTGGCGGGCGATCCCTTCATAGGCGGGATTGGGCATGACCAGCCTGACGTCCGGCTTGCCGAGATCGGCGAGGCCCGCGACATGCGCCGGATTGCCCTTCGGGACCATGATCGTCAGCGTGTTGGTGACATAGGGAACAGCCGGCGCCTCCAGCATCCCCTCGCCCACATATTGCTTGATTTTCATGAGGCCGGCGAAATAGGCGTCCGGCTTCACGGTCCAGGTCATGTTGCCGACGGTGATGGTTCCGCCGGCCTGAATCTGCTTCACCAGCAGGCCTGGAGGAATGGTCTCCCAATAGACGCGACCCTTGAATTCCGGATGCAGCTTTTCGAAGGCTTCGACCAACTGCGCCATCGCGAAGAAGTAATTGCCTCCGACGAAAAGCGACAATTTCGGATCCATTGGCGAGCCGTGGAAGTCCGCGAGATTGTCCGCGTCCGGTTCGGTGAAATCCAGCCCTCGACTGTTCCGGTCCACGTCATTGTTGGCGCCGCCCTGCCAGGGCGGCGCGAAGTCCGGCCGCAATTTCGCGGCCTCGGCCCGTGCGCCCGATGAAGCGCCGACCAACAGCAGGGCCACTGCGGCAAACGCCGCCGCGCGTGAAACAATCGTCATAGGCCAGCCCTCATCTCACATAGGTGAAGCCAGCCGCGGCGAGTTCCGGCAGCGTGCCGACGATGCCGGGCGTCAGAATGGCGCTTGGGATGATATGATTGGTCAATTCGGCGGCCATCGCGTCGTGCGAAAGCTTGTCGGGGTTGACGCCGGCTTTGATCAGCTTTTCGCTGACCTCCCACATCGTATTGTGGCAGGCGAGGAAAACAGCGCCGCGACGCTGCAGCGCCGGAATGGACAGGTTGTGGCCCGAAAAGACGCCTTCGGGATTTTGGAAATCCTTGGCGTCGACGGAGGCGCCCGCTTGTTCCGGAAGCAAGGTATTGGTCGCAAACTTGTCGCCGGCCAGTTTCGTGAGTTGATATTTATCCCACATCTGCTGGTCGAGCAGCGCGAGGTGCGCCAGGCCATGCGTCGCGGAGATGATGAAAAAGTTTGGATGACCGAAGCCGAAGACCTGGGCGTTGAGCGCATTGCGCATGCCGTTGAGCCATGGGCCGGCGATGTCCGTATTATCCCAGGCCTGTTTCGGGCCGCCGCGATAGGAGAGAACCTCGGCAAGAGCCTCGTGATCCCAAAAACTCTTGTCGGTGAGAATCATCGGGACAGTCTTGTAATCGCGACGGCGCGGCGCCTTTTCGAGTCGGGCGGCGAGACCAGCCAGAGTGTCCGCGCCGGGCGGCAGGGTCATTGGCGCGGGCGTCTCGGCATGCGCGGCGCTTTCACCGGCAAGACCGGCGGCAAGACCAAGACCCATGGCCAACATGGCGTCGCGACGCCCGATTTCCGATCGCTTCATGACTTCTCCCCAAAATTTTTATTTGCGGCCCGGAGTTTTTTCTGCGCGCAAGAGCGGCGCCGGGCTTCGCACCATCGCATCCCGTCGGGCGCGACTTATTGTCACATTCGCATCATTTCATACGTTTGCGCCGAGTCAAGTTCGACGCAAGGATTTCATTCTTTTTCATGCACTTTTTAAAGCGCGAACTTGATCAGGCTCAGCACGGTCAGACTGATGAACGCCGAGGCGAACAAGCCGAGCGCAAGCGGCCGAACTCCGGCCGAAAAGACGTGCCGCAGATTGGTATGGAGCCCCATTGCCGCCATGGCCATCGACAGCAGGAAGGTGGTCGCCGCACGGATCGGCGCGCTGACCTCGACGGGAATGGCGATCACGCTGTTCAATCCCGCCATGGCCAAAAATCCGACCAGAAACCAGGGGAACGGCGGCTTGCCGCGGGCGCCCTCGCCCGCGAAGCCCAGGCGGACGCTCAACTCGCCAAGCAGGATGATCACCGGCGCCATCATCGCGACGCGAGTCAGCTTGGCGATCGTGCCGATATAGAGAGCTTCGTGGCCGCCCTGCGACGAGGCGAAGACCGCCTGCGCGACTTCATGCACCGAAGCGCCGGCCCACAGGCCATAAGCCGCATCCGACAGGTGCAGGACGTTCTGGAGCGACGGATAGAGGAACATGGCGATGGTGCCGAACAGGGTCACGCCCGCGACGGCATAAGCCGCGTCGTCGTCCTCGCCGCCGGTCGCCGCCTTGGCCGCCATGATCGCCGATGCGCCGCAGATCGACGTGCCGACGCCGATCAACAGCGAAAGGCCGCTCGAAACGCCCAGCAGCCGTCCCGCCAGCATGGTGGCCGCGAGCGTGGCCAGCAGCCCGGTCGCGATGATGGCGAGACCGCCGAACCCGACTTCAGCCGCCTGTTGCGCCGTGATCTGCAGGCCGATCAGGATGATCGAGAGCCGCAGGATTCGGCGCAGGGAAAAATTCACGCCATCGACCGTTCCCGCGATCTTGCCAAGACTGTTGTGGATCACGGCCCCGATCAGGATCGCGAGGATCATCGGGCTCAACTTGTCCACGCCGGGAATATAACGCAGGCCATAAGCGAGCACCGCGATGCCTGCGGTGAGCGCCAGGCCCGGCGCCAGGGCCAGGACGGGGTTTTTCTTGGGAACGGCTGAATTTACGGCGGGAATTGTGGTCATGCGACGGCCTGCCTTCTTCGAACCGTCACTTTATCAAATATTATGTTCTATCGATCTATCGCATAATTATGGTCATTCCGTTCGACGATTTCGATCATTCGGCCACACTTTGCGAGCGGGCCCATTCCGTCATCATCGTTCCCCATCGCCCGGCCGTAGCGGCGTCGATTTCCAGAATCGTGAAACGGCCGCCCTCGCGGATCGTGACGCGCAACAATGTCATGCCGCTTTCATAGCCGACCTCGTCAAGCTTCACGTTCCTGCCGTAGGGCGCGGCGATCTCGCCGATCTCGCGCTTGCGCGTGGCGGCGGTCATCGGCGCGGACTTTCGGCGTTGTAGAAGGCCTGCTCCAGACGGCCCTCCCATTTCCGGGGGGTGTCCGCATATTCCGGCTTGATGTCGAAATAGAGATGGATTTCGCCATCGCGCGCCGCCTGGACGACCTTTTGTTCCAGTTCGGCGAAGGTCTTCATTTCGGGATGGGCAATGATGAGTTCGCTGATCCGCGCCATTTTTTTTCCTCCTTGTCCGGGTCGATCCTGTTGTGAAACCTGACGCGGCACAGGAGCCGCCGGCAATGTTCGCCGCACTCGAATGCCGTCCGGTCATGCAGGACATTGTTGCACAAAACGCCCTGGCCAGGCGCAAGCTTGACGGCGCGCGCCAGCGGCTCCGCCTCGATCAGGGCGAGCAGATGCTCCGCCGCCGCCCGGGTCGCCTCGTCGCGCCATTCGACATATCGTTTCCGCGCCGTATAGCGCATTGCGAGCGCGCCCGAATCGTCGAGAAAAAACACCGGCCCCACATTGACCGCACGAACCCGTCCGGCCTCATCGACCGCCTCGGGAATGGTCATGGCTTCCGGATGCATCAGCAGTTGCAAGTCCCGAGGATCGGCGTCGCGAAGCCGGAGATAGGCCAGTTCATGGTCGAGCAGGCGGTTTTCCCCGCCCTGCTCCGCCGCCTCGGCGCAATGAAGGATCATCGCCCGCACGCAACGCGAAGGTCCGTGGTAATTGTAATATCCATCGGTGTGCCACGCGATCCGACGGTTGGTATAGGGGATATAGCCGGCGCGTCCGCCTCCCTGCGCGACCTCGATGCGCACGACCCCGTTGCGGTTGGCCGAGCGATGATCCTCGAGGGCGCGCAAGCCGAAAGATTGTGTGAACGCCAGCAGCCAGGCGTCCAGCGCGTCCTCATCGGGCGGCGTGTCGCGCCACTCGTAAAGCGCCATATTGGTCGCCGCAATCTGCGCCAGCAACGACCGGCGCTCGTCGTCCGACACGGCGCGCGAATCGGCGATCGGCGTCGGCGCGATCCCGATCATCGGCTCGAGGCGCCCGAGCTTCGCACTTCGCCAGCGCCGCCATGAATCCTGATCATCGAATGCGAATACCGCCGGGCTCCAGCGACCCATCGCGGCGGCAGCATCGTCATACTGCATTGATTTTTTTATGTTTTTTACAACGTGCGGGAAATTTTGCATTTCTTCCCCTCGATCTATTCTCATATTCGCATTTTCTGTTATGATCGCAAGATCAAATAAAAACGGGTGGCCAAAATCCGGCAAGAACCGGAAAAGGCGCGCAGGTGAGGATGGGCGACGAGCCTCAATCGTTCGCCCCAGGGAGGGTTTCATGTCGCAAGACGATTCCATTCGCGCGGAAGACGAGCGCGCGTCGACGCCAATGCATCCGACGCCCATGCTGGACGAACTCGAGAGCGGCCCGTGGCCGAGCTTCGTCACGGGGTTGAAGCGGCTGCGCGACAATGTCGATGCGCAATATGCGCCGATGATGAACGACCTGCTCGGGCAGCTCGAACATTCCTATGAGAACCGCCTTGGCTACTGGAAGGGCGGCACGGTTTCGGTCTTCGGTTACGGCGGCGGCGTGATCCCGCGCTTTTCCGAGGTCGCGAGCAAGTTTCCGGCTTCGAAGGAATTCCATACCCTGCGCGTGCAGCCGCCGGCCGGCATGCATTACGACACCAACACCCTGCGCAAGCTCTGCGACATCTGGGAGCGGCACGGCTCCGGCCTGATCGCGTTCCACGGCCAGAGCGGCGACATCATGTTCCAGGGCTGCTCGACCGAGAACGTCCAGCCCGCGTTTGACGAACTGAACGAAGCGGGATTCGACCTGGGCGGCGCCGGCCCGGCGCTCCGCACGTCGATGAGCTGCGTTGGCCACGCCCGCTGCGAAATGTCCTGCTACGACGAAGTGAAGGCGCACCGCTCCGTCATCAATGAATTCCTGGACGAGATGCATCGCCCCGCCCTTCCCTACAAATTCAAGTTCAAGTTTTCCGGCTGCGGCAACGATTGCGTCAACGCCATCCATCGCGCCGATTTCGCCGTGATCGGCACGTGGCGCGACGACATGAAGGTCAACCAGGACGAGGTGAAGGCCTATGTCGCGCGCGTCGGCCGCAAATACGCCATCGACCAGGTCATCACCCGATGCCCGACGCGGGCGCTGAGCCTGAACGACGACGATACGCTCGACGTCGACAACAAGTCCTGCGTTCGCTGCATGCATTGCCTGAACGTGATGAACAAGGCGCTCGCGCCGGGCGACGACCGCGGCGCGTCCATCCTGATCGGCGGCAAGCGCGCGCTGAAGGTCGGCGACATGATGGGCATCATGATGATTCCCTTCATCAAGCTCGAGACCGACGAGGATTTCGAAAACCTCGTCGCGCTGGCGCGCCGGATGCTCGAGTTCTTCGCCGACAACGCGCTCGAACACGAACGCATCGGCGAGACCATCGACCGCATCGGCCTGCCCTTCTTCCTCGAAGCCGTCGGAATTGAGCCGGATCCGAACATGATGAATCATCCGCGCACGTCCTGCTACGTCCGCACCGACGATTTCACCGACGAGGCCGACAAATATTTCGAACGCAAGGCGCGCGAAGCCGGGCTGAACGTCGCGGCCGACTGAATTCTCGAACAAAAAAGGCGCCGTGACAGCGGCGCCGCCAAGACAGAATTTTTCGGAGGAAATCGAATGAGCAGCGCCCCGGCCATGCGCCGTCCCGACGAAATTGGTGTTCCCGACCCGTTCCCGCTGATGCATCCGTTGATGGTCAAGAACTATGGCGCATGGGCATGGCATGACCGTCCGCGTCCCGGCGTCCTGCATCACGTCGCCAAGAGCGGCGATGAAATCTGGACCGTGCGCGCCGGCACCCAGCGCCAGATGGATATCTTCACCATCAGAAAACTCTGCGACATCGCCGATCAATTCGCCGAAGGCCATGTCCGGTTCACAACCCGCTCGAATATCGAGTTCATGGTCGCTGACCAGAGCAAGGTCGCGCCTTTGATCGAAGCGCTCGGCAAGGAAGGGTTTCCGATCGGCGGCACCGGCAATTCGGTGTCGATGATTTCGCACACCCAGGGCTGGCTGCATTGCGATATTCCCGGCACCGACGCCTCCGGCGTGGTGAAGAGCCTGATGGACATGATGCATCATGAATTCATCAGCGAAGAGATGCCCAATCGCGTCCGCATCACCACCTCATGCTGCCAGATCAATTGCGGCGGTCAGGGCGACATTTCGATCAACGTGCAATACACGAAGCCGCCGAAGATCAACCACGACCTCGTCTCGAAGGTCTGCGAAAGGCCGGCCGTCGTCGCGCGTTGCCCTGTCGCCGCCATTCGTCCGGCCATGGTCGACGGCAAGCCGTCGCTGGAAGTCGACGAACAGAAATGCGTGTGCTGCGGCGCCTGCTATCCGCCCTGTCCGCCGATGCAGATCAACGGCGCGGATTCGACCAAGATCGCCGTCTGGGTCGGCGGCAAGCACTCCAACGCCCGCTCCAAGCCGACGTTCCACAAGCTGGTGGTCGCCAATCTGCCCAACAATGCTCCGCGCTGGCCAGAGGTCGAGCAGGTCGTGAAAAAGATCCTCTATGCCTACAAGGACAACGCCAGGGATTACGAGCGCATGGGCGAGTGGATCGACCGCATCGGCTGGCCGCGGTTCTTCGAAATGACCGGCTTCGCCTTCACCAAGCACCATCTCGACACCTGGACCGGCGCCCGCAAGACAATGAACATGTCGGCCCACGTCCACTTCTGAGCTTCCGCGCCGCCGTTCGCGGCGGCGCCCCTCCCTTTCGCAATCGTTCAGTGAGGTCGCCTTGCGCTTCGCCATCCAGATCAACGAAGGCCCCTATACGCATCAGGCGTCGGACACGGCCTATCGCTTCGCCAAGGCCGCCCTGGAGAAGGGGCACGAGATTTTCCGCGTGTTCTTCTACCACGACGGCGTGAACAACGGCACGCGCTTCACGGTGCCGCCGCAGGACGACCGCAATCTGCAGAAGCTGTGGAGCCAACTCGCGGAGACCCACAAGCTCGATCTCGTCGTCTGTATCGCGGCGGCGCAGCGGCGCGGCATCCTCGACGCCAATGAAGCGAAGCGGCAGGGCAAGGACGGCGACAATATCGCCCCGGGTTTCCGCATCTCCGGCCTCGGCCAGTTGATCGAGGCCGGAATTCAGTCCGACCGCATGGTCGTCTTTGGCGATTGAGGGACAGGACATGACCGACGAAAAGACGAAGAAGAAGTTTCTCTATGTCAACCGCAAGGCGCCCTTCGGCACCATCTACGCGCTGGAATCGCTCGAAGTCGTGCTGATCGGCGCCGCTTTCGAACAGGACGTCAGCCTGGCCTTCATCGACGACGGCGTGTTCCAGTTGATGAACAACCAGGACGCGACGGCCGCCGGCATGAAGAGCTTTTCCAAGATCTATCGCGCGCTCGGCGATTACGAGGTGCGCAAGCTCTATGTCGAAAAGGAATCGCTCGATCTCCGCGGCCTGACCGTCGGCGACCTGATGCCGATCACCTACGAGGATGAAGACGAGAATTACGAGGAGAAGCCCTCGATCCACGTCGTCGACAAGGCGGCAATGGCGAAGCTGATCGCCGAACACGACGTCATTTTGAGCTTTTGAGGCGTTCCTCATGTCCACTTTGCACACGGTCAACAAATCGCCTTACGAGCGCAACGCGCTGAAAAGCTGCCTCGACCATGTTTCGGCCGGCGACCGCATCCTGCTGATCGAGGACGGCGTGCTCGCGGCGCGAAAGGGCGGCGCTTTCGCCCAGGCGCTGGTCGACGCGGGGCGGGGCTGCGCGATCTACGCGCTGGGTCCCGACCTTGCCGCGCGCGGCATCGGCGCCGGCGATCTCATCGAGGGAATCGAAGCCGTCGACTACGGCGGCTTTGTCGATCTCGCCGCCGACGCGACGCGCGTCTGCGCGTGGCTTTGATTTTTGAGCCGACGCGAAGCGCGTCTGCTCCTGGCTTCAATTTGCAACTTCACGGGAGAAAAGAATGTCGGGTTATCAAATCAACGGGTCTGTCATCGAACACGACGAGGAAGGCTATCTCACGGACATCGGCCAGTGGACCAAGGACGTCGCGGACGTCATCTCCAAGGCGGAACACATCGACATGACCGACGCCCATTGGGAAGTCGTCAATTTCCTGCGCGACTATTACGACGAGTACCAGATCGCGCCGGCGGTCCGCATTCTCGTGAAGGAAATGACCAAGAAATACGGCAAGGAAAAGGGCGACCAGAAGGCGCTCTACGAGCTGTTTCCCTATGGGCCCGCCAAACAGGCGTGCAAGATCGCGGGCCTGCCGAAGCCGACCGGCTGCGTCTGATCCCAGACTGATGTGATCCGAAGGGCCGGAAGAAGCCGCGGATCGGGAGGAAACAATGTTGACGACTGTATATGCGACGGCGTTCTACGCCGCATCGCTGCTGCTGGTTGTCGCCCTTTTTCGGCGTATCTGGCTTTATGCGACGACTCCCGCGCCGTTGAAGATTCCGACGACGCCCGCCCCTTTGACCAAGGGCGGCGTCGCCTTGCGGATGCTGCGGGAAGTGACGCTGTTCCAGAGCCTGTTCAAGGCCAACAAGTGGATCTGGCTGTTCGGCTGGATTTTCCACGTGGCTCTGGCCGTCGTGTTGCTGCGCCATCTGCGTTATTTCCTGCAGCCGGTTCCCGCTCTGGTCGTGCTGGTCCAGCCCTTGGGCGTGCTGGCCGGCTTCGCCATGGTCGCCGCCCTTGCGGCGCTCTGGACCCGGCGCATTGTCGTCGAGCGCATCCGCTATATCTCCGGTCCGTCCGATCATCTGATGCTGGCGCTGCTCATGGCGATCGGATGCAGCGGCCTCGTCATGAAATATCTGGCGCGCACCGACATTGTCTCGGTCAAGGAATTCTTCCTCGGCCTGATGTATTTCGACTGGCGTCCGCTGCCCGCCGATCCGGCCCTCCTCGTCCACCTGACCCTGGTGCTGACGCTGATGGTCGTCTTCCCCTTCTCCAAACTTCTGCATGCGCCGGGCGTCTTCTTCAGCCCCTCGCGCAATCAGGCCGACGACAGCCGCGAGCGCCGCCACGTTCCGCCCGCCAGGCTCGAATCCACGCCGCGACGCGCTTGAGGGTTTCCGAAATGGCCGAAGCAAAGAGCGACTTCAATCCAAAGGAAATGGTCGACGGCGATCCGATCGAACTGCCGCGCCTCGCCTGCGGCGCCATGGCCAACTCCAAGCCGTATCCGGCCGCGCCCAACCATATGCAGCCGCTCGGATTTCCCGGCGAACTGGTCGAGGACTGGCACGACAAGGCGATCGCGCGCCTCGGCGAGCTGGTGAACAATTCTCGCGCCCTGCGCGTCTATCTCGACTCATGCGTCAAATGCGGCGCCTGCACCGACAAGTGCCATTACTTCCTCGGCACCGGCGATCCCAAGAACATGCCGGTCGCGCGCCAGGACCTGCTGCGCAAGGTCTATCGCCGCCACTTCACCTTCGCCGGAAAATATCTTCCCTGGCTGGTCGGCGCCGCGGATTTGACCAAGGACGTCCTCGACGACTGGTACAGCTATTTCCACCAATGTTCGCAGTGCCGCCGCTGCTCGGTCTTCTGCCCCTATGGCATCGACACGGCCGAGATTTCCATGGCCGCGCGCGACGTCATGGACACGATCGGCATCGGCCAGAAATACACCACCGAGATCATCGGCAAGGTTTTCAACATCGGCAACAATCTCGGTCTCCCGCCCAAGGCCCTGCGCAACACGCTCGAAGGGCTGGAAGAGGAGATCGAGGAGGAGACCGGCGTCGCCGTCAAATTGCCGCTCGACCAAAAGGGCGCCGACATCCTCCTCGTCACGCCGAGCGCGGATTTCTTCGCCTCGCCGCATATGGAAGGCCTGATCGGCTACGCCAAAGTCCTGCACGAGGCGGGCGTCTCCTGGACGCTTTCCACCCATGCCGCCGAAGCCGCCAATTTCGGCATGTTCATCGGCTCGCAGGAGAACATGCAGAAGGTCGCGCTGCGCATCCGCGAGGCGGCGCTGGAACTGGGCGTGAAGCGGCTGGTGTTCGGCGAATGCGGCCACGCCTGGCGCGTCGCCTATTCCTTCCTGGACACGCTGGCCGGTCCTTTCGATTTCCTCGACAAAAGCTACCCGGTTCCCCAGCATATCGTCGAATTCACCTACGACCTGATCCAGAAGGGCAAGCTGAAATTCGACAAGTCGAAGAATGACGAATTCCGGCTGACCTTCCACAATTCCTGCAACGTCGCTCGCGCGTCGCGAATGGGCGACCAACCCGGCGGGCAGTTCGAACTGCCTCGCGCCGTGCTTCGCGCCGTCTGCAATCATTATTTCGACATGGCGCCCGAGACGATCCGCGAACAGACCTTTTGTTGCGGCGGCGGCGGCGGATTGTTGAGCGACGAGATCATGGATATCCGCACCAAGGGCGCCATGCCGCGCATGCGCGCGCTGAAAGAAGTCGCCGACGAGCATGGCGTGACCCACATGGCCGCCATCTGCGCCATCTGCAAGGCGCAATTCTCGAAAGTCCTGCCGCAATACGGCTTCGACCGCGAAGCCATCGTCAGCGTGCATCAGATGGTGTCGAACGCGATCATCCTGACCGGTTCGACGCAGGCGGAAGAATTTGAGCGGCGCAACCTCGTCGCCACGGCGAAATAGGGAGAAGAGGCCATGAACGAAGCGGCTCCGACCAAGGGTCTGACCTTCCGTCGATTCAAGAACGGAAAATCGCCCTGGGATCCCCAGGATCTGACCAAGAAGATCTTCCAGCAGGACAAGAGCTACAAATGCCCGACCTATGTCCATCGCGCGCCGCCCTGCCAGGGCGGCTGCCCGTCGGGGCATGACATTCGCGGCTGGCTGGCGATCGCGCGCGGCATGGACAAGCCGCCGGTCGCTGGCATGGCCTGGCAGGAATACGCCTTCCTCCGCATGATGGAGGCCAATCCCTTCCCGGCCTCGATGGGACGCGTCTGCCCCGCGCCTTGTGAAGACGGCTGCAACCGCAACGAAGTCGACGATTTCGTCGGCATCAACGGCGTCGAGCAATATGTCGGCGACTGGGCGATCCAGAACAAGCTGCAGGCGCCCAAGCCGCCGGAGCTGTCTGGCAAGCGCATCGCCGTGATCGGCGGCGGTCCGGGCGGCCTGTCCGCAGCCTATTTCCTGCGCCAGAAAGGACATGCCGTCACGATCTTCGAGGCGCACGATCATCTCGGCGGCATGATGCGGTTCGGCATCCCCGGCTATCGCACCCCGCGCGACATGCTGGACGCCGAAATCGCCCGCATCACCTCGATGGACGGCGTCGAAGTGAGGACCGGCGTGCGCGTCGGCCGCGACATCTCCATGGAAGATCTCGACAAGAACTACGACGCAGTGTTCTGGGCGATCGGCGCGCAAAAGGGCCGTCCCCTGCCGGTTCCCGGAGGCGACGCGGTCAATTGCATCACCGGCGTCGAATTCCTCGATACGTTCAACCGCGGCTGGCTTTTCTCGACAGCGAAAAAAATCGTCGTGGTCGGCGGCGGCGACACGTCGATCGACGTCGCTTCGGTGGCGCGCCGTCTCGGCCATATCGGCCAGTCGCACAAGCATGACGACGCGGCGGCCTCGCCGGGCGAGTTCGGCTATACCGCTCACGACGTCACCGGCGCGCTCGAGCGCGAGGGCGTCTCGGCTGTTCTCACCACGCTGTTCCCGGTCGAGAAAATGACCGCCGCCGAACGCGAACGCGAGGACGCGAAGCGGGAAGGCATCGAGATCAAGGGCTCGGTCATGCCGCTCGAAGTCATCAAGGACGAACAGGGCAAGGCGATCGGCCTGCGCATGTGCGAATGCAGCATGAAGGGCAATGTGCCGATGCCGATCGAGGGCACGGAATTCGTGCTTGATTGCGACATGATCATTTCAGCGATCGGCCAGATGGCCGATTTGTCGGAAGGGCTGGAGAGCCTCGACAGCGGACGGGGAACCATCGCCGTCGACGGCGTCTATAAAGTCCGCAACATGGACGAAGCATTTCGCCGGCGGCGACGTCATCCGCCCGCATCTGCTGACGACGGCGATCGGCCATGGCCGCATCGCCTCCGAGACGATTGATCATTTCCTGCACGGCGAACTGGAAGACAAGCGGCCGAAAGTCGACGTCCATCAGTTCAACCTGCTGGAGGAACTGCACACGCGACATCTCGAACCGTCGCCCTATGAACATATGCAGGTCCGAGGCACCGATCGCGCCAAGTTCGCGGTGCATAATTACGAGGATCGCGGCATCGTCGCAGATCATCCCGCACACCCAGTTGTTCAAGGGCCACTTCGGCTACGTCGCCCGCTCGACCCGCGACGAGCGCCATGTCGACGCAGAGCATGTGCTGGGCGATTTCGCGCGAGCGCATCATCGGCTTCACCGAGGAGCAGGCGCAGACGGAAGGCAAGCGCTGCATGTCCTGCGGCATGTGCTTCGAATGCGACAATTGCGTGATCTATTGTCCGCAGACGGCGGTGTTCCGCGTGCCGAAGAAGGAGCGCGCCACCGGTCGCTATGTCGACACCGACTACACGAAATGCATCGGCTGCCACATTTGCGCGGATGTCTGCCCGACCGGATACATCCAGATGGGCCTTGGGGAATAGCATGCGCGCCCTGCGAAATCTCTTCGCCGCGGCCCTGCATTCTCATGGGCGCGGCGGCTCTGTCGCTGCGAGCGCGGCCTGGGCCGAGGACGGCGCCGGGCGCACGCCCGCGCCGCACCCGCCCCGCGCCCAGGGCGAGCATTGCGTCGCCGACACCGCGTTCATGCGCCGCAATCACATGCTGATGATGTTCGACCACCGCAAGGACGGCCGTGCATCAGGGCGTGCGGACGCCGCAATACAGCCTCGCCGGCTGCGTCTCCTGTCATGCGGTCAAGGGCGAGGACGGAAAGCCGGTGTCTTTCGCGAGCGAGCAGCATTTCTGCCGCTCCTGCCATTCCTACGCGGCGGTGTCGATCGACTGTTTCGAATGCCATGCCTCGCGTCCCGAAGCGCCGAAAAAGGCCGCCGAAGTCGACGGCGCGGACGTCGACAAGCTCGCGGCTTACCTCCGGGAGACCAAACAATGAGCGCGTGTTCGCGGCGGCTGCGGCAAAGACCGGCTGCGCCAAGACCGCCATGGATCGGCGAGGACTGCTGCGCACGGCCGGCGCCTTCGCCGCGACGCTGCTCGCGCCGGGCGTGACCCTCTACGCCTTCGGCGCGCGCGACGCGCAGGCGCGTCCGGCCGGCGAGCCCGCCTCCGCCAACGTGCGCTGGGGAATGCTGATCGACCTCAACAAATGCAAGCCCGGCTGCAACGCCTGCGTCACGGCCTGCAACGAGGAAAACGGCCTGAAAAGTTCGGGCCGCCCGGAAATCGACGCGCAATGGATTCGCAAGGTCACGCTTCGCAACGCCTCGACCGGCGTCGTCCAGGAGGCGCCCGTCATGTGCCAGCATTGCGAAAGTCCGCCCTGCGTGGACGTCTGCCCCACCGGGGCCTCGTTCAAGCGCGCCGACGGCATCGTCCTGGTCGACAAGCACATCTGCATCGGCTGCCGCTATTGCATGATGGCGTGCCCGTTCAAGGCCCGCTCCTTCGTCCATGAGGAGCACGACGACCAGAAGGTCAACGCGCCGCGCGGCAAGGGAACGGTCGAGGGATGCACGCTCTGCGTCGATCGCATCGACGCCGGCCGCAAACCGGCGTGCGTCGAGGCTTGCGCCCGCGAAGGCGGCGCCATGATCTTCGGCGATCTCAACGATCCCGAAAGCGAAATCTCGAAAACGTTGCGCCAATTGCCGACGACGAAATTGCGCGCCGATCTCGGCGTCGCGCCAGCCGTCACTTACGCCAATCTGTAAATTCGCGGGAGAGCGCCGATGGCGCAGAAATATCGCCGGCTGACATCGCACACGCCCCTGTTCTGGCTGTTGATCGCGCTGCATGTTCTCGCCGTCGCGGCAGGAGTGGCGGCGGCGCTCTACATGGAGACGCATGGCCACGGCGTGACCGGCATGAGCAACCAGATCGTGTGGGGCGCGCCTCACGTCTTCGCGGTCTTCCTGATCGTCTCCGCCTCCGGCGCACTGAACGTCGCCTCGGTGTCGTCCGTCTTCAATCGCCTGAATTACAAGCCCTTCGCCCGCCTTTCCGGCATCCTGGCCATCGCGCTGCTCATCGGCGGCCTGACGGTGCTGGTGCTGGACCTCGGCCGTCCCGAGCGCGTCTTCGTCGCGATGACGACCTATAATTTCCGTTCGATCTTCGCCTGGAACATCTATCTCTATTCGGGCTTCGTGGCGATCGTCGCCTTCTATCTGTTCGCCATGATGGACCGGCGCGCGTCGCGCAATCAGCGTCTTCGGCAAGATCCTGGGCTCGACCGCTTTCGTCTGGCGGCTCCTCCTGACCATGGGCACGGGATCGATCTTCGGATTTCTCGTTGCCCGCGACGCCTATTACGGCGCGATCATGGCGCCCCTGTTCATCGCCTCGTCGCTGGTTTACGGGCTCGCCTTCACCGTTCTGGTGCTCGTGACCATGTCTCACGAGACGAGCGACCAGCTCGATGCCCGAGGAGATGGTCGGCAAGTTTCGCGGCCTGCTCTCCCTGTTCATCCTGGCGACGCTGTTCCTGACGCTGATCGCCCATCTCGCCAAGATCTATGCGCGCGCCCTTCCGAAGCGTCGAAGCCTTCCTGCTGCTCAATGGCGGCGTCTATCCGCTGGCGTTCTGGCTCGGGCAAATTCTCATCGGCTCGCTCGCGCCGCTCGCTGTTGCTCGCCATGGCCGACAACGGTCCGACCGGACGCAAGTTGCTGGCCCTCGCCTCATTCCTGCTCCTTGTCGGCGGACTGGCGCAATTCTATGTCATCATCATCGGCGGCCAGGCCTATCCCCTCAACATCTTTCCGGGCTACGTCGCTTCCAGCTCCTTTTTCGACGGCGCCATCAACGCCTATACGCCGAGCGCGCCGGAGCTCCTTCTCGGGCTCAGCGGCGTGTCGATCGCCATGCTGATCGCGGCGCTGGGCTGCCGGCTGCTGCCCTTCCTGCCGGAAGCGCCTGCCAAGACCGGAGGCGCCCGGCCATGACGCGATTTTTCGTTTCCGCGGCGATCAAGTCCTCGGGCAAGACGACGGTTTCGATCGGGCTGGCGGCGGCCATCGCGGCGCGAGGCCTGAAGATCCAGACCTTCAAGAAGGGTCCGGACTATATCGATCCGATGTGGCTCGCCCGCGCTTCGGGCCGAGCCAGCTACAACCTCGACTTCAACACCCAGGCCGACGACGAAATCCTCGCGCTTTACGGCCGAGGGCGCGGCGATTCGGACATCGCCTTGATCGAGGGCAACAAGGGGCTGCACGACGGCGTCGATCCCCGGGGTCGCGATTCGTTCCGCCGCCCTCGCCAAATTGCTGCGCGCGCCTGTCGTTCTCGTCATTGATACGACCGGCATGGCGCGCGGAATCGCCCCGCTGCTTCAAGGCTATCGCCATTTCGATCCTGATGTCGAATTCGCGGGCGTCATCCTCAACAAGGTCGGCGCCGCGCGGCAGGAAAGCAAGTTACGGCAGGCGATCGAGAATTACACGGACTTGCCCGTGCTTGGCGCCATCGGGCGCGACAAGGGCCTGAATATCGACGAGCGCCATCTCGGCCTGACCACGCCGGAAGAAGCCGGCGCGTCCGGTTCCGTGATCGCCCGCGCGCGCGACGCCGTCCTGAGCGGCGTCGATCTCGACTCGTTGCTCGCCAGAGCCGAGCGGCCGGAGGCGCGCGGCGCGCCGCAACTCCGCGCGCTCTCGACGCCCGACGTCGTCATCGCCGTGGCGCGCGACGCCGCTTTCGGCTTCTATTATTCGGACGATCTCGAGGCCCTGGAAAAGGCCGGCGCGCGTCTGGCGTTTTTCGACACTCTGCATGATCATGACCTCCCGCCGTGCGATGGACTTCTGATCGGCGGCGGCTTTCCCGAAACCCAGGCGGCGGCGCTTTCGGCGAACGTCGCGCTTCGCGAAAAGATCCGCACGGCGATCGGAGGCGGGCTGCCGACCTATGCCGAATGCGGCGGCATGATGTATCTGACCCGCGCGATTTCCTTTCGCGGCGAACGCCATGAAATGGTCGGCGTCATTCCGGCCGATTCCGTGATGGGCGAGCGTCCGCAGGGACGCGGCCTGGTGCGCGTCGAGGAGACGCCGGGTTTTCCATGGCCAGGCGAGTCGGCGGCCGCGACCGTACCCGCCCACGAATTCCATTACGCACGCCTTGAAAACGTCGCGCCAGGCCTGCGTTACGCGTGGCGCGTGAAACGGGGATACGGCATCGACGGCGAACGCGACGGGATTGTGATCGGCAATCTCCTCGCCGGCTTCACCCACCAGCGCGACACGTCGCGTTGTCGCTGGACGGATCGTTTTGTTTCATTCGTGCGCACTTGCGCGGAACGGACAAAAAATTCGACGCTCGCCGAGGATTTGGGCGCCGCTCAAACGAGGATAGCACCATGCCTTACACGCAATTCTTCCAGGATGCGGTCGGCAAGCTGAAGACCGAGCAGCGCTACCGCGTGTTCATCGATATCGAACGCAACGCCGAACGGTTCCCGCACGCGATCTGGCGCGACGAAAACGGCGCCGAGCAGGACATCACGATCTGGTGCTCGAACGATTATCTCGGCATGGGCGTCAACCCCGAGGTCATCGCGGCGATGAAATCGGCCGCCTCGAAGCACGGCGCCGGCGCCGGCGGCACCCGCAACATTTCCGGCACCAGCCATCCGCTGGTGAAGCTCGAAGCCGAACTCGCCGACCTCCATGGCAAGGAAGCCGCGCTCGTCTTCACCTCGGGCTGGATTTCCAATCTCGCGGCGATCTCGACCATCGCCGACCTGCTGCCCAATTGCCTGATCCTGTCCGACGCGCTCAACCACAATTCGATGATCGAGGGCGTGCGCCGCTCGTCGGCCGAGCGCAAGATCTGGCGCCATAACGACGTCGCCCATCTCGAAGAACTGCTCGCGGAACAGCCGCTCGAGCGCGCCAAGCTGATCGTGTTCGAGAGCCTCTATTCGATGGACGGCGACATTTCGCCGATCAAGGAGATCTGCGACCTCGCCGAAAAATACAACGCCATGACCTATATCGACGAGGTCCATGCGGTCGCCATGTATGGCGCGCGCGGTGGCGGCGTCGCCGAACGCGAAGGCCAGATGCACCGCATCGACGTCATCGAGGGCACGCTCGCCAAGGGCTTCGGCGTCATCGGCGGCTATATCGCGGCCAATCCGGCGATCATCGACGCCGTGCGCTCGTTCGCCCCCAGCTTCATCTTCAGCACGGCCTTGCCGCCGGCGGTCTGCGCCGCGGCCGCGCAATCCGTGCGCATCGCCAAGAGCCGTCCCGAACTGCGCATGGCGCACCAGCGCCAGGCCTGGCTGACCAAGCACGCCCTGATGCAGGCCGGCCTGCCGGTCCTGCCCAACATGTCGCATATCGTGCCGCTGATGGTCGGCGACGCGCAATTGTGCAAGGCGGCCAGCGACATGCTGCTGGCGCGCCACGGCATTTACATCCAGCCGATCAATTACCCGACGGTGGCGCGCGGCACGGAGCGCCTGCGCATCACCCCGACCCCGGCCCATGGCGACGCCCATATCGCGCATCTGGTCGAGGCTTTGGTCGATGTCTGGTCGACCCTGCGCATTCCCTTCGTGCAGTCGAGCGACGTCGAGGCGCCCTTCGCCAATGACGCCCATTGCACCTATCCGGCCATGAAGCGCGCGGCCGAATAAGCCGCTGCGGCGCGCACGAACGGAGACCGGCGCGAGCCGGAGGGAAAGCCGACGCCTTGGCGCACGCCGCAAAATGAAACCGAAGCGAGGGATCATGTACAATACCGACGACATCTATGCGGCGCTTCAAGGCGTCAAGGGACCGGACGGTCTGACGTCTCTGGTCGACTCCGGCGCCGTGGCGGGAGTGAGCATCCGTGACGGCAAGGTTTTCGTCACGATTGCTGTCGCTCCCGACCAAGCGGCGGCCAGCGAACCGATGCGTCTGGCGGCGGAAACGGCCGTCAAAGCCATTCCGGGGGTTGCGACCGCCATGGTGGTGCTGACCTCCGAGCGTGGCCCGGAAGCGCGCGGCGGCGGTGATGGCCATCGCGCCCAGCGGCCCATGCCGAGCGAAGCGCCCGAGAGAGGCGCAGGTCTTGAACATATAGCCAAGATCATCGCCGTCGCTTCGGGCAAGGGCGGCGTGGGAAAATCGACCACGGCGGCCAATCTGGCGATTGCCTTGGCGCGCTCGGGTCTCAAAATCGGCTTGCTGGACGCCGATATTTTCGGCCCCTCCCTGCCGCGCCTGTTCGGAATCAGGGACAAGCCCGAGCTTTCCGAGGATGGCCGCTCGCTGGCGCCGCTGGAAAAGTTCGGCGTCAAGCTGATGTCGATCGGATTTCTGGTCGAGGACGACGCCGCCATTGTCTGGCGCGGGCCGATGGTCATGTCGGCGATCACCCAATTGCTGCGCGAGGTCGCCTGGGGCGAACTTGACATCCTGGTGGTCGACATGCCGCCCGGAACCGGCGACGTGCAACTGACCATGGCGCAGAACGCCTCGCTGGCCGGCGCCATCGTGGTCTCGACGCCTCAGGACCTGGCGCTGATCGATGCGCGGCGTGGCATCGCCATGTTCCAGCAGGTGCATGTCCCGATCCTCGGCCTGTTCGAAAACATGAGCTATTTCCTCTGCCCGCATTGTGGCGGACGGTCCGAGATCTTCGCCCATGGCGGAGCTCGCGCGGAAGCCGAGAAGTTCGGAGTGCCATTCCTCGGCGAGGCGCCGCTCGACATGGTCATTCGCGAAGGCTCCGACAATGGCCTGCCCGTGCTGGCGAGCGCCCCCGATTTCGACCAGGCCAAGCCCTATCTGGCCATGGCCGAACGGGTTCGGGACGCCCTGGCGCAGGGCTCCAGAGAAATGTCGCGCAGACCCAAGATCGTTGTTGGTTAAAGGCCTCCAATGGTTTCGACAGGGCCGCGTTTTCTGCGCCGCCCTGTCGCCATCGGAAAAGGAAAATGGACGGGAGACTCAAATGACATATGTATTCGAGGGCAAGGAAGTCGAAAGCACCGCCACCGGCTATCTGGTCAATCCCGAAGACTGGAGCCGGGAACTGGCCGAGCATATCGCCAGCCTCGACGGCGTGAACTCTGGCCCGCGTCACTGGGATGTGATCGACTATCTGCGCGAGGAGTTTTTCGACAACAATCAAAGCACGCCGAACACGCGCACCATCATCAAGGCAATGTCCGAGAAGTGGGGCGAAAGGGTCGAGCAGAAGACGCTGTACGATCTGTTTCCGCTCGATCCGTCCAAACAGGGCGGCAGGATCGCCGGCGTCGCGGAAAGCCGCCGCAAAGGCGGCTATTGATCAGCACGCAGAGGGCGCCGGTGAGATTTCGCGCTCATAACGCCCGGGGAACGCAAGAGCGATGCGATTGTTGCCTGGCAAAACGAGAGAAATTCAAAATGGACCACGCTCATTGGCCGACGGAGCTACGGCTCACCGACCTCGGAAAAACGCTTCACGTCGTCTTCGAAGCAGGCGAGGCGTTCGCGTTGCCAGCGGAATATCTGCGCGTTGTCAGCCCCAGCGCGGAAGTGCAAGGTCACTCCCCGGCCGAGAAAAAGACTGTTGGCGGAAAGAAAAATGTGACGATCGTAGCGGTAGAGCCGGTTGGCAATTATGCGGTGCGGCTCGAATTCGACGATCAACACGCGAGCGGCATTTATACGTGGGATTATTTGCATCAATTGGGCGCAAGTCATGAGCAAATATGGAGGGGCTATCTCGACGAACTCGGGAGCAAAGGCCTTTCGAGATAACGAACCCTGCGCCCCTTCTCCGCTCGATCCGTCGAAAACATCGTGGCCGGCCCGCGGGCGTCCGGGAGCGCCCGCTCGATCTCGAAAACTCTCCGTTGGTAAATCTATATTTTTGTTATAACATTTCGGCACGCGCCACTGTCGCGCGGCGCGAGATGTTTCATGCGGCTGACCAGCTATTCAAATTACGCCCTGCGAATCCTGATGATCGCGACGATGCGCAAAGGCGAACTCGTCACTGTGCACGAGGTCGCCGAAAGCTTTGGCATTTCGAAGGCGCATCTCGTCAAATGCGTCCACCAGCTTGGACTTTGGGGTTATCTCGACAATGTCCGCGGCCGCAATGGCGGCTTCCGCCTCGCCAAGGCGGCGCAGGACATCACGGTCGGTGAAATCATTCGAAAGACCGAGGACGATCTCAATCTCGTCGAATGTTTCAACGCCGTGACCAACACGTGCCCGCTGATTGGCGTCTGCAAGCTTGGCGACACTTTCAAAAAGGCGTGCCGCGCTTTTCTCGAAGTGCTCGACGGGACCACCATCGCCGATATTTCCAACAACCGCCAGGAGGTCCTTGAGGCGCTCAGCCCGCAATGGGCGGCGCCCAGACCACGCAAACGGGCGGGCGCGACCGCCTTGTAGCGCGCGCCGGCCGCCGGCTATTCAACGCCGTGGCCGGCCGCCCAGCGCAGAATTGAATTGGCGTCCATGGCGCCGGCCTGACGCGCAACCTCTCGGCCATCGCGGATCAAGGCGAGCGTTGGAATCGAACGAATGCCGAAACTTGCGGCGGTTTCACGCAGGATTTCCGTGTTCGCCTTCAGGAACCGGGCCCGCGTCTCGAGCCGTTTCGCCGCCGCGACGAATTGCGGCGCCATGATCTTGCATGGACCGCACCATTCCGCCCAGAAATCGACCAATATGGGCAGACTGGTGCGCGCAACATGACGCGCGAAAGCTGCGTCATTCGCGACATCGATCGCTCCGTCGAACAGGGGCGCCCCGCACGCCCCGCAGTCCGGCCGTTTCCCCTCGGCCAATTTGGCGCGGCTGGCGCGATTGACGCCGCCGCATCGAGGGCAAACGACATGAACCTCATCGTCCTTTATCATCGACTCCTCCGGGAAATGGACGGGCGCACGGCCGCAATCCGCTCGACGCCTCTGGTGATTCAGCTCGCGCCTGTGACCGGGATCAGCGCGCCGGTCACCGCCGAGGCTTCGTCCGACAGCAGAAAGGCGATCACGCGCGCAATCGCCGCCGGCGACGTCCAACTGGAAAAATCGGCATCCGGCATGGCGGCCCGATTGGCGGGCGTGTCGATGATATTCGGCGCCACCACATTGACGGTGACGCCGGCGCCGCGCCATTCCTCGGCCAGGCTCTCGGTCAGGCGCGCGACGCCGGATTTCGCGGCGGCGTAAGCGCCCATGGCTGCCGCGCCCTTCGCCGCCGCGCCGGCGCCAACATTGACGATGCGGCCGGCGCCGTGCTCCTGAAAGTGAGGCAGCGCGGCGCTGGAGGCACAGAGGGCCGTGCGCAAATTCATGTGGTACATGCGGTCCCATAGTCCCGGACCGCCCTGCGCGAGCGTCGCCATCTCAAACCCGCCCGCGATATTCACCAGGCCGTAAAGCGGACCGGATCGCGCGACGGCGCTATCGACCGCTCGACGACAGGCGGTCTCGTCCGCCAGATCGACCCCGGCGAAATCCACTTTGCATCGGCGATCATTCTCCGCCCGGTCGAAACCGACGACCCGCGCTCCCCTGACCGCGAGCAATTCCGAAACCGCCGAGCCAAGAACGCCACAAACGCCCGTGACGATCACCATCCGTCCTTCGAGTTCGCGCATTGTCAGCTCCTCGCGGCGCCCCGGCCAAACGGACGCGGCACCCGCCGAGCGCGAGCAGCCGCGACCGGCGTTGTTCCGGTTAGTTCCGAGCCCAGTTCTCCGCGTCGCACATCGACTGGCCGACGGCGCAGCCCTTGATCGACAGGCCGGACCCGGTGGCGGTCACCGTGCCGTTGAAGGTCATCATGCCCGGCATCGACGGGTGTTTCATATTCGCGCCCTGCCAGGTCCCGGCCCCGGTCTTTTCCATGCCGTGGCACATCTCAAATCCAGCCTGGGATGCCGGATACGATCTTGCAATAAAGCTTGCCGTCGCTGACCGAGACCCGCGCCTTGTCGCCATTGGGTCTGGTATAATCGCCGGCGATCTCCGCCGCCCAGGCGGCAGGCGCCGCGAGAGTCAGTGCGATACCACTGGCCGCGACAAGCGCGGGCCAAAAATTCCTTTTCATCGTTTCTCTCCCTGTCCGGCATTCTGGCCCGGGATTGTCCCTTGTGCCTCCGGCAGAGTCACATCCTCACATTCGTATTTTACAATATCAAGCCGAAATTGAATCGTGTCGGCAGGAAAACGGGGGTCTTTGCAAATGCGTCGGGACGCGCAAAGGGGCGAAGCCGCCTCCGGCGCCGCCCCTGTTTTTATCGCGTTTCGAAGACCCTTTTAGCTTGCGTCGAAATTCGGGCCGCCGCGCAGCACGACATAAATCGCGGGGATCACCAGAACGGTCAGCGCTGTCGATGACGCGAGGCCGAACAGCAGCGACAGCGCCAGTCCCTGGAAGATCGGATCGGACAGGATCACCGCCGCGCCGATCATCGCCGCGAGCGCGGTGAGCAGGATCGGCTTGAAGCGGATCGCGCCGGCCTCGATCAGCACCGCGCGCAGACCCTTCGAATGGTCGGCGTGGCGCACGAAATCCACCAGCAGGATCGAGTTGCGCACGATGATGCCGGCGAGCGCGATGAAGCCGATCATCGAGGTCGCGGTGAAGGCCGCATGGAACAGCCAATGGCCCAGCATGATGCCGATGAAGGTCAACGGAATCGGCGTCAGGATCACCAGCGGCAGCTTGAAGGATTTGAACTGCGCGACGACCAGAATGTAGATGCCGACCAGAGCCGCCATGAAGGCCGCGCCCATGTCGCGGAACGTCACCCAGGTGACTTCCCATTCGCCGTCCCACAGCAGCGACGCATGCGATTCATCCAGCGGCTGGCCGTGCAGCAGAACCTGCGGCTTGGGAACGCCCGCGGGGAACTCCATCTTGTCGAGCGCCGCGTTCACCGCCTGCATGCCATAGAGCGGCGCCTCATAGGCGCCGGCAAGCTCCGCCTGCACCATTTCGGCGGCGCGGCCGTTGTGGCGGAAGATCGGGAAGGACGACAGTTCGTCCGACACCCGCACGACGTCGCCGAGTTCGACGATGGCGCGATTGCCCGGCAGCGCATTGGCGGGAACCGGGGTCGTCAGCGCCGCCTCGTCGAGCTGGCGGGCGTTCTTGGCCAGCGCCAGGCGGATCGGCAGCGGCTGCCGGCCCTCGCCGCGATGCGAATAGCCGACCACGTCCTGGCCGTAGAGCCGGCGCAGGGTCTCGAACACGTCGCCCTGCTGCACGCCGAAGAACTCCAGCAAATCCTGGTCGATCTCGACGCGTTTGCGCGGCGCCTGCACGCCATAGGAATCGTCGACGTCGACGATGAAGGACGCGCTTTCAAAAGCCTTGCGCACCTGCGCCGCGACCGCGCGGCGCGTCTGCGGATCGGGGCCGTAGATTTCCGCGAGCAACGTGGCCAGCACCGGCGGACCCGGCGGCGGCTCGACGACTTTCAGCGAGCCATGCGCCGGCATGTCGAGCCCGGCGAGACGCTGGCGAACCTCCAGCGCGATGTCGTGGCTGGCGCGCGAGCGCTCGTTCTTGGACTTGAGATTGATCTGCACGTCGCCCAGCTTCGGGCATGGCGCGCATGTAGTAATGGCGCACCAGGCCGTTGAAGTTGAACGGCGCCGCCGTGCCCGCATAGGTCTCGAAGGAGAGGATTTCGGGAATGTCCTTCACGCGCTCGATCGCCGCGCGCAGAATGCGATTGGTCTCCTCGACCGACGTCCCGCGCGGCAGGTCGGCGACGATGGCGACTTCCGCCTTGTTGTCGAACGGCAGCAGCTTCACCGTCACCGCCTTGAAATAGAACAGGCTGAGCGAGGCGAGCGTCGCGATTCCGACCGCGAGCAGGAAGATCCAGGCGGAGCGCTTCGTGCGCAACACGGGCGCGGCGACGCGGCGATAGAGCGCGCCGAGCTTGCCGCCGTCGCTGGCCTCGTGATGGTCCGCCGGGGCGGTGCTGGCGATCTTCATCATCAGCCACGGCGTCAGGATCACCGCGACGAAGAAGGAGAACACCATCGCCGCCGAGGCGTTGGCGGGAATCGGGCTCATATAGGGGCCCATCAGGCCCGAGACGAACAGCATCGGCAGCAAGGCCGCGACCACCGTCAAAGTCGCCACGATGGTCGGATTGCCGACCTCCGCGACGCCGTCGATCGCCGCTTGCGTCCGCGTCCGGCCGTCTTTCATCGCCCAATGCCGCGCGATGTTCTCGATCACGACGATGGCGTCGTCGACCAGGATGCCGATGGAGAAGATCAGTGCGAACAGGCTGACGCGATTGAGCGTGTAGCCCATGATGCCGCGCGGCGAACAAGGTCAGCAGGATGGTGGTGGGGATGACGATCGCCACCACCAGACCCTCGCGCCAGCCGATCGCGAAGGCCACCAGCGCGACGATGGAGATCGTGGCGAGCGCCGAGATGGAACAGCAGCTCGTTGGCCTTCTCGTTGGCCGTCTCGCCGTAATTGCGCGACACCTGCACGTCGATGTCGGCGGGCACGACGGCGCCCTTGAGGCTTTGCAGCTGCTCGACGATCCGCTCGGAAATCACCACGGCGTTGGCGCCCGCGCGCTTGGCGATGGCCACCGACACCGCCGGGCGCGCCCTGCAGCGCGCCGGACTCCGTCTTGGCGAAATGGGCGACGCGCGTCTCGTTGGGCTCGCCGACGCACGCTCACTTTGGCGACGTCGCGCAGATAGACCGGACGATTGTCGCGCGTGGTGATGAGCAGATTGCCGATCTCGGGCATGGTTTTCAGGGTGCGGCCGGCGATGGTCTCGATCTGCAGGCCCTTGTCGCGGATCAGCCCCGCCTTGAAGGCGATGTTGGCGCCCTGCACTTTCGCGGCGAGCTGCTGCAGCGTCACGCCATATTTGGCGAGCGCCTCGGGATCGGGCTCGATGCGGATCTCGTCGGCCTGGTCGCCCACGAGATAGGTCAGGCCGACGTCTTCGAGCTTGGCGAGCTCCGTGCGCAATTCGCGCGCGACCGACGTGAGGCCGTCCGCGCTCCAGCGCGACGCGGCCTCCGGTTTGGGCGACAGCGTGAGCACCACGATGGCGACGTCGTCGATGCCGCGCCCGACGATCAGGGGCTCGGGAATCCCGGAGGGAATCTTGTCCATGATTGGCGCGCACCTTGTCGTGCACGCGCAGGATCGAGGCGTCCGTCGAGGAGCCGACGAGGAAACGCACGGTGACCACGACCTGATCGTCATAGGTCTTGGAATAGACATGCTCGACGCCATTGATGCCCTTGACGATGGTCTCCAGCGGCTCGGTGACCAGCTTGACGGCGTCCTCGGCCTTCAGGCCGTTGGCCTGGACGACGATATCGACCATCGGCACGGAAATCTGCGGCTCTTCCTCGCGCGGCAGGGTGATGAGCGCCAGCAGGCCGAGCGCCAGCGCCGCGATCAGCAGCAGCGGCGTCAGCGGCGAGGCGATGAAGGCGCGGGTGAGGGAGCCGGCGAGACCGAGCGGCCTGCTCTTGACCGGAGGCGACGGGTGGCTTCGCTCACGGGACCATAACCTTGTCGCCGGCACGCAAGGCCGGTAAGGACTTCAACCTTGTCCGGCTCTGCCGAATTCGGCAAAGACGATCGCCACGTCCAGCGGGCCCTCGGGCCGCGAAACGCGAACGTAATCGATTCCGGAGCGCGTCGTCACCGCCGCGCGCGGGATGAGAATCACCTCGCGCTCGCCGACCGGCGCAAGGATCTTCACCCGTTCGCCGACGAAATGATCGCCCAGATCGTCCACCTCGGCGTCGGCGATCACGCGGCCATTGTCGATCTCGGGATAGATCTTGACGATGCGGCCCTTGCGCATCCCGCCTGTCGCGGCGCCCGCGTCCTGTCCGCGCGGCGCGAGCAGCACCGGCGCGCCCAGCTGCAGCAGCGCGGCATGGCGTTCGGGCAGGCTGAGGCGCAGGAAAAGCGCGCCGGCGGCGATGCGCGCGATCGGCTCGCCGGGCATGACCACGGCGCCGGGAATGGCGGACAAAGTCAGCACCCGGCCATCCTTGGGCGCGAGCACGCTGCCCTCGTTCATCTGCTGCGCCACCACCGCGCGCTGCGAGCGCATCGATTCGACCTGATGCTGCAGCACGTCGACATTGGTTTTCGCCTGGTCAAAGGCCGCCTTGGTGACGAAGCCGCGCGGCAGCAGGTCCTGCGCGCGCTGCAACGCGTCATTGGCGTTGGCCGAGCTGCGATTCGAGCGCGCTGAGCTGGCCGTCGAGCGACTGCGCCTGCAGGGCGAGCTTCTCGTCCGACACGATCGCGATGACGTCGCCCGCCTTGACCTGCGCGCCCTCGTCGACCGAGCGGCTGACGAGCGTGCCGCCGATGCGCGTGCGCGCCGGAGTACGTCGCGGCTCTGAACCTGGCCGAACATGGCCTTCATGTCGGGAACCTTGCGCGTCTCGACGGTGAAGTCGCTCGCCTGAGCGGCGCCCGCGAGCAGAAAGCCCAGGGCGGCGGCGACGCCTTGGACACGGGACAACAAGACACGAGGCTGGCGCATGAGGCGGCTGAATCCGACTTGGATGTGATTTACATATATTCAAATATATGAGAATATTGATCGATGGATGTCAAGAGGTTCGAATTGGCGGCGGCTCAGGCCAGCGGCATCGTCAAGGCCCTGGCCCATCCAGCGCGGCTGCGCATCGTCTGCGCGCTCGTCGGAAGTGAAATCTGCGTCAACGGGTTGGCGGACATCGCGGGCGTTTCCGCCTCAACCGTTTCCCGCCACCTCACGCTGCTGCGCAAGGACCGCGTCGTCAAGGCGCGTCGCGAGCGCCAGACCATGGTCTATTCGCTCCGCGACGACAGGATCGGCAAATTCGTCACCATCCTCGCCGAAATTTTCTGTGCCCCCGCGACATCGCAAAAACCGAAAAGGAAAGCACGATGACCTTGATCCGACCGTTGAAAAAAGGCTTCAAACAAATGATCGCGGAGGCCAATGCGGCCATCGAGACGATCTCTGTCCACGACGCCATCGCTTTGGTCGGCGACGCTTCCGTGCTGTTCCTCGACGTCCGGGAGACCCAGGAGCTGTCCGCCGGCTTCGCTCCGGGCGCACTGCACGTCCCGCGCGGCTTCCTCGAATTCTACGCCGATCCTGAATCGCCGATGCACAAGTCGGACATCGCCCGCGCCGATCGAATTGTGGTCTATTGCGCGTCCGGCGGACGTTCGACCCTCGCCTGCAAGACGCTTGTTGACATGGGTTTTGGCAAAGTTCTCAATCTGGCTGGCGGCATGGCGGCCTGGAAAGCCGCCAACGGCCCCGTGACGATGGCTTGACCCTGAAGCGCGGCGGTCGCGCGCGCTTTCGGATTGTCCGGGGCGCTCGGACAGAATCGATCGGGGATCACAGGTGACTCTGGAGCAATTGCGGATTTTCGTCGCCGTCGCCGAAATCGAGCATGTCACTCGTGCTGCCGGTCAGCTCAATCTGACCCAGTCCGCCGTCAGCGCGGCGATCAGCGCACTCGAACAGCGCCACGACATCAAGCTGTTCGACCGGATCGGTCGGCGCGTCGCTTTGACCCGGGCGGGAAAGGCTTTCCTTGCGGAGGCACGGAATCTGCTGGTCGCCGCGCAACGGGCGGAAAAAGTATTGACTGACATCGGCGGCTTGAAATCGGGCCGCCTCGTGATCGCCGCCAGCCAGACGACCGGCCATTATTGGCTGCCACAGCGTCTCGCGCGCTTCATCAGCCTTTATCCGGGCGTTTCGGTCAGTTTGAAGATTGGGAACACTCATGAGGTCGCAGAACTCGCGATCGCAGGCGAAATCGACCTCGGGCTGGTCGAAGGGGCCGTGACGGATCCCGCGCTTGCCGTCACGCAAGTTGACGAAGACGAACTGGTCATCGTTGCGGCGCCCTCGCTGGCCGCCGTCTACAGTGCCGGGGGCGCAGCCGAAATTTACGACGCGCCCTGGGTTGCGCGCGAAAAGGGATCGGGCACGCGTGAGGCTTTCGAAGACGCCATGCAGACCTTCGGCTCTCGCCCCCAGCAGCGGCGGATCGTCCTCGAACTGCCATCCAACGAAGCGGTGCGATCAGCTGTCGAGGCCGGCGCCGGCCTGGCGGTGATGTCGAGCCTCGTCGCCCGCTCGTCCATTCGCGCCGACGCATTGGTCCAACTGCCCTTCGTCCTCCCGAAGCGCCCGTTTTATGTCCTCTCGCATCGCCAACTCTACCAGTCTCGAGCCACGAAAGAGTTGCTTTCTCTGCTCCTTGAGCCCGAGCCGAAGCATCCTTGAGATCCACGGACACGACGCCAATTTCCGATAAATGATGTAAGCGCCACCCATCTCAACACATAAGTGTGAGGGCTGCTTTCGCCCGCGGAAAACGGAAGACCCGCGCGCACCACTCGCAACGTCTGCTCGATCCGGCACAAGGCTCTTGCGCGTCCTGTATAATTTCATAAGCTTCGTGCAAGTTTGAAAGCCTCGAAGGGACCTACCGATGAGCGGAACAGAATTTGGGTGGAGGCCCATCGCGACAGCGCCAAGGGACGGCGCGCGGCTTCTCGTGGTCATTCGCCCCTCGGAGCAAGGGGCGGGCGAAGTCGATGTCGTCAAATGGGGACGTCCAAAGCATTCGAGCGACGACTGCTGGATCGCTGTGGATTCGGATGCGGAATGCCAGTTTTTCTATACTGATGCCGAGTTGGTGTTCTGGATGCCGCTGCCGACCAATTTTCCGACGCGCCGCGCTGCTCTTTTGGATGCCGATTTGCCTGAGCCGCCCTTCCTGAGCGAGGACAGCGGATCGGGAATTTAGCCATGCCCTCGCGCATTGGTCGCGCGCCAATCGACTAAAAAGCGGGACTTACCACGCTGTCGAAGCTGGACAGGGTAACCAATGCTGGTCGGTCAGCGGATCGATGGCGCGGGCGACCAAAGTGGCGACCGCCGCGACCAGGGAGGGCACGATGAAGGCACGCGCGGCGCCGCCCGATCGGCACTGCGGGCGATAAAAAAATGTTCACCGATAAAAAAGTATAATCCTGAACTGGCAATAGGTCATTGTTTTCCATTAGCAGATGAATGTCCGAGAAGGGGCCGTCGGCGTCAACAGAGAAGCCGAAAAGCCTCGGAAGCTGGCTAAGCAGGACCGTCAGCGCGATCCCGTTCATGTAGCCATAACGGAGGTCTTCAAGTGCTCTCGCGATTTTGCCGTCTGGCTCGGGCTCGTTCCGCTTCAGCATTCCACCGGCGGCAAACAAGTTTTTCTTGGAAAAAAACCTCGAAGATAGGTCAGCGCGCCATAGTTAGAGCCCCATCGAAAATAATGTCTCATCCATCTTAGATCGATGCAGCCGATCCCGAAAGCCAACCCATATCAATCGGTGAGCGAAACACTTCGAAACCCTAGCCTTTCAGGCGATGGAGGTTCACAAAAAAACATGGATAGCTAGATTGCCGAAAGCGGGAAGCCAAAAGCATCGCGCTTGCCTCAATAGCGATCGCGACGAGGCGGCTTAGTTGCTCCCCGAGCCAAATGTGGCCCATGGGAACGAAGGTTCCGCGCCCGCAGCCCAAGCCTGAATGCAACGTCCATTGGAGGCGCGCATGATCGCAGCTCACGGCGATCCGCGGCCGTCAACTCGCGGGGCCGGCGCAACGGCACCGCATCGCAAAACTTTAACGCCCGGCAATGAAAAACTCATTCCCAGATCATGCGTCCGCGGCCGACTTAGACCAGAACCATCCGAAGGCCGAACGGCAAGAAACGGCGGGAAACCGGACAGTGACGCTATGACGAGATTGCGCCAGAACCGGAAATTCAAGTTTGGTTGGATGAACCCCTATTTTTGTCGGAAAGCAGAAGTTCGCGAGGACGTTTCGGTTTCGCCTCCGGTCACGACCTGTGATTGGATACCGGTCCCTTCTTGCTGGTTGTCGTTCGCCGCCGGCGCTCGCAGATCGACCAGGCAGGCGGACAGGCGATCAGCGACGCCAAGACGCTCCTCGACCCCGCGCAAGACCAAAACGCCGCCGTCCGACGGCAAGCCGCACAGCGGCAGCATAGGATCGGTCATGTCGGATGGGGCCTCGCGGAAACGGCGCGGATGGGAGTCGACAACCAAACCCGCTTCAAACGCTTAAGCTACATCCGCCAACCTGCCATGAATTTTCCGGGCTAGTTCACCTGCCGGGCAGCGGCACGAAGGGTGGAGCGCCGGAATAGCTGTTTCCGCTGGCGCCGAAAGGCATGAAATTATTCATCACGCCCATGGCCGGCCCGAAACTCGAATCGAGATTGCGCGCCGAATGCTGGATCAGCGCGACTGTCGTCGTCATATGCGCGACGGAGGCGTCCATCGCTTCCATGTGCTGGTTCATTTGGATCAGGGTCGCGCGCATGTCGCCGACATTGGAGCGCATGTCGCTCATCGTGGCGTTCATCGCGCCCATATTGCGCGAGATCATTTCCATCTGCGTCGCCATGCGCAGCGTTTGTTCGGCCATGACGCGCGCGTCGCTGGTCAGCAGGTAGATCAGGAAGAATCCGTAAGCCGCAAGAAGGACGAAAGCGGTCATTCCGGCGTATACCACGATGCGCACGGATTTGAGCGCATTAGTCGCCTGTTCGAGATAGGCAAGATATTCCGGCGGCTGATAGGGCGGATCCGGATAGACTTGGTGCGCATAGTCGTTCTTCATCTGGCTCTTGGCCAGGCTTTCGATCTCTTCCATCGCGTCGGTCCATCCTTCAAGGAAATCAGCACAAGGTCATCACCGATCGGGCGAAGGCGCAGAACTCCTTTCCCGCTTTCGACTTTTCCTTGAGTTCGAACACGCCTTGGCCTTCGCTCATACTTCGACAGAAGGCGACGCGCCGCCCGAGCGCAGTCGGAATCACCGTCGCGCCGTCGCACATGCCCGCCATCGCCTTGAGCGCGGCCAGGGTTTCGCGCGTTTCACGCGAGGACTTGAAAGGTTCGGCCCGATTGAGGAAAAGCGCGATGCGCGCGCCCGGTTGGCAATGGGCTAGAACCAGCTTGAGATATCGCTGCGTCGCCCAGATATCGGCCTGGCTCGGCAAGACCGGAACCAAAACGATATCCGCATGCGGCAAAACGTCGGCCATCCGCGCCGTGTCGGCAGCGCCGAAATCGACCAAAGTCCAGCGGCTGTCGGCGAGTGGGCCGAGCGCGCCGGCGGGCGCCGCGATTTTCGGCAAAGCGCCGACCTCTTTGCGCACAGCGACGAGGTCGGTCAAAGTTTGCTGCGGATCGAGATCGACCAGAGCCGGATCGACGCCGCGCGTGGCGAGCCAGACAGCCAAATTGAAGGCGACGGTGCTCTTGCCGGAGCCGCCCTTCAAATTGCCGATGACGACGAGCGCGCCCTGCATACCCGCCCGGGAAGGGGATTTGCCGCGCCTTGTGGGCGCGGTCTTGGCTTTGGCTTCCACTGGCCCGTTTCCGCCCCCGCTCTATTTTCCGCCGGTTTCTGCTTTGACGATTTCCCGACTGAGATCGTCGCCCAACGCTCCGTCGCCCTGCCGGACGGCGTTCAGCATGGCTTTCGCGCTTGCGATGTCTCCACTTTTCAGCTTCAGCATCGCGGCTTCGAAATAGACCTGTCCGGCGTCGCGCAGACGTCCGCTGGCGAAATAGACGTTGCCGAGTTCGCCCCGCGCTTCGATGGCGCCGGGGTTGCGGTCGATATAGGCGCGGTAGGCGTTGATCGCGCCAAGAATATCGCGGCGCGCATAGGCTGCCCGAGCGTTGATGAGCAATTCGGCGCCGACCGGGGACGAAACCGCGGGCGCTGCTGGCGTCGTCGCAGTAGCGGCCTTGGGCGTTAGCTCATTGGCTTTCACAGCCGACTGGTCGGAAGGCCAGCGCAAAGTGCTCGACGTCCAGTCGCGAAGCGTTTCGAAACCTTGCGCGCCCGCATTGCGGAGGGCGCCCTTGAAGCCCGGCGAGACCGAGGCGACCCAGGCGCCAAGCATGAAAAAAATCAAAGCATAGAACAATCGTGTTCCGATCCAGGAAACCATCTCGACACCTCGATGACCGCCGGTTGAACGGGAAGAAAGACGGGCGAGACCCCCGTCTTTCGCTTTGCGACGTCAAAAGCCGCGCCATGGGCCGCCCGCCCAGGGGCCGCCGCCCCAAGGCGTCGAGCCCGGAAAGCCGCCCACAGGGAAGCCACCCACAGGGAAGCCGCCGCCAGGGAAACCGCCGCCAGGGAAACCGCCCATCGGCGACATGCCTGGATAGCCGCCCCATGGGCCGCCGCCCCAGGGGCCGCCGGGACCGCCGCCCCAGGGACCGCCGCCGCCCCAAGGACCGCCTCCGCCCCAAGGAGTCTATTGTTCCAGCCGTTGCCCCAGCCGTTATTGCCCCAAAGGTTGTTCCAGCCATTGCCCCAGCCGCCGAGGTCGGCGGAAAAATTCATATTGCCGGCGCCCCAGCCTCGGCCGCCGCCATAGCCATTGCCATAACCGTTGCCATAGCCGTTGTAGCCGTAGCCGGGATAACCCCAGGGGCCTCCGCCCATGGGGCCGCCACTCCAAGGGCTGCCGCCCCACCATTGCGCTTGCGCGACGACAGGCGTCAGCAGAGTCGAAGCGATCGCCGCGGCCGTCAGCCAGGTTTTGATTTTTCGCATCGTTCACCGCCCCTTCGGGAGAACGCGTTCGCGAACAGGTCGCGGTCGCATTTTTTCTGGTAGCGGCGCGCCTTTCGAACAGGAAAAACGCGCCGCCGTTTCAGGTAAGGCTCACCACCAGCCGGGACCCCAGCCGCCGCGGTTGCCGTTCCAGCCGTTATTGCCGTTCCAGCCGTTGTTGCCCCAGCCGCTGCCGTCCATGTCGGCGTCGCCGCCGAAGCTGAAGTTGCCCTTCATGTTGCCCCGGCCGCGGCCGTTGCCGTTGCCATAGCCGTAGCCGTTGTTGTTCCAATTGCCGTTGCTGCCGGAATAGGGGCCATAGCCATAGCCGGGTCCGTAGTAGGGATTGTAGCCGTAGCCGGGACCGTAGCCGTAGCCGGGTCCGTAGCCGTAGCCGTATTGCGGCGGCGGCGGCGGTGGAGGCGCCCAATTCTGGGCCGGCTGCTGCGGGGCGTTCTGCTGACCGCCCTGCTGCTGCTGCGGATAGCCGTAGCCATAGGGCGGCGGCGGCGGCGGCGGCGGCGGGGGACCCCAATTGGGGTGCTGCGGCTGGGGCTGCGCCTGCTGGTTGCTGGCCGCAGCGGCATTGTCGCTCTGCTGCGGCTGCTGGGCGTTATAGGGACCAGCCGGCGCCGGAGGCGTTTGCTGGGCCAGCGCCGCGCCGGCGAAGCCGGTCGTCCCAAGGATGAGCGCCAGTTTAATCAAGCTTTTCATCGATTCACTCCCTCACTATTCAAGTCTTGGGGTCGCGGACGCGGCCCTACCAATACGGCGGCTGAACGCCTGCGCGTTCACGCCACCAGTTCCACGTTTGCGCATTGGTCCATCCCGAAAGCGGGGTGCTCCACGGCACGAACATGAAAGGCGTGCTCAGACCCGAGGAATTGAACGGGTCTGTCGTTGAATTGACCTGGCCGAAGCTCCACACCATCAGGCGGCCATTCGGCAGGTTGCCCTCGGGTCTTATCGGCAAGTAGGGTTTTGGCGAGGTCCAGGCGGAAGGCAGGGAGGCCGCGCCGGGCGCGTCGAGCGGCGTCGGCGGAACACCCTGTGGCCCGCCGGAAAATGACGGCTGCCCGCATTGCGGGCAGGAGCCGACGCCCGGAGGCGTGGCAAGGGGGCCCGCCGCGTAGGGACTTGGCGGATAAATTCCCGGCGCCTGCCCGCTCCGCATCGCGGAAAGTTCGGAATAGGTGGCCGCCGCCGCGGCGCCGGCGAATGCTGCGCCAAAAAGGCCCGCGAAAAGGACCGGCGTGGCCAGGAACGGCGGAATGTGCGCGCGAGGAAACAATCCCGGTTTCATCGTTGTTCTCCCGAATCAGAAGTCTCGGTTTTGAGGCGAATGCCGCGCGGCGCTTTTTCCCGCGCGCGGCGCCCGGGCGTCGTGGCCTTGGCTTTGGCTTTGGATTTGGCTTTCGTCGATCTGACTGGAGTGGCGGCGGCCATTGCGGCTTGCGTGGTCTCTTGGGGCGGTTCCCTTTCAGGAGCAGGGTTCTGCGTGGTGTCCGGAGCGGCAATCGGGGCCTGTTCCGGCAAAGCCGCTTCCGATTTCTTGACCAGTCGCGGCGGACGTCGCGTCGCCGGGGCGATGTCGCCCGCGAGCGAGGTCGCGGGAGCCTCTTCTGGAACGGAGGTGATCGTTGAATCCGATTTCTTTAGCAGCCGCGCCGGCCGCTGGGGGAGGGCCGCGCTGGCGGCGCGGGGAGCGAAAGTCTCAGTCGCTTCGGCGGGCGCCTCGCCGCGTTTCTTCAAACGTGGCGGACGGGTAAGATCGTCCGGCGCGGGCGGCGGCGGGAAGGGTGGTTCGCCTGTCGGAGGCGGAGCGCCGCCGTCGCCGTCGCCATCCTCGCGGGCCTTGAAGAATTTGCGCGAGGAAACGCAGCCGAGCGGAATGACGATCAGGGTCAGGAACGTCGCGATCAGCGAGCCGAAAAGGAGCGAGACTGCCATGCCCTGGAAGATCGGATCGCTCAATAGCACCATCGAGCCGATCACCAGCGCCATGGCGGTGATGAGGATCGGCCGCAGACGCACACGGCCCGCCGTCACCACGGCGTCGCGCACCGGCCAGCCCTCGGCAACTTTTCCGCGCGCGAACTCCACCAGCAGGATGGAATTGCGCACGATAATGCCGGCGAGAGCGATGAAGCCGATCATCGACGTGGCGGTGAAATCCGCGCCGAGCAACCAATGGCCCGGCACGATGCCGATCAGCGTCAGCGGGATCGGGGCCATCACCACCGCCGGCAACACGAAGCTCTTGAATTCGGCGACGACCAGAATGTAGATCAGCACCAAAGCGGCCATGAAGGCTAGGCCCATGTCGCGGAAGGTCACATAGGTGACCTCCCATTCGCCGTCCCATTTGAAGCCGCTGCGATTGGCGTCGTCGGGGCGCCCGAAATAATGGCCGGAAATGGTCTTGCCGTCCGGCGTGACGTAATTCGTCAGTTCGGAATCGACGTCGAGCATGCCGTAAAGCGGCGCGCCGAGGCGGCCGACTACGTCGGCGGTGACATATTCCAGCGCGCGGAGATCCTTGTGATAGATCACCGGATCGACGGGCTTGTTGACGAAGCGCCCGAGTTCGCCGAGCGGCACCAGCGCGCCGGTCTGGCTGCGCACCGGCATGACTAGGAGATTGCCGAGATTGCCGCGCGTCGCCAACGGCGCCTGCAGCACGATGATCGCCTGCTCGAGATTGCGCGGGCTTTTCAGGGCGCCGATTTCGAAACCGCCGGTGGCGAGTGAAATTTCGCGGTTGATGTCCTCGACCGAAACGCCGAACATGGCCGCCCGCAGGCGATCGACCTCAAATTGCAGGTTCTCGTGCGGGCTTTCCATGAAAGTGTTGATGTCAGCTATGGCCGGCGTCTTGCGCAGGATCGTAATGAGGTCGGCCGCCACCTGGCGTCGGATTTCAGGCGTCGGCCCATAAAGCTCGATCACCATGGGGGCGAGAACCGGCGGCCCTGGCGGCGCTTCGGCGACCGTCAGCCGCGCGCCAGCGGCTGCGGCGATCGGCGTCAAGACAGCGCGCGCATAGGCCGCGATTTCATGACTGGTCCTGTCGCGCTTGGATTTGTCGAGCAGTTGCACCGCGATATCGCCCTGCCAGGGCTGCGAGCGCAGGAAATAGTGACGGACGAGGCCGTTGAAATTGAACGGCGAGGACCCGCCGACATAGGTCTGAAACGCGGTTACCTCTGGGATTTTTTCGGTCGCGGCTCCCAGACGATGCGCGAGATTGGCAGTGAGGAAGAGATCGGTCCCCTCCGGCATGTCGATGACGACTTGCAACTCCGACTTGTTGTCGTAGGGCAGCATTTTGAACGGCACGAGTTTCAGCGCGAACATCGCGACGGCGCCGAGCATGGCGGCGATAATGGCGAGCAGGGTTAGATAGCCGACCAGCCGATTGTCCATGATCGGCGAGATGATGGCATTGTACCAGCGGCCGATCGCGGCTGACTGACGGTGCTCACGCTCCGCCGAAAGTTTCAGCGTCGCCATGCTCGGTTTCACGCGCGCGGCCAGCCATGGCACGAAGACGAAGGCGGCGAAAAGCGAAAAAATCATCGCCGCGGAAGACAGAACGGGGATGGGCAGCATGTAGGGGCCCATCATGTCGCTGACGAAACCCATCGGCAGCAGGGCCGCGACGACGGTGAAGGTCGCCAGAATGGTGGGATTGCCGACCTCGTCCACCGCGTCGACGGTGACATCATCGGAGGTTTCCCCGGATTCGAGCCAACGACGATAGATGTTTTCGACGACGACGATCGCGTCGTCGACGAGAATGCCGATGGCGAAGACCAGAGCGAACATCGACACGCGGTTGATGGTGAATTTCAGCACATAGGCGACCGCGATCGACATCAGTAGGACCGCTGGAATTGTGATCATCACGATCAGCGCCGGACGCAGTCCCATCGTCACGAAGGCCAGAACGGTGACCAAAGCAGAAACGATGAACAATTTGAAAATCAGGTGCGAGACCTTGTCCTGCGCGGTTTCACCGTAGTCGCGCGAAACGACAACCTGAACCGAATCTGGGATGAGCGAGCCCTTCAGCGACTCCAGTTCAGAGTTGATCGCGGCCGCGACGTCGATGCCGTTCGATCCGCGCTTCTTGGCGACGGCGACTGTCACTGCGGGCTTTGAAGTGAAAGTTCCGTCCAGCGCGCGTGTAGCATTGGCGACGACACTTTTCGTCTCGGATTCGCCTTGGCTGATATTGGCGACATCGCGCAGGAACACCGGGCGATTCTGTTCGATCGCGATCACCAGATTGCCGACGTCGCTCAGATCGGACAGAAAGGCGCCGGTATAGATATTGAACCATTTGCTGCCCTCGACGACATCGCCGGCGGGGGCGCGCTGGTTGGCGGCGCTGACCGCATGGGCCACCTGGCTGAGGGCGACGCCATGTGCGGCAAGGCGCGGCAGGTCGATGTCGATCCGGATCTGCTCGTGGCTGCCGCCGACGACGAAACTCTGACCGGTGTTCGGCAACGCTTTGAACCGTTGCACGACATCAAGGCCGAGCTTGCGCAGTTGCACCAGATCGAGCTGGTCCGAGGTCAAGGTCACCGTGACCACGGGCACGTCGTCAATGCTTTTCGGCTTGACCAGCGGCGGCATGACGCCTTTGGGAATGGCGTCCATATGCGAATAAAGCTTGTCGTATAATTTGACGAGCGATGGCTCCATCTGCTCGCCGACATCGAAGCGCACGGTGACCATGGACAGGCCCTCGCGCGACATCGAATAGACGTGCTTGACGCCGGAAAGCTCCGACATCAACCGCTCGAGCGGCTCGGAAATCAGATTGGCGACCTCACTTGACGAGGCGCCGGGATAGGCGACGAAAACATCGACCATCGGAACGGAAATCTGCGGGTCTTCCTCGCGCGGCGTGATCATCATGCCGAGCAGGCCGATCAGGAAAAACGCCATCAGCAGGAGCGGAGTCAGCGGCGATTCGATGAACGTGCGCGCCGTTCGCCCAGCGATTCCAAGCCGACGGCCCGATGGGGCCGGCGCAGCCTCGCGCGGGGAGGATTCGGTCATGTGCGCCCCCGGCTCAATGTCTTGGTCCGAAGACGGAATCACCCGATTTCAGATCGGGTTCCGGATGCGCGACGATGCGCTCGCCGGGCTGCAGGCCGGAAAGAACCACGGTTTTGTCGCCTGAAACTTCGCCCAGGCGCAGGATGCGCATTTCCAAGCCTCCGGCATTGTTGACAACGAAAGCGACCGGCAGCGAGCCGCGATAGGCGATGGCACCGTTGGGCGCGGCGGGCGCGGTGGCCGACTGGCCGCCGCCGCCTGGCTGTGCGATCCAGGCGAGGCCATACATCCCCGGGGCCGCCGCCGCTTCCGGCGGCAAAGCGGCCTTGACCGTCACGGTATGCTGCGCAGTATTGGCGCCGGGAAAGATTTGCGAGACGACAGCCCAGACATTGGAATCGGCGAGGCTGACCGGCAACTGGTCGCCGATCTTCAGATGGGTCGCCAGATTGGCGGGAACCTCGACGCGCAGATCGAGTTGGTCGGGATCTGCGAGGTCGGCGAGCGGCTGGCCCGGCTGGACGGCGTCGCCGACGCGCACATGCCGCGTCATGATGACTGAGGCGAAAGGCGCGACGGAACGTCGATTGCGCAATTGCTGGTCGAGCGCGTCGATGCGCGCCTGCGACGCGACGAGCGCCGCCTGCTCGCGTTCGTAATCGGCGCGCGCATTATTGATCGCGGGGAAGGAATGCTGCGCCTGCGCCTGGCTCTGCGTCGGCGCGCCGCCGCCCATCATGCCCTGGAACATATTATAGAACGGCGTGAACATTCGCTCATAGGCGTCATAGCCTGGGCCCCCCATGGTGGGCTGGCGCGGGCCGTAAAGCGATTGATAGAGCTGCGTCTGAGCGTTCTGCGAGGCGGCCATTTCGCTGCTCAGCCCCGCCCAGGCGGAACGATATTCCACCCGCAAGGCGTCGTCGTCGAGCGCGACGGCAGTGGCGCCGGCGGCGATCCTTTCGCCTTCCTGCCCCGCGATGAAGGTCACCCGGCCGGGTCCCTGCGCCGTCAGGCGAACGACATTGCGTGGCTCTACGAAGCCGCCGAGCTTGAAGCGCGCGGCCGTCGACATTTGCGTGACTTCCACCGTCGGCGCCTGCGGTGCAAAACTCATAGCGGCGGGCGCATAGGGCCGGAATCTGGTTCTGCTGCGAGCGGCCGCCGAACCACAGAGCGACCAGGCCCCCGGCCATCGCCGCCAGAAAAAATGCAAGGGCCCGAAAAACACTCGACAACATACTCGACGCCCCTTCGAGGCATTAGTTGCGCGGGACGGTTCCCATCGCTGCGAAGCTCTTGATGAAGGGGCCAGCCATGGCCGGGTTCTTGATCATCGCGCCATAGTCGCCGATCTTGAATTTCAGCTTGCCGGACGTGTAGGCGATACCGAGCGACATCATGCCGATGCCTTTGGCGCACCATTTCTCCCAATCGGCGGGGCTCGCGCGCAAATCCCAGTTCAAGGGCTGGCCTGCATAGGCGCCCGCCTCGACGACATAGCCTTTTTCGACTTTTACGACGCCACGCGGCCTATCCTCGCCGTCAAAGCCATAGCCTATCGTCGAGTTGAAACCAATCTTTGCGAGCGCGTCGCCAAGTTCTTTTTCGTCATTCCAGGCATTTCCGAAATCGACCATCCAGTCATCAGAGAATAAAGCGGCCATCGCTCCCCCCAATTGCTTTACTAACGTTTTCACACAATTCTTCGCACTCCGTGTGAACAGAGCGGATTGAGCACACAGCCGAGAAGGCTGCGTAAAAAAATTTGGCATTCCGATTATGCGACGTTTTCACCGAGTCGCGCGTCTAGTCGGGCGCTTCTATTTTTGTTGATTGTTCAATTGATTGAGCCCGTGCGAGTCAAAGAGGCGCGCCGATCGCTTGTGCGTCCGGCATTCCGAACTTCAACTTTCAGCCTCCGTCCCCATGACACTTTTTCTTTATACTTTTGTATCAACATATTCTGATATGATGTTTTAATGATATTATGAGGGGACACTTGCGGCTGTCAAGGTGCATTGAAGAGACCCGTATAATTACGGAGATCGCAGATTTCGGCGCCGCGGGAATTTGGACCTGCTGGAGCGCGGGGGTCGCCGACGCCCGGTAAGTCCTGGCTGAATGGTCATGGGAGCGCGATCATGATCCGCTCGAAGGCTTCATTCTTCACGAACGCCTGTCGGATGCGCAAATCCGGAAGAACTGGCGGCACGCGACGGCGAGCCGGCCGGACGCGACTTCAGCCGCCGCCTGCTCGCGCAGAAAGGCTCGATGCCGCCAGGCACCGATCTTAGCGTGATCCAGAAGCTGCCTTACGTTTTCGCCCGCGAATGACGCCTTGTCGCCACAGGACTTGTATGGAGAGAATCTGTCAAGGTTTGTTCTTCTTGAAGAACTCCAATGATCGGGGCTCGTCTGCAAGCAGGCGCCGTTCGGCCATCACACGCCAGACGGCGGCGGCTTGCAGACAAGGAAAAGACGATATCAAGACGATCCGAGGGGAGCCCGTCATCAGGCGCGATCTTCGCGCCGCAAACTTGTATTCGGTCGATCCGCGAGGATCGGAACCATGATGCAGTCGTGCGCATCGGCGGCGAAGCTCCGAGGCGGCGGTCCCATTCTAAACCGCGGCTCGACGACCATGTCCACTATCGGGTTGCCGCCACCTCGAATCGTTATCTGCTTCTCGTGATTTTCCAATCGAGTTGCAGAAAGCCTTAGCTCAAGCTCCTTTGCTTGGGGAAGTTACACCGCAGGGCGTATCGCGATGCCAGTGGGCGCGACGCCGGTGGTGGCCATCCGCCAAAGAATGATGAGGAGTTTGCGAGCCAGCGCCACGATCATGGTCTTTCGCAATCCGCCACGGGCATCAGCGGTTCGCTGGCGATACCAAGTGGTCAACACGCTGTCCTTCTGATGCAGCAGGTGTCCCCAGGCGAGTTGGATCATGCCGCGGCGGACCCGGGCGTTGCCGGCTTTGGCGAGTTCGCGTTCTCGCCGCTTTTGCCCTCTCTCGTCAGGCGCTCCGGTTAAACCGGCGTATCGCGCCACAGCTTTTCGGTCTCGTAACGGGCGCAAGAACACTTCCTGGACCAGCATATCCGCAGTTTCCGCGCCGACGCCCACCACACGCGTCAGTTCCTGGATCATTGCGGTTCGCGGCTCACCAGGTTTTTGTCGGAGTCGGTCGGCGCGCGTCGCCTCAATCTCCTTGATCTGCTGTCGCGCGAAACGCAAACGTTCGATCTCGCGGCGCAATTCAGCCAAAGTGTTTTCCGGAATGGTCGTGCCTTCCGGCGTGCGGAGCGCCTCCAGCGTTTCGACCGATTGAGCTATGCTCATCTTGAACCCGCGAATGCCGAGCCGGGCAAGATTGCTCTTGATCCGGTTGACGATGCGCGTGCACTCGCGAATTACGTTCTCGCGTTCTCGTCCCGGCCGCTTTGCATCCTCGTCCTCCTGCGTGGGGATCGCGGCCATGCTGCAATGGTTTGGTTCGCCGCGCAGCCAGCCGAGGAAAGCGCGCTTGAGCAACTCTGTGTCTAGGCGATCTGTCTTCGCGCGACGATGCTCGCGCGAGACTGGAACGCTCGACGCATGAATGACATAGGCTTCGATTCCTCGATTGCGAAGCCACCGGGCGAGCCAGAAGCCATCGCGCCCGGACTCGTACGCGATGACGATTTGCTCGATCGAGCATCCCGCCCGCATCGCCTCGTTGCGCCAACGATGCAGGAGATCGAGAAGGTGGCCATGGTCGACCGCCAGCTTCTTCAGCGGCTGATGCTCAATGCCGGGCACGATGCCCGCGACCAGCCAGCTCGGCGCCGGCGCGCACAACTTCGCCGTGACGGCGCTGCGGTTCTTTTTCGGCGTCACGCTCGGACGGCGCGACATCACAGCCCATACTTCGTTCATCAACCAACGGCAGAGGTTGCCGGTCGTCCTCAGCCCCGAGGAGACCACGCGGCTCCTGGAGGCGGGCCCGGCCGGCCGGCCGGCGGCGGCGGCGGCAAATTCCGGGACCGTGCGAAAATCACTCCACCGTGACGCTCTTGGCCAGATTGCGCGGCTGGTCGACGTCCTTGCCCATGAAGACCGCGGTGTAATAGGCGAGCATCTGGATCGGCGCGGCATAGACGATGGCCGCGAAATCGGGCGCCATGTCCGGCATGCGGATTTCGCCCGCGAGCGTGACCGCCGCCGCTTCGATGGCGTGGGCGTCGCCGACCAGGATGATCCTGCCGCCGCGCGCCGCCACTTCCTGCAGGTTGGAGACGGTCTTTTCCAGCACCGGATCGGTCGGCGCGATCACGATCACCGGCAATTGCTCGTCGATCAGCGCGATCGGCCCGTGTTTCAGCTCGCCGGCCGCATAGCCCTCGGCGTGGATGTAGGAAATTTCCTTGAGCTTCAGCGCGCCTTCGAGCGCCAGCGGATAGGACGTGCCGCGTCCGAGATAGAGCACGTCGCTCGCCTTGCCGAGCTGGTGCGACAGGGCCTCGATGCCCGGCTCCAGCTTCATGGCTTCGGCCAGCAGGCCCGGCACCGCCATCAATTCGTTGACGAGGCGCTTTTCCTCCGCCGCGTCGAGCACGCCGCGCGCGCGGCCGAGCGCCACCGCCAGCGCGGCCAGCACGGTGAGCTGGCAGGTGAAGGCCTTGGTCGAGGCGACGCCGATTTCCGGGCCCGGCCAGCGTCGGCGCGGCGACGTCGCTTTCGCGCGCGATGGTCGAGGTCGGCACATTGACGACGCCGATGATCTTCTGGCCGTGGGCCTTGGCGTAGCGCAGCGAGGCGAGCGTATCGGCGGTCTCGCCCGATTGCGAGACGACGATCATCAGCCCCTGCTCCGGCAACGGCGCCTCGCGGTAGCGGAATTCGGAGGCGACGTCGATTTCGACGCGCAGCCGGGCGAAGCGCTCGAACCAGTATTTGGCGACCATGCCGGCGTAATAGGCGGTGCCGCAGGCGGTGATGCGTGATGCCGGTCAGGCTTTGCGGATCGAACGGCAGGTCGAAGGGCAGCCGCACCGCGCCGGCGGCGAAGTCGAGGTAATGGGCGAGCGTGCGCGCCACCACTTCCGGCTGCTCGTGGATTTCCTTGGCCATGAAATGGCGGTAATTGCCCTTGTCGACCAGAAAGGCGGAGGCCTGCGTCTTGCAGCTTCGGCGCGCGACGACCGGCTCGTTGGCCTCGTCGCGGAATTCCGCCGAGCCGCGACGCAGGATGACCCAGTCGCCGTCTTCGAGATAGGTGATGGTGTCGGTGAAGGCGGCCAGCGCCAGCGCGTCGGAGCCGAGATACATTTCGCCGCCCTCGCCATAGCCGACCGCCAGCGGCGCGCCGCGCCGCGCGCCGATCAGCAGGTTTTCCTCGCCCTCGAACAGGAAGGCCAGCGCGAAGGCGCCCTTGCAGCCGCGGCAGGCTGGCGGCGACCGCCTGCGACCGGCGACAGCCCGCGATTGATCTGCCTCGGTCGACGAGATGGGCGACGGCTTCGGTGTCGGTCTCGGTGACGAAGACATGGCCCTTGCGCGATCAGTTCGTCGCGCAATTCACGGAAATTCTCGATGATGCCGTTATGGACCACGGCGAGCCTGTCGGTGGCGTGCGGATGGGCGTTGTTTTCGGTCGGACGGCCATGCGTCGCCCAGCGGGTGTGGCCGATGCCGACCGACCCGTGCAGCGGCTTCTCGTGCAGCAGCGCTTCGAGATTGCGCAGCTTGCCCTCGGCGCGGCGGCGCTGCAGCTTGCCGTCCTCCAGCGTGGCGATGCCGGCCGAATCATAGCCGCGATATTCGAGCCGCTTCAGCGCGTCGATCAGCTGTCCCGCGACCGGGCCCTGGCCAAGAATGCCGACAATGCCGCACATGAGGTCAATAGTCTCCGTTCGACCAGCGGCACTGCACGAAAAGCGCCGGAGTCCAAGCCTCGCGGCGCAAGTCACATTGCGTGACAAATTGATTAAATCCGCCACGGTCGAGGCGCCCGGTCCTCGCTTACTTCTTTGCCTTGAGCGCCGCCATCTTCTTGCGGAAGGCCGCCGCCCAGCCGGGCACGCTCGACCTGCCGCCCGCGCGCCACGGCCAGCGCGTCCGGCGCGACATTGTCCGTCACCACCGAGCCCGAGCCGACAAAGGCGCCGTCGCCGATCTCGACCGGCGCGACCAGCGCCGAATTGGAGCCGATGAAGGCGTCGGCGCCGATGGTCGTGCGATATTTGAGGAAGCCGTCGTAATTGCAGGTGATGGTCGCCGGCGCCGATATTGGCGCGCGCGCCGATGGTGGCGTCGCCGATATAGGTCAGATGGTTGACCTTGGCGCCCTCGCCGATGTCCGCCTGCTTGATCTCGACGAAATTGCCGACCTCGCGCCTTGTCCGCCAGCTTCGCGCCGGGCCGCAGCCGCGCATAGGGGCCGATCGAGACGTCTTTGGCCGAGACGTCGCGCCTTCGAGATGCGAGAAGGCATGGATGACGCAGCCGTCGCCGACCGTCACGCCGGGGCCGAACACCACATGCGGCTCGACCAGCACGTCGGCGCGCCAGAACCGGTGTCGAAGCTGAAGAAAACACTGTCTCGGGCGCGACCAGGGTCGCGCCCGCCGCGCATGGCGTCAAGCCGCAGCCGGCGCTGGATCTCGGCCTCCGCGACCGCGAGCTGGGCGCGGTCGTTGACGCCCAGCACTTCCTCGGCTGGCGCCATGACCAGGGCGCAGCCGGCGCCGTCGGCCCGCGCGACGGCCACGGCGTCGGGCAGATAATATTCCTTCTGGGCGTTGGCGTTGCCGATGCGCTCCAGCCAGCCGAGCGCGCTGCGCGCCGTCGAGCGCCATCAGCCCGGCGTTGCACAGGCGCCGACCGCGCGTTCGACGGCGCTGGCGTCCTTGTGCTCGCGGATCGCCAGCGAGCGCGCCGCTGCTTGTCGGTCAGCAGCCGGCCATAGCCGGCCGGATCGGCCGGCTCGAAGCCGAGCGCGACGACGCCGGCGCCTTCGGCGAGCTTTTCGCGCAGCAGGGCGAAGGTTTCGGGCCGCACCAGCGGCGTGTCGGCGAACAGCACCAGAACGTCGTCAAAGCCTTCGCGCCAAAGCCTCGCGCGCCGCCAGCACCGCGTGGGCCGTGCCGAGCCGTTCGGCCTGCACGAAGATCCGGGCGTCGGGCGCGGCGGCGCGGGCCTCGGCGGCGACGTCGTCGCGGCCCGGCCCGACCACCACGGCGAGCGAGTCCGCGCCCGCCCGGCGCGACGGAATCGAGCACATGGGCGAGCATGGTGCGCCCGGCGACCTTGTGCAGCACTTTCGGCAGGCTGGAGCGCATGCGCTTGCCCTCGCCGGCGGCGAGAACGATGGCGAGACAGCGGCGTTCGGAGAGCGTCGGTCATGAGACCCTTGTGCGAGCGATCGACGAGTCACGCTGGTATCAGAGAGCCGCAAATTCCCGCAAAGCAAAAAATCCGCCTCGCCTCCGCCACAAATTACGTTATAACCCGCCAAGCCGCAGGAAGCCGCGCGGAACCGGGCCTTCCGCCTTTCGGAGAAGGCGTTTGACGGGCGCCGGTTCGCCACTGCCTGGGGCGTTGTCTCGCGCCAGAATGACATGCGATGGACGGACGGCCTCGCCGATGCTGAAGCGACGGGATGTTTTGCAAATGGCGGGCGCGCCGCCGCTTTCGCCGCCGCCAGCGCCATTCGCCCCGCCTTCGCGCAGGACGCGCCCGCCGAAGCGGTCCCGTTCTTCCGCCACGCTCGATCGTGGAGGCTGGCCCGCGCGCTGGCGGCAAAGCCGTTCGCGCCGCCCAATACCGCCGACCTGCCCGCTCCGCTCGCCAATCTCAGCTATGACGCCTATGCCGCGATCCGCGCCAAGCCGGAAGGCCTGATCTGGGCCGACGATCCAGCGGCTTCGCGATCGAGCCGCTGCATCGCGGCTTCATCTTCACCTCGCCCATGCAGATCAACCTGGTCGAGGACGGCCTGTCGCGGCGGCTGAATTACGACGCCTCGAAATTCGTCTTCGGCGGCGTGAACCTGCCCGCCGCCGCCGACCAATCTCGACTTTTCCGGCTTCCGCGTGCTGCAAGCGCGGCGACAGGGCGAACTTGCAGCGAATTCGCCATCTTCCAGGGCGCGAGCTTCTTCCGCTCGACGGCGCCGGGCCAGAACCTCGGCGTCACCGCGCGCGGCCTGTCGATCCGCACCGGCGATTCGCGCGGCGAGGAATTCCCGATCTTCCGCGCGGTCTGGATCGAAAAGGCCACGCTGCGCCGCCAACGCCCTGACGATCAGCGCCCTGCTCGAATTCGGAAAGCGTCGTCGGCGCCTATCGCTTCACGCTCCATCCCGGCGACGCCACCATCATCGACATCGAATGCTCGCTGTTCCCGCGCGCCGCGCGTCGACAATTTCGGCCTCGCCACCATGAGCGCGACCAGCCTGTTCAGCCCGCTCGACCGGCGCGGCGACGACGACGTCCGCGACGCCGGCGGCGGAAGTTGACCGGCCTGCAGATGCTGACCGGCGCCGGCGAATGGGTGTGGCGCCCGGTCTCCAACCGCAACAATCTGCAGATTTCCGAATTCGTCGACAACAACCCCAAGGGGTTCGGCTTCCTGCAGCGCAATCGCGAGTTCGACGATTTCTACGACCTGACCCAGCATTGGGAGCGGCGCCCCTCGCTCTGGATCGAGCCGATCGGCGACTGGGGCCCGGGATCGGTCGAGCTGGTCGAAATTCCGTCGGACAACGAGAACGCCCAGAACATGATCGCCTTCTGGCGCTCGAAAACGCCGCTCGCCAAGGGCCAGCAGGCCGATTTCGCCTATCGCCAGTTCTGGTGCTGGTCGCCGCCCTCGCGCCCGCCGGTCGCCAAGGTCACGGGTTCGCGCGGCGGCCGCGGCGCCGCGGCCAAGCAGCGGCGCTTCCTGGTCGAGTTTCGCGGCGACACTCTGCGCCGATGCCGCGCGCGATCGCCGACCTGAAGGCCAATCTTTCCGTCTTCCCCGGGAAAATCGTCACCCTGCGCACCTATCCGGCGCCGGAGCGCAAGAGCTGCTATGTTCAGTTCGACATCGACCTGGCGAACGAAAACGCCTGCGAAATGCGCCTGACCCTGGAATCGCAGGGCGCGCCCCTCTCCGAAACCTGGCTTTATCGATGGACGCCATGAACCGAAACCGGCCCTTCACCCGCGCCGGCCGCCTCGGCGCCGCCCGATTTCGCGCCGGCCCATGCCGCCGGAATCGCGGCTCGACATGCCGGAACAGAAACTGTTCCGCTTCGATCCCGCGACCGAACGCCGCAAATTCGTCAATCGCGCCCGCACGCCCTGGCTTTCGCGCGATCGTGACCTTCGGCGGCGGCCTCGCTTTGACCGGCTGGGGCGGCTATGAAATGTACCGCGTCATCGACGTCGGCGGCATCAGCTTCCTGAAATGGGTCGCTGCTGTTCCTGTTCCTGGCCAATTTCTCGTGGATCGCGCTGTCGTTCGCCGCCTCGCGTGGTCGGGTTCCTGCACCTGCTGTTCGTGCCGCCCCAAGCCGCCGGCCCTGCCGGACAAGCTCGCGGCGCGCGCCGCCGTCGTCATGCCGATCTACAACGAGGCGCCCTCGCGCGTGTTCGGCGCGCTGCAGGCGATCTACGAGGATGTCGAGGCCACCGGCCATCGGCGCCGCCTTCGACTGGTTCTTCCTGTCCGACACCACCGATCCCGACATCTGGATCGCCGAAGAGCGCGCCTTTGTCGCTTTGCGCGGCCGGCTCGGGCCGCAGGCGCGGATCTATTACCGCCACCGCCCGAAAAACACCGCGCGCAAGGCCGGCAATATCGCGGATTTCGTCACCCGCTGGGGCGGCGCCTACGAACAGATGGTCGTGCTCGACGCCGACAGCCTGATGACCGGCCGCGCCATCGTCACGCTCGCCGCCGCGATGGAGGCCGATCCCGACGCCGGCATCATCCAGACCCTGCCGCTCATCATCAACCGCAACACGCTGTTCGCCCGCGTGCAGCAATTCGCCGCCCGCATCTATGGCCCGATCATCGCCGACGGCCTGTCGTGCTGGATGGGCCGCGACGGCAATTACTGGGGCCACAACGCGATCATCCGCACCGCCGCCTTCGCCGCCCATTGCGGCCTGCCGCACCTCAGCGGCAAGCCGCCGCTCGGCGGCCATGTCCTGAGCCACGATTTCGTCGAGGCGGCGCTGATCCGCCGCGCCGGCTATTCGGTCTACATGCTGCCCTCGCTGCCGCGGCTCGCTACGAGGAAAGCCCGCCCTCGCTGATCGACGTCGCGGCGCGCGACCGGCGCTGGTGCCAGGGCAATCTCCAGCACATGCGCATCCTGCCGGCCAAGGGCCTGCGTCTGGCCGACGCGCCAGCATTTCGCCACCGGCATCATGGGCTATGTCGCCTCCCCGCTCTGGCTCGCGCAATTGCTGGTCGGCATCCTGCTCGTCCTGCAGGCGAGCTACATCAGGCCGGAATATTTCTCCAAGGATTTCACTCTGTTCCCGACCTGGCCGCGATTCGACGCGGAGCGGTCGCTCGAACTGTTCATCGTCACCATGGCGGTGCTGCTCGCGCCCAAGCTGTTCGGCCTCATCGTCGCCCTGTTCGACGGCCCGACCCGGCGCGGCGCCGGCGGCGCGATCCGCCTCGTCCTCTCGACCCTGTTCGAGGTCGATCATGTCGGCGCTGCTGGCGCCGATCATGATGATGGTCCACGCCGGCCACGTGCTGCACATCCTGTTCGGCTTCGACACCGGCTGGGAGCCGCAGCGCCGCGACGACGGCACGGTGCCGTTCCGGTCCATCGTGCGCCGCCATCGCGACCATGTGATCCTGGGCGTCGTCTCGCTGGTCGCGGCCTTGCTGATCTCGCCCTCGCTCGCCGCCTGGATGTCGCCCACCATCGCCGGCCTCATCCTCGCGATCGTGCTGTCCTGGTCGAGCGGGCTGAAATCCGTCGGCTTCGCGCTGCGCCGCGCCGGCCTGCTGGTGACGCCGGAAGAGCAGACCCCGCCGCCGATCGCGACGCGCGCCAACGCGCTTGTCGAGACCGCTCGCCGCCGAGGGCCACGACCACGCCGACGGGTTGCGCGTCCTCCACGACGATCCGGAGTTCTGCGTCCTGCACCAGGCGTTCCTGCCGCCGGCGCCGCATCGCGCGCGCGGCGACATCACGCCGGAGCGGGCCATGGCCGTGGCCAAGCTCAGCGACGCCCGCACCATCGACGACGCCGTGAAATGGCTCCAGCGCAAGGAGCGCGTGGCGCTGCTCGCAGGACCGCGCTTTGATCGCCCTGCTCGCCCGCCTGCCCGCTTCGGGACAGGGAGCGGAATAAGCCGCGCCAAGAGCGGCGGCCGATGGTGAGGCGAATCGGCAACGCGCCGCGCGAAAATCGCGGCGTCGTTAATCGCGGGTTAAGCCGGACAATGGAAAATGCGGGCTCTGGAACAGCGGGTTGCGAAAACCCGCACGGAGCCTCCGATGAACGACCTGATCCCGCCGTCACACCCTGTGCCGCAGACCCAGCGGACTCCCGGACCGTCCCGGGACGCTGACCAGGACGCCTTCTGGGGCCAGGCGCCGGAAATCGAATTCTCGCCGGTCCATCGCGGCCCGCGCAAGTCGCGCCTCTACGCCGCCTCCGCCGGCGCGCTGCTGCTGACGCTCGGCATGGGCTGGGCCGCGGCCGACAAGATCGCCGGCTATTTCGGGCCGTCCCTCCCCGATCCCGCCGAGATCAAGGCGGCGGAGGCCCTCAGCGCCGCGCAGGCGCAGCGGCAGGAAATCGCCGCGCTTCGCGTCCATGTCGAAACGCTGAAGAACAAGCTCGAGGCGCAGGCGCAGAAATCCCGCTCCGCTGAGTCGACTATCGCCTCCCTGCAGAAGGGCCTCGCCGACGAAAAGGCCGACGCCGCGTCGGCGGCCTCGCAATTGCAGGCCAAGATCGAGAAAATCCAGAGCCAGGCGGCGGAAAAAGCGGCCGAGCACAGCGTCGGACAAGACTCCGACCGCCTCGATCCCCAAGCCGCTGCCGCGTCCCACGCAGGTCCAGGCGGCGGCGCCGGCGCCGCGCCCCGCGCCCTACCGCGCCTTCGTGCTGCGCGACATCGGCCCCGGCCGCGCTTTGGTCGAAGGCGGCGGCCGGATCGAGGAAGTCGAGCCCGGCGACATCCTGCCCGGCGGCGCCATGGTCGAGCGGATCGAACGCCGCGGCCAGAGCTGGGTCGTGATGACCGACCGCGGCTATATCGGCCCGGATTTCAACTGGGACGACTGAACGCGCGGATTCAGAGTTCCGGGCGGAGCGACAGCTGCGGCGCCCGTTTCCGCGCGACCGCCTCCTGCAGCGCCGGCAGGATCTCCTCGACCTGGTCGCAGATCAGATAGCGCGCCTCCGATTGCACGCGAATGAAGCCCTGGTCGCGCATGTGCGCGAGCAGCGAGAGCAGCGGCTTCCAGAACCCGGCGATATCGGCGATCAGCACCGGCTTGTCGTGGCGCTGCAGCTGGACCCAGGTCAATTGCTCGACCAGCTCCTCCAGCGTGCCGATTCCCCCCGGCAGCGCGACGAACGCGTCGGCCTTTTCGAACATCAGCCGCTTGCGCTCGTGCATGTCGTCGACGACGATGAGCTCCTGCACGCTTTCGAGCATGTTCTCCTGCTTTTGCAGGAAATGCGGGATGATCCCGGTCACATGGCCGCCCGCGCCGAGCACGGAATGGGCGATCGCGCCCATCAGGCCGAGATCGCCGCCGCCATAGACGAGGCCGATGTCGTTTTGCGCGAGAATCCGGCCGAAATGGCTGGCCGCCTTGATGAAGGCGGGGTCGGCGCCCCTGGATGAGCCGCAATAGACGCAAATTTTTCGAATCGTATGCATTTTTTCCCACCGATCGCCGCGCGATCGGCTCCCCTCGAACTCATACTGGCGTCGCATTCGCGCCCCGGCAACCTCTTATGAGGGTAACCAGCGAAGGCTCCGCTGGTTTCCATCGAGCTGTGTGATTGGCGCGCGTCGCATTCGCTCATTTTTGTCGCGGGCGTCCCGCGCGGGTCAAGCGCGCGCGCATATTCTCTTTTGTCGCATGGCGATTTGCGCAACTCGGGCCTAAATAAGGCGCAAAGGCGTTTCTCCGGAATCGCCGGATCGCTCGCGTCCGGGCCGTCGCGCCCGCAAACCTCAAAGAGGCGTCATGTCCGACAAGCCTGAAGCCGCTCACGTCCAGCCCGTCCGCCTCGCCGATTATCGTCCGACGGATTACCTGATCGACTCGGTCCATCTCGACATCAGCCTCAATCCCATTGCGACCCGGGTCATTTCGCGGCTCAGCCTGCGTCCCAACCCGGACGGAACCGCGGGCGCTCCGCTCGTGCTCGACGGCGGCGACCTCAAGCCCTTCCGCGTCCAGCTCGACAATGAGGCGCTGACCGTCTCCGAAGTGGCGACGCCCGACCGCCTGACCATCGCCAGCCCGCCGGCGCGGCCCTTCACGCTGGAGGTCGAGACCCTGCTCGACCCGTCCGCCAATACGCGGCTCGAAGGCCTCTACCGCTCCGGCTCGGCCTATTGCACGCAATGCGAGGCCGAGGGCTTCCGCCGCATCACCTATTATCTCGACCGCCCCGACGTCATGAGCGTGTTCACCGTGCGCATCGAGGCCGACGAGCGCGAGGCGCCGGTGCTGCTCTCCAACGGCAATCCGGTCGAGAGCGGCGAAACCGGCAACGGCCGCCATTACGCGATCTGGCATGACCCCCATCCCAAGCCGAGCTATCTGTTCGCGCTCGTCGGCGGCGATCTCGGCTCGATCGAGGATGAGTTCACCACCGCGTCGGGCCGCAAGGTGAAGCTCGCGATCCATGTCGAAAAGGGCAAGGAGCACCGCGCCCATTACGCGATGGAGAGCCTGATCCACGCCATGCGCTGGGACGAATTCGTCTATGGCCGCGAATATGACCTCGACGTGTTCAACATCGTCGCCGTGCCCGATTTCAACATGGGCGCGATGGAGAACAAGGGCCTCAACATCTTCAACGACAAATACATCCTGGCCGTCCAGGAAACCGCGACCGACAACGATTACGCCGGCATCGAGACCGTGGTCGCGCATGAATATTTCCACAACTGGACCGGCAACCGCATCACCTGCCGCGACTGGTTCCAGCTTTGCCTCAAGGAAGGCCTGACCGTCTATCGCGACCAGGAATTCACCGCCGACCAGCGTTCGCGCGCGGTCGGCCGCATCGCCAATGTCCGTACGCTGCGCTCGTCGCAGTTCCCCGAGGACGCCGGCCCGCTGGCGCATAATGTCCGCCCGGACAGCTACAACGAAATCAACAATTTCTACACGGCGACCGTCTATGAGAAGGGCGCCGAGATCATCCGCATGCTGCGCTGCCTGATCGGCCATGAAGCCTATCACAACGGCATGGCGCTCTATTTCGAGCGCTTCGACGGCAAGGCCGCGACGGTCGAGGATTTCCTGTCCTGTTTCGCGGAAAGCGCCGGGCGCGACCTGAGCCAGTTCTTCCTGTGGTACCGGCAGGCCGGCACGCCGAAGCTGACCGCGCGCGGCGCCTACGATGCCGAGGCGAAGACCTATACGCTCGACCTGTCGCAGGAGGTTCCGCCCACCCCCGGCCAGCCCGAGAAGAAGCCGCTGCTGATGCCGATCCGGCTCGGCCTGATCGGCCGCGACGGCCGGGAGATCCCGCTGGTCCAGGACAATGCGGCGAGCCAGCGCGAAGCCACGTTCGCGATCTTCGAACTGGCCGACACGCAGCGCCGGATCGTGTTCAAGGACGTGCCGAGCGCGCCCGTGCCGTCGCTCAATCGTCGCTTTTCCGCGCCCGTGATCCTCGACGTCGATCTGGGCGAAGACGATCTGCTGCTGATGATGGCCCACGACAGCGACCCGTTCAATCGCTGGCAGGCCGCCCAGAGCTTCGCCACGCGGCTGATGATCCGCTCGACCCAGTTGATCCGCGCCGGCGAATTGCCCGAATTCAACCCGGATTTCGCCGAGGCGCTCGGCGCGGCGATCGAGGCGGGCGAAGCCGACCCGGCCTTCGCCGCGCAGATGGCGGCCCTGCCCGAGCGAAGCCGACATCGCCCGCGACATCGGCACGGATGTCGATCCCGACGCCATCTTCATGGCGCGCCGGGAGCTGCGCGCCGACATCGGCAAGCTGCTCGGCCAGCGCCTGCTCGCCGTCTATGACAAACTGACGTCGGACGAGCCCTATTCGCCCGACGCCGCCAGCGCCGGCCGCCGCGCGCTGCGCAACGCCTGCCTCGACCTCTATGCCGCCGGCGCTCCGGCCGACGGCTCCGAGATCGCCATGCGCCAGTTCCAGACCGGCGCCAACATGACCGACCAGATGGCCGCGCTTGCGGTCCTGTCGGCCCACGCCACGGCGCAGCGCGAGCGGGCGCTCGATTCCTTCTTCCGCTCGCGCGCCAGCGAGCCGCTCATCCTCGACAAATGGTTCTCGCTCCAGGCGATGATCCCGGAGCCGGAAACGCTCGCCCGCGTGAAGCGCCTGATGCACAATCACGCCTTCAGCCTCTCCAATCCCAATCGCGTGCGGGCGCTGATCGGCGCCTTCGCCAACGGCAATCCGACCGGCTTCAACGCCGCCGACGGCGAGGGCTATCGCTTCGTCGCCGAAACGGCGCTTAAGCTCGACGAGATCAACCCGCAGGTCGCGGCGCGGCTGCTCCTGGCGTTCCGGTCCTGGCGCAACCTGGAAACGGGACGCCGCGCGCTGGCCCGCGAGGCGCTGGAGAGCGTCGCGGCGCATGAAACGCTGTCGCCGGACGTCCGCGACATCGTCGCCCGCGCCCTGGCCTGACGCTTCGATCCCAGCCTGGCGCAAGCTCGCGAAGCCGCCTTTCCGGACAGCCCGGACAGGCGGCTTCGCCTTGTTTCCGCTCCATTTTCGCCCGATTTCCCGCGCCGCGCAAAAAACAGAGGCAGCCTTGAGGCGCGGACTCCCGGCGACGGGATTTGTGGAACCAACCGATTGTTTTATTTTATTTTTAATCTCTCCGCCGCGCGGAGACGCCGGAGCCGGCCGGAGCTTTCGCCGCCGCCGTCCGCCGCAATTTTCCGGCAAAAATTGGATTCATTAACGAAAATTTAGGCTGGACAAAAAGACCCGTTGGGATTCGAATGAAGGTGATTCGGAGGCGTCGCCGTAAAGCTCCGGATCGCCAATTTTCATCTCAGTGGGAGCGTGTCATGGCGCGTGCAAACGCAGCCGATGCCTCATTATGTCTTGATGCATCGCCGCCGCACAACATTCCCTGGAAATCGGCGGGCGCCCCTCGTCCGCAGGACGGCGGCGCCCATAGTGACTTCCGCCCATGTGACCTCCGCCATTGTGACTCCCCTCTTCCCTCAGGCCAGCGCCCATTCGACGACCGGCCGACGACGCCGGGGCGCCGATGGCGCCGCTCACGCCGAAAGAGCGGCTGGAGCCGCTGCTCCACAGCGCCGTGCCGGCGATGATCGTGCTCTTTCTGCTGACCCTGTTCGGCGTAGCGGCCCAGGTCGCCATGCAGAGCTACGACAAGGTCGTGCCCGACGCGCTGACCGAAATGGAGATGGTCGGCCGCCTCGCCGCCGAAGACCTCAACGCCGCCGCCCACCGCGCCGCGCCGGGCGCGCCCGCCGGCCATGATCCTCGAGTCCGCCCTGGCGCGCTTCCAGACGCGCGGGCGCATCCTCGCCGTCACCGACCCCGACGGCCAGATCATCGCCGCCTTGCCCCAAGGCGCCATCCACGAGGGCTCGCTCGCCAATCATCTCGGGCCGTCGCAGCCGCTCACCGTCTTCGCCGAGAAGGCCGGGCCGATGCGCATCGCCTTGCCGAACGGAACCGAAGCGCTCGCCACCGTGCGCAACCTCGACGCGCCCTTCGGACAGCTCGCGATCATCCAGCCGATCGAAAGCGCGCTGTCCGAATGGCGCGCCGCCGCCTGGCGCTCCGGCATCCTGCTGCTGCTGACCTCCTCGGTCATGGCCGCCGTCGCCTTCGCCTATTTCGCCCAGGCGAGCCGCGCCATCGACGCCGAATCCGACCGCGCCCGCATCCGCAACCGCATCGACGCCGCCCTCAATCGCGGGCGCTGCGGCTTGTGGGACTGGGACCTCGCCACCGGCCGCATCTATTGGTCGGATTCCATGTACGACATGCTCGCCATGACGCGGACGGGCGAATTCCTCTCGTTCGGCGACCTCCGCAAGCTCATGCATCCCGACGACGGCGACCTCAGCCAGATCGCCGAGCAACTGACCGCGCAGCGCGTGACCTCGATCGACCAATCCTTCCGCCTGCGCGACGCCAATGGCGAATGGATCTGGCTGCGCGCCCGCGCCCAGGTCATCCACGAGGGCCGCGAGCGCGCGCCCCATCTCGTCGGCATCGCCGTGGACGTCTCCGAACACGTGCGCCTCGCCGAGCGCAGCGCCGCCGCCGACCTGCGCCTGCGCGACGCGGTCGAGACCATCTCCGAAGCCTTCGTGCTGTGGGACGCCCAGAACCGCCTCGTGCTGTGCAACGCCAAGTTCCAGCGCCTGCACGGCCTGCCCGCCGAATGCATCGTCCCCGGCACGCCCTATGCCAAAGCGATGGCCCAGTCGCAAAGCCTAGCCGAACCCGCCGAGGCCCCGCCCCATGACGGCGCCGGCCGCGTCTACGAGGCCCGCCTCGCCGACGGCCGCTGGCTCCAGATCAACGAGCGCCGCACCAAGGACGGCGGCTATGTCTCGGTCGGCACCGACATTTCCGCGCTCAAGCAGCACGAGCAGCAATTGCTCGACAGCGAGCGGCGGCTGATGGCCACCGTCGCCGACCTGCGCAAATCGCGCCAGACGCTGGAGTTCCAGGCGCAACAGCTCGCCGAACTGGCCGAGCGCTATCTCGAGCAGAAAGCCGCCGCCGAAACCGCCAACCGCGCCAAATCCGATTTCCTGGCCAATATGAGCCATGAGCTGCGCACGCCGCTCACGCCATATCATCGGCTTCGCGGAAGTGATGGAGCAGCAGTTCTTCGGCGACATCGGCAATCCGCGCTATGTGCAATACGCCAACCACATCCGCCAGTCCGGCGAATATCTGCACGGCGTCATCAGCGACGTGCTGGAAATGTCGCGGCTCGACGCGGGCCAGGTGGTGTTGCAGGCCCACGAGATCGACCTGACGCCGACCCTGACCGAAGCCGTGGACGCCAGCCGCGCCGAGGCCGCCGCCAAGAACGTCGCGATCACATTCGACGCCCCCGCCGACAGCCGCGTCTTCGCCGATCCCGACCTGCTGAAGCGCATCATCGGCATCCTGATGAAGAACGCCATCAAGTTCACGCCCGAGGGCGGCCGCGTCGCGGTTGCGCGCCATCCGGCAGGGACCGGCGCACGACATCATCGTCGAGGACAGCGGCTGCGGCATGAGCGAGGACGATCTCGCGCTGGTCTGCCGGCCGTTCGAGCAGATTTCGCCGCTGATGCAGGACGGCATGAAGGGCCCCGGCCTCGGCCTCGCCATCGCCCGCTCGCTGGTCGAGCTGCATGGCGGCGAGCTGCAGCGTGGAATCCGCGCCGGGCCAGGGCGCGAAGGTCCGCATCCATCTGCCCGGCCCGCGCGAACAGGCGCGCAACCGCCTCGCCGCGATCAGCGCAGCGGAGTGATCAGCGACCTCGCGAAAACACCGCGTCCATATGGGCGGCGAGCGCGAGATCCTTTTCGGTGACGCCACCCTCGTCATGGGTGGTCAGCTCGACCCAGACGCGATTGTAGATGTTTTTCCATTCCGGATGATGGTCGGCGCGCTCGCAATAGAGCCCCACCTCGACCATGAAGGCCAGAGCCTCGGCGAAAGCGAAGAATTTGAAGACTTTCGCGATCCGCTTGTCGTCTCCGGTCCAGCCACTGGGAATTTCAACCATCACCCCGACCTCCCGACACGTGACGCGCTCCCGGCGCGCTGTTATTTTATATCTCGAATAAGGCAGGAGCCGACATGTCCAATCTCGATAAAGCGCTCGCCGCGCTCGACGCCGACCGCGAGGGCGCGCTCGACCGCCTGTTCGCGCTGTTGCGCTATAAATCCATTTCCACCGATCCGGCCTATGCGCCGGACTGCGCGGCCGCCGCCGGCTGGCTGGTCGGACAATTGACGGAGCTTGGCTTCGAGGCCTCGTCGCGGCCGACCGCGGGCCACCCGATGGTCGTCGCCAAGGCCAAGGCGGCCCGCCCGGATGCGCCGCATGTGCTGTTCTATGGCCATTACGACGTGCAGCCGGTCGATCCGCTTGATTTGTGGAAAGCCGATCCCTTCACGCCCGCCCTCGTCGAAGCGGAGCCGGACCGCAGGCAGATCGTGGCGCGCGGCGCGGCCGACGACAAGGGCCAGCTGATGACCTTCCTCGAAGCCTGTCGCGCTCTGCGCGCAAACGGCGGGTTGCCGTGCCATGTCACGATCCTGTTCGAGGGCGAGGAGGAATCCGGCTCGACCTCGCTGCCCGCCTTCCTCGCCGAAAACGGCAAGGAGCTGAAGGCGGACATCATGCTGGTCTGCGACACCAACATGTGGAATCGCGACACGCCTCTCATCACCTGCATGTTGCGCGGCCTCGCTTTGGAGGAAGTGATCGTCAAGGGCGCCAGCCGCGACCTGCATTCCGGCATGTTCGGCGGCCCTGCGGTCAATCCGATCCACGTGCTGTCACGGATCATCGCCGGCCTGCATGACGAGAACGGCCGCATCACCTTGCCCGACTTCTACGAGGACGTTCCCGAACTGCCGCCCGAGATCAAGGAACAATGGGCGGGGCTGGACTTCAACGAGAAGGCTTTTCTGGGCGAGGTCGGCCTGTCGGCTCCCGCCGGCGAAGCCGATTATTCCGTGCTGGAGCAGATCTGGGCGCGGCCGACCTGCGACGTCAACGGCATCATCGGCGGCTATACCGGGCAGGGCTCGAAAACCGTGCTGCCGGCGCAAGCCAGCGCCAAATTCTCCTTCCGCCTCGTCGGCAAGCAGAACCCGCAGGCGATCCTCGATGCCTTCCGCGCCTATGTGCGCTCCTGCCTGCCCGAGGATTGCGAAGTGGAGTTCCTGAGCCACGGCGCCAGCCCCGCGCTCTCCCTGCCCTTCCGCTCGGAAGCCATTGCGCGCGCCGGCCGCGCGCTTGAGGCGGAATGGGGCAAGCCGGCCGTGCTGGCGGCCTCGGGCGGCTCGATTCCGATCGTCGGGCTGTTCAAGCGCGAGCTGAAGATGGATTCGCTGATGGTCGGCTTCGGCCTCGACGACGACCGCATCCATTCGCCCAACGAGAAATACGAACTGTCGTCGTTCCAGAAAGGCGCGCGCAGCTGGGCGCGGATTTTGACGGCGCTGGCGGATTGAACTTAGGCCGACGGGCGGCAGCCTGTCGAAGCGTACTCAGCGCGCGACTGCGCCGCCGAGCTGATGCGAGGGGCAATTGATATAACGTGAAGAAAAGCAGAACACGGGCGCGACGCCGATTCGCGCCCGTTTCGTTCGCGTCCTGATCGGCGTTTCCCGTTTCGGGCCGCCGCCGCCGCGGCGCGACGCGGAATTTGTTAACGACCAACGCCCGAAGGCGCCGCCTTGCTTCCCTGGATTCTCCTCGACACCGCGCAAATTCCCGGCGGCGGCGACGCTGCGGCTCAAGCGGCGCGGCGGCGAATTTTCGATCATGCTCGGCGACAACGAGTTGATGAATTCACGCCTCAGCGGCTCCGAAGAGGCGCTGGCGACGCTGAGCCTCGCGAAGATCGGCCAGCGTCCCGCGCCGAAAATCCTGATCGGCGGCCTCGGCATGGGCTTTACCCTGCGCGCGGCCTTGGCGGCGCTCGACGGCTCCGGCGCAGGTCGAGGTGGCGGAACTCGTTCCCGCCGTCGTCGCCTGGGCGCGCGGGCCGATGGCCGAAGTCTTTCGCGGCTGCCTCGACGATCCGCGCGTCACGATCACGGAAGGCGACGTCGGCGACATCATCCGCGCGCGCGCCGGCGCCTACGACGCCATCCTGCTCGACGTGGACAACGGCCCCGACGGCCTGACGTTGAGCGCCAACGACCGCCTTTATGACGGCCCGGGCCTCGCCGCCGCCCGCGCGGCGCTCAAGCCCGGCGGGGTGCTGGCGGTCTGGTCGTCCGGCCCGGACGAAAGCTTCACGAGGCGATTGCGCAAGGCGGGCTTCGAAGTCGAGGAACGCCCGGTGCGCGCCGGACGCGCGCGCGGCGCGCGGCACATGATCTGGCTGGCGACGAGGGTCTAGCAACGAACAAACCGGGAAAGTGAGCGCAAAGCCGATTCGCGCCTGTTTCGTTCGCGCAAAATTCCGCCGATCCCGATTTGGGGCGCCGCGCGTGACACCGAGAGCAAGACTTTGTTCAGGCGAGAACAAACCCGAAAAGCGCGCAGGTCAGTGATTCGTTCAGGTCTCATTCCCGTCCTGAGCGCGAAATCCCGTTTCGGGCCTTAAGCGCAGGTTAACGGGCAGGCTTCTGTTAAGGCTTGGCTTCAAGGCTTGGCTTTCGCCCGGCTTTTCCTGTCCGGCTTGGCCGCCTTGGGAACCTTGGCCGGCCACGCGACGATCCGGTCGACAATCTCGTCGACGCTGAGTTCGTCCTCCAGCGCGGAAACGCGCCCCAGCACCGAAATTCCGGCCTCGATCACGCTCTCCGGCCGCCCACTGACCAAAGGATGCCAGTCGGGCAGGTCCTCGCCATGGGCAAGCAGCCGATAGGCGCAGGTCGGCGGCAGCCAGGTCAGCGCCGCGGCGCTGTCGGGCGTCAGGCGGATGCAGTCCTTCACCCGCCGCGAGCGATGTCCGTAATCGGAACAGCGCGCCGTCGCGGGATCGAGCAGGCGGCAGCCGACGTCGGTGAAATGAATTTCGCCAGTGTCCTCGTCCTCGAGCTTGACCAGGCAGCAGCGTCCACAGCCGTCGCACAGGCTTTCCCATTCCGCCTTGGAAAAATCGCCGAGCGCGCGGCCCCGCCAGAACGGCTGTTTGGCAGGGTTTGCGGCTCTGGCTTTTTTCTCGTCCGTCATGGCCTGTTTCGAAATGGCGCATTTGCCGCTGGCGCGGGTTTTGCGCTTGAAGATCGTTAGCGTTAAGACAATGTTAAGGCGCTGGCGCGCGAGACCTGTCAAGACCGGCGGAGTGCGACTCGCGACGCGCAGCAGCAAGGACCGGAACGGAGCTTCATTCGCCTTGGCCTATGATTTTCGCAAAGCCGGATGGTTCCGCGCCCTGCGCAACGGTCTGCTCGGCTTCAATTCCTGGATCGACAGCACGTTCTTTTCGCTGAGCGTCGAAACCGGCGAGCTATGGCGCGATTTCGCCGGCTTCATGGAGCGCTTTCACGTGCGCGGCGCCTCGCGCGTCGTGGTCGAACTCGCCTGCGAGGGCCTGACGCTGGGCGTGTTCGGCGGCCTCGTCCTGGTCGTGCTGGCGCAGCCTGCGTTCCGCCTCACCGCCTCGGGCGACTGGCTGAAAAAGACCGATCTCGCCGTCACGTTCCAGGACCGCTTCGGCAAGGAGGTCGGGCGGCGCGGCATTCTCCACGACGACGCGGTGACGCTCGATCAATATCCCGATTATGTCGTCCAGGCGGTGCTCTCGACCGAGGACCGCCGCTTCTACGACCATTGGGGCGTCGATCCCATCGGCCTCGGCCGCGCGCTGACCGTCAACGCCCGCTCGTCCGGCGTGGTGCAGGGCGGCTCGACCCTGACCCAGCAATTGGCGAAAAACCTGTTCCTCTCGAACGAGCGCACCCTGACGCGCAAGATCAACGAGGCCTTCTTCGCGTTCTGGCTGGAATCGCACCTGAGCAAGAAGCAGATCCTCCAGCTCTATCTCGACCGCGCCTATATGGGCGGCGGCACGTTCGGCATCCAGGCGGCGTCGCAATTCTATTTCGGCCGCTCGGTCAAGGACGTGACCCTCGCGCAGGCGGCCATGCTCGCCGGCCTGTTCAAGGCGCCGACGAAATTCGCGCCGCACGTCAACCTGCCCGCCGCCCGCGCCCGCGCCAACGACGTGCTCAACAACATGGTCGCCGCCGGCTATCTGCGCGACAACCAGATCGCCGACGCCCAGCGCAATCCGGCCTCGCCGGTCGATCGCGGCGCGGATGCCTCGACGCCCGACTGGTATCTCGACTGGGCCTTCATCGAGATCAAGGCGCTCGCCGATGCCGGCAAGCTCGGAACGGACCGCGTCTTCACCGTGCGCACGGCGCTCGATTCCGCCCTGCAAAAGAAGGCCGAGACCACAATCGACGAAATGCTGCGCGAAAGCGGGCCGCGCCTTCCACGCCAAGCAGGGCGCGACCATCGTGCTCGAACCGCTCGGCGCCGTGCGCGCGCTGGTCGGCGGCCGCGATTACGGCGCCAGCCAGTTCAACCGCGCCACCGACGCCCAGCGCCAGCCGGGCTCGTCGTTCAAGCCCTACGTCTATCTGACGGCCCTGATGAGCGGCAAGTTCACGCCGCAGACAACGGTGGTCGACGCGCCGATCTGCCTCGGCAACTGGTGCCCGAAGAATTACGGCGGCTCCTATGGCGGCTCGATGCCGATGTGGAACGCGCTGGCCCATTCGCTGAACACCGTCGCCGTGCGCCTGTCCATCGCGATCGGCGACGGCGATCCGAAAAAGGGCCGCGCCCGCATCATCGCCACCGCGCGCCGCCTCGGCGTCACCGCGCCGCTGCCCGACACCCAGTCGCTGCCGCTCGGCGCCGACGAAGTCAGCCCGATGGACCAGGCCACCGCCTATGCGGCCTTCGCCAATGGCGGCAAGCGCATCAAGCCCTATGCCGCGCTCGAAATCTTCAACAGCCGCGGCGAATTGATCTACACCCACGATCACGACGGCGAGCAGCCGCAACAGGTGGTCGAGCCGCGCTTCATCAACGATCTCGTTTTCATGATGACGCAGGTCGTGCAGCAGGGCACCGGCCGCCGCGCCCAGCTCGACGGCATCCCGGTCGCGGGCAAGACCGGCACCACCAACGAATACAAGGACGCCTGGTTCTGCGGCTATTCCGGCAATTTCGTCGGCGTGGTCTGGTATGGCAACGACGACGACCTGCCGATGGAAAAGATGACCGGCGGCACCCTGCCCGCCGCGACCTGGCACGACATCATGCAATTCGCCCATAGCGGCGTCGACCTGAAACCCCTGCCCGGAACGACGCTGACCGCCGAACAGGCGCCGGTGGTCGAGCTGACCAATGCGGAAGGCGCGCAGACGCTGAAGGTCCGCGAGCAATTGTCGAAGAAGTCCTCCGAGGCGCTCGGCTCGATCGAGAACCTGATGAAGACGACGTCCGAGAAACACGGCGCCATCGACCTGACGCGCCCGTCGCGCTACGCCGCCGCCGAGCCCACAAATTTCGCCCCGCGACGCCAGGCGATCGTCGATCTGCGCTGAGGACTTTTTAGAAGCGGGTGATCAGCGCGATGCCGGCGACCATCAGCGCGCTGCCCAGCAACCGGCCGCCGTTCAGCTCATGGACCGGCATCCCGAACCAGCCATATTTGTCGATCAGCAGCGACATCAGAAAATTGGCGGTGATCGTCAGTCCGGCGAAGGCGCCGGCGCCGACCTTGTCGACGAACATGAGCCCGGCCACCACGGCGAAAGCCCCGATGACCCCGCCGAGCGGCGCCCACCAGGGCATTTTTGCGACGCCTTCGGCCGTTGGCAGCGGCTGTGGCAGGCACAGGACGAGGCAGCCCAGCAAAGCCACGATCGGCAGGAACGAGACGAGGCTGGCGAGCCAGGGATTGACGAGCGCGACGCGTAGCGCGCCGTTCATCGGGGGCCCGCAGGCCTGAAGGGCGCCGGCGACGACAATGATCGGATAGAGCCAGGCGGAAGAAAGAATCTGCATCTTTGAGCCCCCCTTGATTTGCGAATGTCAGAGCAGAAGCGCGGCCAGGGACAGCAGGAGCGCCGGCGGCATCGCGATCGCGCCCAGCAGGAGAAAATCCCTGGCGCTGACATTCTGCTTTTCGCGGCGCAGCGCCGTCAGCCAGAGAATCGTGGCCAGCGAGCCCGTCACAGACAGATTGGGGACCGCAAGCTATCGGCGCGCCCCAAGCATCACGCCCAGGCCGAGGGCGTGATCGAGGATTAAAAAAGTCTCCCCGCGCGCCTGGAGGAAATCGCGCGCGAAAAAGGCGTCGCCGCGAAAGAATAGAAATCTGGTCGAGGACGGCCGCATCGGTCAGAAAAACAAGATCACACGCCGTTGGGCAAGAAGGGAACGCGCCCAGCGCGCCTCACGATCAGCGCACCGCCGGCAACGGTGCAAGTCCAAGGAGGGCAAGGGCGCCGGGCTTAACGCCAAGTGCAACACGTCGCTAGAACCCACTGGAGGAAACGCAAGAAGTCGCGCCGGAGGGCACGCCGTCTGCTCCCGACAAGCAGGTTGGCACACCACCGACAAGCTCGACGTTCCCGCAACATCACCATCTGCCGTTGCCGCCAAATGTCCGGAGCTGAACCCCACCGAGAATGTCTGGCAGTTCATGCGCGACAACTGGTTGTCGAACCGCGTGTTCAAATCCTACGACGACGTCGTCGACCATTGCTGCCACGCTTGGAACAAGCTCATCAATAGGGGGGGGCCGAGATCGACGCCGATCAGGATCGCCGCCGTCATGTCGGCCGGGCTCGCCGCCTGATGCGCCGCGCTGGCCGCGACAAGGCCCGCGGGCAAATTGTTGACGAGATTGCTGGCGAAGGCGACGACGCCCCCTCCCGCCGCCGCGCCCCAGACCGGAGTCTGCGCCGCGCTTTTCAGAAGCCCGGCGAGGCTCGCGGTCACGCCGGTCAGGTCGAGCGCCTGGACGAAAATGAAAAGTCCGGCGACGAGCGGCAGCACGCCCCACGAAATCTCGCGGATCAGCGGCAAAGGGCTCGCGCGCTGGATCAGCAGGACCAGCGCGCAGGTCAGAAGCCCCGCGATCAGGGTCGGCGCGCCGAGCTCATGGCCGAGCGCCGAGGAAACGATCAGTCCGACGGCCGCCACGATGATGCCGGCCGCCGCGATCTTGCCGCAACCTGCCAGAGCGGGACGGTCGTCGGGCGCCGCCACCGTCCCGCCGAGATCGTGGCGCAGCCGGAAACGCAGAACGGCAAAGGTCACGACAATCGCGGCGAGCGAGGGCAAGGCAAACATCCGGAGCCAGTCATGCAGCGGCGGCATGCCGCCGCCGAAGACAACGAGATTGGCCGGATTGGAGATCGGCAGGACAAAGCTGGCGGCGTTGGCCACGAAGGCGCAGATGAAAAGATAGGGCAACGGCTTGTCGATTTTCGCGGCCTGTGTCGCCGCGAAGACAGCGGGAGTCAGAACGACCGCCGTCGCGTCGTTCGACAAAAAGACCGTCACCACCACGCCGACCAGATAGACGAGCAAGAAAAGCCGGCTCGTCGAGCCCCTCGAAAACCGGGTCGCCTCGCCGGCGAGAAAATCGAACAGCCCCTCGCTTCGCGCCAGTTCCGACAGCATCATCATGCCGGTCAGGAACATGTAGACGTCGGCGCCCCGGCAATTCCAGCCCAGGCCGCCCCGACCGGCATCAGGCCGAGCGCGACGAGCAGGACCGCGCCCGCCACCGCCCAGACGGCCTCGGGCCAGGAAAAGGGGCGAATGATGACGCCCGCCGTCGCAAGCCCCGCTATGCCCCAAGTCATCGCGTTCGTCGTCATCAGGTCAGCTCGCGCGTTTCGAAATGCGCCGTCGGCGTTTGACCGCCATTGGGGATGACGCGGGCAATTCCGGTTGGTTCCCGCAGGAGACTGGCCGTCAGCTCTTCTTGCGCGCCAGCCGGGAGAGGCCCATCTGCGCGGCGGTGACGCCGAGCGCGCGGCAGCCGCCGATCATGGCGCCGCCATAGACCAGCAGTCCGATCAGGCCGAAGCAGGCGAGCGCGATCAGGCTGCCGACAATGCCGAGGCTGCCGCCGAGCGCCGTGAAGGGCGCCTGCAGCCAGAGCGCGATATTGGCCAGCACCACCGCCGCCGTCGACCGCCGCCAAGGCCACGCCTTTCAGGATGTCATCCGGCTGGAACAGGTAGCGGCGCAGGCCGATGACCATCAGCAGCGCGAGATTGATCCAGGCGTTGGCCGAGGTCGCCAGCGCGATGCCGACCGCGCCCAGAGGCTTGTAGAGCAGGATTTTCAGCAGGAGGTTGATGGCCAGCGCGCCGAGCGACACCAGCATCGGCGTCTTGGTGTCGCCCATCGCCTGAAAGCCAGAGCGCAGGGCGTTGATCGCGATCATCGCCAGCAGGCCGGAGCCATAGGCGCGCAACACCGCCGCCGTCGCGACGGTGTCGCCCTCGTGAAAGGCGCCATGCTGGAACAGGGCGCGCACGATGACGTCGGGAATGACCATGAAGGCGACGACGAAAGGCGCCGTCAGCACGACGGTCATGGCGAGCGTCCGGTTCTGGGCGGTGAAGGCGCCCTCCCAGTCCTCGCGCGCAAAGCAGCGGCTCATCTCGGGCAGCAGCACCGTGCCCGCCGCCACGCCGACGAGGCCGATCGGCAATTGATAGAGCCGCTCGGCGTAATAGAGCGACGACATGCCGCCGGTGTGCAGCAGCGAGCCGATGATCGTGTCGGCGAACATGGCGATCTGCACGCCGGACGAGCCGATCACGGCGGGACCGAACATGCGGAAGAAGCTGCGCACATCCGCGGTCAGCGTCGGCCGCGCGACCGTCTCCATCAGATTCTGGCGTCGCGCGGCGACCATCAGCAGGACAAGCTGGGCGACGCCAGAGGCCGTCACGCCCGCCGCCGCCGCATAGGCCGCGTTGGGAAACAGAAAGGCGACGGCCAGGAACGCCATCGTGACGATATTGAGCAGCACCGGCGCGAAGGCCGCCACGGCGAATTTGCCATGCGCGTTCAGCGTGGCCGAATGCATGGTGACGAGCGTCACGCAAAACAGATAGGGAAAGGTGATGCGGGTGAGGCTGACGGCGAGGTCGAATTTGGCCGGGTCGGCGGCAAAGCCCGGCGCCAGCAGGTGGATGAAGCCCGGCATGAACAGCCAGCCAAGCGCCAGGATCACGATCTGCGAAATCAGCAGCAGAGTGAAGATCTGGTTGGCGAAATGGCGCGCCGACCAGATGTCGGATTTTTCGTAGACGCGCAGATAGGTCGGAACATAGGCGGCGTTGAACGCCCCTTCCCCGAAAATGGCGCGGAAATGATTGGGCAGGCGCAGCGCGACGGCGAGCGCGTCGCCCAGCATCCCGGCGCCGACCATGCCGCTGAGCATGACGTCGCGCAGAAATCCGGTCAGCCGGGAGAGCAGGGTGAACCCGCTGACCGAGAGAAAACTTCTGTACATGAGCGGCCGTCAATTCCAGGTGAGTGTATCTCTTTACGCTGTTTCGCCGTCCTTGGGCGAGGCCGCCGGCGTCACGCCGTCGATTTTCTCGGCGACGACATAGAGCGGGCGGCCTTTCACCTCGGCGAAGATGCGGCCGATATATTCGCCGAGAACGCCCAGCGATATCAGCTGGACGCCGGCAAAGAACGTGATCGAGACGATCAGCGAGGCGAAACCCGGCACGGAAACGCCCCAGATCAGGGTCTCGAGGATATAATAGACGGCGTTGACCAAAGCGAAAGCGGCGATGACCGTGCCGACATAGGTCCAGACCTTCAAGGGCACGGTGGTGAAGGAGACGATGCCGTCGAAGGCGAAACGCGTCAGCTTGCGATAGGAGAATTTCGAGTCGCCGGAATGACGCTCCGCGATCTCGAAGGGCACGCCGACGGATTTGAACCCGATCCAGGCATAGAGGCCCTTGGAGAAGCGCGCCCGTTCGCGCAATCCCTTGAGCGCGTCGAGCGCGACGCGGTCGAGCAGGCGGAAATCGCCCGCGCCCTCGGGCAGGTTGATCTCGCCGAGAGCGCCAAAAAGACGATAGAAATGCCCCGTGAGCCAGCGGCGCGCCGGCGTGTCGGTTTCGCGGCTTCGCCTGACGCCATAGATGTTCTGATAGCCCTGCCGCCATTTGGCGACGAATTCGGCGATGACTTCGGGCGGATGCTGGAGATCGGCGTCCATGATGACCGCGCCGCGCCCGCGCGCCGCGTCCACGCCGGCCGCGATGGCGATCTCCTTGCCGAAATTGCGCGAGAAGGAAATGGCCCGGACCCGCGAATCCTCGGCGTTGAGGGCCCGCAGCACCTCGATCGTATCGTCGCCCGAGCCGTCGTCGACGACGACGATCTCGAAACTCTCGACACAGGCCAGCGCCGGAATGAGCCGCGCGACGAGCGGACGCAGGTTTCCGCTCTCGTTGAACACCGGAACGATGATCGTGAGCTCCGGCGCAGCGACGCTTCGTCGGTCAGCCATTGGAAGTTTCGTCCTTTTCGTCGCCGGGCGCGCGGGACCGCAGCGGCACGTTCGCAGGAATATCTAGGCCGCGGCGCAAAAATGCGCAAGAAAGGGGCAAATTTGCGTCTGAAAGCCGGGCCAATGTCCTGGCGATCTCGCCAAAATTCTCCTCCTCGCCAAAATTCGCGCTCTGCGCCGACGATTTCGCTTTGTCGCCCGCCGTCACGCGCGGCATTCTCGAAGCCCTCGCGGCCGGGCGGCTCACCGCGACCTCCGCCATGACCACGCAGGCGAACTGGCCGGAGGCGGCGCGCGCCTTCCGCGCTCTGGCGCCGGACGCCGATCTCGGCCTGCATTTCAACCTGACGCTGGGCGGCCCGCTCGGCGCGATGCCGTCCTTTGCGCCGGACGGGGCGTTTCCGGCGATGAACGCCATCGTCCCCGCCGCCTGGCGCGGGGCGCTGCCGCGCCAGGAGATCCGCGACGAATTGCGCCGCCAGCTCGACGCCTTCGAGCGAGGCGTTCGGCGCGCCGCCGGATTATGTCGACGGCCACCAGCATGTCCATGTCCTGCCGGGAATCGCCGACGACCTGATCGCGGAGCTGTCCGCGCGCGGGCTGGCGGGAAAAGCCTGGCTGCGCGACAGCGCCGACCGGCCGAAGCGCATGTTTTCGCGCGGAAGACATTGGGGCAAGGCCCTGACCGTGGCGGCTCTGGCGCGCGGCTTCCGCGCCAAGGCGCGCGCGGCGGGCTTTACCCTCAACGACGGCTTTTCCGGCTTTTCCGATTTCGACGCCAAAGCCGACTATTCCGCCGATTTCGCGAGTTTTCTGCGCGCGCCGGGCGCAAGGCCGCTCATCATGTGCCATCCCGGCCATGTCGACGACGAACTGGCGCGGCTCGACCCGGTCACCGATTCGCGCGAGGCGGAACTGGCCTTCCTGCTGTCGGACCGCTTCACGGAGATTCTCGATGCGGCGGGCGCAAAACTCGCCCGGCTTTCGCAGATGTGAGCGCGCCGTCAGCGCGTGAGGTCGTCGAGCAGGCTTTTGAAGGCCGCGCGATCGAGCGAAACGCCGCCGCGAAGGGAGCCGAACCGGCCCTGCTTCAAATCGATCAGGTCCGCAAAAAAATCCTCGTCGCCGCCCGGCGCGGTCAACGCCAGCACCCGCACGCCGCGCGGCGCGAAAACGGCATTGGCCAGTCCCGGGCCGCAGCCGCCGACAATCGCTTCCGCCTGCGAAAAGGCGCGAACCTGTTCCACAAAACTCATCCGCGCGGGATCGAGCGCCGTGAAGCCGAGCGGCCGAAGCGAGTTCGAGAATCGTCGCGTCATCGGCCCTCTCGCTGCTGACATAAATCCGCTTCGGCGCCTCCGGAGCGGAGGGAAAACGCGCGGGCAGGAACTCCAGCACCTCGATCGCGCGCGGCGATTTGGCGCAGGCCCCGTTCGCGACCGGCAGCGGATAGACCAGCCGCTGGAAAAAGCTCGGCCGCGCGCCGATCGGGACAATCTGCTCGGGGCGAATTCCGAACAGGCCGAGACTGTCGCGGATGATCGGCGCCATCGCGGCCGAGGGGCGCGAAACGGCGATCCTGAACCGCGACAGGTCGCAGAATTGCGCGGCGACGGCGATGCGCGGCAGCAGGTCGATCAGCCAGGCGCGGTAATCGCCGTCTCCAGCCTCGCGCAAAAAAATGTAATCGCCGGCGAGGCGCGGCATCGGCGTCAGCGGCCAGATTCGCGCGCTGACGCCGCCGTCGCCCTCGCGGCGCACGGGACCGGAACATCCCGGCCTGTCCGGCGCCGGCCAGGCTCTCCGCGACGATCTCGCCGCTCGCCGTGACCAGGACGCCGCCTGCGAGCGAACACGCCTCGTCGAACACAGCCAGCCCTCCCGCGGGCGGCTCGCCCGGCGCGGCGCCGTCGATGCCGCGAGCGCCTCGCGCATAGAGCGGCTCCGGCGGCAGGGACTGGAAGGATCGCGCGATCTTTCCCGCCGGACGCACGGACGCCGGCCGTCGGCGCGGCGAGGTCAGCGCGAGCCGCCAATCGCCGAAGTCGAAAAAGCGCCACGAGAACAATTCGGCTTCGCCCGCCGGCATCAGGCGCTCAATAGCTGATCGTCGGCGAATTCGGCGGCCGGCGCCGCCGGCCCCGTCGCGCCCAGGCTGCCGACCGGCAAGGTCACGGCGATCGCGCCGGCCTTGGCGAAATTCAGCGTGACATGGACGTCGCCGCCCTGAACCAAAGGCTTTTTCAGCCCCATCAGCATCAGGTGGAGTCCGCCGGGCTTGAAGGTCAAGGTTTCGCCGGGCTTGATCTCGACGCCGTCCGGCAGCGCCCGCATGGTCATGACCGCATTATCCATCGCCATTTCGTGGATTTCGACCTTTTCCGCGACATCGGCCGTGGCGGACGCCAGCCGGTCCGCCGCCGTTGCCCTTGTTGACGATGGTCAGATAGCCGCCGCCGACGGCCGCGCCCTTGGCCGTCGCCCGGCTCCACGGCGCCTGGATTTCGATATCGGCCGCGCAGGCCGATCCCGCCAGCAACAGTCCCGCGCCGAGCGCGGCGCCGCGCAACATCATCGTAAAGGCGCGCATGTTTCTCTCCCTCTTTTCATTGTCCTCGGCACGGACGCCACGATCTGACGCCCGTCACTCGTCCGCGACGCGCTTGATCTTGCGCCCGCGCGAAAAGCCATAGGCCAGCAAAACGGCGACAAGCGCGCCGACCGCCGGCGCGAAATCATGCATGATTTCGGGCGGCATCGCACTCGCGCGCACCAGAGCGTCCTCGGTCGCCATCCGCCCTGCGACCCAGCCGAGCAGGCCCGCGCTCGCCCACAGCAGCGGCGGCTTGCGCAACACGTTGATGAATTGCGCCGAGCCGAACGCCAGCAGCGGGATCGACAGGGCCAGGCCGAACATGACGAGCGGCTTGTGACCCGACGCCGCCCCCTGCACCGCGACCATGTTGAGCAGCGCGACCGGCGCGTCGAAGGCGAGCACCGCGGCCATCGCCGCGCCAAGCGCCCGACATGGCGGGATTTTGGGCGATTTTTCGCTCTCGCCGCGATGCGCCGTCGCCAGCGCCGCCCACAGCAGCAGCGCAGCGCCGGCGAAGCCGAAGCCCGGAACGCCCGCGCAGGCCATCAGCGCATAGGCGAGCACGATGCGCAGCAGGATGAACAGCACCGTGCCGAGATTGATGCCCAGCCGCTTCTTTTCCTGCGGCAAGCGCGCGCGTCGCCATCGCCAAGACGACGGCGTTCTCGCCCGACAGGATGAAATCGAGCCAGACGATTTCGATCAGGCCGGCGATGGTTTGCGAAAGGTCCATTCTGCTTCCAGTCGGCTTGAATCGGCGACAGGTCATGCCAAGGGGCATTGACAATGGCCCTTGGCATCCGCGCCGACCGGCGCGGCGGCGGCTGACGCCGCCGGGCGCCACATCCTTTGACCCGTCAAAGGGCGTGGCCAGTGTGTTTAAGCGATCGCGAAATCTTTCGCCATGGTCAGGATGACGCGGGTCGCTTGCTCAAGCCGCGCGCCGCGCCAGTTGGGCAAATGCAGAAAACAGGCGTTGCGGTCCATCAGCAGCGAAAGATAGAGGCTTTCGTTGCACAGATAATCCCCCGCGTCGTGCGACAGCGAGGCCGGCAGGCCTTTTTTGCGCGCCAGCGCGGCAAGGCGGGGCGCGGCGGAGGAGGCTTTCAGAAACTCCGGGCCGCCGTGAACGAGGAAACGGCAATAGGCGCGCTGCTTCGCGGCATCGGGCTTCAGGATCGAGGCGCGGTTGCGGGCGAGCGTCTCGATCGTCAGGCGCCGGCGCCGCCCGGCCACGCCAAGCAGCAGCACGGCGTCCGGACTTGTCCACGCGAACAATTTCGACAGCGTCGGCGACAAGGCGAAGCGCTCGACCGGCAGCACGGCGGTATGAAGGTCGATTCCCGCGAGCGCGAAAATGCTTTTCGCCTTCTCCAGCCGCCGGACGACGATTTCGGCCGGATTGACCCGCTGGCCGGGAAAGGCGCCGAAACCGGCGACGAGCAGCGATTTGCGCGTGGGGAAGGCGCTCATAGCCCGAGCGCCGCCGCGATTTTCTCGACCGCCAAAGTCGGCGACAGCGACCCTTCCGCGACCCGGCGCTCCAGATCGGGCAGCAGCGCGCGCACCTGCGCGTCGGAGCGCAGCCGCGAGAACAGCAATTCCTCCAGCATGGTCCACATCCATTTGACCTGCTGGTCGCGCCGCTTTTTCGCAAATTCGCCGGTGGCCTCGAACCGCTGGCGATGCTCGACCACCTTGGCCCACATGTCGTCGAGGCCGGCGTTTTCGAGGCCGGAGACGAGGACGACCGGCGGCGACCAGTTCGGCGAGGCCGGCATCATGATATGCAGCGCGGCGCGATATTCGCCCGCCGCCCGCACCGCGCGGGCGCGATTGTCGCCTTCCGACTTGTTGACGGCGATCATGTCGGCGATTTCGAGCACGCCCTTCTTGATGCCCTGCAATTCGTCGCCGGCGCCGGGCAGCATCAGGACGAGGAAGAAATCGGTCATTTCGGCGACGGTCGTCTCGGACTGGCCGACGCCGACCGTCTCGACGAGAATCACGTCGAAGCCCGCCGCCTCGCACAGCAGCATGGTCTCGCGGGTCTTGGCCGCGACGCCGCCGAGCGTGCCCGACGACGGCGAGGGCCGGATGAAGGCGTTGCGCTCCACGGCCAGCCGCGCCATGCGCGTCTTGTCGCCGAGGATCGAGCCGCCCGTGCGCGCCGACGACGGATCGACCGCCAGCACCGCGACCTTTTGCCCGGCCGCGACGAGATTGGCCCCCAGCGTGTCGATGGTGGTCGATTTGCCGACCCCCGGCACGCCGGTGATGCCGACGCGCATGGCGCGGCCGGTGAAGGGCAGCAGAAGCTGCACCAGCTCGCGCGCCAGTTTCTGATGCTCGGGCTTGCGGCTTTCGACCAGAGTGATGGCGCGGGCGAGCGCGGCGCGGTCGCCGGAGCGCAGGCGCTCGGCGAGCACGGGAATGTCGAGGATGCGAGGATGAGGATGAAGGGCAGTCATGCCGTGTTATAGGCGGCCCGCGCCGCCGACGGAAGGCGTCCGTTCGTCGCCGCTCACGGCATTCCGGGCTGCGGAACCAGAGGCGGCGCGCCCCAGCCGCCGCGCTGCTGCACGCTGTTGACCTGCACGCCCACGGTCAGGTGATCCGTCACGGCGTAATCGACGCCGGCGCCGACCGTGGTCAGCGTGGTCGAGGGCTGCGACCCGACAAACATGTCGTTGACCGCCCCGAAACCGGTCGGGCCGCCGTTGAGCGTGCTGGTGGGTTTCGCCAGTCCGGCGCCGAAGGTGACGTAAGGCATCAACCGGCCCATGTCATAGCCGACCTTCACCTCGGCCAGTCCGAAGTCATAGCCGCGCGGGCCGTATTTAGTGAGGCCCGGCAGATAGCCGGCTCCGGCCTGCGCGCCGATCACGATCCTATTGTCCAGCTCCTTGTAATAACCGACAGTGGCGTCGCCGCCGAAGCCGTTCCGGCCGCCATGACCGGAGCCAATGCCGGCGAACACGCTTGTCCCCACCGTCAGGCCGCTCCAGTCATGGGACGGCGTGGCCGCATCCCAGGGCGCCGCCGGGGCGAGAGACGTCGCGCCGTCGCCGCCGGCAAAAAACGGCAAGCCATCCGCCCATGCCGGCGCGGCGAGGCCAAGGCAAAGCAGGGAAGTGAATCGGACGGCGCGGATCATTGGAGCCTCGGGAGAAACATATCAGTCTCATCGCAGCCAAGTCTGGCGGCAAGATGGCGGCGCGGGAAGCAGAGCCGGGAAAGCTGGGAAAAACGAAATGTCGGACGACAGTCATTGACATTGCGCCTGCTCAGCGGCTGGGCTACCCTTTGAGCAGACTCTCTGTCGTTCAGAGTACTTGAAGGCTATCCCCTTGATAGGCCCTGACAACTTCATATCGGATTACGCTTAACGCATCGACGTTAGGCCTGTATCGCGTGAAAGAACTTTCCACGTCCGCGGCAGCTCCCGAAGTGACCTCAAACGGCGACGTCTATTCGAATGACGATCATGAGTTTCTCTTCCCGACGCGGCTCCAGCTGTCTCCGCCTCCGATCGAAGTCTTGTTTGTCGGCTCATGCATGATCGAGTCCTTCCTGCAGAATTTCATCGATCAGAAAGTTTCCGTTCCCTACGATTTTATTCTTTTCAGCAACGCTGCCGAACTGCCGGAAAATCCTCCATCGCCAATTCTGGACTATTCTCTTCAGTTCCTGCAAATTCCGCTGCGCTCGCTGCTGACCGACCGTGTCATCAATTTCAAAGATCTCCTCAGCCGTGACGAATTCGGCTCCGTGCTCGAGAACGCGATGCAGCGCCTCGATATCATGATCGACGCCGGGCTTCGCTACAACGCCCGCGAAAACATCCTGACCGTCGTCACCAATTTCATGACGCCGCAGACCGCCGTCGTCGCCTCCCTGAAGGACGTGGGAACCGACCGCGACCTCGCCTATATCGTGCGGCGCCTGAACGAGCATCTGGCTATTCGGATCGCCGAGCGCAACAACGTCTATCTCATCGATCAGGATGCCTTGGCCAACAACATTGGCAAAGCGCATATCTCGGTACCATATTTTTTCTCATAGCTCGGCTTTTTCGGGAGAATGGACCGAAACACCCGCTTCACCCGTCTTTATTTACTTTGAATAGCTGAGGATCAACGAGTTTCGTCCCAGTTTATTCAACGAGTTCTATCATTTGATCTGGAAGAATATTGTGGCGATCGTGCGCACCGTTCGACAAGTCGATCAGGTCAAACTGGTCATTTTCGACCTCGACAATACGCTCTCGCGCGGCCAAATCGCAGAGCATTACCGCGACGACGCCGAACGGCCCCTCGCTTTTGGCTGGCCGGAAGGACTCGCCGAAACCATTCACCATCTCCGCGCGCGCGAAATTCTGGTCGCCATCTCCTCCGCGGGAAAACCCGCGAAGGAGTCGATGATGCGGATTCGGTGTCAGCTCATCCCGGCAGACACCGGCTTCGGCTTTCCGATGCTTGGATCCTGCGCGATCAGATGTTCGTGGCCTTCCCGGAAGGCCTTTGCAATCGCCTCCTCAAATCGGTCGAGATCGAACGCCAAGGCTGCGCCTTCGAGAACGTAATAGCCATCTCGTTCAAATTCGCGGATGGGCTGTTCGAGATGCGGCGGAACGCGGCCATCACGAAGGCGATCGCGCAATCTCCGGCGCAGTTTTTCAAGCGGGAAGCTTCGCCGTCCACGCCAATGCATTGCGGAGGTTGCCGGCCACATGAGCGTCGATCCTGCCCGAAGTCGTGCGACGACGCCTCACCCTTCGTCGGCTTCGCCCCCGCGCGCGCGGAATTCCGCGCGCAGATCGTCGATCAGGATCGAGGCGCCGTCGCGTTCGCAGCGCCAGAAGGTCCAGCCGTTGCAGGCGGGAAGGCCCTGGGCCAGCGCGCCGATCTTGTGGATCGAGCCGACGATGTCGCCCAGCGCCACGGCGCCGTCGGCGCGCACCAATGCGCGCCAGCGCCGCTTCTCGTCCACCAGCACCGCGCCCGGCGCGATCATGCCGGCCTCGATGAGGCTGGCGAAGGCGACGCGCTTTTCCTGCCTCTTGCTGACCGGCGTCGTGAAGGCCGCCTCGGGCAAGGGCTCGACCGCCGCGATTCGCGTCGTCGCGGCGGCGATGTAATCCGGGTCGCGCTCGCAGCCGATGAAATGGCGGCCGAGTTTCTTCGCGACCGCTCCGGTGGTGCCGGAGCCGAAGAAGGGATCGAGCACGACGTCGCCGGGCTTCGAGGCCGCCATGACGATGCGGGCCAGCAGCGCCTCCGGCTTCTGGGTCGGGTGGGTCTTGCGTCCCGCTTCGTCCTTCAGCCGCTCAGCCCCGGTGCAGATCGGGAAGAACCAGTCCGAGCGCATCTGGCGGTCTTCGTTGCCGGCCTTCAGCGCCTCGTAATTGAAGGTGTAGGATTTCACGCCCGCGCTTTTCGAGGCCCAGATCATGGTCTCGTGGGCGTTGGTGAACCGCCGGCCGCGAAAGTTCGGCATCGGGTTGGCCTTGCGCCAGACGATGTCGTTGAGGATCCAGAAGCCGAGATCCTGCAGGATCGCGCCGACGCGGAAAATGTTGTGATAGGAGCCGATGACGAAGATCGTCGCCTCGGGCTTCATGGCGCGGCGCGCGGCGGCGAGCCAGTCGCGGGTGAAGCGGTCGTAATCGGCGAAGGACGCGAATTTGTCCCAGTCGTCGTCCACCGCGTCGACTTCGCTCTGGTCGGGACGGGTCAGGCCGCCTTCGAGCTGAAGATTATAGGGCGGATCGGCGAAGATCAGGTCGACGCTGCCCTCGGGCAGGCTGCGCATGGCCTCGATGCAATCGCCGACGAGGATGCGATCGAGCGGCGGCGCCAGACCCTGAGGTCGGCGAGCGGTTCGGCGACCGCTCGCGGCTTGCCCCCCGCATCCGGGCGGCGGACCGGCGTAAGTCCAGCACGCGAAACAAGTTTCTGGACTTTTAGGCCGGCCGTCCCGGCGCGAAGGATACTCATGAACTCAAAACCACTACGCGACTGACTGACCAGCCGAACTTACGCGTAACGCGGTAAAGAGCGGGTTTAGGTTTCGCGCGGGCCGTTGTCTCTTTTCCGAACGGAATTGTTAATCCGATCTTAGCTTTACGCAGCGAAAGGGCGTTGGAAACCGAAAGCTTTAACAAGCCGTGAAGGCGATGCTTGAACTTTGGCGCCGGAAATCGTTAATTTCTATAAGGAAATACTGATCAGCTCGGTCCGGCCGAGTTCCGCCTCGCGCACCGGCGCATAGGAGCGGCGATGCTCGGGGCACGGGCCAAGCGCCATCAGCGCCGTGCGATGCGCGAGCGTGGCATAGCCCGCATGATCGCAGAAGCCATAGCCGGGATGCAGCGCGTCGAGGCGCGCCATGAGGCGGTCGCGCGTCACCTTGGCGACGATCGAGGCGGCGGCGATCGACAGGCTGATCGCATCGCCGTCGATGACCGCGCGACCCGGACAGGGCAGAACCGGCAGGTCGCGGCCGTCGACCAGGACGAAGCGCGGCGCGATCGCAAGCCCGCGCGCCGCCCGGCTCATGCAGGCGAGCGTGGCGCCCCTGATGTTCAGGGCGTCGATTTCCGCCGCCGGCGCCAGCGTCACCGACACCGCGAGGGCGCGCGCCAGAATGTCTTCGTACAGCGTCTCGCGCCGCCGCGCGCGTCAGCTTTTTGGAATCGTCGAGGCCCTGCACGAGATCGTCCGCGTCGAGAATGACCGCCGCGACGCAAACCGGCCCGGCGAGCGGCCCGCGCCCGACCTCGTCGACGCCGGCGACCGGCCAGAGCCCCTGCCCGATCAACTCGGCCTCAAGCTCGAAATGGGCCGCCATCAGGTCGAAGCCTTTTTGTCGAGCGCATGTTTCAGCGCGCGCAGGTCGCGCCAGGCCTGGGCTTTCTTGAGCGGCACGCGCAACAGATAGGCCGGGTGCAGCATGGGAAGGGCGGGAACGATCTTGTCGCCGCAGCGATAGTCGCGCCAATGGCCGCGCAACCGCATGATGCCTTCTTTCTCTTCGAGCAGGGTCTGCGCCGCCGAGGCGCCGAGCAGAACGAGGAAATCCGGCGAGACCAGTTCGATCTGGCGGCGGATGAAGGGCAGGCACAACGCCAGTTCCTGCGGCGTCGGCGTGCGGTTGCCGGGCGGGCGCCACGGCACGACATTGGCGATATAGACCTTGGTGCGATCGAGGCCGATGGCGGCGAGCATCTTGTCGAGCAATTGCCCGGCGCGGCCGACAAAGGGGCGGCCCATGCGATCCTCCTCCGCGCCCGGCCCCTCGCCCACGATCATGATTCGCGCGTCGGGCGCGCCATCGGCGAAAACCAGCTGCGTCGCCGAATGTTTCAGCGCGCAGCCGTCGAAGGCCGGCGAGTTTTTCGCGCAATTCGTCGAGCGTGCGGGCGCTCGCCGCCTGTTCGCGCGCGCTGGCGGCGGCGGAATCATGGGAAAGCCCGGCCGCAGGCGGCAAGGCGCGGGGCTCCGTGGCGCGGGGCTCTGGCGCGCGGGGTTCTGGCGCACGGATGGACAGGCGGCGCGGTCGGACGGGCGACAGGCGCGCGGCGCGGCGGAGAATCGAACGGCGCCTCGTCGGCATCCGGGGGCGACGCGGTTTCCTGGGGTTGCGGCGCGGGCGGCGGCAGCGCGCGATTGCGCGAAACGATCGACCGGCGTCTCGGCGACCGCGCAATCGACGCCCATCGCGGCGTACCAGCGCAAAAGCGCCGCCAAACTGTCCCGGTCCATGGCGTTCGCGTCGATCATGGACTCTTGTAACTTTGCCCTGTTGCGATCGCAATAGTTCATATATAAACTATTAGCGCGCATTGTCCGTTTGCCCTGTGGACAGGGCCGTCAGGCGCGCTAAGAAGAATGCAACCAAAGTTTTGCCGGACCGCATCATCCGGCGCCGTTCTGGAGACGCAGATGAGCGAAGTCGATTTAGAGCCCCGCGAGGCGATGGATTATGACGTTGTGGTCGTCGGGGGCGGGCCGTCGGGTCTGGCGGCGGCGATCCGGCTCAAGCAGATCGATCCGGAGCTGGCCGTCGTCGTGGTCGAGAAGGGCTCGGAGATCGGCGCGCATATCCTGTCCGGCGCGGTGATCGACCCGAAGGGCCTCGATGCGCTGCTGCCGGGCTGGCGCGAGGATTCCGCCTGCCCGCTGAAGGTGCAGGTGACGGCGGACCGCTTCTATTTCCTCGGGCCGTCGGGCGGCGTGCGCCTGCCCAATTTCGTCATGCCGCCGCTGATGAACAATCACGGCAATTTCGTCGGCTCGCTCGGCAATGTCTGCCGCTTCCTCGGCGCCAAGGCCGAAGAGCTCGGCGTCGAGATCTATCCGGGCTTCGCCGCCGAAGAAGTGCTCTATGGCGACAAGGGCGAGGTGCTCGGCATCGCCACCGGCGACATGGGGGTGGGGCGCGACGGCAAGCCGAAGGATTCTTTTACCCGCGGCATGGAGCTGCGCGGAAAATACACCTTGTTCGCCGAGGGCGCGCGCGGCTCGCTGTCCAAGCAGCTGATCGCCAAATTCGGCCTCGACGACGGCCGCGAGCCGCAGAAATACGGCATCGGCCTCAAAGAACTGTGGCGGATCGACCCGGCCAAGCACCAGCCGGGCCTGGTGCAGCATTCGTTCGGCTGGCCGCTGTCGTCGGACACCGGCGGCGGCTCGTTCCTCTATCATATCGAGGACAACCAGGTCGTCGTCGGCTTCGTGGTGCATCTCAACTACAAGAACCCGACGCTGTCGCCGTTCGACGAGTTCCAGCGCTTCAAGACCCATCCGATGGTGCGCGACACTTTTGAAGGCGGCAAGCGTCTGGCCTATGGCGCCCGCGCGCTGACCGAAGGCGGCTGGCAGTCGGTGCCCAAGCTCGCCTTCCCCGGCGGCGCGCTGATCGGCTGCGGCGCGGGCTTCATGAACGTGCCCCGGATCAAGGGCTCGCACAACGCGGTGCTGTCGGGCATCGAGGCGGCGGACGCCGCGGCCAAGGCGATCCAGGCCGGCCGCACCCATGACGAACTCGCCGATTACGAGGCCGGCTGGCGCGCCGGGCCGATCGGCGCGGACCTGAAGAAAGTGCGCAACGTCAAGCCGCTGTGGTCGAAGCTCGGCACGTTCATCGGCGTGCCGCTCGGCGGCGTCGACATGTGGCTCAACAACGCCTTCGGCCTGACCCTGTTCGGCACCTTGAAGCACGGCAAGCCGGATTACGCGACGCTGAAACCCTTGAGCGCGGTCAAGCCGATCGCCTATCCCAAGCCCGACGGCGTGCTCTCGTTCGACAAGCTGTCGTCGGTGTTCCTGTCCAACACCAATCACGAGGAAGACCAGCCGATCCATCTGAAGCTGGCCGACCCGTCGATCCCGATCGCCAAGAACCTGCCGCTCTATGGCGAGCCGGCGCGGCTTTACTGCCCGGCCGGGCGTCTACGAGGTGGTCTATGGCGACGAGGCGGCGAAGACGGACCCGCGCTTCGTCATCAACGCGCAGAACTGCGTCCATTGCAAAACCTGCGACATCAAGGACCCCGCCCAGAACATCACCTGGACCTGCCCCGAAGGCGGCGGCGGACCCAATTATCCCAATATGTGAGGAGGGTGAGGGGAGCCGATCGAAGGCGTGCTTTTCCCTTTACAAAGTCTCAAGGCGTCGGTGCTAGGACTCGCGGCTGGCTTCAGGCCATCCGACCGGACGTGACCCGACATGGCGAACAAGACTGTCCTTCCTCGCGCCTTCCAGCTTGCCGGCGTCGCGCCCGCTGTTGCGCCGCTGTCTTGGCGTCGCGATGCTGGCCAGCGATCCGGCGCTGGCGCGCGGATATGGCGAAGAATCGGGCTTGCCGCTCCTCGATACGATCGTGGACTGGATCGGCTTTCGCGAATTGACCGGGGACCGGCGCGACCTGTTCGGCTACTGCCTGCTGTTTTACGCCTTCGCCTTCGGCTATTTCGACCGACATGGTCTTTGCCGATCGCGGCTTCGGCAAGACTCTCAACGGCGTGGTTGGCGTCGCTGGAATAGCCATCGCGCTGCATTTCCTGGCGCCCTATGCCTCGACTCTCTCCGCCTCGTCGGAAACGCTGCGCTTCAATCTGATGATGATCGGCGCCGGCGCCGGTTCGGCGGTGACGTTGGTGATCGCAGCCTCGTTGAAGGGCGTTTTCATGCGCTCCCTGCGGCTCAATCTCGACCGCCTCGACCGCGCGCCGCCGCCCAAGCCCCTGCCCGGGCCGCCGCCGCTGAGCCCGCGCGTCGCCTCCGCCCTGCGCGAAAAGATCTGATCGCGGGAGCCGTCCGAACGTTCACGCGCCGCGGGGCGGCGAAAAATAGTCCGCGCTCGCCTTGTCCCACAGCGCCGCAAGGCGCGGATCGCGCGCGCCGCGCAACAATTCGCCATCCTCCAGACCGGGATAAAGATCAGCGAAACTGACCACGCTGCTTTCCGAAACGCGGCGGCGGAACTGGTCGAGATCGAACTGGTTCGGGTGGTCGAGCCCCGCCGCGGCGGTCAGTTCGGCCAGGCAATGCAAGGTCGCGCGGTGGAAATTGGCGACCCGCACCGTCTTGTCCGGCACATGGATGGCGCGAGCGCGCCAGGGATCCTGGGTCGCGACGCCCGTCGGGCACGTGTCGGTGTGGCAGGACAGCGACTGGATGCAGCCGAGCGAGAACATGAAGCCGCGCGCGCTGTTGCACCAGTCGGCGCCGAGCGCCATGGCGCGGGCCATGTCGAAGGCGGTCAGGATCTTGCCGGAACAGCCGATCCTGACCCTGTCGCGCAGGCCGGCGCCGACCAGCGCATCATGGACGAAGGTCAGGCCCTCGCGCATCGGCATGCCGATATGGTCCATGAACTCCATCGGCGCGGCGCCGGTGCCGCCCTCCTTGCCGTCCACCACGACGAAATCCGGCGCCGTCCCGCTCGCCAGCATCGCCTTGCAGATCGACAGGAACTCGACCGGCTGGCCGAGGCAGAATTTCATTCCCACCGGCTTGCCGCCGGAGAGCTCGCGCAATTGGCGAATGAAGGCCATCAGTTCCAGCGGCGTCGAAAAGGCGCTGTGGCCGGGCGGCGAGATGCAGTCCTGGCCCATCGGCACGCCGCGAATGGCCGAGATTTCCGGCGTGACCTTGGCCGCGGGCAGCACGCCGCCATGGCCGGGCTTGGCGCCCTGGCTCAGCTTGATCTCGACCATCCTGATCTGCGGATTTTTCGCCGTCGCCGCGAATCGTTCCGGCGAAAAGGCGCCGTCGAGCGTGCGGCAGCCGAAATAGCCCGAGCCGATCTCCCAGATCGACGTCGCCGCCTTTCTCCGCGTGATAGGGCGAAAAGCCGCCTTCGCCGGTGTCATGCGCGAAGCCGCCCATTTTCGCGCCGCCATTCAGCGCGCGGATGGCGTTGGCGCTGAGCGCGCCGAAGCTCATGGCCGAAATGTTCAGCACCGAAGCCGAATAGGGCTGCGCGCAATCCGGGCCGCCGACCAGGATGCGGAATGGCTCCTTCGCCAGCGGACGCGGGCTGAGCGAATGCAGCATCCATTCGAACCCGTCGGAATAGACTGACAATTGCGTGCCGAACGGCCGCTTGTCGAGCTGCATCTTGGCGCGCTGATAGACCACCGCCCGGCGGTCGCGGCTGAAGGGCGCGCCGTCGGTCTCGCTCTCGAAGAAATATTGCCGCATCTCCGGGCGGATTTCTTCGAGGATGAAGCGCAGATGCGCGAGGATCGGATAATTGCGCAGCACCGAATGGCGCTTCTGCAGCAGGTCGCCCACGCCGACCGTCGTCAGTGCGCCGAACACGACCAGGGGAATCGCGAGCAGGCGCGCCCGCTCGGGATGCAGCGCCATCGCCGCGAGGATCCAGGCGAAAAACAGCATGCTGAGCAGCAGGGCCATGTGGCGCGGGGCGAAAATAAAGCGGAGCAGACGCATGGTCGATCCTTGGACTATTCTCGGGCGCTCTCCTGGGAGGCCCCTTGCGCGTTGGCTCGCGCGCGCCCCGAACGGGGCCGGGCATCAAACGGGACGCCTGCGACGGTTCTATGACCAGCGCGCACTCAAGGCGCTCTTCTCGCGCTGAATGACAAGAGGGCAATTCGTCATCGCCGGATCGCGGCGGGGCTCGAACGCCGCCCTGTCGGCGAAAACGCATTGCGGAAGCGTGGCGGCGATCGAGGCCGCCACGCTCCGATCCTTAAACCAGCCCGGTCGCGTAATAGGTCGCGATCACGACGAACACCGCCATGGTCTTGATCACGGTCACCGCGAAAATATCCTTGTAGGACTGCTTGTGGGTCAGGCCGCAGACCATGAGCAGCGTGATCACCGCGCCGTTGTGCGGCAAGGTGTCCATGCCGCCCGAAGCCATCGACGCGACGCGGTGCAGCACTTCCATCGGAATGCCGTGCGGCGTTGGCCGCCTCGATGAATTCCTTCGACATGGCGGCGAGCGCGATCGACAAGCCGCCCGAGGCCGAACCGGTGATGCCGGCGAGCGAGGTGACCGTGACCGCTTCGCGCACCAGCGGATTGGGGATCGCCCCCAGCGCATCGCGGATGACAAGGAAGCCCGGCAAGGTGGCGATGACGGCGCCGAAGCCATATTCGGAGGCCGTGTTGATCGAGGCGAGCAGCGCGCCGGCGACCGCCGCCTTGCCGCCTTCCGCAAACCGCGTGCTGACCGGGCGCCAGGCAAAAACGAGAACCGAAATGATGCCGGCGAGCAGCGCGCCTTCGACCGCCCAGACCGCCGCGAGCTTGTCGACCGCGATATGGACGGGCGCCGCCATGGCCGGGAGTTTCAGGTCGTAGCTGGCCCCGTAGCCCGCCTTGATCATCGTGGTGAACACCTTGTTGAGGCCGAACACCAGAACCAGCGGCAGGAAGGCGAGCCAGGCCGACGCGAGCTTTTCATGCTCCATGGGCGGCGGCTCGTTGGTATGCCCCTCGCCGTAGCCCTCGCCCGCGGTCGCCGCCCGATGGCGCTGCCATTCGAGATAGCTCATGCCGACGATCAGGATGAATATGCCGCCGATGATGCCGAGCGCGGGCGCGGCAAAGGCCGTCGTCTTGAAATAGGTCGTCGGGATGATGTTCTGGATCTGCGGCGTGCCCGGCAGCGAATCCATGGTGAAGGAGAACGCGCCCAGCGCGATGGTGCCGGGAATCAGCCGCTTGGGAATGTTGCTCTGGCGGAACATTTCCGCGGCGAAGGGATAGACCGCGAAGACGACGACGAACAGCGAAACGCCGCCATAGGTCAGGATGCGCGCCGACCAGCACGATCGACAGCATCGCCCGTTTCGCGCCGACGATCCCGATGACCGCCGAGACGATGGATTTCGAAAAGCCGGAGATCTCGATCAACTTGCCAAACAGCGCGCCGAGCAGGAAGACCGGGAAATAGTTTTTGACGAACCCGACCATGCTTTCCATGAAAACGCCGCTGAAAGCGGCGGGAACGGCGGCGGGATCGGTGAGGAGGACAGCGCCCATCGCGGCGATGGGAGCGAACAGGATCACGGAAAATCCGCGATAGGCGACGAACATGAGGAAGCAAAGCGCTCCCAGGGCGATCAGAAAATCCATGGCTCTTTCCTACCCGCTGGAATTCACGCAGGCGCCGGTTGCTTCCGGCGTCCTTGCCGTTTCATTTGTAAACCATTTTTCAGCTTTAGCGATGCATCAGAGCGCAAGCCCGACAGTTTTTTTTGTCGCGATCAAGCCAGGGCCTGGCCGCTACGTCGCCCAGCGCCGCGACATCGGGAATCGCGCCGAATGCTCTCGACCAATCAGCATCGAACGGGCATGCTCGGGGATGTTCATCGGGTCCGCTGGTCGAAGCGCCTCGCGCTCGAACCGGCCGACCGGCGAACGAAGGCTCATAACGCGAGGAGCTGACCGAAATGAAAACATTCGATCGACGGGAAATGCTGCGCGGACTGCTGTTCGTCAGCGCCGGCACTGCCGGCGCTGTGACGCTGGGCGCGTCAGCGGCGGAGGCCATGCCGCTGGACGCACGCATCGCGACGCCGTCCGAAACCATGATCCAGCAAGCCCAGGTCGTCGTCGTCGCGCCACGACGGCGCCGCCGCCGTGTCTGCTGGTGGAGCCGGGGCCGTCGCGTCTGCGGCTGGCGCTGATCTTGAGGCCAGGCCACCGTCGCCGCGAAGGCCGACATGTTGGTTGAAATCAGGCGGCGCTGGACAGTGGCCATCCACGCGAAGCCGCCGATCCGATCAAGCCGCGCAAGAAATGCACTTGGTCGCGGTCGGCTGCGCCTTTAGGCGTTTCGGGTCGATGAGCTCGCCGCATTGCGCGCAGACGCCATAGCTTCCTTCCGCGATCCGCTTCAGAGGCGCTGCGAATCTGGCGAATTTCGTGAAGCTTGGTTTTCTCGATCCCTTCGAGTGCGTCCTGATCTTCGAGCTTGGTCGCTTGCTCTTCCCAATCGGCGGGAAGCGCGCTGCGCAATTCGCTGTCGATCTCCGCGACATTGCCCAGCAGTTCGGCCAGACGGATCTCAAGCGCTTTTTCGATGTCCGCGTACATTTCCCACCGCCCCGGTCACATAACAAATGGTAGTCAAGTCCTTCATAACCCAACGCCAGCGCAATTCGTTACATAATCTTTTGGCGGAAGGGGTGGGATTCGAACCCACGGTGGGCTTTCACCCACGGCGGTTTTCAAGACCGCTGCCTTAAACCACTCGGCCACCCTTCCCGAAGTGATGCGCCTTCTGACCGCTTCGCTCGCGAAAGGCAAGACCTAATTCCGGTGTCCCGCGTGGACAAAATTCCCCGGAATCGGTTAGCTCCGCCCTGACGAGACCGCGCCGGCCGCCGCGCTCCGATCGTCCCGACCCGGATCGAAACCTGGCGCCAGTCTCGGTCGGCGCCCGACATGGCTATTCGCGGACGGTCCCGTTCGGGACCTGCCGCGAGTAGCCCGCCCATCGGCGCGCACCGCGACGCCTTACTGTGGCCTTATCGCCTTTCTATTTCGGGGCGAAACCCTTAACAGAGGCCCAATCCGCCTCTTCAGGACCCATTCCGCCGCGATGAACGACAGCGCCCCTTCGACGACCCCGGACCCGAACGCAGCCGAAAGCCGCACGATTTCCTTCGTGTCGCTGGGCTGCCCCAAGGCCCTGGTCGATTCCGAGCGCATCCTGACCCGCCTGCGCGCCGAGGGCTATGGCGTCAGCCGCAACCATCACGGCGCCGATGCGGTCATCGTCAACACCTGCGGCTTTCTCGACAGCGCCAAGGCGGAATCGCTCGCGGCCATCGGCGAGGCCCTGAAGGAAAATGGCAAGGTCATCGTCACCGGCTGCATGGGCGCCGAGCCCGGCCCGATCCTCGACGCTTACCCGAATATCGCCGCGATAACCGGCCCGCAGGATTATGAAAGCGTCATGAAGGCCGTGCACAAGGCCGCGCCGCCCGCGCCGCATCCGTTCGTGGACCTGCTGCCGCCGCAAGGCGTGAAGCTGACGCCGCGCCATTACGCCTATCTGAAGATTTCGGAGGGCTGCCACAATCGCTGCACCTTCTGCATCATTCCGAAATTGCGCGGCGACCTGGTCTCGCGCCCGGCGGGAGACGTGCTGCGCGAAGCGGAAAAGCTGGTCAAGGCGGGCGTCAAGGAGCTGCTGGTCGTCTCGCAGGACACTTCGGCCTACGGGCAGGACCTGCGCTATTCCTCAAGCCTTCATGACGGCCGCGAGGTCCGCGCGCGCTTCTACGACCTCGCCGAGGAACTGGGACGGCTCGGCGTGTGGACGCGCCTGCACTATGTCTATCCCTATCCGCATGTGGACGAGGTTCTGCCGCTGATGGCCGAGGGCAAGATCCTGCCCTATCTCGACATTCCCTTCCAGCACGCCGCGCCCAACGTGTTGCGGGCGATGAAGCGCCCCGGCAATGTCGAGAAGACGCTCGACCGCATCCACGCCTGGCGCGCGATCTGCCCCGATCTCACCCTGCGCTCGACCTTCATCGTCGGCTTCCCCGGCGAGACCGAGGACGATTTCCAGATCCTGCTCGACTGGCTCGACGAGGCCAGGCTCGACCGCGTCGGGGCGTTCAAATATGAGCCGGTCGCCGGCGCCGCCGCCAACGATCTGGGCCTGCCGCCGGTCCCGCCCGAGGTCCAGCAGAGCCGCTGGCGCCGCTTCATGGAAAAGCAGCAGAAGATTTCCGCCGCGCGCCAGAAGGCCAAGATCGGCAAGCGGCTCGCCGTCATTCTCGACAAGGTGTTTCCGGGCGGCGGCGAAGGCCGCAGCAAGGCCGACGCGCCGGAGATCGACGGCAAGGTTTTCGTCGTCCTCGCGGCGCCCGTTGCGCGTCGGCGATATCGTCACCGTCAAGATCGACAGCGCCGAAGCTTACGACCTGCGCGGGACAGCGGTTTAGGGCAGCAGCACCGCCGCGCCGGTGGTTCCTCGGCCTTCGAGCGCCCGGTGCGCCGCCGCCGCTTCTTCGAGCTTGTAGCGCGCGTTGACGGCGATCTTGACCTTGCCCGACCCGACCACGTCCATCAGCCGCGCCGCCATTTCAGACAGCCGCGCCTCGTCGGCGATATAGGCGAACAGGGTCGGACGCTGCGCGTAGAGCGAGCCCTTCTGCGACAGCAAGGCGATATTGAACGCGTCGATCGGGCCGGACGACGAGCCGAAACTGATGAACGAGCCGAACGGGCGCAGGCAATCCAGCGAGCCGGGGAAGGTCGTCTTGCCGACGCCGTCATAGACCGCCGCGCACAGCTTGCCGCCGGTGATCTCCTTGACCCGGGCGACAAAATCCTCGCTGCGGTAGAGGATGGTTTCATGGGCGCCGGCTTCGCGCGCGAGCTTGGCCTTGTCCTCGCTGCCAACCGTGCCGATCACGGTCGCGCCGAGCAGCCGCGCCCATTGGCACAGGATGAGCCCGACGCCGCCCGCCGCCGCATGGACGAGGATCGTATCGCCCGGCTGCACTTTATACGAGCGGAACAGCAAGATATTCGGCGGTGAGGCCCTTGAGCATCATCGCCGCCGCCGTCTCGTAGGAGATGTTCTGCGGCAGCGGCACGACGAATTTCGCCTCGATGTTGCGCGCGGCGGCATAGGCGCCCAGCGGGCCGGCATAGGCCACCCGGTCGCCGACCTTGAATTTCGTGACGCCCGCGCCGACCGCCGCGATCTCGCCCGCGCCCTCGTTGCCCGGGAATGAAAGGCTTGGTCGCCGCCGGATAGGCGCCGGTGCGGAAATAGACGTCGATGAAATTCACGCCTACGGCGTGCTGGCGGATCTGGACCTCGCCCGGACCAGGCGCCGCGAGGTCGAAATCCTCGTAGATCAGCGCCTCGGGGCCGCCGGTTTCATGCACGCGGATCGCCTTGACCATTTTGGAGTCGAGCCTCGATGGTGACGGCCGCGCCCGACAGGCGGCCGAATTCACGCCGAATGTAGAGCCCGCGAAGCGGAGCGGCAATCGGCGCCGGTGCAATGGCGCGTTGCCAATAGTGACAGGGGCCGCTCAATTCGCGCAACCAACACGCCGGCCGAACGTTCCTTGGGGCGCGGGGGTATCGGAACGGAAAACAACTGAAAGGAAACGTCATGGCGTCAGCACAACCCATGGAGCAAGCCAGGGTCAATGGCCTGGCCTCCGTCCTTGGCGGCGTTTCGGCTCTGGGACTGAAAGCCCAGGCCATTGCCGGCGAACTGGCCAAAATCTCGGAAGAAAACATCGGAGCCGGCGCGAGGGCGGCGGAACGGCTGCGCTCCGCAACGTCGATGCAGGACATCGCGGCAATTCAGACCGACCTGATCAAGGATTCCATCACGACGATGAACGAGCATTACCGCAAGATCGCGGAAATCGCCGCCTCGACGCCGCAGGAAGTGGCGAAGAGCTATCAGGAAATGTTCTCGGCGGTGACCGAAGCAGGAGGCGCGGCCGCAAGACGCGCCGGCGACATGACCCGCCAGATGAGCGATCAGGCCGCCGAGGTGACGCAACAGGCCGCCGAAACCGGCCGGCGCGGCGCCGAAGCGATGCGGCACGGCGCGGAATCCGGGCGCCGCTCGTAAACGTCAGCCACAGAGAGAAGGCCGCCGGATTTCGCTCCGGCGGCTTTTTTCAGGTGTTGGCGGGCAGGTTCACGCGCAAGTGCAGCTCGCGCAGCTGTTTCGGCGTCGCCGGCGCAGGCGCGCCCATCAGAATGTCTTCCGCGCGCTGGTTCATCGGGAACAGCGAGACTTCGCGCAGGTTCTGCTCGCCCGCGAGCAGCATGATGATGCGGTCCACGCCCGCCGCCATGCCGCCATGCGGCGGCGCGCCATATTGGAAGGCGCGATACATGCCGCCGAAACGCTCGACCACCGTCTCCTCGCCATAGCCGGCGATCTCGAAGGCCTTGACCATGCTTTCGGGGCGATGGTTGCGGATGCCGCCCGAGGCGATTTCGAAGCCGTTGCAGGCGATGTCGTACTGGAACGCCTTGATCGTCAGCGGGTCCTGCGTCTGCAAGGCTTCCAGGCCGCCCTGCGGCATCGAGAACGGGTTGTGGCCGAAGTCGATCTTCTTCTCGTCCTCGTTATATTCGTACATCGGGAAGTCGACGACCCAGGCCAGTTCGAACCGTTCCGTATCGACCAGCTTGAGATCCTCGCCGACCTTGGTGCGCGCCAGGCCGGCGAATTTGGCGAATTTTTCCGGATCGCCGGCGACGAAGAACGCGGCGTCGCCCGCATTCAGGCCCAATTGGACGCGGATCGCCTCGACGCGCTCCGGCCCGATATTGTTGGCGAGCGGCCCGCGACCGCCGACGCCGCTGGCGTTCGGATTTTCCTTGAGGCTGGTCTCGTCCTTGGCGCGGTCGAAGAACAGGATATAGCCGAGGCCCGGCTGCCCCTCGCCCTGCGCCCAGCTGTTCATGCGATCGGCGAAGGTGCGCTGGCCGCCGCCCGGCGCGGGGATCGCCCAGACTTCGTTCTTGGGCGTTTCCAGCAGGCGCGCGAAAATCTTGAAGCCCGAGCCCCGGAAATGGTCCGAGACCTCCTGCATGACGATCGGGTTGCGCAGGTCCGGCTTGTCGGAGCCATATTTGCGCATGGCCTCGGCATAGGGGATGCGCGGCCAGTTCTTCGTCACCGGCTTGCCGTTGCCGAACTGCTCGAAAATGCCGGTGATGATCGGCTCGATCGCCGCGAACACGTCTTCCTGCGTGATGAAGCTCATCTCGAGGTCGAGCTGGTAGAACTCGCCCGGCAGGCGGTCGGCGCGCGGGTCTTCGTCGCGGAAACAGGGCGCGATCTGGAAATAGCGGTCGAAGCCGGCCATCATCAGCAGCTGCTTGTACTGCTGCGGCGCCTGCGGCAGCGCGTAGAACTTGCCGGGATGGATGCGCGAGGGCACCAGGAAGTCGCGCGCGCCCTCGGGCGACGACGCGGTCAGGATCGGCGTCTGGAATTCGTTGAAGCCCGCCGCCTTCATGCGCGAGCGCATCGAATCCACCACCTGCCCGCGCAGCATGATGTTGTTGTGGATGCGCTCGCGGCGCAGGTCGAGGAAGCGGTATTTGAGGCGGGTTTCCTCGGGATAGTCCTGCTCGCCGAACACGGGCAGCGGCAGTTCGGCGGCCTGCCCGAGCACCTGCGCCTCGCGGACATAGACCTCGATCTGGCCGGTGGCCATCTCGTCGTTGCCGGTGCCTTCGGGACGGCGGCGGACCTCGCCGTCGAGCCGCACCACCCATTCGGAGCGGAAGGTTTCGGCCAGCTTGAACGCGGCGGAATCGGGATCGACCACGCATTGGGTCAGGCCGTAATGATCGCGCAGGTCGATGAACAGCACGCCGCCGTGGTCGCGGATGCGGTGGCACCAGCCGGAAAGGCGGACGGTCTGGCCGATATGGTCTTCGCGGAGCTGGCCGCAGGTATGGGTGCGATAGGCGTGCATGGATCTTCCGAACGGAAAAAGAGTTGGCCGCTGCCTAGCGGAATTTTGCCCGCGCGTGAAGGGGGCGCGGCTTTTTCCCAAAGGCTCTAGCCGCCGCGAAAGCCTTGGATTATGAAGATTTCATGAGCCTTATCACAGATTCCGGCGAACTGGCGGCCATTTGCCAGACCTTCGCGAAATTCGCTTACGTCACGGTCGATACCGAATTCCTGCGGGAGACCACCTTCTGGCCGAAGGTCTGCGTGATCCAGCTCGCCTGCGAGGAGCGGGCGGTCGCCATCGACGCGCTGGCCGATGGCCTTGATATGGCGCCCTTTTTCGAGCTGATGGCCAATCCGGACGTGGTCAAGGTGTTCCACGCGGCGCGGCAGGATCTCGAAATCGTCTGGCATCTCGCCAAGATGATTCCCGCGCCTCTGTTCGACACCCAGGTCGCGGCCATGGTCTGCGGCTATGGCGACCAGATCGCCTATGGCGAACTGGCGCAGAGCATCTGCAAGGTCACGCTCGACAAGTCCTCGCGCTTCACCGACTGGTCGCGCCGGCCGCTTTCCGACGCCCAGATCGATTACGCCATCGCCGACGTCACCCATTTGCGCGACATCTACAAGGCGCTGCGGCAAAAGCTGGAAAAGACCGGCCGGCTCGACTGGCTGGCCGACGAAATGGCGACCCTGTGCAATTTCGAGACCTATGAGCAGCGCCCGGACCGCGCCTGGGAGCGCTACGCCCACCGCGCCAAGAAGCCGCGCGACCTCGCGGTGCTGATGGAGCTCGCCGCCTGGCGCGAGCACGAGGCCCAGAGCCGCGACGTGCCGCGCTCGCGCGTGCTCAAGGACGACATCCTCACCGAGGTGGCGCTGGCCGCGCCGCGCAGCGCCGAGGCGCTCGGCGACCTGCGCGCTTTTCCGCGGGGCATGGAGCGCTCGCGCGCCGGGGCCGAAATCCTCGCCGCGATCGAGCGCGGCCTCGCCCGCGACCCGAAGACGCTGCCGAAGTTCGAGCGCGAGCGGCGCGGCGGCAATGGCGGCGCCACCGTGGAGCTGCTCAAGGTGCTGCTGCGCCAGGTCGCCGAAAAACAGGGCGTCGCGGCGAAGATGATCGCCACCACCGACGAGCTGGAAGCGCTCGCCGCCGACGATTCGGCGGATGTCCCGGCCCTGAAGGGCTGGCGGCGCCAGCTGTTCGGCGAGAAGGCGTTGCGGCTCAAGCACGGCCGTCTGGCCTTGACGGTCGAAAACAACCGCGTCGTCACGCTCGAATGGCACGAGGCGCAGGACGAGGACAGCAACGAAGCCCCGACCGAGGCCAGCGAGAGCGCCTGAGCGGGCGCCCTGCCCGCTTCAGCTCCGCCCTTGCGTCACGGCAAGGGCCAGGCCCGCGAAAACCACCAGCGCGCCGCACAGCACGCCCATGCCGAGCTTCTCGCCGAACACCCAGCGCCGTCGACGCCATGCCGAACACCGGCACCAGCAAGGAAAAAGGCGCGACCTGCGCCGCCGGATAGCGGCTGAGCAGATGACTCCACAGCCCGAAGCCGACCATCGTCGCGCCATAGGCCAGGAAGGCCGCCCCGCCCCAGACCGCGAATGTGGGATGCGCCAGCGCGGACCAGATCGCGGCATGGTCCTCCAGCAGCCAGGACAAAGCCAGCAGGGGCAGCGGGGCGAAGGCGCTCGACCAGACGATGAAGCCCAGCATGTTGGTCCGCCCGGCGCGGATCGAGAACATGTTGCCCGCGCTCCAGAACAAGGCCGCCGCCAGCACCGCCAGGAACGGCGTGAGCGGAGCCGAACCGCCGCGCGCAACGCCAATGAGCGCCACGCCCGAAACCGCGACGAAAGCGCCCAGCACCTGACGCGGGCGGGTCTTCTGGCCCATCACGACATGGGCCAGCGCCATGGTGAAAATGGCCTGGGTCTGGATCACCAGCGAGGCCAGCCCCGCCGGCATGCCGTTGCGGATGGCGAGAAACAGCAGGCCGAACTGGCCGACCCCGATGCATAGGCCATAGCCGGCGAGATCGCGCCATTTCACCTTGGGGCGGGGAATCAGCAGGATCGCGGGAAATGTCGCCAGCAGGAAGCGCAAGGCCGTCAGGAACAAGGGCGGCGCCTGCGCCACCCCGGCCTTGATCGCGACGAAGCTGACGCCCCAGAGCGCGGCGATCAGCACCGCGAGCGCGATCTCGCGCGGCGGCAGGCCGCCTTCGGCGCGCGGCGCCCGCGCGCTCATTCGATCAGGAGAGAGGGCGCGCGGCCGATCAGCTTGCCCAATTGCTTCAGCCGGCCGGCCAGCCGGTCGCCGGCGAGATCGGCGAGGTCGCGCGGCAGGGTCAGCGCCACCTTGCCCTTGACGCACAGCAGCTTTGTGCGCGGCAGGATGCCCGGAACGGACGCCGAGACGATATAGCCGACGCGCTGGACGGCGCCGAGGATGCGCGCGCGATCCATCAGGCGCGGCGTGGCGAGGCCGCGGATCTGCGGATTGATGTCTTCGCCCGTGCTGAGGTGGCGATAGGCCACCGCCATGCCGAGATAGGCGCGGCCGGGATGATCGACGCCGACGATGGGCGAATTGGCGAGCAGGTTCAGCGCGAGGTCGGAGCGATAATCCGGCGAGGTGCGCCAGCCGATGTCGCCGTAGAGGCAGGCGGCGTGGCGCAGGCGTTTTTCCTCGGCGGTTTCGTCGATATGGCTGGACGCCATGAAGGCGTCGCTCCAGGCGATCAGGTCTTCGCCGTGGCCCGGCGCGCGCGAGCGCAACATATTGTATTCGCGCGCGGATTCGAGCAGCGGATCGCGCGCCCGCAACTCCTCGGCCAGTTTCGCATAGAGCAGCCCCTCGCGCAGGCCGCCGGTCGAGATCACCACCTTGCCCGGCTTGCCGCGCCGGATGATCTCCTCCAGCACCACCGCGCCATAGGCCAGGGCCGGCCGGCGCAGCTCGGAAATCGCGCCGACGGCGACCAGCGAATCCGTATCGACGCGCTCGACCAACGAGGCGAAATCGGCGGCGTCGCGCGCCGGGATGACATAGCCGTGCATCACCTCCAGCGGATAATTGCACTGCGCCATATGCAGCTTGGCGAGCGAGCGCCAGGTGCCCCCGACCGCGTAAAAGGTGCGTCCGCGCAAATGGTCCAGCGGACCGGCGTCCGCCAGCTGCTGCTTGGCGATGCGCATGGCGTTCTTCGGCGAGCGGCCGGAGGCGTCCATCAGCGCCAGCGAGCCGAGCTTGAGCGACAGGCCCGACCCGAACGCGTTGGCCCTGACGTCGATCAGCTCCAGCGAACCGCCGCCCAGGTCGCCGACCACGCCGTCGGCGTTGTGGACGGTCGAAATCACGCCCAGACCCGACAGCTCGGCTTCGCGCGTTCCCGGAATGAGTTCGATCGGCCGACCGATCGCCTCGCTCGCCGCCTTGAGAAATTGCGCGCCGTTGCGGGCGTCGCGCGCGGCCGCCGTGGCGACCGGGCGGATATCCTCGATCTCCATGAATTCGCAGAGTTTGCGGAACCGGCGCAGGGCTTCGAGCGCCTTGGTCATGCCCTCCTGCGCCAGTTCGCCGGTCGTCGCCACGCCCTTGCCGAGGGCGCACATCGCTTTTTCGTTGAACAGCGGCGTCGGCGCCCGCGTCAGCCCTTCATAGGCGACGAGGCGAACCGAATTGGAGCCGATATCGACAATGGCCGTCGGGCGCGCGCCCGGCAGCCTTCCCCGCGCCCTGTTCATGTCAGCTCCGGCCGGACCGTTTGAGGAGGCTCTTGGGGCTGGATTCGCTGAGCGACTTGCCGCGTCCCGACAGCGAGGGATTGGTCATGAAATATTTGTGCACGTTGAACGGCTCCTCGTTCGGGCCGCATTCGATGCGCACGCTCGAACCATCCGGCAGGACGCGATAGGACTGCTGGTTGTCGATCAGGTTGGCGACGAAAATCTGCTCCAGCACCTGCTCGTGGGTGGTCGGGTTGGTCACGGGCAGCAGGGATTCGACGCGGCGGTCGAGATTGCGCTGCATCAGGTCGGCCGAGGAAATATAGACCACGGCCTTGGGATGCGGCAGGCCGTGGCCGTTGCCGAAGGCGTAGATGCGCGAATGCTCCAGGAACCGGCCGATGACCGATTTCACCCGGATGTTGTCGGACAGGCCCGGCACGCCCGGGCGCAGGCAGCAGATGCCGCGAATGACCAGGTCGATGGCGACGCCGGCCTGGCTCGCCTCGTAGAAGGCGTCGATGATTTCGGGATCGACCAGGGCGTTGCACTTGGCCCAGATTCCCGCCGGGCGTCCGGCCTTGGCGTTCGCGATTTCCTGCGCGACATGGTCGAGCAGCTTCTGCTTGAGCGAGATCGGCGAAACCGCCATGCGCTCCAGCCCCTGCGGCTCGGCATAGCCGGTGATGAAATTGAAGATGCGCGAGACGTCGCGCCCGACGGCCGGATCGGCCGTGAACAGCGAAATGTCGGTATAGATCTTGGCGGTGATCGGGTGGTAATTGCCGGTCCCGACATGGCAATAGGTCGCCAGCGAGCCGCCTTCGCGACGCACGACCATCGACAGTTTGGCGTGGGTCTTCAGCTCGATGAAGCCGAACACCACCTGCGCGCCCGCGCGCTCCAGATCGCGCGCCCAGCGGATATTGGCCTCCTCGTCGAAGCGCGCCTTGAGCTCGACCAAAGCGGTGACCGACTTGCCGGCCTCGGCCGCTTCGATCAGGGCGCGCACGATCGGGCTGTCCGACGAGGTGCGGTAAAGCGTCTGCTTGATGGCGACGACATTGGGGTCGCGCGCCGCCTGCATCAGGAACTGCACCACCACGTCGAAGGATTTCATAAGGGTGGTGGACGACGAGGTCCTTCTGCTTGATGGCGAGGAAGCAATCGCCGCCATTGTCGCGCACGCGCTCGGGAAAACGCGCGGCATAGGCGGTGAACTTGAGATCGGGCCGCGGCAGGCCGACGACCTCGGACAGATCCTTCATCGACAGCATGCCGTCGAGCGCGATGATCTCCTCGGCCTCGACGTCGAGTTCCTCGGTGACGAAGGCGCGCAGGTCCGCCGGCATATGGGCGTCGGTCTCCAGCCGGATCACCGAGCCGCGCCGGCGCCGCTTGAGCGCGGTCTCGAACAGGCGCACGAGATCCTCGGCCTCTTCCTCGATTTCCAGATCGCTGTCGCGGATCACGCGGAACGAGCCCTGCGCCTTGACCGAATAGCCGGGGAACAATTTCTGGATATGGGTCAAAATGACCGCGTCGAGCAGCACCAGCCGCGCGCCGCCCGCCGGCGCGTCCGGCAAGCGGATGAAGCGGTCGATCTTGCTCGGCATGCGCACCAGCGCCTTCATGCGCGCGCCGGTGACGGAATGGACGAGATCGAGCGCCAGCGTCAGCCCGAGATTGGGGATGAAGGGGAACGGATGGGCCGGATCGACCGCCAGCGGCGTCAGGACCGGAAAGACGTGCAGGAAGAAATGATCGTCCAGCCACAGCCGCTCGGCCTTGTTGAGCTCGGCGGGATCGACGAAGACGATATGCTCGGCCTTCAAATCGTCCTGCAGCTGGCGCCACAGCCGGACCTGCTCCTCGGCGAGTTCGGAAACCCGCGCGCTGATCAGCGGCAATTGTTCGGCCGGGGTCAGGCCGTCGTCCGAGAGCGCCTCGACGCCGCTGCGCAACTGGCCGCGGATGCCCGCGACCCGGACCATGAAGAATTCGTCGAGGTTATTGGCCGAGATCGAGACGAAGCGGACCCGCTCGAGCAGCGGATGGGCCGGATTGGCGGCCTCCAGCAGGACGCGGCGGTTGAACTCCAGCCACGACAATTCGCGATTGATGAAACGCTTCGGCGAATGGCGCAGGGCGTCGCCGCTGAGCGTCTCGATCGTCGGTATGGGCGTGATGTTCCGTGCTTTCCATCGATTCCGTGATCTCGGTCATGTTTCCTCGCCCGCCTATTTCGGCTGGTTCGTATGAAGCTTATGTGACGGATTCCATCCGAGGCGGGGAATGCCGTCAATGATCCAGCTTATCTCGATCCAGTTTATCTCGATCCGGATGCTCCTCGTCCTCGGACGACGCGGCCAGCAGGTCCGAGGCCAGCGACCGGGTGACCGGCCGCCCCCGCGCCAGCGCCACGCGATCCAGCGTCGCCACGATCTGCTGCGCCGCCTCGAACGAGCGCTCCAGCCGCAGGACCAGAAAATCGATCAGGCTCGAGTCGACCGCGATCTGCCGATCATGGAACAATTTGGCGAGGATCGCGCGCAGAAAATCGTCATCCGGCTGTTCGATCGCCACGGCGGGCGCGCGGCGCAGGCGCGACAGCAGGTCTTTCGTCGCCAGCCCCCAGGCGTCCGGGCTTTTTCGCGCCGTGACGAGCAGGAAGGTTTCGCGCTCCATCGCCAGATTGATCAAGTGGAACAGCTCCTTCTCCCGCAACGGCGGGCTGTCGGCGTCCTCGATCAGCAGCGCGGGCGCGCGAAACCAGTTCGGGCAGGGTCTCGATCGAAAGGTCGCGCGCGGAAACCACGCGCCCGCCGGCCCGCCGCGCCCAGATCGCGCCGAGGTGGCTCTTGCCGGCGCCCTTCGGGCCGGTCAGCAGCAGCAGGCGGTGCGGCCAGTCCGGCCACAGCCGCAGCAGCGCCCGGGCCCGCTCGTTGGACGCCGCCGCAAGAAAATCCTCCTCGGCGAAGCTCGGCCGATGAGGCAGGTCGAGCGGCAATTGACCGATCATGCGGCGTCCGGGCCGAGGCCATGAAACAGCGAACTGTCCTTGTAGCGCTTGACGGCGAAGCGGATCAGCACGCCCATCGCCGCCGCCAGCGGCACGGCGATGATCATGCCGGTGAAGCCCATCAGGCTGCCGAAGGCGAACAGAGCGAAAATCAGCCAGACCGGATGCAGGCCGACCGATTCGCCGACCAGTTTCGGCGACAGCACATTGCCTTCCAGGAACTGGCCGGATTCCACGACCACGATGGCCAGGATGAGCAGGCCGAGATGCGGCCAGCCCTGCACCAGCGCGACGATCACCGAAAACACCAGCGCGCTGGTCGAGCCGACATAGGGAATGAAGCTGAGAAAGCCTGCGGAAATGCCGATGAAGAAGCCGAAATTCAGGCCGATCAGCGTCAGGCCGACGCCGTACCAGACGCCGAGGAACAGGCAGACGAGCGATTGGCCGCGCAGAAAACCGGCCAAGGCGCGGTCGATGTCGCCCGCGATTTCGAACACGGATTGCCGGTAGCGCGGCGGAATGAGGCTGCGGATCGTCGAGACCATCTGCGGCCAGGACAGCAGCAGATAGAAGGTGACCACCGGCGTCACCACGACCAGCGCCACGATGCCGACCAGCGCCGTCCCGCCGGACCAGAGCGATTTCAGGAAATTGCCGAGATATTGCGCGCCCTGGCCGATGAAATTGCCGAGTGATTTCTGCAGGCCTTCGGCGGTCGATGGCGCGTCGAAACCGAGCTTCTTGAGCCAGTCGCCGCCATAGTTCTGGAGAAGGCTGGCCAATTCGTCGGTAATCAGCATTTGCGCCTTGTTGACGTAATCCGGCAGGGATTCGACGAAACCGGCCAATTGCCGCCCGAGGATCGGACCGAGCCCGAAGATCAGAAAGGCGTTCAGGAGCAGGAAAATCGCCAGGATGACCAGGGTCGCGGCCAGCCTGCTGAGCCCCAACCGCTGAAGGCGCGTCACCACCGGGTCCAGCACATAGCCCAGCGCGAGGGAAGCGACGAAAGGCGCAAGGATATTGGCGAACAGATAGCAGACGAAGCCGAACAGGATCAGCATCACAAGCCAGAAAGCAATCTGCCATTCCGTCCGCATCGGCCGCATTCCCCGGGGTCAGGCGCTCATATGCGTCACCCAGCGTCTGAAATAGGCCGCGAGCGAGGCCAAGGTCAATGCCGTGACCGCCCATTGACCCGCGGTCGCCCAGGCGCCGAGCGGCAAACCGAACGCCAGAGCCGCCAGCACCGCCGCGACGAAGCCGATCTGCCCCAGCGTGTTGGCCTTGGAAATCCACAGCGGCTTGATTTCCATCGGACGGTCGAGCAGCCAGGACAGGATCACCGCGCCGACGATCATCAAATCGCGGGAGACCACGATCAGCGCCAGCCACAACGGCAGGATGCCGACGACGGCGAGGGTCACGTAGTCGCAGACCAGCAAAGCCTTGTCGGCGATGGCGTCGAGATAGGCGCCCAGTTCCGAGCGCAGGTCGAAACGCCGCGCGATCCAGCCGTCGAGCGCGTCGGATGCGCCGGCGACGAGGAAAATCGCCAGAGCCTCGGGCCAGCGCCGCGATGCGATCATGTCGACGCTGACGGGAACCAGAATCAGCCGCCCGAGGCTGATCAGATTGGGGAGGAAGGCGAACCATTTTCTGGTCATGACGGGCGTTTTTCTTGCCGCGCGTTTTCCGGGGCGCAGCTTGCTTGGACGTGGCCGGGCCGCAAGTATAGAGCCTGCCGCAAAAGGACCGCAAGGCCGCGCCCCGGGACGGGCGCGCAGGCTTTGCCCCCGGTCTGCCGAGCCTTGCCAGCGCAGGCGCGAGCGGCTAGAGCAACCCCGTAACAGAAGGATTTCGCATGACGCAGGCTGGCGACAAGACCGCGGGACTGACCTATTCGCAGGCTGGCGTGGACATTGACGCCGGCGCCCGCATGGTCGATCTCATCAAGCCGCTCGTCCGCGCCACCCGTCGGCGCGGCGCCGACGCCGAAATCGGCGGATTCGGCGGGCTGTTCGATCTCAAGGCGGCCGGCTTTTCCGATCCGATCCTCGTCGCGGCCAATGACGGCGTCGGCACCAAGGTGAAGATCGCCGTCGAAAGCGGCATCCACGGCACGGTCGGCGTCGACCTCGTCGCCATGTGCGTCAACGACCTCGTCGTCCAGGGCGCCGAGCCGCTGTTTTTCCTCGATTATTTCGCCACCGGCAAGCTCGACCCCGAGACCGGCGCCGAGATCGTCAAGGGCATCGCCGCCGGCTGCCTCGAAGCGGGCGCGGCGCTGATCGGCGGCGAGACCGCCGAAATGCCGGGCGTCTATTCTGAATCCGATTACGATCTCGCGGGCTTCGCCGTCGGCGCCGCCGAGCGCGGCGATCTGCTGCCGCGCAAAAATATCGCCGCCGGCGACGTGATTTTCGGCCTGCCCGCCTCGGGCGTCCATTCCAACGGCTTTTCGCTGGTGCGCAAGATCGTCGACCGCTCCGGGCTGAACTGGAGCGATCCCGCCCCGTTCGCGGCCGGCCGGAGCCTCGCGGAGGCGCTGCTGGAGCCGACCCGCATCTATGTGAAGCCGCTGCTGAACGCCCTGCGGAAGACGCAGGCGATCAAGGCGTTCGCCCATATCACCGGCGGCGGCTATCCGGAGAATATTCCGCGCGTGCTGCCCGATGGCCTCGGCGCCCATATCCATCTCGACGCGATTCCGGTGCTGCCGGTGTTCCGCTGGCTGGCCGCAACGGGGGGCGTCGCCGAGCGCGAAATGCTGCGGACCTTCAATTGCGGCATCGGCATGATCGTCGTCGCCGATTTTTCGCGCGCGGCGGAAACCGAGGAGGCGTTGCGCGAATCCGGCGAGGCGCCCGTGCGCCTCGGCCATGTCGTCGCGGTTTCGGGCGAGCGCGTGACCTTCGACGGAAAGCTCGCGCTGTGAAGCCAGCCCGCAAGCGCGTCGCCATCCTCATTTCGGGACGCGGCTCCAACATGCGCTCGCTGGTCGAGGCCGCGCGCGACCCCCATTATCCGGCCGAAATCGCCTTGGTGCTGTCCAATGTCGCGGCGGCGCCGGGCCTCGATTTCGCGCGGACGCAGGGCGTCGCCACGGCGACCGTCGATCACAAGCTGTTCGCCAACCGCGAGAGCTTCGAGCGCGCGATGCAGGAGACCCTGCTCGGCCAGGAAATCGACCTCGTCTGCCTCGCCGGCTTCATGCGCCTGCTGACGCCCTGGTTCGTCGGGCAATGGCGCGACCGGATGCTGAACGTCCACCCGGCCCTGCTGCCTTCCTATCGCGGCCTGCATACCCATGAGCGCGCTTTGGCCGACGGCGTGAAGATCCACGGCGCGACAGTTCATTTCGTCGCCCCGGAAATGGACGCCGGCCCCATCATCGTCCAGGCCGCCGTGCCGGTGCTGCAGGACGACACGCCCGACGCGCTCGCCGCGCGGGTGCTGGCGCAGGAGCATCGGATCTATCCGCTCGCCCTGAAACTGGTCGCCGGCGGAGCGGCGAAGGTTGTTGGCGCGCGCGTGCTGACCAAAAGCGCGGCGCCCGCGCCCGAAGCCCTGCTATGGCCGGCCGGCTGACCGAAATCATTTCAGTGATTTATTCAGCGGATTGACGCCATGCCACGCCGGGGTCACCTTGGCCGCGACGGGATCACCTTGGCCGCGGCCAGGAGGCGACATGATCACACTCTATACGTTCGGCCCTTTTTTCGGCCAGCCCGACGCCAGCCCCTTCGTGATCAAGGCCATGCTGCTGCTGAAGATGGCGGGCCTCGACTACAAGGCCAAACCCGCCGCGCCGTTCAAGGCGCCGAAGGGCAAGCTGCCCTATATCGACGACGACGGCGAGAAAATCGCGGACAGCACCTTCATCCGCTTCCACATCGAAAAGAAATACGGCTTCGATTTCGACGCCGGGCTGACGCCCGAACAGAAGGCGACGGGCTGGGCGCTGGATAAATTGTGCGAGGACCATCTCTACTGGCTGGTGCTGGCCGAGCGCTGGATGGACGAGTCCAATTTCAACAAGGGGCCGGCCCATTTCTTCGATTCCGCCCCGGCGCCCCTGCGCCCGTTCCTGCGCCGGATGATCCGCGGCAAGATCAGACAGGCGCTGCAAGCCCAGGGGCTCTATCGCCACACGCCGGACGAGCGCGCCGTGCTGGCGCGGCGCGGCCTTGAGGCGGCCGCCGCCCTGCTCGGCGACAAGCCCTTTCTGTTCGGCGACGAGCCGCGCGGCGCCGACGCCACCTTGGGCGCCTTCGCCCTCACCGCGCTCTGCCCGGTCTTCACGAGCGCGGCGCACGACGCCATCGAACAGCAGCCCGCTCTCGTGGCGTACGCGCGACGGATTGAGGCGCTTTATTTCCCTCCGGCGTCCTGACCCTGGCGGTCGACGGCAAAAAAGGGCCGCTCCGAGGAGCGGCCCTTTGCAGTTCTGGCATTGATCCAAGTGTTTTTGATTATTCCGGATCAGAGCGTCGAGACGCGGACTCGGGCGACGCCGGAACCGCGCATGCCCAGGACGCCCGCCGCGCCCTTTGAAACGTCGATGATGCGGCCGCGCACGAAGGGCCCGCGATCATTGATCGTGACGGTGGCCGTGCGGCCGTTGTTGAGATTGGTGACGAGCACCCGGGTGCCGAAGGGCAGCGAGCGATGCGCCGCCGTCATGGCGCCGACATGTCCGCCGCTGGCGGTCCGGCCCTTGCCGGAATAGTAGGACGCCGCACCGGACCAGGTCTGCGCCTGAATAGGTGAGGATAGGAATGAAACGCCGAGACACGCACACGCAACAGCTAATTTCCTCAATGCATCCACCTCCATATTGTTGACGATGAATGAACATGCGTCGACAAATCAGGCAGAAAAATGACGGTATTAATCATGAAATATTAAGCGTATTAGCTGCTATACGATCTTAATATGATTTCTTTAGTCTTCTTAACAACAACTATATATAAGCAACATTAGGAGATTGTTATCATATAAACTGACACGTTACGGTTATCAACAAATCGTGATCGACTTGTTACGCTTGATCGACTGAAGTAATCATCCGATGTTTTATTTTGCTGCATCGCAGCAAAGCCGTTCACCCAAACAAAAACGCCGGACCCAGGGCCCGGCGTCACAGAATTGAAATCTTGCCGTCAAATTCAGCCGACGATTTCGTTGCCCGCAAACCATTGCGCGATTTCCTGCGCGGCGGTCTCGGGAGCGTCCGAGCCGTGCACGGAATTCTCGCCCATGTTCAGCGCGAAATCCTTGCGGATCGTGCCGGCGTCGGCCTTTTCCGGGTTGGTCGCGCCCATCACGTCGCGATAGCGCTTGATGGCGTTGTCGCCTTCGAGGACCTGCACGACGACCGGCGCCGCCGACATCTGCTCGACCAGTTCGCCGTAGAACGGGCGCTCCTTGTGGACGGCGTAGAAGGTCTCGGCCTGGCCGCGGGTCATGTGCACGCGCTTCTGGGCGACGATGCGCAGGCCGGCGGCTTCGATCTTGGCGTTGATCGCGCCGGTCAGGTTGCGGCGGGTCGCGTCGGGCTTGATGATGGAGAAAGTGCGTTCGAGCGCCATAGGTGGGATTCCATATCGAGAAGGGTCGCGGCGCTTATAGACGCGGCGCCTTGCGAGAGCAAGCGCGCGCGGGCGTCGCGCGCCGCCTCGAAGTCCTTGGATTCCAGCTTCATGTGACGTTCTGACGACGTCCCGCCGCGAGCCGGCGCTCGACGCCGCGCGCATAGGACGACATGGCGAGGCAGAAGGCCAGATAGAACAGGCCGGCGAAGACATAGCCGGTCGTCGCGATGGTCGGCCCCGCCCATTTCGGATCGAGCCGCGCCGCATCCACCGTATGCAGGAAATCGAAAATGCCGACGATCGCCACCAGCGTCGTGTCCTTGAAGAGCGCCACGAAATTATTGACGATCGCCGGGATCACCGCCGCCAGCGCCTGCGGCAGGACCACGAAGCGCAAGGTCGCCACGCGGCCCAGACCCAACGCCTGCGCCGCCTCGCTTTGCCCGCGCGGCACCGAGTTCAGCCCGGCGCGCGCGACCTCCGCCATATAGGCCGAGGCGAACAGAGCGATGCCGAACATCGGCCGCAGCAGCCGGTCGGGCGCCCAGTCCGGCGGCAGGAACAAAGGCAGCATGGCGTTGGCCATGAACAGCACGGCGATCAACGGCACGCCGCGCACGAATTCGATCAGCCCCGCGCAGACCATGCGCAGCGCCGGCAGCTCGGAACGGCGCCCCAGCGCGAGCAGGACCCCGCCCGGCAGCGCGACGACGATGCCCGACAAAGCCACCAGCAGCGACACCATGGCGCCGCCCCACAGGCTGGTTCCCACGCGCGGCAGGCCCAGGGAGGGCGCGCCGCTCAGCAGCGCGAAGCCGACGAAGGGCAGCACGACGAAGAAGCCGAACGCCGCGATCCCCTTGCGCGGCGCGCGCGGCCACAGCAGCCAGACGATCAGGACCGCGGCGAGCGCGAAGGCGACGTCGACCCGCCAGCGCTGGTCGGGCGGATAGGAGCCATAGATGAAGAAGGGCGCCTTGGCGGCGATATAGGCCCAGCATGCTCCCGCCCCCGGCGCGCGGCACAGCGCGCCGTCCGGCGCACGCCACACCGCGTCCGCGATCAGGAAGCGCCACAGTCCCGGCGCGGCGAAAACCACCAGCGCGGCGACTCCGAGCGTGATGAGGCCCGACGTGGCGTCGCCGAACAGTTTTTCGCGCACGAGATCGAACCAGGGCGGCGCGATGTTCGGCGGCGGCCTTTGCGGCGCGGGTTCGAGGCGGACGAAAGCTTCCGTCATCCGCGTCCTCCCCAGCGCAGGCGGCGTTCGTAGAGGCGCACCAGCGCCAGCGTCGCCAGCGACAGCGCGAGATAGAGCGCCATGTCGATGGCGATGACCTGCAGCGCCGCCCCGGTCTGGTTGAGGATGGTGCCGGACACCTGCATCAGGTCGGCGAAGCCGACGAAGGCCGCGAGCGAGGAGTTTTTGGTCAGGGCCAGATATTGGCTGATGAGCGGCGGCAGGATCACGCGCATCGCCTGCGGCCGGATCACCAGCCGCCGCGCCTGCGCCGCGCTCAGGCCGAGCGCCGCCGCCGCCTCGGTCTGGCCGTGCGACACGGATTGCACGCCGGCGCGCACGATTTCGGCGATGTAGGAGCCGGTATAGAGCGCCAGCGCGAGGATCAGCGCGCAGGCCTCGGGCGGCAGCCGCAAGCCGCCTTCGACATTGTATCGGTTCACGGCCGCGTCGAAATGCGGCCAGTCGATCGCTGGAAAACCCTGCGCGAAGGACAGCGCCGGCAGGCTCAGGCCGCGATTGTTGAGGAAAAAGCCCGCGAACTGATGCGAATCCGCCGGCCCCGGCAACGGCGACAGGATCGCGACATACCAGAACAGGATCTGCAGCAGCAGCGGCAGGTTGCGGATGGTCTCGACATAGAGCCCCGCCAGCCGCGCCAGCGCCCAGTTGCGCGACAGCCGCGCGAAACCCGCGGCGAAACCGATGAAGGTGGCGAGCGCCCCCGCGAGCGCCGAGACCAGCAGCGTGTTGAGCAGGCCGACCAGCAGCGCGCGGCCATAGGACGACAGCGGCGTGAACGGAATGACGCTCTGGTTGAGGCTGAAGCCGGCGACCTGGTTGAGAAAGCCAAACGACGTCGGAATGCCGCGCGCGATCAGGTTGGCCCGCGCATTGGCGAAGGCGAGCGCGAACAGCGCGCCGACCGCGAGCAGCAGCGCCGCCTGAATCGCCCAGCGGCGCAGCGCGCCAACGCTCATGCCGGCCCCCTCACCGCACCGGCGGGGCGTAATGCAGCCCGCCGTCGCGCCACAAGGCGTTCAGCCCGCGCGGAATTTTCAGAGGCGTGTCCGCGCCGAGATTGCGCGCGAAAATCTCGCCGTAATTGCCCACGGCCCTGACGATCCGCGCCGCCCAGTCCGGCGTCAGGCCGAGGCCCGCGCCGTAATCGCCCTCGACGCCGATCAGGCGGCGGATTTCGGGATTGTCCGACGACCGCATCGCCGCGACATTGTGCGAATCCACGCCGAGCTCCTCGGAATCGAGCAGAGCGAAATGCGTCCATTTCACCAGATTGAACCAGCGGTCGTCGCCCTGCCGCACCACCGGGCTGAACGGCTCCTTGGAAATCGTGTCGCGCAGCACGACACTCTCGTCGGGCTGGGTCAGTTTCAGGCGCTGCGGGTAAAGCGCCGAGCCGTCGGTCGTATAGGCGTCGCAGCGGCCGAAATCATAGGCCTTGATCGCCTCGTCGGAGGTCGAGAACACCACCGTCTCGGCCTTCAGGCCGTGGGCGCGGAAATAATCGGCGAGATTGAGCTCGGTCGTGGTGCCCTGCTGGGCGCAGATCGAGGCGCCGTTGAGCTTTTGCGCCGAGTCGAGCCCCGAGGCTCTTGCGCACCAGAAAGCCCTGGCCGTCGAAATAATTGATCCCGGTGAACAGCAGCCCCTGCCCCGCCTCGCGCGATTGCGTCCAGGTGGTGTTGCGCGACAGCAGGTCCACTTCGCCCGATTGCAAGGCGGTGAAGCGGTCCTTGCCCGAGAGCGGAATGAATTTGACCTTGTCGGGATCGTCGAAGATCGCCGCCGCCACCGCGCGGCAATAATCGATGTCGAAGCCGCGCCACGTTCCCTTGTCGTCGGGAAGCCCGAAGCCCGCCAGCCCGGTATTGACGCCGCAGACGACAAAGCCGCGCCGGCGCACCTCGTCGAGCGTGTCGGCGCGGGCGGCGGCGGCCGCCGCGCAAAAGGCCCACAGGGCGAGCAGCACGCGCGCCGATCCGCCGGGTTTGCCAGCCATTGCTCCTCCTGCTCCGCTTGCCGCCCTTCTATAACATCATTTGCGCCTCTTGACGGCGACCTTTGCCGTCCGCCAAATCGCCGCAGCAGAAAGGCCCCGGAATGACCAAATCGACCCCGCAATCGCGCAAGGACATGAGCGCGCGCACGAAACTCGTTCATGCGGGGCGCAACCCGGAAGAGCAATTCGGTTTCGTCAACACGCCGATCTATCGCGGCTCGACGGTGCTGCAGCCGACGCTCGCGGAACTCGAAGCCCGCCACAGCAAGCGCTTCACTTATGGCACGCATGGCACGCCGACGACCGAAGCGCTGGAAAAGGCGTGGTCGGAGATCGCCGGCGCCGCCGGGACGGTGCTGACGCCCTCGGGCCTCGCCGCGATCTCCGTCGCGCTGCTGACGGCGCTGAAAGCCGGCGATCATCTGCTGGTCACCAATTCCGCCTATCTGCCGACGCGCACCTTCTGCAACGGCTTCCTGAGCCGCATGGGCGTCGAGACGACCTATTACGATCCGCTGGCCGGCGCAGGCATCGAGGCCTTGATGCGGCCCAACACCAAAGCCGTGCTGGTCGAGGCGCCCGGCTCGCAAAGTTTCGAGATGCAGGACATTCCGGCGATCGCGGAGGTCGCCCATGCGCGCGGCGCCTGCGTGGTGATGGACAATACCTGGGCGACGCCGTTGTTGTTCCCGCCGCACGAGCGCGGCGTCGACCTCGCCATCGAGGCGGGCACCAAATATCTGTCCGGCCATTCCGACCTGCTGCTCGGCCTGGTCTCGGCCAACGAAGCATGGCTCAAGCCCTTGCGCCAGACCTTCGATTATTTCGCCATGTGCGCGGGGCCGGAGGACGTGTTCCTGGCCCTGCGCGGCTTGCGCAGCATGGATTTGCGCCTGCGCGAGGCCGAGCGGCAGGGCCTCGCCCTGGCGCGCTGGCTCTCCGCGCGACCGGAGGTGTCGCGCGTGCTGCATCCGGCGCTGGAGCACGACCCCGGCCACGAGATCTGGAAGCGCGACTTTCTGGGCTCGTCGGGATTGTTTTCGGTCATTCTCAAGCCCGCCCCCAAGCCGGCGCTGGCGGCCCTGCTCGACGGGCTGGAGCTGTTCGGCCTCGGCTACAGCTGGGGCGGCTATGAGAGCCTGATCATCCCCTTCGACTGCCGCGCCTATCGCACGGCGACCGTTTGGAACCCGGAAGGGCCGGCGCTGCGCTTTTCAGTCGGCCTCGAAGACATCGAGGATCTCAAGGCGGATCTCGACAAGGGCTTTGAGCGGATGCGCGCTCAGGCCTGATCCTTCAGCAGGGTCCGGGCGATCAAGCCTTTTCCGCGCGGCGTGGGCAGCAGCGCGTCGGGCGCGAGGGTGAAGGCGATCTTGCGCCGCGCCAGAACCCGCGCCACCAGCAGCGCCGAGCCGAGCCCGAGGAACAGCCCGCCGCAGACGTCGCTCGGATAATGCGCGCCGACGATGATCCGCGACGCGGCGACGGGGACCGCCAGCAGCAGGACCCAAGGGCCGAGGCGCGGCGACAGCAGGCTCAGCGCGCCGAAGGCGGCGAAGACCGTCGTGGTGTGGCCGGAGGGGAAGCTCGCCAGCACCGCCTTGAGCGAGAACAGGTCGAAGTGGAACGGCCCGGCGATGTCGATCAGCCTCGGGCGGGCTCGCCCGACGAGATGTTTGACGACCTGCGAGACGGTCCCGGACACGGCCTGCACGGCGAGGAAATACAGGGCATAGGAGGCGACAAGCCCCCAGGCCGCGCGCAGACGGCGCGTCGCGGCCCGCTCGCGCCGCAACAACGCGGTGACGATCGCCAGGATCGAAAGCGCGAACAGCCAGTTCGATTTGCCGGCCTGGGTGACATAATCGAAAAAGACGATGAGGCCCGGGTCGAGCTTCGCCGCCGCGCGGGCGACCGAAACGTCGAAAGCCGCGCCCACGAAAAGCAGAACAGCCAGAGCAAGGACCGCCAGCGCCGTCCATAGCGGCCACAGCCGTGAAACCGGCGTCGCAGGGCGGCGCCAATGCGCGGCAAGATCGCGCCAGGACGTCAGCGCCACATCCCTGACCGAAATCACCGGGATCCCTTCACCACTCAAGCCGAACTCCCGCACGAAAAAGGACGAGACACGGCTCGCGTCTCGCCGCGCTTTAATCCCAGAATTGTCCCCTTGTCCATCCGGGACGTAAACAAGCCGCATCGGCGCCGACTTTCGGCGGCGATCCGCGATCACGCCGCTTGCTGGCCGCGCGCTTGCTCCTGTAGTCTTGCCGGACAGCTGGCCGGAGGCGCCGCCATGAAACGAACGACGCTCGCCCTGTCGGCGCTTGCCGGCGCGCGCGCTGTTCGAGGCCGCGCTGATTCCGGGCGTCCTGATCGGCGCCGCCCCTTTGGCGGAGCCCGCGCGCATCATCCTGATGCGACACGCCGAAAAGCTCAATCCCTACGCCCTGTGCGATCTCGGGATCCAGCGCGCGCTGGCCCTGAAAAGCCAGTTTCTCGGCAAGGGCGCGACGCAATCGTTGTTCGCCGCCGGCGAAAAGCCCGAGGCGTTCCTGGCCATAACCCTGCACCCGATTGAAACGATCACTCCGGCGGCGCAAAGCTGGGAATTGCCGGTGATTGCCTATACCGTCGTCCCTACGGAGGACGACGACGACCCGGCGAGGGAGCTCGCCCTGAACCTGCGCACGCAGCAGGCCGCGCACGACGTGATGACCGATCCGCGCTATTCCGGAAAAATTGTCGTCATGACCTGGGAACACAAGCATATCGCGAAGGCAAAGCTCGAAAAATCCTATCCCGGCGAACTGGTGACGCTGCGCCAGCTTCTGCATCTCGACCAGATCGCCGACGCGCCCAGGAGCTGGCCGGAGTTCGAATTACGATTTCTTCTGGATCGTCGATTACGCGCCGAACAATCCCGTCCCCACGGGGTTCCGCATGGTTCGTCAGACATTCGCCGCGCCCTTCGCTCAATTGCCCGCCAATGATTGGGATGAGCCGGAGCCGCAACACATGCAGGCCGGCTGCCGCAAATAAGGCGCGCGGGCGGGGACGCGCCAAGGATGGCGAATCCATCGCCGTCATTCAAAATGCGATTTTGAATGCTATGCTGACGCCGTTGTTCTCGGAGGATGGCGCCATGTCGGACTGGATCGTGATCTATCGGACGTCGCCGGGAACCAGGGAAACGCGGTCGCCGAGCGCGCCAACCGAGCGGCGCGCCCTCGCGCAGGCGAGAACGCTCCACATGCAGGGCTGCCACGTGATCCGGATCAAGGGGCCGAACGATTTTCTCGTTCCCGCAAGGCGCATCGAGAACTGGGTCGCCAACGGACGCGATCAGCTCGAAAGCGCGGATTGAACGCAAGCCCGGCTCTGGGCGCCGTCAGGAGATTGCATGTTCCCTCGCTCGATCAGGAAGAACCGCCAGCGGAGCAGAAGCGGCAAATAATGGCGCGATCTTCGAAGCGGGTGCGCCGCGCGATGAAAGGCGCGGCGCTGTTCTGGGCCGCGGCCATGCGGCCGCTCGTGGCGGCCATCCCCACGCCAAGTCCCGCCGGACGGGTGGTCGAGCTGCAGGAATTCGGCTCCAATCCGGGCGCCCTGAAGATGTTCGTCTATGCGCCGCCCAAAAGGCTTCCCGCGGGCGCGCCGCTGATCGTGGTGCTGCACGGCTGCGGCCAGAGCGCGAGTTCGTTCGCCCGCAACGCAGGCTGGATCGCACTGGCCGACCGCATCGGCGCGGCGCTGCTGCTGCCCGAGCAAACCGCCAAAAACAGCCATGGCCGTTGCTTCAACTGGTTCCTGCCCGGCGACGTTCGCCGGGGAGGCGGCGAGGCGATGTCGATCCGGCAAATGACGCGCGCCGCGATCCGTCGCTACCAGTCCGATCCGCGCCGCGTTTTCATCGTCGGCCTTTCGGCGGGCGGCGCGATGGCGGCGGCGATGCTGGCGGCCTATCCATCGACCTTCGCGGCGGGGGCCGTGGTCGCGGGCATGCCGGTCGGCTCGGCCTACAACAACGCCTCGGCGCTGCTGCGGATGCGCCATGCCGATCGCCTGCTGAACGCGCGCGCGCTGGCGGACGCCGTCCATCGCGCCGCGCCGCCGACGAGCAAGCCGCGCGCGTGGCCGCGGCTATCGATCTGGCAGGGCGAACGCGATCCCCTCGTCGATCCGCACAATGCCGACCTGCTCGCCGCTCAATGGAGCGCCGTGCACGGATTGGGCGGCGCGCCGACCCTGGATGCGATTCCAAGGCCGGGAGCGCGGCGCCGCGTCTGGAGCACGCCGAAACGCGCCATGGTGGAATACTGGACGCTCGCGGAGATGGGCCACGGATTTCCCGTCGATTCCGGCGCCGCGGGGCGTGGCCGGGAGGGGTTCGGCGTCCTGAACGCCGGATTGCCCGCCGCGCGCCTGATCGCCGGCTTTTGGGGGATCGACGCCTGAACTGGCGGCGCCAGAAAACATTCCTCGGCGAAACATTCATCGGCGCGTCGTGTCGGGGTTTCATCCTTGCCCCGCGCGCGAGTCGCGCAGACGATTTGGGAGTGACGTCAATGCCGAACGCCAAACATGCCAAGGACGCCGCCGAGCATCATGCCGCCGCCGCCAAACATCACGAAAAAGCCGCCGAACACCATCGGCAGGCGTCCACGCACCACGAACTTCACGAGCATGAAAAGGCTGCGCATCACTCGGTGCTCGCGCATGCCCATTCCAGACATGCGGAAGAGCACCACGACAAGGCCGCCAAATTGGTGGCCGAACTGCACGCCTGATCCAAAATTGATCGGGTTGCGTTGTTTTCCGGATCGGGCTCCGCCATTCGTGGCGGGGCCTTTTGACTCGTGCGAACGCAGATTCGGGCGCGACGCCGGAGGTTGCCATGGCGTTCTTGCTATGGCGCAGGTATGAACATCCTGTGGCTCTTGTCCTCAAAAGCACGGAAGCCCGCCATGAGTTTTGCTCATCCCCTCGCCAAAAAGGCCAAAGTGTGGCCCCTGCGGTCGCAAGACGGTTCAGAACGCCGCGTGCTGGTCGTCATCACGACGCTGGTCCTCGATCCCAAGAGCGAGAACTACAAGAAGAAACTGGTCGATCGGCTGTCGGACGCCGTGAGCCTGCATCTGACGACGGCTCCCGAAGCGGACGGCTTCATTCTGCTGAACCGGATGAGGGATTGGGACGCGTAACGAGCCGGTCCTGCTCAGGCGAGGTTCGCAGCCTTCATTGACCCCCATGCAGCGGCCCGAAAGTACGCGCCGCGATCACGCCCATGATCAGGGCGCCCGCCCCGAGCACAAGCACGTCTCGGGTCTTGCGCAAATCGAAGCTGCCGACTCGACAGACGAGCAGGTAGGCGACGGCAAGATTGAAGAAGCCCCACAGGACATTGACCGACGCGGAGGACAAGCCGACTCCCGACGGTGACGCGAAGGGGCTCTGGAACGCGCGCCCGGACATCCCGTTGTCGAGATGGGGCAAGGCGTTCGCGCAGGAATGCGCCCCCGAAGAAATATGCCAGATCATGACGCCAGCGCACCGAAGCCCTCCGCCCATCGAACGTGTCGGACATCGTCGCCAGCGCCGGCGCGCGCGGTCAAGCCGCCCGCGCGCTATCGGGCGTTTTCGAGAAAAGCCAGCATCGTATCGGCGTCCGAGACTTCCACGCCCACGCCGGTCGGATTGTCGCGGATATCCGGCTCGGCGAACAGTTTTTTGATGAGCCCGTCCTCGACGAGCATGGAATAGCGCCAACTCCTCATGCCCATGCCCTGCTGCCGGCGGTCGACGAGCATGCCCATCCGCCGCGTGAAATCGCCATTGCCGTCGGGCAGCATGAAGACATTTTCGATATTCTGTCCCTTGGCCCACTGGAACATGACGAAGGCGTCATTGACGGCGAGACAGACGACCTGGTCGACGCCCAGGCGCTTGAAATCGTCATAGCGCTGCTCGTAGCCGGGCAGATGTTTTTCCGAGCACGCCGGAGTGAAGGCGCCCGGCAAGGCGAACAGGACGACGCGCTTGCCGCCAAAGATGTCCGCGCTAGTGACGTCCTTCCAGTCGAACGGATTGGGGCCGCCAAGCTCCTCGTTTCTGACACCGGATGTGAAAGGTGACATTGGGCACGGAGGTCGGAGTCATGGTCGTCACTCGCGTTCGATGGCTCCCAAATGATAATCCCGCCTCTTTCCTGACGCGAGCCCGGGAATGAACGGATTTGCGGTTTGAGAAAAGCAACCGCCCGGCGCCCGGCGCGTTGGTTCGGCGTCGGTTCACGCGCTTTGATTGCCTTCGACAAAGGGCTCGAATGGAGGAAAATGCCGGCAGGCCAGGACCAGACGCTCCTGCTTGCGCGAATGCTGTTTCTCTCGGGAGGAGGAACATCATGCCAACACGCCGATCGCTCTTCGAAGCCGCGGGTCTGACCGCCGTCGCAGCCATGATTCCGAACGCCTTGACCAAAGCGCAAACGAAGGAAACGACCATGCCGAATTCGGGACCCGACGAAATGCCCCGAGGCCTGACCCTGCTCGCGATCAGGCAGAACGACGGAACCGAAACGCTCGGATTGAAGCTGCCGACTGGCGTGCTCGACGTCGCCAAGGCGAATGCGATCCTGAATCGTCAAGCTCCGGTCACGCTGGAAGAGCTGCTGAGGCCGGGCGCCGCCAGCGCCCTCAATTCGCTGGCCGGATCGGCCGACACCGAGGCCGCGCGCGCTGCGCTGCTCGATGAATTCAGGATCACCTATGGCCGGCTGTTCACCAATCCGGGCAAGATCATCTGCGTCGGCCTCAACTACAGGACCCACGCGAACGAAACCGGCATGGCTTTGCCCAAGGCGCCGATCCTTTTCAACAAGTACAACAACGCCCTCGCCCCGCACAATGCGACGATCAAGCTGCCGCCCCGCGACGTTTCCTACAAGTTCGACTATGAAACCGAACTGCTCGTCGTCATCGGAAAGACAAGCGCGCAATGTGAGCGAGGCCGACGCGCTCGACCATGTCGCAGGCTACGCCATCGGGCACGATTTCTCGGCCCGCGATCTGCAGCTGGAGACGGGCGGCCAGTGGATGGTTGGCAAGACGCTCGACGGCTTCGCGCCGATCGGACCCTATTTCGTCTCGGCCGATCTCGTCGGCGATCCCAACAACCTTGCCATCGAGACCCGCGTCAACGGCGAGGTCCGCCAGTCGGACAATACGAGAAACTTCATTTTCAATACGCAGACGATGATCGCCTACATGTCGAGGATTTTCTCGCTGGAGCCCGGCGACATCATCTTCACCGGCACGCCGTCCGGCGTGATCCTCGGCATGCCGAAGGAAAAGCAGGTGTGGCTGAAGGCCGGCGACAGGATCGAGAGTTCGATCGAAAAGCTGGGCGTGCTGAAATTCGATCTGGCCTGATCGGCTCAGTCCTCGCTCACACCGCACGTCAATAAGGGCGACTGGGCCAACCAAAGCGCCTAAAGCTGTTCGATGCGCAAGTGATGCAGGGAGCGCCACTTTGGACAGGCGCCCCTTCCAGATCGATCCAGCGGATCGACGATCGGCCGAAAGCTCATGGCAATTTTGACCGTCAAGCATGTCACGACCTATTCCTACGCCGCGCCGGTGAAGCTCGGCGAGCACCGGATGATGCTGCGTCCACGCGACAGCAATGACCAGCGGCTCCTCAACGCCACGCTCGATATCCAGCCGCGGCCCCAGAGCCTGCGCTGGATTCACGACGTCTTCGACAATTGCGTGGCGATCGCGAGTTTCACCGGAATGACGCAAAGCCTTCGGGTGGAGAACAACCTTGCGCTCGACCACACCCCCTACGAGGGACCCGAGTTTCTGCTCGAGGACCGCGCGCAATACTACCCGTTTCCCTACGATGCCGACGAAATTCCGGATCTCGCCCGCTTGATCGAGCGCCATTATCCCGACCCCTCCGGCGCGCTCGACCGCTGGGTTCGACGCTTTCTTCCGCAAGGGCGCCCGACGGAGACCGGCGAGCTGCTGATGACCCTGACCTATGCGATCAAGGAGGGGCTGACCTATGAGCGCCGCACAGCGAAGGGAACCCGCAGCCCGCTGCAGACGCTCGCCTCCGGACGCGGCACCTGCCGCGATTTTGCAACCTTGATGATGGAGGCGGCGCGCGCGCTGGGATTCGCCGCCCGCTTCGTGTCCGGTTATCTCTATGTGCCGGATCGCGACGTCGGCGAGCGCCATCTCGGCGGCGGCTCGACGCATGCCTGGTGCCAGATCTATCTGCCCGGCGCCGGCTGGGTCGAATTCGATCCGACCAATGGCATCGTCGGCAGCCGGGACCTCATTCGCGTCGCGGTGGCGAGGGAGGCGCATCAGGCCATTCCCCTTCATGGATCCTATTTCGGCGACGCCGCGGACGACACGGGAATGGACGTCTCCGTCAATGTTCGACGGCTCCCCGAAAGAACGCTTCTGGCGCCGGACGATGGGAACCTTTCGCAACGGGAGCGGCATTTCCGGCGAGGCGCATCGGCTGGACGCGGACGAAACGGCGAAGCGACTTAAGCGCGAGGATCTGTAGATGCTCATCCAGGCGGGCTTTGACATCGCATTTGAATGTCCGGCGCAGACGCCGATGCTGCTTCAGCTCAACGTCCATCCCTCGCGCGAGCCGGATCTGCTGTCGCGGGATGTCATCGCCTCCGATCCGGAGCTCGCGATGCGGTCCTATGTCGATCTTTTCGGCAATCGCGTCACGCGCGTGGAAGTCCCGCCGGGACTGGTCACCTTCAGCAACCGCTTCGTGATCCATGATTCCGGCCTGCCGGATGAAACGCCGCCCGACACGGATTCGACGCCGATCGCCAGCCTTCCCGATGACGTGCTGCTGTATCTCGCTGTCGAGCCGCTATTGCGACAGCGACAAGCTCGCCGATTTCGCATGGTCGACCTTTGGAACGATCGGCGGCGGCGCCAGGCGCGTTCAGGCGATCTGCGATTTCGTCCATGCGAAAATCCGCTTCAGCTATCCCGACGCGCGCCCGACGCGCTGCGCCAGCGATTCCATGCAGGAAGGCATCGGCGTCTGCCGCGATTTCGCCCATCTGGCCATCGCGCTCTGCCGCTGCATGAACATTCCGGCGCGTTATTGCACAGGCTATCTCGGCGACATCGGCGTGCCGGTCGACGTCAACCCGATGGATTTCAGCGGCTGGTTCGAGGTCTTTCTCGATGGACGCTGGTACACGATGGACGCGCGTCACAACCACCCGCGCATCGGCCGCATCGTCATGGGTCGTGGCCGCGACGCCGCCGACGTTCCGATCTCGACGGCCTTCGGAATCGCCAAACTCGTGCGCTTCGACGTGCTCACGGACGAACAGCCGCCGTCGCGGTAACATGCATCGCCGCGTCTTGGCGACGCGGCGGCTTCACCCCAGCTTCGCAGGAGCCGACATGAAAATCCTGATGGTTCTGACGTCGCACGACAAGCTTGGCGCAACCGGGCAGAAGACCGGGTTCTGGCTGGAAGAGTTCGCCGCGCCCTATTACGTCTTCCTGGATGCGGGCGCCGATGTCACCCTCGCCTCCCCGCTTGGCGGGCAGCCGCCGGAAGACCCGAAAAGCGATGCGCCGGACATGCAGACCGACGCCACCCGGCGTTTCAGGGCCGACGCCGCCGCGAGCGCCGCGCTCGCTCACACGCTCAGATTGAGCGAGATTTCCGCAAGGGATTTCGACGCGATCTTTTATCCCGGCGGCCATGGCCCGCTGTGGGATCTGGCGGAGGACAAGACCTCTGTCGCGCTCATCGAAGCCATGCTGGCGGCAGGCAAGCCGGTCGCCGCGGTTTGTCATGCGCCCGGCGTGTTCCGTCACGCGCGAACGCCGCAGGGGCGATCCCTCGTGGAGGGCAAGAAGGTGACCGGCTTCACCAACAGCGAGGAACAGGCGGTCGGCCTGACCGAGATCGTTCCGTTTCTTGTCGAGGATATGCTCCGGGCCAACGGCGGACTTTATTCCAAAGCCGGCGACTGGCAGCCCTATGTGGTCGTCGATGGGCGGCTGATCACAGGGCAGAACCCGGCGTCATCGGAACTTGCGGCAAAGTCCCTGCTCGAAGCGCTCCGTACGGGAGCGTCTGGCAAACCCTGAGCGATCGTTCGGTTGTTTCCGGAGTTCAGTCGGCCGCGTGGGCGTCCGCAAGTTCAGGTCGCTCCGCCGCCGCCGTCAGCCGGAAATAATGTTCGGCGTGCTGCAGATAATTTTCGGCGGCCACACGGTCGTTGCCGGTATGGGCGTCACGCGCGAGCTGGAGATATCTTTCCGCCACATGTTGCGCGCCGCCGCGGATCTTGACGTCGGGACCGTTGGATTCGTACGAACGCCCGTGCGGAGCGCGCTCGCGTCGGCTGTTGGTTGATGCGTTGCGAGAACGGTTGATCTGATCGGATTGCATATTTGTCCTTGGCCTTTCAAGCCTCATGTTCGGAAACAATTCAAGCTTCGGTTGGCCGCCCGCTTCACGACCCGGCGGCTCGAACCACGAGCGGCGCCCGCCTTGCGGAAACGGCCCGGAGAGAATGAGAAAAGCGCCGGCCGCTCAGGCCATGGCCATGACTAGGCTTCGACGCCGTAAGCCTGGGAAACCTCGTCGCCGAAGATCGCGACAGCGCTTTTCTTGCCGCCGCCGACCTCGATCCTGACCCGGGGACACGGAGCGTCGGTGAAGCCAAAGACGCCCTGTCCATCGACGACGATGATGTGGTCGTCCCAGTCGATCCGGTCGTCAAATCCGTAATGGCTGACGTGGATCATTTCGTCGGAAATGGCGATTCCGCGCTTTCCGAAACGATCGAAGATCAAGCGGACCAGATGTTCGCGGTTATCGACTTCCATGGCCGTCGACAGGCTGTCTTTCATTGTTAGTCTATGTTCGCGCATCCGCATGGCCTGGATCCTTTTGAGGTCGCCCTCCGCGGTCAATTCGACATTACCAGCGTGCAGGGAGCAAAACAGGCCTGGAACGAACCCATTTTCTTTGTAACACATGCGGCGACAAAGAAGAGTCTAATTTCGAGACAATAAAAAGGCGAGGTGGCGACGAAATCAGGCGAACGCCAACTTTGCCGGATAAAATCCGACGCCCGTCCGCCGCAAGCGTCGTCGCCGCTCCTTCATTTCTGGCAGGTCTTGTCTGGCAGGTCTTTGCGCCAGCGAAAAAGCCTCGCTCTTGGTCAAGCCGCCGTCTTGACCTCGACCTCGACGTCCATTCCGATGAAGGCGTCGCTGGCGCCGACAAAACTCCCCGCCACAGGCATGGCCAGGCGGATGTCGCGCGCCACCGCGACGGGGATCAGGTTATAGCCGCCGAAACTGCGATTGGTCGGATCGAACGTGATCCAGCCGGCGCCCGGAACGTAGATTTCCGCCCAGGCGTGGGTCGAACCGGCGTCGTTCGACCCGACCGCCCCGGCCTCGGCGCCGTGAAGATAGCCGGAAACGATCCGGGCGCCGAAGCCAAGACAGCGCGCCGCCTCGACGAACAGGACCGCAAAGTCGCGGCACGAGCCCCAGCCGCGATCAAGCGTCTGGATCGGCGATTGCACGCCTTCGTCCTCGCGGCTCTGATATTTGATCCAGGCCGACACGCCGACGCCGAGATCCTTGAGCAGCGCCAGGGTGTCTGTCTGCGCGCCGCGCACGAAGGCCCAGGCCCAATCGCGCAGCCGACCGTTCGGATCGGCATATTGCTGGAACATCAGGGCGCCGAGATCGGTCCGCTCGTCATCGGAATAGCGAAACGGGTAAAAAATGGCCGAAGCCGCGACGTCGAAGACGGGCCAGGCGGCGGCGTCGAGGCTGAGCTGCGTCACGCAATCGATCGTCAGCCTGTCCGCGAGGACGTTGAAATGCGCGGTCGCGACGGAATTGCCGAACACGTCATGCGCGAAGGTCACGGTCGCCGGCGGATCGGTGATCAATTCGCTCGAGATCAGCCGCAAGTCGCGGCTTTCGCGCGGGCGCAGCATCAGGCGGTGAGGCCCGAGGCTGACAGGCTGGCGGTAGCGGTAGATCGTCCGGTGGTGAATTTGAAGCGTGGTCAAGCGGACCCCCGTCCTTTGCCGAAACAAACGGCTTCCAGCGCAAATACCTTTGCTTCAGCCCCGAAAAGAATCGAGAGGCGGAGAATGGAACTCATCATAATCATCACTTGTTTTCAGCAATAATATCACCATATCGATGAAGTCGATAGACGGCTCCATCGTTGCGTTTCTGTTCCAGTAATAAAACAGAGTCACAAAACACATCTTGCCTGAAAACGCGATTTCGACGGCCGGCGGGTCAGCCGGCAAGCATTGACGTCATTTTTGAAAAGGGGTTTCCATGTCCAAGGGAACCGTGAAGTGGTTTAACACCGAAAAAGGCTTTGGCTTCATTGCGCCGGATGACGGCGGCAAGGACGCTTTCGTCCATATCAGCGCCGTCGAGCGCGCGGGCATCGGTGAATTGCGCGAAGGCGACAAAATCTCTTTCGAACTGGTCGCCGACCAGAGGAGCGGAAAGCTCTCGGCGGACCGGCTCGAAATGCTCCCCTGAAAATTTCGCCGGGTCTGGACCATCGATCCGGCGACGCCCGCCGCGCCTTTTGGAACGCGGCTTTTTCCCCACCTGGCGGAGCGCGCTGCGCTGCCTGTGCCCCGCGCCTGGTGGTGAAGGCGGCGGGGCGTTGCGTTGGCGCGCGAGCGCGGCGCTTTCACGCGAGCGCCAGACAGCGCTCGACAGGAGACGATCATGGCGAAGGAACAGAAACGCGGCAATCGCGAAGCCAAAAAGCCCAAAGCGATCAAGGCCCCGGCCGATCCGAATCCGACCTCGATGCTGACGGGCAGCCTCACGCCGATCAAGCCGCCGAAAAAGGCCAGATGAGGCGCAGTCCATGACCCGCACCACGATAACCCGCACCACAGACGGGACGCGAGAGATGATTTCCATCGACGCCAACGAGCTTGCCGCCGCTTTGGCGGCTGACGGAGACAGCCAATGATGGCCAGCGGATACAAGACCAAGGCCCTGCGCTATCTCGGCGGCATCTCCGGGGAAGGCGTCATCACGCAAAACGGCAAGAGGCTCGCCCAGGCCAGTTTCGATCTGGACGGCTATTTCCGCGCTCCCCTCGGGGTCACGGGCAGCGGGCAGATCCAGGCGCCGGCCGCGGTTCTCAAGGGGCTGTTCGGCCTCCCCGACCTGCAACTCCTGACCGATGGAGGGCTCCTCCTCGATCTCAGCTTTTCGGAGACGACGCTGGCGCCGGCCAGCGACGTCGCTCATGTCGACGTGACAGGACAATTGCCCTCGCCCTCCGACTGGCGCCACTGACGCGGGTCGAAGGCGGCGAAACGCAAGGATGGGAGCGAAATTGCCGCAAGCCTTCCCACCGCTTGGCTCGGAATTCGAGCCCTTCCTCTATGCCGTCGTATGCGACGAGGCCAACGGAGCGCCGCTGACCATGGTGTCGGCCATCGCGCGCTCGGGCGCCGATCCTTGGCAGGAAGCGGCCCGCATCGCGAAATTGCCGAAATCCCGCGCTTTCGAGGCTCTGGGCAGCCTGATCCCGGTCCGTAGCGAAGCCGAAAGCGAGGCCATCGCGAAACGGCTGTTCGCCCTGCTCCCCGCGCCGCACCGGACCATGAATTTCCCTCTCGCCGGATCGCCGGCGAAAAGCGCGGCGAAAGCCATGAATCCGCTTGTGCCGATCATTGGCGCGCTGATGCTCGGCCTCGCCCTGGTTTCATTTTTCAAGGCGGCGGCGCCCTCCGGCGCGCGACCGCACGAACAGCCTGCCTCCGCGCCTGTCGCCGACAAGGCCGAGCCCTGACCGTCACTCGAGGGGCTTGCGGTTTTTTCGCAGATTTTCGAAGATGAGACGGTGGCGACCCCGGCTGGATTCGAACCAGCGACCTACTGCTTAGAAGGCAGTTGCTCTATCCTGCTGAGCTACGGGGTCCAAAGACCCGTTCGGTCCGGACGCCGCACGGCCCCCGGAGCGGTCAATGCGTCCAGGGCGAAGCGCGATTGTTCCGGAAATTGTCCGAATAGGAGACGATGCGGCGCTTGGCTTCCTTCGGCTCCTCGACGCGATAGGGAATGCCGTTGCGCTCGGCATAGGCCACGGCTTCCTCGCGGGTTTCGAAGTCCAGGCGAATCTGGCTCTTCATGTCGCTCGACGAGGTCCAGCCCATCAGCGGCTCGATCGTGCGGGCGCTTTCCGGCGTGTATTCCAGCCGCCACAGCTTGGTCTTGCCCATGCCCGACTGGGTGGCGTTCTTCGAGGGACGATAAATCCGTGCCGTCATGACCGTTCCAATCTTCCATCCTGCGACCCGCGCCGGAAGGCGGCGGCGAGCCGAACGCCTTGAGCGGGCCGATGGTCGGGGCAGCAGGATTCGAACCTGCGACCTGAAGTACCCAAAACTTCCGCGCTACCAGGCTGCGCTATACCCCGACAGCGCCGCAAACTCGCTACCATGGGCGGCGCGTCCGGACAAGCCGTCCGCCGTCAGGGCTTGAACATCGCATGGCGCACGAGATCGCCCGGCTTCAGCCCGATTTTCCGCGCGTAGCCGCCATTGACCTCCAGCACGCCGAACGCCGGTCCCTCCGACGAAATGATGGCCTCGGACAAAGGCTCGGCGTTTTCATGGATATGGGTGACGATTCCGGCCGGCGAGATGAAGATCATGTCCAGCGGAATATAGGTGTCCTTCATCCACATCATGACGCTCTGTTCGTGGTCGAACTGGAACAGCATGCCGCGATCCGCGGGCAGGTAGCGCCGGTCCATCAGGCCGTGCTCGCGCTCCTGCACGGTGCGCATGACCTCAACCGACAAAGTGTGATCGACCGGATGCGGACCCTTGGGATCGGTGACGATGGTCAAGGGCTCGAGCGCGACGGAGGCGCCGGACTCGAGCGCAAGAGCGGCCCGCGAGAAGGGCGCCGGCGCGACAGCCGGGGCAAGCGCGAGCAGCAACGCCAACGCGCATGTCCGCAGCAGGGGGACGCGCAGGCGCGAACGAAAAAGGGCGGCAGACCCGGACAAACGCGCCATTACAACCTCTCGACTCTCTTTCCTGCGCCCGCCGGTCCGAAACCGTTCAATGGGCGCTCGGCAACCGCGTCTCCAAAGTCCGGACCTCGGCGGCCATCAGCCCCTTCGGTCCCGGGCCGAACCGCGCCAGCAGCGAATCGCCGGGCTTGAGATCGGCGATGCCGTAGCGGCGCAGGGTCTCCATATGGATGAAAATGTCCTCGGTGCCCTCGCCGCGGGTGAGGAAGCCGAAACCCTTCACGCGATTGAACCATTTGACCACGACGATTTCAAAACCGCCGACCGCCTCGACCGCGCAATGGGTGCGGGCCATCGGCAATTGCGCGGGATGCACGGCGGTCGATTCGTCCATGGACAGGATACGGAACACCTGCAGGCCGCGGGTGCGGTTCTGCGCCTGGCAGACCACCTGCGCGCCTTCCGGCGCCGTCTGGTAGCCGTCGCGCCTGAGCACCGTGACATGGAGCAACACGTCGGCGAGGCCGTTGTCCGGGACGACGAAGCCAAACCCCTTGGCCATGTCGAACCATTTGATGCGGCCCCGGATCTCGATGACCTCGACGGCTTCGTCGGCCGGCCCGATATCGAGACCTTGCGAAATTCCAGGGTGTTCTCTGGCGCCCAATGAACCGGCTCCCGATCTCAATGACTAAACCTGTTATCGGACCGTGGACCGGTCTCGAATCTTCTCTTCGAACGAGATGAGAATCACTTGATCAAGGATAGCATCGGGAATTGGCGTTCCTAGCCGTTTTTTGCGGCGGCAAGATTATCCCACATGATTTTTTGCAAGCATCCGAAACGACTTGCCGCTCAACCAGTTTTTGCGCCGCACCATTCAGCCCGCGGGCTTTACTCGCGTCAGCAGGGCCACGGCCTGTTCGCGCCATTGCTCGCGGGCGACGCGGCCAGGCGCAGCGAAATAGGACTCGACCCAGCGGACCGCGCCCGGCGACCAGGCGGCGATCTGGCGGAAGGTCCAGACGCCCAGCCGATTCAACTCTTGCGCCACAACTTCGTCGATCCCCTCGATCCGGCGCAGATCGTCGGTTTCGCTGCTCGGCGGGGCCAGCAGGCCGAGCGGGCGCTCGCCGGGATAAAACGCGTCATTGGCCCGGGGCGCGGCGACCTGAGGCAACGCCGCGCTCAGCATCAGCGCGGAGGCCGCGTCGAGCGGCGGCTCGCGGGTGGTCGCTTCGCTCGCTCCGGCGTTCGCTCGTGCAAAATCCGTCTCGACGCCATTGGCCAGCAGCAGCGCCTGCGCCGCCCAATAGGCGGGGACAGCCTTGTCGAGCCCCAGCCGCGCCGCGAGCTCCGTCAGCCTGTCGTCGGTCAGGCTGGCGAGGGCGGCGCAGCTGGCAAGGCCCGAACCGCGCAGGACCTCGGCATGGCCGCGATCGAGGCCATGAATCAGCGCCAGATCGTCGAGCGCTTCCGGCGGCGTCTCGGCGGCAGGCGGCGCGGCAGGCCTTGGCCGGCGCGAGCGAGGGCCGCGCCGCCGCATCGAAGGCGGACGCGCCCTCGCGCGCAACGGCGGCATAAGCGTCAGCCTGGCGGGTGAATTCTCGCGCCGTCGCGCCCCAATCCGGCGCCCGACCGCCCGCGCGTCGGCCGAACAGGCGCGACAGGACGGCGGCGCACAGGAGCTCCAAAGCACGCCCAACGCGTAAGCGCCGAAAATCAGCAGGCCGGTTTCGAGCCAGAAGCCGGCGCGGCCCGGCGCAAGCTGCAACGCGGCGGCGGCGACGCCCGAACAATAGACGACCAGCCAGCAGCGCGCCCCATCCGCTCCAGCGCAGCCCCTGCCCCGCCCAGGCCGCAGGCAGGCCGCAAACGAGACCGAGCGCGAGCGCGGCGGCGATCCAGGCGGCGAAGCTTTGCAGAAGAAAAAGCATCGCGCCCTCATTTCACCCGGATTTCGATCCGGCGATTTTTCGCGCGGTTCGCGTCGCTGTCATTGGGCGCCAAAGGCATCGTTTCGCCAAAGCCCTCGACCTTCATGCGCTCCGGCGCAACGCCCGCCGCGAGCAGATAGGCGGCCACCGCTTCGGCCCGTCGCCAGGACCATTCGAAATTATGCGCAATGCTGCCGTTGTCGTCGGAATGGCCGGTAATTTCCAGCGCAGCCCCGGGACACTTGTGCGGCCTGCGCCGCCAGCGCGTCGAGACGCGCGGCGCTTTCAGGCGACAACTCAGCGCTGGCGGGATCGAACGGAATCACCGCCGCGCGCGCCAGTTCGTCCAGGCGCTTGCAGGACTCGGCGGTCTCGGGCGGCGCGGCTGGCGGCGGCGGGCGCCACAGCCGGGGCGGGTTCGTCGCGCTCGGCCCCGGTCACGTCAGCCTGAACGGCGAAGCCTTCCGGCATGGCGGCGATCAGGGCGGTCTTCACCGCCGCCGCATCGGCGGCGCGTCCGGCGTCGCCGTGCAACTCGACGGCGGCGTCGCGCAAACCGAGGCGGCCGAGGCGCAGGCGCGCGAGCTGGTCGAGGCCGCCAATGGCCGCCGCCAGAAAGTCCTTCGGCGCCCCCGGTCCGGTCCGCATCGAATCGGTGAGCTCGAGGCCCGCGAATTTTTCCCGCGCCGCGGCCCGGACTTTCGCGCAAGCCGCCTCGTCGCCGCAGAAGCCGGTCAGGATCAGCGCGTGTTCGCTCTTTTCGGCGCCCAGCACATAAGGCGAAATGTCGCCCGGGGCGACCTCCTCGACGTCAAGGACAGCCGACCGCCCGGGCGCGAGCGCAGCGGCGACGCCCGCAGCATCCGTCCCCGGACGCGCGACGCCGGACAGGCGCGCCACGTGATCGGCCAGCGCAACCCTGCCGCCTTTCAATCGCGCGAGCGCGCGCAAGGCGAAATCGGCCTCGGCCGCGAAATGCGGCGGCGCGCCGGATGCGGGCTGCAGGCCGTCCACGATCCTCGCGCCCGGAAACAGCCGGCGCGCCTGGGCGAGCAGGTCGGCGCGACCGGATTCGGAGCCTGCAAAACCCGACAGAGTCACGGACTTGCCGTCGTTTTCCGCGGCGAAAGTGAAATTTCGCGCCGGCGGCGGGACCAGCTCGGTTGTGATCCCGCTCCCGCCCGCGGCGGCGAAGGCGAGGACGGCGCGATAATCCGCGTCGGTCGCCGCGTTGCCGGCGAGCGTCAGGGCGTCGCCGCGCCATCGCGCCTCCCCCGATTGCAGATGGGCCAGCGCGGGCAAGGCCCTGGCGGCCGCAGCGGCGAAACCGGGCGGCGCGCCTGAGGCATAGGTCATGTCGTCCGCGAATCGCGCGGCGGGAAAGGCCTCTTTCGCCGCCGACGCCAGCGTCGCGCGCGCGGCGGGCGAGGGAACCGCGCCGGAAAGCGTCACGACCGATCCGTCCCATGCCGCGCGCCAGGAAAACGGCGCCAGCGGCGGCGGCGGCGCCAGCGAATCGGCGACCCGGCGCACGCCGGGAAGCGCGGCGACCGCGTCGCGCGCGCCCGCCCGCGCCGATTCGTCGAAAATCAATCCGCCGAGACGGAGATCGCGTCCCTCGGCCTCCACGCTGGCGGCGTCGCCCAGCTTTTCCCGCACGATCGCGCCGGCGCGCGCGGCCAGCCCCTGCTCGAAAGGCGCGGTTTCGTAATGAATCAGGGCGAACCACAGCGCCAGAGCCGGCGCCAGCCCCAACCCCCTCATGCCCATGCGCCATTCGGCCCGCCGCATCGCTTTCTCCGCCGCCTTGCCCGCCGCCGATCATAACAAGACCCGAGCGCGCCCATGGGTGTAAAGGCGCCGCGCGCGCCGCGCCATGGCCCCCGCGCAAACCGGGAGAATTGGCCGGAAACGGACTCGGAATCGCTTGCAAACCGCCGCCCAGTCGGGCATATGTCTGCGCCACGCGCACCGCTGCGGCCTGCCGGCCGCTAGGCGTTGCGCCGGCAGGAGATGTGGCCGAGAGGCTGAAGGCGGCGGTTTGCTAAACCGTTATAGGGTTGTAAAGCCCTATCGAGGGTTCGAATCCCTCCGTCTCCGCCATTGTCCCGCCCCCACCGGGGTCATGGACGGAAGATTTTACGCGAAAGCCTGTTTCACCTTCGTGCCCGGGATGTCAATGCGGCGGTTTTCGCGAGGGCTTCGGTTTTCATCCAGCGCGCGAATGTCGCTGAGAATCAAACGCGCCGAGCCGCGTTGGCCCGGCTCGCTCTTGCGTTTGACGATCATGGGCTTCGCTCTGTTGCGCCCCGGCGTTCCTGATCTGTCGATCTTGCCAGCGGGCGCGCTTTTTCCGACCGGCGCCGCGCAGGCGGCAACGTCCGAACCGCCACGACATCCAGTCAAGAGCGTCAGGCCTCCGGCGAAGGACTTGCCTCCAGTGAAGGGCTTGCCGCCGGGGAATGTCCTCGCAAAGGACGCGGCGCCGCCGCCCAATCCGTCGCAGGAACCGGCGCCGCAGCCGGCCGCCCCCGCGGCTCAACCGGCTCCGGCGCCGCAGCGCCAGCCGGTGGACATCGATCCCGACAAGCTGCAACCCTACAATCTGCCGCCGGCTTCAAGGCAACGCGTCCGCCTCTGCGGCGAACGCTGGCGCGATCTCAAGATGGCGGGACGGAGCGCCGGACTGACCTGGCGCTCCTTCGCGGAAAAATGCCTGCCCGGCAGCGATTGAGACAATCGCGCCTTTCGCGTTCCTCGGGAACGCGAAAGGCGGGCTGACAGTCGCCGTTCAGCTCTGCCCTTCCGTCGACTCGACGACCGGCGCCGGAGCCTCCGTCACGGCTTCCGGAGCGACCGCCGGCGTTTCGACGGACGCGACCTTCACCTTCGGCTTGCGGGGCGCGCTGCGCCGGGCCTTCGGCTTCTCCGCGACCGGCGCGGAAACGGGGACGGCGTCCACCGCAACCTTTTTGGTCACGCGGCGCGACGCGGCGGCCGTGCGCCCCTTCGGCTTGTCGCCGGTTTTCGCCGCAGCCTTTTTCGGAGCCTTGGCCGGCTTGGTCGCCTTGGCTTCGGACTTCGCCGCCGCCTTGGCTTCAGACTTGGCGGCGGCTTTGGCGGCGCGGCCCTTTGCGGGCCCCGCCTTGACGCGCGCGTTCTCGGTCGCCGCAGATTTGGCGGCGGCTTTCGCCGCGCCCTTCTTGGCGCCGGCCGATTTGGCTGTCGTGGCTTTGGCGTCGCCGCTTGCGGCCTTCCGTGCCGACGATTTCACCGCGGCCTTTTTCCCTTCGGCTTTTTTCGCGGCGGCCGGCTTTTTCGCGGTCGTCGCTTTTTTGGCGACGGCGCTTTTGGCCGCGGCCTTTTTCGCCGTCTTGGCGGCGCCCGCTTTCGCGGCGGTCTTCTTCTCGGCGGCCTTCTTCGCTGTCGTTTTCGCGACGGCCGATTTCTTCGCGGCTGCCGGCTTTTTCGCCGCGGCCGATTTTTTCGCTACGGATTTGGCGGGACCGGACTTCGCCGCGCTCTTCTTCGCGGTCGCGGATTTCGCCGTCGCAGCTTTTGTCTTGGCGGCGGAGTTCTTCGTGGCGCCCTTGGCCGCGCTCTTCTTCGCCGCGCTCTTCTTCGCCGCGCGTCTTGGGCGCCGTCTTGGCGGCAGTCTTGGTTGCGGTTTTGGCGGCGGTTTTGGCCGCGCCTCTTGCGCTGGCCTTCGGCGCGCTCTTCGTCGCCGTCTTCGCCGTCGTCTTGGCGGCGGCCTTGGTCGCATTCCTGGCCGTCGTCTTGGTCGCGGATTTCGCGGCGGTCTTCGTCGCTTTTTGGCGCGGTCTTAGTCGCTGTCTTGGCGGCGCCTTTGGCGCTCGCCTTGGGCGCGCCGGCTTTCACGGACTTCTTCGCGCCGGCTTTTTTCGCTCTCCTTCGTCGCGGGCGCTTCCGACTTCGCCGCGGACTTGCCCGCCGCCTTCGTCCGGGTCGCGCGCGGCTTTTTCTCGGCGGCGTCAGCTTCCGCCTTCGGCGCTGCGGATTTTTTCGCAGCGGATTTTCTTGTCGGTGATTGCGCCATTTGATCCCCCTTAGCTTCGCCGGCGCGTTCTTGCCGGATATGGCTTAAAACAGCCTAAACCTGTTCAAAACTCTTGCAAGAGAGCACATTGCGTTTTAGTCGCTCCCGCGCATCCGATTCGGGCGATTGGCGCCGACTCCACGACGCCGTTTCTCGATGCGATGCAGTCCATCGCGCAGAAGACAGAAACGCGCAGCACAAACGTCGGTCGCCTGCGAGAGGTTCCTGAAACAACGCGCGACAGCAGCTGCAAACGCGAACGCCAAACCCGCGCGCTCATGGCGGATAAAATACATTTAAAATCATCATGTTATGAGGCATCGCCGACGTCTCCGCGTCCAGCGCCATCACGCGGCGCATTTTGAAGGAACGGGCGCTTCGAAGCCGAAGCGAAAACAATTCGTCCAGCGTCGGCGGCGCGTCGTGCGCTGGACGGGCAAGGCGTCCGGATGCGTCGCCGCACGTGTCGAAAACGAGCGCAAAAAAAATTTGCGTCAAAGGTAAAACGCGCCGCATTTTTGCGGCGCGTTTCTCAAGATCGCGAGGGAACGCGCGAAAATCCTGCGCTCAAATTCCCAGCTTGCTCTTCAGGATGTCGTTCACCGCCTGCGGATTGGCCTTGCCGCCAGTGGACTTCATCACCTGTCCGACGAACCAGCCGAGCATGGTCGGCTTGGCTTGCGCCTGCGCGACCTTGTCGGGATTCTTCGCGATGATCTCATCGACCGCGGCTTCGATGGCGCCGGTGTCGGTGACCTGTTTCATGCCGCGCGCCTCGACGATCTGCGCGGGGTCGCCGCCTTCCGTCCAGACGATTTCGAACAGGTCCTTGGCGAGCTTGCCGGAGATCACATTGCTGGCGATGAGATCGACGATGCCGCCGATCTGCGCGGCGGAAACCGGCGAGTCCTCGATGCCCTTGCCCTCCTTGTTCAGGCGGCCGAACAATTCGTTGATGACCCAGTTGGCGACGAGCTTCGCGTCGCGGCCCTTGGCGGCCTGCTCGAAATAATCGGCCGACGCGCGCTCCAGCACCAGCACGCCCGCGTCATAGGGCGAGAGGCCATATTGCGCGACGAAGCGCGCCTTTTTCTCGTCCGGCAACTCGGGCAGATGCGGCGCCGAGTTCGTCGACATAGGCCTGGTCGAATTCGAGCGGCAGCAGGTCGGGATCGGGGAAGTAGCGATAGTCGTGCGCTTCTTCCTTCGAGCGCATCGACCGCGTCTCGCCCTTGGCGGGATCGTAGAGACGCGTCTCCTGGTCGATCTTGCCGCCGTCCTCGATAATGCCGATCTGGCGGCGCGCCTCGACGTCGATGGCCTGGCCGATGAAGCGGATCGAATTGACGTTCTTGATCTCGCAGCGCGTGCCGTACGGCGCGCCCGGCTTGCGCACGGACACATTGACGTCCGCGCGCAAGGAACCCTGCTCCATGTTGCCGTCGCAGCTGCCGATGTAGCGCAGGATCGTGCGCAGCTTGGTGACATAGGCCTTGGCCTCGTCGGCCGAGCGCATGTCGGGCTTGGAGACGATCTCCATCAGCGCCACGCCCGAGCGGTTGAGATCGACATGCGAGTCATTGGCGCCGAGATCGTGCAGCGACTTGCCGGCGTCCTGTTCGAGATGCAGGCGCTCGATGCCGACCTTGATCTGTTCGGTCGGGGAGAGATCGACCAGCACCACGCCTTCGCCGACGATGGGGTGCTTGTACTGGCTGATCTGATAGCCCTGCGGCAGATCGGGGTAGAAGTAATTCTTGCGGTCGAACACCGAGCGCAGGTTGATCTGCGCCTTGAGGCCGAGGCCGGTGCGGATCGCCTGCGCGACGCATTCCTCGTTGATCACCGGCAGCATGCCCGGCATGGCGGCGTCCACCAGCGAGACATGGCTGTTCGGCGCGCCGCCGAATTCGGTCGAGGCGCCGGAAAACAGCTTTGAATGGCTGGTGACCTGCGCGTGGATTTCGAGGCCGACGACGACTTCCCATTCGCCGGTCGCGCCCGGAATCAGTTTGGACGAATTGACTTGCGTGTTCATGCGGGATCCATTTCTCGCCCGAAGATTTCATCAGGCGCTCTTCATAAGCAATCGACCATTCGATGAGCGCGCTCCACAGCGAGCGCGCGAGATCGGGATCGAGCCTCTGTTCCTGCGCGCGCGCGGCGACGCGGCCGAGCACTTCGTCGACGCGCGGCGGAATGCGCGCGGGCCAGCCGATGCGGCTCTTGATCGCGGCGGCGGCTTCGATCTGCCGCTGGCGATCGGCGAGCAGGTCGACCAGCGCGGCGTCGATCGAGTCGATATTTTCACGCACGGCGGCCATTTCCGCGTTGGGCGCCTTGCCGGCCTCGCCTGCTCCGCTCATCGGCCCGCGCTCCGCTTCAGCCCCACCAGCTTTCGGGCAGGCCGATCTTCGGCGCCGAGTTCCTCGATCACCTGCGCCAGCGAGAACAAGGTCTCTTCCTCGAACGGGCGCCCGATCAATTGCAGGCCGAGCGGCAGCCCTTCCGACGACAACCCGCCGGGCACGACGAGGCCCGGCAGGCCCGCCATGTTCACCGTCACCGTGAAGACGTCGTTGAGATACATTTCGACCGGATCGGCCGAGCCCTTTTCGCCGAGCGCGAAAGCCGCCGACGGCGTCGCCGGGGTCAGGATGGCGTCGACGCCGGCGGCATAGGCGAGATCGAAATCGCGCTTGATCAGCGAGCGGATTTTTTGCGCGCGCAGATAATAAGCGTCGTAATAGCCCGCCGACAGCACATAGGTGCCGATCATGATGCGGCGGCGCACTTCCTTGCCAAAGCCTTCGGCGCGGGTCAGCTCGTAGAGATCGACAATGTCCTTGCCGGTCTTGCGCAGGCCGTAGCGCACGCCGTCATAGCGGGCGAGATTGCTTGAGGCTTCCGCCGGAGCGACGATGTAATAGGCCGGCAGCGCATGCCGGGTATGGGGCAGCGAAATCTCGCGGATCTCGGCGCCCGCCGCGCGCAGCCAGGCCACGCCCTGGTCCCACAGAGCGGCGATCTCGGCGGACATGCCGTCGAGGCGGTATTCCTTCGGAATGCCGATCACCTTGCCCTTGATCGAGGCGCCGACGGCCTTCTCGTAATCGGGCACCGGCGCGTCGACGCTGGTGGTGTCCTTCGGGTCATGGCCGGCCATCGAGCGCAGCAGGATCGCCGTATCGCGCACGTTTTTCGCGATGGGGCCGGCCTGGTCGAGCGACGAGGCGAAGGCGACGATGCCCCAGCGCGAGCAGCGGCCATAGGTCGGCTTGATGCCGACGGTGCCGGTGAAGGCCGCGGGCTGGCGGATCGAGCCGCCGGTGTCGGTCGCCGTGGCGCCAAGGCACAGCCGCGCCGCGACCGCCGCCGCCGACCCGCCGGACGAGCCGCCGGGCACGATTTTCGCGTCCGATCCGTTCCTTCGCCAAGGCGATGTCACCGGGCCGAAATAGGAGGTCTCGTTCGACGAGCCCATCGCGAATTCGTCGAGATTGAGCTTGCCGAGCATGGTCGCGCCGTCGCGCCACAGGTTGGCGCTGACGGTGGATTCATATTGCGGGATGAAGCCTTCGAGAATGTGGCTCGCGGCGGTCGTCTGCACGCCTTCGGTGGCGTAGAGATCCTTGATGCCGAGCGGAATGCCTTCGAGCGGGCCGGCCTCGCCCCTGGCGATCCTGCACGTCGCTGGCCTTGGCCATGGCCAAGTGCCTTTTCGGGCGTTTCGACGAATGAACGTGTTCAGGTCTTTCGCGCGCGCCATGGCGTCGAGATAGGCCTGGGTCAGTTCCACCGCCGAGAATTTTTTGGCGGCGAGGCCTTCGCGCGCATCGGCGAGCGTCAGGCGGGTCAGATCGGACATTTCAAATCTCTTTCGGCAAACGTCTTCTGGCAAAAATCTCGCGGCGATTATTCGATCACCTTGGGCACGACGAAGAAGCCGTCCTCGCGTGCGGGCGCATTGGCCAGAACCTTGTCCACGATCTCGCCGTCGGTCACCACGTCGACGCGCTTCTTCATGTGCATCGGCAGCACCGAGGTCATCGGCTCGACGCCCTCGACATCGACGGCGTTGAGCTCCTCGACGAAGCTCAGGATGGAATTGATCTCATTCTGCAGATAGGGCGCTTCTTCCTCGCTCACGCGGATGCGCGCGAGATGGGCGATGCGCCGCACCGTCGCCAGATCGACTGACATGAGGACTCCGTGCTGGATGGGACGGTCCGGGACCGTCAAAAAAGGTCTCTAGCCTATACAGAAGCCGCCGCCGCGGCGCAACGATGGCGCGCCGCGGCGGATCAGAACGCCGGTCAGAACTCCAGCGCCTCGCCGATCGCCGGGACATGGACCCGCGCGCGGCAGCCCTGCATGGCCGCGACAAAGGATTCCGGCGTCTGGTCGATGATCGGGAAGGTGCCGTAATGCATCGGGATGACGTGGCGGAAGTCGAAATAGCGGCGCGCCGCCAAAGCCGCGGTCGCGCCGTCCATGGTGAAGCGGTCGCCGACCGGCACGAGGCCGATCTCCGGCTTGTACAGCTCGTGGATCAGGTCCATGTCGCCGAAGATCGCGGTGTCGCCGAAATGATAGACGCGCGGCCCGAACTCCGGCAGCAGCACCACGCCGTTGGGATTGCCGAGATAGACGGGCTTGCCGTCGCTCATCGTGCTGGCCGAATGCAGCGCCGGGGTCAGGGCGACCGCAAACTCGCCGCAGGGAAGGGTTCCGCCGGTATTGCCGGGGTTGATGTTGTCCACGCCCTGCCCGTTCAGGAACATGCAGATCTCGAAATTGGAGACGATCTGCGCCCCGGTCTTGCGCGCGATGTCGGGCGCGTCGCCGATATGGTCGTCATGGCCGTGGGTCAGCACGATATGGGTGACGCCCGCCGAAACCTCGTCGAGGCTGCCGGTGAATTTCGGATTGCCGGTCAGGAACGGGTCGATCAGGATATGGGAATCCCGCAGATCGATGCGGAAGGCCGAATGGCCGAGCCAGGTGATCTTCATTGGATGGGCCTTCAGAAACAAGCTGGATTGGCGGAGGCGGCGGCCCGGCGGCGCTGGCCTTCGTCCCCGGCCCATGCTAGCCGAAAACGATGAGCGAACAGCAGAAATTCGAAGCCGTCGTCGCGCTGGAGGCACTTGCCGGCCAGTTGCGGCGCAACGACAGGCTGATGGGGATCGACCTCGGCACCAAGACCATCGGCCTCGCCCTGTCGGACGTCGAGCGCAGCCTCGCCACGCCGCTGGAGACGATCAGGCGCGTCAAATACACCCCGGACGTCGAGAGGATGCTGGCGCTGGCCGACAAGCACGGCGTCGCGGCCTTCGTCATCGGCCTGCCGCTGAACATGGACGGCACCGAGGGGCCGCGCGCGCAATCGACCCGCGCCTTCGTGCGGCAGACCGCGCCGCTGGCGCGCCGCCCCTTCGTGTTCTGGGACGAGCGGCTTTCGACCGCCGCCGTCACCCGCGAACTGATCGCGCAGGACGTCTCGCGCGGAAAGCGCGCGGAGGTTGTGGACCGCATGGCCGCCGCCTACATCCTGCAAGGCGCGCTCGACCGGCTGAACCGGCTCGCCTGACGCGCGGCAGGACGATTTTCATTCCTGGCCTCTTTTCTTTTTCACGACGCACGGTAGCTTTCCTTATGCTTTCGCTCGAACCGGCGCAGCTGGAACGCCAGCGGCGCGGGGCGGCGGCGAAAGAAGAAAATTGCGCGGAAAAGGAATTGCGGCAGCCCTCAATTCTCTACCTTTGGTTGTATTTCGTTCAATCGCCTGCGGGCCTGTACGGATTTCCTACGCCCCGCTCAAATTGCGCCTTCCCATCGTATTTCCGCACGGATTCCGGTGATCTATGCTCAAGAAGTCCAAAACCAGCGCCGTGACCTCCAGCCATTCGGGCAAAAAGCGGGCGCCGGACGCGGCGCCCGCCCGTAACGCGGCGGTCGAACAGGATTTCCGCTACGATCAGGATGATGCCGCAGGGACCGATTCAGAGGAAGATACGGCGTAGCGGGCGGCGCCGCGCGCGGCGAGCGGCGCGATGACGTCGATCACGTCCTGCGCGCTCGCGCACAACAGCGCGCCTTCGCGGATCAGGTCGTTGGCGCCCTCCGCGCGCGGATCGAGCGGCGAACCCGGCACGGCGAAGACCTCGCGGCCCTGCTCCTGGGCGAAGCTCGCGGTGATCAGCGAACCGGAGCGCCGCGCCGCCTCGACCACCACCGTCGCCAGCGACAGGCCGGAGACAATGCGGTTGCGGCGCGGAAAATCGCGCCCGCGCGGCTCGTAGCCGAACGGCATTTCCGCGATCACCGCGCCGCGCTCGGCCATCTGGTCCAGCAGCGCGAGATTTTCCGGCGGATAGGGCCGGTCGAGGCCGCCCGCGAGCACGCCGACCGCGCCGGTCGCGAGCGAGGCGCGATGGGCGCAGGCGTCGATGCCCCGCGCCAATCCCGAAACCACGACGAAACCGGCCGCGCCAAGACCGCGCGCCAGCCGTTCCGTCATGGCCAGTCCGGCGGCGGACGCGTTGCGCGAGCCGACCAGCGCGGCCATCGGCTTCTGCAGCAGCGCGAGGTCGCCGCGCACGGCGAGCAGCGGCGGCGGGGCGTCGATGGCGCGCAAGGCCGTGGGATAATCGGGTTCGCAGAGCGCGACGAAGCGCGCGCCGAGCCGCGCGGCCTGCTCCCATTCCCGCAAGACGGCGTCGCGCGACGCCATGACCACATGCGCGGCCCTTGCCCTGCCGGATCAGATCGGGCAGCGCCCGCAGCGGCGGAAGCGTCGCCATGACGTTGCATAAGGGCGCGAAAAGTGCGCGGCCCGATATTCTCGCAGCGGATCAGGTGCAGCCAGTCGAGCTTCTGCTCGTCCGTCAGGCGCGACGCCTTCATGCCTTCTTGCCGATCCGGCCTTCGGTCCCCTCGCGCAGCCGCGCAATGTTCTCGCTGTGCTTCCACCACAGGATCGCGGCCATGAGCGCCAGCAGCAGCGCCTGCGCCGGCAAGCCCATCAGCCACAGCACGACAGGCGAGGCCGCGCTGGCGATCAGCGCCGAGAGCGAGGAATAGCGCGACAGGAACGCAACCGAGAGCCAGATCGCGATGAAGGCCAGACCCGCCGGCCAGGCCACGCCCAGCAGGCAGCCCAGGAAGGTCGCGACGCCCTTGCCGCCCTTGAAGCCGAGCCAGACCGGGAAGATATGGCCGAGGAAGGCGCCGAAACCCGCCAGCGCGCCGGTTTCCGGCGAAAAGGCCGAAAACAGCAGCACCGCCGCCGTGGCCTTGAGCGCGTCGAGCAGCAGGGTGCCGGCGGCGATATCCTTGCGGCCGGTGCGCAGCACGTTGGTCGCGCCGATATTGCCCGAGCCGATCGAGCGCACGTCGCCGAGCCCGGCCGCCCTGGTCAGCAGCAGGCCGAAGGGAATCGAGCCGAAGCCATAGCCCACGACCAGCGCCGCGAGCGCGAGGGGCAAGGAGGGAAGGTCCATCATGCGCGCTCCATGCTCGCCGCCGCGCCGTGGACGATCTCGCCGCCGACCATGGTCGTCTTGACCACGCCCTGCAGCCGCGCCTCGTCGAAAGGCGTGTTCTTGCAGCGCGACTTGAGATCGTCCTTGTTCAGAACATAGGGCTCGTCGGGGTCGAAGCGGATCAGATCGGCGGGAGCGCCGCGCTTGAGGCGCCCCTGCTCCAGCCCCAGAATGTCGGCGGGCCGCGTCGTCATGGCGCGCAACAGGTTGGCCAGCGGAATCTGGCCGGCATGGACCAGCCGCAACCCGGCCGAGAGCAGGGTTTCGAGGCCCACGGCGCCGAAATCGGCCTCGCCGAAGGGCAGGCGCTTGGTCTCGACGTCCTGCGGATTATGGTCGGTGAAGATGATGTCGATCAGGCCGCTGGCCACCGCCTCGACCAGAGCGAGCCGCTCTTCCTCGCGCCGCAACGGCGGCTTGAGCTTCAGGAAGGTGCGGTAGGACCCGATGTCGTTTTCGTTGAGCGTCAGATGGTTGATCGTGACCGCGCAGGACACCGGCAGCCCTTCCGCCTTGGCCTTGGCGATGACGTCGAGCGCCAGAGTGGTGGAAATCGGCGCGGCGCAATAGCGCGCGCCGGTCATGCGGACGAGGCGGATGTCGCGGTCGAGCGCGATGGCCTCGGCCTCGCGCGGCACGCCGGACAGGCCGAGCCGCGTCGCGAGCTCGCCGGCGTTCATCACGCCGGAGCCTGCGAGGTCGCGGTCTTCCGGAAAATGCAGGATCAGGGCGTCGAAATCGCGCGCATAGGTCATGGCGCGGCGCAGCGTCTGGCTGTTGCGGATCGAGCGCGAGCCGTCGGTGAAGGCGGCGGCGCCGGCCTCGCGCAACAGGCCGAATTCGGACAGCTCCAGCCCTTCCAGCCCTTTCGAGATCGCGGCGGAAGGCAGCACGCGCACCTTGCCGTGATCGCGCGCGCGGCGCTTGAGAAAATCGACCACGGCGGGGTCGTCCACCGGCGGATGGGTCTCGGGGCTCGCGACCAAGGTGGTGACGCCGCCGACGGCGGCCGCCGCGGTGGCGGTGGCGATGGTCTCGCGGAATTCCGCGCCCGGCTCGCCGACGAAGGCGCGCAGGTCGATCAGGCCGGGGCAGACGATGTCGCCGCCGCAGTCGATCAGCGCGATACCGCGCGGCAGCGCCGCCGCCGTGATGCCCGCGCCGAAGTCCTTGATCCGGCCGTCGTCGACCAGCACGCCGCCGCGCGTCTGCGCGCCGCTTTCGGGGTCGATCAGGCGGGCGTTGACGAAGGCCAGCGGCGGATGGGGCTTGTTTTGAACCATGACTTTCGATAGCGCGCGGCGAATGTTTGGGCAATCGCGTCTTTGGCGCGCTCGGCCGTTTTCCCTATGCCTTTGGCCCAAGGCCCCGCCGCCGGGCGAGCCAGCCGAAGACGAAGCCGATCAGCGCCAGCAGCGCGAAGGCGCCGAGCTGGAACACGACATTGCTCATGGCGCCGGGCAGTTTCCCGGTCCCGGTCGCGTGGGAATAGAGATCCGAGGCGTAAATCGCCGGCGCCACGATCAGCGGCAGCGCCCAGTAAGGCCGCCATCCGCGCCAGCCGATCAGCGCGCAGACGAGAAGGGTCGGATAGGCCAGGCCATCGGAAAAATGTTCCGAGGCGGCGAGAAGCGTCAGCCAGAGCACACGAACGGCAAGCAGCACGAGATTCTCCGCGGGAAGATGTCGAAATAGATTGCTTTAAAACCTCGCGCTTCGCTAAGAAGACCCCTCTTATCCTTCATCCGAGACCAAAACCATGCCCGAGGTGATTTTCAACGGACCCGCCGGTCGTCTCGAAGGACGCTTTCATCCGTCCAAGCAACGCGGCGCGCCGATCGCGATCATCCTTCATCCGCATCCGCAATTCGGCGGCACGATGAATAACCAGATCGTCTATCACCTTTATTACGCTTTCGCCGAGCGCGGCTTTTCCGTCTTGCGCTTCAATTTTCGCGGCGTCGGCCGTTCGCAGGGCTCGTTCGACCACGGCCAGGGCGAATTGTCCGACGCGGCGGCCGCGCTCGACTGGGCGCAGGCGATCAGCCCCGAAGCCCGCGCCTGCTGGATCGCCGGCGTCTCGTTCGGCTCGTGGATCGGCATGCAATTGCTGATGCGCCGCCCGGAAATCGAAGGCTTCGTCTCGATCGCCCCGCCGGCCAACCGCTTCGACTTCACCTTCCTCGCGCCCTGCCCCTCGTCCGGCCTGTTCGTCCACGGCGACCAGGACCGCGTCGCCCCGATCCGGGAAGTCACCAGCGTCATCGAGAAGCTCAAGACGCAGAAGGGCATCGCCATCGAACATGCGGTGGTCGAGGGCGCCAACCATTTCTTCGAGGACCGGGTGGACGACCTCATCGGCAAGGTCGGAACCTATCTCGACAAGCGCCTCGGCAACCCGCCGAAAATCGCGATCGCCGCGCGCGGCGATTAAGACAGCGGCTTTTCCAGTTCGGGCAGGATTTTCTCGCGCAATTGCGCGAAATCCATCGGGCCTTGCGCCGCATAGGCCAGTTTCGGCGCCGGCGCGAACACGAAATGCGCCGGAATGCCGCGCGCGCCCAAGGCGCGCAGCAGATAGCCCTTGCGGTCCACGCCGACCTTGACGAAGGGGTTGCCGTGCTCTTGCAGAAAGGCGAGCGTTTTCTCGGGATCGTCGAGCGAGGCGACGCCATAAATCGGCGCGCCCGGAGCGGGCGAATTCCATCAAGGCGGGATGTTCCTCCCGGCAGGTCGGGCACCACGAGGCGAAGGCGTTGAGATAGACCGCCTTGCCGGCGATCTCCGCCGACGAAAAGCCGGCAATCGGCGCGCCCGCGGCATCGGTCAGGCCGGCCAAGGCCGGAAGGTCGAAATGGCCGGCGCTGAACGGATTGAACAGCCGTCCCAGCAGGCCGCGCCGGCGCGCCAGCCACAAGCCGGCCCCGGCCGCGCCGACGGACCCGATCAGCCCCATGCCGAGGAGGATGGCGCGGCGGTCGGGCTGAAATTTAATTGGTTCGCTCATGGTCGAACACTGGCGCACAGGCGTTAACGGCTTGTTGGCGCGGCAATTCGCCTTGTCGCCAAAGGCCGCTTGCCGTTCTAGGATCGCGGCCCTTAAATGGATTCTGGTTAAGAAAGAGGATCGCGCCATGAACCCGGCCACCGGACGAAAAGAGGGCCCGGCCCACGGACGGAAAGAGCGCCCGGCGAACGGACAGGCGACGGACATTCATCCGATCGAATGCGACGTGCTCGTCGCCGGCGCCGGCGCGGCGGGGCTCTCGGCCGCCCACGCCTTCGCGGCGCAGGGCCGCAAGGTCGTGGTCGTCGGCAAGATCGAGACTCATCTCGCGGGCCGCACCGTGGCTCTGTTCGAAGGCTCGCTGCGCTTCTACCGCGCGCTCGGCCTGTGGCCGCGCTGCGCCGATCATTCCGCCCCGATGGAGGGGATTCGCATGATCGACGACACCGGCTCGATCTTCCCGACCTCGCCCAAGGAATTCCGCTCGCGCGAAATCGACCTCGACGCCTTCGGCGAGAACATCGAGAACAACGCCCTCGTCGCCGAACTCGCGGAAGCCGCGCGCGCAAACCCCGCCATCACGCTGATCGAAGACCTGATCGACCAGTTCGAGCTGAATTTCTCCGGCGCGCGGGCGCGGCTGGCGTCGGGCGGACGCATCGAGGCGAAATTCATCGTCGCCGGCGAGGGCCGCAATTCGCAGGCGCGCCAGATCGCCGGGATCACCGTCCAGACCTGGTCCTATCCGCAGGTCGCGCTGACCGTGCTGCTGGCCCACGGCAAGCCGCACCACAATATCTCGACCGAATTCCACAAGCGCTCCGGCCCCTTCACCTTCGTTCCGCTGCGCGGGCGCGAAGGCGCGCCGCACCGCTCCAGCCTGGTCTGGCTGGTCTCGCCGCGCGACGCCCTGCGGCTGCAGGCCCTGAGCCCGGAAATGCTCGCCGCCGAAATCGAGGACGAGTCCCACAACCTGCTCGGCGCGATCAAGCTCGACGGCCCGCTCGGCGCCTTCCCGATGGGCGCGCTGAAGACCTCGCGCGTCACCGGGATGCGCATGGCCCTGATCGGCGAATCCGCGCATCTGTTCCCGCCGATCGGCGCGCAGGGCCTCAACCTGACCCTGCGCGACATCGCCAATCTGGTCGATTGCCTCGAAGGCGTGAACCTCGACGAGCCCGACGAGATCACCCGCGCGCTGGAAACCTACGAGCGCCAGCGCGCCCGCGACATCGGCCTGCGCATCAACGGCATCGACATCCTCAACCGCTCGCTGCTGGTCCACGCCTTGCCGGTGGATTTCGCCCGCGCCTTCGCGCTCACGTTCTTCTCGGCGTTCGGCCCGCTGCGCCGCGTCCTGATGCGCGAAGGGGTCACGCCGCACGGCCCGACGCCGAAACTGATGCGCGCGCGCCCGCCCGTTCGCCGTCCCGCCGCGCGGGAGGCCTGAGTTTTGCGCATCGCCACCTGGAACGTGAATTCCGTGCGCCAGCGCGTCGAGCCGCTGCTGGCCTATCTCAAGGAGGTCCAGCCGGATGTGCTGTGCCTGCAGGAACTGAAATGCCAGGAGGAGCAGTTCCCGCGCCTCGAGGTGGAGGCGGCGGGCTATAACGTCGCGATCCACGGCCAGAAGAGCTACAACGGCGTCGCCATTCTCTCCAAGGCGCCGATGGAGATCGCCGTCGGCCTGCCGGGCGACGAGGCCGACGAGCAATCGCGCTATATCGAGGCGGTGATCCCGTGGGGCGCGACCGTGCTGCGCGTCGGCTGCCTCTATTTGCCCAACGGCAATCCGCTCGGCACGGACAAATATCCCTACAAGCTCGCCTGGATGGACCGGCTGATCGCCCATGCCCGAAAACTGCTCAGCCTCGAGGAGCGGCTGGTGCTGTGCGGCGATTACAATGTCATTCCGGACGCCCGCGACGTCTAAAACCCGGAGGCCTGGCTCGGCGACGCGCTCTATGCCTTGCCGACCCGCGAAAAATTCCGCGAACTGCTGGCGCTCGGCTTCACCGACGCCCTGCGCGCGACCACCGACGCGTCGAAGCTTTACACGTTCTGGGATTATCAGGCCGGCGCCTGGCAGAAGAACAACGGCTTGCGCATCGACCATCTGCTGCTGTCGCCGCAGGCCGCCGACCGGCTGGAGAGCGTGGCGATCGACAAGGACATGCGGGCGAAGGACAAGCCCTCGGACCATGTGCCGATCCGGGTGGACCTGCGCGATTGACGAACCCTTCTCCCCTTGCGGGAGAAGGTGGATCGCCTGCAAGGCGAGACGGATGAGGGGAAAAGCTCCGGCCCCCATTTGAGGGGGCCGGCCGTCAGCTTCGATGTTCACTTTTGTCGTCGATACAGACGCAATCAATGCGGTTTCGGAGGTTCTTCGACCTTCGGCGCGCCAGTCATGACCGGAATGGTCTTGGCGGCCGTCACCTTGGCGGCGGGTTTCTGAACAGTCAGATGCAGGACGCCCTTGTCATAATGGGCGGCGATCGCATCCGCCGCAGGTTCGAACGGCAGTCCGATTGTGCGATAGAACGAGCCGAAACGGCGCTCGGTCACATGCCAATCCTTCTCCTCGCGTTTGGTTTCCATATTCTTCTCGCCGGAGACGATCAGACGGTCGCCCTCGACGCGAACCTTGATGTCCTTCTCGTCGACGCCCGGAATTTCCAGCGTCGCCTCGATGGCGGTCTCGGTCTCCGCGATATTCATCGCCGGAACCGGGGCCATTCCCGCCTTCATCGCGGGCAGTTCAAACATTTTCGGAAGCTCGCGCCCGAACAGGTCCCTTTCAAGAGCCCGGAAGGGATCCGTCATAAAGTCGCGCGTCCAGAGATCCGGAAGCAGGGTTTTCATGACAGCCTCCTGTCCGCCCCGCTGCGCAAGAACTCGAGGCCTACCGCCTGAGGCTCGCTTTTCGCGGGGCGCTGCAACGAAGGGAGATGCCGGGAATTGCGTCAGGGCAAAACCCCTCGCTACATTTTTCAATATATCCCGAAATCGGGAAAATGCATTGAGCGAAATCATTGACGCAGTGCGGCGACGTCGCGCTGTTCGATCGTGTCGAGCGCCTCGGCCACGGCGTCGAACACCAGCAGGATCGAGGCGTGGCGCGCCTTGTAGTCGCGCGCGGGCTCGAGCACGCCGGCGTCGGCGAAACGCCCCTGCGGCGGCGGCCCGCTTTCCTTCAGCATCTTGCGCATCGTCTCGCGCAAGGCGCGCAATTCCGCGGGCGCCGCGCCGACGATGTGCCGGCCCATGACGGAGGACGCCGCCTGTCCCAGCGCGCAGGCCTTCACGTCCTGGGCGTAATCGGAAACGCGGCCGTCGGCGAGGCTGAGATCGATGGTGATCGAGGAGCCGCACAGCCGCGAATGCGCCGAGGCCGAGGCCTGCGGCGCGGGCAGCCGTCCAAGTCGCGGAATATTGGCCGCGAGTTCGAGGATTTTCTGGTTGTAGATGTCGTCAAACATGGCGTCTCGCAGGGCGCGCGGCCCGCCCCTCAGATAGAGCGCCCGAGGCCTCGCCCGCAAGGCGCGGATCCGACCGTGGCTTAGATCTCGATGCCGTGTTCGCTCGCGAAACCTTCCGCCAGCGCCACATATTGGCGCATCGCATCGTCCTTCGGCAGGCCCTTGTTGCGCGACCACGCCTCATATTTGAACTTGCCGACCGGATCGAACAGGCCCGGCTTGTCGCCATGGACGTCGCCGTCCCTCGCCTGCCGGAAAAGCCCATAAAGCTTCAGCTTCAAATCGTTCGACGGCTGCGCCGGCCCTGCGGCCGGCAGAGCCTTGATCCGCGCGACGACCTCTTCGAAACGCTGCTGAAGCTTTTTCATCTCTCCCCTTCCCTCTCAATGCTCGAAGTCAAACAGATAGTTTATAACATAAACTAGATCGAACGCCAGAAGATCCGAGACGAATTGGCGCCAGCGGCTCCCTCAAGACTGCGCCGCCCCGACCAGACGCGAGCCAGCCGTCCTCGTCGATGGTCTCGACGCCCAGTTCGCGCGCCTTGGCCAGTTTCGAGCCGGCGTCGGCGCCCGCGACCAGCAGGTCGGTCTTTTTGGAAATCGAGCTGGAGACTTTGGCGCCGAGACGCTCGGCCATGGCCTTGGCCTCGTCGCGGGTCATTTTCTCCAGCGCGCCGGTAAAAACCACGGTCTTGCCCGCCACGGGGCTGTCGCTCTTCACCGCCTCCATCGGCACGATGCGCACCTGCGCCAGCAGCGCGTCCAGCGCCTGCTCGTTGTGCTCCTCGCGAAGAAATCCGCGACCGCCTCGGCGACGACGTCGCCGATTCCGTCGATGTCGTTGATCCTCTTCCGCGCCTCGCTCTCCGGCGCAGCCTCGCGCGCCGTCTCGCGCAAGGCCTCGAAGGTCTCGAAATGAGCGCGCCAGCCGGATGCGCGTTGGTCTCGCCGACATGGCGGATGCCGAGCGCGAAGATGAACCGGTTGAGCACGATCTCGCGCCGCGCCTCGATGGCCTCGAACAGTTTTCTGGTCGAGACCTTGCCGAAGCCCTCGAAATTCTCGATCCGCGTCAGGCTCCGGCTGTCGCGCGCCTGCAGCGTGAAAATATCGGCGGGCGTGCGGATCAGGCCTTTCTCGTAGAAAAACGCGATCTGCTTGTCGCCGAGACCCTCGATGTCGAAGGCGTTGCGCGAGCAGAAATGCGCAATTTCTCGACCGCCTGCGCCGGGCAGACCAGCGACGCCCGTGCAGCGGCGCGCGACATCGGCCTCGCCGGTCCTGGGGTCGATTTCGCGCAGGGCCGCCGAGCCGCAGGCGCGGGCAAACGTCGGGCATCTTGTAGGGCTCGGCGCCGCGCGGGCGCTTCTCCGGCACCACGCCGAGAATTTGCGGAATGACGTCGCCCGCGCGCTGCACGATGACCGTGTCGCCGATGCGAATGTCCTTGCGCGCGATCTCGTCCTCGTTGTGCAAGGTGGCGTTGGACACGACCACGCCGCCGACGGTGACCGGATCGAGCCGCGCCACCGGCGTCAGCGCCCCCGTGCGTCCGACCTGGATTTCGATGTCGCGCAACACGCTGGTCGCCTTTTCGGCGGGGAATTTGTGCGCGGTCGCCCAGCGCGGCGCGCGCGAGACGAAGCCGAGCCGCTGCTGCAAGGCGAGATCGTTGACCTTGTAGACCACGCCGTCGATGTCATAGCCGAGCGACGCGCGGCGGCTCTCGATGTCGCGGAAATGCGCCAGCATCTCCGCGCTGCTCCGGCAGAGCACGCGTCAGCGGGTTGACCGTGAAGCCGAAGCCGCGAAACGCCTCCATCATGCCGATCTGGCGTGTCGGCGGGCAGCGCCGGCTCGGCCGCGCCCCAGGCATAGGCGAAGAATTTCAGCGGCCGTTGCGCCGTCACCGCGGAATCGAGCTGGCGCAGCGAGCCCGCCGCCGCATTGCGCGGATTGGCGAACAAAGGCTTTGTCCGCCGCCGCCTGCCGTTCGTTCAAGGCGGCGAAATCGGCGTGGCTCATATAGACTTCGCCGCGCACGTCGAGCACGTCGCGGCGCCGCGCCCGCAAGCCGGTGCGGAATGTCGGCGATGGTGCGGACATTGGCGGTGACGTCCTCGCCGACGAGGCCGTCGCCGCGCGTCGCCGCGCTGGACCAGCACGCCTTTCTCATAGCGCAGCGAACAGGACAGGCCGTCGATCTTCGGCTCGGCGGTGAAGGCGACGTCCGTCTCCGCGGCGAGGCCGAGAAAGCGTTTCACGCGCGCGACGAATTCCTCCAGTTCGTCGTCGGCGAAAATATTGCCGAGCGAGAGCATCGGCACGGCATGGGTGATTTTGGCGAATTTCTCGGCCGGCGCCGCGCCGACCTTGCGGCTCAGCGAATCCGCGCCGGCGAGTTCGGGAAAGCGCGCCTCCAGCGCCTCGTAGCGGCGGCGCAGGGCATCGTATTCGGCGTCGGACACGACCGGCGCGTCGTTCTGGTAATAGGCGCGGTCATGCGCGGCGATTTCCTCGCCGAGCTGCTGTTGTGCTCGCTCGCGCGCGCGCGAAAATTCGTCGCTCTTGCTCATGCGTCAGAACTAGCCGACATTTTTTCGCCGGTTCTATCCGCGCGTTTTCAATCAGCCTTGCGGCGGCGGCGCGCGCTTCCTCGGTGATGGTCGCGCCGGCCAGCATGCGGGCGATTTCCTCGCGGCGATGGTCGTCGACCAGCGGCGCGACCGGGTGGCGGCGCGCGCGCCCTTGTCGGCGAGATCCTTGGAGATCCGCATATGGGTCGTCGGCGCGCGCCGCGACCTGCGGCGCATGGGTGACGGAGAGCACCTGCACCCGCGCCCCGAGCCGCGCCAGCCGCTGGCCGATGGCGTCGGCCGCCGCGCCGCCCGCGCCCGAATCGATCTCGTCGAACACCAAGGTCGGCGCCGAGCCGCGATCGGCCAGCACGACCTTCAGCGCCAGCATGAAGCGCGACAGTTCGCCGCCCGAAGCGACCTTCATCAGCGGCCCCGGCCGCGAGCCCGGATTGGTCTGCACCCAGAACTCGACCCGCTCGGCGCCCTCCGGCCCGGCCTGCGCTTCGTCGGTGACGACCTGCGCGGTGAAGATCGCGCGCTCGAGCTTCAAAGGCGCCAGCTCGGCGGTCACGGCGGAATCGAGCGCCTTGACCGCCTTGAGCCGCGCCTTGGTCAGCGCGGCGGCGCACGCGCGATAATGCGCCTCGGCCGGCTCGCGCGCCTTGCCGAGCGCGACGAGCCGCGCCTCGCCGGCGTCGAGCGCGGCGAGATCGGCGGCGAATTTTTCCGCCAGCGCGGGCAGGTCGTCGACGGAGCGTCGCATATTTGCGCGCCGCCGCCGCGCAGGGCGAACAGGCGCTCCTCGACCTGCTCCAGCGCGCGCGGGTCGAATTCGGCGTCCCGCAAGGCCTGATCGAGCGCCTGCTGCGCCAGATCGAGCGCGGTCAGCGCCGCGTCGAGCGCCTTGAGCGCCGGCTCGATCAGCTGCGGCGCCTGCGGCTGCGCGCCGCTCCAGCCGGCGCAGGGCCGCCGAGAGCGTGGACAAAGGCGAACCGTCGCCGGAAACGCTTTCCTGCGCGTCGCGCAGGTCGCCGACGACCTTTTCCGCCTGCATCATCGCCGCGCGCTGCGCCGACAAGCGCCTCTTCCTCGCCCGGCGCGCGGGGCGAGCTTGGATAGTTCCGCATGGGCGTGGCTCGAGATAATCGGCTTCCTTGCGCGCGCGCGCTCACCGCGCGCCTGCTCCGTCGCGCAGGGCCTTTTCCGCCGCGCGTAGTGCGGCATGAGCGGCGCGCGTCGCGGCCAGCAGGTCGCCATGGCCGCCGAAGGCGTCGAGCAAAGCGCGATGGACGTCGGGATCGACCAGAGCGCGGTCGTCGTGCTGGCCGTGGATTTCGACCAGGGCGTCGCCGATGGCGCGCAGGGCCTGGATGCTGACGGGCTGGTCGTTGACGAAGGCGCGGCTGCGGCCGTCGGCCATCTGCACCCGGCGCAGGATCAGGTCGCCCTCGACGGACAGATCCTGTTCGGCGGCGGCGAGACGCGCGGGATGGCCGGGCGGCGGATCGAATACGGCGATGACCTGCCCCTGCGGCTCGCCCGAGCGCACCAGCGAGCCGTCGCCGCGCCCGCCGAGCGCGAGCGAAAAGGCGTCGAGCAGAATGGATTTGCCGGCGCCGGTCTCGCCGGTCAGCACGGTCAGGCCCGGCCCGAAGTCGAGCTCCAGCCGATCGATCAGGACGATGTCGCGAATTGCGAGCTGGACCAGCATGAACCCCGCCTCGACTTATCCTCAGCAGGAATAAAGCGAAACGCCTCTCAGCTCAATCCGACCTTTTTGAAGGTCTTGGAAATCCACGAATTCCTCGTGTTCCTGCGGCGCCAGGCCATCGGCCTTCAGGCGGTCGTAGGCGTCCTTGTACCAGGGCGAATTGGGATAGTTCGCGCCCAGAACGGCGGCTGCGGTCTCCGCCTCGCTGGTGATGCCGATGGCCAGATAGGCCTCGGTCAGGCGTTCGAGCGCCTCTTCGGCCTCGCGCGTCGTCTGGTATTTGAACAGCACTTCGCGGAACCGGTTGATCGCGGCCGTATAATTCTTGCGCTTCAGATAATAGCGGCCGACATCCAGTTCATGGCCCGCGATCTGGTCGCTGGCAGATCTGGATCTTGTAGCGCGCATCGTCCGCATATTGCGACTTCGGAATTTATCGACCACGGTCTGGTAATATTTCAGCGCCTTGATCATGCGGTCCTGATCGCGCTGCACGTCGGGCATTTCGCCATACATGGCCTGCCCGGCGAGATAATTCACGTAAGGCGCGTCCGGCGAATTCGGATAAAGCGTATTGAAGCGATCCGCCGCGGACGAGGCCTCGACATAGGCGCCGGCCAGATAATTGGAATAGATCTCCATCACCAGGGCCTTGCGGGCCCATTCGCCGAACGGATATTGCTTCTGCACCGTGGCGAAGTCCTTGGCGGCGCTCTCGTAATCGTGCTTGTCGATCTTGAGCAGGCCTTCATTGTAATAGCGATCCGGCGGGACGTTCGGATCGACTTTCATTTCATATTTGCTGCCTGCCGAAGGGATTGAGATCTTCCAGCGAAAAACACTGCGCCGAGGAGACGAAACCCAGCGTCGCGACGCCCGCCAGGAGTGACGACCCGAAACGTCTTGTGGCCTTTTGCGTTGGTCAAATTCATTCAACACGCTCGTGGTGACGCGGGCGCGCCGGCGGCCCGGATGAAGTTTCGCATATCTTGAACGGAATCGCTGGGGCCTGGCTCCGCGCGCCGTCTAGCACACGCGAATAGCGCCGCGCGCGCAAAAGCAAAAGCGATTTTTTACGGCATTTTTAAGACTTCGCCGCCCCTCGCGACGGGGCGCGGGGGGCGGCAAAAACCTGATTGCGGGCCAGGAAATCGCCGGCTGCGGCTTCAGCTGCGCTCGGGCATGAAGACCGGCGAAGCGACGAGGCCGAGATCGGCCCGGACGCCCTCGCGCGGCGCCGGCGCGGCGTCCACGATGCGATAGGCCGTGCGGTCGGAGAACAAGGCCTCGAGAACCGCGACGTTCAGCTTGTGACCGCCGCAATAGGAATGATATTCGCCGATGAGCGGCGCGCCGGCCAGAGCGAGATCGCCGACGGCGTCGAGCATCTTGTGGCGCACGAATTCGTCGGAATAACGCAGGCCCTCGGGATTGAGCACGCGATCGTCGTCGATGCCGACCGAATTTTCCAGCGAGGCGCCGAGCGCGAAGCCGGCCGAGATGAGGCGCTTGACGTCGGCCAGGAAGCCGAAGGTGCGCGCGCGCGCCAGTTCGCGGCGGAACGCGGCGGGGTCGAGATCGAGAATCTTGCGCTGGCGGCCGATCGCCTCGCTCTTGAAATCGATTTCGACATCGAGGCGGAAGCCCTTGTCGGCGGGGCGCAGTTCGGCGAAGGCGCGGCCCTGCTCGACGCGGACCGTCTTCAGAATCTTCACATAGCGGCGCGAGGCCGCGAGCTGGACGAGGCCGACGCGATCGATCGCCTCGACGAAGGCGCCGGCCGAGCCGTCCATGATCGGCACTTCCGGGCCGTCGACTTCGACGAGGCAATTGTCAACGCCAAGGCCGCGCAGGGCGGCGACCAGATGTTCGATGGTGGCGACCATGTGCTGCGCGCCGTCGCCGATGACCGTGCAGAGTTCGGTCATGGTCACCTTGGACCAGTTGGCCTCGATGCGGCGGGTCGCGCCATTCGGCAGGCCGCTGCGCAGGAACACCAGGCCGCTGTCGGCTTCCGCCGGATTGAGCACGAGACGGACCGGCTTGCCGGAATGAACGCCGATGCCTCCGGACAGGACGATGCGGTCGCGGAGCGTCGATTGAAAGCGCGGCTTCATATTTCTTCCGTCTGCTCGCCCCGCCGGGAGGCAGGGATCGTTGCAATTTCGCCATCGTTTCGCCGCGAGAAGGCGAACGAGATTGCCGATAGCCGCATGACGAACGACGCGGAGAACACCCGGAGCCGGGAACGGAACGACTTGTGTCCGCGTGCGTTTCCCCAATTCGTCACATTAGGAACGTATCTCGACCGCCGCGACATACCAAATCACTCTTTCTTACGCGCCTGTTACAAATTAACCGCATTTTCGTCCCAGTCGCCTTAATCAAACGTTGGCTTTTGCAGCGCTTTCCGCCACTGGACGACAAAAAACCCGCCTTCCGGCGGGTTCTTTGCTTTTTTCGGTGAAGATCAGCTGATTCGTTGTCTCGCTTTTGCCTCGTCAAGTCCAAGGCTTCAGTTGGACTGGCGACGCAGGAAGGCGGGAATCTCGAGCTGATCGTCTTCGGGGCGCGGATAGCCGCGGCCGTGGGCGTCGATGGACGCCGCGGGACGCTGCGCCGGCGGGCGCTTGGCGTATTCCGGCCGGCGAGGTGGACCGGCGAAGGCTGCGCCGGACGCGGCGCATAGGCCTGCTGCTGCGGGGCCTGCGCCTGCGGCGCGGGAGGCGCGATCTGCGGGGCCATTTGCGGCGCGATCTGCGCGGAATGGGGCGCGCCGGCGGCCGTATGCTCCTCGGCGCGGCTCATGCCGAAGGTGGCGAGACGCTCCAGCAGGGTGCGGCGACGGGTTTCCGGCGCCGGGGCGGCGGCGGATGGCCCTGGGCAGGCGCGCAGCAGGTTCTGGCCGGGGATCGGGAAATCCTCGATCTTCGGCATCTGCTGCGCGCGGAGCGGCAGTTCGGCCTGCCGGCGGAACGAAAGGCGCCTGGAACATGGGCTGCCTCGACGCGGCGCGGCTGGACCGGGGCCTGGGCCGGCTCCGGATAGGCGGCGGGCGGCGCCGACACCGGCTTGAGCTGCACGTCGCCATGATGCGGCGCATAGGACTGTTCCGGGCTGGCGCGGCTGCGGGGCATAAGCCGCGGCCGTCTGGGCCTGGGCCTGAGCCGCCGACGGCGCATAGGCCGGAGCGGGCTGCGGGGCATAGGCCGGCGCCGGAGCGGCGGTCTGCGGCGTGGGCGCCTGGGCGTAATAGGTTTCCGCGGGCGCCGGAGCCGGCGCGGCCGGGCGCGTCGTCTGCGCGGATTCGGCGCTGGCGGGCGGCGGCGGCCTGGGCGCGCATGCGCTCGGCGGCTTCGGCGAAGCGCTGGTCGTTCATGTCGGCGACGCCGGCCGGCTTGTCGATGCCGGTGGCGACGACGGAGACGCGGATCACGCCTTCGAGGCCGACGTCGAAGGTGGCGCCGAGGATGATGTTGGCGTCCTCGTCGACTTCCTGGCGGATGCGGCTGGCGGCCTCGTCCACTTCATAAAGGGTGAGGTCGTTGCCGCCGGTGATCGAGATCAGCAGGCCCTTGGCGCCCTTCATCGAGACTTCGTCGAGCAGCGGATTGGCGATCGCCGCCTCGGCGGCCAGGATCGCGCGGCGCTCGCCGGTGGCCTCGCCGGTGCCCATCATCGCCTTGCCCATGTCGCGCATGATGGCGCGGACGTCGGCGAAGTCGAGGTTGATCAGGCCTTCGCGCACCATCAGGTCGGTGATGCAGGCGACGCCGGAATAGAGCACCTGGTCGGCCATCGAGAAGGCGTCGGCGAAGGTGGTCTTCTCGTTGGCGACGCGGAACAGGTTCTGGTTCGGGATCACGATCAGCGTGTCGACCGACTTGTGCAGCTCCTCGATGCCGAGATCGGCGATGCGCATGCGGCGCATGCCCTCGAACTGGAACGGCTTGGTGACGACGCCCACGGTCAGGATGCCCATGTCGCGCGCGGTGCGGGCGATGACGGGGGCCGCGCCGGTGCCGGTGCCGCCGCCCATGCCGGCGGTGACGAAGCACCATGTGGGCGCCGGCGAGATGATCGCGGATTTCCTCGATCGCCTCTTCGGCCGAGGCGCGGCCGACTTCCGGCTGCGAGCCGGCGCCGAGGCCTTCGGTGACCTGCAGGCCCATCTGGATGATGCGCTCGGACTTGGCGCTCATCAGCGCCTGGGCGTCGGTGTTGGCGACGATGAAATCGACCCCGGCCAGCCCGGAGGTGATCATGTTGTTGACGGCGTTGCCGCCCGCGCCGCCCACGCCGCACACCATGATGCGGGGCTTGAGTTCGCGCAGTTCCGGCGCTTTCAGATTGATCGTCATCGTTTGGCCTCTTGTCTTGTGGGCGCCAAGCCCGCGCTGTTTGCCGTTAGAACCCCGGGCCGGAAACACCGGCCCAACGCTGTACTCCTCAGAAACTTTCCTTCAGCCATCGGCCGACCCGGCCGAAATAGCCCTGCGGCCCCCGCTCGAGCCCCTGCCCGGCGCGGCTCGGCTCGAAATATTCGACGCTGGAGAATTGCGGATAGACCAGAAGGCCGACCGCCGCCGAGAAGCCGGGGCTCTTCGCCGATTCCGGCATGCCCTGCACGCCGAGCGGACGCCCGACGCGGATCTGCCCGCCGAGGATTCTGCGCGCGGCTTCCGGCAGGCCGGTGAGCTGGCTGCTGCCGCCGGTCAGGACGATGCGTCCGCCCGAGGTCGCCGGGAAGCCGGCGGCCTTGAGACGGTCGCGCGCCAGCTCCAGGATTTCCTCGACGCGAGGCCGGATGATGCGCGAAAGCTGCGATTTCGGAATGTGGATCGGGCTTTCGCCCTCTTCGCCGACCTGGAGCACCGCCAGCGTCTCGCGCTCGTCGGAGGGCGACGAGATCGCGCTGCCGTAAAGCGTCTTGAGACGCTCGGCGTCGACCAGCCGCGTGTTGAGGCCGCGCGCGATGTCCATCGTGATGTGCTTGCCGCCGACGGCGACGGCGTCGCCGTGGACGAGACGCCCGTCGCGGAACACGCCCATGCCGACGGAGCCGCCGCCGAGATCGAGCACGGTCGCGCCGAGCACGGCTTCGTCGTCGACGAGGACGGCGAGGCCCGACGCGTAGGGCGTGGCGACGACGGCCTCGATGGCCAGATGGCAGCGCTCGACGGCGAGCAGGAGATTGCTGAGGGCCGCCGCGTCGGCGCTGACGACATGGAGATCGGCGCCGAGCGTGTCGCCCATCATGCCCTTGGGATCGCGGATGCCGCCGGCGCCGTCGAGCGCGAAGCCGGTGGGCAGGCTGTGCAGGATGGCGCGGCCGTGCTGGCCCGTGCGCAGGCTGGTCGCCTCCAGCACCCGGTAGATGTCGCTTTCGGACACGCCGTTCACCAGCGGAACGCTGGCGCGGTAATAGGTCGAGCCGAGCCGGCCGCCGTGGTTGGAGACGATGACGCTCTCGACCTGGACCTTGGCCATGCGCTCGGCGGCGTCCACCGCGAGGCGGACGGCGGCCTCGGCCTCGTCCATGTCGATGACCACGCCGCCCTTGATGCCGCGCGACCGCTGGTGGCCGATGCCGAGGATGCGGCGTGCGGTGGGTGCGGCCGCGCAGCATGTCGGACGGTTCGGCCGGGATCAGCTTGGCGATCAGGCAGACGACCTTGGAGGCGCCGACGTCGAGCACGCAGAGAATCGAGCTCTTGCGGTTGGACATCGGCTTGATGCGGGGCAGATGGGTGGAAGCGATCATGAATGCGCTCCCTTGCCATGCGTCCGCGCCGCCTCGCGCGCCGCGGCGGCCTCTTCCGTCAGGCGGACGTAAAGCTTGCCCGGGATGCGCAGGTCGAGCGAAACGACGTCCTTCTCGACCACGCGGGCCTCCTGTTCGAGCCGCGCAAGCGTGGCGATGGCGTCTTTCGGGTTGAGTTCCGGCAGCATGACCTCGACGCCGGAGTCCATCTTGAGCGTCCAGCGGCGCTGCGACACCAGGATGCCGGCGCGGATCTTGCCGCGCAGATCGCCGGACGCGTCGAGCAGGCCGACATATTCGTCGATGCGCTGGTTGGCGCCCTCGCCGACCACGAAGGGCAGCGATTCGAACTTGGCGTCGCGCAGGGCGTCGATCGGCGCGCCGTCGGAGGCGATGATCGAGACCGCGCCGTCCTTCTGCCACAGGCCATAGGGGCGGCGCTCGACCACGTCGATCACGAGGCGGTCGGGGAAGAGCTTGCGCACGCTCACGTTCTTGACCAGCGGCAGCGCGAGCAGCTTGCGCCGCATCTCGTCGACGTCGAGGAACGGCAGCGATTGCCGGGCGTCGACGCCCGCGGCGTTCAGGATCTGCGCCTCGGTCAGTTCGACCTGCCCGGCGATGGTCACGGCGTCGACGCCAAAGCCGAGCGCCCGGGCGGCGAGGTCGCGCGGGCGGCCGAATTCGCGGGTGAAATCGCCATATTGGCCGCCGGCGGAGGCGCCGAGATAAAGGATCCCGCCCAGAAAGGCGATGGCCAGGGCCGAGCCCAGGCCCGGGAAGGCGCAGGAAGGCGGTCAGTTTGCTGGTTTCGTCACGGCCGCGCGGTCGCGGACGGCGAGACGCCTTCGCGCCTCCGCCGAAGCGGGCCGACGCTGCGATAGTTCGGCAGATGGCTCGCCGGGCCGGCGGCGAACGCGGCGCGCGGCGAAGCCAGGGCCGGATTCAGCCCATTTACCGATCGCAGGAGGCGTCGTGCACCATCCATTTTACAAGCTCACCGAACGAAATGCCGGCAAATGCGGCCAATTCCGGCGCGAGCGAGGTCTCCGTCATGCCCGGTTGCGTATTGACTTCCAATACGACGATTTCGCCCGTTCCTCCGGGGCGGTCGTCGTATCGGAAGTCCGTCCGGCTTACGCCGCGACACCCGAGAGCCCTGTGCGCCTTAAGCGCCAACTGTTGAATAATTTGGTAAATATTTTCTTTAACTTTTGCCGGAAGTTCGTGAATTGACCCTCCGGGAGCATATTTAGCATTGAAGTCGTACCAGCCTCCGCCGGCCGCCTTGATCTCGATGACTCCGAGCGCGACATCGCCCATCACGGCGCAGGTCAGCTCGCGGCCGGCGATGTATTTTTCGGCCAGCATCAGGTCGCCATAGGCCCAGTCCGGGCGCAGCAGCTCCTGCGGCGGGTGGGAGGTTCCCTCCTGCACGATGAACACGCCATAGGACGAGCCTTCCGACACCGGCTTCAGCACATAGGGCGGCGCCATCGCATGCTCCTTGGCCGCCTCGAAGCGCGAGACGACCCTGCCCGCAGCGACGGGAACGCCCGCCGCCGCCATGACGAGCTTGGCCTTGTCCTTGTTGGCGGCCAGCGCCGACGCCAGCACGCCGGAATGGGTGTAGGGGATGCGCAGCAGCTCCAGCACGCCCTGGATGATGCCGTCCTCGCCGCCCGGCCCGTGCAAGGCGTTGAGCGCGACATCGGGCGCGAGCCGCGCCAGCACCTCGGCGACGTCGCGGCCGACGTCGACGCGGGAAACCTTGAAACCTTCGGCTTCGAGCGCCTTGGCGCAGGCTTCCCCCGAGCGCAAGCTGACGCTGCGCTCGCTGGAGAGGCCGCCCATCAGAACCGCCACATGTTGGGTCATTTTTCGTCCTCGCAATGACGGAGCGTGATGATTATTGCGCCTGGCGTTTCACGCCGATGCGCTTGATTTCCCAGTGCAGATCGACGCCCGTCGCCGCCTTGACGCGCGCCCGCACTTCATCCCCGAGATTTTCGATGTCGGCGGCGGTCGCCGCGCCGCGATTGATCAGGAAATTGCAGTGCATTTCCGAGACCTGCGCGTCGCCGACGACCAATCCCCGGCATCCCGCCTTGTCGATCAATTGCCAGGCCTTTTCGCCGGGCGGATTCTGGAAGGTCGAGCCGCCGGTCTTTTCGCGGATCGGCTGCGATTTCTCGCGCGCCTCGGTGATCCGGTCCATTTCGGCCAGGATTTGCGCCGGATCGCCGGGGCGGCCCTGGAACAGGGCGCTGGTGAAGATGACGTCCTCCGGCGCGCCGCTGTGGCGATAGGTCATGTCCAGCTCGGCCACCGAAAATTCCCGGATCGCGCCGCTGCGGTCGATTCCGCGCGCCGAAACGAGCACATCCTTGGTCTCGCCGCCATGCGCGCCCGCGTTCATCCGCAAGGCGCCGCCGATGGAGCCCGGAATGCCGCGCAAAAAGGCCAGACCGTCGATTCCGGCCTCCGCCGCCGCCTTGGCGACGCGCACGTCCAGAGCGCAGGCCCCCGCGCGCAGGCGACAATCGCCCTCGGCGGCGATCTCGCCGAAGGCCTTGCCGCCGAGCCGGATCACGACGCCCTCGACGCCGCCGTCGCGCACGATCAGGTTCGAGCCGAGCCCGATGACAGTGACCGGAACGTCGGGCGGCAGGTTCTTCAGGAAATAGGACAGGTCCGCTTCGTCCGCCGGGCTGAACAGGACTTCGGCCGGGCCGCCGACGCGGAACCAGGTGAACGGCGCCAGCGGCTGGTTCGCCGCGAGCCGCCCGCGCAGCTCGGGCATGTTCGCCGCGATCGCGGCCGCGAGATCGGCGGTTTCAACGCTCATGCGAAACTCCGGCTGCGAAAACTCCGTCGAGCCAGGCGCGGAACAGATTTTTGCCCGCTTGCGCCGTCGCCGCGCCGTGGCGCGCCGCCTGCGCGCGCAGGTCGCGCGGATCGAGCCCCGCCTTGCCGAGTTCGCAGGTGTGCCCGATCAGCCAGGCTTCGAGCGAGGCCGGCTCGACCTCGGCGTGGAATTGCAGGCGCCAGCGCGGTCTCGCCGAGCGAAAAGGCCTGGTTGGGGCAGATTTCCGTGAAGGCGAGGCGCTTGGCGCCTGCCGGCAGGTCGAACGCGTCGCCGTGCCAATGCAGCGCCTGGACGCCGTCCAGCGCCGAAAGCGGCGAGGCGCGGCCCTCGTCGGTCAGGGACAGCGGCGCATAGCCGATTTCCTTGGCCGGACCCGGCGCGACTTTGGCGCCGAGCGCCGCCGCCATCAATTGCGCGCCGAGGCAAATTCCCAACGTCGGCTTTTGCGCCCGCAGCCTTTCGCCAATCGCCGCCGTCTCCTCGACCAGCCACGGATAGGCGTCGGTTTCATAGACGCCGATCGGGCCGCCGAGCACGATCAGCAGGTCGCAGGACTGGATTTCCTGCGCCGGAAAGGGATCGACGCCGATCTCGCAGATGCGGGTCGTGAAATCGCCGTCGTGCAGCAGCGGCGCGAGCACGCCGAGCCCTTCGAAAGCGACATGGCGCAGGACCAGCGCGCTCCGGCTCACGGGGCGTCTCCGGCCGCGAGCTGGTCGGGCAGCGCATAGGCCCATTGCGTGATATTGCCGGCGCCGAGCATCACGACGTAATCGCCGGGCTTGGCGAGTTCGCGGACGATGTCGGGCAGATCGTTCGGGCTCGGCAGCGCCAAAGCCGCGCGATGGCCATGCGCCTTGATCGCGGAGACCAGCGAGTCCTTGCTGACGCCGTCGATCGGGGTCTCGCCCGCCGCATAGACGTCGGCGACGATGACCACGTCGGCGTCGTTGAAGCAGGTCGCGAACTGGTCGAACAGGCTTTGCAGGCGGGTGTAGCGATGCGGCTGCACCACGGCGATGACCTTGTGCGGGGTCGAGGCGCGGGCCGCGCGCAGCACCGCCGCGATTTCGACCGGGTGATGGCCGTAATCGTCGAAAATGATCGCGCCCTTCCACTCGCCGGTGCGGGTGAAGCGGCGCTTGACGCCGCCGAAGCTCGCCAGCCCCTTGGTGATGTTCTCGATGCTGACGCCGAGCTGATAGGCGACCGCGATCGCCGCCGTGGCGTTGAGCGCGTTGTGATGGCCGGGCATCGGCAGGACGAGGTCGGCCAGGACCTCCTCGAGCCCGTGCAGGCGGTCGCGCAGGGTGACATTGAAGCGCGACACGCCGCCGGACAGGTCGATGTTGGAGAGCCGGACGTCGGCCTGCGGGTTTTCGCCATAGGTGACGACGCGGCGATCCTCGATCTTGCCGACCAGCTCCTGCACCGTCGGATGGTCGAGGCACATCACCGCGAACCCATAGAAGGGCAGGTTTTCGACAAAGGAGCGGAAGGCCTCCTTGATGGCGTCGAAGGTCTTGAAATGATCGAGATGCTCGGGGTCGATATTGGTGACGACCGCGACGTCGGCCGGCAGCTTGAGGAAGGTGCCGTCGCTTTCGTCGGCCTCCACCACCATCCATTCGCCCGCGCCGAGCCGCGCGTTGGTGCCATAGGCGTTGATGATGCCGCCGTTGATGACGGTCGGATCGAGGCCGCCCGCGTCGAGCAGGGTCGCGACCAGCGAGGTCGTCGTGGTCTTGCCGTGGGTTCCGGCGATGGCGACGCATTGCTTGAGCCGCATCAGCTCGGCGAGCATTTCGGCGCGGCGCACCACCGGCAGGCGCTTTTCGCGGGCTGCGGCCAATTCCGGGTTGTCGCGCTTGATCGCGGTCGAGACCACCACCACCGCCGCGTCGCCGAGGTTGCGGGCGTTATGGCCCAGAAACACCCGCGCGCCCTTGTCGCGCAGGCGCTTGACATTGGCGTTGTCGGAGGCGTCCGAGCCCTGCACGTCATAGCCAAGGTTGAGCAGCACTTCGGCGATGCCCGACATGCCGATGCCGCCGATCCCGACGAAATGGATGGGGCCCAGTTTGCTCGGCAGTTTCATTCTAGCGTCTCCGATGAAAAAGGCTCACGCGAGCGGCGGGACCGTCACAGCCCGGCGGTCTTGAGCGCCAGATCGGCCAGCCGTTCGGCGGCGTCGGGAATGCCTGCGCTCTTGGCCGCTTGCGCGCGCCGCGTCAAGTCTTTTGGGTCGGCCAGCGCCTGCGCGAGCCGCTCGGCCAGCCATTCCGGCGTGAATCCGGTCTGCCGCATCACCTCGGCCGCGCCGGTCCGGGCCAGATGGGCCGCGTTGGCCGCCTGGTCGGCGTCGAGCGCGTGCGGGAACGGCACCAGGATCGACGGGCGTCCGATCACCGCGAGCTCCGATACGGTCGAGGCCCCGGAGCGCCCCAGCACCAGATGGGATTGCGCGATCCGCAAGGGCAGGTCCGGGAAGAAGGGCGCGGCCTCGAAAGCCACGTTCAAGCGCCGGTAGGCGTCCTGCACCCGGGCAAGATCCTCGCCGCGCGCCTGCTGGACGATGACCAGCCGCGCGCGCTGCTCGGGGCTGAGCAGGCCGATCGCGGCGGGCGTGACGTCGGACATGATCCGCGCGCCCTGCGAGCCGCCCGTCACCAGCAGGTGGAGCTTGCCGTCGGCGAAATCGGGAAAGGCAGCGCCGCCGCCTCGATCACCGCCGGGCGCACCGGATTGCCGACCTGCACGACTTTTCCGCGCAGGGCGTCGGGGATCCCCTCCAGCGTCGGAAAGCCGCAGGCAATCACCTGCGCGCGCTGGGCGAGGAAGCGGTTGGCGCGGCCCATCACCGCGTTCTGCTCGTGCAGGATCAGCGGAATCTTGCGCAAGGAGGCGGCAAGCGCGGGCGGCACGGTCGGATAGCCGCCGAACGAGACCACGACGCGCGGCTTGATTTGCCCGAGCAGCCCGTAGGCCTGGACGACGCCCTTCATCAGGGTCAGCGCCGCCAGTCCCTTGCCGAGGGCGCCGCCCGACGTCGGCGTGGCCGAGGCGATCTCGTGGATCTCCTCGGCGGGAAAATCGCCGCCATATTTCAGCGCGCGCTCGTCGGTGGCGAGGCGCACCCGCGCGCCGCGCGCGATCAGGGCGTGCGACAGAGCCTGCGCCGGGAAACAGATGGCCGCCGGTGCCCCCGGCGGCGACGAGAACGAGATTGTCCGCGCTCATTCCGCGGGCGTCCCGACCGGCGCTCCGGCGGAGCGGTCGAACATGATTTCCGATTTCGGCCGCTTGCGGGTCACGGCGATCAGGAAGCCCATGGCGATCCCGAGCGAGATCAGCGACGAGCCGCCATAGGAGATGAACGGCAGGGTCATGCCCTTGGCCGGCATCAGATGCAGGTTCACCGCCATGTTGATGGAGGCCTGGAGGCCGAACAGCAGCGCGAGGCCCGCCGTGGCGAAACGGCAGAACGCGTCCTCGTTATTGGCGGATTTCAGCAGGGCGCGCAGCACGATGAAGGCGAACAGGCCGACGATGCCCATGCAGAACAGCAGGCCGAATTCCTCGCCGGTGACGGCGAAGATGAAATCGGTATGGGAATCGGGCAGGATTCGCTTCAGCACGCCCTCGCCCGGCCCCTTGCCGAACCAGCCGCCGGAAATGAAGCTGTCGAGCGCCGTGTCGACCTGGAACGTGTCGGCGACGCCGCCGGTCTGCCCCGGCTCCATGAAGTGCATGATGCGCGCGCGCACATGCGGCACGAATTTGTAGGCCACCACGATCGCGCTGGAGCCGAACGCCACCAGCCCCGCCAGCCAGAACCAGTGCAGCCCGGCCATGAAGAACATCAGCGCCCACACCAGCGAAATCAGCATGGTCTGGCCGAAGTCCGGCTGCAGGATGAGCGGAACGACGGTCGCGGGCAGCAGCAGGAAGGCGATCCAGTTGCCCGGCACGTCGCGGCGCTTGGCGCCTTCGGAAATCGCCCAGGCGGCGAGAATGACGAAGGCGGGCTTGAGGAATTCCGAGGGCTGCACGCCGAAGATCCAGCGCCGCGCGCCCTTCACTTCGTGACCGAACAGCAGGGCCGCGAACACCAGCCCCATCGAGGCGAGATAGACCAACAGCGCCGTGCGGCGAACCTGGCGCGGCGACAGGAACGACAGGCCGAGCATCAGCGCGACCGACGGGATCAGGAATTCGACCTGCCGGTTGACGAAATGGAACGGCGGCAGATGCAGGCGGTCGGCCACCGGCGGGCTGCCCGCCATGATCAGGACAAGGCCCAGCACGATGACGGCGCCGATGCCGGCGAGAAGCCAGCGGTCCACCGTCCACCACCAGGCGGCTGCGACCGAGCGCTCCGCGCGAGACACCATGGGAACCTCCTTTTAATCGTTGTCTTGATCGCCTTGCGATCAAGACGCCCCTCGCGTCAGCTCGGCGTCACTTTCGTTCCTGGTCCACCCTGGCTTACGCCAGCGTCGACAGGCGACACGGCAAAAACTCAGAACAGCGCGCCCTGCGCGCCGTTCTCACCCGATAATGCTTGCACCTGCTCGCGGAACGCGTCGCCGCGCTTCTCGAAATTGGCGTATTGGTCGTAGGATGCGCAGGCCGGCGAAAGCAGCACCACCGGCTCCGCCGCGCCGCTTTCAGCAGCGTCGCGGGCCGCGGCGATTGTCGCGGCGTCGAGCGTCCCGCAAAGTTCGTAGGCGAACGGCGCCCTCGAGCGTTGCGGCGAAATCATGCGCCGCCTCGCCGATCAGATAGGCCTTACGCACGCGGTCGAAGAGCGGCCGCAGCGGCTCGATGCCACCCGCCTTGGCCTTGCCGCCGAGAATCCAGAAGATATCGCTGAAGCTGAGCAGCGCCTTTTCGGCGGCGTCGGCGTTGGTGGCCTTGCTGTCGTTGACGAACAGCACCGCACCCTTGCGGCCGACCTGCTCCATGCGATGGGCGAGGCCGGGGAACGACCGCATGCCCAGCCCGATCTCGTCGTGCGCCAGCCCGAGCCGCTCGCAGGCGGCGAACGCCGCCGCCGCGTTCTGCCCGTTGTGGGCGCCGCGCAAGGCCGGGGCGCGGGTGAGGTCGAACAGGTTCTCCTCGAGCGTCTGCAGCGCCGGCAAGGCGAAGGCGCGGCGCAGCCGGCCGGATTCGTAGCAGACGCTGGCGAGCGCATGCGGGCGGCTGTTGGAGATCCCCACCACCGGCCGCGCCGAGCGCTTGAGATATTGGAAGATCGCCTCGCACCAGTCGTCATCGCGCCCGACGATCGCGAAATCGGCGGCCTCGACCAGGCGCTGCTTGATGGCCGCGTAGTTTTCCATCGCGCCGTGGCGGTCGAGATGGTCGGGCGTCAGGTTGAGCAGGATGCCGACGCTGGGATCGAGCGAGGGCGCGAGATCGATCTGGAAGCTCGAACATTCGATCACGTGCACGCGCTCCCGCGACGGCGGCTCGAGGTCGAGAATCGGGACGCCGATATTGCCGCCCATCTGCACGTCGAGACCGGCCTCGCGCAGGATATGGGCGATGAGCGCCGTGGTCGTGCTCTTGCCGTTGGTGCCGGTGATCGCGATCAACGGCGCGCCGGGCGCGACAAGCGCGCGCTCGCGGCAGAACAATTCGATGTCGCCGATGACCGGGACGCCCGCCGCGATGGCCCCGGCGGCGCTCCAGTGCGGGGCGGGATGGGTCAGCGGCGCGCCGGGCGCCAGGATCAGCGCCGAAAAGCCGGACCATTCGGCCTCGCGCAGGTCGAACAGATAGAGCCCTTCCGCCGCGGCCTTGTCGCGGGCGGCATGCGAATCGTCCCAGACATTGACGAGCGCGCCGCCCTCGGCGAGCGCCTTGGCCGTCGAGAGGCCGGAGCCGCCGAGGCCGAACAGGGCGACCGATTGTCCCGCAAATGACGTGATCGGAATCATCAACGCACCTTCAGCGTGGTGAGGCCAAGCAGGGCCAGGACGAAGGCGATGATCCAGAACCGCACCACGACCTGCGGCTCGGACCAGCCCAATTGTTCGAAATGATGATGGATCGGCGCCATCTTGAAGACGCGCTTGCCGGTCAGCTTGAAGGACGCCACCTGCACGATGACCGAGAAGGCCTCCATCACGAACAGGCCGCCGACGATGGCCAGCACGATCTCGTGCTTGATCGCGACCGCGATGGCGCCGAGCATGCCGCCAAGCGCCAGCGAGCCCGTGTCGCCCATGAAGATCTGCGCCGGCGGCGCGTTGAACCACAGGAAGCCGAGGCCCGCGCCGATCATGGCGCCGCACATCACCGTCAGTTCGCCCGAGCCCGGCACGTAATTGATGCCGAGGTAATGCGCGAAAATGTCGTTGCCGGCGAGATAGGCGATGATGCCGAAGGTCGCCGCCGCGATCATCACCGGCACGATGGCGAGGCCGTCGAGGCCGTCGGTGAGATTGACCGCATTGCCCGCGCCGACGATGACGAAGGCGGCGAAGGGCAGGAAGAACCACGAAAGATCCACCACCCAGCCATGGATGAAGGGCGCCGCCAGCTTGGTCGCCGGCGCGCTGGCGGTGAACGGCGCGATGAAGGCGTAGAAGAAATCGCCGATCGAGGTCACGGGGCCGGAGGCCGAGGCGCACATCATGAAATAGGCGCAGAGCATGGCGATGGCCGCCTCGCCCGCCAGGCGCGAGCGCCCGGAAAAGCCCTTGTGGCTCTGCTTCGAGACCTTGAGATAATCATCGTAGAAGCCGATGGCGCCGAAGCCGAGCGTCACGAACAGCGTGATCCAGACATAGGCGCTCTTGGGATTGGCCCACAGCACGGTCGAGACCACGAGGCCCGACAGGATCATCAGGCCGCCCATGGTCGGCGTGCCCTTCTTCGCCAGATGCGACTGCGGTCCGTCCGAGCGGATCGGCTGGCCCTTGCCCTGCTTCAGCCGCAGCGAGGCGATGATCGACGGCCCGAAGAAGAAGACGAAGGCGAGCGCGGTCGCGCTGGCGCCGGCGGCGCGGAACGTGATGTAGCGAAAGACGTTCAGCGGGCCGAAATGATGCGACAGTTCCGCGAGCCAGGTTAGCATGTTCAGACCTCGATCTTCTGCGTCTCTGGGGCGGGGTAGCGGTTTTTCAGTCCGGCGGCGAGAGCGTGCAGTCTGGAGCCATTGGAGCCCTTGACCATGACGATGTCGCCGGGGCGCAGGGCCTCGGCGACCAAAGGCTCCAGCGCCGCGGCGGTTTCCGCCCAGGCGCCGCGTTTCTCGGGCGCAACAGCGTCGAAAAGATGACGCGACAGCGGACCGGCGGCGAAGACCAGGTCGATTCGGTTACGCTGCAGGTCGTCGTCGAGCGCGGCGTGAAGCGCCGGCCCGCTCGGGCCCGAGCTCCAGCATGTCGCCGAGCACGGCGATGCGCCGCCCCTCGCGCCGAAATCGTCGCCGCGCCCAGAAGGTCGATGGCCGCGCGCATCGAGGCCGGATTGGCGTTGTAGCTCTCGTCGATCAGCAGGCAATGCCGCGTGGAATCGGCGCGGTCGAGCCAGAGCGTTTCGCGCGCGCCCGCGTCCCTGCGGCGGGGCGACGTCGGCGAGCGAAGCCGCGATGGAGGCGAAGTCGAGCCCCACGGCGCGCGCGGCGAGCAGCACGCCGAGCGCGTTGATCGCCATGTGGCGGCCCGGCGCGCCGAGGTTGAAATGCACGTCCTGGCCCAGCACCCGCGCGGAGACGCGCGAGAAGCTGTCTTCCGGATCGAATTTCGTGAGATGGGCGTCGGCGGCGATATTGGCGCCGAAACTCAGGACGTAGCCCGCGGGCGAGGCCTTGGCCGCCGCTTCGAGCAGCGGGAAGGTGTCGATGTCGCGATTGACGATGGCGACGCCGCCCTTGACGATCCCTGAAAAGATCTCCGCCTTGGCGCGCGCGATCGCCTCGACATTTTCGAAATGTTCGAGATGGACCGGCGCGACCGTCGTCACCAGCGCGACATGCGGGCGCACCATGTCGACCAGCGCTGCGATCTCGCCGGGATGATTCATGCCGATCTCGAACACGGCGTAGCGCGCGTGTTCCGGCAGGCGCGGCAAGCGTCAGCGGCACGCCCCAGTGATTGTTGTAGGACTTGTCCGAGGCGTGGGTCGGCGCCGGCGTCCGAAAGGACCTTGCGCAACGCCTCCTTGGTCGAGGTCTTGCCGACCGAGCCGGTCACCGCGATGATCCGCGCCTTGCTGCGCTTGCGCGCGGCGCGGCCGAGACCCTCCAGCGCCTGCAGCACGTCATGGACGATATAGAGCGTGCCCAGATGTTTCAGCGCGTCGGCATGGGCCTCGTCCACCACCGCCGCCGCCGCGCCGCGCGCGAACGCGGCGCCGACATAATCATGGCCGTCGCTGTTGTCGCCCTTGATGGCGAAGAACAGGTCGCCGGGCGCGAGCGTGCGGGTGTCGATGGAAATTCCGCCGACGCCCTCGGGCGGCATGCCGAGCACGCGGGCGCGCAGCGGGGCGACGAGGCCCAGCCCGCTCCACAACACGCCGCTCCAGGAAAAATCGCTCATGAGGACAGCTCCCCGAGCGCGGCGCGCGCTTCGTCGTGATCCGAGAAGGGCAGGATCGTCTTGCCGACGATCTGCCCGGTTTCGTGGCCTTTGCCGGCGATCAGCAGCAGGTCGCCCGCGCCCAGCATGTCGATTCCGGCGCGGATGGCTCGGGCGCGGTCGCCGATTTCGATGGCGCCCGGCGCGGCGGCGAGAATTTGCGCGCGGATCGCGGCCGGCTCCTCGCTGCGCGGATTGTCGTCGGTGACGATGACGACGTCGGCGCAGCGCGTCGCGATCTCGCCCATGATCGGGCGCTTGCCGGCGTCGCGGTCGCCGCCGCAGCCGAACACCACGATCAGCCGATGTTTCGCGAACGGCCGCAGGGCGGCGAGCGCCTTTTCCAGCGCGTCGGGCTTGTGCGCGTAATCGACGAAAACCGGCGCGCCGTTCCTGTCGCCGACGCGCTCCAGCCGTCCCGGCGCGCCGCGCAGATTTTCAAGCGCCGCGAAGACTTTTTCCGGCGGCGCGCCCGCCGCCAAAGCGAGGCCTGCCGCGACCAGCGCGTTCTCGGCCTGGAACAGGCCGGCGAGCGGCAGGTTCACGACGATGTCGCGGCCCTCGAACACGAGGGCCAGCCGCAGCGAAAAGCCTTCCGGCGCGCGCCTCGTCCAGCTTGATGCCGTCGCCTTTGGCGCCCACCGTGAACAGGCGCAGGCCGCGCGCGCGGCAGGCCTCGATCACGCGGCCGGAAAAGTCGCCGTCGGCGGCGATCACCGCCGTCTGGCCGGGCTGGAGCAGATCGCGGAACAGCCGCAATTTGGCGTCGAGATAATCGTCGAGGCCGGAATGATAATCGAGATGGTCGCGCGAGAGATTGGTGAAGCCGGCCGCCGTCAGCCGCACGCCGTCGAGCCGGCGCTGGTCGAGGCCGTGCGACGAGGCTTCCATCGCGAGATGGGTGACGCCTTCGCCCGCCAGCGCGTCGAGCGTCTTGTGCAGGGTCACCGGGTCCGGCGTGGTCAGCGAGCCATAGACCGCGCCCGAGGGCTTGATCACGCCGATGGTGCCGAGCGAGGCGGCGGCATAGCCGCAGGACAGGAAAATCTGCCGGGTGAAATCGGCGACCGAGGTCTTGCCCGACGTGCCGGTGACCGCGACGATCTTTTCCGGCTGGCGCGGATGCAGCGCGGCGGCGGCCAGCGACAGGCTTTTGCGCACGTCGTTCGACAGCGACAAAAGGCGCGCTCGCGAGTTCGCCGGAGTCATTATCCTTGGGCGACGTCTCGCCGACGATGGCGACGGCGCCGGCGGCCAGCGCCTGCGGCGCGAAGCGCAGGCCATCCGCCTTGGCGCCGGCGATGGCGAAAAACAGATCGCCCGGCGCGACCGCGCGGCTGTCGGCGGTCACGCCCGTCACGTCGAGCGCGGCGAGCGCCTCGGGCGCTTCGGGCAGGATCGCGTCGAGCCGCATCAATGCTCTCCGGCGCCGGGATGGGCGGGCGTGTTGGCGAAGCCATAGCCGAGCTTCGCCAGCAGCGGGAACGGCTGCGTCGGCAGGTCGAGGCGCGGCTCCAGCCCCAGCAGCGGGCTGACGCGCTCGATCAGGCGGCCGGTGACAACGCCGGAATTATAGGCGGCGGTGGCGTAATGGCCGTCTTCGGGCAGGCCCTGCGGCTCGTCCATCACGGTCATGAACAGATAGCGCGGCTTGTCGGCGGGCACGAGCGCCATGAAGGTCGTGAACAGCTTGTTCTTGCTGTAATGGCCGCCGATGACCTTCTCCGCCGTGCCGGTCTTGCCGCCGACGAAATAGCCCGGAATATTGGCCTTCTTCGCGGTGCCGATCTCGGCGTTGAGGCGCATGATGTAGCGCAGCGACTCGCTGGTTTCCGGCTTGATGACCCGCGGCTGCGTCGGTCTTGTCGAAATCCGCCGGGCGCTTCAGGAAGGTCGGCGTGATCATGATAGCCGCCGTTGGCCAGCGCCGCCACCGCCATCATCGCCTGCAGCGGCGCGACCGCGAGGCCGTGGCCGAAGGCGATGGTCATGGTCGAGACTTCGCTCCAGTTGCTGCGGCACGATCGGCTCGGCGTTTTCCGGCAGTTCGGTGCGCATGCGGTCGAGCTGGCCCATCTTGCGCAGAAAGGCCTTGTGGCCCTCGACGCCGACCATCAGGGCCATGCGCGCCGTGCCGACGTTGGAGGAATAGGTGAAGACTTCCGGCACGGTCAGCATGCGGTGGTTCGGCGTGATAATCGTGGATGACGCCGTGGCCCGCAGGAGCGGCGCTGCGCGCGTCGATGCGCGAATTGAGATTGACCTTGCCGGAATCGAGCGCCATGGCGATGGTCAGCGCCTTGAAGGTCGAGCCCATTTCATAGACGCCGACGGTGAGGCGGTTGATGTTGTTGGGCTTGAGCGCCGTCCGACGGATTGTTGGGATCGTAATCCGGCAGCGAGGCCTCGGCGATGACCTCGCCGGTGTTGACGTCCATGATCGCGGCGGCGGCGGCCTTGGCCTGGAAGCGCTCCATGCCGTGGACCAGTTCATCGCGCAAGGCGTGGGTGGCGCGCATGTCGAGCGACAGAGCGACCGGCTTCAGGTTTTCCGGCGCGAGGTTGAAGCCGGCGTCGTGCAGGTCGGACAGGCCCTGGCCGTCGAGATATTTCTCGATCCCGGCGATGCCGTTGTTGTCGGAATTGGTGAAGCCGAGCACATGGGCGCCGAGCGGGCCGTTGGGATAGACGCGCTTGTTCTCGGGCAGGAAGCCGACGCCCGGCAGGCCGAGGCGGAAGATTTCCTGCTGCTGCTGCGGCGTCACGCCGCGCTTGATCCAGACGAAGCCCTTGCGCGAGCCGAGCTTGGCGCGCAATTCGCTGGCGTTGACGTCGGGCAGCACCGCCGTGATCAGCTCGGTCGCCTCGTCCTTGTCGATGATGTTGCGCGGCTCGGCGAACACCGACATGACCTTGATGTCGGTCGCCAGCACCTCGCCGTTGCGGTCGACCAGTTCCGGCCGCGCGGCGGAGATCGCCTCGGACGCCTCGCGCCGCGACCGAATGCTGCTCGGGCTTCGCGCCGAAATAGGCGAGCCGTGCCGACGAAAACCAGAAACAGCGCGGCGAAGGCGACGGCGGCGATCCGGATGCGGCCGCCGCTCTTCGACAGATGGGTCGAGAAGACCTCGCGCAGCATTTTCTGAAATCGAACGGCGCGGCGCGGCGGACGGACCGGCGCGAGGCGCGCGGCGCGGCGGCGCGGCTTCGGGCGCGGGCGCAAATTCGGGCTCCGGCGCGCGGCGACCTCGGCGCGGGCGCGCGTTGCGGCTCGGCCTGCGTCTCGGCGCCGGATCGGGTTCGGGATAAGCTGCGCGGAAAGGCTCCCATCGCTCACCTCCCCGTTCTGGCGCTGGCGGCGGCGCCGGTCTGGCCTGATCGGCCGCGCCGGGTTTCGCCTTGGCGGCGGGCGTCGTGGACGGCGCCGCCGCGCCGGGCGTGCTGGTCGGCTCGGCAAGGCCGAGATCCTGCAGTTTGGCGCCGATCTCGTCGCCGCGCGCCGCCTTGTCGGGCAGGCTGGCGAGCGTGGCGATCTGCGACAATTGCATCACCTGACCGCCGAGATATTGATCGGCCAGAGCCTCGATGCGCACCGGATTGGCGACGCTGGGCCCATTCGGCGCGCATCATCGCGAGCGAATCGGTCTCCGTCTGCAATTCGTGCTTGAGCTTGACCATTTTCTCGGCCTGGTAGAGCGTCGCATATTTGATCGAATAGGCGTAAAGCGCCGAGCCGACCAGCACCAGAATCGCGACGACATTGAGGATGCGCAGCATGTCAGCGGCCCTCCCGTGGACGCCGCGGGCGGCGCGTCGGTGCGCTCGGCCCAGCGCAATTTGGCGGAGCGGGCGCGCGGGTTGCGCAGCGCATTCGGCGTCGGTCGGCGCGATCGGCTGGGCGGCCTTCAAGGCGAAGGTCGGCGCCGGCGGCGCCTGCTCGCCGGGCAGCAGGCGCGAGACGGCGCGGCCGCGCCCGGAGCGCCCGGCGAAGAAATGCTTGACGATGCGGTCTTCCAGCGAATGGAAGGTGACGACAGCGAGCCGCCCGCCCGGCCGCAGCAGGCGCTCGGCCGCCTCCAGCGCGCGGGTCAGCTCGTCGAGCTCCTCGTTCACCGCGATGCGCAGCGCCTGGAAGGTGCGGGTCGCCGGATGGATGTCCTGCGGCTTGCCGCGGATTGGCGCGGGCGATGATGTGCGCGAGCGCCGCCGTCGTCGTGATCGGCGCCTTGGCGCGCGCGGCGACGATGGCGCGGGCGATGCGGCGCGAGGCGCGCTCCTCGCCGTAAAGATAGAGCAGATTGGCGAGCGGCTCGGCGTCCAGCTCGTTGACGAGATCGGCGGCGCTGCGCCCGGCCTTTTCCATGCGCATGTCGAGCGGGCCGTCGAAGCGGAAGGAAAAGCCGCGCTCCGGCTGGTCGATCTGCATGGAGGACACGCCGATGTCGAGCGCGATTCCATCGAACGGACCAAGCCCGCGCTCGCGCGCGGCGGCCTCCATCAGCGAAAAGCGGGTCTGGACCAGGGTCAGCCGGCCGCCGCGTCGCGGCGACAAGCGCCGCGCCGCCCGCGATCGCGCTCGGGTCGCGGTCGAGCGCCAGCACCGGCCGCCTCTTCGAGGATGAGGCGCGTATAGCCGCCGGCGCCGAAGGTGCCGTCGAGATAAAGGCCGCCGGGCGCGACGGCCAGCGCGTCGATCGCTTCGGCCGACAGCACGGGAACGTGCGGCGACTGTTGCGGCGAATCACGCGAATGGTTCGGGTTGGTTCCCGTCATAGGCGGCCTCGCGCGGGAAAGGAGCCCGCCGCTGCGGAAGAAGAAAGGTCCAAAATCCTGGCCTGACTGAGGTTTTTTCCGCGCGATCAAGGAATTATGGCGCATGCTGCCGCGTCTCGCCCACGCGCGGCGCAACGCTCCGGACTCGGCCGGCGCGCATCGGCGAAACGCCGCATGGGGTGTGAATTCGGCTAACATGCGACATTTGAGGCGTCAACGCGGAAGCAATGGGCTTCAGGAAAATGCATCGGCGGATATTAAAGCATCGTTAGCGTTAAGAACCTGTTGACGCGAGGGAGAAAACGCCCCCGCGTCGAGCGCGCCAAGACGGCGCCTTGAGCGCGACAAAAGGCGAGGAAAGAGCCAGCCGGCCTGTAAGCCGGGTTCTGTATGGCGCGGCTTGCGGCGCGCGATGGCCATTCATCTGGGGCGGCCGTTGCCGGCCGTCTCGTGCAACCAACCCGGACGACGCCCCGGAGAAGGGTGGGTTTGAAACCCTGTCGTCCCTATTCGGTTTTGCTCCCGGCGGGGCTTGCCATGCCGCGCGACGTTGCCGCCCGCGCGGTGCGCTCTTACCGCACCCTTTCACCCTTGCCTCCGGCTCCGCCGAGGCGGTTTGCTTTCTGTGGCGCTTTCCCTGGGGTCGCCCCCGCCGGACGTTATCCGGCGCCGTTTCTCCGTGGAGCCCGGACTTTCCTCCGCCCCGAAGGACGGCGGCCATCCAGCCGACTGGCCCCCTCCGCATAACAGCGGCAAGACGCGCGTCAAGCGCTTTTCGACAGGCCGGGGCCCGCCGCGTTCGGAAGGCTTTGCAAAAATTGGCCGCGTCGGCCTTCAATCGGCCCAGCTTCCACTGTGTCTTCAACACAACCTGACCGGAACTTGTCGCTTCATCGTGATCCCGAGAAAGGCGGAACACCGTCTTGCCGACGATCTGGCCGTTTCGTGGCCTTTGCCGGCGATGAGGAGGAGATCGCCGCGGCGAAGGCATGGCGATGCCCTCGAGGATCGCGCGCGCCCGGTCGCCGATATCGCGAATCCGCCGCCCGGGCGCGGCGGCGAGAATGGCGCGGCGGATCGCGGCGGCCTCCTCGCAGCGCGGATTATCGTCGGTAACGATCACGACATCGGCGAGCGCGCCGCGATCTCGCCCATGATCGGGCGTTTGCCGGCGTCGCGGTCGCCGCCGCAGCCGAAGACGACGACGAGCCGGCCGCCGGCGAAGGGCCGCAGCGCGCGCGAGCACATTTTCCAGCGCATCGGGCTTATGCGCGTAATCGACAAAGACCGGCGCGCCGTTGCGCGCGCCGACCAGCTCGAGCCGGCCGGGCGCGCCCGCGAGCGTTTCCAGCGCCTCGAAGACGCGCGGGCGGTCGGCGCCCGCCACGATGCAGAGCCCGGCGGCGACGAGGGCGTTTGCGGTCTGGAAAGCGCCGGCGAGCGGCAGGCGACATTGAAGTCTCGGCCCTGAATAAGCGACGATCAAGGCGCGTTCCAAGCCGTCGCGCGCCTGGCGTCGAGCAGCTTCATGGCCGCGCCCTTGACCCCGGTCGTGAAGAGGCGCAGGCCGCGCGCGCGCGCAGGCGGCGAGGACGCTCTCGGCGGCGTCGCCGTCGGCATCGATGACGGCCGTTTGGCCCGGATCGAGAAGCCGCTCGAAAAAGCTCCAGCTTGGCGGCGAGATAAGCTTCGAGCGTCGGGTGATAGTCGAGATGGTCGCGCGAGAGATTGGTGAAGCGCGCCGCGCTGAGGCGGACGCCGTCGAGCCGGCGCTGGACGAGGCCATGCGAGGAGGCTTCGAGCGCAAGATGGGTGACGCCCGCGCCGGCTGAGCTCGTCGAGCGTCTTGTGGAGGGTGATGGGATCTGGCGTCGTCAGCGCGCCATAGGCCGCGCCCGGGCGTGACGACGCCGAGCGTGCCGAGCGAGGCGGCCGGATGCCCGAGCGCCGCCCAGATCTGCCGGGTGAAGGCGGCGACCGAGGTCTTGCCGCTACGTGCCGGTGATGGCGACAATCGTTTCGGGCTGGCGCGGATAGAAGCGCGCGCGCCGGCGATGGCGAGCGCCGCGCGGACGTCGGCGACCTGGATAAGGGCGCGCTGTGAGTCGACTGGCGTCGTCCCGCGCGCCTCGGCGACGATGGCGACGGCGCCCGGCCGCAGGGCCTGCGGCGCGAAGGCGCAGGCCGTCCACCTTGGCTCCCGGCACGGCGAAAAAGACGATCCCGGCGTCGACCGGGCGGCTGTCAGCAGACGATCTCGCTAATGTCAGCGTTCGGCGAGCGGCTTCGGGACTCTTCGGGCAAGAAGCTCGGCGAGCCGCATCAATGCTCCCTTCCGCCGGGCTGGCGGGCGTGTTGGCCAAGCCATAGCCGAGTTTGGCGAGAAGCGGAAAGGGTTGCGTCGGCAGTTCGAAGCGCGGCGGCAGGCCGAGCAGCGGCCCGGCCCGCTCGATGATCTTGCCGGTGACGACGCCGGAATTACAGGCGGCGGTGCGGTAATAGCCGTCGTTTCGGGCAGGCCCTGCGGCTCGTCCATCAGGGTCAGGAACAGATATTTCGGCTTGTCGGCCGGCATCAGAGCCATGAAGGTCGTGAACAGCTTGTTATTGGAATAATGGCCATGCACGATCTTGTCGGCGGTGCCGGTCTTGCCGCCGACGAAATAGCCCTTGATATTGGCCTTTTTCGCGGAGCCGATCTCGGCGTTGAGCCGCATGAGATAGCGCAGCGCTTCGTGGTCTCGGGCTTGACGAACGCGCGAGGCCGTCCTTCTTCGACATCCGCCGCGTGCGTTTCAGGAAGGTCGGCGTGATCAGGATAGCCGCCATTGACCAGCGCGCCGACCGCCATCATCGCCTGCAGCGGCGAGACCGTGAGGCCCTGCCCGAAGGCGATCGTCATCGTGTTGAGTTCGCCCCAGTTCTTCGGAACGAGCGGATCGGCGCTTTCCGGCAGTTCCGTGCGCATACGGTCGAGCTGGCCCATCTTGCGCAGGAATGCCTTGTGCCCCTCGACGCCGACCATCAGGGCGAAGCGCGCCGCGCCGATGTTCGACGAATAGGTGAACACCTCCGGCACGGTCAGCACGCGATGCTGGGCGTGAAAATCGTGGATGTGAACTGGCCCGTAGCGCAGCGGAGTCGCGCGCGTCGATGCGCGAGTTGAGATTAACCTTGCCGGAATCGAGCGCCATGGCGATCGAGAGCGCCTTGAAGGTCGAGCCCATTTCATAGACGCCGACGGTGAGGCGGTTGATATGGTTGGGCTCGAGCGCGTCGGCCGGATTGTTCGGATCGTAGTCAGGCAGGGAGGCCATGGCGATGACCTCGCCGGTGTTGACGTCCATGATACGGCGGCGCCGGCCTTCGCCTTGAACTTCTCGATGCCGTTGACGAGTTCGTCGCGCAACGGCATGGGTGGCTCATGTCGAGCGAAAGCGTGATCGGCTGCAGATTTTCCGGCGCCAGGTTGAACCCCGCGTCATGCAGATCGGCGAGGCCCTGGCCGTCGATATATTTCTCGATGCCGGCGATGCCGTGTTGTCGAGATTGGTGAAGCCGAGAACGTGGGCAGCATCGGGCCGTTCGGATAGACGCGCTTGTTCTCAGGCAGGAAGCCGACGCCCGGCAGGCCGAGCCGGAAGATCTCCTGCTGCTGCTTCGGCGTGATAGCGCGCTTGACCCAGACGAAGCCCTTGCGCGAGCCGAGCCGCTCGCGCAGTCGCTGGCGTCGAGGTCGGGCAGCACGGCGGTCAGGAGTTCGACCGCCTCGTCCTTGTCGATGATGCGGCGCGGCTCGGCGAAGACCGACATCACCTTGATGTCGGTGGCGAGAACTTCGCCATTGCGATCGAGAATATCAGGCCGCGCCGCGGCAATGGCCTCGCCGGCGCTCGCGCGGCCTCGAGCGCTGCTCGGGCTGCAGGCCGAACCAGATGAGCTTGACGGCGATGACCGCGAAAGAGCGCGGCGAAAGCCGAGCGCGACGAGCCTTATGCGGCCGTGCTCTTCGAAAGATCGGTAGAGAAGACTGCGCGCATGCCGACGCGAAATCAGCGCGGCGGACGGCGCGGACGGCTCGCGGCGCGGCTCGGGCGCGCGACGCGATTTCGGGCTCGGGCGCAGTTGGGCGCCGACTGCGCGGCGTCGGCTGGGCGCGTCGCGGTTCGGGGCATGCGGGCGGACGGCTTCGACGTCAGCTCATCGCTTTGCCGCTCGAGTGCCGCGGACGGCGTCGGCCGCGGCGGGCGTCGCGCGGCGGGCGTCGTCGGCGATGGCGCTCGGGCGTATTGGTCGGATCGGCGAGCCCGAGCGTCCCGAGCTTCGCGCCGATCTGGTCGACGCGCGGCGCGTTGTCGGGCAGGTTGGCGAGCTGACGATCTGCGATCAGCTTGCGACCGGCTGCAGCTCGAGAAATTGGTCGGCGAGCGCCTGGACGCGCTCGGGCCGGCCGAGATGCGCCCATTCGGCCCGCAATGTCGCGATCTCGTCGTGCTCACGCCTGCGATCTCATGCTTGAGCTTGACGATCCGCTCGGCGTGAAGAATCGTCTCGTATTTGATCGAATAGGCGTAGATCGCCGAGCCGACGAGCGCAAGCGATCGCCACAACATTGAGAATGCGCACCATCCTCAGCGCCCTTCGGCGTGCTGCGGCAGCCGGCGCGCCATCGATCGGCCGGCCGCGGCGTGCGCCGGCGCCGCAGGCGCAGTTTGGCCGAGCGCGCGCGCGGATTGCGGCGAATTTCAGCGATGCGATGGCGTCATCGGCTGCGTCCCCCAGCGAGGTTTGAAGGTCGGCGGCGGCGGAGCCGGTTCGCCCGGCAGGCGGCGCACCCGGCGCCGCCGCGCCCCGGCGCGTTCCGCGAGGAACTGCTTGACGATGCGGTCTTCGAGCGAATGGAAGGTGACGACGACGAGCCGGCCGCCGGGCTTCAGAACCGTTCGGCGGCGGCGAGCGCGAGGGCGAGCTCGCCGAGCTCGTCGTTGACGGCGATGCGCAGCGCCTGGAAGCGTGCGCGTCGCCGGATGAATGTCGCTGCGGCTTGCGCGGGCACGACGCCGCGCGACCATGTCCGGCGAGCGCCGCTGTCGTCATGAAAGGCGCCTGGCGCGCTCGGCGACGATCGCGCGGGCGATGCGGCGCGAGGCCCGTTCCTCGCCGTAGATGATAGAGATGTCGGCGAGCGGCTCCGCGTCGGCGTGTTGACGAGGTCGGCGGCGCTCGGCCCGGCCTGCTCCATGCGCATGTCGAGCGGGCCGTCGAAGCGGAAGGAGAAGCCGCGCCCGGCTGGTCGAGCTGCATCGAGGACACGCCGATGTCGAGCACGATCGCCGTCGAAGCGGACCGAGCCCGCGCTCGCGCACGGCGGTCTTCGAGTCAGCGAGAAGCGGGCCTGGACCAGGATCAGCCGGCCGCCGCTCGCCTCGGCGAGCGCCGCGCCCGCGGCGATGGCGTCGGGTCGCGGTCGAGCGCGAGCACCGTGTCCGCCTTCGTCGAGCGAGCAGGCGCGTATAGCCGCCGGCGCCGAAGGTGGCGTCGAGATAGAGGCCGCCGGGCGCGACCGCCAGCGCGTCGATCGCCTCCGCCGCCAGCACGGGGACGTGCGGTGAAGGACGCGACAAATCACCGGAGAATTCGCCTGGTTTCCCGTCATGTGCGGCCTCGCGCGGTGGCCGCTGCGAGAACAAAAAACGTCCAAAATCCTGGCCTGACTGAAGGTTTCTGCGCTGAGATCAAGGATTTATGGCGCATGCTGCGAATTGCGCCCGCGCGTTCTGTCATGCGCTCGCACGGCAAAACGCGCCGGATTCGCGCGGGAGCGCGCCGGCGAAACGCCGCATGGGGTGTGAATTCGGCTAACATGCGACATATGAGGCGTCAACGCGGAAGCAATGGGCTTCGGGAAAATGCATTGACGCTTATTAAAGCATCGTTAGCGTTAAGAACGTGTTGACGCGCCGGAAATACCCGCCGCCGCCTCGAGAGCGATCCTTGCGGGAAAAAGCGCCAGTCGGCCTGTAAGCCGGGTTCTGTATGGCGCCTTGCGACGCGCGATGGCCATTCATCTGGGCGGCCGTTACCGGCCGCCTCGTGCAACCAACCCGGACGACGCCCCGGAGAAGGGTGGGCGTGAGCCCTGTCGTCCCTATTCGGTTTTGCTCCCGGCGGGGCTTGCCGTGCCGCCGACGTTGCCGCCGGCGCGGTGCGCTCTTACCGCACCCTTTCACCCTTGCCTCCGGACAGGGAGATGATCCTTGCCGAAGGTGGTTTGCTTTCTGTGGCGCTTTCCCTGGGGTCGCCCCCGCCGGACGTTATCCGGCGCCGTTTCTCCGTGGAGCCCGGACTTTCCTCTGTCCCGAAGGACAGCGGCCATCCAGCCGACTGGCCTCCCTCGCATAGCAGCAGGGGGTCGCGCGTCAAGGCTTTTCGACACGCGCCGGGACCACCGCGTCGCGGAACGGATTTAATGCTTGAACGGAGAAACCGACTGTTATTGGTGCTTCGCGTCCGTTCGGTCGGCAAGTTTGCCGCTGGTTTTTCCTGCGAGGGAGGCCGGCGGCCTGAGACATATGGCGCCCGGCGACCAGCGCGCTTCGGGCGGTTCGGAGGAATTTTGATGAAGAAGGCCATATTCCTGACAATCGCTTTGGCGACGGGCCTCGGCCTCGCCGGTTGCGGCTATACCCCCGAGCAACGGGCGGTCAACGGCGCAGTTGTCGGCGGCGCGACGGGCGCCGTTGTCGGCGGCCTGGCCTCGGGCCGCGCCGGCGGCGCGCTTGCGGGCGGCATCCTGGGCGCCGCGGCGGGCGGCATCATCGGCGCCAACACCGCTCCTCCCCCGCCGCCGCCTCCGCCGCGCCGCTGCGCCGAATTCGATGTCGATCCCTACGGCGGTCGCCATTGCATCGCCTGGTTTTGATCCGGCCGAAATGACTCTCCTTTCAAGGCGGCCCCGCACGGGCCGCCTTTCGAATTCGACGCCCGAGGCTTCCGCCCGCATGACCCCCGACAGCCCGCTCGTCACGCATTGCCAGCCCTCGCCCAATCATGGCGAGCGCCTGCGCGGCCCCGTCGACACGGTCATCCTGCACTATACCGGCATGCCGACCGGCGAGGCCGCTCTGGCCTTGCTGTGCAGCCCGCAGGCGCAGGTCTCCTGCCATTATCTGGTCTGGGAGGATGGCGCGATCTGGCAACTCACGCCGGAATCGCGCCGCGCCTGGCATGCGGGAAAAAGCTTCTGGTCCGGCGAGACCGACCTGAACTCGCGCTCCATCGGAATCGAAATCGTCCATCCCGGCCATGACGGCGGCTCACCACCTTATCCCGAGGCGCAGATCGCGGCGGTGATCGCCTTGTGCCAGGACATCGCGCGACGCCTGCACATCAGGCCGGAGCGCATCCTCGCCCATTCGGACATCGCGCCGTCCCGCAAACAGGATCCCGGCGAGTTTTTCCCGTGGCGGCGTCTGCACGAATCCGGACTCGGCCATTGGGTCGCGCCCGCTCCGATCCGGCCCGGCCCGGCCTACGAGCCCGGCGCGATGGGACCGCCGGTCGCCGCGCTCCAAAACATGCTCGCGGCCTATGGCTATGATCTGGCGCCGAGCGGCGTTTACGACGACGCCACGCGCGACGCCGTCGCCGCGTTCCAGCGCCATTTCCGGCCGGAGCGCGTCGACGGGATCGCGGACCTGTCGACGCTGCAGACGCTGCACGACCTCATCGCGCGCCTGCCAGAAAAGGCGTGAGCGCCTCGCGCCAGATTTCAAGCTTTTGCGAAAAGCGCATCGAGGCGTGGGCAGGGCTCGTCGAGGGCAAACATCGGCGCGGGATTTTGCCAGCCTCCGCGTCAGTCCGGGCGCCACGAAACGCTCGAACAGTTTGGCGGCGGTCTGTCCGTTGAAGCCAATCAGCGCGATCTGGCCGTGCGCGCGGAGAAAACGCGCAAAATCGTTCGGCTCCATGTCCTGGATTTTCACATCGAGGCTGCCCTCGCGGCGCGCGGAGGCGCAGACATCCCAAAGCGCCAGGCCGGCGCTTGCCAGCTGTTCGAGCCTTTGCGCATAGGGCAAGTCGGGGCCCGCGCCCACGAGCTCGCCCATGATCCGCCAGAACGCATTCTGGCTTTTGGCGTAATATTCCTGCCGTCGCAACAATTCAGCGCCGGGGAGCGAGCCCAGGACAAGGACGCGGGCATCCGGGCGGGAAACCGGCGCAAAACTGAGATGGCGCGTCATGCCGGCCGCCAGAAGCGTTGGGACGTCGCCGGTCCGCGACGAGGATGGGCTGGCGTCGCCAGCGGCTCCCCGAAAGAAGTCCGCTGGAAACGCGTTGACGCTCAGAGCAACTCGAGCTTGCCGAAATGAGCGGCGAGCAGGTAGTAAAAAGCCACGCGTGACTTGTCGTGATCGCCGTGCATCGTCTTGGCGACCTCCTTGATCGCGGCGTCGATGGCGGCGTCGTCGGTCAGGCCGAGCTTGCGCTTGCACCAGCTGTCATGCACCGTCTTCAGTTCGCTCGGATCGGACGCCGCCACCAGCGACGAATCGCGATGATGCAGCGCGATGCCCAAATGCTTCACGATCTTGCCGATGACCTCGTCGCTCGCATTCGGCGCGTATTTCTTCACTGCGGCCACATGATCCATTGTTCACCCCCAGGCTCTTTCCGGCCGGTTGTCCGGAAATGCGGCGTCTTCCGCCACGCAAACTAAAGCTTTTCCGTCGGGTTTAGACAAGCGCCTTTAGTCATGTCTCGACCGGCCGCGCGCTCAGCCGGCCGCCTGCCTCGCCATGGCGACGAGCAGATCGGTTTGCGTGAGCAGTCCGATCACGCGACGTCCATCGTCCACCACCACCACTTCATGCGCCCGGCCATCGGTCAGTGGCGCGACAAAATTCAAGGCCAGGCTGTCCGTCCTGGCGACGAGCGCCGGCTTGGCGACGGCGGAGACATAGGCCTCGTCGCCGATCAGGTCGGCCGGCGACAACAGTCCGGCGAGCACGCCGAACCGGTCGACCACCGGCAGGCAGCGCAGACGCCGATCCCGCATGAGCTTGCGCGCCGCGTCGGTCGTCGCATCGAGGTCGATGCCGATCACGTCCTTCGACATGATGTCGCCGCAGGCGAGCGGCCCTGTCACGCGCTGGAAAACGCGCAATTCGACCTGACGCACCAGCCGCTCGAGATCGTCGCGGTCGATGTCGAAAGCTTCGTGCAATTCCGCCAGGACCGCGTCGACGTCTTCCCCTCGAACGCCGCCGCGCGTCTGCGGCGGCTGATCCTGCGTTCCATGCAAATGGGCTGGCGCCGGCGCTGCGACATGCGGATAGGAATGGCGGGTGAAACGGTGGAAAATCCATCCGAGCGCGACCAGAAGGACGGAATTCACGCCCACCGGATTGACGGCAAAATAGAAATTCGCGGCATGGCTCTGCTGCGTCGCCATCACGGTCATCAGCGCCACGGCGCCGCCCGGCGGATGCAGGCAGCGGGTCAGCGACATCAACAGAATGGCGAGGCCGACCGCGACGCCGCTCGCCAGCACCGGATCGCCGACGGATTGGCCTATGGCGATCCCGGTCAGACCCGAAAGGACATTGCCGCCGACAATCGACCACGGCTGCGCCAACGGGCTGGATGGCACCGCGAACAGCAGCACCGACGAGGCCCCGATCGGTGCGACGATCAAGGGCATCAGGCCAGCCGCCGGAAAGGCGCGGCCGGAAATGTATCCGGTGAGCCCAATGCCGAGCAGCGCGCCGAGACCGGCGAAAATCCTGTCAAGCGCCGTCGCGCCGGCGAGCGCCGGCGCCCATTGGCGTTTGCCTTGCGCCATCGTCACCCCGGCGGCCTCGTTTGCTTGCCGACCGTGAGTCGGGCTGCTCATTTTATAGGCATACCCGACCCGTCACGGCAAGGGAGCGCGCTAGGCTCGCGAATAATTCAGCACGGGCGCGAGCCAGCGCTCGACCTCCGCCACGCGAATGCCTTTCCTCGCGGCATAATCTTCGACCTGATCGCGCTCGACCTTGGCGACGCCGAAATAATGCGCTTGCGGGTGGGCGAAATAGAGCCCGCTGACGGATGCGCCCGGCATCATGGCGAAGCTTTCGGTGAGCGACACGCCGATGCGCCTTTGCGCCGCGAGCAGGTCGAAAATCGTCTGCTTCTCGGTGTGATCGGGCTGGGCCGGATAGCCCGGCGCCGGCCGGATGCCGCGATAGTTTTCCGCCAGCCGATCCTCGCTGGTGAGCGCCTCGTCCGGCGCATAGGCCCAGAATTCCCGCCGCACCCGCTCGTGCAGATATTCGGCGAAGGCCTCGGCGATGCGGTCGGCCAGAGCCTTGACCATGATCGAGCCGTAATCGTCATTGGCGCGAGCGAGCTTGTCGGCGATCTTGCCCTCCTCCGGCCCGGCGGTGACGACGAAGGCGCCGAGATAATCGGCCTTGCCGCTCTCGTGCGGGGCGACGAAATCGGCCAGGGCGACATTGGGCTTGCCGTCATGGCGCGCAAGCTGCTGGCGCAACGTGTGCAGCGTCGCCAGCTTTTCGGTCCGCGATTCGCCCGTGTACAGCGCGATGTCGTCGCCGACGGAATTGGCCGGCCAGAAGCCAAGAATGGCCTTCGGATTGAACCAGCGTTCGTCGACGATGCGCGCGAGCATTTTCTGCGCGTCCTCGAACAGCTGGCGCGCTGCGGCGCCCTGCTTCTCGTCTTCGAGAATTTTCGGGAAGCGTCCCTTCAGCTCCCAGGTCTGGAAGAACGGCGTCCAGTCGATATAGGGGATCAGCTCCGCGACATCGAGCGAGGACAGGATGCGGAATCCGGTGAACGTCGGCTTCGGCGGCGCGTAAGCGGCCCAGTCGATCTTGAAGGCGTTTGCGCGCGCCGCGGCGAGCGGGATGCGGCGCTTCTCGCTTTCGGCCCGCGCATGGGCTTCGGCGACGTGAGCATAGTCCTCGCGGGTCCGCGCCTTGTAGCCATCCTTGTCGGCGCCGAGCAGCGATTGCGCCACGCCGACCGCGCGGCTGGCGTCGAGAACATAGACCGCCTGGTCGCCGGTGTAATTGGGCGCGATCTTCACCGCCGTGTGCACGCGCGCTGGTGGTGGCGCCGCCGATCAGCAGCGGAATGTCGAAGCCCTCGCGCTGCATTTCGGAGGCGACGAACGCCATCTCGTCGAGCGAGGGCGTGATGAGGCCGGAGAGGCCGATGATGTCGACCTTCTGCTTCTTGGCCTCATCGAGGATGCGCTGCGCCGACACCATCACGCCGAGATCGACGATCTCGAAATTGTTGCAGGCGAGCACGACGCCGACGATGTTCTTGCCGATGTCGTGCACGTCGCCCTTCACCGTGGCGAGCAGGATTTTTCCGGCGTTCTTCCGCTCGTCGCCCTCGGCCTTGCCGGCCTCGATATAGGGCAGCAGATAGGCCACCGCCGCCTTCATCACGCGCGCCGACTTCACCACCTGCGGCAAAAACATCTTTCCCGCGCCGAACAGGTCGCCGACCTTGTTCATGCCGGCCATCAGCGGGCCTTCGATCACGTCGAGCGCGCGCGTCGAACGGGCGCGCGCCTCTTCGACGTCGGCGTCGATGAAATCGGTCACGCCATTGACGAGGGCATATTCAAGCCGCGCCTCGACGCTCGCCTCGCGCCAGGCGGCGTCCTTCTCACGCGTCTCTCCCGCCTTGCCGCGATATTGCTCGGCGAGCGCCAGCAGGCGCTCGGTGGCGTCGGGACGGCGGTCGAGCACCACGTCCTCGCAGGCCTCGCGCAGTTCCGGATCGATCTTCTCATAGACCGCGAGCTGGCCGGCGTTGACGATGCCCATGTCCATGCCGACGGCGATGGCGTGATAGAGGAACACGCTGTGCATCGCCTCGCGCACGGGCTCGTTGCCGCGAAACGAGAACGACAGATTGCTCACGCCGCCGGAGACATGGGCGTGGGGCAGCTTCTGGCGGATTTCGCGCGCGGCCTCGATGAAATCGACGCCGTAATGATTGTGCTCCTCGATGCCGGTCGCGACCGCGAACACATTGGGATCGAAGATGATGTCCTCGGGCGGGAAGCCGACCTGCTCGGTCAGGATCTTGTAAGCGCGCGCGCAGATCTCGACCTTGCGTGTGAAGGTGTCGGCCTGGCCCTTTTCGTCGAAGGCCATGACCACGGCCGCCGCGCCGTGGCGGCGCACGATCTTGGCCTGTTCGATGAATTTGGCCTCGCCCTCCTTCATCGAAATCGAATTGACCGCCGCCTTGCCCTGAAGGCATTTCAGGCCGGCCTCGATCACTTCGAATTTCGAGGAATCGACCATCACCGGCACGCGCGCGATATCCGGCTCGGCGGCGACGAGATTGAGAAACTCGACCATGACCTTCTGCGAATCCAGCAGGCCCTCGTCCATGTTGACGTCGATGATCTGCGCGCCATTGGCGACCTGGTCGCGCGCGATCTCGAGCGCGGCCGCATAGTCGCCGGCCTGGATCAGCTTGCGGAATTTCGCCGAGCCGGTGACATTGGCGCGCTCGCCGATGTTCACGAAATTGATGTCGGGCGTCAGCGTGAAAGGCTCGAGGCCCGAGAGCCGCAGCAGCGGCTCGATGACCGGAATGGTCGCGCGGCTTCACGCCGGCGACGCGCTTGGCGATGGCGTGGATATGCGCCGGCGTGGTGCCGCAGCAGCCGCCGACGACATTGACCAACCCGCTGTCCGCGAATTCGCCGACAAGCGCGGCCATGGCTTCCGGGCTTTCGTCATAGAGGCCGAATTCATTCGGCAGGCCGGCGTTGGGATAGGCGCAGACGAAGGTATCGGCGATGCGCGACAGTTCGGCGATATGGGCGCGCATTTCGCGCGCGCCGAGCGCGCAATTGAGGCCGATGGAAAAAGGCCTGGCGTGGCGCAGCGAATGCCAGAACGCCGCCGGCGTCTGGCCGGACAAGGTGCGCCCGGAGAGGTCGGTGATCGTGCCGGAAATCATCACCGGCAGCGTGACGCCCGCCTCTTCGAAAGCTTCGTCAATTCCGAACAACGCCGCCTTGGCGTTGAGCGTGTCGAAGATGGTTTCGACCAGGATCAGATCGGCTCCACCTTCGATCAAACCGCCCGCGGCGTCCTTGTAGGCTACGCGCAATTCATCGAAGGTGACCGCGCGGAAGCCGGGATTGGAGACGTCCGGCGAGATCGAGGCGGTGCGGTTGGTCGGCCCCATCGCGCCGGCGACGAAGCGCTTTCTGCCGTCGCGCTTTTCGGCTTCGATCGCCGCTTCGACCGCGAGACGCGCGCCTTCGACGTTCAGCTCGCGCGCCAGCGATTCCATGCCGTAATCGGCCTGGGCGATGGTAGTGCAGGAGAAGGTGTTGGTCTCGACGATATCGGCGCCGGCCTGGAAATAGGCGAGATGGATTTCGCGGATAGCGTCGGGTTGGGTCAGGATCAGCAGATCGTTGTTGCCGCGCAGGTCGCGCGGCCAGTCCGCGAACCGGTCGCCGCGAAAATCGGCTTCGGAAAACTTGCGCTGCTGGATCATCGTGCCCATGGCGCCGTCGAGCACGAGGATTTTTTCGCGCGCCGCTTCCGTCAGGGCTTGAAGCGCCGTCTTGCCGCCGAAGCGATTGGTCGAAGTCATGTTGCGATCCCGTTCAGTTCGGCGCGAGCGCCGCGATGTTCAGACTTGCGGCGGCGTCTTCAGATTTCCGCTGGAGCCGCGCGCACGCCAAGCAGATGGCAAACCGCAAAGACCAGATCGGCGCGGTTCATCGTGTAGAAATGAAACTGCTCGACGCCGCGATCCAGCAGGTCGAACACCTGTTCCGCCGCCAGCGCCGCCGCGATCAGCCGCCGGGTCGGCAGGTCGTTGTCCAGTCCCTCGAAACGCTCCGCCAGCCAGTCTGGCACGCTCGCTCCCGCCTTTTTGGCGAAATTGGCGGTCTGCTTGAAATTCTGCACCGCCGTCACGCCCGGCACGACCGGAATCGTGATCCCCGCCGCGCGCACGCGGTCCAGAAAGCGGAAATAGAGTTCGTTGTCGAAGAAGAATTGCGTGATTGCGCGGGTCGCGCCCGCGTCGATTTTGCGCTTGAGCACGTCGATGTCCTGCTCGAAGCTCTTGCTCTCCGGGATGTTTCTCCGGATAGGCCGAAACCGAGATTTCGAAATCGCCGATGGCGCGCAGGCCCGCGACGAGATCGGTCGAATGGGCGTAGCCGCCGGGCGTCGGCGCATAGGCGCCGCCAAGGCCGCCCTGCGGGTCGCCGCGCAAGGCGACGATATGGCGCACGCCGACATCCCAATAGGCGCGGGCGACCTCATCGACCTCCTCGCGCGTCGCGCCGACGCAGGTGAGATGCGCCGCCGGCTTGATGTCGGTTTCGCGCAGGATGCGCGCGACGGTCGAATGGGTGCGCTCGCGGGTGGAGCCGCCGGCGCCATAGGTCACCGAGACGAATTTCGGCTGCAGCGGCGCGAGCCGCGAGATCGCTTCCCACAGCGCCGTCTCCATCTCCGCCGATTTCGGCGGGAAGAATTCGAACGACACGTCGATCGGCCGGTGTTGGCGGCGGCTGAGCCTCTGCTCCTGCATCATGAAACTCTCATTGCGGCTATTGGTGGGCCGGGCGCGGGTCGCGCGCCAGCCAAAGGGAAACGGTGAGCTTGTCCTCGGCTGCTGCGCCGCCGGGCGCGAGATCGCGCTGCGACAGCGGCTCGAGCCCCGCCTGCCGCAAATAATCCGCGACTTCCTCGTGCGGCGAAGCCCAGGCGGCGATGCTGGTGCTTTTCACGCAGCATCTCGCAATGGTGAGGCGCAAAATCGACCACGATCAAGCGCCCGCCCGGCGCGAGCGTCCGCGCGGCCTCGCGCAAGGCGCGGGCGGGATTGTCGAGATAATGCAGAACCTGATGGACGATGGCGAGATCGATGGTGTCCGGGTCCACCGGCAAGGCGTAGATATCGCCCTGCCGCAATTGCACGTTGCGCAGTCCGGCCTGTTCGACGCGCGCCCGCGCCACGCCGAGCATGGCGGCGGAGAGATCCACGCCCAGGGCGCTGTCGGCGCGCGGCGCGAGCAGCTCCAGCATGCGCCCTGCCCCGCAGCCGATGTCGAGCAGCCGGCGCCAGCGCGGCGCGCGGTCCAGCGCCGAGGCCAGAATCGCCGCCTCGACCTCCGCCTCCGGGCGCGTGCAGCCGCCGCGTCTCGTCCCAGATCGGCGCGTGTTCGGCGAAATATTTCTGCGCCTGCGCGGCGCGGGAGGCCCGGACTTCGCCGAGGCGCGCGCGATCGGCGGCGAGCGCCTTATCGTCATGGTCGAGCCGCGCCAGAACGGCCCGCGCCATCGCCGCGGGCGCGCCTTTTTCCGGCGCATGGAAAAACGCCCAGGCGCCTTCGCGGCGCCGCTCGACCAGGCCCGCTTCCAGCAGCAGCTTCAGGTGCCGGGACACGCGCGGCTGCGATTGGCCGAGAATCGTCACCAATTCGCTGACCGCGAGCTCCGCTTCCGCTAAAAGCGCATAGAGACGCAGGCGCGATTCCTCGCCAATGGCGGCGAGGCAGGCCAGAGCATCATGCAGGGCGGCGGGTTTGTCGGTCATCGATGATCCAGAAGGATATAAACATATCTTTATACGTCATTTCCGCGAGAGCGCAATGCTTCATCGCCAAATGGCGCAAGCGCATTATGATGCCGCCAAAGCCATGACCGCGCCAAAAGCCCCCATCCTCGCCCTGATCCTCGCCGGAGGCCTAGCCCGCCGCATGGAGGGCCGCGCCAAGCCGCTGCTGACGCTCGGCGGCGAGCGGCTGATCGACCGCGTCGCCAGCGCCGCCCGGGCGCAATGCGCCGCGGTCGCGCTCAACCTGCATGATGACGAGCCCGAAACCCTGGCGCCCTTCGCCGGGTTGAGTCTCCCGGTCGCCGTCGATGCGGCGGCGGGGCGGCTCGGGCCGCTCGCCGGAATCCTCGGCGGGCTTGATTTCGCCGCCGCGCAATGTCCCGGAGTCCAAAGAGTGCTCAGCCTGCCGTGCGACTGCCCCTTCCTGCCGGACGACCTCGCCGCGCGCCTGCTCGAAGCCGCGGCGAAGACCGGGTCCGGCCTCGCCTGCGCTTCGTCGGGCGGGCGCGTTCATCCGGTTATCGCGCTGTGGCCTCTGGCCCTTCGGGACGCGCTACGGAGCGCCCTGCTGGACCGGGACCTGCGCGGCGTCGGCCAATTCCAGCGCGCTTACGACATCGCGGCAGCCGATTGGCCGGATACGCCGCTCGACCCCTTTTTCAACGTGAATACGCCCGACGATCTCGTCCGCGCCGAGGCGATGGTGAGGCCAGCCCCGTGAAGACTCTCGACCTGCGCGGATTGAAATGTCCGCTGCCCGTGCTGAAAACGCGAAAAGTTCTCGCCGGCCTCGCGCCGGGCGAGCTGATCGAGGTCGCCTGCACCGATCCGCTCAGCGCGATCGATCTGCCCAATCTGGTGCGCGAGACCGGCGATCTGCTGGAAGGCCAGAATCGCGTCGAGGGGGCGCTGATTTTCGTGATCCGGAAGGCCGGCGCAAAGGTGAAGCGCGCGAGCGCGCCCGCCGCGCTGGCGGCCGTCGTCTATCGCGAGGGCGAGTCCATCGACGCCCTGTTCGCGCAAGTGCGTGACATCGTGTCCGCGCGCGGCTTTCGCGTCGGCGGCCTGGTGCAGGAGCCGTGCGGCGAATCCGTTTTCGTGCACCCATCTCGACAGCGGCAAGACATTCGACTTGATGCAGCAACTGGGCGCCTGCGCGGAAGGCTGCCGCCTCGACACCTCGGCCCTGGCCGAAGCGGCGGGCCTGCTGGGGCAGAGCCTTGCCGCCGCGCCGGACCTGCTGCTCGTCACCCGTTTCGGCAAGGTCGAGCTGGAAGGCGGCGGCTTTCTCGCCGAGATCGGCGAGGCGGCAAGCCTCGGCCTGCCAACCTTGATCGGCGTCGCCGCCCGGCGCGAAGAGGGCTGGCGCGCCTTCGCCGGCGATTTTGCCGAAACCCTGCCCTGTTCGCTCGACGCGGCGCTGGACTGGTGGGACGCGCTGGCGCACGCGCGCTGATCCGTATTTTTGCAAGCAGACAGAGGGTGGCAACGGCGTTAGCATGGTTCCGACGGCGGCGCTCGCCTCCGTCCAATCCGCAAATGTGGAACCAAGACCATGAAATTGATTCACTCCATCGCCATTGCCTCGGTCCTGGCCTTTTCGGCCCCCGCTTTCGCTCAAACGCCGGCGCCGGCGCCGGCCGCGCCCGCCGCTGCTCCGGCGATGCCCGCCGCCAAGCCCGCCGCCAAGCCGCGTTCCGCGAAATCGATGGAATGCTCGAAACAGGCCGACAGCCAGAACCTGCACGGCAAGGCGCGCCACAAGTTCATGGGCACGTGCAAGAAGAGCTGATTTCGCTTCAGATCTGACCTGCCACCTTGTCGTCGAACGCGTGCGACAGGGTGGCGGCGATCTGCTCGGCAAGGCAGCGATAGCCGCGGTCGTTCATGTGCAGATTGTCCGGGCCGATGAAATCCTCTCGCCCGGTGGCGTCGCCCAATTGTCGCATCGCCTCGAATCGCGAGACCAGCGTGACGCCCTCCTCGCGGGCCACGCGCGCGGTGACGTCGCGGATCGCGATGTAGTTCGGATTGGCCGCGAGTTTGCGCGACCATTGCATGCCCGACCAGCAGAACATCGGCCTCGCCGCCCTTCAGGAAGCGCAGCGACTCTCGCAGCGTCGCCTCGTAGCGCGCGGGGGTCACGCCGCCGATGCCGTCATTGGTGCCGACCTGCCAGACGACGAGGTCCGGACCGAGACGGGGAATTTCCTCGCGCAGCCGCAGGGCGGTCTGCGCGGCCTTTTCGCCGCCGATGCCGAGGTTGACCACCTCCACCGCCTCGACCGGCAAGGCCGTTTGCAGCATGTCGCGCAATTGCGAAGGATAATTGGCGGCCGGCGTGCTGGCGCCGATCCCTTCGGTCGAGGACGAGCCGATCGCCACGATGCGCACGCGGCCCTCGTCGCGGATCGCTTTGGAGAAATTCGGGAAGGCGCCGATCTTCGCCGGCATGCTGGCGGCGCCCCGGCAAACGTCCTCGCTGGCGACGCGCAGCCGGCGCGCGGCATGGCTGCCCGGAAAGACCATTGGAGCGGCCAGTCCCAGGCTCAAGGCAGCGGCAAGTACGACAAACGGTCTTCGCATGACGAAAAAAGGTCCTGAAACCTTGTTCTAGGCTGAGGATTGTGCCTCTGCCTCGGCATTGGGTCAATCGAGCATCTCGGCTAAGGTGAAAATGCGTTCTTTTCTCGTTCCAACTGGAACTTTTTTCCGCGTTTTCCTTCTCAGGCGGCGCCAAATTTCGCCCGCAACGCCCCAGCCGCCTTCTCGATGAACAGCGCGACCTTGCGCGGCGCGCGTCCAGGCGGGCGGGCGAGGTGAATCGGAACCGCCGGCGGCTCGAACTCACGCAAGATGCGGACCAGCCGGCCCTGGGCGACGCTTTCCGCGACCTGATAGGAAAACAGGCGGACAATTCCCAGCCCCGCCATCGCCGCGTCGAGCGCCGCATCCACCGAATTGACCGTCAGGCGCGGGCGGAAGCGCACGGTTTTTTCCTCCTCCGCGCCCAGCGTCCAATGACCGGGCGAGAGGGGCGATTCCGAAGGTCGAGATGAAGGAATGGTCGGCCAGCCCATCCGGCGTTTCCGGGACGCCGGCCCGCGCCAGATAGTCGGGCGAGGCGACCAGCAACCCGCCGCACCGCGCCGACCCGGAGCGCGACCAGCGAGGAATCGGGAAGATGGCCGATGCGCAGGCCGAGATCGACGCCCTCGTCCACCAGCGACACCATCCGGTCGAACAGCAGCAGGTTGATGTCGATTCCCGGATAATCCCGCAGGAAATCGCGCACGATCGGCATGATGTGCAGCCGTCCGAACATGACCGGCGCGGTCAGCGTCAGCACGCCGCGCGGCGCGTCGCCGCCCTGCAGCGCGTCGGCCATGTCGTCGTAATCGGCAAGCAGCCGTCGCCCGCGCTCCAGCAGCTTTTCGCCGGCTTCGGTCAGCGACAGGGCGCGGGTCGTGCGGTTGAACAGGCGCTGGCCGAGCGTGTCCTCCAGCGCCGCGACAGCGCGGCTGACGCCGGCTGTGGAACGCCCGGTCTTGCGGGCCGCCGCGACGAAACCGCCGCATTCGGCGACCGCGACAAAGAGAGCGAGCCCGTCGAGCCTGTCCATGGGATTGTTTCAATTTTTGCAAAAGTTTGATGAGATTTTTGCTGATTAACACGAATTTTAAAAGGACTAATTTGCGGCGTCCGCCCCCGCGGCCCGAAATTTCGCAAAATCTCAGGGAGAGAAAGATGAGCCCGCACAAGCCGATCCTGCTGCATGGCTTTCCTCTATCCGGCCATTCGCATCGCGCAGAGCTGATGCTACGCCTGCTGGGCCTGCCTTTCGACTTTCACCAGATCGATCTCGCCGGAAGCGAGCAGCGCGGCGAGGCGTTCCTCAAGCTCAATCCGTTCGGGACCGTGCCGGTGATCGAGGACGATGGAATCGTGATCGCGGATTCCTGCGCGATCCTGGTCTATCTCGCCACGAAATACGACCCGGACGGCGCCTGGTTGCCGCGCGATGCAAAGGGCGCGGCCGAGGTCCAGCGCTGGCTCTCAGTCGCGCAGGGCCCCGTCTTCAACGGCCCCTGCTGCGCGCGGCTGGTCAATGTGTTCGGCATGGATTTCGACCATGCCCGCGCCACAGCGGTGGCCGAACGCCTGTTCGCAACCCTCGACGGCGTGCTCGACGGCCGGACCTTTTTCGTCGGGGAACGGCCGACCATCGCCGATGTCGCGCTCTATTCCTATATCGCGCATGCGCCGGAAGGCGGGGTCACGTTGACTCCCCACCCCCATCTGACCGCATGGCTGCGCCGCGTCGAAGCGCTGCCCGGCTTCGCGCCGATGCCGGCGACCAAAGCCGGCCTGCTGGCGGCCTGAACCGATGACCGCGCCCTTGCTCGACCGCCGCTTGCTTGACCGCAGGCCTTGGCACGAGGGCGAGACGGCGGCGCGGATCGAGGCCGGCGCGCCAGACATCGCGCCGGTGATCCGGACCTTCCTCACCGACCAGCATCGCGATTTCTTTGCGCGGGTGCCGCTGGTTTTCGTCGCCGGCCTCGACGCGGCGGGCGCTCCCGCCGCCTCGATGCTCGCGGCGCGCCCGGATTCCTGTCCAGCCCGGAGCCCCGCCGGCTGGAAATCGCGGCGCGCTTCCCCGCCGGCGAAATGCTCGTGGCGGAAGGCGGCGCACCCTTCGGCTTGATCGGCATCGATTTTTCCGCGCGCCGCCGCAACCGCGTCAATGGGCGGATCGTCTCGGCGCGCGGCGACGGATGGACGCTGGCCGTGGACGAAGCCTTCGGCAATTGCCCGAAATATATCGCGCCGCGCAAACTCCTTCGGGCGGGAGCGATCCGGGCGCTGATGGACCTGGGGGCCTGGACGGAATCGGCCGGCCTCGACGACGCCGCGCGCGCCATGATCGCGCGCGCCGAGGCGTTCTTCGTCGCGACCCGGGCCCGGACGGCGTGGACATTTCCCATCGCGGCGGGCCGCCCGGTTTCGCGCGCCTCACGCCTCAAGGCGTGCTGAGATTCCGGATTTCCCCGGCAACAATTACTTCAACACGTTCGGAAACCTGCTGTCCGATCCGCGTGCGGCCTTGCTGTTCGTCGATTTTCCCTCGGGGCGCGCGCTGCATCTTGCGGGCGACGCCAAGGTTCATTTCGGCGGCGACGAGCGCTTCTGGACTTTTGCGCCGCGACAGGCGCGGCTTCTGGCCGACGCGCACGCCTTTGGCGGCCCGGCGCAGACGCCCTGATCGCAAAACAGAGCTTCATCTCAAGTATTGTTTTTGCGTCGCAGCAAAAAATGCGCCGGAGCGCAATAAAAAACGAAGAGAACCCGACAAGAGGGGCCGGGATCGACCGTCCCGATCAAACATTCGGGTCAGCCAGCGGACACTCTTGTTGCAAAACGCCCGGAATTGTCGCGCGGGTCGCCCGGATGACCGCGTCCGCGCGCTGGCATGGTCCATGCTGTCCGAAAACGCGTCGGCGAATGCGGCGCGCGGCGGATCCGTTCGCCGCCCATGACAGCATTCGCCTTTGCAATGAAGCGGTGACGCCGCCCGCCGGGGATTTCGGCGGCGCGCCCGCGTCCGCGCGGGGCCGAACGCCATTCCGGGAGACTTTTATGGCCAATATCACCTTCTCTTCGCCGTCCATGTCGCGTGACGTGACGGTCTATGCCGTGGCGGGCGATCGCGGCACCATCCTCGCCGTCGCCAAGGCCAACAAGATTCCGATCCCGTTCGACTGCCAGGACGGCGAATGCGGCTCCTGCCTTGTCGAGGTCAGCCGTCCTCAGCAACAAGCGGCCCTATGGCGCCGCGCTGACGGAAAAGGAAAAGGAAGCCCTGCGCCAACTCGGCAAGATCACCAAGGACGAGATCAAGGAAGCGGAAGTCAACGACATCCCGCCGCGCCATCGCCTCGCCTGCCAGTGCTTCGCGCGCAACGAGGACATTCTCGTGACCTTCGCGGGCGACGAGACCGTTCCGGCCCAGCCGCCGCATCTGTCCAGCGCCGCCAAGATTTACAAGGGCGGACTGGAGATCGATTCGGTCGACCATTTCCTCGCGCACGCCATCAAGGTCGAGGAAGACGCCGCGCTGCATTTCGACGGCCTCGCCGCCTCGATGGAGCTGTGCGGCAATGCCGAAGTGGCGAAACTGTTCCGCCAATTGTCGGGCTATTCGCGGCTGCACTGAACGAGGCGAAATCCCGCGCCAAGGGCAAGGACCTGTCGGCGCAAATTCCGCCCGATTACGTCTGGCCGGATCACGTCACGCCGGAGCGGACCTCGCTGCTGGCCGGCGACGCCGACCTGTCGCGCCTCGACGCCTTGCGCACGGCGCTGGCCGGCGAGAAGCGCGGCTACGAATTCTATTATTCGGTCGCCGGAACCTCGAAGCTGCCGGACGTCGTCGCCATGGCGAAGGAATTCGTCAAGGAAGAGGCCGAGCACGTGAAAGTGCTGGAAGCCTGGATCTCCCGCGAGGAATGGCTGACCAAGACCCACGCGGTCTGACCCACGCGGTCTGGCCCACGCGACATGAAAAACCCCGCCGCGGCTGCCGCCGCGACGGGTTCTCCGGCGCGATCGCGCACGACGATGGAGACTGGCCCATGCAGACCGTTGAAGAATTTCTGGCCTATTCGGTTCACCTCGAAGCCGAGGCGGCGGCGCGGTTCGGCGAACTGGCCGACGCCATGGAAAGCGGCGGCAATCGCGAGGTCTCGCGGCTGTTCCGGCGCCTGGCGCATTATTCGAAGCTGCATCTGGAAACCGCGAAAGCGCGCTCCGGCTTCCGCGACATGCCCGAGATGAAGCCCGAGGATTTCGTCTGGCCCGATCTCGAAAGCCCGGAAGCCGCCGCCGTCTGGGGCGCGGACCCCATGCTCGGCCGCGAAGAGGCGCTGCAGATCGCGCTCGGCGGCCGAAACCGCCGGCTATTCCTATTACAAGGCGGTTCTCGACGCGACCGACGATCCGGAAATCAAGGCGCTGGCCGCCGAATTCGTCGCCGAGGAGCAGGAACACGTCAGCGAATTGAAGAAGTGGCTTGCGGCCTCGCGCGCCGGCGAGCCGTTGCCCGCCGAGGGCTGACGGCCGGTCCGATCCGCCCCGGGCGTGTTGTTTCGTTTGCGCTTGACGGTGGGCGCGCTAATCTGCCGCACGAGGCAAACAGCCTCGTCCGCGAAAGGTGGCGCCTGATGGTTCTCGCTCACGCCCGTCGGCTCGTCTCCGGCGGCGCCCTCGCCGCCCTGGCGCTGGCCCTTGCTCCCTCCGCCGAGGCCTGCACCCGAGTCCTGTCCAACGACAAGGGTCCGGTGCTGGTCGGCCGCACCATGGACTGGCCGGAAAGCACCGAACCGGTGCTGACCGTTTTGCCGCGCGGCCTGCGCCATGACGGCGGCACTCGCCGGCGCCGCGCGGGTCGTCAAGGACAATCCGCTGGTCTGGACCTCGAAATACGGCAGCCTCGTCACCACGGTTTATGGGGCTCGGCGCGGCGGACGGCCTCAACGAGACGCGGCCTCGGCGCCCATATGCTCTATTTGAACGCCGCCGATTACGGCCCGCGCGATCCGTCGAAGCCGGGGCTGCACGCGGGATTGTGGGCGCAATATCTGCTCGACAATGCCGCGAGTGTCGAAGAGGCGCTGGCGCTGCTCGATCATTTTCAGATCGTGATGGCCGAAGCCAAAGGGCACAAGGCCAATGTCCATCTCGCCATCGAGGATTCCACCGGCGATTCCGCGATCATCGAAGTGATTGACGGCAAAACAATGGTTCATCACGGCCGCGAATACCGGATCATGACCAACGATCCGGTCTATGACGAACAACTCAAGCTGCTGCAGGGCCAGGATTTCTCTCATCCCAGCAGCGACATGGCGCTGCCCGGCAACGTCAATCCGCGCGACCGTTTCCAGCGCGCGACCTATTACCTCTCGATGCTGCCCGAGCCCAAGACCGAACGCGAAGGCGTCGCCGGCGTGCTGGCCATCGCCCGCAACGTCTCAGTGCCCTTCGGCGCGCCCTACAAGAGTTTCGGCATCTACAACACCGAATACCGCACCGTCACCGACGCCACCAACAAGCGCTATTTCTTCGAGCTGACGACCGCGCCCAATGTGATCTGGGTCGATCTCGACAAGCTCGATTTCGACAAGGGCGCAGCCGTCATGATGCTCGACCCGGACAATATCGCCCTCAACGGTGACGTCACCACCAAATTCGCCCCGGCGACGGCCCCGTATTGAGGCGGGCCCCTGATCCGGAAAGACTTCGCCAGTTCAATGGCGGGAAGGCCGCTGCGACCAGCCAGCAGCGTCGACAAGGAAGGTCTCACCCATGCGCATGCTCATGAACATCACTTTGCCGCCGGAACCCTTCAACACTTTTTTGCGCGACGGGACCGCAGGAAAAAAAATCCAGAAAATTCTGGAAAAGATCAAACCCGAAGCCGCCTATTTCACGGAAATGAGCGGCCAGCGCGGCGGCGTTCTGGTGGTGGACCTGAAGGACGCCTCGGACATCCCGTCGTTTGCCGAACCCTGGTACCTGACGTTCGAAGCCGACGTCGAATTCCGCGTCGCCATGAGCCCCGAGGATCTGGCGCGCTCGAAACTCGACAAGCTGGGCAAGGACTGGGCCTGACGCCCTTTGCCCAAGCAAAAAGCCGGACCCTAGGGCCCGGCTTTCGTTTGTCGGCTGCGCAAAAATCACCGCGAGAATTTCTTGTATTTCATCCGGTGCGGGATGACGCTGTCGACGCCGAGGCGGCGCTTCTTGTCTTCCTCGTAATCGGCGAAATTGCCCTCGAACCATTCGACATGGCTGTCGCCCTCGAAGGCCAGCATGTGCGTGGCGACGCGGTCGAGGAAGAAGCGGTCATGGCTGATGATCACGGCGCAGCCGGCGTAATCCTGCCAAGCGCGTCTTCCAGCGCGCGCAGGGTGTCGACGTCGAGATCGTTGGTCGGCTCGTCGAGCAGCAGGACGTTGGCGCCCTTCTTCAGCATTTTGGCGAGATGCACGCGGTTGCGCTCGCCGCCCGACAGCATCTCGACCTTCTTCTGCTGGTCGGCGCCCTTGAAATTGAAGGTCGAGCAATAGCCGCGCGAATTGATCTCGCGCTTGCCGAGATAGATGATGTCGTTGCCGCCGGAAATTTCCTCCCAGACGTTCTTCTTGCCGTCGAGCGAGTCGCGCGACTGGTCGACATAGCCGAGCTGCACGCTTTCGCCGATGGAGATCTCGCCGGAATCCGGCTTGTCCTGGCCGGTGATCATGCGGAACAAGCGTGGTCTTGCCGGCGCCGTTGGGGCCGATGACGCCGACGATGCCGCCGGGCGGCAGCTTGAAGCTGAGATCGTCGATCAGCAGCTTGTCGCCAAAGCCCTTCGACAGATGGTTGAACTCGATGACGTTCTGGCCGAGCCGTTCGGCGACCGGAATGACGATCTGCGCGGTCGTCGGCGCCTTGTCGTTCTGCCTGGCGACGAGGTCCTCGTAGCGCTGGATACGCGCCTTGGACTTGGCCTGACGCGCCTTCGGGCTGGCCGCGATCCATTCGCTTTCCGCCTCGATGGCGCGCTGGCGCGCCTCGTCCTCGCGGCCTTCCTGGGCCAGGCGCTTCTGCTTCTGCTTCAGCCAGCTCGAATAATTGCCCTCGTAGGGAATGCCGCGGCCGCGATCGAGTTCGAGAATCCAGCTCGTCACATTGTCGAGGAAGTAGCGGTCATGGGTGACGATCAGGATCGCGCCGGGATAGGCGCGCAGATGGCCTTCGAGCCAGTTCACGGTTTCGGCGTCGAGATGGTTGGTCGGCTCGTCGAGCAGCAGCAGTTCCGGCTGCTCCAGCAGCAATTTGCACAAGGCGACGCGGCGGCGCTCGCCGCCCGAGAGTTTTTCGACCGCCCAGTCGTCGGGCGGGCAGCCGAGCGCGTCCATCGCCTGATCGACCTGGCTGTCGAGATCCCACAGGCCCTTGGCCTCGATCTCGTCCTGCAGGGCGGTCATCTCGTCCGCCGTCTCGTCCGAATAATTCATGGCGAGTTCGTTGTAGCGGTCGAGCACGGCCTTCTTGTCGGCGACGCCGAGCATGACATTGCCGCGCACGTCGAGGCTGTCGTCGAGCTTGGGCTCCTGCGGCAGATAGCCGACGCGGGCGCCTTCGGCGACGAAGCCCTCGCCGGAAAATTCCTTGTCGATGCCCGCCATGATGCGCAGCAGGGTCGATTTACCGGCGCCGTTGACGCCGAGCACGCCGATCTTCGCGTCCGGGTAGAACGACAGATGGACGTTGTCGAGAACCTTCTTGCCGCCGGGCCAGGTCTTGGTGAGGCCCTGCATGTGATAAACGAATTGCCGCGCCATGGGCGTGAAGTCTTTCCGGATTGGGCCGGCGGCAGAAGCCGGCGGGAGGAGTTTCGCTGGCCGTCTTTTAGAGCAAGAGGCCGCAAAGTGGAAAGGTTTTTGGCGACCAGCGGAAATGCAACGCCACAGAAAAAATCACTTTCGGCCCTAGCGCCGCTCCGCATTTGGTTTATTCAGGTTCGTCTGGTCCGCGCGCCCCCTTCAGGAGCTCAGCCTTGTCCGCAGCCCATCCCGAACGTCGCTCCCCCGAGTTTTTCCCCGCCGTTGGCTCCGGCCGGACCGAGCCTGACCTGTCCTGGAGCGGGGGGCCAGCTGTCCCGCCCGCGAGCCGTGAGCCTGTCGCCCAGACCCCCGTCTCGCCAGCCTCGGCCCCGACCGGCGCGGCGGGCTTCGAGACCGACGCCCCGGCCGCGCCGTCCAGCATGGATTTCCCGCCGCAGACCCGCGCGCTGCTCGAGCGCCTGCTCGACCTGCTGCGCCGGCCCGACGCGCCCTCGCCCTTCGCGATCGGCCTGTTCGCGCCGCCCGGCGCCGGCAAGACCAGCGCCCTGAACTGGCTCGCCGACCGGCTCGGCTCGTCGGGCGCGACGGCGATTGTCGCGCTCAAGGCCAGCGACCTCGCCGCCGAACCCGAGCGCGCGCTCGCCGCCGCGCTCTATCGCGCGCTGTCGCCGCGCCATGGCCAGTTGACGCAGGAGGCGGCGCAGGAAGGCGCCCGTTTCGGCGCGGACCCCGCGACCCTCGCCCGCGCCGCCCACGAGCGGCTCGACGGCGTGCGGCGCAAGCTGAACCTCGAAAAGCAGGCGCTGGCGCAGACCGAGACGCGCCGCGCCGCCATCAAGGAAACGCTGCTGTACGAGACGCCCGGCACACGGGTCGACGCCTATGCGCGCAAGATCCGCAGCGCGTTCGAGCCGCGCCTGCGCCGGTTCGGCTTTACCGGCGAGCCGCTCGCCGTCTTCAAGGACCTGACCCGCGACGTCAACGAACGCGGCGGCCTGGTCCCGCGGCTGCTCGCCTCGCTGCGCGCGCTTTACGCCTATCGCGGCCAGACCCGGCTGCTGCTGCTCTCCGCCTTGAGCTTCGGCATGAACCAGGGACTCGCCTGGCTCGCCGTCAACAAGCCGGTCTGGCTCGGCGTGGTCTCCAGCGCCGGATCGATCGGCGCCCAGACCGCCGATTTCCTGCAAACCCACCTCGACTGGCTGCCGACGGCCGCGCAGGGCTTCGCCCTGATCGCTTTGGCGCTGCTCGGCCTCAACATCTGGCGCGCGTTCGACTTCATGCAGCCGCTGGTCCACGCCGCGGGCCTGCTCGACGAGGACATCGCGGCCAAGCGCCACGAAATCGACCAGAGCGTCGCCCATCACGCCCGCAATGTCGAACGTCTCGGCAGCGAGGCGGAAGCCGCGGCCCGGAAGGCGGAGGACGCCGACCGGCGCGCAGCGACCGCCGGCGGCGGCGGCAATCCGCCGGCCTTCGTGGAGACCGACGAAGCCGCCCAGAACCGGGGTTTTGCGCTGGGCTTTCTCGAATCCTTGTCGGACCTGCTCGATCGCGGCGCCTTTCCCGGCGCGCCGCGCAGGCTCGTGGTGGCGCTGGACGGTTTCGAGAGCGTCGAGGCGCCCGCCGCTTTGTTCGCCCGCCTCAACGAAAGGCTCGCGCGTCCGGGCCTGATCGCGGTCTATGCGCTGGACGCCAAGTCGTTCGAGGCCGCGCCCGACGCGCTCGCCCGCCGCATCCAGCTTCCGCGTTCGGCTCGACGCCGGCGGCGCGGGCGAACCTTTGGCGCTGGCGCCGCTCGACGCCCCGCTGTCGCAACTGGAAACCCGTCTCGCCGGCGCGGTCGGCCCGCTGGCGGGCGACAGCCCGCGCGCGCAAAAACGGCTGCGCAACCTGCTGCGGTTCCTGCGTCCCGTCGTCCGAGGCCGGCCCCGGCCTCGCTTCGGCCCTTGCGTTGTTGCTGGCCGCCGACATCGGCGCGACGCCCGGCGACCGCGAGGCGCTGCAACAGGCGCTGCGTGAGAACGGCGGCGGCTTCGCGCCGAAAGGCTCGGCCTCGCTTCAGCAGGCGCTGGCCAACGCCGCCAGCGTCGCGGGACCGATCACCATCGAGGACGCGCGCCGGGCGGCGGCGCTCGCCCGGCAGGTTTCGGTTTAAAACCTCTTGCGGCTTAAAAGCCCTCGGTCTTGCCGATGGTCATGCCGGAGAAGGGCTCGATCCAGACCAGCTTGTCGACGACCTTGGTCACGCCGGGAATGTTTTCCGCCGCCACGACCAAGGCCGGGCGCTGCCGTTCGTCGAAGATCTCGCCGGTCAGCGTCACCACGCCGTGATCGACGGTCACGTCGAGGGTTTTCGGCGACGCGAAACCCTGCTCGCGCAATTCGGCCAGCAGCTTGTCGAGAATGGCCTGGTCGGTGCATTCGGCGGCGCTTGCCGGTTTCGTCTCGACGGCCTTGGACAAAGCGCGCAGCACGTCGGCGCGGGTGATGATGCCGACCAGACGGTCGCCGCTCACCACCGGCAGGCGCTTCACCTTGCGACGCTCCATCACCTCGACGACTTCGTTGATCGAGGCGGATTCGCTGACCGTCGCGACGTCGCGGGTCATGACGTCGTGGACCTTGCGGCCGTGGCTCATCACGTAGGATTCCGCGATTTCGCCGGGGCCGAGCAGGAATTCGATCCAGCGCGGCTTGCGCTTGGCGGTGCCGATTTCGGCGCGGTGCAGGAAATCGCTCTCGCTGACCAGCCCGATCAGCCGCCCGTCCGCATCCGCCACCGGAAGGCCGGACACCCGCGCCGACAGCAGCAGCGCAATGGCCTCTTCGATCGTCGCGTCGGGACCGATCGTCTTGACCGGGCTCGTCATGATTTCGGACGCAAACATATTGGCCTCCCCTTGCGCGGAGTCGCGCGCCGCGCCGCATCAATCTAATCCTAGCACAACAGCGAACCTTGACGCCGATCAATGCGCAGGATTGATCCCGGATAATTATGACTGTACAGTCAGTCATAAATATTCAACCCGGTGAGCCATGGCCCGGCAAGCGCGCACCAAAGCCGACCGCGACGACCGCATCCGCGCCATCCAGGCGGCGGCGCTGGACGTTTTCGCGGCCAAGGGCTTTTCCGCCGCGCGGCTCGACGACATCGCCGCCGCCGCCGGAATCGCCAAGGGCACGATCTATCTCTATTTCAAATCCAAGGACGAGCTGTTCGAGGCCATCGTCAAAAGCACGATCGGCGTGACGCTGGGCCATGTCGAACAGGCCGTCGCCGCCTCGTCCGCTCCCGCGAGCCAGCTTTTGCGGCTGGTCGGCCAGGCCATCGCCGGCGCCCTCGACGATCCCGACCGCAAGCGCGTCGTGCATCTCGTGCTGTCGGAAGGCGCGCGCTTTCCGGCCATCGCGGATTTCTACCATCGCGAGATCATTGCGCGCGGCATGGCGCTGGTCCGCGCCATCGTCGCCAAGGGCCGCGCCAGCGGCGAATTCATCTCCGACGAGCCCGCGCGGTTCCCGCAACTCGTGATCGCCCCGGCGCTCGTCGCGGTGATGTGGAGCGTGATCTTCGCCCGCATCGAGCCGCTCGACGCCCACGCCCTGATCGAGGCCCATTTCGACCTTCTCACCCGCGCCCTGACGGGAAGCTCATCATGAAAAGCCGGCTCCGCATTCTCGCGCCGATCCTCGTCCTGCTGGTGCTCGGCTGGGCCGCGAGCAAGATCTTCGCCCCGGCGAGGCCCCAGGACCTGTTTTCGGGCTATGTCGAGGGCGACCTCGTGCAGATCGGCCCGATCGAGGGCGAGCGCCTGAAAAAGCTGAACGTCGAGCCGGGCGAGCAGGTCGCAAGCGGCGCGGCGCTGTTCACGATGGCGACGCCGGTGCTCGACCAGCAGCGGGTCGCGGCCAGGAGCCAGGTGGATCAGGCCGAGGCCAATCTCAAGAACCTTCAGGAAGCGCTCCAGCGCCCGGAGCAGATCGCCGTGCTCGAGGCCGCCGTGACCAGCGCCAAGGCCGCTCTGGTGCTGTCGCAAACCGATTTCCAGCGCCAGGAAACGCTGCTGTCCAAGGGCGCGGCCACGGTCGCCGCCCGCGACCAGGCGCGCTTCGCGCGCGATCGCGACCAGGCGAATCTCGCCAGGCGGAACGGCAGATCGAAGCGAGCAGCATTCCGTCGCGGCCGCAGGAAATCGCGGCCGCCGAGGCCGCCATCCTTCAGGCCCGGGCGCAATTGCAGCAGATCGACGTCCGCATCGCGCGCCAGACCGTCCATGCGCCGGCGGCGGCCATCGTGCAGGACGTCTATTTCTGGCCCGGCGAGATCGTCGCCGCCGGCCAGCCGATCCTCGTGCTGCTGCCGCCGGAAAACCGCCGCATCCGCTTCTTCGCGCCCGAGCCGCAGCTGGCGCGCTTCACCCTCGGCGCGACAGTCTCCGTCGCCTGCGACAATTGCCCGCCGGGGCTCGCAGGCGCGCGTGACCTATATTTCGCAACAGGCGGAATTCACCCCGCCGGTGATCTTCTCGCTGCAGGAGCGCGGCAAGCTGGTGTTCCGCATCGACGCGCGGCTCGACGACCCATCCGTGCTGCTGCCGCTCGGCCTGCCGGTGACGACGCGGCTGGTCGCGCCCAAGACCGCGGCCCCGGAGCCGGCGAAATGAACGGGCGCGCCGGAGATCGTCATCGACGTCCATCACCTCAACAAGAGTTTCGACGGCAGGAAGGTCGTGGAAGACCTCTCGATGCAGGTGCGGCGCGGCCGCATCCACGGCTTCCTTGGCCCCAACGGCAGCGGCAAGACCACGACGATCCGCATGCTCTGCGGGCTGCTGACGCCCGACAGCGGCACGGGCTCCTGCCTCGGCTTCGACATCCTCACCCAGCAGCGGCAGATCAAGCGCCGCACCGGCTACATGACGCAGCGCTTTTCGCTTTATGCCGATCTCACCATCCGCGAAAATCTCGAATTCATCGGCCGCATCTATGGCCTCGCCGACCCGCACGCTCGCGCGCGCGAAGCCATCGAGCGGCTCGGGCTTGGCGGACGCGCCAACCAGCTCGCGGGCGAATTGTCGGGCGGCTGGAAACAGCGCCTCGCGCTCGGCGCCTGCATCATGCCCCGGCCCGACCTGCTGCTGCTCGACGAGCCGACCGCCGGCGTCGATCCCAAGGCGCGGCGCGACTTCTGGGACGAGATTCACCAGCTCGCCCACGAGGGCCTGACCGTGCTGGTCTCGACCCATTACATGGACGAGGCCGAGCGCTGCCACGAGATCGCCTATATCGCCTATGGCCATCTGCTGGCGCAGGGAACGGTGGCCGAAATCATCGCGCAGTCGCATCTCTCGACCTATGTCGTCTCCGGGGCCGATCTCGGCGGCCTTGCCGAAACGCTGAAGCAAACGCCCGGCGTCGACATGGTGGCGCCCTTCGGCGCGCGACTGCACGTCGCCGGCCGCGACGCCGCCGCGCTCGACCGCATCGCCGCGCAATTCGCCGCGCCGGATATCGTCTGGGCGCGCGACGCGCCCAATCTCGAAGACGTGTTCATCGACATGATGAGCCGCGCGCAGGACAATTATTCATGAGCGCGGCCTCGGACAATCTGACCGGGCTGCGCGCCTCGCTGGAGCGGCTCTATGCCGTCTTCGTCAAGGAGCTGATCCAGCTGCGCCGCGACCGGCTGACCTTCGCGACCATGATCGCCATTCCGGTCATGCAGCTCATCCTGTTCGGCTTCGCCATCAATTCCGACCCCAAGCACCTGCCGACCGCCGTGCTCGACAACGACCACAGCGCCTTCTCGCGGCTGTTCATCACGTCGCTGAAAGCCACCGACTATTTCGACATCCGCTATTCGCTGTCCGGCCCGGAGCAGATCGACCCGCTGATCCTGTCCGGCGCGGTCAATTTCGCCGTCGAGATCCCGCAGGATTTCGGCCGCAAGCTGGCGCGCGGCGAAGACCCGGCCATCCTCGTCATCGCCGACGCCGCCGACCCGACCGCCGTCAATGGCGCGCAGATGGCCTTGACCGGCATGGCGGCGCAGGTCTTTTCCCGCGAATTGCTCGGGCCCCTTGCAGAGCCTCTCGTCGAAACCGGCGCCTTACGAGGTGCGCCTGCAGAAGCGCTACAATCCCGCGGGCGAGACGCGGCTCAACATCGTGCCCGGCCTCGTCGGCACCATCCTGACGCTGACCATGCTGATCTTCACCGCGCTGTCGGTGACCCGCGAGGTCGAGCGCGGCACCATGGAATCCATGCTCGCCATGCCGATCAATCCGGTCGAGATCATGCTGGGCAAGATCCTGCCCTACGCGGCGGTCGGGTTCTTCCAGATGGCCCTGATCGCCTTTGCCGCGCGCTTCATCTTCGAGGTTCCCGTGGTCGGCAATCTCGGGACATTCGTCATCCTGACCATGCTTTTCATCGTGGCGAATCTCTCGGTGGGCTATACCTTCTCGACCATTGCCAAGAATCAGCTGCAGGCGATGCAGATGAGCTTTTTCTTCTTCCTGCCGAGCATATTGCTGTCGGGCTTCATGTTCCCGTTCCGCGGCATGCCCGACTGGGCGCAGGACATCGGCTCGATCCTGCCGCTGACCCATTATCTGCGGATCGTGCGCGGCGTGATGCTGAAAGGCGCGGGCTTTGCCGATCTCGCGTCCGACACCGCCGCGCTCGGCGCCTTCACGCTGGCCGCCATGACCGTCGCCGCGCTGCGGTTCCGGCAGACCCTGGATTGAGACGCGCCCGACATGAACGAAGGCCTGCAGGAAATCCTCATCATGCTCAGCGTCGCCATGCTGGTCGCGATGGCGGCGCGGCGGGTGAAGCTGCCCTACACGATCGGCCTCGTCGGAATCGGCGCCCTGCTCGCCTTTTCGAAAATCGACGTCGGCCCCAACCTCACCTCCGAACTGATCCTCGACCTCATCCTGCCGCCGCTGCTGTTCGAGGCGGCGCTGGCGCTGCGCTGGCGCGACCTGCGCGCCGATCTCGCGCCGATCCTGACCTTCTCCATCCTCGGCACGATCCTCGCCATGGCCGTCGTCACCGCCGGGCTGGTCTGGCTGCTGCACTGGCCGCTCGCCTCGGCGCTGGTCTTCGGCGCGCTGATTTCGGCGACCGATCCGGTGGCGATCATCGCCATGTTCAAGGACAACAAATTCCACGGCCGCCTGAGCCTGCTGGTCGAGGCGGAAAGCCTGTTCAACGACGGCGCGGCCGCCGTGCTGTTCGCGCTGGTCCTCGCCTGGGCGCAGGCCGGAGGCGCTTCTCCTTCGCTCCCGGAGACCGCGTGGACGCTCGTGCGCATCGTCGTCGGCGGCATCGGGATCGGCGCGGCGGCAGGCGCAGTGGCCATCGTGCTTGCGCGCGGCACGTCCGAACATCTGGTCGAGCTGACCCTGTCGACCATCGCCGCCTTCGCCTCCTTCCTGGCGGCGGAGAAGCTGCAGGTTTCCGGCGTGCTGGCGACCGTCACCGCCGGGCTGATCGTGGGCAATTTCGGCATCTTCAGCCCGGACGAGCGGTCCTTCGTCAGCCGGCGCGGCCGCGAGGCGATGACGAATTTCTGGGAATTCGCGGCCTTTCTCGCCAATTCGGTGATCTTCCTGCTGATCGGCGCCAATGTCGCGGTGATGCATTACGAGACCTACGGCCCCGTCGTGCTCGCCACCATCATCGCGCTGGGGCTGGCGGCCCGCGCGTTCGCCGTCTATCCGCTGAGCCTCGCCTTGCGCGGCAGGAAAAACGCCGTCTCGCTGCCGGAGCAGCATGTGCTGTGGTGGGGCGGCCTGCGCGGCGCCTTGGCGCTTGGCTCTGGCGCTGTCGCTCCCGGCCTCGCTGCCGCTGCGCGACGAGATCGTGGTCGTCACCTTCGCCGTCGTCGCCTTTTCCATCGTCGTGCAGGGCCTGACCATGCCGCCGCTGCTGCGGCTGCTGGGATTTCTGCCGAGACATTGACGGATCAGAGAAATTCGCCGCAGCGCCCAACATCAGCGTTTGGCCTTTGCGGCGAATGAAGCTAAAGGAGGGCGAATGGCGGCGGCTCCGCCACGCCGGAACGCCAGCGCATGCAGCTCCTTCTCATCCTTCTCGCCGGGTTCGCCGCGGGGTTCATCAACGCGCTGGCGGGCGGCGGCTCGTTCCTGACGTTTCCGTCCCTGATCGCGGCGGGGCTGCCGGCGATCGACGCCAACGCGACCTCGACCATCGCGCTCTTCCCAGCGCAGGTCGCGACGACCTTCGCTTACCGCAGCGGCCTGAAAACATCGCTGGAAGATCCGCGCATCAACGGCAAGGCTGCTGGCGATCATTTCGCTCGTCGGCGGTTTTTTCGGCGCCCTCCTGCTGCTGGCGACGCCGGAGCAGTTCTTCGAGCGCGCGGTGCCCTTCCTGCTGCTGGGCGCGACCCTCGTTTTCGCGCTGGGCATGGTCATGCCGCAGCAGGCCGAAAAGCAGCTGCTCAGCGCTGCCGGCGTGCTGGTCGCGCAATGTTTCGTCGCGATCTACGGCGGCTATTTCGGCGGCGGCATCGGCATCCTGATGCTGGCGGCGCTGACGCTTTACGGGCTGAAGGACATCGTGCTGATGAACAGCCTGAAGATGCTGCTCGCCTCGCTGATGAACGCCACGGCGACCGCCGTCTTCCTGTTCTCCGGCCGCATCCATTGGCTGGAGGCGATCATCCTGTCGGCGGGCTCGATCGGCGGCGGCTTCGCCGGCGCCCATGCCGGCTCGCGCATTCCGCCGCTGTTCGTGCGCCTGTTCGTGATCTTCATCGGCCTCGTGCTGAGCCTGCATTTCTATCTCAAGGCCTACTGACCGGGAGTTTTCCTGCGATTGTCCGCTTTGCCCGCAACAATGCGCGAAATGATCTTCGACGGCGCCGGCGGCCCGGAGGTGATCAAGCTGCGCGAGGCGCCGGTTCCCGCGCCCGGCCCGGGCAAGGTTCTGGTCGAGGTCGTCGCGGCGGGCGATCAACCGCCCCGACTGCATCCAGCGCGCCGGGCTCTATCCGCCGCCGCCCGGCGAAAGCGACGTTCCCGGGCTCGAAATCGCCGGCCGCGTCGTCGGCGCTCGGCGAAGGCGTCGACCAATGTGCGGATCGGCGACGAAATCTGCGCTCTGGTCGGCTCGGGCGGCTATGCCGAATATTGCGCTCGCCGATGCCGCGCTTTGCCTGCCGAAGCCCAGGCCGCTCAGCCTGATCGAGGCGGCGGGCGTGCCGGAAACCTATTTCACCGTCTATGACAACGTCTTTACCCGCGGCGCGCTGAAGGCCGGCGAGGCGTTCCTGGTCCATGGCGGGTCGAGCGGCATCGGCTCGACCGCGATCCAGCTGGCGAAACATTTCGGCGCCCGGGTTTTCACCACGGCGGGCTCGGCGGAAAAGGTCGAGTTCTGCAAAAGACTCGGCGCCGATGTCGCGATCAATTATCGCGAGCAGGATTTCGTCGCGGAGGTGAAGGCGCTGACCGGGCAAGAAGGGCGTCGACGTCATCCTCGACATGGTCGGCGGCCCCTATCTGCAGAAGAACCTTTCGGCGCTGGCGCCCGACGGCCGCCTCGTGCAGATCGCCTTCCTGCAGGGCAGCAAGGTCAAGGAGTTCGACTTCATGAGCGTGATGCTCAAGCGGCTGACGCTGACCGGCTCGACCCTGCGCTCGCGCCCGCTCGCGACCAAGGCCGCGATCGCCTCGGCATTGCGGGAAAAAGTCTGGCCGCTGCTGGAGTCCGGCGCCGTCAAGCCGGTGCTGCACGCGACATTCCCGCTCGATCAGGCGCGCGCCGCGCATGAGCTGATGGAATCCTCGGCCCATCTCGGCAAGATCGTGCTGCTGACGGGAAAATAAAGCGCCGTAGCGCCCGCTTACCGCAGGCGGACGGGAAAGATTTCCGCCGTCAGCTGCACGTTGTTGCCGAGGCCGTAATAGAACGACGTCGGCTGCGAGACGAGGCGCAGGAACTGGAACAGCCGGAAGCGCAGGAGCCGCCACAGGTTCATCTTGCGCGAGGGCAGCAGGTTTTCATGCGCCACATGCACGATCCAGCGCCGGTGCTGCGGCGGCAGGTCGATCTGCTTGTGGCGCGCCAGATCCTCCAGCCATTTTTCGACATCCGGCTCCTCCATGAAGCCGAAGCGCAATTCCACGCCCATGATGCCGCCGCCGTCGTCGTCGCGATGGAAATTGATCACGTGATAGCGATGGTCCTCGACATAGGGCGTCTTGACGTGGTTGACCTCGACGAAGATCAGATGGCGGGGCAGCACGCCGCAGCGATCCCACATCATCTGCGCGATCACCGGGGCGCGATCCCCCAGCGAATGCAGCGTCTTGGCCGACATCACCACCGCGCTGCGCTCGATGAAGGTCTTGCTGGCGCGATATTTCCCGACCAGATCGGCCATGCTCATCGCGTCCTTGGCCTGATAGGCGGCGAAGGTCGCCTTGCGGCCCCAGCGCCAGGTCGCCATGACCACGAAGGTCGTCACGCCCACGATCAGCGGAACGAAGCCGCCGTCGAGGAACTTGAGCGTGCTGGCGACGAAGAAGCCGGCGTTGATCGCCGTCAGCGCGCCCCAGACCAGCGCCGTCCGCGTGACGCCCCAGCCCCAGAGGCGGCGGGCGATGAAAATCATCGCGATCGAGGTGATCACCATGACGCCCGACACCGCGAGGCCATAGGCCGCCGCCAAAGCCGAGGCCGAGCCGAAGCCGAGCACGAGCGCGACGCAACCGCAGAACAGGGCCCAGTTGATGAAGGGCGCGTAGATCTGCCCGGCATGGGCGGCATGGGTGTGCAGCAAAGCGATGCGCGGGAACAGGCCGAGGCGGATCGCCTGCGAGATCAGCGAAAAGGCGCCCGAGATCAAGGATTGCGAGGCGATGATGGTCGCCACCGTCGCCAGCGCCACCATCGGATAAAGCACGGCCTGCGGCGTCAGGCTGTAGAACAGCAGGCCTTCGGCAATCGGCGCGCCGGAGAGCAGGTAGCTCCCCTGCCCCAGATAATTCAGCAACAGCGCCGGAAACACGATCGCGAACCATCCAAGCCGGATCGGCGCGGCGCCGAAATGGCCGAGATCGGCGTACATGGCCTCGCCGCCGGTGACGACCAGCATCACCGCGCCCAGAATCGCCAGCATTTCCCAGCCGCCGGATTCGATGAGGAAACGAACGCCGTGGACGGGATTGAAGGCCGCGAGAACATCCGGCCGCGCGATGATGTGCCAGAGTCCGATCCCGGCGATGGTCACGAACCAGACCAGCAGGATCGGCCCGAAGATTTTCCCGATTCCCGCCGTGCCGCGCGATTGCAGGGCGAACAGCCCGGCGAGCAGGACGAGCGTCAGCGGAACGACCACGAGATGCCCGAGGCTCGGCGCGGCGACATGCAGGCCCTTCGACCGCGGACAGCACGCTGATCGCCGGCGTGATCATGCCGTCGCCGAGCAGCAGGCCCGCGCCCAGCATCAGCGACCACAGCATGAGCCGGGCGGTCCGGCTGGAGCGGTCGTGCAGCAGGCCGTAGAGCGCGAACACGCCGCCCTCGCCCTCGTTCTGGGCGCGCAGCACCAGCAGGGCGTATTTGATCGAGACGATGATCGTGATCGCCCAGATCACCAGCGAGACGCCGCCGAGAATATGGTCCGGCGTGCGCGTGACGCCGTCATGGAAGATCTGGTCCATGGCGTAGAGCGGCGACGTGCCGATATCGCCATAGACGACGCCGATGGCGGCCAGAGCCAGTTGAGGAACGCCGCCATGCGGAGCGTGCGGCTCGCCCTGCGAAGCAAGGGTGGCGGCTCGTTGCGGGGCTGCGGGAAGATTCATGAGCCTTTCCTTGCTGCAGCGCCCATGATGCGTCAAGGCGCAGCTGCGGGAAATGACCTGGATCAGCCTTCGGCCATGCCCTCGAACGCCGCGTAGCTCGACACCAGCGCCAGAACGAGCTGGCGTGCGCTGTCGTCGCGGATGCGCGCGAAATCCCGCAGCAGGCGCTCCTCGTCGTTCGCGGCGCGGGCGTCGTCGGTCGTCAACCGCACGAACCCCTGCCCGGTGACGGAAAATCCCTCGAAAAATTCAGCCGGCGCCGCTTGCAGGGCCCGCGACAGTTTCCGCATCAGTTCGGCGGAGATGCGCAGGCGGCCGCTTTCGAGCGCGGCAATCCGGCTGCACGGAATCGACAGGTCCCGCGAGAGGTCTTCCGGCGTCAGGCCGCGCGCTTGCCGCAAGGAGCGCAGCCGCGCCCCGACGTGCTGGTCGATGAATTGGTTGTCATGGCTACGCCACACATTCGAACCGATGCAATCGGCATCGCCCGAAAACCGCGGCCTGGGACCGTACGGCGACGAGAGGAAAAATCGCTTGCATTTGAATAAAGATGTACAAGATTGCCGAAACGCAACTTAATGAAGTGTTAATCATGAATTTAAGTAATGTTTTCGCTACGGAACCTATAGCTGTCACGATAACCTCTGTTGAAAAATATGAAGACTTTCTGGATTTAACTTTTTTGGGTTAAGTTCCGTTAAATCTAGACCGACCACGAACATCGCGGCGTCGAGCAAAAAGGAGCCGTCCTGCTCGATGGCGAAAGAGCCGCGCGTCTCATCGCCGGCTTTCTGCTGAAGCAGGCGGATCGCCTCGACCAGCGGCGCCGGCGTTCCGATCCGGCGCGTCCAGGCGTCGAAATCCATCCGCAGGCGCCAGGTCTCGACCGTCTCAACCGAGAAGCCGGACTCTTTCAGCATCGTCCGCCATTCGACGACGCTGTAATCGCGCACATGCGAGACGTCGCGCAGCAGCTCGATCGCCTGCAGATGGGTGTCGAGCGCCGGCGGACCCGGCGAGACGATGTCGATGAAGATCGCGGGCGCGCCGGGGCGCAGCACCCGCCGGGCCTGACGCAGGCCGGCGGCCGCGTCGCGCCAGTGGTGAGCGGAAAAACGGCTGGCCAGGAAATCGAAGGCGGCGTCGCCGAAGGGCAGGTTTTCGGCCGAGGCCTGCACGGTTTCGACATTGCGCAGGCCGCGGCGCTCCGCCTCGGTCGCGACGGTCGCCAGCATCTCCGCCGAGAGATCGACCGCCGTCACGGCGCGGGCGGCCCCGGCCAAAGCATAGGCGACATGACCGCCGCCCGTCCCGAGGTCGAGCGCCCGCTCCGGCGCCGCAGCCGCAGCGCGCCGGCGCAGCGCGTCGAGATCGGCGCCGCCGGCATGGACGGCGCTCTCGACATAGGCCCGCGCATGGGCGCCGAATTGCCCGGCCGTCAGCGAGTCATGATCCTGCGCCATGGCGTTTCCTATTCGCCCCGCCATTGCGGCGCCCGCTTGGCCAGGAAGGCCTCCATGCCTTCCTGGAAATCGGCGCTGCGATAGCACATCACGACGAGGTCCTCGCCGGTCTCCAGCGGCGGCCGCAGGCGCAGCAGCGCCTCCTTGGTCGCGCGCAGGGTCAGCGGCGCATGGCCCGCCACGGTCTTCGCCAATTCCTCGGCGCGGGCGGCCAGAGCCTCGGGCGCGACGATTTCGCCGACCAGCCCGAAGACCTTGGCCTCCTCGGCGTCGATCAGGCGCGCGGTGAAGAAGCAGATCCTTGACGCGCGCCGCGCCCATGATGTCGGCGAGGCGGCCGTAATTGGCGACCGACAGGCAATTGCCGAGCGTGCGCGCAATGGGAAAGCCGAATTTGGCGTTGCTCGCGGCCAGGCGCAGGTCGCAGCAGGCGGCGATGGCCGCGCCGCCGCCGGTGCAGGCGCCCGCAATCGCCGCGATGGTCGGCACGCGGCATTTTTCCAGCGTGGTCAGCACGCGCTCGATCTTGATCTCGTAATCGACCGCGTCCTGCGCCGATTGCAGCGCCCGGAATTCCGCGATGTCGGTTCCCGCGGCGAAGGCCTTGTCGCCCGCGCCGTAAATCAGCAGCGCGCGGATCGAACGATCCGCGTTGGCCTTTTCGCAGGCCTCGCGCAAATGCTCGTACATTTCGAAAGTGAGCGCGTTGCGCGCCTGCGGGCGGTTGAAAACGAAATGCGCGACGCCGTCGCGGTTCTCGAACAAAGTGACGTCGCTCAAATTTCACCTCCTCTGGCGCCGGCGTCGGAAACGCCACCCCAGGATCGCGCGCCTCTGCGAAAAAGCCTCGAACCGGCATAGGCCGAGACGATGGTTTTTTCAACTTTTCGCCGCTCGGCGTTCGCCCTTGCCCGGGCGGGCTGGCATCGCACTGCCGAAAACAATCAAGGCAACCCCGACGACACATACGAAAGTATATTATCGGAAATAGGCCTTAGAATTACGCACATTGTTTAATCGCCGCCCATTTGGCTTTCCGATAAGCATCTCAAAAATCAAATCACGATGAGATTTACTCTCTAAAAACCTTGATCCGGACGGCCGGAACAAACAGGAAAGGCCACGAAAATGGAAATGAAATTGGCTGAAACCGTTCCCGCGCCCAGCGCCCTGCAATTTCACAATCGGCAGGAAAAGGACGCCAAGATGGCCGACCCTTCCCTCGCCCCGGCTCTCGGCAATCCGGCGGTGGTCGGCCTCGGCGGCTTCGGCCTGACCACCCTGATGCTGCAATTCCACAATCTCGGCTGGGTGGGCATCGCGCCGGTGATCTGGCTCGGATTCGTCTTCGGCGGCGTCGCGCAAATGGTCGCGGGCTTCCAGGAGCAGAAGATGGGCAACAATTTCGGTTATGCCGCCTTTTCGAGCTATGGCGCCTTCTGGATTTCGCTCTGCGCCTACCTGCTCGCCTCGACCAGCGGCAACAAGATGCTGGCGCTGACCGAAAGCGACCTTGGCTGGCTGCTGTTCGGCTGGACCTTGTTCACCGTCGGCCTGTGGATCGCCTCGATCAAGGTCTCCAAGGTGATGTTCCTGACGTTCACGACCCTGATGATCGGCTTCATCGGCCTCGACCTCGCCAATTGGGGCCAGCCGGGGCTCAAGAGCTTCGCCGCGTGGGATCTGATCGTCTGCGCCCTTTGCGCCTGGTACATGATGTTCCACATCATCTTCCACAGCCTGTTCGGCCGCGACGTGCTGCCCGTGGGCAAGCCCTTCCTGTGATGCGAACGGGCCCCGGGGGACGCGACGGCCGGTCCCACGGGGCCTTCACATCCCATGAAACTCCTTGCGACGCGCCTATGCGCGGCCGGCGCGATGCGGATGTCGCGAGCCTTGTAATCCTTGAGGTTCACGTAAATCATCGCTGTCATCAGCGCGTCTGAAAAAGCGTCGTGCTGGTTGAACAAGGGCAGGTTCAGGTCGCGCAGGATATTGGCGAAGGTCAGGTCGATCTGCGTGCCGGGCGGCGCATCGCCATATTTGCGATCGTAATACATCCCCGACACTTCGATGCGCGGATTGGGCAGCTGGATTCCCAGAAATTCCGCGACGTGATTGTTCAGCATGGCGATGTCGAAATCGATGTAATAGCCGATCGAGCGGCCGCCCGCCGATGAACTGCAGCAGATCCGGCAGGATCTCGCTCATCGGGCGCGCGTTGCAGACGTCGATCTCGCGCAGGCCATGCACCTTGATCGCCGCCGCCGCGATGGCCACGCGCGGCCGCACCACGGCCTGAAAGGTCTCGCTCGCCAGGATGCGGTCGCCGCGAATCCGGATCGCCGCCACCGAAATGATCTCGTCTCGGCGTGGGTCGAGGCCGGTGGTTTCGCAATCGACGGAAACCACCTCGTCGGCCGGCCCGGGCTCGAACAGAAAGCGATAGCTCTTGTCGCGCAGCGTCGCCTGATCCATCTTCCGCATCAGCCAGCGCAGCGCCATGACAGAATCCTAGAACATGTTCAGGTTGAAGCGGCGGCGCACCAGTTCGCGCAATTGCTTCACCACCTGGAACGAATCGCGCAGCAGGTCGCGATCCATGCTCGTCAGCGTCGCCGGCTTCAGCAGGCTTGCGCTCTTGGCCGCGTCGATCTGGGCGTCGAGGCGAATGGTCATGAGATAGTCGAGCGCGCGGGCGAGGTCGCGCGCGAAGTCGTCCTTGAGCAGGCCCAGCTCCGCCAGCTTCGCCAGCCGCTTGAAGGTGTTGGTTTCCTCGAGCCCCTGCTCGATCGCCAGCGAGCGCACGCCATGGACGATGGGGAAAATGCCGCCCTTCTTCAGGTCGAGCGCGTCGCCGTCGCCTTCGCGAGGTCTTGAGCTTGTTGAACAGGCCGATCGGCGGCTCGAAGGCATTCGATGGCCCTGGCGAAGCGCGCGAGGCAACGCGCTCGTTGGCGATCTTCTCGACGAGAGCCGTCTTCGCCCGGGCGAGCAGCGAGGAATCGCCGGCCACCGCCTCCGCGTCGAAGAAGATCGCGATGTTCATCGACGATTGCTCGTCCGGCGTGGTGGTCCACGAACTGAAATCCGCGACATATTCAGCGAGCGTGCGCGACCAGAGCGGATTGTCGACCATCACATGGCCGGGACAGGGCGGGAAGCCGAACTCGCCAGCGCGCGCGGTAAAACTCCGTGCGGAAGCGGTTCAGCGCCGCCTCGTCCACGGGCTCGGCCAGGATCAGGCCATTGTCCTGATCGGTGCGGATGGTCTGCTCGCCGCGGCCCTCGCTGCCCATCACGATCAGGCAGGCGCTTGTCGCGCATTTCGTCTGGGCGACAGCAGGTCGAACAATTTGGCGAACAGGCGGCGGTTGAGGTCGGACACGATTTCCGCGACCACCTCGAACTTCACGCCCTGGCGGCGCAGCGGCCGCACCTGGTCGGCGATCTGCTCGGCGGCCGCGCCGATCAGCTCCTGCAGCGTCGACGGCGCGATCGATGCGGCCGACGACCAGCTGCGTATTTCCGGCGAAGAAACTCAGCAGATCGATGTCTTCGATGATGCCGACGAAATGCTCGCCCTCTTTCACCACGACGCGGCGCTTGTTGTATTTCGTCATCAGCAGCAGCGCCTGCGAGACGAATTCGTCCGGTTCGACGGTGACGAGGTCGAATTGCGCGATCGCTCCTCACCGGCTCGTCGATGGTCATGCCCTTCAGCACCACCGCCTTGGACAGGTTCATGCCGGTGACGATGCCGGTGCGTTCGCCGTCGCGCACCAGCAGCGCATTGCAGTCGATGTCGCGCATGATGCGCCCGGCCGAGGCGATCGGCTGGACCGCGTCGATGATCGCGGCGGGCATCAGGTACAGGTCTCTCACCCGCGCCCGCATCATGCGATCCGATCTGCGGTCGATTCGTCCTTTTGCGCGAGGGCCTCCAGCTTGCGCGAAATGTCGCTGTAGAAGAAGGCGCCGAAACGGGGATTGGAATTGATGAGCCGCAGCACGTCCGCGCGGGGCGCGAGCGAGCACAGCGTCTCCTCGCGGGCGATGAAGCCGCTGACGCCGACGCCCTGCACGACGGCGCGGCTGTCGAAGAAATCCTTGGGCCCGAGAAGGCCGACCAGTTCGCCCTGTTCGCGCTCCTCGACGCAGCCCTTGATGACGATGACAGAGACCTTCGGGCGCCCGCGCCTTCGGCGACGATCGTTTCATCGGGCCGGAAATAGACCGACGTCCATCGCCGCCCGCAGGGAATCGGCCTCTTCGGCGGTCAGGCGGTCGAAAGGCGCCGTGGAGGCGTCGAGAATGGCGGACATTGCGGCCTCGCCGCCTGGCGGCGGCAACTTGGCGGGAAATGGAGGGAAAAAAGAAAAAGGGCGCGGTTTTCAGACCGCGCCCCGTTTTTTGATCAGTGCGCCGAGGCGCCGGTACGCGCCGATGCCGGTCTGCGAACGCACATATTGCGCGTCGAAGCCAGCCCGGTCCTGCGCGCCCGGGCGCTGGTGTCGAGCTTCGAGAACAGCCAGATGCCGCCGAAGGCGATGGCCATCGAGAACAGCGCCGGGATTGCTGATCTGGAACAGAGCCGAGCCCTTCGGATGGCCCATCGTGGCCTCCCACACCGCCGGCGAGAAGATCACGCCGACCAGCGCCGAGATCAGGCCGAGGAAGCCGCCGATGACCGCGCCGCGCGTGGTCATGCCGCGCCACATGATCGACATCAGCAGCACCGGGAAGTTGCACGACGCCGCGATCGAGAAGGCGAGGCCGACCATGAAGGCGACGTTCTGCTTCTCGAAGACGATGCCCAGGATCGACGGCGATGATGCCGAGAACGATGGTGGCGATCTTCGAGACGCGGATTTCGTCCTGTTCGTTGGCCTTGCCGCCCTTCGACGACGGTGGCGTAGAGGTCGTGGCTGATCGCCGAGGCGCCCGCCAGCGTCAGGCCCGACACGACCGCGAGGATCGTGGCGAAGGCCACCGCCGAGATGAAGCCGAGGAACAGGTTGCCGCCGACCGCGTCGGCGAGATGGATCGCCGCCATGTTCGAGCCGCCCCGGATCGCCCGCCAGGCCCTTGGCCGGCGTCGGAGAGGAAGTCCGGATTGGTCGAAACCAGCACGATCGCGCCGAAGCCGATGATGAAGGTCAGGATGTAGAAGTAGCCGATGAAGCCGGTGGCGTAGAACACCGACTTGCGCGCCGCCTTGGCGTCGGCGACGGTGAAGAAGCGCATCAGGATATGCGGCAGGCCGGCGGTGCCGAACATCAGCGCCAGACCCAGCGAGATCGCCGAGAGCGGATTGCTGATCAGCGTGCCCGGCTCCATGATCGCCAGGTGCTTGGGATGGACTTCCACCGCCTTGGCGAACAGCGCTTCCGGGCTGAAGCCGAACTTGGACAGAACCATGAAGGCCATGAAGGTCGCGCCGGCGAGCAGCAGGCAGGCCTTGATGATCTGCACCCAGGTCGTCGCCACCATGCCGCCGAAGGTCACATAGATGATCATCAGGCAGCCGACGCCGATCACGGCGTACATAGTAGGGCAGGCCGAACAGCAGCTGGATCAGCGCGCCGGCGCCGACCATCTGGGCGATCAGATAGAAGGCGACGGTGACCAGCGTGCCGCAGGCGGCCAGGATGCGGATCGGCGTCTGCTGGAAGCGGAACGAGGCGACGTCGGCGAAGGTGAACTTGCCGAGATTGCGCAGCGGCTCCGCGATCAGGAAGGTGACGATCGGCCAGCCGACGAGCAAGCCCACCGAATAGATCAGGCCGTCGTAGCCCGACAGGTAGACGAGGCCGGAAATGCCGAGGAAGGACGCCGCCGACATATAGTCGCCGGCGATGGCGAGGCCGTTCTGGAAGCCGGTGATGCCGCCGCCGGCCGTATAGAACTGCGCGGCGGAATGGGTGCGCTTGGCCGCCCAATAGGTGATGCCGAGCGTGAACAGGACGAAGAGCACGAACATGCGCGATCGCGGTCCAGTTGGTCTCCTGCTGCTCGACGTGGCCCGAAATGGCGTCGGCCAAAGCCGGCGACGAAAACGCGGCGAGGGTCGCCGCCGCAATGAGGTGCTTGAAGCGCGACATCACTTGCTCTCCTCGACGATCTGGCGGGTCAGCTCGTCATAGCGGGCGTTGGCCTTGACGACATAGATGCCGGTCAGGACGAAGGCCGAAACGATGACGGCCAGGCCGATCGGAATGCCGATCGTGGTGACGCCGGCCGCCGAAAGCGGCGTGCCGAGGAACTGCCGGTCGAAGGCGACGAGCAGGATGAAGCCGAAATAGATCACCAGCATCACGATGCTCAGCGTCCAGCCCAGCGACTTGCGCGTCGCCACGAGCTCCTGAAATTTCGGATTTTTTTCAATTTCTAATGCCGTTGCAGCCATTTCGGCTCCCTCCCAAGTTCCAGAGACGTTTTTTCGTCGGTTTGTTTCGCCCAAATGGCGTTCCCGATTTTAAGCGGGAAGAAACCTTAACCGAAAGACGCTCACTACGCTTTGTCTAACTCACCCTCTCCGCCAAAGTGAGTTAGCACTTTGTCGAACATTCAGCGGATTGACCCGTAACTAAAAACGCCGCGCCGCAGAAAAAGCTGCGGCGCGGCGAAAATTTTTCCCACGAACCCGCGGAGACCGCGCCGTTCAAGGAGCAGACGCGGGCTTCGCCCTTACGGCACGACGCGCACGGCGCCCTTGGCGGCGCTGGTGGTCAAAGCCGCATAGGCGCGCAGAGCCGTGCTGACCGGGCGGTCGCGGCCGAGCGGCTTCCAGGCGTCCTTGCCCCGGGCCTCCATGGCGGCGCGGCGGCGCGCCAGCTCCTCGTCGGCGACGTCGAGGCGCAGCAAGCGATTCGGAATGTCGATCTCGACGCGGTCGCCGGTCTCGACCAGCCCGATCAGGCCGCCCTCCTCCGCCTCCGGCGAGACATGGCCGATGGAGAGGCCCGAGGTGCCGCCCGAGAATCGCCCGTCGGTGATCAGCGCGCAGGCTTTGCCGAGGCCCATGCTCTTCAGATAGGAGGTCGGATAGAGCATTTCCTGCATGCCGGGGCCGCCGCGCGGCCCTTCGTAGCGGATCACCACCACGTCGCCCGCCTTGACCTTGCCGGAGAGAATGCCCGCAACCGCGTCGTCCTGGCTCTCGAACACCAGAGCGGGGCCGGTGAAGGTCAGGTTGGCGTCGTCGACGCCGGCCGTCTTCACGATGGCGCCCTCCTCGGCGAGGTTGCCGAACAGGACCGCGAGGCCGCCATCCTTCGAGAAGGCGTGCTCGGCCGAGCGGATCACGCCCTTGGCGCGGTCGTCGTCGAGGGCGTCGTAGCGGCGCGACTGGCTGAACGCGACCTGGGTCGGCACGCCGCCCGGCGCGGCGCGGAAGAAGCGTGTCGAGCCCGATGCAGTCGTTGCGCTTGATGTCCCATTTCTTCAGCGCGGATTCGAGGCTCGCGCTGTGCACGGAGCGGACGTCGCGGTTGAGCAGCCCGGCGCGGTCGAGTTCGCCGAGAATGCCGAAGATGCCGCCCGCGCGATGCACGTCCTCGATATGGACGTCGGGCACCGAGGGCGCGACCTTGCACAGCACCGGGACGCGGCGCGACAGCCGGTCGATGTCCGCCATCTGGAAGTCCACGCCGCCTTCATAGGCCGCGGCGAGCAGATGCAGCACGGTGTTGGTCGAGCCGCCCATGGCGATGTCGAGCGTCATGGCGTTCTCGAACGCCTTGACGGTGGCGATGTTGCGCGGCAGCACGGAATCGTCGTCATGCTCGTAATAGCGGCGGCACAGCTCGACCGCCGTGCGGCCCGCCTGCAGGAACAGCTCCTTGCGGTCCGAATGGGTGGCGACGATGGTGCCGTTGCCCGGCAGCGACAGGCCGAGCGCCTCGGTCAGGCAGTTCATGGAATTGGCGGTGAACATGCCGGAGCAGGAGCCGCAGGTCGGGCAGGCCGAGCGCTCCATGGCGGCGACGTCCTCGTCGCTGTTCTTGGAATCCGCCGCCGCGACCATGGCGTCGATCAGGTCGACCGCCTTGGTCTTGCCGCCGATCACGACCTTGCCGGCCTCCATCGGGCCGCCGGAGACGAACACCGCCGGAATGTTGAGCCGCAGCGCCGCCATCAGCATGCCGGGCGTGATCTTGTCGCAATTGGAGATGCAGACGAGAGCGTCGGCGCAATGGGCGTTGGCCATATATTCGACGCTGTCGGCGATGATCTCGCGCGACGGCAGGCTGTAGAGCATGCCGGAATGGCCCATGGCGATGCCGTCGTCGACCGCGATGGTGTTGAATTCCTTGGCGACGCCGCCCGCCGCCTCGATCTCGCGGGCGACCATCTGGCCGAGGTCCTTGAGATGGACATGGCCGGGCACGAACTGGGTGAAGGAATTGACCACCGCGATGATCGGCTTGCCGAAATCGCCGTCCTTCATGCCGGTGGCGCGCCACAGGCCGCGCGCGCCCGCCATGTTGCGGCCGTGGGTGGAGGTGCGTGAGCGATATGGAGGCATGTTTTTCCCCGCCTGTCGTCGTCGTTTGGCGCCTCTCCTACATCTTTGCGCGGGGCGCGTCCATGCGGCGGCGCGCCAAGGCGTGTTTGCGCAGAGCCCGGCAGTGAAGGCCATCGCCTCCGGCGCCTTGGCTTTGCCGCGCCCCGTGATTAAAGGAGAAGCGCGGGGAACGAATTGCGGCCCCGACGCGCCTACGCCAGAAGCGTCATTCAAGCCGGGACAGTTTTTGTGACGACATCGGAACTCGAACAGCCGCCCCGTGCGGAAAGCCCGGACAATTTCCGCTCGTCGCTGCGCCGCAGCGCGCAAGCCGCGATCGACTGGCTGATCGCGCGGCAGAAGCCCGACGGCCATTGGGTCGGCCGCGCCAAATCCAACGGCTGCATGGAGGCGCAATGGCGCCTGTTCCTGTGGTTCGTCGGCCTCGACGACCATCCGCTCTGCCCGCGCCTGGCGCAATCTCTGCTCGACACCCAGCGCGAGGACGGCGCCTGGGAAATCTACCATGCCGCGCCCAACGGCGACATCAACACCACCGTCGAGGCCTATGCGGCGCTGCGCGTCTCCGGCTATGGCGCAGACCATCCGGCGCTGCTCAAGGCGCAGAACTGGATCGAAGCCAAGGGCGGCCTGCGCAATGTCCGCGTGTTCACCCGCTACTGGCTGGCCCTGATCGGCGAATGGCCGTGGGAAAAGACGCCCAACCTGCCGCCGGAAGTGATCTGGCTGCCGTTGTGGTTTCCCTTCAACATCTATCATTTCGCCCAATGGGCGCGGGCGACGCTGGTGCCGCTGGCCGTGCTGTCGGCGCGCCGCCCGAGCCGGCCGCTGCCGCCGGAGCGCCGCCTCGACGCGCTGTTTCCGGGCGGGCGCGAAAAATTCGACTATGACCTGCCGCCCAAGAAGAACGCCGGCGGCTGGGACCTGTTCTTCCGCAAGACCGACAAGATTCTGCACGCCTTGCAGGAGTTCGGCCACAGGCATGGCCTGACCCTGTGGCGCGGCGCGGCGGTCCGCCATGTGCTGGAATGGGTGATCCGCCATCAGGATTCCGACGGCGGCTGGGGCGGCATCCAGCCGCCGTGGATCTACAGCCTGATGGCGCTGCATGTGGAGGGCTACGCGCTCGACCATCCGGTGATGGCCAAGGGAATCGCCTGCCTCGACGATCCCGGCTGGCGGGTCGATGTCGGCGAGGCCAGCTTCATCCAGGCGACCAACAGCCCGGTCTGGGACACGATCCTGACCCTGCTCGCCTTCGAGGAGTCCGGGGCGCTGGACGGGCAAGCCGAAGCGGTGGAGAAGGCGGTCGACTGGGTCCTCAAGCGGCAGGTCCTGGTTCCCGGCGACTGGTCGGTGAAGCTGCCGCAGGTGGCGCCGGGCGGCTGGGCCTTCGAATATGCCAACAATTCCTATCCCGACGTCGACGACACCGCCGTCGCGCTGATCGCGCTGGCGCCCTTCCGCGACGATCCGAAATGGCGGGCGCGCGGCATCGAGGAGGCGCTGCAGCGGGGCGTGGACTGGCTGATCGCCATGCAGAGCGAAGGCGGCGGCTGGGGCGCCTTCGACAAGGACAACACCAACCAGCTGCTGACCAAGATCCCGTTCTGCGACTTCGGCGAGGCGCTCGACCCGCCCTCGGTCGACGTCACCGCCCATGTCGTCGAGGCCTTCGCCCGGCTCGGCCTGTCGCGCCGGCATCCCGCCATGGCCCGCGCCCTGGCCTATCTGCGGGCGCAGCAGGAGCCCGACGGCTCCTGGTTCGGGCGCTGGGGCGTCAATTACATCTATGGGATCGGCGCCGTGCTGCCCGCGCTCGCCGCCGCCGGCGAGGACATGGGACAGGCCGTCGATCGGCCGCGCCTGCGACTGGCTCAAATCCCGCCAGCAGGACAACGGCGGCTGGGGCGAAAGCTGCGCCTCCTACATGCAGGCCGAAAGCGCGGGACGCGGAACCGCCACCGCCTCGCAGACCGCCTGGGCGCTGATGGGGCTCGTCGCCGCCAACCGCCCGCAGGACCACGAAGCCATCGCGCGGGGCTGCCAGTTTCTGGTCGAGCGCCAGAGCGAGGGAACCTGGCCGGAGCCGGAATTCACCGGGACCGGCTTCCCCGGCTATGGCGTCGGCCAGACCATCAAGCTCAACGACCCGCTGCTGTCGGAGCGCCTGCAACAGGGGCCGGAACTGTCGCGCGCCTTCATGCTGCGCTACGGCCTCTATTGCCATTATTTTCCGCTGATGGCGCTGGCCCGGGTTTTACAGGCCGAGAAAAAGGCCTGAGCCGGCGCCGCTCAGCTCGGGCGTCAGGCGACGAAATCGCGGGCAAAAGCCGCGATCACGTCGGCGAGTTCCGGGTCGGAGACCAGCCCGATCGCTTCCGCGACCGGGAACCATCGCGTTTCGCGCTCGTGCTTTTCCGGCCAGTTGTCACGCTGGCGCGCGACCGCAGCGGAAAAACCTCGACCTTGCACAATTCCTCGCCGCGCGAAAAACGCTTGGAATAGGTGAAATGACCGCAAGGCTCCTCGGCGATGATCCCGAGGAGACCGGCTTCCTCCATCGCCTCGATCGCCGCCGCCGCGGCGCCGCTGCGTCCGGACATCGGCCAGCCCTTGGGGATGATCCAGCGTTTCGTCTCGCGCGAGGACACCAGCATGATCTCCAGCGCGCCGTCGGCCACGCGCCAGGGCAGCGCGGCATATTGCAGCCGCCCGGCTTCGGCCGCCGACCTTTTGACTGCCTTCTTGGTCTTTTTCCGGGCCTTGCGCGGTTTTGCGATCATGGCGCCAGCGCCCCCGCGCAAGTGTAGGTCAAGGCCGAGATAAGGGCCGCCGCCGGCATGGTGAGCACCCAGGCGACGACAATGCTCTGCGCGATGTTCCAGCGCACGGCCGAGACGCGCCGCGCCGCGCCGACGCCGACGATGGCCCCCGTGATCGTATGGGTGGTGGAGACCGGCACGCCGAGCGCGGTGGCGAGGAACAGGGTCAGCGCGCCGCCCGTCTCCGCGCAAAAGCCCTGCATCGGCGTCAGGCGCGTGATCTTCGACCCCATGGTGTGGACGATACGCCAGCCGCCAAACAAGGTTCCAAGCGCCATCGCCGCCTGGCAGGACAGCACCACCCAGAGCGGCACGTGGAACGCCTCGCCGCCCAGCCCATGCGAGAACAGCAGCACCGCGATCACGCCCATGGTCTTTTGCGCGTCATTGCCGCCGTGGCCGAGCGAATAGAGCGAGGCCGACAGGAATTGCAGCACGCGGAAGATGGAATCCACCGTGACCGGCGCGACCCTGATGCAGGCCCATGACACCAGGATGACGAGCAGGATCGCGAGGAAAAAGCCGAGCAGGGGCGACAGCACGATGGCCGCCGTGGTCTTGCCGATGCCCGCCCAGACCACGGCCGACGTTCCGGCCTTGGCGAGGCCGGCGCCGACGAGGCCGCCGATGAGCGCATGGGAGCTCGACGAGGGAATGCCGAGCAGCCAGGTGACGACGTTCCAGACGATGGCCCCGGACAAAGCCGCGAAAATCAGCCGGTCGTCGACGATATGCGCGTCGACAATGCCACTGCCGACGGTATTGGCGACATGGAGCCCGAAAAAGGCGAAGGCGATGAAATTGAAGAAGGCGGCCCAGAACACCGCATATTGCGGCCGCAGCACGCGGGTCGAGACAATCGTCGCGATGGAATTGGCGGCGTCATGCAATCCGTTGAGAAAGTCGAACAGCAGCGCGACGACGATCAGCGCGACGAGGACCAGGGAGACGCCAGCCATTGCCGGGCCTCACAAATGTTCGAGCAGAATGCCGCTCATCCGGTCGGCGACGTCCTCGAAGCAATCGACGACCTTTTCGAGATGGGAGTAGATTTCCGCCCCCACGATATAGGCCATCGGCTGGCTTTCCTTGTGGGCGCGATAAAGGTCCTTCAGGCCCTGCATGTAGAGATGGTCGGATTCCTCCTCGAGCGCGACGATCTTCTCGGCCGACGCGTTGATCTGGGCTGCATTGGCGTTCATGGCGCGCAGCAGGGGCAGCGTTTCGCGCGAAATCCGGGCCGTCTCGACGATCAGGTCGCCGATCTTCTTCATGCCGGGATCGAAATCGCCGACATCGAACAGCGAAATCGCCTTCACGGTCTGGCGCATCTGGTCGATGGCGTCGTCGAGGTCGTTGATGAGGCCGTGGATGTCGCCGCGGTCGAACGGCGTGATGAAGCTGCGCCGCAACGCGAGCTGCACTTCGGTCGCGACCTCGTCGGCCTGGTCTTCGTGGCGGATGACCGCCTCGCAAAGCTCGGGAACCCGCTCGCCGCCGTCGAGAAGCGTGCGCAGCAATTTCGCGCATTCGAGGGAAATCTGGGCGTGACGTTCGAAGAGGTCGAAGAATTTCTCCTCTTTTGGCATCAGGGCCTGAAGCCAGCCGAGCATGAGCGCCTCCACGAAAAATGACAGTTTAACGTAACTTTTGTGACAAGGCTTAGGTTCAGGAATTCAATATGTAAAGTGCCTCAAGATCGCAAATGATCCAGAACAAATCGCGCCCCCGGCGCGGCTTGTGCACAGCCTTGCGCGGGGCAGACTATCCGCCGCCGACCGTCAGCGGGGCCGTCGTCGTGCAGGGCCGCCGGGACGGCCTGACCCTCGCCAGCCAGGCCCGCGCTTGAAAAGCTGCGACAAACCAATACATTAGGGATGACAAGAAGCGCCGGCATGGCGCCGGTCGCGCAAGAGGGGAGGCGGCGATGGCTGGCCTCACTGGATTTAAGGAAACTGGAACACGGTTCCAGGATTACGCCAATTTCGTCCTCGGCGTGCTGCTCTTCGTCTCGCCATGGGCGCTCGGCTATGCCGACCACGACATGGCGGCGCGAACCGCCTGGGCTGGCGGGCTGATCATCGGCATTCTTTCCTTCGCCGCGATCGTCCGATTCGCGGAATGGGAGGAATGGGTCAACCTGCTGGTCGGACTTGCGGTGATCGCCTCGCCCTGGCTTCTGGGCTTCAGCAATGTCAGGCACGCCGTGATGGCGCATTACGTGCTCGGTCTGCTCGTCGTCCTGGCGGCGGCCACCGAACTCTGGGCCGTCCATCACCCGACACACGCCCGGATGATGTAAAGGCGCCGCGCCGTCCGGGCCTCATCGGGCGCGGCCGATCGGCGTCGTCCGGCCTCAATAGGCGCGGGCGATCAGGATCTCCTCGACGGCCGGGCGTCCGGTGAAGACGCAGGCGCCCGACGCGGCGCCTTGGCCGACGGGAACATTGCGCAAGGTCAGCTTCAGCGCCTTCAGCCGCGCCTCGACCGCCTCGAGCTCGGCGCCGGTCGGCCGCGCCCAGGGCGCGCGCACCCAGCCCTTGAAGCCGGATCTGGCGTCGTCATCCTCGGAAGCCGCGCCGAAATAGTCCGCGATGGCCTCGAAATCCGTGAGGTCGGAGCGGATATTGCCGTCGAGCCGCGCCTTGGCCTCGGCGAACAGATTGGCCTGGATTTCCGCCAGCAAAGCCGGCGCCTGCGCCAGGAATTCGGCGCGCGGAAGGCCCTGCGAGATCACCTTGTCGCCGTCGCGCAATTTGTCGCGGCGGATCATCGTCACATGATCGGACGCCATGTCGCGCGGGCCGACTTCGAGCAGGATCGGCGCGCCGCGGCGCAGCCAGTCCCAGCGCTTGTTGGCCGAGCGGATCGGCTTCTTGTCGAGTTTGACGCGCAAGGGCTCGCCGAAGGCGGAAAGCTTGCGAATATCCGCCTCGAGCTTCTCGCAATAGACGAGCAGCTCGGCGTCTTCCGGCTTGTCGCGCAACATCGGCACGATCACCACCTGCTTGGGCGCGATACGCGGCGGCAGGCGCAGCCCGTCGTCGTCGCCGTGGGTCATGATGACGCCGCCGATGAGCCGCGTGGACACGCCCCACGACGTCGTGTGGCAGAATTCCAGTTCGCCGGTCGCCGACTGGTAGCGGATGTTCTGGGCCTCGCGCGAAATTGGTCCCGAGATAATGCGAGGTGCCGGCCTGCAGGGCCTTGCCGTCCTGCATCATCGCCTCGATCGAGAAGGTCGAATCCGCGCCCGGGAAACGCTCGTTCTCGGGCTTCTCGCCGACCACCACCGGCATGGCCAGCACGTCCTCGGCCAGCTCGCGATAGACTTCGAGCATCTTCAGCGTTTCTTCCAGCGCGTCTTCCTTGTCGGCGTGGGCGGTATGGCCCTCCTGCCACAGGAATTCGGTGGTGCGCAGGAACATGCGGGTGCGCATTTCCCAGCGCACGACATTGGCCCATTGATTGATGAGGATCGGCAGGTCGCGATAGGAGGAGACCCAGCGCCGGAAGGCGTCGCCGATGATGGTCTCCGAGGTCGGGCGCACGACGAGGGGCTCTTCGAGCTCGGACGCCGGATCGACCACCAGCTTGCCGTCGACGGCCTTGAGCCGGTGATGCGTCACCACCGCCATTTCCTTGGCGAAGCCCTCCACATGGCTCGCCTCCTGGGCGATGAAGCTCATGGGAATGAACAGCGGGAAATAGCAGTTCTCGTGGCCGGTTTCCTTGATGCGCCTGTCGAGCGAGGCCTGGACCAGCTCCCAGATTCCCCAGCCCCACGGCTTGATGATCATGCAGCCGCGCACCGGAGAGGTTTCCGCGAGGTCGGCCTGATCGACCACGGCCTGATACCATTCGGGAAAATTGTCTTCGCGGGTGACAGGCAGGGCGCGTTTCATTTCGGAGCCGTTCCATGGTTTGGGAGCGGCGCCACTACTGGACCGAAATCGCTGCTTTTGCAACGCCGGCGCGGCGCGGGAGCCGCGCGCCGAGCCGACGCCGGGCGTCAGCGCTGGCTCTTGACCGAGCTCACCGGCTTGCACCAGCGCAATTCGCGCGATTCCGCGACAATGCTTCCGGGACGCAGGGCTTCGGGCGGCATCGTTCCCCTGACGCCGCTTTCCTGGCACCAGGCGAAGTGGATGCGTGTCGGCAACTGGCAATAGACGCAGCGGATGATCGGCATCGGTCGTCCCCAATGAAACATTGTTGAACACGCCGGCCGGATTGTCGCCAATCCGGCTTTCTCCTCGGTCCGCTTCCTCGCCCGATCCTTGTTTCGATCGCTTCCCGCGACCGCTTGACGGCTCTCGACAAGCACGGATTATGCCAGTCTTGCCGCAAAAGGTTTATAATGGTTAAAGCACCGGCCCAGCCGCCGGCCCAAGCGCAGGCGCGATAAGGACTTCCGGTCGCCCGGCAAAAGGGCTATGACGCCAACACGCGGATCGCGCGGAAAATCGGAACCCGTTTCATGCTCTCAGGTCTGTTCGCACTGGTTTTCGCCTCGGCTTTCGCCGGCGCGGCGCTTTATCTGGTTCTCGTCGAGCAGCCGGCCCGCCTCGCGCTGGACGACGCCTCGATGATTCGCGAATGGGCGCCCAGCGACCGGCGCGGCTTCGCCTTGCTCGGCGGCCTCGCGGTGCTTGCGGCTTTGTCGGGCCTCGCCGCCTTCAGCCAAGGCTCGGACATCCGCTTCCTGATCGGCGCGCTGCTGGTTCTGGCCAGCTGGCCCTACACCTATTTCGTCATCGTGCCGCTCAACAACCGCCTGCTGGCGGCGGGCGCCTCGCGGCCGGACGCCGACGCGCGCGAGATCGTGACCTTCTGGGGCCAGCTCGAATGGGGCCTGTTCGCGCTGGGCGCCGCCTCGGTCGCGGTGTTCGCGTGGACGCTGGCGTAAAACTAACGCCTGAAAAATTGACACCTCTCCCCGCCCGGTCGAAACTGCGGCGCAGGGGGAAGTCGCCTGATGCATGCCATGGTTCTCAACCGGATCGGCGCGCCGCTCGAATGGACGGAGCGCCCCGATCCCCTGCCCGGCCCCGGCGAAATCCGCCTGAAAATTTCGGCCTGCGGCGTCTGCCGCACCGATCTCCATGTCGTCGACGGCGAATTGCCCAACCCGCGCGTCCCGATCATTCCCGGCCATGAAATCGTCGGGCGGGTCGATCGTGCTCGGCCCCGGCGTCAGCGGCTTCGAGATCGGCGAGCGCGTCGGCGTGCCCTGGCTCGGCCATACCTGCCAGAGCTGCGGCCCCTGCGTCGGCGGCCACGAAAATCTCTGCGACCATCCCGAATTCACCGGCTTTACCCGCGACGGCGGCTACGCGACCATGACGATCGCCGACGCGCGCTTCGCCTTTCCGCTCGGCGAAGCGGGCGAGGATTCCGCGCTCGCGCCTTTGCTCTGCGCCGGGCTGATCGGCTGGCGCGCCTTCAAGATCGCCGGGCGCAGCGCGGGGCGCATCGAACGGCTCGGGCTTTATGGCTTCGGCGCCGCCGCGCATATCCTGGCGCAGGTCGCGGTCAGACAGGGCCATCGGGTGTTCGCCTTCACCCAGCCGGGCGATGTCGCGACCCAGGATTTCGCGCGGAAACTCGGCGCCGACTGGGCGGGCGGCTCGGACGAGGCGCCGCCGGAAAAGCTCGACGCCGCGATCATCTTCGCCCCGGTCGGCGCGCTGGTCCCGACCGCCTTGCGCGCCGTGCGCAAGGGCGGCGCGGTGGTCTGCGCCGGCATTCACATGAGCGACATCCCGAGCTTTCCCTATTCGATCCTGTGGGAGGAGCGCCAGCTCGTCTCGGTCGCCAATCTCACCCGCCGCGACGGCGTCGAATTCCTGCGCCTCGCGCCGCAACTCGGCATCGAAGACCACCACCAGGATCTATCGGCTCGCGGACGCCAATGCGGCGCTTGCCGATCTGCGCGCGGGCGCCTTCGACGGCGCGGCCGTGCTCGTTCCCTGAAACCGGAGCGACCCATGGCCCGCAAGAAGACCGCGATCGACGCGAAGGATTTCAGGGTCAAGGAAGACGCGGAGGTCGATCTCGCGGATTGGCCGACGCGGATCGATCCGGTCTATCGCTCCAAGGACGATTATCACGCCTTGCTCGCCGACCATGTCGCGCGGCTGAGCGACCTGCAGCAGAAACTCTACGCCCATAATCGCGATTCGCTGCTGCTGATCTTTCAGGCGATGGACGCGGCGGGCAAGGACGGCGCGATCCGCCATGTCATGTCCGGGGTCAATCCGCAGGGCTGCCAGGTCAGCTCGTTCAAACATCCGAGCGGCGTCGAACTGGAGCACGACTTCCTGTGGCGCACGACGCGCGAACTGCCCGCAGCGCGGCATGATCGGGATTTTCAACCGCTCCTATTACGAGAGCGTCCTCATCCTGCGCGTCCATCCCGAACTGCTGAACGCCGAGGGCTTCGACCCCGACAAGGCGGACGGCGAGTTCTGGCGCGCGCGCTATCGCTCGATCAGCGACCTCGAGCGCCATCTCGACCGCCAACAATGTCCACGTGCTGAAATTCTTCCTCCATCTGTCGAAGGAGGAGCAGCGCAAGCGCTTCCTCGCCCGCATCGACGAGCCGGAGAAAAACTGGAAATTCTCGCAGGCCGATATCGAGGAGCGCGGCTTCTGGGACGATTACCAGAAGGCCTATGCCAAATGCCTGTCGGCGACGAGCGCCAAGGCGGCGCCCTGGTTCGTCGTCCCGGCCGACGACAAATTGTCGGCGCGGCTGATCGTCTCGCACATCGTGCTGGACAAGCTGGACTCGCTGAAGCTCAGCTTCCCGAAGGTGAGCGAGGAGCGGCGCAAGGAGCTGCAATCGATCCGCGCGCAGCTCGAGGCGTGATCAGTCCGGCAATTCGTCGACCCAGACCTTGAATTCGCGCAAGGTCTGCGGGCCGAAGAAATGAACCAGCGGCACGTCGGCGGCGTCGCGGCCCTGCGCCATCAGGATGCGGCCGATGCGCGGCGCATTGTTGCGCGGATCGAACACCCACCAGCGGCCGCCGAGGAACACTTCCATCCACGCGCAGAAATCCTGCGCCTCATAGGGCTGCGGCAGTCCGACGTCGCTGATGTAGCCGCTGCAATAACGGGCCGGGATATTCAGCCCGCGCGCGAAGGTGATCGCGAGATGGGTGAAATCGCGGCAGACGCCGGTGCGCTTCTGATAGGCCTGCAAGGCGGTGCAGGTCGGATTGGCCTGGTCGTAGCCGAAGCGGATGTGCTTGTTGACGAAATCGCAGATCGCCTGGACGCGCGCCCAGCCCGGCGCGAAGGCGCCGAACAGCCGCCACGCCTCGTTCGACAGCAGGTCGGTTTCGCAATAGCGGCTGCCGAGCAGGAATTCCAGCGTATCGGGCGGCAGGTCCGCGACCTCGTGCTGGATCGCCTCGGTATTGACGGCGTCATAGGCGCGCACCGCATGGAACACCGCGTCCGACGTCATCCGGATCAGTCCGGGCGGCGCCACCAGCCGCGTGCAGAGATTGCCGAAGCCGTCGAGATAGGTGGCCAGCGGCACGGCCGGCTCGGTGCGCAGGTAATCGGGCTGTTCGAGCTGCGCGGCCTGGCGCTGGTGGACGTTGAGCAGGCAGACGATCGGCGTGACCGCCGTCGTCTCGTAGGCCATGTCATAGCCGATGCGAATGCGCATTCAAATTCCTGACCTTGAGGCTTCAAAAAGCCGAATCGCCTGGCTGTCGTCGCCGCCGGCCCAATTCCGCGGGCCGGCGCGCGACGAGTTCCGACGCAATTCTAGGCCGCCCAAGGCATTACATCTAACGCGATCTTGCCAAAAAAGCGATTCGTCAGCGTCAATGCACAGATAACGACGATCACATCTTTGCGAAACACAATAAAACGCCAAAAATTGCTCAAATTTCAGGCGGCATGACCATTTGGCCAGCCGCCTCGGAAAATCTCATTCGCGGCGCGATGGCGGCGCGACTCAGGAATTGAGCTTCCAGCCGCCGTCGGCGCGCGGCAGGCCGTTCCCTCGCCGACTTTCGGCCGGCCGTTGATATAGATCGTGTGGCTGATCTTGCGGCAATCGCCGGTGGCGGCGCCGGGCGCGACATAGCCATAGGCGCCGTCGTCGCCGCGCCAGGTCTTGCGGTCGCCGGAACTCAGCGCCGCCGCTTCGGCGTTGTTGGCCGCGGTCCTGCTGGCCGCGCCGAGGCTGTCGCCCAGCGATCCGCTGGCCAGGCCCACATAGGGCGCGGGCGCCGCGGGCGCAGGCGCGGCGACGGGCGCCGGCGTTTCGACGTTGGGCGTCGCACAGCCGGCCAGCGACGAACAAGGATCGCGCAGGCCAAGCCAGCGCGCGCCAGAATCTTCACGGCAAACCTCCAGAAACAATGAATGCGTGCGTTGCGGGCGCATCTTAGCCGTCGCAATCGCGCGGACGAAAGGCAAAAGCGGCCGAAAATCGCAGCCGCCGACGCAGGATCAGTCGCGCGGCAAGGCGGGCAGCACCAGAATGGCGCGCAGGCCCCCGAGCGGCGAATCGCCAGCTCCAGCTCGCCGCCATAGGCGACCGGCGAGATCGGCGACGATGGACAGGCCGAGGCCCGAGCCCGGCTTGCTCTCGTCGAGCCGCCGGCCGCGCCGCATCGCCTCCTCGCGGCGATCCGCCGGCAGGCCCGGCCCGTCGTCGTCGATGGTCAGGCGGAAGAACACGCGGTCGCCGGCCGCTCTGCGGGCAGCTCCTCGACCGAAACGCGCACCTCGCGCGTCGCCCATTTGCAGGCATTGTCGATGAGATTGCCGGCCATGTCGTCGAAATCCTGCTTCTCGCCGCGGAAGCGCAGGTTTTCGGGGCAATCCACCGCGAGGTCGATGGCGGGATAGATCTTGCCGAAGGCGCGCGCCATGGCGGCGAGCGCCGTCGGCCGGGTCGGCGGCGGCGCCGATCGCGCCGGCCCGGGTCGCGGCGCGGGCGCGGTCGAGATAGAACTGCGACCTGGTCGCGCATCACCTCGGCCTGCTCGGCGACCTTGCGGGCGAGCGGCGTGTCCTCGGCATCGCGCCTCGTTGACGATCACGCTCAGCGGCGTTTTCAGCGCATGGGCGAGATTGCCGACCTGGATGCGCGCGCGCTCGACGATCTCGCGATTGGCGCCGATCAGCAGGTTCAGCTCCTCGGCGAGCGGCGCGACCTCCTGCGGGAATTCGCCGGCGACGGCGTCGGCCTGTCCCGCGGCGCACGGCGACGACGTCGCGGCGCAGCTGCCGCAGCGGCCGCAGGCCATAGCGCACCTGGAACGCCATGGCCGCGACCAGCAGCAGCGCGAGCAGGAAGAAGGTGACGCCGATGTCGATCTCGAATTGCGCGACCTGCCCGTCCACGGTCTGGGTCGTCGCCGCGACCTGGACCAGGAAATGGCCCTGGTCGCCGGCGTTGATGATCGCGCTCCAGCATCCGCAGCGGCTTGTTGTCCGGCCCCGCGATATTGCCGCGCCGGCGCCCGTCCTGACCCGGCTCGGCGTCCGATTGCGGCAGGCGCGGCAGGCGCGAGGCGAACAGCGAGCGCGAGGCCTTGATGTCGGCGGGGCTGACGTCGAGCCGGGTGATCTGCCAGTACCAGCCCGACAGCGGCAGTTCGAATTGCGGCTCGGCGAGCTGGCCGGCCTCGGTGGGATCGTCGCGGGGCGACGCGATATCGGCGACGAGCGCGCGCAGATAGACGCCGAGCTGCTCGTCGAGCGCCGCCTCCGCCGTCTCGCGGTAGAGCGCGGTCAGCACCAGCCCCGCCACCGTCAGGATCACGCACGCAGGCCGCCGCCGACGACACGAACAGCCGGGTGGCGATCGAACTGGCGGCGAGGCGCCTCATGTCAGGCGCCGGATCAGCGCCGCTCGTCATGGCGCGGCGTCGGAGCGCCGCCTTGGCGCTCCTGCGCCGCGCCCGGCTCCAGCACATAGCCGAGGCCGCGCACCGTCTGCAGCACATCGACGCCGAGCTTCTTGCGCAGGCGGCCGATGAAGACCTCGATCGTGTTGGAATCGCGGTCGAAATCCTGGTCGTAGAGATGTTCGACGATCTCGCTGCGCGAAACGACGCGGCCGGAATGGTGCATCAGATAGGCGAGCAGGCGGTATTCGTGCGAGGTCAGCTTGACCGGCGCGCCGGAGACCAGCACGCGGCCGGAGCGGGTGTCGAGCGAAACCGGGCCGCAGGTCAGCTCGCTGCTGGCGTGGCCGGTGGCGCGGCGCAGCAGGGCGCGCAGGCGCGCCAGAATCTCCTCCATGTGGAAGGGCTTGGCGACATAATCGTCGGCGCCGGCGTCGAAGCCCTTGACCTTCTCGGTCCAGCCGTCGCGGGCGGTCAGGATCAGCACCGGCATGGCCTTGCCGGCCTTGCGCCAGGCCGCCAGCACCGCGATGCCGTCCATTTTCGGCAGGCCGATGTCGAGGACCACGGCGTCATAGGGCTCCGTCTCGCCGAGGAAATGGCCCTCCTCGCCGTCGAGCGCGCGAATCGACGGCGTAGCCCGCCGCTTCGAGCGCGCCGACAAGCTGGCGGTTGAGATCCTTGTCGTCTTCGATCACGAGAAGGCGCAATGGCATTTCCTTTCCAATGGTCGGGCTTTCGCTTTCAATGCGCGTTCGGTGCGCCGACGGGCTGTCCGGTCGCGGCGTTCATGTAAACGTGGATCAACATGCCGTCGCGGCGCAGCAGGCTGATTTCATAGATATCCTGATCGTTCCAGCGGCACAATTTTCCGGCGAGCGCCTCGGCCTGCGTCATGGCGGACGGCCTTGCGCATCAAGCGCGAAAGGCTCGCGGAGATTGGCGCTGACGACCCGCTCGCGCGTCTCGGCGGGACGTGTAGCATTTGCGAGGCCGGGCGGCGGCGGCCCGGCGGGCATCCCGACGCGCTCGTCCGGCGGCCCTCCGGCGGGCCGCCGGCGCGCCCGCCCGGCGGACTGCGCGGCGGACTCCCTCGACGTCATAGTCGGGGGGGCCGTCATAGCGCGGGCCGTCATAGCTCGGCCCCCAGAAACGCTGGCCGCCGAAATAGGGGCCGCCAAAGCGCCAGCCGCCAAGGCGATAGCCATCGGCCCAGGCGGCGCTCGCGCCGAGGGAGAACAGCCCGCCAAGGAAAAGGGTCAAAGCCAGCGCCGGATTTTGGCCATGGCGCAGATTGACGCGCGAAGTCTGAACACGGCGTGAACCGGTCGCCCGCCCATAAGAGGGCCCGGAAAGACCGGTCGCGGTTTAGCCGCAATGCGCCCCTTCAATGCCCGGGCCTGACGCCGCCAGATCGATGGGGCCCCGCATGAGCCGTCGTTTTCATCATCGAAATTTCCCGCCGCCCCGGACGAGTGAAGATCGCCGGCGCTTGTCTGCGCCGGCGCTCTCGCCTTGCTGGCGCTCGACGCCGGGCTGGAACTGCAGCCCGCCCCCGTCGCCGCGGATTCCGGTCGCGCGTGTCGCCGCGCCCGCCGCAAGCGTCGAACGTGCACAGCCTGGCCTATTATCCCGAACAACTGGCCGCCTGAACAGCCTGCCAGCTTCCGGCCCGAAGCCGATCCGGTCGCGGATCGTCGCCGCCGAGCCGCCGTCGACGCCGTCAAGCCGCCTGCGCCGGTCTCGCCGCGGGCGAAGCCAAGCCCGCCCGCCGCGCCGACGCCTCCGGCGAACCGGTCGTTCGCGCCGCCGCGCCCGGCCGCGACGCCCAGCGCGACGGCCGCGTCGGACAATTCGAGCCGGATTTTCGGATTCGCCGTTCCGGCGCCTGCGGTGGCCGGCGCTCGCCGATGCGCGGCGGCGCCGCCCGTTGCGGGACGCCGCGGTGGGCCTGGGCGGAAAGGTCGCCAGCCTCTGGCGCTGACGCTGCGTCTGCGCCCGGACGAGGACGCGAAAAACTTGCCAGACAATCCGGCTTTATGCCACCAATGCGGCGTTCGCAGAGCGTGAACGGCGCATTTTCGGCCGGCCTGCCCGGGCGGCCGGGACGGGGGTGGGATCTTGAACGGTTGGAGAGCACTGCCTGTCGCCGCGATCGCCGCTCTGGCCCTCGGATTGACGGCGACGCTGGCGGCTCTGCAAGGCGACCCGCCCTTCGGCGACGTCCAGATCGGCGCCTGGCGCAGCTGGCCGCGCCTGGGCGATTCCGACATCGACCCCTATGCCCGCGCCATCGTCGCCGTGGACGGGGTCTTGCCGCTCGGCTCCGGCGAGGGCGTCGCCTTCATGGCCAAGACGGACGATTCGCGGCGCCGCGCTCGACGCGCGCTGCGATTACCGGCTTTCCGGCGCGCGCGCCTTCTGCGCGGTTCTGGACCCTCAGCGCCTATGACGTCGACGGCCGCCTGCGGCCGAATCCGGCCAATCGCTACGGCCTGACCTCCGCCGCTTTGCTGCGCGATTCCGACGGCGGCTTCGTCATCGAGGCTGCGCGCGAGGCGCGGCCGGGCAATTGGCTGCCGCTCGGCGACAGGAGCCGGTTCATCCTCGTTTTGCGCGCCTATCAATTGACCAGCAGCGCCGTCGCCGGCGCGTTCGAGGGCCTGGCCTTGCCCGCCATCGTCGCGGGGCGCGTGCTCATGAGCCCGCGCCTCTCCGCGCTCGACCGCGCCATCGGCGTCATTCCCTGGCTGCATGGCGGCCTTGTTCGGCGCGATCGCCCTGCATCTGCTGGCCGTGCTCGCGCATGCCGGCGCTGTCGCCGAACGGCGCCTTCCGCAAGCTCGCGCTGCATCTTCCCTCCGGAGAGAAGGATCTTTTGGCCCGCGCGACCGCCGGCGCCGGCGGCCCGACCTTTTCCGATCCTTTCGCCGCGCTGGCGGTCTGCCGTTTCGATCTTTCGCAAGGCCCGCTGCGCCTGCGCGCCGCCGCCGACGGCGATCATCCCGTTTCGGTCTCCGTGAGGCTGGCCGACGGCACGATCGTTTATTCCGCCAATGACCGGCAGACGCCGCACGGGCGGTTCAACGTCCTTGTCGTCACCCAGGCGCAGGCCGACGCGCAGGATGCGGCGCAGGACAATCCGGACCAGGCTGGCGCCGGGGCGGCGGACGATGAATTGCGGCTGGTTTCGCCGGGCGCGCGCGGCTTTGTCGTGTTCCGCGCGCTCGCCTTGCGGGAGGGCGATTATGATGCGGCCGCCGCCACGCGGGACGGCTTCCAATGTTCGGTCGAAAAGCCGGCGACCTGACGCCTGCCTTTACATGAGATCAGGCGCGCTTCCTGCGGCGCGGGCGGCGCGGCGCGGCGCCCGCCGGATCGCGCCGCTTCGGCCCGCCGGTCGTCGTCGTGGCGCTCGTAGCGCACGCCCGTGAAGAACAAAATTTCAGCCGGACCCTGCGGCGACGTCGGCGTTTCCGCGCGGTCGCGTTTCACTCCGGAATAGCACGATCTCGCCCATGGCTTTCGTCCTTGCCCCGCCCCCGCCGAATTGATCCGGCGCGCGAGCCATGAAAAATAAAGAAGCGCATTCGTTAAAATTTTGGACATGCGATCGTCCTGCCCTCATTAATCGTTTGCGATGGTTAATGATGTGTCAATAAAGCTTGGCTAGGGTCGATTTATCCGAAAAATTCGGGACCCATTCCATGCCCACCGACATTTACGCCCGCCTGCGCGACCTCGCCGCTTCGGCGGAGGCCAAACCCAGCGAAATGCGTCCGGTTCTGCTGCGCGTGACCACGGACCTGTTCGCGCTGCATCCCCAGCATTCGCCTGAGGAAATCCACCTTTACGAGGAAATGGCCGGCAAGCTGATCGACAGCGCGGACGAAGCGACGCTGACCCATGTCGCCCGCAAATTGTCGCTCTGCGCGGACGCGCCGCTTTCGCTGCTGAAACGAATCCGCGCGCGCGGCGGCGAGCCGGAGCGGGAAATCCTTCGCGCCGATCCGCAGATCGAATGGCGGGACCTGCGCCATATCGCGGCGAGCGGCCCCTGCGATCTCGCCTGCGCCGTGGCCGCACGCGGCGACCTCGACCGCGAAGTCGCGCGGCTGCTCAGCGCCCGGCCCGAACGCGAGATCGCCCGCGCGCTCGCCGCCAATCCGCTCGCTCCGCTGACGGCGGAGAGCTTGCGCGCGCTCGCCCCGCGCGGACGCGACGATTCCGCGCTCGCCCGCGCCCTGCTCGACCGCTGCCCGCCCACGATCGATTTCCTGCCGCTCTATCTTGCCGCCGATCCGCGCGAGCGCGCAAAACTCATCGCCCTCGCGCTCGAAGCCAGCATCGCCCCTGGCGTGCGGCCCGCGACCGGCGAGGCCATGGACGAAGAAACCGCCGCGCGCATCGAAGCCGCCGCGCTCCAGCAGAAACGCGCGGCCTTCGCCTTGCTGCTCGCCGACCGGCTGCAATGCAATTCGCTTCGCGCACGGCGCATCGTGGAGGACGAGCGCGGCGACGCGCTGGCGCTGGCTTTCATCGCGATCGGCCTGCCAGCAGGCCGTCGCGGCGCGCATTTTCCTGATCGCCTTTCCCCGGATCGCGCTGTCGCCGGAATTGTTCGAACGCGACCATGGCGTTGTTCCGGTCGGTTCCCCGTCGCGTCGCCTCGCGGATCGTCGAAGCGATGACCGGCGCGGCGCGCGCCCGCAAGCGGCGAATTTTGGCCGGCGCGCTGAACGGTCCGGCGACGCAGGCGCGAGCGGGCCGCGGCGCTTGCGCGCGAGCGCGGCTGCATCCGGCCCGCCTGATACGAACGGCGCCGCCGGACGGCCGAACTCGGACCTGAGCGCCTCAGATCACGTCAAGCGTGACGCGGCCCGCGCGGTCCTCGACTTCGACGATCCACAGATCGGGGTCGAAACCGGTTTCCTTCGCCAGCTTCGCCTCGACCTGCGCGCCTTCGACCCAGTCGTCGCGATGGGCGCGGGCGAACAGCCGCGCGACGTCTTCGCGCGCCTCGCTTTGCGGCGCGGGCGCGAACAAGGCCGCCGTGCCGTCGAGCCGGTCGATCTTGACGAAAATGGCGCCCGCCTCCGGCGACCCGCGCCGCCGCAGGAACACCGGAACATTTTCAGAGCCGCACCGCCGGAGAAAGGCGGCGACCCAGATATCGCTTCGTAACCGCATGGGCGCATCATAAAGGGCGGCGGCCGGCGCGCCAGCACAATCCCGCGAGGCGCTCGACCTGAATTGCCTCGCAAAAGCCACGGCGAAGTCTTATAGTGCTTTTCGACCTCGGGGCAATTCGCGCCGGACGCCGTCTTGTCCAGCCCGAAACGCTTTCTCTGCCAGCCCCGCAAGCGGGATGCGGAAGGCGCAATTCGGCTTTCCGCAAACTTCCCGGCTCATTCCAGCAACCAGAGACTCGCGCGTTTTCGTCGAAGCGCGCCTTCTCGCGGGAAGCAAAACAACTATGCACAAGATCGAGAACTCACCCGGGCAGCCCCATTACAAAAACGTGCTGGTGCAGCGGCAGGACGCCGCGTCGCAATTCATCGGCGCCCAGGCGACCAGCACGAAATGGACGACGCTGCCCGGCTCCCAACCCGTCCGCCTGGCGCAATTGCGCGGCGACATGTGCCGCTGGCCGATCGGCGATCCCCAGCAGTTCGAAGCCTTCCGCTTCTGCGGCTGCCGGCGCCAGCTGGGAGACAGCTATTGCGCGGCCCACAAGAAAATGGCGTTCGCGCCGGGCAAAGCCGCCCGGGCGGTCGCCGAGGGTTCGCCAGCCGCGCGCCGCACCGCGGGATCCTTGCTCGCCCGGTAATTCGACGAGACGCGCTTTCGCTTTCAACATGGGAGGACATCATGGCCAAAGGTCAAGTGAGAGGAAACAAAGAGGCGAAAAAGCCGAAGGCGGACAAGGACGCGCCCAAGGCCTCCGTCTCGGCCTATCAGAACGCACAAGGCAAGGGCGGCCCGACCGCCACGCCATTCGCAAAAAAGGCGTGATCGATCAGGCCCGGCGCTCGGCGTCGTCGCGCTCCGGGACTGAAGTTGCACGATGATTTCATTCTCCTGCGGCGCACTCGCGTCACAGGCCATCTCTCTATCGGAACAGGATAAGAATGCCGATTTTCAAAGCCGCGAGCTTCCAGGACAGACAGAAATCCAACGCCGAGGCCAAGAAGGCCCTGCTGGAAAAATTCAAGGCGCGACCCGCCGCCGACGATCCCGCAACGCTCGAGCGCCAGGCGCAGCGTCGGGAAATCATCGCTGCGCGCGAAGCGCGGGCCGCCGAACGGGAGGCCCGTTTGGGCGCCGAGGCTGAAGAGCGGGCCCGCCAGCAAGCCGAAAAGCATGCGGCGCTGCAGGCGCGCCTGAAGGCCGACGAAGCGGCTCGAGAGGCCGATGGCATCGTCGAAGCCGCGCGACTTCAGCTCGAGGCGGAAACGGCGATTCAGGCCAAGGCTGCGCTTGAAATCGAAAAGAGAGCCGAACGCGACGCCCGCTATGCTGCGCGCAAAGGGCGCAAGGCGGAATCCAAATCCGAACAGCGGCGGTATCGCTGATCCGCGCAATCGGCTTGGGTCGCGCGAAGGCGAGACCCAATTTGCGCGCGACATCGGTCTCAATGGCGGTATGGATCAGGTCTCGTCATGAGCCGTATGCCCGCCCCCCATTTCGCCGAGCGCGTCCGCGCCAGTTTCGACCGCCAGAATGCGATGCGGCTCATTCGGGCCAGCAGATCCGTGAACCGCGGAATTCAAGCTGAACCTGATGGCGCCCGCCGATGGCAAAAAAAAACTCGTCGCCCGGGGCCAGGTCGTCCGTCCAGGCCGCACGCTGATCGTCACCAGGGCCGAAGTCTTCGCCATCAAGGACGGCAGGGAAATCCCCTGCGCGCTCATGCAGCAGACCATCATGGTCATGGAGGACAAAGCGGAAAAGCAGGCTCGGGACCCTTGCGTCATTCCACCGGGAGGCCGGAGCGCGCGGCAAGCGCGCGGCGGGTTTTCGCGGTCAGTTCGCCCGTGACGGGCAGATGGTTGTCGCGCTGGAAGGCTTCGACGGCCTTGCGGGTCGCCGCGCCATAATCGCCGTCCGGCTTCACCGGGGCGCCGAGCTTTTGCAGCGCGCGTTGCGCCGTCATCACGCTCTTGCCCGACACCGCCGGCGTCACGACGCCGTTTCCGGCGATCAGCGCGCCGATCAGATCGCGAGACTTTTTCACGGGCGCCACGGCCGCCGGCGCTTCCGCGGGGGCTCGTTCCGCCGTTTGCCGCGTCAGGCTGGTCGTCCACCACCGGCGCCGAGAATGCGGCTTCCGGCGCGGCGTTGACGGGCTGCAGGGGCGCGGCGGGAATCCGCTCGTTGATCAGCGCGTCGATCGAGGACGGCCGGGCCGGCGGTTTCGGCGGCGGTCGATCTTCACCGTCGAGCCGAACAGCGGCGCGGGATGGCGCCCGTGCTGGAGGAACATGGCGTTGACCGCGATCGCGCCCAGCAGGCCGCACAGCATGGCCATTCCAAAAGCAGGAGCGCGATAGCGCCACAGCGCGGCGAACCGCGACGGCTGCGCGTCGACGGCCTTGTTCTGCGCGCCTTGCCGCGCTTGCGGGCGCCGGCCTGGGCGGAGCGGCGCGGTTCGAGGGCGACGAAATCGAAATCGGAAGCGGCGGCGATTTCACGCAATTTTTTTCACCTGGTCGTTGGGGCGGGCGGAATCCGGCGCCGCGAGCGGGCGGCCGCGCTGCGCCATGGTTTCAATCTTGACGTGATGTCCGGCGATCTTGCGCCCGTCGCGGCAATCGAGCGGCAGGCGCACGGTGACGCAGGCGCCTTCGCTCGGCGCGCTTTCGAAGGTCATGGAGCCGCCATGCAGGCCGACGAGGCCGCGCACGATCGAGAGGCCGAGCCCGGCGCCCTCATAGGGGCGGTCATAGGTCGCGCGCGCCTGGAAGAAGGGATCGCCGAGGCGGGCGAGATCGGCCGGAGTCACGCCGATGCCGGTGTCGGACACGGCGATCTCGACGAAGCCGCCGTCGGCGCGGACCTGGACCGAGACGCGCCGCCCTCCTGCGTGAACTTGATCGCGTTCGACAGCAGGTTGAGCAGGATCTGCTTGCAGGCGCGCTTGTCGGCGACGATGTCGCCGATCTGCGGCAGGCAGGCGCGGGTCAGCGCGATGTTCTTTTCGGCGGCCTTCAGCTTCACGACGTCGGTGCAGAAATCGATCAGGCCGCCGAGGTCGAACGGCTCCGGCTGGATCTCGAAATTGCCGGTCTCCATCTTCGAGACGTCGAGAATGGTGTTGACGAGGCTGAGCAGGTGCTGGCCCGACTGGTGGATGATTCCGGCATATTCGCGCTGGCGCGCCGGGTCCTTCGGCGCCATGGCCGGATTGTTCAGCATTTCCGAGAAGCCGATGATGGCGTTCAGCGGCGTGCGCAACTCGTGGCTGACATTGGCGAGGAAGCGCTCGCGCCAGGCGTTGGCCAGCTCGCTGGCCTCGCGCGCTTCCTGCGCGGCGGCGCGCGCTTCCTTCATCGGCGTGACGTCGCGCAGGATCGCCATCACGGCGCCTTCGGCGGCGCGCGAGCGATGCGCGCGCATCTCCACGCAGATGTAGCGCGGCCCGGCGAAATCGTCCGTCTCCCGCTTCGCCTCGCGCTCCACGCGCAGGCGGAACTCCGCCTGGGCGATCTGCTCGGCGCGCATGCCGTCGGACACGGCCTTCAGGAAGGCCGGGCGGTCGGCGACCAGAATCCGTTCGAACAGCCCGCGCCCCAGCAGGTCGCGGCGCCCCGGCCGGAAGGCGTTGGCGGGATCGGTGATGAAATCGGTCACGGCGCCGGTGCGGTCGAGCTGGATGACGAGATCGCCGACCGTCTCGGTCAGTTCGCGATAGGCCGCGATGCTGGCGCGCGCGCTGCGGTCGCGCATCTCGCCCATCCGCGCGCTCCAGGCGGCGAGCAGGCCGCCATAGAGCATGGCGGAAACCACGGTTGCGAGATCGACATAGGCGCCATTCTCGCCATGGGGCTGCGAGCCAGCCGAAATAGGTCGCGCCGATCATCGCCAGCATGGCGACGAGCGAGGCCGCCGCGCCGGCATTGGCGAAGCGCGGCATGTCGCCGAGCGCCGCCTCGAGCGGGCCGAGCAGGAAGCAGGCGACGGCGCCGATGGTGATGGCGCCGTTGGCGAGCGTCAGGACGACGCCGAGCAGCAGGGTCGCGCCGACGCAGACCGACTGGGCGATGTCGAACCGGCCAAAGCGATGCAGGGCATAGACGCCGACGAGCGGCGCGAGCAGAAAGGCGAACGCCACGACATCCCAGCTGCTCGGCGCGCCGCGCACGAGCAGGAACACCGGCGCGAGCGCCATGAAGGGCATGGTGAGGGCCAGGCGCAGGGAAATGAAATGGTTGCGGCGCCAGCGCTCGAATTCGCCCAGTTGCGCAGCCGACGCCGCCAATGCTGGCCTTTGCACTTCAACGCGCGACATGGGCCTCTACTCACAAACCATGCGCCAGGGGACGCATCTCACGGAACTCACATTGCGCCGCGCCCGTTAAGTGACTTCTAAAGCGGGAACGCGATAATCCAGTCCATCGAACATCATTGTCCGGATATGGTTTCATCTTGGTTTCCGACGCTGCCCTGAAAACCTAAACAGACGTAAACGCCCCTCGCCGGATTTGAGCGATTGTTTTGATCCAATTTCGACGGGTCGCTGTTAGCCTTTGTTCAGACGAGCCTCGCACCGCCCCGTCGGCGGCCCCGCGAGGCAGGTCAGGAAACCCGGATTGCGGGGCGTCACGCCCCGAAAACAAGGCCCTGAGAGATGTTTTTGTTGCGTTGCCTGTTCTGGCTGGGACTCGTCTTCAGCCAAATCGCCCAGCTGGAAGGAACCGGCGCCGCGCCGTTCTTCGGCCAGGCGGGCGCTTTGCGCGACGTCCAGCAGGCCGGCGCTTTCGGGCAGCCGGCGGCGGCTGGGGTCAAATGGCGGCGCAAGCGGCCGAAAAACAATGCCGCGCCAATCCAGCGCAATGCCTGGCGCAGGCCTCGTCCGTCGCGAAAGCCGCCCTTGCGCTGAATTCCGCGAAAAGCGATGGCGCCGCGGGACACGACTCGCTGACCTCGGCCGATCGCGCGCCGGCCTGGCGCGAGACCCGGCCGCCGGAAAGAAAATTCTGAGCACCGACGCCAGCGCCGAAAAGGCGAAAGCCCGGACGCTTTCGCCTCCGGGCTTGCGTGATCGTCGATCGAAAGCCGCGCTTCAGGCGCGAGCCACGCCCGCATTATTTGGCGCGGGTGCGGCGGCGTTGCTGGCCGAGACCCATCTGCTTGGCAAGATGCGACCGGGCCTTGGCGTAGTTCGGCGCCACCATCGGATAGTCGGGACCAAGGCCCCACTTTTCCCGATAGTCTTCCGGCGACATGTTGTACTGCGTGCGCAAGTGGCGCTTCAGCGACTTGAACTGCTTTCCGTCCTCGAGACAGATGATGAAGTCGTTGGTGATGGACTTCTTGACCGGGACCGCAGGCTTCGGCGCCTCTGTTACGGTCGGCGCAACGCCGCTGGTCACGCGCACAAGGGCGGCGTGAACGTCGTTGATGAGCCCCGGAAGGTCTGAAGCCGGGACGGAATTGTTGCTGACATAAGCGGAAACGATGTCCGCGGCCAGCTCAATGTAATTTTGCGCACCTGCGTCGCTCATGGCTTCGAGGCTTTCCTTGAGGCGATTGGATTCATTTTTTAAAACAGCGCAGCCGCGGCGCCTTCCGCCATGAATACGCTGTCAGGCGCAATTCATTTGCGCCTTAGACTTCTTGATACGGCAAGAATTTACGTTTTGCAATATCTTCAAAAGGGTAATGGGCAGATTTATTCGCAAACATGTTTTTCGGCGCCGCGCCTCAACAGAAATCCGGACACAGGCGCAAATAAAGACGCGATTTATGCGCCGCAGCAAAGCGCTGAAATGCCGAAGTTCTTGACGCTCCCGCGACAAGAAGCGCCATGAAGCATGTTTAAAATCAAGGCGATACAATCATCGAAGAAAAATGTTTTGGCGCTGGCCCGGGAGACGGCTTGGCGAAACGCGCCGCGCGGGGAATATTGGCCTCCCGTCGAATCCGACGTCCAGCAAAGGCATCGCCATGTCGCCCTTCACCCGCGCCCGCGCGCTCACGCCGCCGCAAGCCGAGCGGCGCCCGCGCCGATTCGCGGCCCATGGCGTCGAGCTCTGGGACGATTACGCCTGGATTCGCGCGGAGAACTGGCGCGAGGCGATCCAGGACCCGACCGCCCTGCCTCAGGACATTCGCGCGCTGCTCGAAGCCGAGAACGCCTATGCCGAATCGGCCCTGGCCGACATCGCGCCGCTCGCCGAAAAAATCTACCAGGAAATGGAGGGGCGCGTCGACGAGACCGATTGCGATCCGCCGGCGCGCGACGGCCATTGGCTCTATTACCGCCGCTACCAGGCGGAAGGGCAGCATGAGCTGGTCTGCCGCAAGGCCGCGTCCGGCGGCGACGAGCACATCCTCCTCGACGGCGACGCGCTGGCCGAAGGGCAAGGATTTTTTCAGCCTCGGCGACGCCATCCATTCGCCGGACCATCGCCTGCTCGCCTATTCCTGCGACGAGCGCGGCAATGAACTGCACCGCATCCGCTGGCGCGATCTGGCCAGCGGCGCCGAAGGCGCGGACATCGTCGAGCACAGCGACGGAACCATCGTCTGGACCTGCGATTCCCGCGCCTTTCTCTACACGCGCGTCGACGACGACTTCCGGACCGCGCAGGTCTTCCTCCACCGGCTCGGCGCCGATCCCGCGACCGATCATCTGGTCCTGTCGGAAACCGATCCCGCCTGGTTCATGCACCTGCGCGCGGCGAGGTCGCGCCGCGCCGCCATCATCAAGATCGAAGACCACGATTGTTCGGAATGCTGGCTGGTCGATCTCGAACAGCCGGAACAGGCGCCGCGCCTCATCCTGCCGCGCAAGGAGGGCCTGCGCTACGACGTGGAGCCGAGCCGCGACCGGCTCTTCATGCGCACCAATTCCGACGGCGCGTTCGACTACAAGATCCTGAGCATCCCGCTCGACGCGATCGACGGCGGCGACTGGCGCGAGGAGGTTGCGCACCGCCCCGGTCGCATGATCTTCAACGCGACGGTTTTCGCCGATTGGCTGGTCTGGCTGGAGCGCGAGACCTGCAAGCCGAGACTGCTGGCGAAAGTCACGCGACGGCGCCGAGCAGGAGGTGCATTTCGAGGCGCCCTGCCATCATTTGCGCCTGCAGGACAATTTCGATTTCGAACGGCCGGTCGTGCGCTTTTCCTATTCCTCGCTGACCGAGCCGGAAGAGATTTTCGATTTCGACCTCGCGACGCGCAAGCGCACGCTGCTCAAGCGCCAGAACGTTCCCAGCGGACACGATCCCGCCGCCTATGACTCGCGGCTGGACTTCGCCACCGCGCCCGATGGCGCAAAAATTCCGATTTCGATTGGTGTGGCGGCGCGATCGCAAGGCCGGCCCCGGCCCCGTTCTGCTTTACGGCTACGGCGCCTATGGCGTCGCCTTGCCGGATTCCTTCGACGCAACCCGTTTCAGCCTGATCGATCGCGGCTTCCTTTACGCCATCGCCCATGTGCGCGGCGGGACGGAAAAGGGCTCGCGCTGGTACGAAGACGGCAAGCTGGAGCACAAGACCAATACGTTCGGCGATTTCATCGCCTGCGCCCGCCACCTCTGCGCGCTCGGCCTCACGGCGCCGGGAAAGATCGTCGCCGAGGGCGGCAGCGCCGGCGGCATGCTGATGGGCGCGGTCGCCAATCTCGCGCCCGGAGCTGTTCGGCGGGATCATCGCCGAAGTGCCCTTCGTCGACGTGGTCAACACGATATGCGACGCCAGCCTGCCGCTGACGCCGCCGGAATGGCGCGAATGGGGCAATCCGATCGAAAGCGCCGAGGCCTTCCGCCGCCTGCTGTCCTATTCGCCCTATGACAATGTGAAGGCGCAGGCCTATCCGCCCATGCTGATCGAAGGCGGCCTCACCGATCCGCGCGTCACCTATTGGGAGCCCGCCAAATGGGCGCAGGCCCTGCGCGCGCGCATGACCGGGGGCGGACCGATCCTGCTCAAGACCAACATGGACGCCGGCCACGGCGGCGCCACGGGGCGTTACGACGAACTGGAGGACGACGCGCTGCGCCAGGCGTTCGCGGTCGAGGCCGTCGGCGCGGATCGCCGCGCCTGACTCGAAGGAGCCGCGCTCAGGATTTTTCGATGAAGCGCTTCAGCTCTTCCATCGACGCGAAACGATAGACGCCATGCGCGGTTTCCGCGTCGATCGAGCCGTCGGCATACATGGTGTAATGCGTCCCATGCGCCTCGTAGCTGCCGATGACGGCGGGGCGCGGCTCACGTTCAGGCTCGGGTTCGGGCGCGAGGTCCGGTTCGGGCTGATGCTCGGGCGATGCATCCGGGATGTGTTGCGTGCGCGGGTTCCGGTTCGTAGGCGGCAGGGCTCGGGCTCGACGCGCCGCGTCTCCCACACCGGCTCGGCCGCCGGCTCGGGCTCGACCTCGGCTTCAGGCTCATGCCAGTCGCGGGCCTCGGGTTCCGGCTCCCTGTGCGGCGCGCCGAACGGCGCGGCTTCCGCATCGCTTTCATGGCGCAGGTCGTGAGCCGGATGCTCGTGAGGATGGGCCTCGCGCGTTTCGTTTTCGAATTCCTCCTCCGCGACGGCCGCTTCCTGGGCGATCGCCTTCTCCAGCCAGTCGTCGCTCTCTTCGATGGACGGCTTGTCGACGGCGGACGCGTCAGCGGAAGGCTCGTCGAGGAAAGCCTCTTCGGGAGACGGCTTTTCGGGCGACGGTTTGGCGGAAGTCTCCGGCGTTTCCGCCGTCCGCGCCGCGGCATAAGTCGAGACATAGGAGCCGGCGCGCGTCATCCACACCGGCGGCTTGGACGAGAAGCTCTCGACGGACGGCGGAGGCGCCGGCGCGGGCTTTTCCGTTTCGGCCCAATCCGGCCAGCGCGCTTCGGCGCCGCGCGGTTCGTTCCCGGCGACGAACGGCGCGCGGCGGGACGTCCTCGGCTTCGTCTTCCGGGGTTTCGTCTTCGGGTTCGTTCGGGTTCGGCTCCGCAGGACGGGCGCCTCTGCGCGCGCCGGTTCGGTCGCCTCGGGCGTCCATTGAGCGCTGCTCTTGGCCTTCGCGAGGAAAAGCGTCGATTTCGCAGCCGAGGACGCGATCTCGCCAAGCTGACGCAACACCAGCCCCAGCGCGATCAGCGTCAAGCCTGTACAGAACGCGATCGTTCCGGAGATGACGAGGGTCCAGCCGCGTTCGACCTGAACATAGCCGTATCCGTTCCAGGCGACGGCGAGCCCCACAAGGAACAGGAAAACGCCGAAGACAATGACCGTTCGATCCGCTTTCACGCCGGGAAAAACCTTTCTCCACGAGACCACGCCAAGGCCCGGAACGACCTCAGGCTATACTATAAGAGCAAATTGCTTAAATTTGATTCCATCAATTGGGCGAAAACGCCGCTTTTGCGTTCTTGCGTCAGAGGGGCGTTCTTTCTACCTTGACTTCGCCGCCCCTCCGGGGCCGCCGCGCCGCCTCTCGCTGGCGCATTGTTTCTCAGGAGAGATATATGTCTTTCGTTCTCGATCCCCTGCCCTATGCCTATGATGCGCTGGCGCCGCACATGTCCGCGGAAACGCTTGAGTTTCACCACGACAAGCATCATGCCGCCTATGTCAACAACGCCAACAATCTGATCAAGGGCACCGAATGGGAAGGCCTGCCCATCGAGCAGGTCATCACCGGCTCCCACGGCAAGAACCCGGCGGTCTTCAACAACGTCGCCCAGATCTGGAACCACGCGGAATTCTGGAAATATCTGAAACCGCATGGCGGCGGCAAGGTTCCGGGCAAGGTCGAGAAGGCTTTGATCGAGGCGTTCGGCTCGGTCGAAAAGGCCCTCGAAGACCTCGCCAACGCCGGCGTGACGCAATTCGGCTCGGGCTGGGCCTGGCTGGCGGTCAAGGACGGCAAGGTCGCCGTCTCCAAGACCCCGAATGCGGAAAACCCGCTGATCCACGGCGCGACGCCGATCCTGACCGTCGACGTGTGGGAACACGCCTATTACATCGACTACCGCAATCGCCGCCCCGACTTCGTCAAGACCGTTCTCGGCAATCTCGTGAACTGGGAATATGTCGAAGCCCAGCTCGAAAAGGCTGTCGGCTGATTTTCCGCTAGCACAACGGGCCGCCGCTCTGGCGGCCCGAAATCGCAATTCAGCTCAATCGCTCGACCGCCGCGCAGATCGCCGCGACGTCCGCGGTAAAGGCGAAATCCGGCGACGGCGAGAACCGGTCTCCGCGCGACAGACGCTCCTCCTGCGAAAGAGTCTGGAACTGCACGACATGCTCCAGACCGAGCATGGCGCACAGATGCGACGACCAGGGGTCGTGCTGGCCCTCGCTGATGATCTCGACGATTTTCGCGGACGGCGGGCAGAACACGACATTCGCCAGAGCCGCGCCGAATTCGCACACCACCAGTTCGGCGCGCGCGAACAGCGCCACCTGCTCGTCAAAACTCAACAGTTCCGGCCGGACCGGCGCGACGCCCCGCGCCGAAAGCGCTTCCGCCAGCGCGTCGCGGTTTTTCAGCCCGCGGGCGTGGCCTGCGCCGCGCATCAAATAGAAATTTTCTCGGCAGCGGCGGCGTGGCGCTCGATCGGAACATTGGCCTTGATCGTGTCGAACGTCCGTTTCGCCTGCGGATGGGCGATATGGGCGCCGAGCCCGGACGAGCCGGTTGCTGACGACCGGATGATCCAGCAGATGGGTCTTGCAGGGAATCTCGCGAATCCGTCCCGGGCCGACCCCGAGGCGCGCGAGAATGGCCTTCTGCCAGGGCTTTAGCGGCCAGGACAGCATGGGCGCGCCGATTTCCACGCCCAGATGCACGAGCGGAACGACATCCAGCAGGTAATGGCCGAAATTCGGCGCCTCCGACTGCGCGACGATCAGATGCGCGTCCGCGATGCGCGGCGCGCCTTTCAGCAGCGCGGGATGGAACACCAGACCGGTTCCCCCCGCGCCCTGCGAGGCCGCGCTCACGCATTTCACGGTGCGCAGGCGATCCGGCTGGAACGGGCCCAGAAAGGAATGGGGCCAGATGCCGCCGCTCGGCGAAAGCAGCAGGCCCGAGCGCGAAAACCAGAAATGCGGTCCCGGATGCTCCAGCGTCAGTCCGGGCGAAACCACCTCGTGATCGACATAATGAAAACTGTCCGTGTCGGCGGAGTTCCGGCTGACCGGGTGGAGGCGGATCGCGACCGGCGCGTCGCCATAGACGAGGCATTGCGTCTCGGCCGCCGGCAGATGGCGGGCGTAGGGGACGACCGGCAGCAGCGAGGCCGATTCGATCTCGACCGGATAGCCCGGCATCAGTTTGAGCACGACGTTGCGGACCGGCTCGCGAATTTTGCGCAGGGGTTCGCGCACGGCCTTGCTGGTGGCGCGCGACAACGCGCGGCGCCATTTCGCCCAGCCTCGCGGTCCTTGCGCGGCGTCCGTTGCGTCGGACCCGCTCACGCCAGCGTCTTCCTCAGCTGCATCCGGGTCGAGCCCCAGGGAAAATCCTCCATCCGGGCATATTCGGCATAGCCCCGACGGGAATAGAAGCCCGGCGCCTGATAATCGAACGTGGCGAGGATGGCCCATTTGCAGCCGCGCCGCAGGCCTTCGGCCTCCGCCTCGGCGAGCAGGCGCGAGCCGAGGCCCTTGCCGCGAAACGCTTCTTCCACCCAGACCAGATCCATCGCCAGCCAGGCGCCGACGATGACGCCCTGCAAGCCGCCGCGCACGCGCCCATCGCCGTCGCGCGCGACGATGCACAGATGGTTGCGCGGATCGCGCACCGGATCCGGGCCGACGCGCGATTCATTGAAGCTCGCGAGGCCGCTGAGCAGGATGATCTGCGTCGACTCGTCCGGCGGATTCTCCATCGCGACGAGGAAATCGTCCCCGCCGGCGCGCGTGTCCTCAGCCCCGGCCTGAATCATTCGGCGGCGGCTTTGGCGTAGCCGAGGCGGTTGTTCAACTCGTCGATGAGCTTGCCCGCGGCTTCGGCGATCACCGTGCCGGGCGGGAAGATCGCCGAGGCGCCGGCCTTGTACAGCGCGTCGAAATCCTGCGGCGGAATCACGCCGCCGACCACGATCATGATGTCGGAGCGGCCTTCCTTCTCCAGCGCCGCCTTCAGTTCCGGCACCAGCGTCAGATGGCCCGCCGCCAGCGAGGAAATGCCGACGATATGGACGTCGTTCTCGACCGCCTGCCGGGCCGCTTCTTCCGGCGTGGCGAACAGCGGGCCGATGTCGACGTCGAAGCCGAGATCCGCGAAGGCCGAAGCGATCACCTTCTGGCCGCGGTCATGGCCGTCCTGGCCGACCTTGGCGACGAGAATGCGCGGCCTGCGGCCATCGTTCTCGACGAAAGCCTCGACCTGCGCCTGCACTGAAGCGATCGCGGTGGAATTCACGCCGGCCTCCCGCTTGTAGACTCCGGAAATGCTCTTGATTTCCGCGCGATGACGCCCGAACACTTTTTCCAGGGCATAAGAGATCTCGCCAACGGTCGCTTTTTTCCGCGCGGCCTCGATGGACAAGGCCAGCAGATTGGCGCCGCTCTTCGCGCCTTCGGTCAAGCGTCGAGAGCGGCCTGGGTTTCGGCCTCGTTGCGCTCGGCGCGCAGGCGCTTCAGCTTCTCGATCTGCTGGGCGCGCACGGCGGCGTTCTCGACCTTCAGCACGTCGATCGGGCGTTCGTTCTCGGGGCGGAACTTGTTGACGCCGATCACGGCCTGCTTGCCGGAATCGATGCGCGCCTGGGTCTTGGCCGCCGCCTCCTCGATGCGCAGCTTGGGAATGCCGGCCTCGATGGCCTTGGACATGCCGCCGAGCGCCTCGACTTCCTGGATATGCGCCCAGGCCTTTTCCGTCAGTTCGGCCGTGAGCCGCTCGACATAATAGGAGCCGCCCCACGGATCGATGATCTTCGTCGTGCCCGATTCCTGCTGCAGGAACAGCTGGGTGTTGCGGGCGATGCGCGCCGAGAAATCGGTCGGCAGCGCCAGCGCCTCGTCGAGCGCGTTGGTGTGCAGCGACTGGGTGTGGCCCTGCGTCGCGGCCATCGCCTCGATCTGGGTGCGGATGACGTTGTTGAACACGTCCTGCGCGGTCAGCGACCAGCCCGAGGTCTGGCTGTGGGTGCGCAGCGGCAGGCTCTTTTCGGATTGCGGATTGAAGGTCTTGACCAGATTGGCCCAGAGCAGGCGGGCGGCGCGCAGCTTCGCCACTTCCATGAAGAAGTTCATGCCGATCGCCCAGAAGAACGACAGCCGCGGCGCGAACTGGTCGACGGTCAATCCAGCCCCAATGCCGGCGCGTAAATATTCGACGCCGTCGGCAAGGGTGTAGGCGAGCTCGAGATCCTGCGTCGCTCCCGCCTCCTGCATGTGATAGCCGGAGATCGAGATCGAGTTGAATTTCGGCATGTTTTGCGAGGTATAGGCGAAAATGTCCGAAATGATGCGCATCGAATCCTTGGGCGGATAGATATAGGTGTTCCGCACCATGAATTCTTTCAGGATGTCGTTCTGGATCGTGCCCGACAGCTTCGCCGCCGGCACGCCCTGCTCTTCCGCCGCGACGATATAGAGCGCCAGCACGGGCAGCACCGCGCCGTTCATGGTCATCGACACCGACATCTGGTCGAGCGGGATGCCGGAGAACAGGGTCCGCATGTCGTAGATCGAATCGATCGCCACGCCCGCCATGCCGACGTCGCCGCCGACGCGCGGATGATCCGAATCATAGCCGCGATGGGTGGCGAGATCGAAGGCGACCGAAAGGCCCTTCTGCCCCGCGGCGAGATTGCGGCGATAGAAGGCGTTGGAATCCTCGGCCGTGGAGAAGCCGGCATATTGCCGCACGGTCCAGGGCTGGTTCACATACATGGCCGGATACGGCCCGCGCAAAAAAGGCGCGACGCCGGGGAAGGAATCGACCGCCGGCAGGCCCTCGACGTCTTCCGGGCCATAGACGCTCCTGACCTCGATGCCTTCCGGCGTCAGCCACGGCGTGGCGGCGAAGGCCGGCGGCGCGGCGCTCTGGTCCGTGGCGAGGGGAAGCAGGGAGAAATCGGGAATGCGGGTCATCGAAACGTCCACCGTCGAATAGTCTGCCGCCGCGCGCGCAAGAGTCGTCGCCGCCCGCGCGAGCGGTCGTTTGCTCCTTATACCCCCGTCATTATCGCGGCGCCATACGCCATCCGTCAGTGCTGCGCCGGCTTCGAAGCAGGATTTGCCGGATGGTTCGCCGCCTTGGCCTCATGCGACAGGACATGGTTGAAAATGCGCCGGATTTCCTTGCGCGTGGAGGCCAGTTCGCGCTCGAGAAAGGCGAAATCGGGCAGTCCGGTCGCGGTCGCGATGCGGCGTTTGACGCCGTCGGCGGCCTGGCGCGGGTCGGCGCCCTCGTCCAGCGCCAGCCGCAGCCATTGCGTCACATTGCCGTAAAGCGCGAGCGCCCTGAGCAGGGTTTCCGCCGTTTCCACGCCGAGCAGCTTCGCCTCGGCGGCGCCGGCGAGAATCTCCGCCGTCGCGGTCGCGCGCAGGCCGGGCGCCTCGGCGCCATGGGCGAGGACCAGGAATTGCGCCAAAAACTCCACGTCGAGCAGGCCGCCCGCCGCCAGCTTGAGGTTCCAGGGCGCGTCCTCGCCCTTCTCCTTGGCGATCAGGCTGCGCATGTCGCGCACGGCCTTGGCGAGCTTCGCCCGGTCGCGCGGGCGGCACAAGGTTTCGGCGATCAATTGCGAGGCCTCGGCGGCGAGGCTGTCGTCGCCGGCGATCGCTCGCGCCCGCGTCAGCGCCATATGTTCCCAGATTTCGGCCTCGGACGCCTGATAGGCGCGAAACGACGCCAAGCTGGGTCGCCAGCGGCCCCTTGTTGCCGGAAGGCCGCAGCCGCATGTCCACTTCGAACAGCTTGCCGCGCCGGGTCGGCGCCGACAGCGCCGCGATCAGGCGCTGGGTGAGCCGGGCGTAATAGACCGCGGCGTGCAGGGGCCTGCGGCCATCGGACTCCGGCCGTTCCGGGTCGAAATCGTAAAGCAGGACCAGATCGAGGTCCGAGGTCGCGGTCAGTTCCCGCGAGCCGAGCTTGCCGAGGCCCAGCACGACGCAGCGCCCGCCGGGGACGCGCCCGTGCTCGACGGAAAAATCGGCCTGCACGCGGGCGAGGCAGGCCCGCGCCATGGCCTCGGCCAGCGCCGTATAGGCGTGCGCGGCCTGCTCCGGCTCGATCAGCCCGGCGAACAGCCGCAGGCCGATCATGAAATTCTCCTCGCCGGCGAAAATGCGCGCCGCATCGAGGAAGGCTTCGAGGCCCTGGTCGCCCTCATGGAACAAGGCCAGTCGATGCGAAAAATCGGCGACGTCCATCGGCGCGGCGGCCACGCCCCGGTCGATGGCGACGTCGAGCACATGCGGGCTCTGCACGATCACCTGCGCGAGGCGCGGCGCCCCGCCGAGGATGTCGGCGAAGAACTCGAGCATCGGCCCATGCGACTTGAGCAGCGCGAACAATTCCGCCGCCGCCGGCATCCGCGCCAGAGCGGCGTCGAAACCCGCCATGCAGGAATCGGCGTCGCCGGATTTGGAAAACGCCTCGAGCAGGCCGGGAACCAGTTCGGTCAGCACTTCGCGGGCGCGGGCGCTGCGCACCGCGGGGCGACGGCCGAAATGCCAGCCGCGCACGGTTTCGGCGGCCAGCGCCGGATCGCGAAAACCCATGTCGCGCAGGGTCTCCAGCGTTTCGGGATCGTCGGTCGAGCCGGTGAAGACCAGATTGCCCGCCCGCGAATCAAGTCCCGGCGCATGTTCGAACAGGCGCGCGTAATGTTTCTCGACGGCGTGGAAATGCCGCAGCAGGTCGCGCGAAAAGCCGCCGAGGCCTGCATAGCCGCAGAAACGCGCGAAGTTCTTGAGCGCCGCATCGTCTTCGGGCAGGCGCTGGGTCTGATGGTCGTTCTGCATCTGCAGGCGATGCTCGACCGCGCGCAGGTAGCGGTAGGCGTCGGACAGGTCGTCGGCGGCCTGCGCCGTGATCCAGTCGTCGGCGCAGAGCTGCCGCAGCATGTCCAGCGTGCGCGAGCCCCGCAAAGCCGTGCGGCGGCCGCCGAAGATCAATTGCTGGGTCTGGACGAAAAACTCGATCTCGCGGATGCCGCCACGCCCCAATTTGACGTCATGGCCGGCGACGGCGATTTCGGCATGGCCCTTGGCCGCGTGGATCTGGCGCTTCATCGCATGGATGTCGGCGATGGTCGCGTAATCGAAATATTTGCGCCAGATGAAGGCGGCCATCTCGCCGAGGAAGTCGAAGCCCAGCGCAAGATCGCCCGCCACCGGGCGCGCCTTGATCATGGCGGCGCGCTCCCAGTTCTGGCCGAGCGTCTCGTAATAATGCCGCGCGGCGTCGAGCGAGACGGCGGCGGCGGTCGAGCCGGGGTCGGGCCGCAGGCGCAGGTCGACGCGCAGCACATAGCCGTCGCCGGTGCGCTCCTGCAGCAGCTTGACCAGATGCTGGACGATGCGCAGCGAATTGGCCTTGACCCCGGGCCCCGCGCCAAGGACCGGCGAGCGCAGCTCGTAGAACACGACGAGATCGACGTCCGAGGAATAGTTCAGCTCCATCGCGCCGTGCTTGCCGAGCGCCAGCACGACGAGGCCGCAATTGGCTTCGGGCTCGCCCGCGTCGGCGAGCGCCAGCCGGTCGCCGGAAAGCCGCAAGGCGACGCGCAGCGCCGTGGCGACGAAACGGTCGGCCGCGCGCGACAGCGCCTTCGTCGCCGCGACGACGTCGAATTCCCCGGCGAGATCGGCCAAAGCGACGATCAGGGCCGTCTCCTGCTTCGCCTTGCGCAGCAGGCTCATCGCCTGGGCTTCGGTGCAGTCGTCGGCGTGGCAGGCGGCCAGCCGGCGCAAGGTCTCCTCCAGCGCGGTCTCGGGCGCCAGCCGGCGCAGGCGCAGCAGCCGCGCCGGGTCGCGCCGCGCCAGCCCCCACAGGAAGGGCGACTGGTCGGCGATCCCGGCCAGAACCTCCTCCAGCTGGGGCCAGTCCGGCAAGGCGCGCAAAGCCGACGCGACCTCCTCGCCCGCAGAGGCAAGACATTCCGCGACCCGGGCGCGGGCGGCCGTCCGTTTGACCGGACGCGGGCAGGACAGGGAATCGCGTGTCTTTGCCTTGATCGTCATGGCTCTGGTTTTCATGGCGGGGCGCTCCCCTCCTTGCGGCGCGGCAGAACCAATACAACCCGCAAGCCGGGCGCATTGTCCTCGACGCGCAAGACTCCGTCGTGAAGCCGCGCCACGGCGGCGGCGAGCGAGAGGCCGAGGCCCGAGCCCGGGCGCGTGCGCGAGGCCTCCAGCCGGACGAAGCGCTCGAGAACCCGCAGCCGCTCAGGCGCCGGAATGCCCGGCCCGCGGTCGGCGACCGCAATTTCCACCTTGTCGTCGACCAGCGCAACGGAGACGGCGACTTCGGACGGCGCGCCCGGAAGCTCGGGCGCGCCATATTTCAGGGAATTGTCGATCAGATTGGCGAGCGCCTGCCCGATCAGCTCGCGCTGGCCGCGAATCGGCGCGGGATGATCGGCCTCGATACGCAAGGCGACGCCCTTGTCCTCCGCCGCCGGCTCGTAAAGTTCGGCCATGTCGCGGGCGAGTTCGGATGCGTCGAGATCGGAGAAATTCTCGCGCGAGGTCTGCGATTCGGCGCGGGCGATCATCAGCAGCGCGTTGAAGATGCGGATCAGCCCGTCGGCCTCCTCGATCACCTGCTCGAGCGCGGCGCGGCTGCCGTCCGGCCGGGCGTCGATCTGCAAGGCCTGTTCGGCATTGTTGCGCAGCCGGGTCAGGGGCGTGCGCAGGTCATGGGCGATATTGTCCGAGACCTGCCGGATGCCCTCCATCAGGCTGGCGATTCGATCGAGCATGGCGTTGAGGTTGCGCGCAAGACGGTCCAGTTCGTCGTCGGCGCCGGAGAGCGGCAGGCGCCCGGTCAGATCCTCCTGCAGCAGGGTCGCGGCCTTGGCGCTCATGACGTCCACGCGCTGGAGCAGGCGGCGCGCGACGAACAGGCCGCCGCAGGTCGCGATCACCAGCAGCCAGAGCAGCGAGGTGAACAAAGCCGAGCCGAGAATGTGGCGCAGCCTTTCGCGGTCCTCGAGATCATGGCCGATCAGCAGCCGGAAATTGCCGGGCAGCTTGAAGACGCGGGCGATGGCGCGCCGCTCGACATTGGGCTCGCCAAGCCGCTCGTAGGTCGTCTCGACCGCCTCCTTCTGGTCGAACACGCCAGCCGGAAGATCGATGACATTGCCGGCGACGGCGACGCCATTGGGCGCGGAGACGAGGTAGATCGAGGACCCCGGCGTGCGCGAGCGGCGCTCGACCACCGAGACGAGCTGGTTGAGGCCGCCCTCGGCATATTGATCGGCCAGGCCCTTGATCTCGGCGTCGATGGTCTGGCGCATCTGCGCGTCGATCAGGTCGCGCACGTTCTCGCCGACCCGGTCGAGCACCAGAGTGAAGCCGAGGCCGACGATGACAAAATAGGCGATGGCCAGTTTGAAGGCGGTCGTGCGGAACAGACGTCCCCAGGCCTTGCCGCCCCGCCCCCTCGGAATTCTCATCTCGCCTCGCTTTAGCCGGGTCCGCCGCAACATCAGCCATCCGTCGGCGGCGGGCAAGTTACCGATTGGTCAGAGCGTGAAAGCGCGCCGAAAGGGGCGGTCGCGAAACCGGGCGTTAACCGTGCGGGCGTCATTCTCGCCGACGAAACGCCCCCGACTCTCGCCAGGGTCCCCCGGCCGGGGCGTCGTTCAGAATACCCAAGGCGAAGCGTATATGTTGATGACTCTCGACCAATGGCTCGCGCGCTTTTTCGGCGCTGGCCGGCGCGCCGACCGCACGGCGTCCCTTTCCCAACGCGCCTCGTTCGGCCTGGACGGCATGGAAATGCACCAGATCGACGCCGATTTCGATTTGCCGGCGTGGGATGAGGAGCCTGAATCCGAGGCTTCGCCCTATCGCCCCTATGTGCGCCGTCCGCTCTCGGTTTTCGTCGAACCCGGGCAGGAATTCGTCTCGCCGCAATTCGTTTCGCCGTCTCCGCAGGCCGCCGCGCCTTACGAGACCGCGCCGAAGGCCGATTGGGCGCCGCCACCGGTTCCCTTCGACGATTTCGGGCGCGACCGGCTCGAAGCCGCGGCCGCGCAGAAATCGCGCGAGATTCTCTCGGCCGCGTTGCAGACGGCGCCGCAGTTCCGCATCGACGGCGCGGCCGATTCGCCGCATGAGGATTCCGCCCCGCAATTGTCGCGCGCGGACCAGCCGAACGTGCGCTTCACCCGGACCCCCGAAGCCTCGATCGCCCGGCGCAAAGCCGAAGAAGAGGCGCAGCGCCGCGCCGTCGAGGAAGCCGCTCGGCTCGCCGAAGAGGAAACGCGCCTCAAGGCCGAGGAACAGGCGCGGCGGCTTGAGGAAACCCGCCTCGCGCAATCCCACGCCATCGACGCCCCGAAACCCCGGGTGCGCTATGCCCGCACGCCGGACCGCGTGATGCAGGAGCGCAATGGCGTCAAGCCGCAGCCCGCGCCGGAACCGGCTGCCGTTCCTGCGCCGGCCATTCCCGCAGCCCCTGTCGTCGTCGCGCCCGCGACCGGGTTCAACGCCTTCGCCGCGATGGGCGCGCGCTTCTCCTTCAGCGTCGGCTTTGGAGGCATCACCGCCCCAGCGCCAGCCGCCGCCCCGGCGCAGGCCCAGCCGCTCGCGCGTGCGCCGATCCATGCCGCGCCGGTCGCCGAATCCGAAAAGCCGGCCAAGATGCGCCTGCGCGTCAAGGCGGTGGCCACGCCGGTCGAAACTGTCCCCGAGCCCGCCGCCGAAGCGGCGCTGTCGAGCGAACCCGCCAAGCCGTTCCGGCGGGTCAAGACGCCCAATGGCGGCTTCCTCGAACGGCTCGACATCGCTTCGGCGCCCTATGAGCCGCTCTCGGTCGAGACGCTGGCGATGCCTCCGGTCCAGCCCTTCGAGGAGGAGCCGGAAGACCAGCTCGAGGTCAACGCCGACGCGCTCGAAAAAACGCTGGAGGATTTCGGCGTGCGCGGCGACGTGCTCAACGCCCATCCCGGTCCTGTTGTGACGCTGTACGAGTTCGAGCCGGCGCCGGGGATCAAGTCGTCGCGGGTGATCGGGCTCGCCGACGATATCGCCCGCTCGATGTCGGCGGTCTCCGCCCGCGTCGCCGTGGTGCCCGGCCGCAACGCCATCGGCATCGAGCTGCCCAACCCACGCCGCGAGACCGTTTACTTGCGCGAATTGTTCGCCTCGCCCGATTTCGCCGAGACCAAGCACAAGCTCGCCATCGCGCTCGGCAAGACCATCGGCGGCGAGCCGGTCATCGTCGATCTCGCCAAGATGCCGCACCTGCTCGTCGCCGGAACCACCGGCTCCGGCAAGTCGGTCGCCATCAACACCATGATCCTGTCGCTGCTCTATCGGCTCAAGCCGCAGGAGTGCCGCCTCATCATGGTCGATCCCAAAATGCTGGAGCTGTCCGTCTATGACGGCATCCCGCACCTCCTCACCCCCGTCGTCACCGACCCCAAGAAGGCCGTCGTCGCCCTCAAATGGGCCGTGCGCGAGATGGAGGACCGCTACAAGAAAATGTCCAAGCTCGGCGTGCGCAACATCGACGGTTTTAACGCCCGCGTCACCGAAGCCAAAGCGAAGGGCGAGATCATCTCGCGCGTGGTGCAGACCGGCTTCGACCGCGAGACCGGCGAGGCGATCTACGAGCAGGAGCAGATGGACCTCTCGGTCCTGCCCTATATCGTGGTGATCGTCGACGAGATGGCCGATCTGATGATGGTCGCGGGCAAGGAGATCGAGGGCGCGATCCAGCGCCTCGCCCAGATGGCGCGCGCCGCCGGCATCCACCTGATCATGGCGACGCAGCGGCCTTCCGTGGACGTCATCACCGGCACGATCAAGGCCAATTTCCCGACCCGCATCTCGTTCCAGGTGACCTCCAAGATCGACAGCCGCACCATTCTGGGCGAGATGGGCGCCGAGCAGCTGCTGGGCCAGGGCGACATGCTCTATATGGCCGGCGGCGGCCGGATCTCGCGCGTGCATGGGCCGTTCGTGTCGGACGCCGACGTCGAGAAAGTGGTGGCGCATCTGAAGATGCAGGGCCAGCCGGATTATCTCGATTCGGTGACGGTCGAGGACGACGAAAGCGACGACGAGGCCGACGCCTGCGTCCTATGCGGCCGACGACGAGGCCGGCGACCTCTACGACCGCGCGGTGGCGATCGTGCTGCGCGACAAGAAATGCTCGACCTCCTATGTGCAGCGCCGGCTGTCGGTGGGCTACAACAAGGCCGCCTCGCTGGTCGAGCGCATGGAGAAGGAAGGCGTCGTCGGCGCCGCCAACCACGCCGGCAAGCGCCAGATCCTCGCCGGCGGAGGCGTCGATCGCGGCGCCTTCGAGATGGGCGAGTGAAGTTCTCCGCATTGCCGCCACAACAAGCGCTTAGACCCTAGGCGCAGGCGTCAGATGACGGTAAGCGAACCATGGTCGGAGCGCTACGGAACCGGCCAGGATCAATTACATTCGGATCAGAGGCGAAGCACGAAAATGAAGCGCGGTCTGTTTTTGTTTCTCGGCGCTCTCGCGACAATGGCGTTGATCGGAAGCGCTACCGCGGAAAAACTCCCAACGCCCGACAAAAAACCCGCCGTCAAATCTGGCGCGGCGGCAAAAGATTCGCCGGAGCCGCCCGACCCGCAAGCGGCGATTCAAATGGCCAACGACTATTTCAATTCGGCGCAGGTCATGACCCGCCGATTTCGTTCAGATCGGCGCTGACGGAAGGCGTTCCGAGGGCAAGCTCTATGTTCTCAAGCCCGGGCGTCTGCGCTTCGAATATGCCCTCCCCGCGACAATGGAAATCATCGCCGACGGCGTTTCGGTGGCGATTAGAGACCGCAAGCTCCAAAACCGGCAGCTTTATTTTGTCAGCCAGACCCCACTGAAATTTCTCCTGAAGGATGAGTCCTCAAATTGAAAAGGGACGTGAAAATAGCCAACGTCTCTGGACCCCAAATCGACCACCATAACGATCGAGGATAATTCGACATTCGGTGGGACGTCCACAATCAAGCTCAATTTCGACCGCCAAGCCTTCGCTTTGCAACAATGGGAGGTCACTGATCCGCAGGGCTACCAAACCCTGGTCACGCTGCATAATGTCGACCTGAAAACCGTTCCGGACCGCAATCTTTTTCGTATTCCGCCCACGACCTTCTGGCCGATGCAGAATTGATCGCTCTCGGCTACAATGTTTCACGTGAAATCAATTCGCAGTTTTGCATTGGCGGCTTAATTCCTCCGTCCTCTTGGGCTTAGTCGCATGGCCGCGCTTTATGAGGTCCGCCCCGGGGGTTAAAGTGATCTCAAAATTTCCACGTGGAACATCAATTCCGTTCGCCTGCGGATCGCTCAGGTCGGAACCTTCCTCGACCAACATCAGCCGGATGTTCTTTGCCTTCAGGAAACGAAATGTCGCGACAGCGAATTTCCTGCCGCCGACATTCGTAAATTTGGCTACGAACACATCGCGATCAATGGGCAAAAGGGCTACCACGGCGTGGCCATCATATCGCGACTGCCATTGACCAATATCGAGCGCAAGGATTTTTGCCAGGTCGGCGATGCCCGCCATATTTCCGCGTCGATTGAGATCGCGGATCGTTCAATCCGGATCGATAATCTCTATGTTCCGGCCGGCGGCGATGAACCGGACCCCGTAAAAAACGTGAAATTCGCCCATAAGCTCGCCTTTTTGGACGAGATGTATCATTGGGCGCTGGCGATCATTTCACAAGGAACCTCGATCCTGGTCGGCGATCTGAATGTCGCGCCCTATGAAAACGACGTCTGAAATCGCAAGGCCTTATTGCCCGTGGTCAGCCATACACCGATCGAAACCGACAAACTCAAGTCCATCATTGCAAATGGATCGTGGATCGACACATTGCGGCGTTATACCCCGATCGAGGAAAAGCTTTACACTTGGTGGAGCTATCGCTCGCCGATTGGGCCAAAGCGGACAAGGGACGCCGCCTCGACCATATCTGGGCGTCGCCAGCGCTAGACCCGCACCTTGAGGGAATAGAAATTTTCGGGAAGCGCGTGGCTGGGAGCGGCCGTCCGATCACGTTCCGGTCAGTTTGAAGTTGAAATTCTAGAATTCGGCAGACAGTTGGCGGCCTGTCAAATAGCGATCGCCGTCAAGTGATCTGCCGAAGGTTTTCAAGGTCCCGTCCAAAATTCTCGATCTGAAGGCGCAACGCGTGCGAGGCCCGCTTCGCACTTTCTGGAAACTCGTCGAGGACGCGTCAAATCAAAGTGCGTGGAATTTTCAGGACGGTCGAACTTTCACGTGCAATCGCGGTAGCCGGCTCAGTTGTAGGCGTGAGCAACGCCATTTCGCCAATCAGCGCGCCGGGACCGATGATCTTGCCCACTTCCATCGAACCATGACCGAGGTCGAGAATGATCGATCCGGTAAGAATCAGAAATCCGCCATTCGAGTTTTCGCCGTGGCGAACCATGACGTCCCCGGCGCTAAATTTCACCGGCTCTGCTGCGAAAGCGACCAATCGCAACGCTTCCGGTTCAAAAGCCCGAGAAAATAGGAAGGCGCGCGAGAGCTGTAACGTGGCGGTCCAAGGACATGAACATTCCCAAATCGTCTTACGAAAAACTACTCTGTTCTCGCGTTCAGATCGCCAGGCGATAGCCGCCCGCATCCGTGAGAAGGAGGCGAGCGCTCGCCGGGTCCGGTTCGATTTTTTGCCTCAGGCGATAGATATGCGTTTCCAGCGTATGCGTCGTGACATTGGAATTGTAGCCCCAAACGTCGCGCAGCAGATCTTCGCGAGAAACGACGATACCCTTGGCTCTGTTCAAATATTGCAGGATCGCCGTTTCCTTTTCCGTCAGCCGTAATTTCTCGCCGTTCTTGCCGATCAACACTTTCGCGCTCGGATGAAAAAGATACGAGCCGATTTCAAAGGTCGCATCCTCGCTGAATTCATACTGCCGCAAATGGGCGCGAATGCGCGCCAGCAAAACAGCGAAGCGAAACGGCTTGCTGACGTAATCATTGGCTCCCTAATCGAATCCGGAAACGATATCGCTTTCGGAGATCACGCCCCGTCAGCAGAATGATAGGCTTTTGGAAACCACCCGCGCGAAGACGCTTTACAGCCTCGCGCCCATCGCCATCCGGGAGGCCGACATCCATGATGACCAGGTCAATCGGCTCCCGCTGAACAACCGTGAGCGCCTGGGCGACATCCGCCGCTTCAGCCGCGACAAATTCCTGATGGACCGTCAGCTGCTCAACCAAAGAAAGGCGCAAGAGGGCATCATCGTCGACAATTAAAATCCGGCGAACTTGCGACATGAAGGATCCTGTTACCGGCGCAAATGCTAGTAATGGAGGGCCAACCCGGTAAAAGAGGCTAAATTCCTTTTATGCGGACTGAAATCTACGCTATATCGCGGCCGTCGTCAAAAGGCGGACGTCTTCTGCGCCCGTGGTCCAACGAATATTTCGCGCGCTCAGGTTCGCGCCTTGCCCCGATTGCCCGGGAGAGCGCCGAACGGAATATTCAGGATCGGTTTCCAGACCTTTCGTTGCTCCCTGGGCCTCAATGGCGTCGGCGTCAAAAGCCGCGAAGGCAATTCCATCACCCCAATCGGCCGCTTTCATATCCTCGCCTGGATGAACGGCCGGATTGTCGGAAGATCTCCGCGCCGATTGCCGCCCGATTTCCAAAGCGGACGGCTGGTGCGACGACCCCCGATGCCGCGAATACAATCAATTGATCCGCTTGCCATTTTCCTTCCGGGCGGAAGAGCTCTGGCGCAACGATGATCTCTATGACCTCGTCGGAATTGTCGATTTCAATCGTCGTCCCCGCATTCTGGGGCGAGGCAGCGCCATCTTTGTTCACATCTCGCAAGACAGCTATCGACCGACCGCAGGATGCATTGCTCTTGCCGCCGACGATTTGCGCAAAATTCAATTCCGGCTCAGAACCAAGCTTCAACTCGTCATCGGCGATATTTTCGTCCGCCGCTCGCCAAAAATAGCCGAACCGACGCGGACTTTCGTGGCGCCCAATTGAATCGCCAATTCAAAGTCGTTGCTCATGCCCATCGAAAGCTCGTTCAGGCCAAACTGCCTGGATAATTGCCGCAGCAAAGCGAAATAAGGCGAGGCCAGCTGATCCGCGGGCGGGATGCACATCAGGCCGTCGATCTTCACGTCCGCCTCCTCATGGCAAACCGACAGCAGCGCGCCCAGCTCGCGCGGCGCAACCCCCGCCTTCTGAGGCTCCTCGGCCGAGTATTGACCTGAATGAACAATCGAGGTTTTTTGCCGCTCGCCCGCATCGCGGCGGCGACCGCCATCGCGATTTTCGGCCGATCGATCGTTTCGATCACGTCGAAAAGCGCCACGGCCTCAGCCGCCTTGTTGGATTGCAGCGGACCAATGAGATGGAGGGCCACGCCTGGATATTGCGTGCGAAGTTGCGGCCACTTTTCCTTGGCTTCCTGGACCCGGTTCTCGCCGAAGGCTGTTTCGCCGGCCGCGAGGATAGGTAATATATCCTCGGCGACGAAACCTTTTGAAACGCAAATAAGCTCGACGGACTTTCGAGGCGACCGAAATCCCGGCACGCGCGGGCAATCCGCGCGCGAACATCCGCAAGGCCCGGCGGCATGGACTGGCTAAGGGAAACTGATTCCAAGGGAGCTCACCTTTTCACGATCATTCACGCCTTCCCGGCGGCGCGTCGAGCCGAAAAACGAAGCCTTCTCCGGCGCCCGCGTATGCGTCGGCGTTAGATCTAGAAGCGGAATTTCGTCAAATCAAGCCCGCTGAAACAGGGCGTCCGGTCGCCCAGTTAAACAATTGACCGCCGCGCGGAAATCATGCTCATTGCGAGCAAATTCGGATGTCATGTGGAAATGGAAATGGCAATACGGGCTGAGCGTTACAACGCCCGTGAAGTCGAGCCCAAATGGCAAAATTGGCGGGAACGAGAGACGTTCAAACCAGCAACGAAGACCTGCGTCCGAAATATTACGTCCTGGAGATGTTTCCTTATCCGTCGGGCCGCATTCACATGGGCCACGTCCGCAATTATGCGATGGGCGACGTGTCGCGCGGGTCATGCGGGCCAAGGGATTCAATGTCTTGCACCCGATGGGCTGGGACGCGTTTGGCATGCCTGCCGAAAACGCCGCCCGGCTCAACAGCTCCCATCCGCGACATGGACTTACGCCAACATCGCGACCATGCGGAAGCAACCGAAGCCATGGGTCTTTCGATCGATTGGTCGCGCGAAATCGCGACTTGCGACCCGAGCTATTACAAGCATCAGCAGTCGATGTTCCTCGATATGCTTGAACAGGGATTGGTCTACCGCAAGAACGCCAAGGTCAATTGGGATCCAGTGGACCAGACCGTCCTTGCCAACGAACAGGTCATCGACGGCCGCGGCTGGCGTTCAAACGCCTTGGTCGAGCAGCGGGAATTGACGCAATGGTTTTTCCAGATCACGGCCTTTTCCGAAGATTTGCTGGATGCCCTCAATTTTCAATCGCTGGCCGGAAAAAGTCCGGCTCATGCAAAAGAACTGGATTGGGCGGTCTGAAGGCGCTCCTGGTCCGCTTCGCGCTCTACAACAGCCGCCCCGGCGTCCGAAATCGAAATCGACGTCTATACGACCCGTCCGGACACCCTGTTTGTCGCGAATTCATCGCTCCTGTCGCCGGATCATCCCCTCGGAGTGGCCCCATTGGCTTCGACGATAACCATCGCTGGGGCGCCTTCATCGACGAGCGCCCTCGCCGGACCGGGACCTCAGTCGTGCGGGGGCTGGAAACCGCGGAGAAGAAGGGGTTCGACACCGGCTTGCGCGTCGCTCCATCCGTTCGATCTGCAGATGGTCGATTCCCGTCTATGTCGCCAATTTCGTCCTCATGGATTATGGCACGGGAGCGATTTTCGGCTGCCCCGCGCACGATCAGCGCGATTTCGATTTCGCGCGCGCTCTACGGCCTCTGGGCTCACACCATCGTTGGTCTGTCCCGAGGGCGTCGATCCGGCGTCATTCGCGCTGACCGACACAGCCTATGATGGCGACGGTCGTTCTTGATCAATTCGCGTTTCCTCGAACGGATTGCCGGGCGCCGAAGGAGGCGCAGGACGAGGTCTCATTCGCCGGCTGGAATTGGTAAATTGCTCGACGGCAGGCCGCGCGCACAAGAGGAAAGTCAACTTCAAGTCTGCGCGACTGGGGCGTTTCCCGGCAGCGCTATTGGGGCTGCCCCATTCCGATCATTCATTGCGAGGTCTGCGGGATTGTTTCCGGCGCCAAAAGATCTAGCTGCCGATCACGCTGCCGTCGTGGATGTTTCCTTTGATGCGCCCTGAAATCCGCTCGACCGGCATCCGACCTGGAAGAATTGTCGATTGCCCGCAACGCGGCCTGCGGGGGGCGCCGCGAAACCGACACGATGGACACTTTCGTGATTTTCATCTGTGGTATTTCGCGCGCTTTACCGATCCAAACAATGAAAAGGAGCCAACGACCCGAGCTTCGGTCGATCCATTGGCTGCCGGTGGACCAATATATCGGCGGAATTGAGCACGCCATTTTGCATTTGCTCTATTCGCGCTTTTTTACGCGAGCCATGAAGGAAACCGGCCAGGGTCGGCGTCAAGGAGCCATTCGCCGGCCTGTTCACGCAAGGCATGGTCGTTCACGAAACCTATCGCGCTGCCCGATGGCGCGGTGGCTGTCGCCAACCGAAGTTCTGCTTCGAGACCCTAGGCGCTGACCGTGCCGCGCCTTTTCGCTTTTAACGACGGTTCGGCCCGTGGACATCGGCTTCATCGAAAAGATGTCGAAATCCAAGCGGAACACGATCGATCCCGACGACATCATAGGCGCTTACGGCGCTGATACGGCGCGCTGGTTCATGCTGTCCGATTTCCCGCCGGATCGCGATGTCATCTGGACCGAAGAGGGTGTCCAAGGGGCCGCCTAATTCGTTCAGCGCCTCTGGCGTTTGATCGGCGAGATCGCGGATTTCAGCCAAGGCGTCGCCAACGCGCCGGCGCAGATCGGCGAATTCGCACAGAGCATAAGGCGTGCCGCTCATGCAAGCCTGATCAAGGCGGAAGACGATCTCGAACGCCTTCGCTTCAACCGCTGCGTCGCCCAGGTCTATCAGCTCGCCAATCAGCTAACCGCGCTGCTCGGTTCGGTGGACACGGACCAATCCGGCGATGACGTCCGCGCCGCCTTTAAGGAATCAGGAAAGATTTCTCGTTCACCTTTTTGCGCCGATGATGCCGCATCTCGGTGAGGAGTGCTGGGCAGAACTCGGCGTATTGCGCCCCATAGCGGAATTGCCCTGGCCGGCTGCGGATCATTCTCTTGTCGTGGACAACGTGCTAATGCTTCCGGTGCAGGTAAACGGGAAAAAGCGCGCGGATCTGACGATCGCCCGCGACGCGACTTCGAGCGATATCGAGGCGGCGGTGTTGAAATTGGACAGTGTGCAACGCGCTCTTGAAGGTCGGGCGCCGAAGAAAATCATCGTCGTGCCGCAAAGGATCGTCAATGTCGTCGTCTGATCGGACCGCCTGGGTTCGGAAAGCAATTACCGGATTTGCCTCTGTTCTTTTGCTTGCCGTGGGCTTGTCCGGCTGTGTTCTTCGAGCCGCTTTACGGACCCAAGATCGGCGGCGGCGCGATCGTGCCCGACATGCAAGCGATCAAGGTTGAGCCGATTCCCATCGAATTGGTCATTATCTCGAAAACGAACTGATCTTTGCCCTGAATGGCACAGGCTCGTCCCCGACCCCGAAATATCGCCTCGTGGTCACGGTCCATGAGCGCCTCAGCACGCCGATCATCAATACGGTGACCGGCGAGGCGCAGGCGGGCGA